>NZ_FUIG01000051.1:414-38946 GCF_900149755.1 Mesorhizobium delmotii | reverse complement strand
AGGCGCGCCGCTCCGCTGGTGCGGTTTTTTGGTGTATGATAATGCCGCACGAACAAAATCTCTGGGCGAAGGGGGTTTGTCATGCCGATTCGTGGAAAAGCCGAGCATGCGGGTGTCTTCAACCCGACCGAGTTGGCCCTACTGGCGCGGGTGTTCGAGCGGTTGAAGATTGACAGTGAATCTGCGCATCGACGTGAAGCGCTCGCGTCCCGAATTATTGCCAACTACATGGCCGGAGTGGTGGACGAAGAAGAACTTCTGTCGGTTTCGAAACAAGCGCTGGGGCGGTAGGACCGGGTAAAGCAAGGCTCACCGAGTTGAGCATTCCAACCGCCGGTTGGTAGACGCGACGCAGCCGGCGCGCGTAGGATTTCCTACAATCCGGGCACGCCCACCCCCGCCCACCCTGTGCCTGGTGAACGACTGATCGCCCGCCGTGCCGAAAGGTGCGGCGGGCTTTTTGACTTCCGTATGGAACACCGGTCGGGGAGGGCGTTCGGCTTCCGCAGCATCTTCTCCTCTCCCGGAGGCGCGGGCTTTTCGAGCGGTGGTTATCTGGTTGACAGGCCCGGTTGGGAGATAGCCAACAAACCGTGCTACATGGGCGATGAAATTCCCCGCCCGGCGTACGACCTTGCCAACACATTGAGCGAGATCGGGCTGGCGCGGGCGCTACGTGCCACCCTTGCGCATCAGAGGGCGCGAATGATCGCCTTACTTAGCGATCTGCCCAAACCCGAATGGAAGCCAGAGATGCCGCCGCCGTCCGCGCTCATTTGCGAGCTGCCGGCGCTGCCCAGCCGTAGGCGTTGACTGATTTTTTCCGTTCCGGAAATGCTGATGCATGTCGCGCAAAAGTGTGCAGCGGTTTTGCGATAACGACATGCATAAAACAGCAACCTAAAGCGCGTCGCATGAGGCCGGTCAAACGCGACGCGCTTTAAGGCTTGCCTGTCGCAACCGATGGTAGTAGATTGATATGATTAATTCTAAAAGTTGAGCAGATGTGACAGGTTACTAGGTGCCATGGGCGAGCGCGGTGAGGAATACCTCCCTGAATGGATTGCAGGCCATCTGTCCGATGATCCGGTAATTGCCGGAGACATCTCGGCCAGAATTTGGAACATGAAGAACGTTGGGCTCCCGTCCCGTGGGATGAGGAGAAGCCAGCGGAAAGAAGCGTTGATCGAGGGCGGAGGTGAAGCTTTGGAAGCTCAGTCGACTCGCGCGATCACCGTCATCTTCCCAGACGCAACACCCATCATGCTATTGGCTGTCTTGGCGCTTTCTGTGCTGTTGCTCCTGGGCGTGGCAGGGTCCGGGCTATTAGATGAGGCGGTTGCGTCAAGGCTCTGACGGAAAGCGAGTTCGAACTGCTTGGCGTCGAGCGCGGAGAGCAAGCCCGCGTTTGCGCTCGTGGGCGAGCCGGGCACCCGGAAATATGTTGGTAGTGCCTTCGTCAGCGTCAATCGCGAGATGCGCGAGCGGCTTTGGAAGCGCGTCCAGGAGCATGCCGGCGAGGCACCCAAGGACATGAAGAAGCGGCCGGCAACGCAGTGGGTGAAACCGGGCATCAAGGCCTGCGTGAAGCACTTGGCGGCGAGGACGATCTTCGGCACGCCTCGCTTCCCAAGGCTTTGGGAAGACTAGGTGCGACGTGACTGTTTTCGCTCGTTAAAAATTGAGTATGGACTCTGATCCTGACAGGATTATGAATTATCCGGGCCTGTTGTCGGGATGTCAGCGCACACCGTGCTCCTGCCCATCAAAGGAGGAGGACAGGAGAAAGCCTCTGGCGCTCATCTTTGAGGACGAGCCGATGATCGTTATCGATATCGAGGCGTCACTCAGAGAGGCTGGCTTTGCGGTGGCCTCAGAGCCAAGTTGCAGTCGTGCACGACTAATTTTGGCCCTTGTTGAGCCGGACGTCGTCATCCTGGACGTGCTCTTGCAGGACTGCATCAGCTCTTCGGTTGCTGAAGAACTCGTGGCCCGTAATATCCCTTTTGTAATTTATAGTGCCACGGACATCGAGGGCCGCGGTGAGGCCTTCAAGGCCGGTACTTTTGTCGCGAAACCTGCGGACGAATCCGTGCTTGTAGCTTTGGCGGATTCCATGGCTAGGGCATCCACGGCTGCGAGAACGCTTCGAGAAAGCTCGAGAGACGGGTGAGTGCTCTAAAATCCGCTGTCAGAAACTCAAAACCGCGCGATTGGCTACACCGAACGCATAAAGAGGCGACGAACCGCGCTGCGCCCCCGGCATGAGGCTCCACATCAGGCATCTCCGTGACGAGGAAGAGTTGCGCCACGCCTCGGTGCTGGGCTCCAGCGACGAGGACGCCTCAGTCGCGCTCGCACGGACCACCCGCCAAATCGAGGAATGGCGGGTGGTCCTTTATCAGCGCAGGAAGGGACTTAGCTGCGCAGATCTCAGTTTCGTTCTTCGGTCCAAAGCCTAACGACATTCCAATCGCCAGGAACGCTGTGGAGACGGCCAAGACCGGAGCGAGCAACCAGCGGGCTCGGTGAACGCCATTTTCCATGGGCTCTCCCATGAACTCAAAGCGAGCAACTACTACGAGCAGCCGCAGTTCCGGGTGGCGCGATGTCCGGACTATTACGCGAAACCAGGTGAGACTTAGGTCCCGTCTCGGATCAGACCGAAGCCCAGCCAAGGAACGTTTGCAGCTGCCTGAGGTTTGAAGAGCCTGGCGCGAAGACGATGCCGTTCAGCGCAGGGAGGAGTATGATCATCATGTCGAACCGTGAGATTGGAGCGTCCCAGGCGCTGCGAATGCGCGTGGCCGACCTCAATGAGAGGATGCGCGGCGCCCGGATTACCGAGAGTGAACTGAAGACCTTTCGAAAGGTCGCGGCCGTCATGGAGGGCGGCAAGGGCAGAATCGATGCCGACGATTTGATTGCCGCATCCTTCGTCGTCGAGACGCTGGACTAGCCAAACCGCCTACAAGCTCTCCAGAATGCGAGGCGCTGCAATGTCCCTCTCTCCCAGCCTATTCTCTGTTGGCCTGACTTTCCAATGCCCGCAATGCGACTTCGCCGTCATCAAGAACGGCAGCTGGTTTCAGGTCGTTTCCCACTACAGGTGTGAGGGATGCGGACGCGAGATCCGGATTACCTATCGCGACAAGATTGCGATCTTCCAGAAGCACGCGCACTTGGCCATGCCGCCGCCGGGAGCGCGGTAGATGCGACAGATGTGCAGACCCCTTCACCGGATGTGAGCTCGAATTGCTGGGGTCGAGTGCGAGGCGCCGGCATTCGCTCTGATGGGCGAGATCGGCACGCGCAAGTATGTCGGCTCGGCCTTCACTGATTCCAGCCGCGCGATGGTATCACCAATCGCCCGGGCGCCTCGGTAGACAGGATTCGCCGACGTCGCGGGCATCTCTTGTGCTTGCGTTCATTCATGTCGCAGTGAGGAGGGGCATTGGCGATTCGCCAATGGCGGGGCAGGGCGGATCTGAACGGGGCTTTTCCACGAATGACATTGATGGGCGCGGCGGCACTGCTGATCCTGATCCTGACCTATGCCGGCGTCGCCGTCGGCAGGTTCCCCGGCTTGCGCCTCGACCGGGCAGGCATTGCGCTGCTCGGCGGTGCGGCGATGATCGCCATCGGCGCGCTCAGCCTGGAGGATGCCTACCGTGCCATCAATTTCGATACCATCACGCTGCTGCTCGGCATGATGATCGTTGTGGCGCATCTGAAAGTGTCGGGCGCTTTTCGCGCGCTCGGCGCCGTCGCCATCGAGCACGCGCACGCGCCGTTCATGCTGCTGGTGATGGTGACGCTGCTGACCGGCGTTCTGTCAGCGTTCCTGGTCAATGACGCGATCTGCCTGGTCATGGCGCCGATCGTCGTCCACGTCACCCGCGTCATCAACCGCAACCCGCTTCCCTATCTGATCGCTACCGCCACGGCGTCGAATTGCGGCAGCGTCGCCACCATCACCGGCAACCCGCAGAATATGGTCATCGGCGCGCTGTCGGGGATATCCTATCCGGCCTTCTCGGCAGCCCTGGCGCCGGTCGCGCTGTTCGGCCTCATCGCCGTCATCGTCATAGTACGGATCGTCTATCGCGCCGAATTCGCGCGCAAGGCCGAGCTCAGCCCCGAGGTCTATCGCGGCCGCATGCTGCCGGGACAGGTGGTCAAGGCCGTGGTCGTCTGCATCGGACTGGCGATAGCCTTCTTTGCCGGCGTTCCGGTTGCCAAGGCGGCGCTCATAGGCGGCGCCATTCTTCTCGTGACCCGCGCAATCAAGCCGGCGCGCATCTACCGCGAGATCGACGGGCCGCTGCTGTTCATGTTCGCCGGCCTGTTCATCGTCGTCGCCGGCGCCGAGAAGACGCTGCTCAGCCCCGACATCGTCGCCTCGGCAAAAAACCTCGGGCTGGACGACGTCTGGCGGCTGTCCGGCTTCACCGCAGTGCTGTCCAACATCATGAGCAACGTTCCGGCCGTGCTGGCGCTGCGGCCGTTCATACCAGGCCTGGAAGACCCCGAGCGCGCCTGGCTGGTCGTCGCCATGAGCTCGACGCTGGCCGGCAATTTCACGCTGCTCGGTCAGTCGCCAATCTGATCGTCGCCGAGTACGCGCGGGTCTCCGGCACGCCACTGTCGTTCGCCGCCTTCTTCAAGGTCGGCTTACCGCTGACGCTGGTCACGCTGCTTGCCGGGACGGCATGGCTGGCGCTTGGGTTTTAGGCCGCCGGCGCAGCAGCCTAGGCGGTTCAAGCGCAAGCCTGATCAGACTATTTGGCGTGGGTGGGCCAGAACGCCCAGATCAGCAAAACTGCCAAAGCCAGCCAGAGCGCCACGACAAGAAACATCCCCGTCCTGCTTTGCGGGTGTTTTTCGAGCGCGGCAGCCCGCGCTCGAAACTCGTCCATCAGCGGCGGCGGAACAAGCCTTATGGCCAGGATTACGCCGAGCGGGACGATAATCAGGTCGTCGAGATAGCCGAGCACCGGAATGAAATCCGGGATCAGGTCGATTGGGGAAAGCGCATAGGCGGCCACCATCCCCGCAACAAACTTTGCAAACCAGGGCACCCTGGGATCGCGTGCGGCGAACCACAGGGCGACGACATCAAGCTTGATGTCGCGCGCCCGGCTCTTTGCCGCTTCCAGCCATGCTTTCATAGGGTTACTTTAGCACAGATTGTCGTCCGCCTGCATCCGAGCGGCGGTCGCTGGTCGTAGAAAGACTTGGACCAGACCGTCCGTGGCGCGTCCCAAAGGGCGCGCGGCGCTTTAACACTCCGACGATTCGGTGCTGCTCGCCGGCTTCGCGCCCGAAACATAGGCGTCTAGAAAGTCTTGCGAGGCGACATCGTCGGCGAGGCTCCTCAGATTTTCGGCCGCGGCCGCCCCCAAAATCGTCTCGACGCGCCGGTTTGCCTCGACCCACACGACATATGCCTGCTGGTATCGCGCTTTTCCGAGCGGCGTCAGTACAGCATGTTTCGTTCGCCGATCGTGGGTATCGTGGCTGACCTCGACCAGACCGTCTCGCACAAGCGGCCGCAGAGCGTGCGTCAGCGCTGAGATCTGGATCGCGAGGCGGCCGGCGAGGACCTGCAGCGTCGGCCCGTCCTCGCCGTAAGCGGCCGCGAGCCCGTCGATCTGGCCGAGCAGAAGGGTTTGCGTTGAAGTCAGCCCGGTTGGAACCAGTGCCGCGTCATACAACTGGCCAAGCCGGCGCGCCGCACGGCGCAGCGACGAATTGATGCAGACGAAATCGCTCGGCATGCCGGGCGCTTCTGCATCTGGCTCGTCCCGATCTTCGAGCGTCGCAAACGATTCGACCGTTTTTTTCATCCTTACAAAATAGTTGAGGGCTGAAGCATTGCAAAGGGGCACAGATCTGGCTAGTTAGTTGAGCGCTCAACATTCAGGAGATAGCCCATGTCGAACTCCGCATCCAAGCCGATCGCCGTCGTCACCGGCGCCTCCGCCGGCATCGGCGCCGTCTATGCCGACCGCCTCGCTGCCCGTGGTTATGATCTTGTGCTCGTGGCGCGCCGCGCCGAACGCCTGAAAACCCTCTCGGCAAAGCTGTCGCGGGCCTATGGCGCCAAGATCGAGGTGATCGGCGCCGACCTGACCAAGGAGGAGGGCTTGGCGCGTGTCGAGAAGGTGCTCGCCACCAACACCGCCATCACCCTGCTTGTGAACAACGCCGGCAACGGCACGCTCGGATCGACGATAAACACGTCCGACGAGAATGCCGCGTCGACGATCGCGCTCAACATCACGGCGCTGACGCGCCTGACCCGAGCGGCGCTGCCGGCATTCCTGTCGCGCGACGCAGGGGCGATAATCAACATAGCCTCGGTCATGGCGCTGCACTCGCTGCCGATCACCTCCCTCTACAGCGGCACCAAGGGTTATGTGGTGAACTTCAGCCGTGGCCTGCAGGAGGAGCTTGCCGGAACCGGCGTCAGGCTGCAGCTCGTTCTTCCTGCCGCGACCGCCACCGAATTCTACGAGTTCGCCGGCATGCCGCTTTCAGCGTTCGACCCGGCAGTGGTGATGACCGCGGAAGACATGGTCGATGCGGCCCTGGCAGGGTTCGATCAGGGTGAAGCCATCACGCTGCCGTCGGTCCACGACCGCGCGCTTTGGGAAACCTATGACGCCGCCCGCGCCACCTTGTTCGCCGCGACGCAGACCGGCGAGCCGGCGCCTCGCTACCAGGCGGCTTGACGTCGCCGAACCGCCCTGCGAGCGCGCAGGGCGGTCTCCGCTGGCATGGCTAGGGCGACGTCACCGTCAGACGGCCTTTCATATTGGGATGGAAGCGGCAGAAATAGTCGACCGAACCTGCCGTCTTCAGCGTCAGGCTCGCCGCCTTCTTCGGCGGGATCGTTACCTCCCAGCCGCCTTTGACGGTCGCCGTGTGAGCGAACACGTCCTTGTTGACCCACTCGATCGTGTCGCCGACCTTCGCCTCGATGCTTGCGGGCGAAAACACCAGCTTCTCGATCGTCACCTCAATCGTTTCGGCCTTGGCTGGTGCGGCAGCAATAGTTAGCGCCATTGCAATCCACAGATGCCGTTTCGACACCGTTGGTGCTGTTCTCATTTCAGCATGCCGGCGACATGTTCGGCATGCTGTTCATGGCCCTGGAATAGCTTCAGGCCGGTCTCCAGCAGGCTCTTCAGTTCGGCATTCTCGGCCGAGGGGATCAGCAGGGTTTCGAGCGCGCCGTTGATCTGCTTGTGATAGGCGACCTCGTTGTCGACATAGGCCTTGTCGAACGCGGCGCCGTCGAGCTTGGCGAGCTTCGCCCGTTCCTCGTCCGCCGCCTTGGTCAGCGCCTTGCTGGTGGCGTTGTCCTCTGGCGTCACGTTGAGCTTCTTGACCAGGTCAAGCGCTTGTTTGTTTACGGCTTCATGGTCTCGCACCATGTCTTTGGCGAAATCGAGAATCTCCTTGTTCTTCGATTTCTTCAGCGCTTGCATGGCCGCCTCGACGTCAAGCACGCCGGCTGTGTAGGCGATGTGGGCGATCTGCGGGTCGCTCGGCCTGTCGGAGGCTTGCGCCAACGTCGCTGCGCTGAGCAGGAAAAGCGCTGCCAGTGCGGTGGTCGATCGAATAAACATGACGTTCTCCTTCGCCGGATGCGGTTGGCTCCGGGCATTTTCAGTTGACGATGATTGGATGCCGGAAGGGGGCAAACGTTCCCGGGAATTCGGGAAAATCAGCCGGTAAAGCCAAGCCGCTGCATCACCGCGGCGGTCAGCCGTTCACACCGGCGGCCGGCGAAGGGGAAGGCATCGAGCAGCACCGGGCCGATCTGATCGGCCAGCGCCTTGCGGACGAGGGCGCGGGCGCGGTGCAGCCGGGTCTTGACGGTTTCGGGCCGCACATCGAGCAATTCGGCGGTCTCGTCTATGCTGAGACCCTCGATCACCCGCGCCACGAATACTGTCCGGTAGACATCGGGAAGGCGATCGGTCGCCCGTTCGACAAGCTCGAGGATCTGCCGTTGCGCCATCATCCGCTCCGGATCGTCGCTGGGATTGAGGGGGAACTTGATGATTTCGGCTTGTAGATTTTGCGGCATCGCTACCGTTCGCCGCCTTTTGCGCAAACGCCCAAGCGCCTCGTTGATGACGATGCGTGACAGCCATGTGGCGAGAGAGGATTCGCCGCGAAAATCCCCGAGCTGGGCAAAGGCCCTGACATAGGCCTCCTGCACGACGTCTTCAGCCTCGCTGTCGTTGCGGACGACGCTGCGGGCGATACGATAGAGTCGCTGGTTGTGCATTTTGATAATCGTGTGGAAGGCTCCGCCCTCGCGCGCCAGCGCACGGCCGACAAGCTGCATCTCGCCGGATGCGGCGGGCATGACGGTCGCAGACATGACCGGTTTCCTCATCGCGAGCCAATCTCCTGACCTGAGGCAAATCCTCCGATCGAAACATTGGACGGCTTAACCGGCAAAAGGTTCCCGAACATTTTTCCCGGCGGCCGGCACCGACTACGCTACCGCTTCCACCAGCAGCTTGTCTGCAGCTTGCGCGCGCCGTTGCGGCCAGCAGATCGGCCTGCGCGATCAGGCCGAAGATGCGCCTGTTAGAGACCCCTTTCGTCGCTTAAGCAGCGGCCGCCGCCGCAGTGAAGCCGCGCGCCAGATCGGCCTTCAAATCCTCGACATCCTCGAGCCCGATCTGCAGGCGGATGAGCGGGCCGTCATAAGGACCCTTGGCGACGACGCGGTCGCCGAGGAACACCGGCACCGCAAGGCTCTCATAGCCGCCCCAGGAATAGCCGAGGCCGAATATCCTGAGCGCATCGAGGAAGGCATGCTGCTGTTTCTGGCCGCCGCCCTTGAGCACGATTGAAAAGATGCCGCTCGAGCCGCAGAAGTCGCGCTTCCAGAGATCGTGATCGGGGTGGCTGGCAAGCGCTGGATGCAGCACGCGCGCCACCCCCGGCTGGCCCTCCAGCCAGCCGGCGATGGCCAGTGCGCTGCGCTGATGGCGGTCCAGCCGTACGCCCATGGTGCGCAGGCCGCGCAGCACCTGATAGACATCGTCCGGCCCGGCGCAGCAGCCCATCGTGTAGAAGGTCTCGCAAAGCTGTTTCCAGCAGGCCTTGTTGGCCGACGCGGTGCCGAGCAGCACGTCGGAATGGCCGGCCGGGTATTTCGTCGCCGCATGGATCGAGATGTCGGCGCCATGGTCGAGCGGGCGGAAGTAGAGCGGCGTCGCCCAGGTGTTGTCCATCATGACGATCGCACCTGCCGCGTGTGCGGCGCTGGCAATGGCAGGTATGTCCTGCACCTCGAAAGTGTTGGAGGCCGGCGATTCGGTGAACACGACCCTGGTGTTGGACTTGATCAGCGCGGCAATACCGGCGCCGACATGCGGATCGTAGTACTCGACCTCGACGCCCAGCCGTTTCAGCATCGTATCGGCGAAATTGCGGGTCGGGTGATAGACGGAATCGACGATCAGGACATGGTCGCCCGCCGACAGGAAGGCGAGCAGCGGCACCGTCACCGCTGCCAGGCCCGAGGGCACCACAATCGTGCCGGTTGAGCCTTCCAGCCCGTCGATGGCGCTGGCAAGCGCGTCGGTGGTCGGCGTGCCGCGCGTGCCGTAGGTGTATTTCTGGCTGCGTGCCGCCATCGTCGCCGCGTTGGGATAGAGCACGGTCGAGGCATGCACGACCGGCGGATTGACGAAGCCGAAATAGTCGTGCGGATTGTTGCCCGAGTGGGCAAGCCGCGTGTTGATGCCCATTTCGTCGCCGTCTTTTGCCATTGCGCTTCGCCTCTGATGAAGCGCTAGCCATAGTGCGGCGGCATTGGCCGCGCAACCGTTCGCCATCCGCCAGCCGGCGGACTTGGATGTGCCAATTCATCCCATGACAACTCAGTAGTGCAGCCTGCCGAAGGCAGATTTCAAAAGCCCCGCCCGATTCGCGTTGATCGGACCTTGCCGGCTTTGTTCGCACCGCTGGGTAATTTCCAGGCGCGTTTGTCTGCAATTCAGGCATTTGCGGCAATTGGTTTTCGAACTCTTTCGGTTTCGGTCATTTTCCTTGACCTCACTGAAATAATCGCCTTCGATGCAGTTCGTGAATGGGAGGCAGCGCGTCGGTTGCGATGCGGGTTCCGGGAATGGGCCGGAACGGGAGCTGCGTTCACACGGAAAAAAGTCAGGTTCGCCTGAAAAAAACAGAAAAGGGTCTGTGGGTTATGAAACACATTGCAATCGGCATTCTAGGCGCCGCCGCGCTTGGATTGGTGGCTTCGGCCGCGTCGGCGGCCACGCTTGACGACGTCAAGGCCAAAGGCTTCATCCAATGCGGCGTCTCGACCGGTCTGGCCGGCTTCTCGGCGCCAGACGACAAGGGCGACTGGCAAGGCATCGATGCGGATTTCTGCCGCGCTGTCGCGGCCGCCGTTTTTGGCGATGGCACCAAGGTCAAGTTCACGCCGCTCAGCGCCAAGGAACGCTTCACCGCACTGCAGTCAGGCGAGATCGACCTCCTGTCGCGCAACACCACCTGGACCATCAACCGCGATACGGCGCTTGGGCTGAACTTCGTCGGAGTCACCTACTATGACGGCCAGGGCTTCATGATCAATGCCAAGAAGCTGCCGGGCGTGAATTCCGCACTACAGCTTTCGGGCGCGGCGGTCTGCGTGCAGAGTGGCACCACAACCGAACTCAACCTTGCCGACTATTTCAAGTCGAACAAGATGGAATACAACCCGGTCGTCTTCGAAAAGCTGGAAGAGGTCAACGCCGCCTATGACGCCGGCCGCTGCGACGTCTACACCACCGACCAGTCCGGCCTCTACGGCATCCGCCTGACGCTCGGCGCACCCGCCGACCACGTCGTGCTGCCCGAGATCATCTCCAAGGAACCGCTCGGACCGGCCGTGCGCCAGGGCGACGACCAATGGTACCACATCGTCAAGTGGACCTATTTCGCGTTGTTGCAGGCAGAGGAACTCGGCATCACCAAGGCCAATGTCGAGGAGATGAAGACCTCGGACAATCCCGAGATCAAGCGCGTGCTCGGCGAGGAAGCTGATACCAAGATCGGCACCGATCTCGGCGTCTCCAACGACTGGGTCGTCAACATCGTCAAGGCCGTCGGCAATTACGGCGAACTGTTTGAACGCAATGTCGGTTCGGGCAGCCCGCTGAAGATAGCGCGCGGCATCAACGCGCTGTGGACCAAGGGCGGCCTGCAATACGCTCCGCCCATCCGCTGATCGAGATGTGATCCGGAAGGCAGATCGTCTGCCTTCCGGTTTCTCTTTCCAGGGGATGGTCGAATGGCATCGCAGGAAATTCTTCGCGAGGAGCCAAGCCGCGGCTCCTTCATCAACGATCCGAAGGTCCGCGGCATATTTTTCCAGGCGGTGGTCGTCATCGTGCTGGTGGCGTTGGTCTGGTGGATCGTCCAAAACACCATCGACAATCTGACGCGCCTGCACATTGCATCAGGCTTCGGCTTCCTCAGGGGCCGCGCCGGCTTCGACATCAGTGACAGCGCCATCGCCTATTCGTCGGATTCGACCTATGGCCGCGCCATTGTGGTCGGCTTCATCAACACGCTCATCGTTGCCGCCGCCGGCATCATTACCGCCACCATCATCGGCTTCATCCTCGGCATCGGCCGGCTTTCGCACAACTGGCTGATCCGCAAGATCTGCATGGTCTATGTCGAGGTCTTCCGCAACATTCCGCCGCTGCTGGTTATCTTCTTCTGGTATTCCGGCGTGCTTGCCGTGCTTCCCATACCGCGCGAGAGCATCAACCTGCCGTTCGGCTCCTTCCTCAACCAGCGCGGCTTCTATTTTCCGCGCGCCGTCTGGGGCGACGGCTCCTGGTTGATCTTCGTCGCTTTGCTTGTCGGCATCGCCATGGCGTGGTTCGTTGCCCGCAAGGCGCGTCAGCGGCAGATGGCGACCGGCCAGCAATTCCCGGTGTTCTGGACGTCGGCGGCGCTGATCGTCGGCCTGCCGTTGCTTGCCTATGCGCTGAGCGGCTTCCCGCTGAGCTTCGACTATCCAAAGCAATCGACCTTCAACCTGACTGGCGGCTTCCAGGTCAAGCCGGAGTTCCTGTCGCTCTATCTGGCGCTGTCCTGCTATACTGCGGCCTTCATCGCCGAAATCGTGCGCGCCGGCATCATGGGCGTCAGCAAGGGCCAGAGCGAAGCAGCCGGTGCGCTGGGTCTGCGTCCAGGATCGATCCTGCGGCTTGTGGTTGTTCCGCAAGCCATGCGCATCATCATTCCGCCATTGACCAGCCAGTATCTGAACCTGACCAAGAACTCTTCGCTCGCCATCGCCATCGGTTATCCGGATCTGACGGCGACCGCTGGAACGGTGCTGAACCAGACCGGCCAGGCGATCGAGTGCGTGCTGATCATGATGGTGGTCTATCTCGTGCTCAGCCTGCTGACCTCGGCGGTGATGAACGTGGTCAACGCCAGGATGGCGCTGGTGGAGAGGTAGCGACATGCAGGAACACGATACCTCCTGGGTTCGGACCGAAATGGCGCTGTCGCAACAGGCGCCCGCCGGCGTGCGCGGTCTGGGGGCCTGGATCCGCAAGAACCTGATCGCGTCGACCGGCGACACCATCCTGACCATCGTCGGCATCGTACTGGTCGCGATGATCCTGCCGCAGATTATCAATTGGGCCTTCATCAACGCCCAATGGACCGGAACCGACCGCACCTTCTGCGCCACGGTGGCGCAGGGCGGCATCCAGCCGGACGGCTGGTCCGGCGCCTGCTGGGCCTTCGTCAACGCCAAGTTCGGCCAGTTCATGTTCGGCCGCTATCCGATCGAGGAGCGCTGGCGGCCGATCCTGGTCGCCATCCTGTTCGTGGTGTTGCTGGTGCCGTTGCTCATCCCGCGCGTGCCGCGCAAGGGGTTGAACGCCATCCTGTTCTTCCTGGCACTGCCGATCGTTGCCTTCATCCTGCTGACGGGCGGCGTGTTCGGCCTGCTGCAGGTCGAAACTCCGCTGTGGGGCGGCCTGCTGGTGACGCTCAGCCTGTCCTTCGTCGGCATTGCTGTTTCACTGCCGGTCGGCATCGTGCTGGCGCTCGGCCGGCGCTCGAAGATGCCGATCGTCAAGACGCTGTGCGTCATCTTCATCGAGACGGTGCGCGGCATCCCGCTGATCACCGTGCTGTTCATGGCCAGCGTCATGCTGCCACTTTTCCTGCCGGCCGGCGTCACCTTCGACAAGTTGCTGCGCGCGCTGATCGGCGTATCGCTGTTTGCCGCTGCCTATATGGCCGAAGTGGTGCGCGGCGGCCTGCAGGCGATCCCCAAGGGCCAGTATGAGGGTGCCGATTCGCTCGGCCTCGGCTACTGGCAGAAGATGGGCCTGATCGTGCTGCCGCAGGCGCTGAAGCTGGTCATTCCCGGCATCGTCAACACCTTCATCGGCATGTTCAAGGACACCAGCCTTGTCTACATCATCGGCATGTTCGACCTGCTCGGCGTCGTCAAGCTGCACTTTTCCGACGCCAACTGGGCGACGCCGCAGACCGCCAGGTCCGGCCTGGTGTTTGCAGCCTTCGTCTTCTGGCTGTTCTGCTTCGGCATGTCGCGCTATTCGATGTTCACGGAACGCCGGCTCGACACCAGCTACAAACGCTAAGAACAAAAAAGGGAACCTGCCATGGCCACAGAAAATGCCGTCAGCGCGGAAGAGATCAAGGTCAATGCCGCCAAGATGCATATCTCCGACACCGATGTCGCCATCGACATCATCGCCATGCACAAATGGTACGGCGAATTCCATGTGCTGAAGGACATCAACCTGAAGGTGATGCGCGGCGAGCGGATCGTCATTTGCGGCCCTTCGGGCTCCGGCAAATCGACGATGATCCGCTGCATCAACCGGCTGGAAGAGCACCAGAAAGGCAAGATCATCGTCGACGGCAAGGAATTGACCAACGATCTGAAGAAGATCGACGAGGTGCGCCGCGAGGTCGGCATGGTGTTCCAGCACTTCAACCTGTTCCCGCATTTGACCATCCTGGAAAACTGCACGCTGGCGCCGATCTGGGTGCGCAAGACGCCGAAGAAGCAGGCCGAGGAAATCGCCATGCACTTCCTCACGCGCGTCAAGATCCCGGAACAGGCCAACAAATATCCCGGCCAGCTTTCCGGCGGCCAGCAGCAGCGTGTGGCCATCGCCCGCTCGTTGTGCATGAACCCGCGCATCATGCTGTTCGACGAGCCGACCTCGGCGCTCGATCCGGAAATGATCAAGGAAGTGCTGGAGACGATGGTTGGCCTCGCCGAAGAGGGCATGACCATGCTCTGCGTCACCCACGAGATGGGCTTTGCCCGCAAGGTCGCCAACCGGGTGATCTTCATGGATCAGGGCCAGATCGTCGAGCAGAACACCCCGGCCGAGTTCTTCGACCATCCGCGCCACGAGCGCACAAAACTGTTCCTGTCGCAGATCCTGCACTGATTGCTCTCACGCGAATCAAAAGAGCCCGGCCGAAATCCTGCCGGGCTCTTTTGCGTCTGAGCCGTCAGCAGGCGATTGCGCCCGATTGCGAGGCCGTCCCTCATGAGAAAGCCGTCCCTCGTGAAAAAGCTTGGGCGTTTTCTCGCCATTCTGGTGGTGGCAATCGTGCTTGCCGTGATGCTGGGCACAGTCATTCCACGGCCGCTCTTGCCGGCGGCCGCCGCCGATCCCGTCGCCACCAGGCACATCCTGGTGCTGAAAAATCCGATCCACACCGATATTGCCATCCCGGTCGATGACGATGTGCGCAAGCGCTTCCATTTCCTGGTCGATGACGGCATTCCGGCCGACATGGCTGGGGTCCGCTACATCGTCTTCGGCTGGGGCGGCCGCGCCTTCTATCTGGAGACGCCGACCTGGTCGGAACTGAAGGCGGTGCCGGTGATGAAGGCGCTGACCCTTGACGCTTCGGTGATGCATGTCGATGTCGCCGGCAACATTGTCGAGCCGCACCCCGACGTCGCCGGCTTCGACCCAGCGAGGAGCGTTTTGCAGCGCTGCTCGACTTCACCGCCGCAAGTTTCCAGCAAGGGCCGAACGGTCCGATCCTGATCGAGAATGCCGCCTATTCCAGGTTCGACCGCTTCTACGAAGCCAACGGCCGTTTCAACGCGCTGGTTGGCTGCAACACCTGGACAGCGGCGGCTCTACGTATCGCCGGCCTGCGGACAGGCTGGTGGAATCCGCTGCCGGCCTCGCTCGACCTGTCGATGCGGATTTATAATTGATGATCGTTCCGGCGTGATCAGCCGGTTTGCGATGACTGAGTGGGGGCAGAAGTCGAGCGCCTCATTCCTTCGCTGTCCCGCCAGACAGTCGAGCTTTCATCGCCGATCGACGATTTCCGGCGGCCGCCAGCCATAGAGCCAGTCGAGATCGGCCGCGAGCTTTTCCGGCGAGCGCAGCTTCAGGAACAGGTTGCGCGCGATGGCCACCGGCCCCGCTGCATGCCAGGCGAAGCGGTTGACGGCACCGCGCCGGGCGACCTTGGCGATGCGCGGGCGCCGCACCTTTTCCCAGGCGGCAAGCGCGCTCCCGGGATCGGCAGGCGAGGCGGCGACAAAGCCGGCAAGGGTTGCGGCATCCTCGATCGCCATCGCCGCGCCCTGCGCCGCAAACGGCGTCATCGCATGCGCCGCGTCGCCGATCAGGGCGATGCCGGCGGGCGTCGTCCATGGCTGTCCTTGGTCGACCGTATGGATCGGCCATGCGGTCCACGGGCCGGCGTCCTCGGCAAGACGGGCCAGTGCTGGCGCCGTGCCACGCATGGCGCCGGCGAGGATATTGGGGTCGGCGTGGCCCGACCAGCCCTCGGCGATGATCTCGCCCCTGGTGAAGGCGGCCAGGTTGAAAACCGTGCCGTTACTGACCGGATAGGTGACGAGGTGGAAGCCGGGATGCAGGAAGGTGGTCACGCAATTGGCGGCGCCGACCGCCGCAACGGCTTCTCCCGCGACGCTGTCTGCACTGATCGTAGCGCGCAAGGCAAGCTCGCCCGAAAACCGGCTTTTGGCCGCAAGCCCGCCAAAAGCGCGGATCGCCGACCAGACGCCGTCGGCGCCGATCAGCAGAAAGCCGTCGGCTTCGACCGTCTTGCCGGCAATCTTGACTGTTGCCGTGGTATGGCGCGGTCCTGTGGCGACGCCCCTGACGCGCGCGCCGGTGGCGAGACTGATGTCCGGCTGCTCGGCAAGGCGCGCCATCAGCGCGTCTTGCAGGTCAGCCCGATGAGCGACGAGATAGGGCGCCTGCCAGCGCCTTTCGGCTGCTTCGCCAAGCGGCACCCGCGCCAGCTCGCGCAGCGTGGCCGCCTCCTTGAGCACGACCGCCTCCGGCCGTACCGCCGCCGGCAACAGCCGGTCGAGCACGCCGAGCTGGCGAAGGATGCGCGTCGCGTTGGGTGAGAGCTGGATGCCGGCGCCGGCCGCTTCGAGGCGCGGCGCCTGTTCGAACAGCCGCACCAGATAGCCGCGCTCGGAAAACGCCAGCGCCGCAGTCAGTCCAGCGACGCCGGCTCCGGCGATAACCAGCTGCCGGGACCGGGTGTCGTCCATGGGGATGGCGTGCGCGTCAGGCGGCCTGGTCGATATAGAGGCATCCCGCAGGCTGCGTTTCCGTCGTCTTCAGCTTTGGCGAATAGCGATAAAGCGTCGAGCAATAGGGGCAGACCTTTTCATTGTCGTCGCCCATGTCGAGAAACACATGCGGATGGTCGAAAGGTGGGTTGGCGCCGGTGCACATGAATTCCTTGACGCCGATGTCGATCGCCGCATAGCCCGCATCGTTCTGGAAATGGGGAATGGAACCGCCTGCCATCGTCGTCTCCTTTATTTGCCGCATGACCCCGGATCATGCGCAAAATCAAAATTCCACCGCGACCTTTGCGCGTCCAAAGGACGCGCCGCGCTGTACCTGGATTGCATCTGGATCATAAGCAGTCTCTTTGCAAGATCGATGAAATCAAACTGTCGTAAAAGCCTGTCACAGGATAAGCTAAGCCGGTTAAGGCATGGTCCGAAAACCGAATTCGGTTTCGCTGGGGATCATGCGTAGCTTAAGTGGTGGGAGCGTCCTTTGCGCGTCCGCAAAGACGCGCCACGCTGTGGCCAGCGGGTGCGAAACGAGCAGGAACCATGAACGAACTAAAGCCGGTGCAGAGCGAATTCACCACTGTCGAGGTGGCGAGCCCAGAGGGCGGCAACCCGGACCGCTTCGTCAACCGCGAGTTTTCCTGGCTGCAATTCAACCGCCGCGTCCTCGAGGAATCGCTGAACGCCAATCATCCGCTGCTCGAGCGGGTCCGCTTCCTGTCGATTTCGGCCGCCAATCTCGACGAGTTCTTCATGGTCCGTGTGGCCGGTCTCGCCGGCCAGGTTCGCGAAGGTATCACGCTGAAGAGCCCGGACGGCCGCACCCCCGAACAACAGCTGGAACAGTTGCTGCGCGAGGTGGAGCGCCTGCAGGAGGACCAGCAGAAGAGCCTTTCCGCGCTGATGCTGCTGCTCGACAAGGAAGGCATCGAGAGCATCAGCCGCGATGCGCTGACCAAGGACGAGAAGACCTGGCTCGAGGATCATTTCCAGGAGCAGGTGTTTCCGGTGCTCACACCGCTTTCGATCGACCCGGCGCATCCGTTCCCATTCATTCCCAATCTCGGCTTCTCGATGGCCCTGCAACTGCGCCATCGCAGGAATGGCGAAGAGATGAGCGCGCTGTTGCGTCTGCCGGTGGCGCTGAAGCGCTTCATCCGCTTGCCTGACCGCAAGCGTCATGTCCGCTTCATTCCGCTGGAAGAGGCGGTCGGTCTCTATATCGGCAAGCTGTTCCCCGGCTACGAAGTCAAGGGCTCCGGCACGTTCCGCATCATCCGCGACAGTGACATCGAGGTCGAGGAGGAGTCCGAGGATCTCGTGCGCCTGTTCGAGACGGCGCTGAAGCGCCGCCGCCGCGGCTCGGTCATCCGCATCGAATTCGATAAGCTGATGCCGGCCGAACTGCGCGAGTTCGTCGCCGGCGAGCTTGGCGTCTCGTCGAGCCGCATCAGCGTGCTCACCGGTCCCCTGGCGCTCAGCCAGATTTCCGAGATCGTCGCCATCGCCCGCGACGATCTCAAGTTCACGCCCTATAATCCGCGCTTTCCCGAGCGCATCCGAGAGCACGGCGGTGACTGTTTCGCCGCCATCCGCGAGAAGGACATCATCGTTCATCACCCCTACGAGTCCTTCGACGTGGTGGTGCAGTTCCTGCGCCAGGCGATGGCCGACCCGGAAGTGGTGGCGATCAAGCAGACACTCTATCGCACCTCGAACGACAGCCCGATCGTGCGCGCTTTGGTCGACGCGGCGGAGGCCGGCAAGTCGGTAACGGCGCTGGTCGAGCTCAAGGCGCGTTTCGACGAGGAAGCCAATATCCGCTGGGCGCGCGACCTCGAGCGCGCCGGCGTTCAGGTCGTATTCGGCTTCCTCGAACTGAAGACCCATGCGAAAATGTCGCTGGTGGTGCGGCGCGAGGACGGCAAGCTGCGCAATTACGTGCATCTCGGCACCGGCAACTACCACCCGGTCACCGCGCGCATCTACACCGACCTGTCCTTCTTCACCACCGATCCGATGATCGCCCGCGATGTCGCCCAGCTGTTCAATTTCATCACCGGCTACGCCGAGCCGACCGAGGAGATGCGGCTGGCCATCTCGCCGTTCACCCTGCGCAAGCGCATCCTCAAGCACATTTCGGAGGAGATTTCGCATGCGCTGGAGGGCAGGCCGGCCCGCATCTGGATGAAGATGAATTCGCTGGTCGACCCGATCATCATCGACGCGCTCTATGACGCCAGCCGCGCCGGCGTCGAGATCGATCTCGTCGTGCGTGGCATCTGCTGCCTGAGGCCCCAGGTGCCGGGCCTGTCGGAAAACATAAGGGCCAAGTCGATCGTCGGCCGCTTCCTCGAACACAGCCGCATCTATTGTTTCGGCAACGGCCACGGATTGCCGTCGGACGGGGCGGTCGTCTACATCTCATCGGCCGATTTGATGCCGCGCAATCTCGACCGCCGCGTCGAAACCATGGTGCCGATCACCAATCCAACGGTGCATGAACAAGTCCTCGGCCAGATCATGCTGGGCAACATCATGGACAACCAGCAAAGTTTCGACGTATTGGCTGACGGAACCTCCCGGCGCGCCACGCTCGAGGAGGGCGAGGAACCGTTCAACGCGCAGGAATATTTCATGACCAATCCGAGCCTTTCCGGACGTGGAGATGCGCTGAAATCGCATGCGCCCAAGCGCATCGCGCAGTTCAAGCGCCGCAAGAAAAACGGCGCAGCGACCGGCTGATGATTTCAACGTCCCAGGGCCGGCTTCAGGACCGCCGACCGCTGTCCATCATCGACATCGGGTCGAACTCGATCCGTCTTGTCGTCTATGAGGGGCTGGCGCGCTCGCCGACCACGCTGTTCAACGAAAAGATGCTGGCCGGCCTCGGTCGCGGTATCGTTTCGACCGGAAGGCTCGATCCCGAGGCGGTGACCCGCTCGATGGAAGAATTCCGCCGTTTCCGCGCGCTGTCCGAGCAGGCCGGCGCCGAGCGTATGTATGTGCTGGCGACCGCCGCCGCCCGCGAGGCGGTCAACGGCCCCGATTTCATCCACCGCGCCGAAGATGTGCTCAAGACCGAGGTCCAGGTGCTGAGCGGGCGCCAGGAAGCGCATTATTCCGCGCTCGGCGTCATTTCCGGCTTCCACCCGGCCAACGGCATCGCCGGCGACCTCGGCGGCGGCAGCCTCGAACTGGTCGACGTCGACGGCGAGGCAATCGGCGACGGCATCACGCTGCCGCTGGGCGGTCTGCGCCTGCAGGACATGGCGAAGAACTCACTGGCCCAGGCGGGAAAGATAGCGCGCGACGAGCTCGCGAAGGCAAGGCTCCTGAAAGGCGGGCAGGGCAGGCCGTTCTATGCAGTCGGCGGCACCTGGCGAAACCTGGCCCGGCTCTACATGGAAATGACCAGCTATCCGCTGAGCGTCATGCACCATTACGAGATCGGCATCGACAGCGCTGCGAACTTCCTCAAGCAGGTCGCCAAGGGCGAGATCGAGAAGATAAGGGGTATCGAGGGCGTCTCAAAGAACCGCCGCTCGCTGCTGCCTTATGGCGCCATCGTGCTGCAGGAGATCATGGCGGCGATGCAGCCGTCCAAGATCATCGTCTCAGCGCTGGGCGTGCGCGAGGGCTTTCTCTATTCGCTGCTCGACAAAGCCGAGCAGAGGGCAGATCCGCTGATCTCGGCCTCGGAGGAACTCGCCCGGCTGCGTTCGCGCTCGGTCACCCACGCGCATGAGCTTGTCGAGTGGACGGGCAAGACATTCGCCGCTTTCGGCATCGAGGAGACCGTCGACGAGGCGCGTTACCGCCAGGCCGCCTGCCTGCTTGCCGACATCGGCTGGCGCGCGCATCCCGAATATCGCGGCAAGCAGTCGCTCAACATCATTGCCCACGCCTCCTTCATCGGCGTCGACCATCCCGGCCGCGCATTCCTGGCGCTGGCCAACGCATACCGTCATGAGGGCATCTTCAACGAATCGATCGCGCCGGAAATCAAGGCACTGGCAACGCCGCGCTATATCGAGCGCGCCCGCGTGCTGGCCGCGGTGATGCGCGTCGTCTACCTGCTGACGGCGGCGATGCCGGGCGTCATGCCGCGGTTGAAATGGGAGAGGCGCGGCAATGGCGTGCTGGCGCTGGTGCTGCCGGCGTCGCTGGCCGACCTTTACGGCGAGCGGCCGGCCGGCCGGCTGGCACAGCTGGCAAGGGTCACCAACCGCCGGCTGGTGCTGGCGGTCGAGGGCGGCTCCAGCGTTTCGGTCAAGTAGTCTGTCTCATCAAGTGGCGTCGGCGTCGATCCCAAAACCCTGGCCATCGAACGAATAGGCACCTGCACCAGCCATCGCCAGCGCCAGAAACCCACCTGATATGGCGATGTCCTTCATCAGCATCTGTGAGTGCATGAAGGTCAGTGTCGGATCGTCGCCGCCCTGGCCAAAATGGCCGATGAAGCCTGCCGCGATGCAGAAGGCGGCAAGCAGGAGCGCCACGATCGAGGTGTTGAGGCCGACGAGGATAAGCAGTCCGGCGATCAGCTCGAACAGGCCCGTCGCCCAGGCTACGAGTGTCGGCAGCGGCAGGCCGAGGCCGGCAAAATAACCTGATGTGCCGGCAATGTCGCTAAGCGCGTGGAAGCCGGACGGAACGAATAGCGCGGCGAGAAGCAGTCGGGAAAACAGAAGCAGCGCATTGCGGGGCATTGGTCACCTCCGATGTCGGCCAGGCCGGTTGGCCTGTTCCTCCCCGACGCCTCCACCTTAGCAGAAATTCGGGTCAGGCCACTCGGCCCGGCGAAAGTCTGGATAAACCGACAACGAAAAAGGGACGCGGAAAATTCCGCGCCCCTTGCTGCAAATCGTTCCTGGCCCGCTTCAGCCGCGCTTGGCGTCGACCGAATAGGCGCCTGCGCCCGAGGAAGCCAGCACGAGGAAGCCGCCGGCAATCGCCAGGTTCTTCATGAAGCTGATCATCTGCATCTGATCGGCCCAGCCGGTGTGGGCGACCAGTCCCGTGGCGACGGTGAAGACTGCCAGCACCCAGGCTGTAATCCGGGTCTGAAAGCCGATGAGGATGGCGAGACCGCCGAGCAGCTCGATCAGGCCGACGACAACGGCCGTTACGGTCGGCATCGGCAGGCCCATGCTGCCGAAGTAACCGGCGGTGCCGGCGATCGCAGTGAGCTTGCCGAAACCGGAAAGCACGAAGATGACTGAAAGCAGGACGCGGCCAAGCAGGATGGTGGCCGAGGCGTTGGAAACTGTGCCGGAACCGGCAACGGACGTGTTGGTGGACATGGTGAGCTCTCTCCGGAAGGGGTTGTGGTGTCCCCCCAGATAGATCAGGTCGACTGTTCACCAAAGATGCGGAATTGGTTACAGATCGTTCACAGCAGTAACGTTTTTGCGATCAGCGCAAGATCATCCCGGATGCGTCATGTCCTCCGGCCGCACCAGGCGGTCGTAATCGGCTTCGCTGACCAGCCCGGTGGCCAGCGCTTCCTCGCGCAAGGTCGTACCGTTCTTGTGCGCGGTCTTGGCGATCTTGGCGGCATTGTCGTAGCCGATGGTCGGCGCCAGTGCCGTCACCAGCATCAGCGAGCGGTCGAGGGCGGCCTTGATGTTGTCTTTCCGCGCTTCGATGCCGACGACGCAATTGTCGGTGAAGGAAATGGAGGCGTCGGCGAGCAGCTGCACCGACTGCAGGAAATTATAGGCCATCAGCGGATTGTAGACGTTGAGCTCGAAATGGCCCTGGCTGCCGGCGAAGGTCAGTGCCGCATTGTTGCCGAACACCTGCACGCAGACCTGCGTCAACGCCTCGCACTGGGTGGGGTTGACCTTGCCCGGCATGATCGACGAACCCGGCTCGTTTTCCGGCAGCGACAGTTCACCAAGGCCGGAGCGCGGGCCGGAGCCGAGCAGACGAATGTCGTTGGCAATCTTGAACAGGGCGCCGGCGCAGGCGTTGATGGCGCCATGCGAGAACACCATGGAATCATGGGCCGCCAGCGCCTCGAACTTGTTCGGCGCGGTGACGAAGCCGATGCCAGTGATCGCGGCGATGCGCGCCGCCACCTTCTCTGCAAAACCGACCGGTGCGTTGAGACCGGTACCGACTGCGGTGCCGCCTTGCGCCAGTTCCTGCAAGCCGGGCAGCGTCATCTCGATGCGTTTGATCGAGGAGGCGACCTGCGCGGCATAGCCTGAGAATTCCTGGCCAAGGGTGAGGGGCGTCGCGTCCTGCGTGTGGGTGCGGCCGATCTTGACGATGTGGGCGAAAGCTTTGGTCTTGGCCTCCAGCGCGGCGTGCAAATGCCTGAGCGCCGGCAACAGGTCGTGCACGATGCGCTCGGCGCAGGCGATGTGCATCGCCGTCGGATAGGTGTCGTTCGACGACTGGCTCATATTGACGTGGTCGTTGGGGTGCACCGGTTTCTTCGACCCCATGACGCCGCCCAGCAGTTCGATCGCCCGATTGGAGATCACCTCGTTGGCGTTCATGTTGGATTGCGTGCCCGAGCCGGTCTGCCAGACGACCAGCGGGAAATGATCGTTCAGCTTGCCGTCGATGACTTCCTGGGAGGCTTCGATGATCGCCTTGCCGATGGCCGGGTCGAGCCGCTTCAGCTCCATATTGGTTTCGGCCGCCGCCCGCTTGACGATGCCGAGCGCGCGAACGATCGACGCCGGCTGCTTTTCCCAGCCGATTTTGAAATTGCCCAGCGAACGCTGCGCCTGGGCGCCCCAGTAACGGTCGGCGGCGACCTCGATGGGACCGAACGTGTCGGTTTCGGTTCTGGTCTCTGGCGCGCTCACATGTCTCTCCGATCTGTCGAATTCGGCACCGGCGTATCGCGTTGCACAAATGGCTTCAAGCGGAGATTGTGGGCGGCAAGAATGCAAATCGGTTGAAGGAACGCAGGGGGACAAGGAAGAGGCTCGCCTCTCACCGCGCAAGCAGCGACTGTGAGGTTGGAGATAGGCGCAAGGTCTCGGTCGATCTAGCCAGACATGACTGGGCCTCCCGCTCGAATGCCTGCCACTCCGGGGAACTGGCAAGGGCTGCCTCGTGGCAGGCATGGGCGTCCGCGCTGTCGAAGGCGGCGACGCTGATGAAGACGTTTTCGCCTGATCGCACCGGCAGGCGGGGAAAGCTGTTTTCGGCATGCTCGGTGACGAAAGCGGCAAGTGGCCGCGCGCCAAGTGCCGCCAGGGTGGGAATGGCATCGGTTTCGAAGTGACTGGCGAAGTCGGTTTCGGCGCCGGGCCGCAGATGATGAATCTTGATGACAACAATATCCGACAAGCGATTGTCTCCGCTTGCCTTTTCGTAACCATGCAAGGCTGCTCGTTGCGATCCCGACAGATCGAAACCGGCGCCCGGCCATGCCGGTTTCAGCAACAGCACGTCGTCGAAGGAAATCATCGTGGCGTTGGCGGCATCGCGCCAGGCCGCCCAGACGGGTCCCTCGTAGAAAGCGGTCTGTGCATTTTTCCGCGCGACCATGCCGTCGAAGCCGCGCAGCCAGACGAACCTGTCAGGCCGGTCGAGATCGCGAAACTGACCGATGATGGTCATCCCTGCCGCTTCCTGACCCTCGATCAGGTGACCGTCGAAGATGCCGATCAGCGTCTCCCGCCGGCCGGGTTTCAGCGTGTACTGCCTGAGTTCGACGACCGGCGAGGCGTTGAGGCGGGATTTCGACGGGGCATTCGGGGGCAGGCTCATTGCGCAATCTCCAAAACAGCGTATTCATCCTGTTTTAAAACAGACCGGTTGTCCTGTTTTGTCAATCTGCTATCGTGTGGAATGTCAGCAGAGATTACCGCTCGCCCAAAGGTGCGGCCCGGGAAACGCACCAACGACCCGGAAGGCCTGCGCAAACGCGTGCTCGATGTCGCCGAAGCCTCGTTTCAGGCGCGCGGCTACCACGCTTCCAGCCTCGGCGACCTGATGGCGGCGGCAGGCGTCACCGGCGGCGCACTGCATCATCATTTCCCGACCAAGAAAGCGCTGGCGCTGGCGGTGATCGAGGAGCGGGTCGCCGCGGCCGTCGAAGCAACATGGATCGCGCCGGTGCACGCGGCAGGCTCGGCGCGCGAGGGCGTGCGCAACGTGTTCGAGGCCGTGGCGGCGGAACTGGAGCAACAGGGTTTCGTGCGCGGTTGCCCGCTCAACAACCTGGCGCATGAACTGTCGCTTGCCGATGCGGATTTCCGAGCTGCCCTTGCCAGCATCTTTTCGGCATGGCGTCAGGCGATCGCCGACAAGGTCAGGGCCGACCAGCAAGCGGGCAGGGAGCAGGACACCGATCCGCAGCGCTTCGCCGCGCTTGCGGTCGCGACCTATTCCGGCGCCATGTCGATCGCCAAGACGGCGCAGGATTCAGGCGTGCTGCGCGATTGCCTGAACGCGCTGGAGCAGGGAGCTTCCCCAGCTTCGTCATCCAAGGGCGAAGCAGTTGCGAAGCGACGTCGCAGGGTGCTGCGGCAGTACAAAGCCTTTTGATGCCGGAGCGCCAGTCGCCCTCTGCCCTGCCGGGACTTAATTCGGCAGCGGTTTGATGACCTCGTAGCCGACCACGCTTTCGGCGTTGGTGCCCTCGTCATAGCGCCTGGCCAGAACCGCTTGCAGGTCGGGCGCGTAGAGCGCGGTGAATTCATCCTGCGTCTTGCCGGCCTCGTTCTTGATCGTCTGCGTGACGGCGAGCACGTTGTATTTGCAGTCGCCCAGGCTGAACGTCTCCTTGCCCTTGACGTTGAACTCGAGCGTCTCGGTGCCCTTCGGCTGCTTGTTTGCTGCGAGGCGGAC
Source organism: Mesorhizobium delmotii (assembly GCF_900149755.1). Lineage (NCBI taxonomy): Bacteria > Pseudomonadati > Pseudomonadota > Alphaproteobacteria > Hyphomicrobiales > Phyllobacteriaceae > Mesorhizobium > Mesorhizobium delmotii. The sequence continues at coordinate 13,463 of NZ_FUIG01000051.1, read as the reverse complement.
GAACACGGTCTTGCTTTTCGCCCCGGCCTTGAGCGGAAACAGCTTTCTGAGATCGGAAAATGGGATCATGGCAAGCTGACCGGTCTCGCTGTCGCGAAACACCTCGATCAAGCCGCCGAACAGAAACTGCGTCTGCGGCGATTGGGACTGGTATTCGTTGGCAACCGACACCATTCCACCCGCCGCCGGTCGAAACTCGCTGTGGATGCCGGGCCTTTCGAGAATGAAGCCGGCCTTGGCAGCCTTGGCGTCAATGCACTCGGCACCATGAGCGGCGCTCGCCAGGATGGTGAATATCGTGCCGATGGATATAGTCTTCATAGCGTCCTCGTCTGCCCGCGCAAGTTGAGTCCTGACACTGAAAGCAATGCCAGACCTGCGGCGCCGTGTCGACATGTTCGCGGCAACTGGACGAAGAGGCGCCGGCTGTGCTGAATTTCGCGCCATGAATCGCATCGCGGCAGGGTCACTCTCCCGGCGCAGCTTCCTGGCGCGGGCGGCGGGGTTTGCTGCGGCCGGCGCGCTTGCGCGACCGGCGCTCGGACAGACCGGGCAGCGCGTTCCGCCTGTCGACGCCACCTTCCTGTTCGTCGCAGATGTCCATGCCTGCCGCATGGCCAGCGGGCTGAGCCCCAATTGTCAGCAGGAAGGCAAGACCGACGCCGCCTTGCTGCGCAGCGTCGCCGCGTTGAACGGTGTTGGCGAGAAGGAGTGGCCGGCCGAAATCAACGGCATCGCCACCGGCCTGCGCTCGGCCGGCAGCCGTATCGGCACGCCGCTCGGCCTCGTCGTCGGCGGCGACATGACCGACGACGGCGGCGGCCAGGTCACCCAGCCCAGCGAAGGAACGCAGCTGCTCCAGTTCAGCCAGCGATACCAGCAGGGCGTCGGCCCCGATCGCGTGCATGTGCCGGTCTATGTCGGGCTCGGCAACCATGATCTCGACCAGAACGGTCCGCCGAACCACGTCGACTGGTATCGCCGCGAAATGCGCGATTATGTCGAGGTCAACCATCGTGCCGGCGTGTTCTTCAAGCCGCCGGTGCCGGTAACCGACTACGATGTCGACACCGACTGCTACTCATGGGACTGGGGCGGCCTGCATCTCGTCCAGACGCATCGTTTTGCCGGCGACACCGGCCACGGCGCGGTCTCCGGCCTGCCATGGCTGAAGCAGGATTTGGCGGCCCACGCGGCGGGCGGCCGCCCCGTCATCCTGTTCCAGCACTATGGCTGGGATGTTTTTTCGATCGAACGGTGGGATGCCGCCAAAGGAACCTTCGACGATGACGGCACTGGTGCGCCGCACTGGTGGAGCGAGGCGGACCGGCAGGCGCTGCTGGCGGCGCTGAAGAGCTACAACGTCATCGGCATCTTCCATGGCCACCAGCACGAGATACCGATGATCTACCGCAGCGATGGGCTCGACCTGATCAAGCCGAAGGCTGCCTATATGGGCGGCTTCGCGCTGGCGCGGGTGACCAGCGACAGCTTGGAGGTGGTGCTTGGCCAAGCCATCGGTGACCATGGCGAGGTCGCCTTCACCAACGCTTTCTCCAAAAGCCTGAACTTGTAACGGCAGCAACCGAAAGCAAACAAAAGGCCGCCTAAGCCGCTTTCCTCATTGCTGTTGAAACGGCAGCGCAGGGATCAGAGCACCTTCCTGAGCTTGTCCTTCATGTCGCCATAGGCCTTCTGCATTTTGCCGGCGATCATATCGGCCGCGCCTTCAGCCTGGACGCGCCTGTTGCCGGTGGCCTTTCCGGCGGCTTTCTTCACCGAACCTTTGAGCTGCTTGGCTAGGCCCACAACCTGATCCCTGTTCACCATGGCCGCATCTCCTGGGATTAACCTACCGTTTGGGAAACGGGCGGCTGGTTTTTCGGTTCCGAGATTACTGGTCCGCGGAAGCGGCGAAGCAGAAATGGCCGGAGCCAGTCCGGTCCGATCAAAGGCGGGCTTCCAGAACGCCGCGAATGGCAACTACGCTGATCACCCAAACGGCCGTCGGGCATCGGTGAGGCGACAGCCCTGGCGGCCAGGGCGAAGTGGCGGTCGCCGCTCACCACAAAAGAACGCCCCTCGCGCGTTTTATCGCACGGGAGGCGTCCTTTGTGTCAGCCTTTCCTGAGATTGCTCTCATGAACTGCTGACGATACTAAAAATGCACGGATGCCAAAATGGTTCCCGGCATCGTGCAATTTTTTTAACGACTGGCGCTGGCCCCGTTCGGCGCCAGATCCGCCTCCTCACGGAGACAGAAAACCGGACAACTCGTGTGCTATCTAACCCGGACAACTCCTGTGCGTACGACACGGCGAAAGCAAAAAATTGACACGGCGCCAAAAGAAGTCTAAAAGCAATTCGTCGATATTTGTTTGACCGACTTTTGTTATCCGCGTGTCCAGGCGCGCCTTTGACGAACTTCCCCCATCAAAATCGAGACAAACGCTGTTGTGCATTCGCATGACGGCGAACGAATATTTGCCACGGAAAGGGTTCGTTATGAGCACAGGCACAGTTAAATGGTTCAACGCCACCAAGGGTTTTGGTTTTATTCAGCCTGACGACGGCTCGGCCGACGTTTTTGTCCACATCTCAGCCGTAGAGCGCGCCGGAATGCGCGACATCGTCGAGGGCCAGAAGCTCGGCTACGAGATGGTCCGCGACAACAAGTCGGGCAAGATGTCCGCCGATCAGCTGAAGGCGGCCTAAAACGGAATTCAGCCTCGCCGGTGACCACGGATGTACTGGCACTGGCGAACGGCGGATTCCAGCGCATGACCCGGGAAACATCGTTTCCGAAGGATCATGCGCAGATGAAAAGTGTCAGCGCGTCCAAAAGGACGCGCGGCGCCTCAGCGGGAGGTCAGGCAATGCCTGGCCTTTTGCATTTGGGGCGCCTCAAAATTCGAAAAGAGCACCGCGCGTTCGCTTGAACGTGTTAAGGATGCTCAGCAATTTGAATCCGACTACCGTATTGCTTTGTGCGTGGTCCTGGTCGAAAGACCGGTCTCGCTCGGCATTACGCTCCGAACCGGGAGAAAGACCTTGACCGCCACTTCAAAGAAATCCCGCGACCAGGCCGAATCCGTCTTCAGCAAGGCCCAGACCCAGTCCATGTCGCTCAACCGCATCATTTCCGAGCAGGATGCCGTCAGCCAGGCCCGGGAAGCCAAGACCGCGCGGCTGCGCGAATTGCGCCTGGAAAAGGAAGCCGACGATATGGCTGCGGCCGCCGCGCTCGCCGCCGCGCCGAAGCGCGTGGGCAAACGCTGATGGCCACCAAGCGCGTCCCGCAAAAGGCGATCGCCGCCGATTCGACCATCGCCGATGTCGTAGGAGAGCTCGACAAGCCGGTCGAATATGTCCGGCGCGTGCTCGAAAAGCTCGAGCGCTGCAGGCGCGCCCATGGCGATGCCCAGGTCAGGCTTGGCGTGCGTGGCCGCTCCGAATGCCCGAACTATCTGATCGAGTATGTCCGCGAAAATGCCAAGACCCATGAGCGCGTCACCCATCAGGATGCCGCCTATAGCGGCAGCACGCATCGCGAGCTGGCGCCTCGGCACATCGAGGAGGCCAGGAACTGGTCGCCCGAGGAAATGAACATCACGGCGGTCTCGGCGCTGATCGGCCGCCTTCGCAACCCGAATGCGCCATCATCGCGTTTCTCCGACGAGGATTGATATGGCCATAAAATTCTCCGCCAAGGACCAGCCGGCGACATCCGCTGCCACCGCAAAGTTGGCCAAGCCGGCCGCCGCGCCCAAAGCCGACGTTACAGCCGAGGCAGCGACCGATCTGTTCAAGTCGCCGGCGGAAGTGGCGTCGCGCAAGAGTAGGAAGAAGAAATAGCGCCCTTGCCGCGAAACGCCGATCCGCATCCGGTTGCGTCAGGGCTGCTTGCCTTGGCGAGCGCCGGAGACTTTTCGTCTCTGGAGGAAGGCGCCGCCCCTCGCTTCGATTGCCAGAGCTGCGGCGCCTGCTGTTCCTATTCGGCCGAATGGCCGCGCTTTTCGACGGAAGATGATGCGCAGCTCGACCGGATCCCGCAAGACTATGTGGCCGCCGACGAAGCCGGCATGCGCTGCGACGGCGTGCGCTGTTCGGCACTTTCCGGCGAGGTCGGCAAGTCGACCGCCTGCGGCATCTACGAGGTCCGACCGGACGTCTGCCGCGCCTGCATGCCCGGTGGCGACGATTGCCTGATGGCGCGCCACAGCCATGGGCTGCCGACGCTGTGATAACGGGCCTCAGATAGTGTCTCAGAATTTCCACCTCGGGTGGGAAGCGGCCATTCCTTGTCACTCGGCTGTGGAATGCCAGCGCTCTGCGGCCAGCAGGCCATCGGCGGCGTCCAGTAGAGACAGGCGGCTCAGTCGTTCCTCACTGGGTCAGCGTGTTTTTGTAGATAAGGCCATCTTTCATGATGATTTTGAAGTTGTTGGCAGGATCGGCCACCACGTCGAGGTTCTCCAGCGGATTGCCTTCGACGAGCAGGAGGTCCGCGAGCGCGCCTTCTTCGATCAGGCCGAGTTTCCCCGGATAGGGGTTGCGAAGGCCCGACAGCGCGAGCAGCTCGGCATTGGTCCCGGTCGCCATGACGAGCGCTTCGGCAGGCGTGTACCAACGCACAAGCGACGCCAGGATTGCCCCCTGCTGCTTCGCCAACGCGCGGGAGAACAGGACATCGGTGCCCCATGCCGTCTTGATCTTGTATTTCTCCGCGAGTTCGTAGGTCCTGCCGATGCCCGGCCACACCTCATCGGCCTTGGCTCGCTCGACCGAACCCTCTTGGAGGCCTGTCCTCATCAATTCGGGAAGCGGCTGCAAGCTCAGCCAAATGTCCTTTTCGGCGATCAGCTTGGCGGTTGCCTCGTCCATGAGGAAGCCGTGTTCGATGCACTTAACACCAGCCGCGATAGCCTTCCGGATCGCATCCGAGGTGAAGGCGTGCGCGGCGACGTAGGTGCCCCAATTCTCGGCAATTTCAACAGCAGCCCGCAGTTCGGGCTCGGTGAAGGTGGTGACGTCGAGCGGGCTGTGGGGCGACGACACTCCACCGCCCGCTGTCAACTTTAGCAGCGCGGCCCCCTGCATGAGCTGCTCGCGGGCACGCAAACGCACCTCGTCGGGGCTGTCCACAACTATGCTGCCGCCGTTCCTCTCCATTGGAGTGAACAAGCCGCCGATCGTCCGAGGCAAGTCGCTGAGCTGGCGGAAATCTCCATGCCCGCTGGTCACGGTGATCATGGCTCCGGACGGATAGATGCGCGGTCCCGCTATGATGCCTTGATCTATCGCGCGCTTGAGGCCGAACGCCGGCCCGCCCACGTCGCGAACGGTGGTGAAGCCGCGCATCAGCGTATCCGTCGCCTCGTCGCCGGCCGCAAGATTGGCGAAGCCGACGTCGCCCATCGCCTCTGCCGGTGTGGACGCAATCAGCATTGCGTGCCAATGCGCATCGATCAGCCCCGGCATCAGCGTTCGCCCGTTGCCGGCAATGCGCCGCGCGCCTTCGGCCGCGATGGGACTTGTCGAGATCCGCGCGATCACATTGCCCTCGACCAGCACATTCGATGGGGCCGAAAGTGCGGCGCCCTTTCCGTCGAAGATGCGGACGTTTTCGAAAAGTACGTCATCGGCGCTCGCAGTTGCGCAAAGTCCGAGCACGAGGGCTGCCGCAAGCATTTCTCTGCCTGAGCGAAGGATCATGAAAGCCGTGCGGGCCGAGAAAACGGCTGCGGCGCAGGACACGGCATGCGCCACGACCTCGCCTTTTGTCAGCTCCTGCGATCCAAAGGATTTGTGACACATGACGATTATCCTGCTTCAGGAGGAGGTGGTCACGGCGCAAGGACAAGTTCTAGATTATACGGCATCGTCGTCAAGAAGCGTTCCAGACTGGTCTCTTTCGCAGTGAAGGGTCGTATCGAAGGTCAGGCCGATCGTGGTGATACCAGGGCAAGCAGTGCATGGTTTGCCTGAGGAAGCGATCAGACGAGGGAGCGCGCCCGGAATGGGTGGGAAGTCGCCGTTCGGTTCATCTGCCAGAACAAGCACGTTGCCAAGAGCGGGATATTCGCCTTGGTCTTTCCTGCGAGGCAGCCGCCCAGAACCCCGGAGAAGGATTGGTACGGGCTACCCTGTCGCTCCAGTCTTGTCACTAGGTCGGGGCACGCGACCAGGCGCCCACTTCCGAGCGGCTCACGATCACGCTACCCGCCTCGATTTCGAGCTGCATGCGCTGTCCCAAAGTTTCAATATCGACCTCAGCGGCCGTCGCAACTCCCCGGCTCTGTATTTCCGGCAGCATCGTCACAATGAGTTCAGCGGTCTGGTGTGACCAGTCGAAACCGCTCTTGGTTCCCCCAACAACCGCCTCCAAGTGCATTGAGGGCGCGGTCAATCCAGCCGCGCGGAAAGCCGCATCGAGCTTGATACCCATATTGGTCTCGATACCGCTGCGCCGGAACGTCTCGACGATCCATCGACAGCAGTCGTCGTAGGTCGGCGCTGGCGGGCTGGATCGACAGCCGTCCCAATCCGGCTCATGGAAGACGATGGTCCCTCCAGGCCGGAGGTGACGAGCGACGCCACGCAGCATGGCCACAGCATCGGCTTGAAACATCAGAACATAGCGGCCGATCACGGCGTCGAACGGTCGGTCGAACGAGAGTGCCGCGGGATCGCCTTCACGGAAGCTGACATTCTGGAGCGGATGCGCCGCCGCGCGCCCTTCCGCCGCCGCAAGAGCCGCCGGAGCCCGATCTGCGCCGATGACCTGACCTTCGCTGCCAACCATCTCGGAAACCAGGAATGTAACGTCGCCCGCGCCACAGCCGACGTCGAGCACGCGCATCCCGGGTCTTATGCCCGCAGACAGCAAGATTCTTCGCGTGATCGGGTTAATGATGCCCGCCTGATGGCTGAGACGCCTGATCTCACGATCGGAATGGACGAGAATATACGGGACGTGAACGTCGACACGTGCGCCATCAGCGACTTCCATGGCTTGCCTCCCCTCATACGACTGTTCCCCAAAGGGGACATCGCGTAAGTCGACGACTATGCGCCGATGCGGCAGCCAGTCAACCAGACTGGCTGTTGACCTCAATGCGAATGTCGCTTCAGGGTCAATGCTTGAAATGAGACACTACCGGCCCCCGGGCTGGCTTGTGCCCGCGCGGTTCGCTGGCTACGCTGCCGGCGGCAGGGAACAACGCCGGAGGATCATCCGTGAGCATCGAATTCTTGTTGACCTCGCTGATTGTCGTGGCTTCGCCCGGCACTGGCGTTCTCTATACGCTGAGCGCCGGGCTTTCGCGTGGCGCGCGCGCCAGCATCATCGCTGCTTTCGGCTGCACGCTCGGCATCATTCCGCATATGGCGGCCGCCATCACCGGTCTGGCGGCGCTGCTGCACACCAGCGCACTCGCCTTCGAGACGCTGAAATATCTGGGCGTCGCCTACCTGCTCTACATGGCGTGGAACACGCTGAAGGAGAGCGGCAGCTTGAACGTCGGGCACGATGTCGCGCCGCGCTCAGTCGGCAAGGTGATCACCTCGGGAATCCTCATCAACATCCTCAACCCAAAGCTGTCGATTTTCTTCTTCGCCTTCCTGCCGCAGTTCGTCAGCACCACCGAACCGCATGCGCTGTCGAAGATGCTGGAACTCAGCACCGTCTTCATGTTTTTGACCTTCGTCGTCTTTGTCGCCTACGGCATCTTCGCCGCCTCGATCCGCAGCCATGTGGTGTCGCGGCCGGTGGTGCTGACCTGGATGCGCCGCACCTTCGCCGGCGCCTTCGTCGCGCTCGGCGCAAAACTGGCGCTGACCGAGCGGTAGAGCCGCCAGCGCTACCCCTTCTTCACATAGCCCATCGCCTCGACGATCCGCCCGCTCTCGACGCGCATCAGGTTGACGCCGCGCAGCGAGTTGCCGTCGGCCATGAAATAGCGCCAGATGGAGGCCGCTCTGCGCCCGCAGATAGAGCACGGTCGCGTGCAAGCGCGGCTGCCCGAGAAACATCAAAACATTATCGTTAACGCCTCAAAGCGTGGTCGGTGCCGGGATGCGCACGCCCTGCACTTCGATTGAGCCGCCGAGGGCGCTGGCTCCTCGATCAAACGGTTACTATTGCGTCGATGCTGCCGTTTCAAATGACGTCGTGATCCAATCCTTACAGCGGCAGCGGCTTGCCAGCCTGCTCGGCCATCATGTACTCGGCATACCAGTCCGGCCAGTTCTCATCACGCTGGCCGCCTGTCCGCTTCTCGTGCTCGCCATGGGCCGCAGACGCGCGCCGGAGCGCGGCCGCGAGCTCGGCCGACGATACAAATGTGGTGTCGTCAGCGTCGACGCGGCCGGGCGCTCGCGCAGTGACCTCCTGCAACAGCCAGACATTTCCGGACGGATCGCTGAAGGAGGCCCACGAGGAGTAGCTGCGCCGCTCAGGGTCCGGACCGCTGACACGGCCTTCACGGCCGGCATAGTGGTACACCTCGCTCACGTCGACACCGCGATCGGCGAGTTCGGCGCGCGCTGCCTCGATGTCTGACACGACGAGCTCGCCAACGCTTTCGAGGACATCGAGCTCGACCCGGGCATAGGGCCCTGGGGTGACCCCTGCGCCGAAGACTATCGAACACGGGGAGCCCGGAGGCGTAAACTGGATGACACGAAATTCGTCGCCTGTGATGTCGGCGTCGAGCCTCCAACCCAAGCCGCCGTAAAATCGCTTGGCTCGATCAACGTCCGAAATGGGGATGACGACGACTTCGAGCTTGATGTCGACCCTTCGCGCTGACGGGGTTGCGATTGCGGCTTCGCCGCGCTCCTGAATATCATTCATGACGATCTCCTTGGGTTCGGATGCGTTGCTTTATCTTCAACGCCGCGCGCGCTGGCCGGTGCCCGTGGTGGCTGTTCATGCATGCAAGCGGAATCTGAGGCACGGGGCCGCACCTATGCCGGCGAACCTCGTGATGCTCTTCTGGATGTGCACATATCCGGTAACGCGAACTCGCGCCCGCTAATCCGAGATGGACTTCGCGGCGGACGAACGCGCCCTACGTTTTGGCAGGCTGGTCGCTAATCAGCAAAAAATATTGGCGACTAAATATGGTAGCATTCTTATTGTATTGCAGCAAATCAACTCCCAAAAATCAAAGTCCAATCGAGGGCGAGCGAACTTCCGCTGCGGGTCATGGACACACCCTGCTGCAGAACCCGGCAAAGACCACACCCGGGTTCGCAAGCCGAAGTTCAAATTAAGGCCTTTCCAAAACACCGCCGCTGAACAGGACAACGGAGCCTTGACGTCCGGGGTCCGATATAGAAGCGGATCGTCGCCCGCTCGCCGGCTGCACGCGGGGCATCATCCCGCATATGGCCGCGGCCATCACCGGACTGGCGGCGCTGCTGCACACCAGCGCGGTCGCCTTCGAGACGCTGAAATATCTGGGCGTCGCCTATCTGCTCTACATGGCGTGGAACACGCTGAAGGAGAGCGGCAGCTTGAACGTCGGGCACGATGTCGCGCCGCGCTCAGTCGGCAAGGTGATCACCTCGGGCATCCTCATCAACATCCTCAACCCAAAGCTGTCGATTTTCTTCTTCGCCTTCCTGCCGCAGTTCGTCAGCACCACCGAACCGCATGCGCTGTCGAAGATGCTGGAGCTCAGCACCGTCTTCATGCTTTTGACCTTCGTCGTCTTTGCCGGCTACGGCATCTTCGCCGCCTCGATCCGCAGCCATGTCGTGTCGCGGCCGATGGTGCTGACCTGGATGCGCCGCACCTTCGCCGGCGCCTTCGTCGCGCTCGGCGCAAAACTGGCGCTGACTGACCGGCCGGTAGCGCCTGTTGGCGCTACCCCTTGACGTATCCCATCGCCTCGACGATCAGCCCGTCCGCTACGCGCATCAGATTGACGCCACGGATGGAGTTGCCGTCGGCACGCCAGTAACGCCAGCGGATTGTCGCCCGTTCACCGGCGACGATCGTCTCTTCAATATCGAAGCGCGTGCCTGGTTCGCTGGCGATCGCCGACCACAGCCGCACGCATGCCTCCCGGCCGGCATGGCGGGCGCCATCCGGCGCCGGCACGGTGTTTTCGATGACGCAGTCCTCGGCCACCAGGCCCGGGAGTGCCGACGGATCATGATTTTGGAACACGTCGTTGAAGCGTCGCATGATCTCGGCCGTCTGTCTGGATTGGTCGTCTGCAAGGACGACCATGCTGCTACCCCGTTTCATCTCGGTGTCTCCTGATTTCATTTTTCCGCAGCGGCGGCCGTGACGAGGTCGGCCTTGAGCCTGATATCAGCCACACCGGCCAAAGCGCGGGAAACGAGGCATGTTGCTTTCGCCGATTGGGCAAGGCGCTGGAATTCCTCGGGCGCCAGGCCCGGGATTTCGGCTTCCGTTTCAAGGTCGATGCGGGTGAGCGTCGGTCCGGCCGTGCTCGTTCCGAGATGCACCTTGGCGACGGTGTGGATCCGTACGGGGACATGACCGCCGCTGCCCAGTATGGCGCTCAGCGCCATCGAAAAGCAGCCGGCATGCGCCGCCGCAATCAGTTCCTCGGGATTCGTGCCGGGACCGTTCTCGAAGCGCGACGGGAAGGAATAGGCACCTTCGAAGACGCCGCTGCCGAGCCGCAGCCGTCCAGAACCTTCTTTTAACGACCCCTGCCATTGGGCCTCTGCTTCACGGATGGTCATTTGTCGTTCTCCTCTTCGATGAAACGGCGTCGGAATATATAGACTGATCTACATATTATGTAAACCGATTGTCATATTCAGCGCAAGGCCTATAATGTTCACTCCTGACAGAGGTTGACATGGCGAACGATACTCGCACCCGCATGATCGAGGCGACGGCGCTGCTGCTGAGGCAGCGCGGCTATCACGGCACCTCGCTCAACGACATCTTGAGCGCCTCCGCTGCGCCAAGAGGATCGCTCTATTTTCATTTTCCGGGCGGCAAGGACCAACTGGTCATCGAAGTCACGCGTGACAGCGTTGACCAGGTGACGCAAAGGCTTGGCGAAGAGCTGGCCGCCGAAAAAGATCCGGCGGTGGCCGTACACCATATCTACCAGTCGGTCGCGCGCATGCTGGAGGACAATCAGTTCACACTTGGCTGTCCGATCGCACCCGTGGTGCTGGACTCGCCGGCCGACGTGCCGGAACTGGCCGAACTGTGCCGCTCGGCCTTCGAGCAATGGATAGGCTTGCTGCAGGCGGCCTTCGTCAGGGCAGGGGTGCCCGAGCGCCGCGCCCGCGCCCTGGCGCTGCTTGTCGAATCATCACTGGAAGGGCTGATGGTGATCGCGCGCGCCACCCGCGACCGTGCCCAGGTGCTGGCGGTGGCCGACGAAGTCGCCGCCCTGATAGAAGGTGCATTGCCCGCCAAAGAGGTCACTGCAATGTAACGGCACGCTGATACTGCTTGTTTGAGCTTGACGGGCTCGGCCCTAGCCAGCCCCTCGTCTGCACGACTAGTCAACAATCTCTTTGCGTGCGGCCGAAGCAAGGAAGGCAGAGCGGGTTTGTCCCCGTTCACGCGCCGTGGCATCGATAGCTTCAAGCAGGCCGAGATCGAAGGATACATTGATACGCGTTGTGGAACCACGGTCACGGATCAGCGGAACGACCGTCGTCATAGCGCCTTCGCGATCCTCCGCAAGTTCTGGATCATTTGCAATCGCATCGAAATCGCGAGGGGAAGGCACCGGATCGCCGTCGGCCTCCAGCATTCGAACATGACCGGAAAGCGCCTCGACAGCGTTGCGCACAGCCTCGTCTATCGTGTCGCCAGCCGAAATGCAGCCCGGCATATCGGGAAAGTCGACGCCATAGACGCTATCAGGATCTTTGCGAATAAAAGCGATGTAGCGCATTCTCTTATCTTGCTTTGTTGAGCAGCCCCGCGTGCTTCATCAGCGCCCGAACCGTGCCAATCGGTATATCTTTACGAGGGTGGGGGATTGTCACTTTTCCAAGTTTCGTTGGATGCTTGAAATGATGATGCGAGCCGGTGATGCCGATCTCAAACCACCCATCCTCCTCAAGCAGTTTGATCAGCTTCCGGCTGTCGCGTTCCATAAGAGCGCTCCGTGTAACATAATACACATTTTGGAGGGATTCAACGCCCACTTTTTGCATAGTGGATCAGTTTGAAATTAGCCGGAGCTAAATTCCAGCGTCAGCTTTACACGCTCTATCTCATATCCAGTAAGGTTTGCGATGTTGGCTCTGAGGTGCTCTATCATTTCGGCCATGGTTTTGGGCTCCAGCGCTTTTTCTTCGCTTACATCCTCCGCAGCCTTTACTGGGTCGCCATCGCGCAACCAGTCTTCAGTCACCTCCAATATATTTGCCAAGGCCGCCAGGGTCTCAGCTCTCGGTAGTGTGTTGCCCTGGAGCCAGTTCCAGATAGCAGTTGGCGTATAGCCAACCAGTCTAGCGAGTTCAGATTGGCTTACCCGCTTTGCAGACATTCGGAGTTGAAGTCGCTGCGCGAACGTTGCAGTTGGTTGGGGGGAGCGTCTGATTATCGGCATGTGGTTTCTCAAAAGATTTGGAAGAGCAGCCTTGTCATACTGTTTACAATTAAAATCCTGTTAATCTTCATCTTTTTGTAGGGCGCGCTTAGCGGACAGCTGCTCAGCTTCCTTCGCTTCGGTCGGCGCAACGATATCTGAGATCGCTCGTCGGCGAGCCGGGCGGCCATGGCCGAGGTGGCGCGAAGCGCCGAATGAATGCGGACGAAGTTGTAGTCCTTAGTGCGGCGCGACCGCATTGGCGTGAGCCTCGACTTTCCTGGAAAGCCATTGGTCAATATTCAAAAGGGCGACCTCTCGGCCGCCCTTTCCATATCAGAAGGCTGATGAGCTGGATTAGAAATCCATGCCGCCCATGCCGCCCATGCCGCCGCCGCCCATGCCGCCAGGCATGCCGCCGCCAGCCGACTCCTTCTTCGGAGCCTCCGCGATCATGGCTTCGGTGGTGACCAGCAGGCCGGCGGCCGAGTCCGCGTC
>NZ_FUIG01000051.1:0-404 GCF_900149755.1 Mesorhizobium delmotii | reverse complement strand
TTGTTTTGGCCGACATTCTCGAGCTTGATGCCGAGGTCTTCGGAAATGACCTGGCCACCGGTGAGGATGGCGATGTCTTCCAGCATGGCCTTGCGGCGATCACCGAAGCCCGGCGCCTTGACGGCGGCGATCTTCAGGCCGCCACGCAGCTTGTTGACGACGAGCGTGGCCAGAGCCTCGCCTTCGACGTCTTCCGAGATGATGACCAGCGGCTTCGAGGTCTGGACGACAGCCTCGAGGATCGGCAGCATGGCCTGCAGGTTGGAGAGCTTCTTCTCATGGAGAAGGATGTAGGCGTCTTCCAGATCCGCAACCATCTTGTCGGCGTTGGTGACGAAGTAGGGCGAGAGATAGCCGCGGTCGAACTGCATGCCTTCGACGACTTCGAGTTCGGTCTCGGCGGT
>NZ_FUIG01000036.1:71673-92180 GCF_900149755.1 Mesorhizobium delmotii | reverse complement strand
CCACACAGAACCCTCCTGATTCACTCGGTTCGGCGGCGGCGAATCGAGGGGACGGCGAATGTCCAAGCCACGCGAGAAGCGCGAGACGGGAGAGCAGGATCTGTTCCGCTCCAGGCTCGATCAGATCATCAACATGAAGCACGAGCTGGTGCGGCTGGCGCAGGCGATCGACTGGCCGGTGCTGGAGGAGCGTTTCGGTGCCGTCTATTCGGACGGCCCCGGCATGCCGCCGCTGCCGACCCGGCTGATGGCGGGGCTGGCGATCCTCAAGCACACTTCAACCTGTCGGATGAGGTGCTGTGCGAGCGCTGGGTGGAGAACCCTTACTTCCAGTATCTCACCGGCGAGACGTTCTTTTGCCATACACTGCCGTTTGACCGCTCCTCGATGACGCGTTGGCGCAGCCGTATGGGCGAGGAGCGGATCGTGGCGCTGTTGCAGGAGAGCCTCAGCCTTGCGGTCAAGACCGGGGCGATGAAGCCGGCCGACACGCGCCAGGTCATCGTCGACACGACCGTGCAGCCGAAGAACGTCATGTTCCCGACCGACGCCAAGCTCATCCACCGGGCGCGCGAACGGCTGGTGCGGCTGGCCAAACGGGCGGGGCTGGATTTGCGCCAGACCTATGTGCGGGTCGGCAAGCTGGCGCTGATCAGCCATCAGCGCTATGCCCACGCCAAGCAGTTCAAGCGGGCGAACAAGCGCTGCGCAGGCTCAAGACCTATCTCGGCCGGACCATTCGCGACATCGGTCGCCAGATCGCCGGCGATGCGGGGCTGGACGCGCTCTTCAAATGGCCGCTCTACCAGGCGGCCACCGTTCTCGAGCAACGCCAGCGCCAGCGCGGCCGCAAGATCTACAGCCTGCACGCACACGAGGTAGAATGCATCGGCAAGGGCACGGCGCATATGCCCTACGAGTTCGGGGTGAAGGTGTCGGTGACCACCACGCTGAAGCGCTCCAAGGGTGGCCAGTTCGCCCTGCATGCAAAAGCACTGCCCGGCAATCCCTATGACGGCCACACGCTGGCAAGCGTCATCCCCGACATGGAAAAGGCCATCGGCAACGAGATCAGCCGCATCCTCGCCGACGCCGGCTATCGCGGCCACAACGCACCGCAGAGCCACTACTTCAGGGTCTTCACCGCCGGCCAGAAGCGCCGCGTCACCCCAGCCATCAAGCGCCAGATGCGGCGGCGGTCGGCGATCGAGCCCGTCATCGGCCACATCAAGAGCGAACACAGAATGGCCCGCAACTACCTCGCCGGCCAGCAGGGCGACGCCCTCAACGCCATCCTGGCCGCCGCCGGCTACAACTTCTCCCTCCTGCTCAGGTGGCTGAAGGATTTTTTGTCGCTCTTGATCGCCCTGCTTCAACTTCGGTCGAAGTCGGTCGCCGCTTAGCGCCCGGATTGTTCACGGTCGACTATCTAGTAACAGAGATAGCGTTTCGCCATTGAGACTGACGCGTGATAGCCGTGCCGCCACAAGGGGCCTGCCAGCGGATGTCGGTTAGGCCGTGGCGTTGAAACCGTCTTCAGGCGGGACCTGGCAGACCCCAGTTGGCAGCGAACCATCTTAGCATCCCAGAGAACGGATGCCGCTGCTTCTGTAGATTGGCGATGTGACGCTCCACCATTTTCCGCGTCGCGTCCTGCAGCGCAGGTTCGTTAAGAACCTCTTTGAAGACCAAAAGTTCGGCATAGGCGGTAAACCGATCGCGCCGAAGAGTCTCGCGGTTCAGGCCAAGGAACTTCGTGGCTGAGTCAACGGCCCGATCGGCACGGGCCCCGCCAGTTGAGCGGATCCAGATTTCTTCATTCGCGATGTCGACCTCGTAGGCGAACAATGGTGCGGGATCTTCGAAATACGGGTTAACGAGGTGTGCCTCTTCGGGCGACCAAAGCGCGACAAAATGCGCATCGGTCAGCGTCTCCGCGTCGAGCGTTAAGCTGACCGCCAGTTGGTCGAGAGCCGGTCCGTTTGGTTTGGCTACCGGCATAGCTGGCGTAAGTGTTCGCGTTCTGAACACCGGAAAATTGTCGCCTTTGTAAGTCTGGTTGCACAGCTGGCAGGCGAAAAGGTAATTGTCGTAGCAGAAAGCCAGCCACCAATAGATTGACTTCGGCCTAAAGTGTTCCACGTCGCCATGCGCCACGGTCTCTGTGCTAGCCTCGCAGTAGGCGCACTTGCCGCCAGTCTCCTTCTTCAGCGCACCCTTGGCGGGTTTCCAAGCCGCAGAGTCGAAATCCATTGAGCCACCCTGGGCAGAGTAGTAGAGATCGATAAGTATCTTGGCCTTCTTCGCGAGATTGGCTCCCTTGAAGCTTGCCGGAATAGCGGTTGCCGCCCGACTACGCGTCAGCTTGATCACGAACGCCGCTTCCGCGTAGGTTTTTTGGCTGCTGCCAGGTTTTTGATAGGGTCCGGCTCATTCTTGCCGGACAACTCACGGGCGACACGCTCAAGTAGCTGGTTAGTGGCGGCTAGGTATGGCGGCACGTCACGCCAGTTAGGTACGTCCGAGAGTTCTTCAGTCAAGGCCCGAACACGGCGCTTTGTCTCGGCATCCTGCGAAGTCTGGCCTGCTCCGATCCCTTGAAGGGTCCTCAGTTCGCTGCGCGCAGCCGCTACCTGAGGCGAATCCAGCGTTTCTAAACCGAAGATGGGGCTCTGCAGAAGTTGATGGAGCATCAGTTTATTGGGTGCGCCTTGGTAGGCCTCCATAATCGTACCGGCCTGTGGCTCACGCCGCATCACGAACAGCTCGCCCTCGTCGGCCGAATGTATAGTCAGCGGAGAGTGCGTCGTGAGCACCACCTGAAGATTGGGAAGCGTCTCTCTAAGGAATTCGACAAGCCGGCGCTGCCAAACAGGGTGCAGGTGCAAATCTATTTCATCGATAAGAAGAACGCCGCGAGCCTTCAATGGATCTTTGTGATCAGCGAATGTCTCGGTGATGCGAAAGAGAAGGTCACCGCACCAAGCGGCCATGGCCTGATAGCCGTCGGAAAGCGCAGCAAGAGGAAGTTCGCCATCTGCCGTTGAAAAAAGGATCTGTCGGCGCTCGCGGTCGATGCGCGAGAAATCTACGTCTGGAAGCAGCGTATGAAACGCAGCCTCCACGACCTGCAAGCCACCGCCTCCCCTGCGATAGTCAAGATCCATCGCCCAGTGCTCAAGCGAGACAAGCGGTGCATCACCTGAAAACAGGGTTCCTGTCGCTTGCGCGCGTGCGCTGCGGAAGGGCGAAGCGCCAGGAAATGAGAAACGCTCATTGGGTGCTCGCCGACTAACGCCATAGCCGACTACAAAATAGTTGCGGTCTGCCTTCGCAACGGCCGCGTCGATCTGCCGGAGCGTTTCGCGATTGGTGTCCAAGAATTCGAACTGCGTCTGGCCGCGCTTGAAGTGCAGACCGGCCCGACGCTCAAGGTTTTCTGCGGTAGCGAAAACGATCTCGATCGATGCGGAGTCCTCGCGGAGACGGATCCAGTCGTTTGGCTCACCGACAAGTTCTGCGATCGCATCCGCTCCGGCCATTACCAAAGCTATTGACCGCAAGACTGAGCTTTTCCCTGTACCGTTCTCCCCAAGCATGTAAGTCCATTTGCGCCCACCGGTCGGCGTCGCGAAGGACAGCTCCAATTCGCGGATCGCACGGACGTTCTGAAGTCTGAGGTGTCGAAGAAACATGGGCGTCATCCAAAATGTGCGTCATAGGCTAGCCGAAGTTTGAAGCGTCGTCTCGCCATACACATATAGGATAGTAGGCAATTTCCCCATAGGCGAACGCGAGGGCGCCATAGCGACAATCGCTTCCGATAGGTCCGCTCGGCGATGTCACGTTGTCTGGCTATGAACGCGCTGAGAGCTGCGGCGCTGTTGTCAGCTGACCACGGTTACGGCTTTCCATTCCGCCATGGCCTGCAGGCGGTGAATATGTGTGGCGAGAGCGGAGCGTTTTGAGCGAGGTGGAACGAAGAGGTTGCGCAGAGCCGAGAAGATCGAGACGAAACGCTGCAGGCTTCCTGGCGACCGGAAGCCCTGCATCACCCGCTCTCGTTTTCGCAGCGGCACATGGGAATTCTCGGCGCGGTTGTTCAATCCTTTGTGTGACCGGTGCTCGACGTCCGGCATCACCTGACGCTTGGCCGCTCCATACGAGCGCAGCTTGTCAGTGATCATGCGCTTCGGTGCGACGCCATGTTTCTTCAACAGGCGCGTCAGCAATCGCTTGGCCGCCTTGGTGTTGCGGCGGTTCTGGACGATCTCGTCGAGGACATAGCCGTCCTGATCGACGGCGCGCCATAGCCAGTGTTTTCGGCCAGCAATGGTGATGACGACTTCGTCCAGGTGCCAGATGTCATCGCGGCTCGGCTGCTTGCGGCGCAAGCGGCGAGCATAATCGGGCCCGAACTTCTTGCCCCAGCGGCGGATCGTTTCGTAGGAGACCACGATGGCGCGCTCCAGCAGCATTTCCTCGACCAGACGCAGGCTCAAGGGGAACCGGTAGTAGAGCCAGACCGCATGGGCGATGATCTGCGGCGGGAAACGATGGCGCTTGTAGCTGATGGCAGGCATTATCATGCCGCCGTCCCTATGCCGCAAATGCTGACGCACGGTTTACGTGACAACACCGGTCCATCCACATCGAGCTCGCCGCCACGCTGCAGCCGATGTCATCGTCGGCCTCACGACCACGGCATCTCAGGCGCCCAACGATCAGTTCCGGTGACGCCACGACGTTTACGATCTTCAGCCGGGGAAATCCGCGCTTCGGCAAGGATGGAACGCGATCCGTTCGCGACTACGACGTCTCCGGTTGCCAGCCATTCATCAACGATGATCGGCAATCCGTAGAAAAGATCATGCGCTTGCCAATGCAGAGCTAGGCGGCTTTCCTCTACCAAGCGATGGAACGTTTCCTTCCGTTGCGAACTCCCTGTCCTCGCCGCCGCCAGCGGGCCGAGTAATGATCCGTCGCACGAACTTGAAGCGTTCGTCAACGGCGAGTGCCTCTGTGTCCTTGCCGGCGACAAGAAAAAAGTTCCTTCCGAGCGAGAGTTAGCGTTCATTCACAGCGCCCTCCAACAGCATCTGGCGAAAATCGAAGTGTGAGGTGGCTACGAAAACGGCGTCAGGCTTTCTTGTTCGAACAACGTGATTGCTCAGCGGCGATCAAGCCATCGGCTTTCGGAAAGACCGGCGACGCTTCGTCTCAACGACTATTCCGGTCTGGCTGTCGGCCGTATTCTTCGCCTTGAACACGGCCGTTTGCTTCGGTTTCGGTTTGGGTGGCGCTTCAGGCTCTGCCCTTGGCTCCGGCGTTTGCTTGGTCTCTTGCTTGTCCTTGCGGGCGCACAGCAAAGCCTTGGCGGTCGCCGCGTCCGCCAGAAAGCCATAAGCGTCATCCTCAATGATCTGGAATCCGAACCTGCGCGCCAAGGCGGCAACGGCATCACGCCGCTCAATCGGCATCGTCCGAGCCGTGGGATTCTGGAGCGTCGGCATGCAGTAGAGAGCCGCGATCCTTTGACGTTGGGCCAGCCGGCCTAGGGCGCGAGGGTTCAGGCCATGCTCATCCATCGGAACCGGCAACAATTCTAAGCCGAGAGCGGCTGCTGCGGCCTGGATGCCGGGCCAAGTCAAATTCTCGACCGCGACCGTGTCACCTGGGCGAGTCGTCGCCATCAGCGCCACGGTGGGCGATGTCACAAAAACGAAGCATCAGGATTTTCAGCATAGACGCGCCCTATGAATATGCCCGCTGTCCGCTACAAGCGCCATCGTTTCCCGCCGCAGATCATCGCGCATGCGGTCTGGCTGTACTTCCGGTTTCCGCTTAGTCTTCGTCATGTCGAGGAAATGTTGCTGGAACGCGGGATCGTCGTTTCCTATGAGACAATCCGACGTTGGGGAAAGAAGTTCGGGCCCGACTACGCCCACCGGTTGCGCCGCAAGCAGCCAAGCCGCGACGATATCTGGCACCTCGATGAGGTGGTGATCACCATCGCGGGCAAGAAACACTGGCTGTGGCGTGCCGTTGACCAGGACGGGTATGTGCTCGACGAAATCGTGCAAGCCCGGCGCAATACCAAGGCTGCCAAGCGCTTGCTGACCCGGTTATTGAAGAAGCAGGGCGGCACTCCAAAGCGCATGATCACCGACAAGTTGCGTTCTTACACTGCCGCCAGGCGTCAGGTCATGCCGAATGTCGAACACCGCTCGCACAAAGGCTTGAATAACCGCGCCGAGAATTCGCACGTACCGCTGCGAAAACGGGAGCGAATGATGCATGGCTTCCGATCACCAGGAAGTCTGCAGCGCTTCGTCTCGATCTTTTCCGCCGTCCGAAATCTCTTCATCCCGCCCCGTGCGAAACGCTCCGCCATTCAGATCCATCTTCACCGCCTGCAAGCCATAGCAGAGTGGAAAGTCGTCACTGTGGGCAACTGACATCCGCCATACAGGCCTCAGCGCGGTCAGAGTCAGATAACGTGACATCACCCTTCGATCTGATCCGCGACCCACCACCAGAGGTACGCAAGCTGCGGCGATATCTGGAGGAGTTCAGCCGCTACATCAGCAACAACGCCGATCTCATTCCGAATTACGCCGAGCGGCACAGCTATGGCGAGGTGGTTTCGACCGCCTTCGTCGAGTCTACCGTCAACCAGGTGATCGCGAAGCGTTTCGCAAAGAAGCAGCAGATGCAATGGACGCCCCGCGGCGTTCATCTCCTCTTGTAACTGCGAACCCGCGTCCTCGACGGCACGCTCGACAGCGACTTCAAACGCTGGTGCAAGGAACGGCGACCACCACCGAACGAGGCGAAAATGGCCGCGTGATGCCCCCAGCTTTTTCATGCTCCCCTTCTTGGCGATAACCAAGGTGACGGGCCTGATGCATTTCGAAGAGGCGTAAGCTATCGCCACTGACAAGAGTGTCACCGCGGCTGTGCTCGACAGTGGCTACTTCATTGACCATCTCGACTTCCAGCCGGACGCCGGACGCCGGGCGTACCGCGGCAAGCGTCGACTGCACCACAGATCGCATTGGTACTGAACTGACTTTCCGATCAGCTCGGCCACGGCACCCATGTTGCCGGGGCGCTGGCCGCGAATGGCATCCATCTCGGCATCGCGCCGAACTGCCGAAACACCGAAGATCAGAGGAGTGAACAAGGCGCGTGTGGCGATTGCGCGCAAGCTTTTGATGATCGCCTTCCAGATCCTGCGTCACCAGCGCGCTTACGGAGCGCTTTGACGACAGCTTGAGGAAGAGGCAACCGGCGAAGCAGAGAGCGATAGGCCATGAACGACGCCCTTCAAAGGTCAATCAGGTGCCGGGAGCGAGGCCCTCCACTCCATCAAGTCAAAGTTCGCCATGTGCCCGAAGGAGGCCTGGCTCACCGCATGTCACATCGACCACGCCTGGCCGATGTTCGGGCGACCGCGGTCGCTGGTCACTGATTACTGATTCCGCAAAGGAGTTCAAAGGACATGCCTTCTATGGCGCAATGCCGGCTCCGGCGGTGGCAGGGTTTGGGATCAATGGCATGATCAAAGATACCTGAAACCGTCGGGCATTGCCGCACAAAACCACGGTTCATGGAATCGATGACAAATCCACTGCACCGAAAGACGTCGACCATCGAATTTTTGTTCCAAGTGTCGCCGATAGGTCAGTCAATTCGGTCCGTATCGCATCCGTGTCTCCTAGGCTCGGCGTCCCCCGACGAGCACGCGGCTTGTCCCGACCAAGATCAATCGGATAGATCAGTATTTTTGTCAAAGCTTCCCCTGAGAAATCGCATACTGGTACAAACGATCGCCATACTCCCGGAATGTTTGTAAACCCTTTTGTTTCCATCGCAGTGCGTTTATCGAGAGCGTCTGCGGGCGACGAACCAACTGGCAGATCAAGAAAATCATAAAACTCCTGAGGAAATTCGTCGATGCTAAAATACTCGAACATGAAATTCCCGAGACTGTAGAATATCGGCTTCTGACGGTAGATTTCTATCCCTCTCAGTTCATGCGATCCATGACATACAACTACATGGGCTCCAGCCTCAATCATGGCGTGTGCAGCGTCAACCAAAAACTCCGCCGGTCCGCATGGGTCATTCCACTGCAGCTCATGAGAATGCAGTGACACAACAACATAGTCCGCCTGTCGTCTGGCCTCGCACACCGACGCGATAATTCGATTCAAGTCTTCGGGATTGGGAGTCGTCCTTGGACCTGGCTTCGGTGAGGCCGTAATATTGAGGGGACCAAACGGCAAGATTTCGGGTGCTGACTTTGTCCCGAAACCTTGGCTAGCAAACCATTCCCGTTCAAAATTCACCTTTGAGATTTCCGCGATTTCCCTAAGAGATTCCATCTGGTTCTGTTCAAGGCCGTATACAGTGTTGTAGCGGAGCGGGTTCACACCTGGCCTCCCGACGACTTCTGCTCCGGCAGGGCCAGCCCGATGTGATTCAAAGAATGTGGATGTGGCCGCAATCAGTGCAACTCGTCCATTGCTTGACTCAAGATATCGCGGCCGGCTCGCCTGCCTCAAGTCAGCCCCGACTCCAGCATGAACAACGCCCATTTCATTGAGCAATTCTGCCGTCTCTTCGAGGCCGCAGTAGGAATAGTCCATAGCGTGGTTGTTTGCCCAGGAAACAAGGTTGAACCCAAAATGCTGAATCATAGCTCGGATGGCATTGCGGCTAGCCTTCATCCAAGTGCCGCCGCTTTCAGCAGATGCGAAGGCATTACGGCTAGCGGCAACAATCTCCAAATTTGTTAGCCGGGCGTCTGCGACTCCGATCACGGCCTGCAGGTTCGTCGGCGCCTCGGATTGCAAGTGGGCCCGAGTGACTATGGCATCACCCGTAGCTGCAAATTTCATCGATCTAGACATGAATGACACCCAAACCTTGTCTTTAAACTCTTCGATAATGTATACGTCGATACGAAACCAGCGACCATAAGTCGACTATTACAGAAGTTTTCCGCTTTCGCCTCGATCAACCGGCCGTCGCGTTTCTGCGAGGCCATGCATACGCAAGGAGCCGGGCATCAGTTCGAAGACAGGGATTCGAAGCTCAGCAGCAGGCCACGCTCGATCGAAACAACATCTGGCGGCAGCATAGCAATGCCGTCGGCCAGGGACATTGCCATCAGGCTTGCCGACGACCCGCGACCGAGCATTTCCAGCAGGGGCCGTCCGGACTCGTCCCTCCCCGTTATCCTGACCGGAACGAATTCAGTCCGTCCAAGGCGCTTTTCGTAAGTGAATCCTGCGATTGCCGTGGACCAGTCGGGCCCCACTCTGCGCAGACCGGCGATCGTCCGGATCGCTGGTAGCGCTATCTGGCGGAAGGTCACGAGCGCCGCGTTGGGATTGCCCGGAAGCCCCGCGAACAGTATCGGCCCGATCATTCCGATCTTGACGGGCTTTCCCGGCCGCATCGCGACCTTCAGCACGACCAGCGAACCGCCGTGGCACCCAAGAGCGGACACCACGTGGTCTTCTTCGCCCGCCGAGACTCCGCCTGTCGTGACCAGGACGTCGCACCTGCGGGGCGCTTCCCCGAACGCTTCGGCCAGCGCGTCCCGCCGATCTGGAATGATCCCGTAGTCGACGATCTCCGCCCATGGCAAGCCCGACATCATCGCGCGGATCATGACGCGGTTGGAGTTGTAGATCTGGCCACGCCCGAGCGGCTCGCCGGGGTCACGCAGTTCGGAACCCGTCGAGATTAGGCCGATGCGCACCTTCCGAAGCACCTCGACGGTGTCCAGGCCCTGTCCCGCCAGAAGCGCCAGCCGCTGCGGCAACAGCTGGTCGCCAGCGCCCATAAGCAGGTTCCACGCCCGAACGTCCTCGCCAGCGTGGCGCACGTTTTCTCCTCGTCGCGGCAGTCTAGCGACGAGGATGCGGTCGCCCACACGCTCGCAATGTTCCTGCATGACGACGGCGTCGAACCCGGAAGGCATGGCTGCGCCTGTGAAGATCCGGATCGCTTCCTTCGGACGGGAGCCTCGTCCGGCATGGACCTCGCCTGCTGCTGCCCGGCCACCAACCGACAGCTCCCACGGACCTGCCCCGCTCAGGTGCGCGGTCCGGATTGCATATCCGTCCATGGCGGAATTGTCGAAAGGCGGAAGCTCGATCGCGGCGTTGATTTCCCCGGCAAGGACGCGTCCGGCCGCATCCATCAGGGGAATGCGCTCGATCTCGGCCACGGTCCTGGCGATCGCGACTGCCTTGGCGACGGCGATGTCGACGGGAATACCCCTTCCCTCCGTAGCTGCGGCGCAGTTTTCGTTCGTGAGTGGTACCGCGTTTTCCATGTCCGCTCTATTTGGGGCTAGCGTGTGGAACAGGTGATCGAAGCCCGCCTGAGCGCTCATTTCATCAGCCCACACTGCGCCGGCCCGGTCACCAGCCGAGGATCATTCCGCCGATCTACTCACCTTTCCGGAACACGGACATGTAGCGCCAAGATGCATTGTCAAACGGACGCTTCTGCCAATCTCCATGGCGTTCGAGGAGTTCGAGTCCGCTAATTCTTGCGAGTAGATCGAGCTCAGTTGGATAAAAATATCGCATCTTGACTGGCATCGTCCGGCTTCCGGCCGGTGTAATCCAAAGGTCTTGAGAGATAAAAAGCTGCTGATTGCGGTCATGTCTGGCAAATCGGACCATGGCGCGCCGCTCATCGACATGCATGACCGTGGTCCGCTGGTTACCATAGATGCCAGCACCAGAGAAATCAGCAGTATACGGGTAGTTTAAATGTATGACGAACCGTCCGTTCGGCCGCAGAGCGTTTGCGACAGACGCCAGGCAGCCGAGTTGTTGTTCCACAGTCACCATATGTGAAAAGGTGTTATTGATGCAGTACACGAGGTCAAATTGCGTACCTAGATCGAACTGCGCCATGTCGCCAAGGTGTGATGTGATTGCATCTCCACCGCCTTTCGCGCGGAGTGAGGCAAGCATCCTTTCCGAATTATCGAGACCGTGAACAGAAGCTCCTGTCTCGGAAAGCGGCAAAGCAATGTGACCATTTCCGACGCCAAGTTCTAACGCGATGCCGTCCTTTGTGAATGGAGCAAGAAAACTCACCGCTCGATCGATCTCGACGGACTTATTGAGCGCCTCCGCATATTCATCATAAATATCGCTCCATATTTCGCCATACGCACTATAAGCGTCTTTTATTTGCCCATCATCATTCATAACGCTTTCCTCATTTTCAGTACTGCAAGAGGAGGCACCTCGGTTTGCCGAACTGAATGGCACCTATCGCCGCGTGCTGCCTCAAATCATGCTACTCAGCGCGCGAGCAAACTAACCTTCTCTTTGATGAGCCATCGGACGCTCGCTTGCGCTGACCTCGTCCAAGAATATTTGGCTCCAGATTTGAAAAAGAGCGGCGTTCCACGCATAGTGGAAGGTCCGCTTCGGGAAATTTCGTTCGACGTTTTGAGCGAGGATACCGATGTCTTTCGTCCCGGGAAGCCGTTGCGCCGCTACAGCTTGACTGAACGATCACCTCATGATGGTCGGTGTGAAAGTAATCTGCGACCGCGTTCAATTTCCGGGTCGCCGGGGCCGTATCCAACCGTGAAAGTCGATAATGGTAAGCCGGGACGAGACCGGCGCAGAAGGGGCGGTGATTGCAGCTGGGGTCGATGCAGCCGCCAAGTGAAACACCCACCCGTCCGGTTATATTAACTGCTGCTCGACCGATGGAGTTCTCAAGTAAGCTTAAAAGTTCGGTCGGATTTTGTGCCCCAGTGGGAACATCGTAATCAGCCGGGACGGGTGGCAGCCGTATGTGATTATAGCCCGAGGCCCCGAACGTTTCCGCATACCCACTCACTACAGGCCTTACCTGGTCCATCATCATTGCCTCCTTCATTAAACAGAGACTGAACGCCCCTTCGAAGAAAATCAATAGGAAAATTGAAGTTAATTTCATGTATAAATAAATTACGATCAAGCAACAAATTACTATACTAAACGTAGTACGTGTAACGTATTTGTAATATATTTGGCATATGACAGTCATAGTTGGCCTCGCCCGATTGGTTCCCGTAGCCCTGGCTGCCATACCGCTCCTGTGGCGGAAGCGGTGTCACAACGCCGAAACCGATGCGAACAAGGTCGGTCCGACGTTGAAGGGCGTCATTGGTGGGACCGCCGGACCGCGCCGGGGTATTCCTATTCGCAGGCGATGAAGGGTGAGGGCGCCGGCCTCGTCTGGGACGGAACGAACCTGGCGGAATACCTGGCCGACCCCGGCCTGAAGAATCCTGACGACGTCAAGAACGTCATTGCCTATCTGAAGAGCATCCAAATGAGCGGGCAACTGTGGCCACGGTTGTGCTGGCGAGGACGCGCGCAGGGGGCGTCCGGCACGCCCTGAGCGATCTAAACGTCTTCCAGCGAGCGGCAGATTGTATTGCTCGCGGCTCAGCTTCTCGGACTTCACGCCGAACTTCTCGCGTCGCAGCTCGCTGACGATCATCTCCAGCCGGCGGCGCGCCTCCTCCGGCTGCGTCAGCGCCTCTCATCCTGATCGTCGCGCTATAGGTCGGCATCAATCTCTTTCACCGGCTGGCGCTTGAAACCCCGAACAAGCCCGGCAATCAGCCGCTTCTGCCTTGCCTTGCTCATTTCGATGACGGCGCCGATCATATTATGCTGTTCGAGAGCGGTAGGGGTCGACTCGCGTCGAAAGACTGCGGCATGGCGCGCCTCACTCGGCTGAGAGTTGGTTGTAAAGCGTCGAAAGAAGCCACACCTTCGCCCCGCTGGCCCATAGCATCTACTCGGTGGACCAGGCCAAGCGTTCAAGCTTACGTGCTGGAGATAAGGGTCGCCATCGGCCACGGCCCTCCAGCAAGGTCAAAGCATTGCGGTTTACCCCATGCAACTGTCGGGTTTGTCGGGTCCACGACACAGGCTTGTTTAGCCAATCTATTGCTTGCCTCAGGCTAAGTGGCTGAAAAGCAGTCACAAGAGCTTATGTTCGACTCGACCAGCCAATTTGGCACGATTGTTGAAGTTCTGCGCTTTAAGGCGGCGGGAGCCGTGACCTGGATTCATGTCGCGGTAAACCGCTCATGGCGAAGTATGGAGCAACGTCTGTCATGAATGTGCGGAACGCTTAATGAGCTCATCGAGAGGGCGCCGGCAGTCGGGTTTCTGGCGCCATTTGCACAACAATGTTCAAACCACAGTTTAATAAGAATGCTCGTTCAGGTGTCCCCGGAGCACGACAAACACTGCGCAGAACGGTCCATCGGACCATCAGTCACGCCGTGCTCTTGCTTTACTCCAATAAAGGACCGGTCGCGCAAAGCAGTGGACGTTTACTGCCGGTCAGGTCATCGTGGTTGTTCCTGCGCCTTTCTGTAAGGAGAGGATTACAGACGCAAGTCGAAGAAAGTGCTCAGCAATGAAGCGTTGGGAAGTGGTTCGCTCGGCGATCCTCAGTGATATCGATGCGGGTGTGTTCGAGGACGGGCGCTTGCCTGGCGATCTTGTTTTGGCAGAACGATTTGGCGTCAATCGTCACACGGTGCGCAATGCCATCAAGGTGCTGGAATCCGAGGGTGCTTTGCGCGTTCAACATGGTGTGGGAACATTTGTTGCCGATGATTTGGTTGTAGACAGATTCAACAGTGATCGCAGGTTCACTTATAAACTACTTGGTCAGAACAAATCCTTGAAGGCGGAAATACTGTCGATCAACGAAGCTTCTGTCGAAGCAGATATCGCGAAGCATTTGAACATCGCTCCAATGGCACTGGTCGCTGAGCTCAGATCGGTCTCGTTCATGAACGACTCGCCCTTAGCGACCGGAACGAGCTACTTCCCAATCGACCGAGTTCCGGGTCTTGCCGCTGCGTTCGAGGGGGAAGACTCCGTCGCTGCAGCCTTAAAGCGCTGCGGGATTGCCGAATACAACAGAAGATGGACCCGGATAACCGCCCGGAGACCCACCCCACAAGAAGCACAGCGGCTGCGAATATCTTCATCCAGCCCCGTACTCGTTGAAACCAGTGTCGATGTAATCCCGGATGGGTTACCGATTAAATGTTCTTCCAGCGCCATACGAAGCGACCGATATGAGTATCTTATTGAAGGCAACGAGGATGACCCCAGTCGGAGTGATCTAACATAGGCCGCCAGCCGTGCTTCGGCCGAAACGAGCTGGGTATAAGCTTACCGACGGCGGGCAATCTGACTTGCCGATCATTATCTCTTATCGCTGCGGTCACCTTTGAAGAGGTAAGATCGGGATCGCTGCGCATCCCGCTCGTTGTTTTACATCAAAAGCAATGGCCGACTTGACGATATGGGTATCCATCCGGCGAGGTACGCGGACGGACCTATTTGTTTTCGTCGCGATGGATGGCGATGAGGTTTGAAGGCTTTCGATGCCGAATTCGGAGAAGGCCCTGACGCCGTCTTCGTAGTCTGGTATCAATCGGCGAGATTACCCCGGAGACGGTAGCCGCGTTTCTCAAGGCAGCGGCTCGCTCGGCGCCACCTGGATAATGCGCTACAGGGTCCTGAGCGGCTTTTACCGGTTCGCCGTCAGCCGCGGCCATGCGGCGTTCTCGCCGCTGCCGACAACAATCCCGAAGCTGCCACCGCAACAGACGCCATACGGCTCAACGGAAGAGCTCTTATATTCGTTTGCAAGCTCCTTAGTCATGTTTTCCCTCCCGGCTTTGACGACGAAGGCACATGCGTGAAGCTGTTGAACAAAGGGGGGAGACAAGGCATTTAGACGACGGCTGGCATACTCTTATGTGCGGGTTGGGCACCGCATTTCCGCATGTTCATCTGGGGCTGCCTCGGTCTAATCCGTCTTATGCACGACGTTGCGGCTGAGAGGCTAGCGGATGTAGCCTAAGCGATTGAGTTGGCGTAGGATTCGGTTGTCTAAGTCAACCCTGCCACCGCTTCTCGCGAGCCATGGCCGACGATACGTTGCTGCCGCTCTCTTTTCCAGCCATTGGACGCAAGAAGATCACAGCTGCGTTTGACGGCGGACGCATCACCTCGGATGGCGGCGTCATGCTTTTCGGAATGAGGACGAAATGGAACCCGGAGCCGATATTTCGACCACAGAGTTCACGCAAGCCGAACACGCCGCAGTCTACAAGTACATCCACGGAGGAAACCTGTCCGCCATTCTTGGGAAAATGCCGGGTCGACCGACACCTACTCTCGGGTTTTGTCGAGTCCGCGACACTGTCGTGTTCGGCCGGGTTGGCTGCTGCACTTCATTTAAGCCATTGAATAGTGTGCTGAACATTGTTCTGAGGGTCTTTCTGCGCAGTTGGCACAGGTTTTGAAAGCTCCCTCCTCGCGAGGCGGCAGGAACTGAACCGCGATTGGTCGCCTATCACGTGAGGTAGAGACTTCGAAGGAGAGAGCTATGTCTGCAGATCAAATGGCACTGGGTGCTTTTCTGCGCCCGGGCGGCCATCATGAGGCTGGATGGCGCCATTTGAACGCGCATTCCGATGCCGGCGCTAATATCGAACGGTATATATCCTATGCAGCAAAGGCGGAGGCGGCCGCATTACATTTTGTATTCGTAGCTGACAGTGCCGGTGTCCGTGAATCGACGACCGGAGCGATGTCGCGGTCCGGCCGAATTGACGGGTTCGAGCCTACCACCTTGCTGGCAGCCTTGGCCATGACTACCAAAAGCATCGGTTTAGTCGGTACAGCGTCGACCACATTCAATGAGCCATACCATCTTGCGCGGGTGTTTGCATCGATCGACCATTTGAGCCGCGGTCGCGTTGGTTGGAACATCGTAACCTCGTCAAATCCGTTTGAAGCGCAAAATTTCAAGATGCAAGCGCTTCCTTCCCACGAAGAGCGATACCAACGTGCAGCCGAATTCATGGAGGTCGTCGAAGGATTGTGGGATAGTTGGGCGGACGATGCATTTATTAGAGAGCGTGAATCCGGGCTATATTTCGACCCACAGAGAATGAACTTCTTGAACCACAATGGGAAATATTTTGCAGTCCGCGGTCCTTTGAATGTATCCCGTCCACCACAAGGATATCCTGTCCTTGCACAGGCAGGTAGCTCGCCGACAGGTGCCAGGTTCGCAGGTCAATATGGCGAACTGGTCTTTACCGCGCAACAAAACATCGAGGACGCGAAGGCGTTTTATAAATCGGTCAAGGGTTTTGCAAGGGACCGCGGTCGATCTGATGCGGACCTTTTGGTGATGCCGGGAATCGTCCCAATCGTCGCGCCGACAGCGGAAGAAGCTGAGGAAAAGCTACATACGTTTCAGTCGCTAATCCACGAAGACGTTGCTCTTGAATTGGCTAAGCGACTCCTCGGCTACGTAATCGATGTCGATAAACGTTCGCTCGATGATCCGGTTCCCGATGGCTTAGGTGAAACAAACAATATGCAGAGTCGTCAGAAACTGCTGATCGAGACTGCGAAGAAGAAGCATTTCACGATCCGTCAACTCGCAGCTCTGCTCAGTATTGGAAGGGGACATTTGGTTTGCGTTGGGTCGCCCACGGGAATTGTCGACCAAATGGAGCAGTTTTTTATTGATGGCGCCGCCGATGGCTTTATTATAATGCCGCCAATGTTCCCAGATAGTTTGGATGATTTTGTTCAACTTGCTATTCCAGAACTTCGGCGAAGAGGTTTGTTCCGCCGTAATTATAATGGAACAACCCTGCGCGAAAATCTTGGATTAACGCGACCAGCAAATGATAGGACGAACCAAATGGGAAATAAACCTGCTGCGCCTGCAGTGTAATGGAGTTCTGATCGACATTCTAACCTCCGACTATGTGACTTCGAGCCTGCCGCACTCGCCCTGCATCTTGACCGAACGCGGCATGGCGCTGCACAGGGCGATTGCGACGGTGACAGCCAAACCGGCGGACGCGGTGGGCTCAAGGATCGCGGTCGGATTGCGCCCGGTCAAAGGGCGGATCTACTGCGTATCAGGCTAGTCGGTGGAGTCCCAGTCATTCGTGACCTTTGCGCCGGCGGACGACAATATCTTTGGAACCTTTTGAAAAAGGCGATTTAGGATGCTTGCCGATTCCTCACACGAGCCAGCTGCCATGCGGTCGCGCTGGATGAGTGTGCTGGCCAAATCCTCTGTGGACGATCTTGACGCGATGTGGACTGGTTCCGACCGTGACATTGCTGTCGTGTGGTTGCGCAAGCCGCAGGTAGGGCTAGTAATGGTGCGCGGTCGCGCCGGCGCGACCGGCAATCCGTTCAATCTCGGCGAAATGACTGTGACGCGCTGCTCACTGCGCTACGAGAACGGCATTGTAGGCCATGGTTACGTGCAGGGACGCAATAGGCGGCAAGCGGAATTGGCGGCGCGGCTTGATGCACTGCTGCAGCAGCCAAATCGGCAAAGTGAGTTGCTGGCCACGGTAATCGAACCATTACATCAACGGCAGGTCGCGCGACGCATGGAGCGGAGCCGCAAGGCCGCCTCGACCAAAATTGAGTTCTTCACCATGGTCCGCGGGGAGAATGCGTGATGGCTTCGGCTCTGGCAGCCGGATTTGGCGATCCGGTTTTCGATACACAGGCAGTGTTTCGTGGGCTGATGTCGGCCATCGCCTATCCCGGCCGCGTGGTTTTGATTGACCGAATCCTGCCGACGCCTGCACCACTCAATGTCGCAACTACCGCGCTTTGCCTCAGCCTCGTCGATTTCGAGACACCGGTCTGGCTCGATCATAGTGGAGGAAGCCAGGACGTGCTGTCCCATCTGTGTTTTCATTGCGGCATGCCTGTCACTCCCGATCCAGGTGCGGCGCGCTTCGCGCTCATCGCCGACGCAGTCGCCATGCCACGACTTTCTGATTTCGATGCCGGGGAGGTCGAATATCCAGATCGTTCAGCGACCATCGTGATCCAGGTTCCCTCATTGACGGACGGGCAACGAACAAGTTGGCGAGGTCCCGGAATTGAGCGTCCGACGCTCGCCGCGATCGGCGGGTTGCCGGAAAACTTCTGGCAGGACTGGGACCTCAACCGGGAAACCTACCCGCTCGGCGTCGATGTGTTTTTCACCTGCGGCAAGGCCATTGTCGGGCTACCGCGCACGATCACCGTGGAGGTGTAGATGGCTTACGCTGCGGTCAAAGGTGGCGAGCAGGCCATCCTCAATTCGCACAAGCTGATCGCTGAGGAGAGGCGCGGTGATCCTGCTCTTGCCGAGTTTACGCCAGCGCAAATCGCCTCTCAGTTAGGGCTCGGCGTCGACAGGGTGATTGCTGAAGGCTCGCTCTACGATCGCGACCTTGCGGCCTTGGCGTTGAAGCAAGCCCAAGGCGATGCGATGGAGGCAATCTTCCTGTTACGCGCCTATCGCACCACCTTGCCGCGTATCGGTATGTCGGAGCCCGTCGACACGGGCAAGATGGCGGCGCGTCGTCGTATTTCGGCAATTTTCAAGGACGTACCCGGCGGGCAGCTGCTCGGTCCGACCTATGACTTCACTCATCGGCTGCTAGATTTTGCACTGGCGGCTGAAGGTGGGGTGGGTGAGCCCAAGGCGGAAATGGCCCCCGAACCGCTCGAAACATTGCCGCTGGTTATCCAGCAGCTTGACGACGAAGGCCTCATCGAGCCGGAGGTGCCGACTGGCGAACAGGAGATATTCGACCTCACGCGTGAGTCAATATCCTTCCCCGCCGGTCGTGACCAGCGCCTTCAGAGTCTGGCTCGTGGCGATGAAGGGTTCGTACTGGGCTTGGCCTATTCCACCCTGCGCGGGTATGGACGGAGCCATCCTTTTTTGGGCGAGCTGAGGCTCGGTGAGGTGACGGTGGAATTGGTCCCTGAAGAACTGGGCTTAGCCATCGAGATCGCCGAGATCACGGTCACCGAATGCCAGATGATCAACCAGTTCCGCGGCACGGCAGAAAGCGCCCCGCAATTCACCCGTGGCTATGGCCTGGCTTTTGGCCAAAATGAGCGCAAAACCATGTCCATGGCGCTGGTCGACCGAGCGCTTCGCGCCAAGGAACTCGGCGAAGCCGTATGCTATCCCGCGCAGGACGAAGAATTCGTGCTGTCGCATGCCGACAATGTCGAGGCCAATGGCTACGTCGCCCGTTTCAAGCTGCCTCACTATGTCGACTTCCAGGCCGAACTGCAACTGGTGCGCCAGTTGCGGGATGAGTGGCACCGCAAAGCCATGAAGGACGCTGCCGAATGAGTTTCGTGCAAGAGGCCGAAGACGGCTACAACTTCGCCTATCTCGACGAACAGACCAAGCGCATGATCCGGCGTAGCCTGCTCAAGGCCCTGGCCATTCCAGGCTATCAGGTGCCATTCGGCGGGCGCGAAATGCCCCTGGCCTATGGCTGGGGTACGGGCGGCATCCAAGTTACTGCCTCGATCATTGGTCCTGAGGACAGACTCAAGGTCATAGACCAGGGCGCGGACGACACGGTCAATGCGGTGTCGATCCGTAAATTCTTCAAGGTCGTTTCAGGCGTAGCAACGACCGAGCGAACCAAGGACGCGACGATCGTGCAGACCCGCCACCGGGTTCCGGAAACCCCGTTCGGGGAAGATCAGATCCTGGTGTACCAAGTGCCGCAGCCCGAGCCCCTGCGGCGGGTGGAACCGCGCGAGACCGAAACGCGTAAGATGCATGCCTGCGCCGAATATGGTGCCATGCAGGTGACCCTCTACGAGGACATCGCCCGCTTCGGCCATATCTCGATGACCTATAGTTATCCGGTGCTAGTCAACGACCGGCACCTGATGGAGCCGAGCCCGATCCCGAAATTCGACAACCCCAAGATGGACAAGTGCCCCGGCATCCAGCTGTTCGGCGCTGGGCGTGAAAAGCGCATCTACGCCATTCCGCCCTATACTTCCGTCCGCTGTCTCGATTTCGATGACTATCCGTTTCAACCGCAGACGTGGAGCGAATGTTGCGCCCTTTGCGGGTCCAAGAGCAGCTTTCTCGACGAGGTGATCATGGACGACAGCGGCACCCGCATGTTCGTGTGCTCCGATACCGACTATTGCGGTAGCCGGCAGGCTGAAGAAGCCGCACAGGCCAAGCCATGAACACGCTCCATAAGCTTGCGCCCACGCCGGCATTGCTTGAAGTTTCTGGCCTGTCCAAGTGGTATGGTGGACAAGTGGGATGCCTGGGTGTCTCCTTCGCCATCCGGCCCGGCGAGGTGCTGGGCATCGTTGGGGAAAGTGGGTCGGGCAAGTCGACGCTGTTGAGCTGTCTTTCTGGGCAAATGGGGCCTGACACGGGCTCAATCATCTACGACATGAAGGAGCGCGGACCGGTCGACACATTGTCGCTCTCTGAGCCGGAACGACGCCGCCTCGTACGCACCGATTGGGGCCTCGTCCAGCAGCGCGGGATGGCCTTAGAATGGAGGTTACCGCCGGTGGTAATATCGGTGAGCGACAGATGGCGCT
>NZ_FUIG01000036.1:58880-71663 GCF_900149755.1 Mesorhizobium delmotii | reverse complement strand
CTACGCGCATTCACGTCAAAGGCCTCGCCAAGATCTTCACTCTGCACACTCAGGGCGGAACCATTCTCCCTGTCTTCGACAATATCGAGCTCACCGTGAAAGCCGGCGAATGCGTTTGTCTGCACGGACCGTCCGGATCGGGAAAGTCAACATTGCTGCGCTCGCTTTATGCCAACTACAAACCGGATGCCGGCAAGATTCTGGTCGAGCACATGGGCGAGACTGTCGATTTGCTCGCGGCCGAACCATGGGAGGTGGTTGAGATCAGGCGCCGCACGATCGGTTATGTCAGCCAATTCCTGCGTGTGATTCCACGCGTGATGACGCTCGACATCGTCGCCGAGCCGGCAGTCGTCAACGGCGTTCCCTCCGAGGAAGCTCACGCCGCCGCCCGCATTTTGCTTTCTCGTTTGCGTATTCCTGAAAGGCTGTGGTCACTCGCGCCGGCCACCTTCTCCGGCGGCGAGCAGCAGCGGGTGAACATCGCGCGAGGCTTCATCGTCGCCTACCCGGTCCTGCTGCTCGACGAGCCGACCGCCTCTCTGGATGCCGCTAACCGGCAGACCGTGGTCGAGCTTATCAACGAGGCCAAGGCGCGCGGCGCCGCCATCGTTGGCATCTTCCATGACAAAGAAGTGCGAGAGGTCGTCGCAAACCGGCTCTTCGAAATTGGCAAACCGTCAAACGCCAAAGTGCCGGTTGCGGTCTCGGTCGCGGAGGCGTACGCATGAAGTCCGCCACCGGTTCATCTCGCTATGCGATCTATTATACTTCCGGTCCGGAACATCCGCTAACCGTAGCGGCGAAGGCCTGGCTTGGGCGTGAGCTATTTGCGCCCGGAGTTTCCATTGGAGGCGGTGGATCCAACCAGGACCGATGAGCCCCGCCGATACGGCTTGCACGCAACCCTGAAAGCGCCGTTTCGATTGCGGGAGGGCACCTCCGTCGAGGAACTGGAACAGGGGCTGCACAAGTTTGTCGCCGCATCGCCCCGCTGTCCTATCTGTCTCCTGAAGATCGATCTGTTGGGCGGTGGTAACTGGCGAGCACGGTCTCAACGTCCTTGTAGATTTTCTCGAGCGCGGCCGTCATCACCGGGCGTATGTGTCGAACACCATCGTGGCGCGTTTCGCGCGCAGTGTACCGGCGACGAATTTGAGGCGCGCTTTACGGTAGTGTGCGAGCCGTTCCTGCGGGAGCACGAGGAAGTCGCGTGCAGCATCCTGCTTTGTCGGCTCGGGAATGCCTGCGATAGCGGCGGCGTCGAAGACGTTCTTGCAGAAAGAGGCCGCGCCTAGCCGCTCTCGGCAAGGGCGACTGGACCACGGCGCGGCTGACGCAAGCGCGGCTGCGGGTTTCTTGAGGTCGGCCATGAGACACTCCTGCGATGTCAAACCTGTATTCTCCAGCGCAGCATCAAGGAACTTGCGGACTTGGTCGCCACGGCCGAATCCATGCTCTTCATTTCAGCCAACCCAGTATGGCAAAAGCAGAGGCTCCGGTAAGGCCAGAACGCCTTTCAGAGCACGCATGTTACCCATCAAGCAGTTGTAGCCACAAAGATTGAGGAAGAGGCAAATTTGACGCCCCGCGGCATGTCGCCTGGCATTGGCCGATGTCCGACGATGTTGGAGATGCGACATAGCCGGTTCAATTGATTGCCTTATAATTAAACGACTTTTTCCTTTGGCACGCATATTGCTCCCGGTCATCAGTAAACGCGTCACGGACCGACAATAATCGCGCGGACGATGTCGAAGTGTTGGCACAATTCTTCGTCTGTGAATGACAAGGTGTTCCGCAATCCAGCGGCGACAGCGCCTCCGTTGACCGGTGGGATGTGGCATGCAGGAACTCATCAGGATCGAGCAACTTTCGGTCGGCTTCGGTGATGCCCAAGCCCTGCGTGGGGTCGATATCGCCGTCCACGCCGGCGAAACTGTCGGCATGATCGGGGAGAGCGGGTCCGGCAAATCCGTCACTTGGCTGGGAGCGGTCGGCCTACTGCCGCAGGCGGCGACAGTTTCGGGCCGGGTGATACTCGAGGGCCAGGATATCCTTCACGCCTCGGCGGCGCGGCTCACGGCCATTCGAGGCAAGCGTATCGCTATGATCTTCCAGGATGCCACGAGCGCGCTCAACCCGGTCCATACGGTCGGGGGTCAGGTGACCGAGGTGCTGCGCCTACACCGAGGCATAGACGGTCGAGCCGCCCGGGCTGAAGCCCGGCGATTGTTCGAGCAAGTCGGCATTCCCGACGCGGGGCGCCGGCTCGATGCTTATCCCCACGAATTGTCGGGCGGGCAAAACCAGCGGGTGATGATCGCTGTGGCGCTTGCCGGCCAGCCCGACCTTTTGGTGGCTGACGAGCCGACCACGGCCCTCGATGTCACCATCCAAGCGCAAATCCTCGATCTGCTACGCTCCATCCAGCGCGATACCGGCATGGCGCTGGTGCTGATCTCGCATGATCTAGGCGTCATCGCGGAAGTCTGCAGCCGCACCTATGTGATGTATGCCGGCCGTATCGTGGAAGAGGCGCCGGTGACTGACCTGTTCGCCGCCCCGCTCCATCCCTATACCCGGGGCCTGCTGGATGCCATTCCGAGCCTTGAGGGTCCACCGAAGCGCCTATCCGCAATTCCCGGCGCGGTGCCCGCGGCAACAACGCGTCACGCGGGTTGTGCTTTTGCGCCGCGTTGCCCGATACGCGTCGAAAAGTGTGGGAGCGATCCCGTGCTCCTGCCACCGCGCGGCGGACATCGAGCGGCATGCATGCAGTTGCACGAGTCCATACTCGAGGGCGCGGCATGACACCGAATCTGCTCGTCGCCCGAAACCTCACAAAACACTATGAAGTGTGTTCCGGTTTGTTCGGCCGCCGCAGGTTGCTCGTCGCCGTCGACGATCTTTCCCTCGCCGTCGCACGTGGAGAAACGTTGGGTCTTGTCGGCGAATCGGGCTGCGGCAAATCGACGACCGGCCGCCTGCTGCTTGGCATCGAAACGCCCGATTCGGGTTCGGTGATATTCGAAAACAAGGCACTACCGCCCAGCAACAGCGCCGCTTGGCGACAATTACGGGCACGGATGCAGCTCGTCTACCAGGATCCGCTCAATGCGCTCGACCGGCGGCTGACTATTGCCAAGCAGGTTGGCGAGCCTTTCCAAATTCACGGCATCGGCGATCCCGTCGGACGTCCGGCGTGGGTTGCCACATTGCTCGGCCTAGTCGGCCTATCGCTGGATTACGGCGATCGTTTCCCCCATGAGTTGTCTGGTGGCCAGCGCCAGCGCGTGGTGTTGGCGCGGGCACTCGCCACCCGTCCCGACCTTCTGGTCTGCGACGAGCCGATCTCGGCGCTGGACGTGTCGATCCAGGCTCAGGTGACCAACCTATTCACCGATATCCAGCAGCAGCTCGGACTTGCCATGGTCTTTATCAGCCACGATCTGCGCGCCGTCCGTCAGGTCAGCACCCGGGTTGCAGTCATGTATCTGGGCCGGATCGTTGAGGAGGGGCAGACCGCCGAGGTATTGCAAGATCCACAGCACCCTTACACCCAGGCGCTGGTTTCGGCCGTTCCCGATATCAGGAAATCCAGCCGCCCGCGCATTGCCCTGGCCGGCGACCCACCCGATCCGGCGGACCGGCCGACGGGCTGCGATTTTCATCCACGCTGCGCCATGGCGGTCGCCGCCTGCAAGCAGGTGCGCCCCGTTCTCAAAGCGGTCGGCGACGGAACCAAGAAAGCGGCCTGCCATCTGGTTCACCACGATGCGACAGCTGCCAAGACGGCGTGGGTGCCCTGATGAGTCGCTTCGTTTTGGTGCGAGTTGCGAGGGGGCTGGTCACCATCCTTCTCGTCGTCAGCTTCGCTTTCGTGGTCCTCCGCCTCTCGGGCGATCCGGCGCTCGAAATCCTTTCCAACGAAGCGCCGCCGGAAGCGCTCGAGGCCTTCCGCAAGGCCTGGGGTCTCGACCAGCCGATTTGGGTGCAGTTCATCGACTATCTCCGGATGATTCTGACCGGCAATCTCGGCCAGTCGATGCGCGACGGTCGAGATGCCCTAACCGTGGTGGTCGAGCGTATTCCGATCACGCTGATGATCACCATTCCCGCCCTGTTGCTGGATGTGCTGATTGGCATTCCGGCCGGCATCTATGCCGCGTTGCATCGCAATAGCTTGCTCGACCGGGGCGTGATGCTGGCTGCGGTTGCGGGCTTCACCGTGCCGTCCTTCATTCTCGGTTTGCTGCTCGTGCTGGTCTTCGCCGTATGGCTCGGCTGGTTGCCGTCCGGGGGAGCGCATGGCTGGACCCATGCCATTCTGCCGGTGATCACGCTTGCGGCCGGCGGCGCTGCCGTGCTGGCGCGATATACCCGCAGCGCCATGCTGGAAGTGCTGAACCAGCCCTATATCCGCACGGCGAGCGCCAAAGGCGTGCCGTGGCGCCTAGTGGCGTTCGGGCATGCTCTGCCCAATGCGGCCATCCCGACGGTTACCATAGTTGGCTTCATGGTTGGGCAGCTGATCGCCGGCGCCGTATTGGTCGAAAACGTCTTTTCCTGGCCGGGGGTTGGGCGGCTGCTCGTGGCTTCGGTCGTCAGCCGCGACCTGTCGGTGGTCCAATGCGTGCTGTTTCTCGTCGCGATCACCATGGTGACCTCCAACCTCGTCGTCGATCTGGTCTATGGCCGCCTCGATCCGCGGACTCGTGGCCGGAGGGGTTCCTGATGCTGCGACGCCTCGAAGCCGAGCGGAAAGCCAAGGCTTCCGCGCGGTCGAAGCGCGCGACAACGCCGCTGTTGGTGCGGCTAGCCATCATCTTCCTCATCCAGTTGGTCGGAACAGCGCTGCTTGCCGACTTCCTGACGCCCTACGATCCGGTGGCGATCGACCTTCGGGCCCGGCTGGCGCCTCCGGTCGGGTTCGGCGGGCTATTCGCCCATCCGCTGGGCACCGACGAATTGGGCCGAGACATGCTCTCGCGCCTGATCCTGTCCATCCGCATGAGCGTGTCGATCGCGATGGGGGCGACATTGTTGGGCGCCGCATTGGGAACAGCGCTTGGATTCCTTGCCGCGCATTTCCGAGGCTGGGTCGAACACG
The DNA here is from genome assembly GCF_900149755.1 of Mesorhizobium delmotii. Classification (NCBI taxonomy): domain Bacteria; kingdom Pseudomonadati; phylum Pseudomonadota; class Alphaproteobacteria; order Hyphomicrobiales; family Phyllobacteriaceae; genus Mesorhizobium; species Mesorhizobium delmotii. The sequence goes on along the minus strand of NZ_FUIG01000036.1, from coordinate 66,550 downwards.
CCATACTGGCGCTGGCCGATTTCCAGGCGACCATGCCGTTTTTGATCTTGGCACTCGCCGTCTTGGCCTTTGTCGGCAATGCATTGCAGATTTTCATCTGCTTGCTGGCTCTGCATGGTTGGGAGCGTTATGCCCGCATCGCTCGGGGGCTTGCCATCAGCGCTAATGCGCAGGGTTATGCCGGCGCCGTCCGACAGCTCGGGGCCCATCCGCTGCGCGTCTACTGGCGGCATATCCTGCCCAATGTGGCGGCCAGCCTGATCGTCTCGATGACGATCTCCTTTCCGGAGATCATTCTGGTTGAGAGCGGTCTCAGCTTTCTTGGCCTCGGCGTACAGCCGCCGGCGACCTCGCTTGGCGCCATGGTCGGCTATGGCCGCGACTATCTGACCCGCGCCCCTTGGATTCTGGTTGCCCCGTCGCTGGTGATTTCGCTGATGGCGCTCTCAGTTTCCCTTGTCGGCGACTGGCTGCGCGATCGCCTCGACATCGAACTGCGATAATTCCTTCCCCTTTCCTAGTCCAAGGAGACTATCGTGCCTATCATCAACCGCAGAACCCTGATCAAATCGGCGGCCGCTGGCGCCGCCCTGGCGGCCTTGCCACGCACGGCGTTCGCGCAAACGCAACGCCCCAGGATCGTCATTGCCGTGCCGACGCAGCCCGACTATGCCGATCCGGTGATGCTCAACAATACGCCCGCGTTGCGCATGCTCTACAATGCCTATGATGCGTTGCTGCGCATGGATTACAATGACAACCTCGCGCTCTATCCAGCTCTTGCTGAAAGCTGGGAGCGGATCGATGCCGCGACAGTGGAGTTCAAGCTCCGCCCGCGCGTCAAATTCCACGATGGTTCGCTCATGACCTCCGACGATGTGGTGTTCTCGCTCAGCGATGAGCGCAAGCTCGGTCCAAATGGGGCCGGCAGAACCATTGCAGGGCAGTACCAGAACAACATCGCGAAAGTCGAAGCGGTCGATCCTCTCACCGTGCGCGTTACCACAAGGATTCCTGACCCGGCGACCGAGAAAAAGCTAGCTGCTTGGAGCGCCCAGATCGTCAGTCGTGCCGCCTTCAACGAGGCAGGCAGCTGGGACAATTGGTTCGCCGCGCCCATCGGAGCTGGCGCGTACAGGATTGCGTCCAACAAGAAGGACGTTGGTCTCGCTCTCGAATCCCACGACGAATACTGGGGAGGCCTGCCCCCGTTCGCGCGCATCGAGTTTCGCGTGGTTCCTGAAAGCGCTTCACGCGTCAATGGTTTGCTGGCTGGAGACTATGACATAATCTCGGATGTTCTTCCTGACCAGTTTGGCGGCATCGAGCCCTCATCCGACCTCGAACTGGTGGGCGGGTCGATCAGCAATCTTCGCGTCATCATAATCGATACCACCGCGCCGATCCTGTCGGATGCTCGGATTCGCAAGTCAATGAGTCTTGCAATCGACCGTCAGCAGATTATCGACCAGCTCTGGGCCGGTCGCACCACAATTCCAAACGGCGCACAGTATGCAATTTTCGGGGACGTCTATGACGCCAGCAGGCCCGCACCAGCCTACGATCCCGAACAGGCAAAAACCCTTATAGCGGAAGCCGGCTATGGTGGCGAACCGATCACCTACAAGCTTATCAACAACTGGTATCCCAATCAGGCACTGACGGCGCAGGTTCTGGTCAGTATGTGGAAAGCCGTTGGTCTCAACGTCGTGCTACAACCCGTCGAAAATTCGGGCCAGATCGAGATCACGCCGCCTGGATGTATCTATGACAATTCCCTACTTCCCGCGTGGCCGGATCCGACGTCGATGGTGTGGCGCCAGTATGGACCGGGGGGCGGCACTTACAAGCTTGGTGTCTGGAAGTCTGAGGAATACCAATCGATTGGCAATGCATTCCGGCAGAGTTCCGATGCTGCCGAACGCAAGATCCTGCAGCACCGTTCGCTCGAACTGATCGCAGAGGATGTCCCGTTCATTATCCTGCACAACAACGGCGCGTTCTACGCCAAGCGCAAGAACCTGGCATGGGCGCCTTATTCAGCGCTTGTCATGGATTTCGGCCCTTTCAATCCGGCGATGAGGGGCTGATAAGAAGATCCTGCAATTGACCGACCACATCTGGTTCCGAAGGGGGCTCTGCTTAAAGGTCTGGATTCAGAGACACCCCTCAGGGCATGCCCCTTGGACATTGTTGCCCATCATTTCGATGCAGTAGCGCTGGTGATCAGCGGTGATATCGCTGATTTGGCTGACCGGGACTCTTATGAATTGTTCCGTGACATACTCGCCGAGTTCATGCTACCGCCACTGCCCATCAACGTGGGCAACCGTGATCGCCGATGCGTGCCCGGCGAGGTGTTTCCAGGCCGCCTTGGCCCGAAATGACAATAATCGCCGCCAGCACAGGCTCGGCCTCAGGAGGCGAGATCATCTTCGAATCCGGCGCGCAATCATATAGGACCAAAGGGGCGGCTTCGTCGGAAACGGCAGTATAGAGGACGTGATTTAACGGCCCTGATGATACGATCTGCGATCCCGTCGAGGCTAGCAGGGTTCGTAACACTCCGGGCAAGGCGCGGCTGGCATATGCCACCAGATGCTCTCCGAGGAGATTAGCATTTTGCGCCGCAAGCTTTTGCACTATTTTGGATCGAAAGAAGAATGCGGGTCAGCGCTTCGCCACCGTCTTCGGGCGATCCGGAATTGTCGATATGCAGCACATCGCCACCTTGGACGCTTTGCTGCTCGTTTCGGATCAGACGCTGTTTGATGCTCATCAGATTTTCGCGTCCCCGTTCGACCAGGCGCTTCGCCAATACGTCCATTGGCGCGGTGACGTTCACCACGAGCAGTTGCGGGTAGCGCGCTCGCGCTTCGGACAGAATGCCCCGGGAGCCGTTGACGACGACGACATCGCCACGCTTCAGCCACTCGTCGATATCCGAGGGTATCCCATAGGATAGGCCGTTTGCCTGCCAATGCAGCGCGAAGGCGCCTTCGAGGACCCGCCGCTGGAATTCGTCATTGTCGACAGGTTCATGGTTCTCTCCCACCGCGATCTGCCGGCTGATGACACGGCGTACGAAATGAACGCGCAGATCCGATCGAAGCCGGCTTCGCGCGTAATCGATCAGCGTGTCCTTGCCAACGCCGCTTGGTCCGACGACAAGGATCAACCTCCCCTGCAGCGACATCATCGAGCCCAGACCGCCGCTTTGAGCGCCGCACCGCCGTTCACTGTGAACTGCGAGCGGACAACGAAATCGCCCCCGTCGCGCTCCTGCACGAATAGTGACAGGGCATCGATACGATAATCCTCGGAAAGATAATCCTCAAAGAGCGCTTCCAGACGCTTTCTCGTTTGTGCTCGATCCTCTTCGGGAATGCGGTCGGTCAGCGTGATATGAAACCGGAAACGATCGAGCACATAGGGGTAACCCCATTGCACAAGATGGGCGGTCTCGATGTCATCGAGCGGACTTAGCAGCCGCCGTTGAAGTTCCGACGTGTTCATCGGTGCCCGGAAGCAATCAAATTCATCAACGATCTGCGCAGCAAAACCGCGCAAGGCCGGGATGGGACTGACGGGAACGAGCGCAAAGAAGCCACCGAGAAGATCGATTTTCAAAGCCCCAATCGGACAAGGGTACCCTGATGCGGCAAACCTACTGAGCGCCTCTTCCAGGTCCTCGACCGAGGTGCCTTCTCTCAGCCGGAACGGTGCCTTGAGCGTGGCATGAAAACCATATCGGCGCGGCTCCGAGGTCAGAAGGGCGTCCGCCTCCGGTCGAGCATCGTCGGCAGCATCAGCCCGGAAGGCATCACGACCAAGCCATGAACTCGCCGCTACGGTGAGCGGATGTTCCCGAGCCGGTGTGTAATAGATGGCGTAGCGAGGACTGCATGGCTCGGGCATCAGGCGCACGTCTCCGCAGCGGCAACCGCCGGCACAGCCATTGCGGTCGAATGATTGCCGATCTCGAACAGCCTATCGGCAACGGCTTCTTCAACTTCCTCGTCATGGAAGAATCCGACGATGGCGCCGCCGCGAGTGTCAGCAGCGCCCGTCGGTCCACCCTGTTGTTTTCCTACATCATTGCGCATTGTGTTCGTCGTTTCAAATTGTAGGCTCGAGGTCTTCCCTATACTGATCAGTTCGGCCCGAACAAAACGTCGGGCACCGTCCATCGCCCATTGCGCCGCCTGCTACGCAGTCGAAAGCGATGCACCTGGCGCAGATACTCCAGGAAAGCTCTATTGGGCTTCGAAGAGGGAGGCGGCCGAAAAATCCTTCGGGAGTTTCAGCAATTCGCCGATGGTTGATGCGAATTGCGTCTCATCGGCGATCTCGCATGAGCCCTGCGGGACATGCTTCCCGGAAAATATGCAAATCCGATCGTCGAATGGCGCTCCCGCCCAAAAACCGTGCGTGGAGAGATGCTTCGACTTGCCGAGGAACTGGTCAGATGGCGTGCTCGATGGCACCGCCTCAAAATCGTGACCAGGAGGAGCAGTAAACGTGCAAATGTTTGTCCGATCATCTTCAGAGACATGGATCGAATCACAGGGCTCGACGCCAAATTCCGACAACCGCGCTGTAACCGACTGCACATCGGCTTTGCTTGACACCTGAACATGGAGGACCGCGCCTTCAGTCGCCCATGCCGCGTCTGGGATGACGCGATCGGGATAGATTGCCGTGTGCACGGGACCATGGCCATGATCGCTCGTGATTGCGATGGCATATTCGGACAATCGGCCTGCACGCGCTAGCTGCGAAGTGATTTGACCGACGAGCAGATCTGCGAAAGCTACCGAGAAATGCGCCTCCCGGCTCTCATAGCCGAATTCATGTTGATACGTGTCCGTCAGATTCACCTCGGTCAGAATCAGATCGGGCGCGTCGCTGGAGCACGCAAGTGCGGTCGCGGCAGCAATCATCGACTGATCGCCCCACAGGAAATTTGTTATCCTAGAAACGTCGTCTGGCTTACTCGCGGCAGTCGCCTCCAATCCGAGTGGAACGCCTGCCAGGCGAGACTGCGGATCCTTCACGTTGAGTAGACGCGCACCCTGGTCACCTTGCTTCATGAAGCCGCAGCTTCGGAGCCAGCAAGGGGGTACATAGACCGATGTATGCTCTGGGTCTACGAGAGCATGGCCGATACAGGCGACGTCGAGGCCTGCCTCGTGTGCGCGCAGCGCGATCGTCCGAGTCTTAACGTCCTCGGCTTGCGGCGGTACGAACTCGCCGTTTACAAGAATTCGGTTGCCATAGATGCCGTGGCGCACTGTGCTGTCGCCTGTAAGGATCGAAGCACGCCCGGGCATCGACGTTGCCGGAAACGGCGAGCGCATCCTCTTTACAAGGAATCCGTTCTCAGCGAGCGCTGACAAGTTCGGATATCTGTTGCGATGATTGGCGAAATAGTCGGCGCTCACACCGTCGATCATCACCATAAAGACTTTTGCGCGTTGCATATTTTCTCACCTAGCTGGGGTTTAACTCTTAAGGTTCCGTTCAGGGTAGTTCCCGCTGTTTCATTTGAAGCGGAAGCCACAATTTCGCTAGCGCTGCAGGAACCTTCCAAGCCTGACGCCGCCAAACTTCCGATCGTATTGTGCTAGAAGACTTTTCGTCCCTCAGACCAAACCTCGCGCACGACAGGCGTGCCTTCACTAACAGTCACACGGACCAGATCGCCTCGGCGGCCGACTTCCACTGCGCCGCGATCGTTCATACCAAGCGCTGCGGCCGGATTAGCAGAGATGATTCGCACCGCAGTCGGCAGGTTGAGCCCGATGTGTTCCGCGGTCAGTAGGAATGCGGCTTGGAGGAGGCTGCTTGGGATATAGTCCGATGCCAGAATATCCAGCAGTCCTTCCCGGGCCAGTTCCCCTGCTGCGATGTTCCCGGAATGGGATCCGCCTCTCACGACGTTTGGGCCACCCATCAATATCGACAGGCCCGCCTTTCTCGCTGCCTTGGCCGCAGTCATGGTCGTCGGGAATTCGGAAATGGAAATTCCGAGGTCTATCGCCTCTTCTATGTGCGCATCGGTTTCGTCGTCGTGACTGGCGCATGCGATCGATCGCGCAGATGCACTCTCTGCGATATGGGTTCGATGCTTCGGCCCGAGTTCTTCAGATGCCGCTCGCCATTCATCAATTTGTTGCTCAAGGTTCTCAGACGACAGACCATAGTCCGCGTATTGTTCTTCGCGGAACTTCTTCAAATCGGCCGCCTGCCTGTGGCCCGGAGCATGGTCCATGATCGATATCAGCTTTACCAGCGGGTCATCGACAAATTGGGAGAAGAGCGGAAGAACACCCTTGTCTGTTATTTCACAGCGCAAATGCAGGAAGTGGTCCGCTCTGAGGAGCTGTCGCTCCTTCGCGCTTTTGATGCCCGCAATATTCGGCTCGAGATACTTGTTCCGTTCGGGTTTTCGGATGGTTGAGCCGACACATAACGCATCGAAAACAGTCGTCACACCTCCCGCGACGACCAAAGCATCGTGAGCCATGAGGGCAAGCTTTACATCCCACCGGACGCCGGGGCGAGGTGAAACATGTTTCTCCAGATTATCGGTGTGGAGATCAACAATGCCCGGCAACAAATAGTCACCCTGTAGATCAATTGCGCTAGGTGCGGAAACCGAACCGGCCGAGATGTCGGATATCATTCCTTCCTTCAGGCACACCCCGCCGGATACGATCTCGTTGGGCAGAACAACATTTGCGTTCGTGAATGAAACTTCATGAGTCATGGTATCTCACCAAGCGTTAAATTGAATTCGTTGTGAACGAAGGCCAAGTACAGCTACAGCCGTCGCGTTACCTAGGTGTGTGATCGCGTTTCGTGCTGATGCGCACATTGGATGTCTTCCCGCCATCCAGCTTGGTGAAGCGCTTGGTTACCGGTGCGCTATCCCGATCATCCACATGTCTCCGCTACCGCAGCAGGTGCCCCAGCTTCGGCTCCAAAACGACTTCCGACCTCGAAGAGCCTATCCGCAACGGCTTCGCGTACCTCTGCGTCATGAAAGATGCCGACAATCGCTGCACCGCGAAATTTGGCCTCGTTGATCAGGTCGACAACCGTGGCTCGGTTGGCGGCGTCGAGCGAGGCGGTCGGTTCGTCGAGAAGCAGGATCGGATAGGTGACGACGAAGCTGCGGGCGATATTGACGCGCTGCTGCTCGCCACCGGAAAAGGTGGCCGGCGCCAACGACCAAAGACGCTCGGGAATGCGAAGCCGGGTCAGCAGGGTTATGGCGAGGGCCTTCGCTTCCCCGGCCGGCATGCCATTGGCGATGGCCGGCTCGGCAACGACGTCAAGGGTGGCGACGCGCGGAATGACGCGCAGGAATTGACTGACATAGCCTATCGTCCCGCGACGGATTTCGACCACTTCCCAAGGCTCGGCGGACAGCAGGTCGACGGTCTCGCCCATGTGCTCGACCAGAATCCTGCCTGCACTCGGTTTGTAGTTGGCATAAAGCGAGCGCAGCAATGTTGATTTTCCCGATCCAGACGGTCCGTGCAGACAAACGCATTCGCCGGCTTTCACGGTGAGCTCGATATTGTCGAAGACAGGGAGGATGGTTCCGCCCTGAGTGTGCAGAGTGAAGATCTTGGCGAGGCCTTTGACGTGAATGCGCGTAG
>NZ_FUIG01000036.1:2419-58870 GCF_900149755.1 Mesorhizobium delmotii | reverse complement strand
AGCGCCATCTGTCGCTCACCGATATTACCACCGGCGGTAACCTCCATTCTAAGGCCATCCCGCGGGTTCTGCTGGACGAGGCCCCAGTCCGTCCGCATCAGCCTGCGTCGTTCCGGCTCCGACAGGCTGAGAATATCGGTTGGCCCTTTGTCGCGCAGGTCGTAAACCACGGAGCCTGTGTCTGGTGTCAAACGTCCCGAGAGGCTGTTGAGCAAAGTCGACTTGCCTGATCCGGATTCGCCGACGATGGCGAGGATCTCGCCTGGAAAGACATCGAAGGAAATGTTCTGACAGCCGATCGTCTTTCCATAGCCCTTCGTAAGATCGTGTACGGAGAGCAGTGGTTGACGGCGAGCGGACTGGACCTGCATTGCAGCTCTCATCGTTGTTCTGATCCTCTTTTCGAGGTCGAGAGCGACCCAATGGCGGCCGGTCTTTCACCATCCGGCCCAACGTGGCCCTGGTCTCGTCTAGTCGCGCAATAGTCGGTGTCCGAGCAAATGAACATTCGCTGCCCCCTGTCATTCACCACGATCTCGTCGAGATAACTGTCGGTTGCTTCACAAAGCGAGCAAGATTGAGTCCATTTCTGCACCCGAAAAGGATGGTCTTCGAAATCGAGATTGTGCACCTGCGTGTAGGGTGGGACGGCATAGATACGCTTTTCGCGGCCTGCCCCGTAAAGCTGGATAGCCGGACTGTTTGCTATCTTCGGATTGTCGAATTTGGGAATGGGCGAGGGCGACATCAAATATCGGCCATTGGTCATAACCGGATAGCTGTTCGTCATGGCAATGTGGCCAAAGCGCGCGATATCTTCGTAAAGCTGAACACTCATCAGGCCGTATTCCGCATACGCATGCATCTTCCGGGTCTCGGATTCCCTAGGCTCGAGACGACGCAGTGGATCGGGCGACGGCACCTGATAGACTATAATCTGCCCCTCTTTGAGAGGCTTCTCGGGCACGCGATGACGCGTCTGAATGATTGTGGCAGCTTCGGTTTTCTCGGTAGTTGCGATTCCGGCCACGCGTTTGAACAAGCGGCGGATGGACACCGCGTTCGTGGCATCATCCGCGCCCTGGTCGATCACCTTGAGCGTGTCGCTGGGTCCGATGACGCTGGCTGTCACCTGTATACCGCCGGTGCCCCATCCATAAGCCAGCGGCATCTCGCGGCTTCCAAACGGAACCTGAAGGCCGGGCACGGCCATCGCCTTCAAGATGCAGCGACGGATCATCCGCTTGGACTGCTCGTCGAGATAGGCAAAGTTGTAGGCTTGGCGGCGGCCCCGCTTGGACGAATCTTCCTGCGCGCCGGTCATTCCGCAGCCTCCTTGGTTGAACGGCTGTCGATCTGCTCGCGGCGCAACTGTCGTATGAACTGCAGGTCACCCTGGAAATCGACATAGTGCGGCAAGGTCAGATGCGAGACGAACCCGGCCGCCTCGAGATTGTCGGTATGAGAAAGCACGAACTCTTCGTCTTGAACAGGATATTTTGGTTCCTCACCGTATTCGTGGCAACGCAATGAGCGATCAACGATCGCCATCCCCATCGCCTTGCGCTCACTCCTTCCAAAGGCGAGACCATATCCCCGCGTGAAGCGCGCAGGCTCGTCGGCGGACCCAGCAAACAAGTCCAACATCTGGCATTCCGTGACGGTGATGTCTCCGACAGAGACCGAAAAGCCCAGTTCCTCGGGAACAATCTCGAGCGCGACGTCTCCGACCCGAGTTTCCCCGACATAGGGGTGGCCAGCGCTGTAGCCGCGCAGGGCGGAATAGGCCAATCCTACGACGAAACCCTCATCGCCACGCGAAAGATTCTGCAGACGCTGATCACGACTGGCAGGCAGGGTCAAAGGCTCTCGCGTCAGATCGAAGACCGATGTCTGGTCAGGCGCAGGCAATTCGGCTTCAATCAGGCCTTCGTCGGAGATGCTGTCGAAAGCACGCGGAAGATTGGGATCAAGGGGGGCGTCCGCAGTCTTGGCTTTTGACCCCTCGACGTCAGCAGGATCGAGGAGATCGAAATCAAGCAGCCGATGCGTGTATTCATAGGTTGAACCGAGGACCTGCCCTCCGGGAATGTCCTTGAAGGTCGCAGAAATCCGTCGCTCGATGGCCATCTGGTCTGTATCGATCGCGTTCGACACGGCCAAACGCGCCAGCGTCGTTCGAAAAGCCCGAAGAAGGAAGATCGCCTCGACGGCGTCGCCCTGGGCCTGCTTCAATGCGAGGGCAGCAAGCTCTCTGTCGTAGACAGAGCCCTCGCACATCACCCGGTCGACAGCGAGACCGAGTTGCTCCGAGATCTGCGAAACCGTGAGTTCGGGAACTTCGGGATCGCCCCGCCTATCCTCTGCAATCAACCGATGCGAGTTAAGGATTGCCTGCTCGCCTCCCTTTACAGCCACATAAGCCATTCAGATCTCCACCGATATGCTGCGAGGAAGCGCAATGACTGCATTTCCGGAGGTAAAGAGGACATCGACTCCGATCGGGTAATCGGCCTGATTAAGCTGCCAGTCTTCCCAAAACCACGACGGAAGGCCTTCAATGGCCGCCGAAATCTCATGCTGGATCCCCGGCCCGCGCCATTGTGCAAGTAGCCCTCCTGTAAAGGAGGGCACCTGGACGACAATGGTCGTCGAGGCCTGGGGCTCCAACTCAGAGCCGAGGCAGAACTTTTGCAGGCGTGGCATCGCCATCGGATCCGCCACAATGGCAAATGCCGATCGTTCGGGGCCGTCCACGACAGGCGCCCTACAGTGAAACCCAAGATAATTGCGGACGGACGTCAAGTTCGATCGGGGATCGAGCCAGATTGGCGTTTCGAAGTCTGCCAAGGTGAGACAGACCGAGACGGTCGCCGGATCGAGAGGGCCAACTGCCGTGGCCGCGGGGACCAGCGTTTGCGGACGACCGACATAGGCATAGGCATCCAGGATGCGGCGGAATGTATCCTGGCTACCAAAAACAGGACTCGCGAAGCCAGGTTCAATCGTTGAAGTATCCATAACCCTGCTCATTCGGGGCTCGCATCTCGCGCCATTGCGAAAAATTCGACCTTTGTCGAAGCCGCTCTGCGGCTCCGAAGCTCACGGCGGTCCAATTGGGTCGCCTCAAATTGGGCAACAAACCGACGGCTTGCGGTCGCGATATCGTCCGCCCTTTGCAAAAGCGCATCGAAGACGGCCGCCAGTTCTGCATGGCGCTCGTCGCATCCGAGAACGAAAGCAAAGCCCGTCGTACCATCAGTCAACCTGAGAGCGCACTGGGTCATCGTAACCTCGCCGAGGTTGAAGAGGTCGCCGGTACCCCCGGCCCGTCCACGCACCAGCACCAGGCCGGTCTCGGGTCGGCGGAGCCACTCGAATTGCGGGGAAATGGCAAGGTTATTCCATGCTCGCTCGAGTTCGTCGCGCTTGGCCCGGGCAAGGACCGCCATCCATCGCTGCCTGTATTCAACGTCATTCCGCACTTGTGTTCGCCACTTTGATTGTAGATCCAGTTCAGAACCGGGCCGGACCATTGCTGACTAGATGTCTAGGTATCTAAGCGCTGATTGCAACACTTTGATGACAGGAGAAGGGCTCGGCCGATATAAAATTGCTCTGATCAATCAGGGCAGGGAAGCCAGTGGTGGGAACTGCCGAGCTTCTGACGTCTCGTCGCCGAAGTGCCTTCAGTCGTTACTTTCAATCAGATATTCGTATCGGTCGCTTCGTATAGCGCTGAAGGCATATTTGATTGGCAACCCATCCGGAGTCACATCGACATTCGTCTCGAAGAGTACCGGGCTGGAGGAAGATATTCGCAATAGCTGCGCTTCCTGCTGGGTGGGTCTCCGGGCGGTTATCCGCGTCCATTTTCGCTTATATTCAGGGATGCCGCAGCGCTTCAAGGCCGCGGTCGGAGAGTTCAGCCCTTCGAAGGCCGTGGCGAGACCAGGAACTCGCTCGACGGGATAATAGGCCGTGCCGGTTGCCAAAGGCCAATCGTTGATGAACGAAATCGACCGGACCTCCGTGACCAACGCTGGCGGCGCAATCTTCAGATGTTTTATTATTTCAGGTTCGACGGAAGCGTCGGTGATCGAAATTATCTGGCGCTTCACCGACTTGTTTTGGCCAAGGAGTCTAAAAGTGAATCTGGGATCGCTGTCCAGCTTGTGCGAAACGAAATCATCGGCCACGAATGTTCCAACACCATGTTGGACCCGCAGAGCGCCCTCAGATTCCAGTGCCTTGATCGCGTTGCGCACGGTGTGGCGATTGACCCCAAATCGCTCTGCCAAGACAAAATCGCCAGGCAGGCGACCATTCTCGAAGGCTCTCGCCTGGATGTCATTGAGTATACCGGAGCGAACCACTTCCCAACGTTTCATCGAGCACCACTTTCAACTTCGATTCGTTTGAATAGCATTTAGCCGGAACCGGCGAAAAAAATCCTTATCGGAACGGCAGTCGATGCAAATTGTGTGAACCGGAATTGTAAGCTAAGGAGAAGTACAAGAGGATCTGTTGCAACCTTTTCCTTACCAGCGCTGTGGCAAGGAGCCTTCGATCGTTTCGGAGGGTTGCAATGTTCAAAGGCCGTCAGATCGACCAATCCGTGGTCCTGCTTTGCGTGCGCTGGTAGCTGGCCTACAATCTCAGCCTGCGTGATCTTGAGGAGATGATAGCCGAGCGGGGGATCGCCGTCGACCACACGACCATTCACCGCTGGACCGTTCGTTTCGCACCGCTACTGCTGGAACATTTCAACCGGCGCAAGCGTAGCGTGACCGGGAAGTGGCATGTCGACGAGGCGTACGTCAAGGTCCGCGGGGATCCGCAAGAGTAAATACCCGAATAACAGGATCGAACAGGATCATTGGCGTATCATGCGCCGCATCTGGCTAATGCTCGGCTTCAAATCACCAGCATCAGCCCCGATCATCCTAAACGGCATCGAAATGGTCCACATGATGCGCAAGCAACAGGCGAGGTTCGCCTTCAATCCGAATCCATCCCTGGCCTGGTAGTTCCAAATCCTTGCGCGTGATTGGCCTGGGTCAGACCTCTCTGCGCTCCCTCTCAACCGTTGCTACAAAACCAGTTCGCGACAAAACCCAACGCCACATGCGGCATCAGGGTCTCCTTTGCTCCCTAATGCGTATTCCGCCGTCTCAGACTGTGAGGCTTACATTATAGTCGGTCAGGAAATCGTCAAGAGTAAGGATATGCTCCACCCAACTGGTGCTGTCGGTTGCGTTGAGCAACGTGCGGGAGCCATCGACGGAGAGCAGTGGTGCCACTGCCGCATTACGGTCATTCAGGAGCGCGGTGAACCGGTCGCGCAGCATTCTGTCGTAGATCGGATCCTGGATAGCCGGATACCCACTCTTGACGCGCTGGACCACCGACTGCGGTAGCAGGTCCGCGGTCGCGGCCCGTAGGAGGCTCTTCTCACGCTTGTCGAAAGTCTTGTGCGACCATGGGCAGCCGAACACGTACTCAACGAGGCGGTGGTCGCAGTAGGGGACCCGCACCTCCACACCCAACGCCATGCTCATCCGGTCCTTGCGATCGAGCAGCCTCGGCAGGTAACGCGTGAGGAAGAGATAGCAGACCTCACGCATGCGACGCTCGTGCGGATCGGCCGAGGCCGGCCCGGTCAGGGTGGGCACTTCCGCAAGTGCCCTACGGTACTGCTCGTCGATGTAGCCGGGAAGGTCCAGTTTCTCGAGCAGGTCGGGATCTAGGTACTGCCAGCCGGTATCGACCTCCAACCAGGGAAACGTGTCGGCCTGAACGTGCGCGGGATCGTGGAAGTACGAGTAGCCGCCGAAAACCTCGTCGGCCGACTCTCCGGACAGGACCAACGTCACGTGTTGCCGGATCGCCCGGAATAGCAGATAGAGCGAGCTGTCTTTGTCGCACAAAGTGAACGGCAGGTCGCGGGCGTGGAGGGTGCTGGCCCGCACGTCAGGCTCCATGAGCTCGTGCGCGGACAAAGTGATGTTCATGTGGTCCGTAGTGACGAACTTCGCAACCTCCTGCACGTACGGACCGTCCGGTGTGGCGTACCCCGGGCCGGGGGTAAAGTTGTCGGTATAGCCGACGAAGTCGAGGGCGAAGGACCGTATCCGTTCGTCGCTGAAGTGCACGGCCAGTGCGGTCAAAGCCGAGGAGTCAAGCCCACCCGACAACAGCGTGCCTAGTGGCACGTCGGCGATGAGCTGCCGCTGGATCGTGTCCTCAAGCAGCTCCCGGACGCACCGAACGGTGGTAGGCACGTCGTCGGTGTGCCCGCTGTCGGTGAGCTGCCAGTAGCTCATCTCCTTGATGCCTTCGCGGGTCACGCGGACGATGTGGCCGGGCCGTACCTCACGCATGCCACGGAACACGGAGTTGTTCGGGTCGGCGACGGAACAGAGGGCGCGACGAAGCCCGTCGGCGTCCAAGGCCCGCTCCGCGAGACTATTGGCGAGGATCGCCTTTGGCTCGGAGCCGAACAACACTCCATACTGGGTGGGATAGTAGTAAAGCGGCTTTATGCCGAGCCGGTCGCGTATGAGAAGCAGTTCGCGCTTGGCGGTGTCCCACAGTGCGTAGGCGAACATCCCGTTTAGTTCGCTCACTGCAGTGCAGGGGTTCCGTCGGCCCCACTCGCGGTGGGCGTGCAGCACCACCTCGGTGTCACTGCTCGTCTCGAACCGATGACCCAGGGCGACGAGCCGTTGACGCAGCTCACGGTAGTTATAAGTCTCGCCGCCGTAGACGAGCACCAAGGCGGTTTGGCCGTCCTCGTCGAGCGTCATCGGCTGGCGACCGCCCTGGATATCGATGATCGCCAGGCGGCGGTGTCCCAGTGCCGCAGGCCCGTCGATCCAAGTCCCCTCGTCGTCCGGACCACGATAGGCCATGGTGGCCGTCATATCGGCAAGCTCTCTTCGCGCGTCGGGACTTCCTAGGTCATGATCGAAATCAATCCATCCACAGATGCCGCACATATTTTGACTCCTTGCTTGGGTAACTTCAGGCATCCGAGACACCGCACGCCGCGAACACGCGACATCCTTTATGGCTGCCTCATAGGCTCAACTCGAGTAAGCTCGACCGATTGTGACGGGTTTCCAACACGCTGCCCCCTAGCACACACTCCAAGCAATGCGCACCGACCCTTCCTAGTAGCCAAGCCAGAGATCGTGGCCCCCTGCTTTCAGTTGGAGGCGGGAGCAAGCCCGGCACCTTCTCTGCGGCCACGCCGAGACCCAGGATCTTCGCGTCGTCCCCTGGCAGGCCTTGCAGAGAGAGGCATACGGGCAGACCGGCGCTCATGCGGGCCGGTAGGCTCAAGCCCAGCGCGCCCAACCGTGACCAAGCTTCATGTTGAAGACGGTCGCGGAGTATTCGTGCTGCGACTTGCCGTTGAGCATGATCTTTTGGCCGGGCGTGTCGTCGTTAACGTTGATCATCATCCAGGCATGACCGTTCTTATCTGCGCGAAGATCGAGTTCGACACCATGGAACCGTAGCGTTGTCGGTTTCGTTCTTAGGCGTCGCCGAGAGCGGGACTGTCTATACCGAAGTTGGATTTCCAATCGGCCTTGTTACCGGCCGCCAACCACTCGGTGATGGTTTTGTTGACGGTGCCGTCCACTGGATCGTTCGGATCACTGGAGCCAAACTTTTTGGTCGTCTCCCGACAGGCGGGAATTTGCAGAGCAGCGGGCTCGCCGCCCGGCTGCACCCTGCCGATTTGGGTTTGCTCGCCAGGCTTCACCTTGTCACGTGCGATAGCATCGGTGGCACCTAGCCAGCCAGCAGGCGTTGAGGCGAGAAACATGGTCATAATGAACCGTAGCCGGGCCGGCTGCTTGCACCGGTGGCGCGCAGTGAAGGCGAAAACGTCGCGAAAGGCGCCGCCACGCAGATCTGCCATTGTGTTACCTTTCTACATTTCATTCATTGCGGTTCGTGCTACAGGAAAGCCGTTCGGAAGCTGTCGCCGCTTCGTACCCAGGCACCGCAAAACCCGTGCCACTTCGGCCGCTTAGGATAATTTGCAGTTTCTTTCCAAGCGATTGGCCGAAGAGATTTAAGAGATGGCCAAGCAAGTCCGTGTCGCGGACCCGACAAAGGGGGAGGTGTGCAACATCTTCTAGCCTCCCTGCAGACTAGCCGGCTGATACCTTAAGCCGGTGCCGGTTCAGCCGATGAAGCACCAAGTGCCTCTGTCCTCACCGGCTACCACGAGGAACACCTGATCACCTACGTCCGACTGCTGGGCGCTGTGGCTGAAGATGCGGATTCGCGCGAGGTGGCCAGGATCGTCCCGCATATCGATCCAGCGAAGAAGCCGGAGAGCGCTTACCGCGCGTGGAAGCCCCATCTGGTTTTGTTGCAACGGCTGAATGGGAACGCAGAGAGCGTCTGACACGAGCCCAATCACGCGGCAAGGATTTGGAACGGATCTGTTGCAACCTTTTCCTTACCGGCGCTGTGGCAAGGAGCCCTCGATCATTTCGGAGGATTAGATGTTTGAGGCCCTTCAGTTCGACCAGCCAGTGATCCTGCTTTGCGTGCGCTGGGGCGCTTGCACGTCGTGGCCGGCCCGACCGCGTCGTCATCGATGGTAGCCAAACCAACCAGGAGGCTATCGTTTCCTGTGACATCACAAATCGCTTGCAGGATCGTTGCCGACGTTGGCAGATCCGGATCCGCAAGAGTAACCGGATCGAACAGGACCATCGGCGCATCAAGCGCCACAGTTGCAAGCTCTGCCCCAGAGATCGGGTAAACACGATTATCCTCGCCCGATACCTCTGGAGGCATCCAGCGCTCACGCCGTGGATGATATTCCAAAGAAAGTCTGCGACGCAGCAATTGTCGCATTGCCTCACGGAGATTGTTACCGAGCTGCTTCGTTGCCTCACCTAAAATGTTACCCGTGAAGTCGCATTCCGGCATGATGCCCTCGCCATGCCATGCGCATGGAACTCGCCAACGCAGTCCGGGATCGCTACGCGGCCGCAGCGAACAAGGACAAACGCCGGATCTTGGAGGAATTCATCGCGGCGACGGGGTATCACGAAAAATCCGCAATCCGAGTCCTGAACAGCTCGTCGGAACCGAAGCGTCGGCAGACTCGTCAACGGCCTTCGATCTATGATGAAGCCGCTCGAGGGGTCTTGATCGTCCTGTGGGAAGCGTCTGATCGAGTTTGCGGCAAGCGCCTAAAGGCATTGCTGCCCATTATCCTGCCTGCTTTGGAACGGAATGGACATTTGAAGCTCGAGGAGGAGATACGCCGCAAAATCCTATCGATGAGCGCCGCCACGATCGACCGCTTGCTCCAGATACCGAGGCGCACGGGCCGTACGAAAAAGCCGAGAGTTGTGCCAGGGCCGCGGCGGCGCATCAAAATGCGCACCTTTGCTGACTGGAATGAGCCGCCTCCGGCAGCATGGAAATGGACCTGGTGGCTCATTGCGGGGAGGTCAACCGCGGCAGCTACGTTCATAGCCTGGTTCTGACCGATATCGCCAGCGGATGGACGGAGGCTGCGCCCATCGTCGTTCGAGAAGGCACCCTCGTGGTTGAAACGCTCGAGCGTATCCGCGCGGGCTTACCCTTCGCTCTGAGGGCCCTGGACGTGGACAACGGTAGCGAGTTCGTCAACAACAAGCTGATCGAATATTGCCTTGGTCACGGCATCGAACTCACCCGCTCGCGGCCTTACCGTAAGAACGACCAAGCGTGGATAGAGCAGAAAAATGGGGCGGTTGTTCGGAAGCTCTTGGGCTATCGGCGCTTCGAAGGCTTGGCGGCGGCTAGGGCGATCACGCGTCTCTATGGAGCATCCAGGCTGTTCGTGAATTTTTTCCAGCCCTCGTTCAAGCGTGTCCGTACGATTAGGGCCGCCTAGTGATGGCTACTTCGCGTCGCTAATGTCCGCTTAAATTTAAATGGACAGTAGCGTCATGAAATATCTGGCCATGGAGACGCCGTCGACGGCGGAAGTTGACGAGACCGCAGCTCTGCCGTTGCCGGCGGGTGGGGACCGGAAGCGCGGTCGAAAGCGAGTTCGCCGTTCCTGTACGGTCGATTAGAAACTGGCGATCGTACGCGAGGTGGAGGAGACCGGTGATCCGGTAGCGGCTGTGGCTCGGCGTCACGACATGAACGCGAATTACTTGTTCATCCTGATGAAGCAGGCCCGTGAAGGGAGGCTGGGTGGCCGACCCAACCCCTTGTCGACCGAGACCTCTCCGGCCGCCTTTATCGACTTGGGTGTGATCCGTCCTGGCGGGCAGGATGTCGAGCCGGAAGGGTTTGCTGCTGCGCACCGTCACGGCGAAGTACCGGCTACGACCGGCCAGGCGGTACCTGCTGGCGGCCGAATGGAAATTGTCGGAGCCAACGGCCGGCGCGTGATCGTTGACCGGACCGTTGATGTCGCTGTTCTGATGCGGCTCCTGCGGGGTCTGGAGACACTGCGGTGATCCCGACTGAGGGTGTGCGCGTGTGGCTTGCCACGGGCTACACCGATATGAGGTGTGGCTTCCCATCGCTTGCGCTACGGGTGCAGGAGGTGCTCAAACATAATCCGCTGAGCGGCAATTTGTTCTGCTTTCGAGGGAAAAGCGGAAATTTGCTGAAATGTATTTGGCATGATGGCCAAGGAGCCTGCCTGTTCACGAAAAGACTCGAACGAGGCCGATTCATATGGCCTTCAGTTGAAGGCGGAGCCGTAACAATATCTCCGGCACAGTTAAGTTACCTTTTGTCCGGAATAGATTGGCGCAACCCTCAGGAAACATGGCGACCAGCTCGTGTTGGGTAGTATTTTTTAGTTGATATCACGCGGAAATCTGATTCAATAGCTTCGTGACCTCGAAGCCTGTTGATCTCCCTGCGGACCTTGCCGGTGCCTACATGGCGCTGCTGGCTGCGCATGAGGCGCTGCAGGCTGAGCGCGATGTCGCCGTCGCGGATGCTGCCAACTGGCAAGCCAAAGCGGCCACCGCCCAAGCAGAGGCCGCGAGCGCGCAGGCCAAGCTGTCGGATACCGATGCGCGTATTGCTGAGCTTGAGCTGCGCATCGAGAAGCTGAAACGCGAACTTTACGGACAGCGCTCCGAGCGAACCCGGCGACTGATCGAGCAACTGGAACTGGAGCTCGAGGAACTCGTCACCTCGGCGAGCGAGGACGAGCTTGCCTCGGCCGCCGCGGCGGCGAAGACCCAGAAGGTGCGCGCCTTCGAGCGCAAGCGGCCGGTGCGCAAGCCCTGGCCCGATGACATCGAGCGCGAGCGCGTCGTCATCGCTGCTTCGTCGACCTGCGGTCGCTGCGGCGGATCGCGGCTGGTCAAGCTCGGCGAGGACGTGACCGAGACGCTGGAGGAGATTCCGCGTCGGTTCAAACTGATCGAGACCGTGCGCGAGAAATTTACGTGCCGAGATTGCGAGGCGATCACCCAGCCGCCGGCGCCGTTCCATGCCACGCCGCGCGGCTTCATCGGTCCGCAACTGCTGGCGACGATCCTCTTCGACAAGTTTGGAATGCACATCCCGCTCAACAGGCAGAGCACCCGGTTTAAGTGCGAAGGCATCGACATGCCGATTACGACGCTGGCCGATCAGGTCGGCCATGGGACGAGGTCGTGTGAAAACGCGATTGCAGATTGCGTATGACGGCCGCTGTTTCGAGCGTGGCAGCGATGAGGCCGCTGGCGGTCGGGGGCGTGATCAGGCGGCGATTGCCGTCATCAGCGGCTTGACGCCGAAGATGTTGATCATGCGCTTCATGTTATAGGCGAGCACCTGCAAGCTCATCTCGGTTTTGACGTTTTCGAGGGTCTTGGTCAGGAAATGGGTACTGCCCATCCACGCCTTGAGCGTTCCGAACGGGTGCTCGACGGTCTGCCGGCGGATGGTCATGGCGTCCGGCATGCGATCGAGCCTGTCCTGCATCTTGTCGAGGACGCCTTCGTGTTCCCAGCGCTTCAGGCGCTTGTGCTTGTCGGGCGTGCATCTGGGTTTGAGCGCGCAGGACGAACAGGCTGTGAGATTGCGATAGTGGTCGATATTGTCCCGGCGGTCCGAACGCACCTTTCCTCTGGTCAGGTGCTTGCCGGCCGGACAGGTGTAGCGGTCATTCCCGGCGTCGTAGATGAAATCGGCCACGGTGAAGAGGCCGCGCTTGGCGTTGCCGGATGTCTGCGTCTTGGGAATGCAGGGCAAAACTCCGCTGCCCTCGCAGGCCAGCACCTCGTCGCCGTTGTAATAGCCGCGGTCGGCCAGCACCGTGATCTCTTCGCACCCGGTAGCATCCCGCGCCCGTTGCCCCATCGAGGTCAGTTGTGCCCGGTCGCTGCCAATATTGGTGACTTTGTGCGCGACGATCAGATGGTGCTCGGCATCGACGGCCATCTGGACATTGTAGCCGACGATGCCGGTGCCCTTGCCGCTGGTCGCCATCGACCGGGCGTCGGGATCGGTCAGGGAGACCTGTTTGTCAGGCGCGGCCTCGACCTGCTTGCCCATCTCCTTGAGGCACTGCATCTGCCGCCGCAGGCCTTCGATCTTCTCCTTGAGGCGCACCGTCTTGGCCTCGGCGACATCATCGTCCTGCCGGTCCGCACGGTCGAGTGCCGCCAGATAGCGCGCGATGCTGGCCTCGACCTGTTCGATGCGCTTGGCGACCTTGGCCACCGTGAAGTTCTTGTCGCGGGTGTTGACGGCTTTGAACTTGCTCCCGTCGATGGCCACGACGGCCCGGGTGAACAGATTGAGCTGGCGACACAGCACGACGAACTGGGCGCAGGCCGCGCGGATCGCCCGTCCATTGTCGCGGCGGAGGTCGGCGATCGTCTTGAAGTCCGGCATCAACCGTCCGGTCAGCCACATCAGCTCGATGTTGCGCTGGGTCTCCCGCTCGAGCCGGCGGCTCGACTGGATGCGGTTGAGATAGCCGTAGAGATAGATCTTCAGCAGCGTCGCGGGATGATAGGCAGGCCGCCCGGTCGCTTCCGGCACGACCCCGGCAAAGCCCATGGCGCCGAGGTCGAGTTCGTCGATGAAGACTTCGATGACCCGGACCGGATTGTCCTGCGTCACGTAATCGTCCAGGCACTCGGGAAGCAGTGTCGCTTGCCGGCGATCCTCGCCCTCGACAAACCGCTTCATCCCGACTCCCCTCGCTGATCGGGAATCACTTTATCAAATCAACGTCTTTCCACACAGGCTCGGACCTTCGCTCTCATGCCGATCTTCAAGCTGATCGAAAGGCACGTGCTCTCGGCCGAGCGCCTGCATGGCGATGACACCACCATCCGCATCCTGGCGAAGGGTAAGTGCACGACCGGACGAATCTGGATTTACGTGCGCGATGACCAACCCTTCGCGGGCACCGCGCCGCCTGCGGCCGTCTATTACGCCTCGAGTGACCGGCGTGGCGAGCATCCGCAGAAACATCTGGCCAACTGGGACGCAGGCATCCTGCAGGTAGATTGTTACAGTGGACTCAATGCGCTCTTCGACGAGCGACGGAAGGACCAGCCGCTCACGCCAGCCTTTTGCTTTGCGCATGCCCGCAGGGGCTTCTTCGAGCTGGCCGACATCGAGAAAAACGCCCGCGAGGGCAAGAGGAATGGTAAGCCCATCTCCCCGATCGCGCTGGAGGCGGTCAAGCGCCTTGACGCGCTGTTCGAGATCGAGCGCGAGATCAACGGCAAGACCGCCGCCGAGCGGCGCGCCGTACGCCAGCAGATGAGCAAACCACTCTTCGACGACATGCACGCATGGCTGCTGCGCGAGCGCGAAACCCTCTCGCGTTCCTCCGACGTCCTGAAGCCGATGAACTATATGCTGTCTCGCTGGACCGACTTCGCCCGCTTCCTCGACGACGGCAGGATCTGCTTGTCCAACAATGCCGCCGAGCGCGGATGAGGGGCATCGCTTTGGGAAGGCGGAATTGGACATTCGCCGGTAGCCTGCGTGGCGCCGACCGAACCGCCGTCATGTCGACGATGATCATGACCTGTCGCCTCAACGACGTGGATCCGAAGGCCTGGCTCGCCGACGTCCTTGCCCGTATCGCTAATCTGCCCACCTCGCGTCTGCACGAACTGCTGCCCTGGGAATGGAAGCGCCCGCGTGAACCTGAAAAGCCCGCTGATCAGCAGGCCGCCTGAAGCTCACGCGCGACAATCATAGAGCTGCCGGTTCTCGCGCGCACGAACATACTCCGCGGCCGTCGTCGTATGCGTACGTTCAAGCTGGCTGCCAAGCATCGCGACGGCGCGAAGGTGGCTAAGCGCTATCATCCGCTCCAGACGCCCTGCGAGCGTCTTCTACAAGCGGAGGGTGTCCCGATGGCCACCAAGAGCAAGTTGCGCGAGATCGCCGCCGACCTCGATCCGCTAAAGCTTCTGGAGGAGATGCGTGCTGTACAGGCTTATCTGGCAGCATTAGCTGACGGCGAAATACCGCCCCCGACGACATCCGAGCCCTCTAACCTGGCGGCGTTCGTGGCAAGCCTATCAAGCGCCTGGCACGCCGGCGAAATCCGTCCGACATTCTCCACCGAAGCAAAACCGCTTTATCTGCGAAGCCTCCAAAAGGTCTCAACACAAGCTCCTACTGCGCGTCCGTCCGCCGCGCCCAAGCTGGCGATCCCACCCACGACCGCAGCACTGCCAGCGAAGACATCGGAGAAGCCAAAGCCGGTCTACGCCGAACCTGGCCAAGGTCGGATCCAGGCGCTCCGCATGGCTTGGCCGATCGCGTGTCGCCGATTGGAGGAATTCCCCAACATCAACGCCATGCAGCTCTTCGAAGAGTTGTGCATCCAGTTTCCAGGTCGATTTACCCGCAAGCAATACAAAACGTTCGCCCGACGGGTCGGTGTCTGGCGCCAGGCAGCTCGCGCGCGCGGCGTTGTCATCGGGCCTAAAACGTATCGCCTGCTCAGCGACAAACCGCGTGGCCGACGTCCCAATATCTTCAAGGACGATTGGGAGGAGATGGCACAGTGCCTTGAGGAACGCCCGGATCAGACCGCACTTGAACTGCTCGTCGAGTTCCAGGCCCGTTACCCGGGACGATACAGCTTGCGACAGCTTTACACGCTGCAGAAGCGAGTAAGGGTATGGCGACAACTAGCAGTGCAGCGGCTCATCGGCGAGGCCAGTAGCCTAGCGCCATATGCTGCTCTGAATCCCGCATGCCGGGCGAGCGGGTAACATTCTCGATGAGGCAAACGGTAACAAAATTACGTGAGGCAACACGACAGCAATTCAGAATTGCCCCTTCAAATCGAAAGGTACACGCTTGATGCATGCCGTCCAATGTCCCGGCGCAACCTGCCGCAGTGCCGGTGAAGCCGTTGCACATTCAGGGCTGGCGATCGGGCACCTGGTTCTAAAGACGCAGCCGGAAGGCGGTGAAAGGGCACTCGGCACTTCACCTTTCAGGAACACCCGGTCTCGTCGTCGAAGGCTTGGATGTTCGACCGGCAGTGCGGCCAGCAAGGCTTCGGTATAGGGATGCGCAGGCGCATCCCAGAACATTGCCGAAGGGGCGATCTCCATGATCCGACCGAGATACATGACGATCACCCGGTCGGCGATGTGGCTGACCGCGCGCAGATCATGCGAGATGAAAAGCATCGTCAGGGACAACTTGTCCTTCAGATCCAAGAGCAGGTTGAGGATCTGCGCCTGAACCGAAACATCGAGAGCCGAAATGGGCTCATCGGCGACGATAAAATCCGGCTCGGTCGACAATGCCCTGGCGATGGCAATCCGCTGGCGCTGGCCACCGCTGAAGCTGTGCGGATAACGGGAGCCATGCGTGGAGGACATTCCGACCTGGGAGAAGACTTCGGCCACGCGCTCGATCCGTGCTCTCGACGTCAGATGAGCATGATGGATCGACAGCGGTTCACCGACGATTTCCCCGACGTTCATGCGTGGGCTGAGGCTGCTATAGGGATCCTGGAACACCATCTGCATATGCCGCCGAAAGGAGCGCATTTCCTTTGGCGTCAAGGTCGTCAGATCGATCCCTTTGAACCGAACCCGACCCGAACTCGGCGGGGTCAGCCGCAGCAAGCTGCGCCCCAATGTCGTCTTACCTGAACCGGATTCGCCGACCAGAGCGACGATCTCACCAGGAAATATCGAAAACGATGCCCCGTCGACGGCTTTGATGAATCTCTTGGAATGGAACGGCGACATTCTGCGGAGCGGCAGATGGACGCGAAGATCCTCGACCTCGAGCAGAGACGGAGCGCTGAACGCCGGGACCGCACCGCCATCGGGCGTGTCGAAATGGGCAAAGGACGCATTCATGCTACTGCCTCCGGCTGCGCATCCGCAGAGGTGATTTCACGCCAACGCCAACAACGAACGCTGTGTCCGTCGGCCATGTCGAGTTCCGGCATGTGGCGTGCGCAGTCCGCCACCGCATGGCTGCAGCGCGGACGAAAGGAACAGCCGGTTGCCAGATGAGCAAGCTCGGGAGGGCTGCCGGGAATAGCGGAAAGCCGACGCGGAAATGCACGGCCGGACCACAATTGCGGCCGTGCTTTCAGCAGCCCGCGTGTGTAAGGCATCCGTGGCGTGTCGAAGATCTGCATGACTGCGCCCTCCTCGACAATCCGGCCAGCGTACATCACAACGACCCGGTCAGCGATCTCGGCAACGACACTAAGATCATGCGTGATGAACAGCATGGCCATGCCGGTCTCTTGCTGTAGTTCGTGAAGAAGAGCGAGAATTTGCGATTGGACCGTGGCATCGAGAGCCGTCGTGGGCTCGTCGGCGATAAGCAATTTCGGCCGACATGATAGAGCAATCGCGATCATTGCTCGCTGGCGCATACCGCCGGAAAGCTGATGAGGATAGTCATCGAGGCGCCGCTCGGCATCGGCAATGCCGACGCGGTCAAGCAGTTCTCTGGCCTGCCTTCGAGCGTCGCGAAGAGTGCATCGTTGATGGGTCAGCAGAACCTCCATCAACTGGTTGCCGATCGTGTAGACCGGATTGAGCGCCGCGGCAGGCTCCTGAAAGATCATGGCGATGTCGTTGCCAAGAATGCTGCGCAGGCGGCGCGCCGGAATATGGAGAAGGTCCTCCCCTTGATAGAGGACCTTCCCCGCAACGATCCGCCCCAGCGACTTCGGTATAAGGTTCAGGATGGAAAACGCGGTTGCCGATTTGCCTGAGCCGGATTCTCCAACAAGGCAGACCGTGCTCCCTTGTCGAACCGAGAATGAGACCCCTTCGACTGCTTTGACAGTTCGGTCATGGGCATAGAAATGGGTGCGCAAATTCTCGACGCGGAGGAGTTCGCTCTCGTTCATCCTGATCTCACCTGATTGCTGGGGCTCCGACGGTTCACTTCGTGAAGTGAACGTTGTCGGGACGGAAATCCATCGTGTATTCCGTGTTCGGAAGCCACTGGATACCAGACCTGACTCCGTAGAAATCCGGAGCGCGATAGAGATACGTGCCGGGGGCATCTTCTTCGAAGATATCAATCATCTTCTGGTAGATGTCGTGCCGACGCTTTACATCGAGGGTGGTTTCGCCCTGCTCGGCCAGCTCGTCAAATTCGGTCTCGTCTTTCCACAGCTGCTTAGACCAGGTCATATAGAGGGTGACCGCGGGATCTGTCGGTACGACCCAGTCCGAGGCGTTTTTGACGGTCAGGATCGGGTCGTCCTTCTTAAGTTTGCTCCACCCTTCATCAACTCTTACACTGGCGTTCACGCCAATCGCTTTCCACATCTCTACAACAGCTTCGGCAACAGCAACGCCATTGGTGTAATAGACGGGATGTGTCACGTAGAAGATCGGTTCGCCTTTGTACGCCGACTCCTTCAGTAGCTGCCTGGCACGGTCGGGGTCGTAGGCCAAGACCGGGCGATCGGGATTGTAAAGCTCGGGTCCCCATGCCTCATACTGCGCAGAATGCGGGATGGTGGCCTTGCCATCCCAGAGGGCGTTCGCGAGCAGTTGGCGATCGATTGCAAGGTTCAGGGCTTGACGCAGTTTCTTGTCGGCCATCACCGGGTTGTAGGTGTTGTATTGAATGAAGTGATGGTTTGCCATGGTGCTGCGGACTTCGCAGCAACCAAGATTTTGGACAGCAGCCAATTGGTCCGGCGGCAGGCTGTTGATGATGTCCACTTCGCCATTCGCGAGTGCCGTTATTCGCGCCGAAACCTCGGGGATGGCCTTGAAGGTCAACGCGGAGATTGTAGGACTTCCTCGGAAGTAGGAGTCGTTTGCCGTGAGTTCCATGCTTTCATCAGGCTGGAGTTTGACCAAGGAAAACGGACCCGTGCCAATCGGCTTCTGACCGAATCCGGCCTCGCCAACCGACTCAAAATAAGCCTTCGGCACGATGTCGCTGGCGTGATAGGCCAGCAAATGAAGCAGAACAGGGCTAGGTTCCTTGGTGGTGATCCGCACGGTCAGGTCATCGACGACGTCAACCCGCTTAATGACCTTCAGAAGGTTTCTGGTACTGACGTAGTCGGAAGCCGGATCCAGGATGCGATCGAAAGTGAACTTGACGTCAGCACTGGTGAGGGGCTGACCGTTGTGGAAATGGACGCCTGGCCGAAGAGAAAACTCTATGGTGCGGTCATCGATCCGCTTCCAGCTTTTTGCGAGGCCTGGGACAAGTTCATAGGCCGTCCGGTCCTTGCTTTTGGAGAAGTCTCTCGCAACAAGCGTGTCGAACATGTTGTAGATTATCGGTATGTCAACATTACCGAGCGCCAGGCCGGGATCGAAGTTTGCACGAACCGTGTTGACGCCGACGGTCAGTGGCGGTCTCGTCTCGTCCTGCGCAACCGCGAAGGTCGGCAACAGCATAGCAACTGCTAGAAGTAGATATCGCATTCGGGTCTCCCAAAAAAAGGTGGATGATGTTAGGCATTCCTGCAGGAATAGAGTGAGGGCTGCACCATTATGTGCGGCTCTGAGGATCGAGCGCGTCGCGCAGCCAATCCCCGATGATGGATGCTGCGACCGTGATCATGACGATCACGACACATGGTATGATGGCGAGCCAAGCGGAGGAGATCAGGTAGTTTCTTGCCTCGCCAAGCAACGAGCCGAGAGAAACATTTGGCGGCTGAACGCCGACGCCAAGGAACGAAAGGGAGGACTCCAGAACCACCATTTCGGCAAAGCTCAAGCTCGCCAAGACGATGATGGGCGAGAATGTGTTAGGAAGAACGTGACGTATCGCAATTCGCCAAGGCGACGCGCCGGAGCAGCGAGCGGCTTCGATGAAGCTGCGTCCTTGCAAGGCTTGCACCTGCCCACGGACAACACGGGCGTACCTGTAGTAATCGGAAAAGCCAACGATCAGCACCAAAGTCAGGGGATGCGTGCCAACAAGGGAGACCGCTGTAAGGGCGATCAACGTCGTCGGCACCGCGGCCTGTGCGTCGATCACCACCGAAATGCACTGGTCGATCCATCCTCCAGCAGTCCCTGCAATCAGCCCGGTTAACGTGCCTGTAATGACACCGATAAGAACGCCAGCGCCAGCGATAAGCAATGTCGTGCGCGTTGCGAAAAGCAGGCGAGAAAATACGTCGCGCCCAAGATGATCGGTTCCAAGGAGATGGTCACTTGCACCGCCGGCGAATATGGGCGGTCGAAGCCGGCTCAAGAGGCTCTGCCCCGCAATCTCATGCGGAGCGATTGCAGGGGCTGCAGCAGCCAGCAGCACGACAACAAGCAGGAACAAGCAGGAAATGATCATCACTGACGGCAGTCGGTCACGTCGTTTCGAGGCCGACAACCGTTCAACTCCGAAACCGCCAGCATTCAGTTCCGGTGCGTCATTGATACTGTTGGTCATGATCATCTCCCTTGGACCCGCGGATCAAGCAGACCGTAGGCAAGATCAACGAGAAGGTTAGCCAGGATGACTGCTGCAGAAAAAACGAGGATTCCGAATTGCAGCATCGCGAAATCGCGCTTCATAACGGCCTCGATCACAAGCCGCCCTACACCCGGCCACGCAAAAACCGATTCCGTCACCACCGCGCCCGCGATCAGACCTCCGAGTTGCAGTCCGAGGATCGTCAGTACGGGCAGAATGGCGTTCCTTAAGCCGTGCTTCAGCACGACAACGGCTGGGCTTAGACCCTTGCTGCGGGCGTAACGCATGTAATCCTGTGACAAGACTTCGAGCATGCTGCTGCGGACGAGCCGCGATATGTTCGCGGATGCTGCGACTGCAAGTGTGATGACGGGAAGGATCATATGCTTCCAGGTCCCCATGCCGCCACTTGGCAGAAGCTTTAAGGACAGGCTGAAAATCAAGATTGCTGCAATGCCGACCACAAAATTGGGAATGGCCTGCATCACGACCGTTGCAGTCGTGACTGAACGGTCGAAAAGAGCGTTGTGATGGAGTGCAGCCCAGAGGCCACCGCCTAAACCAATGGCGATGGACAAGACGAAAGCGGGAATGGTCAGAAGGAGGGTGTTCGGAACCCGCTCCATGAACAGTTCGACCACGGGTCGGTTCGAGAAGAAACTCTGCCCGAAATCTCCGCGCAGTAGTGCGGCGCTGTACCGGACGTATTGCGTCCCCACATCATCATCGAGCCCGAGCTTTGTCCTCAGCTCAATCCGTTGTTCCTCGGGAAGGTCGGGCGAAATGAGGAAGGATGTGGGATCTCCGGTCATGCGTGTCGCAAAGAACACGATGGTGAGGATCGCCCACAAAGTGATAGCGCTGCGCAAGGCTCTCGAGATGAAAAACACCAACTCTCTCCACCACACAGCAACAAGCTAAGTTTCATGATATTTCGGCATCCGACAGAGGAGGTAACCAGATGTCTAGGTTTCTTTAGTTTGCCCGTGTTACGTTTTGATGACAGTCGCGATGCGAAGTGGGGGCAGAACCTGTCCCTCCAGACACAGGCCGAACGGACCGTGAGCCTTCATCCCGGACACGCATGAGCGTCTGCCGGCTGGTCGCGAACTTTTTGGCGACGGCCGAAACACTCATTCCCGTTGCGAGATTGTCGCGCACGTCCTGCTTCAATTTTTCGTTGATCGTCGACGGGCGCCCGAGAGCCTTGTTGAGGATGGTGGAGGCGATGGCAACTTCTGCCTGCTGGGCGGGAAAGGAGAGCTGGCGCCCGCAGACGCCTTCCGATGACGGCCCTGTATCGCCCGATGGGCTGTCTCGACCAGAGACCGCTTGCCGCGGCCGGTGGAGGCTTGCCATTTCATCCGTATCTCTTTGGATCGCTGCGATGTGGTTGTCCCGTTGGTACGGCATTCCTGCATCTGCCAGTTCGACCGCGTTGGCACGCGGCGGAATGACGATCGCGGCAGCAGCGCTGTGGTTGATGACGGAATCGTAGGTTGGCTTTCCGTCATGGGGCGCCGTCGACAGTGAACTGTCTGATCGGACCGTCAATCTGGTCGAGCAGTGGGCCCACCGGAGAAGCATCGCCGGTGTCCTGGTCGGTCAGGGTATGGGCGATGGTCTCACCGCTATCGGCATCCAGCGCCAGATGCAGCTTGGGCCAGCAACGGCGGGAGTTGGCACCATGCATCTCCTTCAGCCATTGTCCCGCTCCATAGACCTAGAAGGCCAGTGCTGTCGATCAGCACGTGCAATGGTCCGTCCGGTGGCGGCTTATGGGCTGGCGACTGGTGCAAGATTGCCATGTCCGTGCCCGCTGGCTCAGCGTCGCGTGATCGTGAACAGCAAAGTCCAGGTTCATCAACTGCAGAAACTATACCAATAGGCCTTCGACCTGGGGCAGTCGCAGACCAAACACTAGCCCCAGCGTCAGGCAGGTCTCGATCGCCAGATCGGAATAGCGATGCTGGCCGCCAATGTCTTGCGCCTCGGCGCTTGCCGTTTGGACAGGGCTTCCGATGTCACCCACAGGGTGAGGCTGCCACGTCGACGTAACCCCTCTTCATATTCCGGCCAGTTTCTCACTTTGAACTTCGTCTTGCCGATACGGTGACGGCGGCCGGAATTGTGTTTGAAAGGCATGACAGCGGCACAACGGTCATTAAGGTTGCAGCCTACATATACGTCCAGCACTGAACGATCCGTGCACCAAAGCCCGAGATTAGCGAACGTCACCACGCCGATAAGATACTCATCGGTCACGCCGATTCGCTCCAAGTCGGGTCTTCTCTGATGTCTCCCTTAGATAGGCTTTGACTGGGACGGTGCATTCGCAAAGGCATCCGTCCAAATCTCAAATATCAGCATGTTCCAAAGGGTCTGGAATCGCGCCTTCGTGAAGTTGTCTTTGCTTTCGGATATACACGCCTGCACATCGTCAGGAGATACGATCGCATGTAGTTCAACGCGGTCCTTCGTCAGGTACCGTCGCGAGAGTTCCAATAGGGTGTCGCGCATGTCGGCATCATAACGCAGTTGTTGAATCCCCTTCGGCCGCTGAAGAATTTCAGGAGGAAGCAGACTGCTGATGCTCTCCCGGAAGAAAGACTTGACATGACATTCCGTCACCTTTTGTCGAGCGGGGAGGCGTAGGGACAAGTCGAGCAAGGATCGTCTCGATAGTGGCATAACCAACTCAAGCTCCGCGCGCGAAGCGAGTAAGGTCTGCGCACCGATACGTTCGTCCCAGTCGGTGAGGGATTGGCGAAGATTTTCGAAAAGGAGGTCTTTGGGACCTTTTCCTGATTGGTCCTTGCGCGAAACGTCATCGCGCACGTCGTTCATCCTAAGCCAAAGATCCCTATGGTAGGGCATGCCGCCAAAAAGCGTGTCGCTGAGATTGCCCGAAAAAAGGGTTTGCACGGACCTCGACGCGTCTCGCCACAAGGCGAAAAGGCAGGGAAATTCATCATAGCCGCCCGGATTACCCAGAACTCGTACGACTTGCTGCATGAGGGAAGCCAAGTCTTGCGCGCCGACGATAATTTCGTGATGCTCCAAGCCAAGATGGGAGGCGGTCGCGCGACCTCCTTGGATCTCCCGGTCCTCCTCGCCGTAACCAACGGTGAAGCTCCGTATGACACGGCGCGGATCGGCTTCTTGCAGCAGCGCTGCGATCGCGGCGGAATCGATGCCGCCGCTGAGTGAAACGCCAATATCGCCTTGCGAACGTTGAAGTGATTCCGCCACAGCCCGACGAAGAAGCGACAACAATTCGTCGGACGACAGTGGGTCTCTGGGCTGAGTATACTCATTTGCCTGAGGCTGCAGGCGACGAAGACAGTGCAACTCATGACCGAATATCTCGACGAAGCCAGCTCGCGCTGGCCGTATATCGCGATGGAAGGTCAATCCAGCCGGCGCCCAACCACGCTCGATGAATGCACGAACGGCAGCGACATCGAAGGCGGGATGAAGTTCCGGCAGCTTGCATAGTGGTGCGTAGGTCGTGGAAAATGCAATGCCAGACGGGAGATGTGCGATGAATAGCGGGCGGGTCCCGAAGGTATCCCGTGCAATGTGCAATCTGCCACTCGCGGCGTCGTGCAGGGCGATGGCAAATTGACCATCAAGGTCGTCGAACGCGTCTTGTCCGCGTGATCGATATTCCTGCACGAAACGATCAGGATCGAATGCGATGCGCTGACGCTCTTTCGTCGCAATATAAGCCACTTCATCGAACAACAGACTCACACTACCACGCCGGAATTGCGAAAGTTCATTTGGCAGATGGTCACCGTCGTAACGAGCTTTATCTTTTTCGCTGAGCTCGCGGCTGGCGAACTCGCTGGTCACGGAGAACTCGCCGTGCTCGTACCTCCCTACGATCGCTATCATTGCATTCAGCCCCCAAACTATGATTCCGCGGCGCGCGGCAAAGGCCAGAAGGACGCCAAAAAGCTGGCGTAAGGGAATGCTCGTTCGCGAATCGAGGCCCGGACGCCGTCCATGTCGGAAACGTTTAACCCTCTTAAATACGTTTACGTAGTGCTCGACGATGGCAAAGAGTTCGCAAGGGTCTGGCAGCCTACAGCCGGCTACCTGGCATGCGAACATATTGGCTGTGCTGTGATAATGGGAACTCCGGTCCCGATCAGTGCGATCTCGTTCATCCCATTTCCCCACTTGCTCATCTCGCGAAACTCAGTTTGCCGGAACCGAAGCTCCGATTTCTTGCAGGGCAACCAAGGCCATAGATGCAGCGATAGCGCATGCGGTGGCTATCGGGACCGCCCTTCCCCGGATCGACGGGACACGAATAATTGTCGTGACGTGGAGCACTGCCAACGCGATGAACAGCATCGCCACCGTTGCTGCGAAAGAGGTCGGCGAGAGAAAAGGTCTAAGGAGCAGCAGTAAAGCAAGGAGCGGAGTGTCGTAAGAGACTGGAATGCCGGTGAAGCGCGCGTCAGCCGTCAATCCAACGTTCTCGAAATAGCTGAGCCTGATGGCGCCCGCCAACACAAGAATCAAACTCGCTATCAACGATAGGACACTCCCCTGGCCGATGAGAATTATCACGGCCGCCGGGAAGACCACTCCATGAAGGAAGTCGCCGAACCCGTCGAAGCTCTTTCCGAAATCCGCCAACCCCGGACGGCGAAGGTGGCTCGTCTTGCGCGCAACGTGCCCGTCCCAATGGTCCAGAAACCAGGTCCAGAGCATGGCTGCGACACCGAGCTCGATCTTTCCATTGAGGGCGAGGTACAACCCCACGACCGCGAACAGGAAGGCGAGCGCCGTGATGGCATTCGCATAATCACGCAGGTAGCCGATCATCTCCTTGCTCCTGCCGCGAGTTTGGCTGAGGATGGATCGGACAATGCAAGTGCCGGCGGCAACCTGAAAATCTCCTCCGCCAACTGGAGATCGGCCTCGCTGTCGATCTCGAACCAGCGGGTGTCGCTGCAGTCAGCCGCAGAAAGCGGCAGCTCGCGGTTTTCTACCAGAGGGGCCAGAATCTGTTCGACATAGGCGGTCCGATGCCCGCTTTCGACTGCGCGATGTAGCGCCGGCACTAGCCGATCGTGCAGTGCCGCCGCAGAGAGATGGGTCAGGTTGATCGTCTTGAAGAGACTCCTTGCCTGCGCCTGGGCCGGCGTCTGGTTCATCACGAACGTGGAGACGGAGTGATCTTCGGCCAATTCGACCGCCGACCCGCTCATTGCTTCGGTGAAAGCGGCTACCGCTGCGACGTTCTTTTTCGTCGGGGAGACAGTCCGAAGCGTCCGTTCCAGCACCTCGCGCTCAAAGAACACATCGCCTTCGAGCAAGACAGTGTCGCCGGCAAGCATTGTGTTCCGCGCCAGCCAGAGAGAATAGGCGCTGCCGGTCCGGTCAAATATCGGATTGTAGACATACTCGATTTCCACACCCTCTGAGCGCCGGCCGCACGACTTCTCGATGGCTTCCTTGCGGTAGCCCACGACAATGGTCGCTTCGCATATTCCGAGCTCGGAGAGCTGATGCAGCGCGTTGTGCAGCATAGGGGTGCCGTTTACCTTTACCAGAGGTTTCGGAACGGCATCCGTGTGAGGGCGCAGTCTCGATCCCACGCCTGCGGCGAGGATGACCGCCCGAGTACGGTTGGTCATATCAATGTCACGTCCTTCTGATGAGAGGCTCAGGCAGCCACATGTCTGGTCTTGAGGCTGTTCAACGTTTCGACGACCCTCTGCAGTCCCTGCTCCAGCTGGCCTGGGGGCGCCCCGAAGGACAGTCGCAGACCATTCGGATCACCGAACGTGCCACCGGCGACGGAGCCCACGCCGATTTCATCGAGAAGCAACTGGGCAACGTCGTCTGTGGTCCGCACGGGTCCCCCCTGCGGCAGCGAAGCGATCAACGTGCTCAAGTCGAGATAGAAGAAAAACGAACCCTCGGCGCGCGGTGCATCGACATCGCGCAGGCCGGACAGAATGTGCAGCCCCACGGTACGAGCATCAGTCAATCGCCGGTGCATCTCCCGTTCGAAACGGCCATCACCAACCTGTAGGTGATGCAGAATGGCGTGTTGCGCAATCACGTTGGGGTTAGAGGTCGTGTGACTCTGCAGTTTCTTGGCCGCGGAAACGATCTCCGGCGGCGCCGCAAAATAGCCCATGCGCCATCCAGTGATCGCCAGCTCCTTGGAGAAGGCATTTACCAGGATTGTCCGCGACCGAACCCCGGGATGGGCCATGACGACGGACTCATGGCGTCCACCCGTGAAGACAAAGCTGGAATAGCATTCGTCGGAAACGATCCAGAGCTGATAATTGATAGCGATATCGCCAATGGCCTGAAGCGTTGTTCGACCGTAGACAGCGCCTGTGGGATTGTTAGGCGAGTTGATGATGATGGCTTTCGTGCGCCGTGTGACGGCGGCGCGGATTGCGCCAATGTCGGGAACATAGGTTGGCGGCCGGACATCGACGAATACGGGCTTTGCGCCGGCAAGAAGAACTTGGGACGGGAATGTCGGCCAGCACGGGCGAAAGATGATGACCTCGTCGCCTGGGTCGAGCACAGCCAGAGCAGCGTCGAGCAATCCTTGTTTTGCGCCCGCGGTGATGACGATATCGTCGGTGTTCCAGCCAACGCCTGTTTCGATCGTCAGTTTTTTCGCGACGGCTTCCCGGAGCGGTGCCAGACCGATTGAATCCGTGTAGCGGTTCGTGCCGGCATTGATTGCGGCGATAGCTCCATTGCGAACTGACGTAGGCGGCTCGATGATCACCTCGCCGGCCGCCAGATCGATGATCTGACGGCCGGCCGCGGCAGCGACCTTGGCTGCCTCGCGGGCGGCGGCAGTGCCCGGACCTGAAAGCAAGGACATCCGCTGCGCAAGCATGTGCGCCTCTCCTGAGCTAATTGTCGAATTTTTGAACTTGGTCCGAGTCGCTCGGACGTCGCTCTGCTGTCCGCTTCGGCAGATACTGTTCTTCCGCCTGAGCCAGTTCGTGATAGCCGATCAGGCTGAACAGCTCGTCGAGGCCGGCAACATGGTCCTCTATCCCGGCGATGCTTTCTTCCGACCAGATGCGGCCGCAGATGTCACGCATGCCAGCGATCGCCGCCCGCATCGAATGGTTGGCCCAGATGACCGTCGAAATGCCGGCATCACGAAAAACCGAAGCCGGCGTTTTGTAGTATTTGGTGGGGACGATGACGATCGGCAGCTTGCTCCATTCCTGGGCGAAGGTCAGGATCTCGTCTGCGACGGCCTTGCCGGAGTGTATGAGGATCGCGTCGGGGCCGGCTTCTGCATAAGCCTCGGCCCGGACCAGCGCCTCATCGAGACCGTGACCGGCGATCAGCGCCTCGATCCGCGCGACGACGACGAAATCCGGTCCCGTCGTGTCTTTCACGGCTTTGAGCCGGCCGCAGAATTCGTCGATGTCAGCAAGCGGATGCCGATCCCCGACAAAGGAGTTCAACTTCGGAAAACCCTTGTCTTCAAGGCACATGCCGCTGGCCCCGCGTTGCTCAAGCTTCCGCGCGACCAAGCGAGCATTGTTGAAATTTCCGAAGCCGCTGTCACCATCAACAAGAACAGGGATGTCCGTCGCATCGACTATGCGCTCGACGACGTCGACGACTTGGGTCCAACTCGCTTCGTTGGCGTCGCGATAGCCAAGCGCCGAGGCGATGGAAAGACCAGAGGCCCAGAGCCCGCGAAAGCCGGCACGCTCGGCAATCGCTGCCGAAAGCCCATCATGCGCTTCCATCAAAAATGTCAGTTCCTTCGAGAGAAGGAGCTCGCGAAGGGTCGTCGATGACACCGTCACCGGCAAGACTTCCGCCCCAAACGAAATCGCCTTGCTCATTGTATGACCTCCTCCATAAACTCAGGTCCAATGAACTCAGTGAAACGGGACGATTACTCATCGTCGCCCTCACCTCGCTGTAGAAAAGTCCTTTGGCCTACATATGTGCGATGGTCGTGAGATCCGCTGGAAGCGGCTCTGTGCCGGAGCGCACGGTACGGCTCAAGCAGCAAGAGCCATGCCAGCTAAAAAGCCGTTGTTATTGCATTAGGTTGCGTTGCGCGGCTGGTTCCGTTTGTTAGCGGCGCTACGATTCTGTCGGGAACAAGCTATTTCAGGACCGCGATTAGTGTGCTTGCAAGCCGCCCGCGTGCTGACATCGGGCTTGCAGCACGGGGATCTCACTTGGTGAAGCCGCTGGGCAAGAGGGCGATCTATGGGCGGCAAGCCTTGTACATGCCTTTGCCCGAAAGTCGGAAGCCTCTGCCAATTTGCGCGTGGCCATAGGCCAAAGAGCACAGTGGATTTGGTGAGCCGGCGCGAGCATGCATGCGGCGGTCACGATTTAGAGCTTCCGCCACCGCGGACTGGGCCGACCGCTGACCAGAAATACACGCTGGCAATTTTTCGGAATAAGGCGCGCTGCCCTCAAGCTGGAGAAAATACCGCATCCCGCTTTGCCGAGCACTCCAGTCTATGAATCAGATCCCACCCATGCAGGTATTTCATCTCGAGGTAACCCTCGAGCCCGTGGCGGGAACCCTCCCGACCTATGCCGGATTGCTTCATCCCACCGAAGGGGGCTGCTTCGCAGGACATGCGGCCGGTGTTGATGCCCACCATTCCGTATTCCAGGACCTCGGCCACGCGCCGGACGGTTCAGATTGGAGGCATCAAGGCCGTAGATAGTGTCGTAGGCTTCGCGCACGACCTGCTCCGCATCGTCGAAGCGAATGGTCGGTGCCAATGGCCCAAATGTCTCCTCTCGCGACTGCCATTCCGCTGGAAAAGTCGGTGAGGACGGTCGTTGGAAGAACGTACCTTGCTCGCCGACGCGATTGCCCCCCCATCGAATCGTACCGCCTTTTGCGACGGCATCGGCGATGTGAGATTCGATCTTGGCCGGTGCACGCCTGTCGATCAGCGGTCCGATAGCTGCTGCTGTTACCGACCTGAAGCTGGGGAACCTGGCCGGCCTCCGCGCTCTCCAAGGCGGGGAGATTGGCAAGGCACAAGCAGGAAGCGACTTTGCCAGATCCGGACATTTTAGACGTTATGACCGTGGTCTGAGCGGCGGCCCGCCCTTTAGTCTTTGCAGCTGTTAAGCAAACGGGGGTTGCTCGGGAGTGCCGAGCCGAGCCCCAAGCGAAGAAAGGACGGGCCATGAAGCAAGATAGCGTTTTTTACATCGGTGTCGATGTGTCGAAAGCCAAGCACGCAATTGCGGTTGCCGAAGGCGGACGGCATGGGGAGGTCCGGTATTTCGGCGAGATCGAGGCGACGCCGGCGGCGGTGGAACGGCTTGTGCGCAAGCTGGAGAAAAAGCATCCACACCTGCATTTTTGCTATGAAGCGGGCCCGACCGGTTACGGGCTTTATCGCCAGATCGTCGAGCTCGGCCACCGCTGCGATGTCGTTGCGCCCTCGTTGATCCCCAAGCGCGCGGGCGAGCGCGTCAAGACGAACCGGCGCGATGCGGTCTCCCTGGCGCGGCTTTTGCGGGCGGGCGAACTGAAGGGGATCTGGGTTCCGGACGCGGTGCATGAAGCGGTGCGCGATCTGGTGCGGGTGCGGGCCGCGGCGAGCGAGGATCTGCGCAAGAAGCGCCAGATGCTGCTTTCGTTCCTACTGCGCCATGGCCGGGTCTTTACCGGTCGCAAGAACTGGAGCCGGGCCTATGCCTGCTGGCTGGCGGCGCAAAAATTCGATCATCCGGCCCAGCAGATCGTGTTCCAGGACCAGGTCGACGTGATCACCGATGCGCAGAACCGGCTGGAGCGGCTGGATGGGCAGTTGGCCGAGCTGGCGCCCAGCTGGTCGATGGCGCCGGTGGTGGCGGCCTACCAGGCGCTTCGCGGCGTCTCCTTTGTCGTTGCCGTCACCTTCGTCAGCGAAGTCGGCGATGTCCGCCGCTTCGACAATCCGCGCCAGCTGATGGCTTTTCTCGGCCTGGTGCCTTCGGAGCGCTCGACCGGCGACACGGTGAAGCGTGGCGGTCTGACGCTGGCCGGCAACCGCGCGCGACGCGTCCTGGTGGAAGGTGCCTGGAGCTATCGCCATCCGGCCAGAGTGACGGAGCCCATTCGAGTCCGCCTCGAGGGCCTGCCGAAGGCGGTGCGGGAGATCGCCTGGAAGGCGCAGACACGGCTTTGCGCCCGCTACCGGCGCATGATGGCTGCGGGCAAGAAGAAACCCATCGTGATTGCGGCGATCGCGCGCGAGATGGCGGCGTTCCTATGGGCCATCGGCCACCAGGTCGAACCGGTCAACTGAAATGCAGCCCGCTTCTTCACCGAAGATCAGGATCCCGGCAAGCGCGCCCCTGGCGCGGGCGCCGCCGGATTGAGGGCTCTGCCCGCGCCGGATCTCCCGGCGGAAAAACCGGGCAGCACGGCGACGGGATGTGGCCACGGTGGGGAACTCCCGTGCTAAGTATGTGGCTGGGCATCAGCCCAACGCCCGGTATTAGACAGGGACAGCCCAGGACGGATTACGGAAGTGCGGTAACCAACCCGCGGATAAGAGCTGGATCAACCGTCGTCTAAGGCCCATCCCGTCTCCGTGCTGCCCTCATCAATGGCAAACAAAACCTGTGGCAAAAGGCATAGGGCGAAAAAGGTCATCCATCATTCTTGACCACGGTCATAAGAACTTAGCTGCTACAGTCTAAAGTCGCATAACATTGCAGTGCGGAACTCAATGGCGACCTGTGCCGGGGGTCGCTTCATCACAACGTCTGACCCTTTCACGACTCTTTCTTTCACGGTCGCCCAACGGCAGACCGCGACTCTAGGCAGGTCTTGGCGCTACGCTCGGGGAATAGCAGATTTGCGCCGCATTCCGGCCCTTTATCCAGGTTGCACGAGTTCTTAAAAGCGGAAAGTCGGGTCAGTAGCCGAGACGTCAGCATTGGGTGCGGACGAGCGGACGCGGCTGCACCAACATCGCTCAGATGATAGCCTTCTTGCAATGGCTGAGCTCAGACCACAAAGTCGGTACGTATTATCTAGAGGTCTCTAATGAGTGCTCGCCTATCGACAGCCATCCGGATCGGCGAAGCCGCAAAGGCCATTTTACGAAAGACTCAGAGCTTTCCAACCAAGGGTTTCGGAGATCATGAAGACCTGAGCGAACGCGAACATATCGGTGTTGAGCCGATGCTCCTGGCACTTTCGATGGAGTTGGCACTCAAAGCGTGGTTCGTTTTCGACCACGACGATCCAAAAGCTACC
This sequence comes from Mesorhizobium delmotii, assembly GCF_900149755.1. Taxonomy (NCBI): domain Bacteria; kingdom Pseudomonadati; phylum Pseudomonadota; class Alphaproteobacteria; order Hyphomicrobiales; family Phyllobacteriaceae; genus Mesorhizobium; species Mesorhizobium delmotii. The sequence goes on along the minus strand of NZ_FUIG01000036.1, from coordinate 27,699 downwards.
AAATCGCACGACCTGATGAAGCTGTTTGACGACCTAAAGCCCGAAAGCCAGAAGAAACTTGACGCGGAGTTCAAGAGATCAGTGGCTCCCTACCATCCCAACGGTCTCTACATCGACTACAGCATCCGTCAGATTCTGTATCAGCACAAAGATGCCTTCATCGACTGGCGGTATCTCCATGAGGCCAATAAATCGATGATGTTCGATCAGGGTGCTTTTGAGGCAACGCTTGAAATGGTGCTCCGGGAGTTCGAGAAGAGATATCGCATTGAGCAAGTTATGCCGGTGTCGATTTGAGCGGACCTCGCAACGCGATCGCCGCAATCGCCGTCATGGATACGAAAACGCGGGTCGATCTCGCCCGAGTTAAGATCAAGAATGTCGTTGACGGAATCAGCGCCCTTTTGCTGATCTCAGAGCAGAATGCTCTGATTGTGTATTCGCCGTTGTTGGCGGGGCAGATTCCGGCATCGAGCGCGGGCCACGCCTTCAATTCTTTTCAGCGCGCCATGCACGGCTACGAGATCGTCCAGCTCTGTGCCCTTTGGGACAAACCGGATGGCAGCCTCCGCCCATAACAGCCTCGGCGACTGATCAACGGTGCGGCGTAGATGCCAATAAGGATACCGATCATCATCCCGAGCAGGAGGCTTCGACCGCTCACGGATCAATAGCCGTTGTCTCGGAGAAACTGGTCGATGGCTGCCTTTATGATCACCGTCATCTTGATGTCGTTGTCGAAGGCGGCCTTTTGCAGTCGCAGCTTCGTGTCGTAGTCCAGCGGGCAATTGACGTAGTGCTTGGCTTCTCGCGCGTGCGCGCGTTTGAGGTCGCGCAAGCGATAGCGTCCCTCCTCCTGAGCCAGAGCACGTTCGATCGCCTTGCTCTTGCGCTCTTCACTGCTCGGGTTCGGCAGACTGCGCTGCGGCCGTTCTCTTGTCGCATCCGCTTCTGAAACCGGCGCCGCTGTTGGTTCCCTTGCAGCCGTTCCAGCCTCTGCCTTTTCCGACAAAGAGGCTGGTTTCATTGCGGCTTTGGATACCGTCTGCATTCGGGTCTGTACGGCCACGGTTGAACATCCTCCTTGGGTCGACATTGGCGCCTGAGACGATAGTGCCCTGAAGGTTCTGCAAAAAGCTTTGGAGAGAGAACAGCCCATGCTCTGAGGTGAGGGCGGCCATGGCACGCTGGTGACGTTACGACCACCGATTCCCGTGGAAGGGGAGTGCCATGACCAAGCGAGACGTTAGACTGAGCGGAGGCGAGTTGAAAGCGTTGCTGTTGTCGGATGAGGACGGCTTTCGCAAGGTTTTGCAGACTGTCGTGCAGGAGACTTTGTAAGCCGAGATGACGGAGGCGGAACGGGAAATGCTCCGTGCCGATCTCGAACTTGCTGGGAGAAGCTCGCGAGGCTGCTACTGGAATTGGCGAGGATGCTGACATAGGACTGGCGGACCTGCGAGTCAGTCATATCGACCTTCGCCTCCCGGCCTCGCCGAAACGCCGGAAGAGGTCGAACGCGGCCATGCCCTTTTCGTCGATAAAGGCAACCTTCGTTCCCTCGGCATTACCGACCGAGCCGCCGCGGCTCATGATGTGGCCCTGCGAGAGAAGGAATTGTAGCGCGTATAGGCCCCGAGGACATCGGGATGGGCTTCCTGGATCTTCCGTGCGACGGCCAGTATGCCGTCCCAATCGGCGGGCAGCTCCTTGTTGCCGCCCTGCACTTCGGCAATGAGATCAGCGTTGTAATAGAGGATCGGAAAGGCAAAGGCGACGCCGAGGGCATAGACCTTGTCGTTGATCTTGCCAGTTGCGACCACAGAAGGAGAATATTGGGTCTCACTCCATCCGCCGTCGGCCGCCATCAGGCCGTCCAGAGGCTGGATATGGCCGCCATCCGCGAGCAGCTTCAGGTAGTTGAAGCCCTGAAACGAGACGTCCGGCAGATCGTTTATCACGGCTTGGCGCATCGTGCGCTGGATCGTGTCGATCTGGTGGCGCTGGGACGTGTCGATCTGAAAATGGATGGTCGGGTTCTTCGCCTCGAATGCGGTGACAAGGTCCTTGAACATGTCCGCAAAGATCGAGGGCGTCTTGTCGACCCTGAGGGTGATGTCCGCGGCCTGAGCCGGTAGGACAAGGGCTGTGCACGCGATGAGCATGGCCCCGAACAGTTTCGAAAACATCGGTCGTCTCTCCGTGGGTGATGGCCGCATGCAGCGGCCTGTTGCTTATGCGCCGGCGCGATTGCCGGCGGTCAAAAGTCCTTGGGCCGCCCGAGATTGGCGGCGATGATGCGCAGGCCGCACTCGATCGCCGCGTTCGAGCGGCGAGCTCAGCGACAGCCGCACGGCATTGGGCGGTGGCGTGTCGTCGACCGCGAAAGTGGCGGGGCGGACCAGAACCTGCCGGTTCTTGAGGCTGGCCGCGAAGGCGTGGCGGTCGTGGGCGGCGCTGAGACGCAGCCAGACGTGCATCGCGCCCGGCTTGGAAACCAGATCCGCATCGGCCAGGATCGATGAAGCGAGCTTCTCACGTTCCGCACTCCTGCTGGATGGTTCTGCAGATCTCGTCGGCGGTACCGTTGCCGATCCAGCGAGAGGCAATAGCCGCGGTGAGCGAGGTCGGAGCCCAGAAGGAAAGGCGGCTGGCAGGACAGATGACGCGTTCCGTCTCCGCCAGCGACGGGCCGAGTTTGCCTTGAGGTGACCGAGATCCGGCTCGGAGCGGTATGCCATAGCCGGCCACGCTTCAAACTGTCGACGGACGGCGGGATCGGCTTGGTGAGATGGTCGCGCCATCAGATTGTGTCCGCGCGGCGCTCAGCGCCTGTTGCCGCGGTTCGGTTGACCCCGGCGACGACAAACAGGACTGAAGGCTGACACAATGCTTCTGCCCGGGCCTGGTGCGTTGACCTCGTCGAATTCGGCTGAGGTTGGCTTGTCCGGGCCCTCATTGCATAGCTGAGGCACTCAAACGGAACATCGCCAAACACCTCCGCCACAGATTTCGTCCAGGGAAGAACGAAGAAATGGCTTGACCGCTACCCGCAATTTAAGGGCCGATTGGCCCCCGGCAATCAGGGCCTCCTCGATATGTGCAGCCTTCGGCTTGCCCATCTGGGCCGCGCGACACCGTAATGCGATCAATTTGCGGGCAATGAGGCGCAAGATTATCCCAGATCCATTTGCCGATGTTTTCCAAGGATGGCACCGCCAAACCGTCAATGTCGTTCAGGTATGTATGGTCCAGGATTTTTTGCACCGAACTAATTCTCGGCTCTACCTCGTAAAGATTGGCCGGCCAGCCGAACACTGCATCAGGTGAGCCCTTAAAGTGGACTCGAACCCTGAAGGTGTGGCCGTGTAACCCGGAAAATGGCTGTAACTGGTGGGCGGCCTCGAATGTGAACTCTTTGTATGTCTCGACCATGGCGACGCTGGCAGAACGTTCCAAAATTCACTCCTTAAAATGCCGAGGGCAAAGCTTCTGACATTGTGATTGATCAGTGTCAAACGGGCTGAGCCGGCCCCTGGCTCAATGGAAAGAGGCATTAGCCCGCGATTTTACGCGCGCAGTTAACGCGGCGTTCAAGGATCGCGACGCATTGAAAGCGGGTAGTGTAGTGAGGCAAAGGATAAAATGATGTCAGGGATTCGCGGCGCACTTGCCTTAGCTGTTGCGCTTATGCTGCTGACCATATCTCCGGGGCACGTTCAGGATCAACAGCTGTTGCCGCCAAAGGAGACGCCAATCCTGTCGATCGAGGGCAATATCCGAGTGACTAACGCCGATGGTGTGGCGCAGTTCGATCGTGGGATGCTCGAGAAGCTCGGTATGACCACGTTGACCACCACTACGCCTTGGTTTTCCGGACCGGCCGAGTTTGAGGGCGTCTCACTCAAACGGATTATGGCGCTTGTCGGAGCGCACGGCACGGAAGTAGTCGCCATAGCTCTGAACGACTACCGTACGACAATTCCCCTTGAGGATTTTAACGACTTCGATGTGATATTGGCGCTGAAGCGCGATAAGCAATACATGCCGGTTAGCGATAAGGGGCCTCTCTTCGTAGTGTATCCTTACGACAGCGCTCCAGAATTGCAGGCCCAAAAATACTATGCACGTTCGATTTGGCAACTTTCACGCCTGATTGTGCGATGAATAAGAGATAATTCATGTGTAGTTGCGGGGTCCTCCAGTGGGCGCTTTTCACCCCTTAAAGATAGGTCTCAGCACCGCGATCATTGTTCTCAGCGTTGGCGCAGTTTATCTTTCGACGCTCATTTTCGAGCGTCAGGAGATGCTGGCCAAGGTCTCGCGCTACAATGTGGCCTGGAGCGCAGGTCAGGGCGTGAACGAGTTTTTGCGGCTGCGTCAGCGCGTCAGCGAATTGGCGGCCGGTGAAGGCTCGAAGCAAGAGGCGCAGCTTCGGTTTGAAATTGTCAAGAATCGGCTTGAGCTGTTTCGCAGCGGCGAGTTTCAGCCGTTTGTGCTGGAAGCGGACGACCGGCAAAGGACGGTTGAATCACTATCCAACTTCCTCCATCGCGCCGAGATGCTGATCGAGCAGGTTGAGATTCCCGCAACTGCGAGAGCCATCCTATCAGAAATGGTCCCTCTGGAAGGAGACCTCATCGGTCTTGCCGCGGAGGCCAATAATTACGGCGGTCAACAGGTCGCGCGCGACCAACAAGAACTTCTGCAACTGCATTGGACGTTCTCTGCCCTGGCTTGGGGCCTCGTGCTCTGCACGTTTGTGCTTATTGTACTTTTGGAAAGACGGCACCGACTTCTTATCCAGGCTCAGCAAAAACTCCACGCGCTCAATGCGACATTGGTGCAAACGAGCGGGGACCTCGAGAAGGCCAATTCTGCAGCGCACGCTGCAAATGATGAGTTGATCACGCAAAACCGTCTATTCGATAGTGCACTACACAACATGTCGCAGGGGCTTTGCATGTTCGGCGAAGACCGCCGGCTTATCGTTAGCAATCGCAGGTTGGCCGCCATGTATGGTCTGTCTCCGGAATCGCTGCGGCCGGGGAGTACCCTTGAGGATATCATACGGCTCACGGTCCAGACGGGTATCTGCTCCCGGGACAACGCCGAGAATATCCATTCGGAACAACTTAGCCTGATTGCTCGAAAGAAGGGGGGTACGTTACTGCAGGAGCTGAGCGATGGTCGCGTGATTTCAATTTTGCATCAACCGATGAACAATGAAGGCTGGCTGGCTACTTACGACGATATCACCGAACGCCATCACGCTGAGGCCCAAATGGTGCACATGGCGCGCCATGACGCTCTCACTGACTTACCTAATCGAATTCTGCTTCGTGACCGGATGGTGAGTGAGCTGGCTCGGTGCCAAAGGCATCAGCGCTCTGCCGCGGTTTTCTGCTTGGATCTCGATCATTTTAAGAACGTCAATGACACGCTCGGACATTCCATAGGCGATCGGCTACTCCGCCAGGTTGCTGCCCGCATCTCAACCCTCGTTCGCCGAGAGGACACTGTGGCTAGGCTGGGAGGCGATGAATTCGTGATCCTGCAGGTGGATGTCACACAGCCAGCGGATGTTGACCAACTTGCCCAACGTATACTCGAGGTTCTTAGCGAACCATACCAGCTCGATGGGCATCAGATCCTTATCGGGGTGAGCGTCGGCGTAGCCGTGACGTCAGGGATTGTCGACGACCCTGACACGCTTCTGAAAAATGCCGACTTGGCGCTCTACCGGGCCAAAGAACACGGGCGTGGCACATATCGCTTTTTCGAGCCCGAGATGGATGCGCGTCTTCAGCGCCGTCGGACGATTGAACTCGATTTGCGTGCCGCCGATTTTGACCAGGAGTTCGATGTAGTATTCCAGCCGATCGTGAACATTCACACGCTGCAAGTCACCACACTTGAAGCACTGTTGCGGTGGCCGGGCTGCAGACACGGACCGGTCGAAACGGAGGAAATCATCGCCATCGCCGAAGACACGGGCTTGATCGTCAACCTGGGCGAGTGGGTGTTGGAAAAAGCCTGTCGAGCAGCTGTAAAATTGCCGGGGGAGCTCAATTTCGCAGTTAATCTATCACCAACGCAGTTCATGCGAGGCGATGTCGTTGAGATGGTCTCCAGAGTACTCGCCGCTACGGGATTTCCTGCTAATCGCCTTGAACTGGAAGTGACAGAAACGTTGTTGCTTGAGGACAGCCAAAGGTCATCCTGTGCGCTACCGGACTTGCGTGCGCTGGGTGTCCGCATATCACTCGACGATTTTGGCACCGGTTATTCCTCGCTCGGCTATCTCAGAAAATATACCGTGGACAAGATCAAAATAGACCGTTCCTTCGTGGAGCAAATCTCCACAAATCAGGATCACATGGCGATCGTGCACGCGATTGTCAGTTTGGCCCATGCTTTGGGCATGAAGACCACGGCTGAAGGAATAGAGACTGAGGACCAGCTGGAAATTATTCGCGCTACAGGTTGCGACGAGGTTCAGGGATATCTATTCAGCCCACCAAAATCGCTAGCTGAAATAACGGACTCCCTCGGCAATCGTAGGAGTAAAGCGGCTGCTGCGTAGCTTCTGTCAGCCCCGTGCCGTGAGGATCTCGCCTCCGACTGGAGCCCGGAAGCCCGTTCGCTCTATGCACGTGGCTTTGGCCCGTGGGAGCTCCCTCGCCGTCATTTGGCGGCATCGGCCATACGCTCCTTTGGCGTTAGTAGGATGGGCGCTCGGGTGTTTGGTGGTAATCTCGATCTATATCGGGCCTGGAACCGCAACAGATGGCTGCGTTGGCGGAAAAATTGAAAAAATTCGATTAGCGCGGTATCTCGATGTTGATCCGAATGGCCAAGCTTGAGACAGCGCCGCGCTCGCTCCCTTACAAGTTGACCCTCCTATCTGCCCACATGGCCGCGACCTTCGCCCTGCGCAGCCTAGCCGTTTCCGTGGTTGCACGCTTGTCATTCTCCTCGGAGGTCAGCCGCATCCGGCGCAGGCTGGTGTTATCCTGCCGCCGTCTTTAGTCGTTGTCCCTTCCCAACAAGGCGACCGGCAGCCTGGCATACGCGGGAATCTTGGAAAAAGAGGCGGACCGCCGTATGAGGCGCAATGGGGCGCGTCATGGGCTGAGGTTTGCAGGAGCTGCTGGCTCGGCGCTGGAGGGACTATCCCCAGCCTCGCGACCGTCAAGGAGGTCATCGACAGACTTGCCGAACTCGGCCCGGCTGCTCAACGTCAAGCCGGTCTGGCAGATCGCATCGCCAAGATGGAAGAAGGCGGCCTTCTCGCGCGAGCTTGCCGTCATGGCTGCAGAACTCGGACTGGAGCGACCAGCAGACAGTGCGCTGAGACTTTGGGCGCTGATATCCGCCAGAGTGGAAGAGGCCGGACGAAAAAGGCAGAAGGGGAATCCAAGCAGCTTGCTCTCGAGGATCAGAGTGTCAAAATCCGGGACCTGGAGGCGGAAATCGCGATTGCGAGCGCCGCAAATCTGAAATGACGCGACTATTCGGAGTATCATCCTTGCAGGACGTAGAGAAAAAGCTGCGCATGACCGAGCAAAGGAAAGACTTGCTCCGGCGTTGCAATGCCATCGAACGCGAAATCCGAGAGGCACGATCAATCCAGGACATGGGCGATGTCGAAGCGATGCTTGACGCCGCGGATCGGCTGGCGCTTGAGGCCGAGCAGGTAGAACCTAGAGCCCGGTTTGAGGATCAGGATCGGCGCGTACGAGAGCTGTTACGGCATACAGCAAAGCGTCCGACGAGGTGGAAGCCGTCGACGGCGATAGTGCCGTAGCTGCTCTTGATGAGCAAAGGCGCACGGTTCTCCTGGAAAATCGAGGATAAGGCGTTCAGGTACTTCCGCCTCAGGGCCGGCATCGTCGCAGCCGAGCAGGCCTTGCGCCTCTATCGCGACAGGCGTCGCAGTTCGATGATGCTTCGCGCCTCGGCGACTTTTCAGGTTATCAGCCGCGGCGCCTATCGTGGTCTGGCGATCCAGCCACCGAAGTCCTTATTGGCATCGCGGCTGATGGGAGTTCCAAGCTGGCTCAGGAAATGTCAAAGGGAACGCGCTTCCAACTGTATCTCGCGCTCAGAGTGGCCGCTACCACGAGTTCGCCCAATCTCGCACCCCTGTTCCCTTTATCGCCGACGACATCATGGAGACGTTCGACGACTTCCGTGCCGTGGAAGCCTTCCGGCTATTCGCCGAGATGGCGAACGTTGGGCAGGTAATCTATCTGACGCATTACCAGCATCTTTGCGATATCGCCCGGCGGGTTTGCCCAATGCGCGCATACACGAGCTGGCCGTGCCGCTCGTGCCGGAACGCCGAGGTGCGTGAGGCGTCCCATCCCAGGGCTGTCCCTATCAAGGCCGGCCGGGCCGGCGACCAGCACCCGGCAGCCGGGCAGCGCGCCAAAAGGACCCCGCCCGTCATATGAACTGCATCCCTCGTAGTGCGTCGCAACATTTTGATGCTGCAATGCGGAACTTTGCGGTAAAGCGGGAGTTCTCTGTGCTTCTAGCAAGCGAGGGCTCGATGAGGCGCTACAAGATTCTGCCGTCGGAATCAGGGCTGTGGTCTGTGATCGATAGCCTGACAGGGCTTCCCGCCGAGAGATACGGTCGGCCGCTCACCGGGATGACCCGGTACGAGGCCGAAGAGGCTGCCTTTAACCTCAGCGAGAGCACTCCGCCATGGATGGCCTTGGTCAGACGTCGCAGACCTTAATCAAGGCCGCCGATTCCACGGATGGTCGGACGCGATGCGCCTCCCACTCCATCACACCCGTTCGCGTCACCTCTCACCTCTTCCTTCTGGATGCTTGCGTCATGGCAGGGGGCGCATGTGCTCCCCAGTTCGCCGTAGCATAAGAGCCGGACCGTCGCGGTGCGCCACCAGATGGTTGGCGACCGTGGCCGGAACCGTCGCCCGTTCTCTTGCCGATGAAGTGCGGGGTGCCCGACACCGAAATGGCGCGCGAGCTCCCGAACCTTCTGCCGATCCTGACACGGGCGATCGACTGGAACCTCATCGAGCAGCAGTATGACGAGTTGATCAAATATGCGGCGGCCCTGCAGCACCGCACGGCCGATGCGGAATCGATCCTGCGCCGCTTTGCGCGGGCGAGCGTGCAGCGCCTGAGCTACAAGGCGCTGGCCCAACTCGGCAAGGTAATCAAGACCATTTTTCTCACCGCTATCTCGGCTCGGAAGCCTTCCGGCGCGAAATCCACGAAGTGTCGCTTGGCAGTTAAGGGTGAGAATGCAGTCGTTCGGTCAGGTTTGGCAGTTTATTGCGAGAATGGCGTAGCCCGGATTCTCCATTTTAACTGCAATCGCATCAGCTCCTGCACTCGTTCGACCGAAATGTCCGATGCAAAGATCAGGTCGTGAGGGAATGTCCCTTCCCCGCAGATGATCGGCAGTCGCTCGATCGCGCGACGCACGGGATCGGCTTCTTCCGTGAACCAGCAGGTCGATATCAGAAGTAAAAAGGTTGCGGCGGTTACCGCGAACCCATGGCTGGCGCAGCAAGCGCTCTTTTCAGCAAGCGCCCTGGTCGGGAGCCGGTGACGATGAAATTCGGCTCGGGTGCGACGATTACATGCTCGAGGTTCCATTCGGTCTTCCCGAGCGTGTCCGAAACTGAACAAGAATGTCGGAGCCCCACCCGCTGGCCGTTACAGCCAGGCACCGGCTGGCGAGCAAGCGGTGGAACGAAACGGAGCGCAAATCCGGCACGCAAATTGCTTTGATCTCGTAAGTGAGACGTCGGCAGGGCGTCGTGGAGGACCGAGAAATCAACCAGGAGCGTGCTCGATGCCCGCAATCAGACGGCCAGAACAGGACGATGAACCCAGCCACACCTGGGGAGCTGGACCGCTATAGCCAGCCGCGGCGCCTCCTCATAGATCGCGCCTCCTTCAGCCAAGCCGTCCACCAGCACTACGAGGGCCACCCTATGCAGCTCTCGAACGTGGCCACAGCTCGCATGTATATTCAAGTGCGCCCCTCAGCCTTGCGTGGTCCGCTCGAAGCGCGCCAGGAACGCATTGTGTGTGGACGAGGAACGTGCGCTTGGCAGTTCAGGGGGCGAGCGCTCTCGCACTCCTCCGATGCGCCGCACCCATTCTTCTGATCAGCCGGTTTGACCCGCCATGTCGCCTTTGCATTTCATCTATCGTCCCTTTGAGACGCTTATCCGCCCGCTGGATATCCCCTACGCGCCTTTGCCGGCAACAGGTCCGTTTGCGCTGCTTCTGCATTTCGCACGCATGTTCCGTGGCGTGCTGGCGGCCATCGCCGTCTTCATGATGGCGGTCGAGGGAATCAACCTCGCGGTGATCTGGGGCATGTATATCATTGTGGACGGGGTGAGCACGAACGGTGCGGCGGTTTTCCTTGAGGAAGCTTGGCCTATGCTCACATTCCTCGGCCTGCTGATGTTCCCCGTGCAACCGCTGCTGATGTTCATCGCCAAGACATTGGGTTCCCAGGCAGTGTCCGTATGCATGCCCGCGGCTATGCAATGGCATGGCTACAAGGCGGTCGAACGTCAGGACCTTGCATTCTTCCACGATCTCTTCGCCGGCCAGGTGGCGTCGCGCATTTCGCAACTCGCCGCCGCCGTGCAGCAGCAGATCGTCGTAGCGTCTTCCAGCATACCGTATTTTCTCGTGCAGTTTCTCGGTTCGCTTTTGCTGCTTGCCACGCTGTCCTGGCCGCTGGCCCTTCCGGTATTTTTTTGGATCATGGCGAACGTCGCAGTCGCGGTTGTGGCAGTGCCATATTTTGCCGTGCGGTCCCGCCACTCTGCCCGCGCGCGCAGCCTCGTCGTCGGCGCCATGACCGACCTCTACAGCAACATCCACGTGGTCAAGCTGTTTGCGGCCGAAGACAGCGAGGCGGACGCAATGCGCACCATCATGGGAGATGCCATCGAGACGCAACAGCTTGAACGGCGCATCCACTTAACAACCGACACCAGCGTCGTCCTGCTGAACGTCCTTCTTTCGCTGACCAACATCGCCGTCGGGCTCTGGGGACTCGTGGCCGGTTTTGTCACCACCGGCCAATTTGTTGCTTCAATCGCACTCGTTCAGCGGCTCAACGCCAACTCCCTGGCCTTTCTCCAGCTAGGACAGCAGATATTCCAGGCTGTGGGCACGATACGCGACGCGATGCCGGTCATCACCACGCCTTCAACGGTAACCGATGTCTCCGGAGCCAGGCCGCTGGCCGTTGTCGCCGGCACGGTCGAGTTCAGGGATATCCGGTTCGAATACCGGCAAGGAAAAGGGGTAATCGAGAATCTATCGCTCAGGGTCCGCGCCGGCGAGAAGGTCGGGCTCGTCGGCATGTCGGGGTCCGGCAAGTCAACGCTTGTCAGCCTGCTTCTGCGGTTCTTCGACGTAAACGATGGCGCAATCGTCGTCGACGGCCAGGATATCCGTTCGGTGACGCAGGCAAGCCTGCGTCAGAATATCGGGGTCGTGACCCAGGATGTCTCGTTGCTCCATCGCTCTGTCGGGGACAATATCCGTTACGGCCGGCCGGATGCCTCGCCGGAGGAGGTCGAACGCGCCGCAATGCTGGCCGATGCGGACGGTTTCGTGGCCGATCTCAAGGACAGCGAAAACCGCACCGGCTACGATGCTTTCGTCGGTGACCGCGGGGTGAAGCTTTCTGGCGGCCAGCGTCAGCGGGTCGCCATCGCTCGGGTGCTGCTTAAGGACGCGCCAATCCTCCTTCTAGACGAGGCGACTTCTGCCCTGGACAGTGAAGCCGAGGCGGCGGTCCAAGAAAAACTCGAGCTTATAATGGAGGGCAAGACGGTGATCGCCATTGCCCACCGCCTGTCGACGATTGCCAGCATGGACAGGATCGTCGTGCTCGACAAAGGGCGCATCGTTGAGGAGGGCTCCCCCTCGGAGCTACTCAAACGCGACGGCCTGTATGCCCGCCTGTGGCGGCGGCAGACCGGCGGCCACATTGCCGACAGTTCCGAGGAGAGATAAGCCGACTGGAAGATCGTTCGTCACGGCTCCGCGCTGCTCGCAATGCTTGGCTGTTGTCGTAGAGAGCGGGCATGTTCGCGTTAGACAAATCTCGGCTTTCGCCGCCTCCGTCGCAAATGTGTGGGAATGGGCGACGAGATGCCACAAGAGCTCTTCGGTTCTATCGCGAGAAGCTGACCGCCCGCCGCCGTGCCGATGCTGGTACTGCCGAGTCTTAAGCAGTAGTGATCGCTCGACTTCGTCTCCGACCGTTCCACACTGTCGTCGACGATTGGACGCGGGACACAAAGCGTGTTGCTGAGGCGGTGCCCGAACGTGCAAGGACACAGAAGCTTACGATACGAGGGGTGAGCCGAGTCGAAAAACGCATTGGAAACTCCGTCTGGTGCAATCCGGACCGGGTCACAAGGCGTGGTACAAGAGTTGGGTGGCGCAACACCGCTGGTTAATTGCGCCGGTGCTATCGCGGCCTCTGGTCCGCAACGGCGCGGGCAACACGCCGAGGAGCAGGGGCGCATGGCAGATTGCCCCAGCCGGCTCGACGTCGCCATGCTCGACGAGCTTCGGGAATTGGGGTCAGCGAACGCATGACCGGCAAGGCCGGGGGGTGGCTCGTTTGCCGACGCCGCTGCAATTGGCCCCGCAACGCGGTCGCGAGCCGGAATTCAACCAGGCCGTTCGCCCTAAAACTGATCCAGCTCAAGGCAGCCCACCGCTACCCATGTAGAACGGGCAACGAGCGCGGTGCGCACCAGACAAAGGGCAATGACCAAAGCCGTCCTCGACATCGCATCGGAGTTCAACGTCTTTGCACCAATGCCCAGGAATGGTCGACGCGACAAACAACTCCCCGCGTACAGGCGCTGAGAGCCGCCGACGTTTAACGGAAAATCACAAACGGGCTATCCCGATCCCTGGGGGGCCAAGGAGGCCGCCCCATGAATCGCTGCACATCATCAGTTGCAATTCTTGCTTTCGCCACCGTCTGCACATTGTCTGCCGTGGCTACGGCGGCGGATCGGACCATCTATGCAGCGCCCGACAAGAGCCTCGTGTTTCTTAGTGGCGTCGGCTACACGTGGCTCAAGGCCAACGAGCTTGTCTACGACAGGGGCAGATCACAATGGGCACGAACAATCCGCCGCTTTCGCCCGAGGACGTCGAACGCTTCGGGCCTGATCCCCTTACCAGCTTCCGCACCAATCTGGCGTCGGTTGAAGAGCGCATCACGCTTGCTTGCGCAAGGGCCGGGCGCGACCGTGCCTCCGTGCGGTTGCTGCCGATCACCAAGACGGTGCCGGCCCATATCCTGCGATATGCCTTCGACGTCGGCATCAGCACCTTCGGCGAGAACAAGATCCAGGAGGCAATGACAAAGTGCGAGGCGCTTCACGATCTCGCCATCGACTGGAGCATCGTCGGACATCTGCAGACCAACAAGGCCAAATATCTGACCCGCTTCGCGCGTGAGTTTCATGCGCTCGACAGCCTGCGGCTCGCCGACCTTCTGAACACGAGGCTGGAGCGCGAAGATCGCTTCCTCGACGTCTATGTGCAGGTCAACACGTCTGGCGAGGACAGCAAGTTCGGCCTCCATCCGAACGCACTGCTGCCCTTCGTGGAGACCTTCGATCAGGTTCCCCGTCTCCGGCCATGCGGGTTGATGACACTTGCGCTGTTTTCCTCCGACATGGCCAAGGTGCGGCCTTGCTTCATTCTGCTGCGCCGGCTGCGGGACAAAGCCGTGAAGCACAACGCCGCGCTCACCGGGCTCTCCATGGGTATGACCGGAGACTTCGAGGAAGCCATCGAGGAAGGCGCCACTGTCGTGCGCGTCGGTCAGGCCATCTTCGGCAAGCGGCCGACGCCTGACGGCCACTACTGGCCGGGTTTCGTCCCCACCGATCGAGGAATTGAACCATGATTTTTCGCGAACGGCCTGTCTGCTTTTCCGATCACCCCCGCCGATCGTTCCGGCCGGGTCGACGTTGACGCGCTACGGAAACTGGTCAGCCGGCTGATCGCGGCTGAGGTCGATTCCATCGGCCTGCTCGGCAGCACCGGCATTTATATGTCACTAATGCTTTCGCCAATCATCAATGTTGCAGAGATGGGCGCAGCGGCGAAGCTGCCAATCTCCCTCCTTGCGGGGGAGATGGCCGGCAGGCCAGGGCGAAACATTCCAGATACGCTGTTGAAGCATATCTCGCCGCTGAGTTGGGAACATATCAACCTGACAGGCATCTACATCTGGGACACCGAGCATCAGATGCCCGAAGGCTTTCGAACCCTTAGGCTACCGACCCCAACCCGGCGAGCCGCATGAGTTTCACGATCCGTTCGGGCTTAGCGCAAGATTTTGTACAGCTCTTGTCCTCACCCCAGATTGTGAGCTAAGGACACCTTTCGTCCTGACAATCATGGTATCCTGCAAAGAAGATGCGGAGTGGCAAGCGGCCAGTCACTCGGACACTGGCTGCCTGTGGGAATGTCCACGAGGCGACACTTGGGTGAATCATATATGGGCACGTCGAGTAAGATGACGAGACGATATTTCGGAACGGACGGGATCCGGGGAGGGGCCAACAAATTTCCGATGACCGCCGAGGTTGCGATGAAGGTCGGCATGGCTGCCGGCCTGTCGTTCCAGCGCGGCCACCATCGCCATCGCGTCGTGCTCGGCAAGGATACGCGGCTGTCGGGCTATATGATCGAGAACGCGCTGGTCGCGGGCTTCTGTGCCGCCGGCATGGATGTGTTCCTGCTGGGGCCGATTCCGACGCCGGCGGTCGCCATGCTGGCGCGGTCGCTGCGCGCCGATATCGGCGTGATGATCTCGGCATCGCACAATCCCTATTACGATAACGGCATCAAGCTGTTCGGCCCCGACGGCTACAAGCTGTCGGACGAGATCGAGATGCGCATCGAGGCGCAGCTCGACCAGGATGTCGACATTTCGCTGGCCGACGCGGATGGGCTCGGGCGCGCCAAGCGCGTGGACGGCGTGCACGACCGCTATATCGAATTCGCCAAACGCACTCTGCCGCGGTCCATGTCGCTGGCGGGCCTGCGCATCGTGGTCGATTGCGCCAACGGCGCCGCCTACAAGGTGGCGCCGGCAGCGCTTTGGGAACTCGGCGCCGAGGTCATCACCATCAACAACGAGCCGAACGGCTTCAACATCAACGAGGAATGCGGTTCGACGCACCCGGTGGGCCTTTCCAAGAAGGTTCATGAAGTGCGCGCCGACATCGGCATAGCGCTCGATGGCGACGCCGACCGCATGGTCATCGTCGACGAGAACGGCGCTGTCGTCGACGGCGACCAGATCATGGCGCTGATCGCCGAATCCTGGCATCAGAGCGGCCGCCTGGCAGGCGGCGGCGTCGTCGCCACCGTCATGTCCAATCTCGGCCTCGAACGCTTCCTCGGTGAAGCCGGCCTGCAACTTCACCGAACCCAGGTCGGCGACCGTTACGTGGTCGAGCACATGCGCGCGCATGGGCTGAATGTCGGCGGCGAGCAGTCCGGCCATATCGTGCTGTCTGATTTCTCCACCACCGGCGACGGGCTGGTCTCGGCGCTGCAGGTGCTGGCCTGCGTCAAGCGCCAGAACAAGCCGGTCAGCGAGATCTGCAAAAAGTTCGAGCCGGTGCCGCAGCTCATGAAGAATGTGCGCTTTTCCGGCGGCGAGCCCCTGGAGACAGCACCCGTCAAGGCCGCGATCGAGGATGCCCGCAACCGGCTCGGCAAGTCCGGCCGCCTAGTGATCCGGCCTTCCGGCACCGAGCCCCTGATTCGGGTTATGGCCGAGGGCAACGACCAGAAGCTGGTCGAGACGGTGGTGAACGACATCGTCGGCGTCATGGCCGAGATCAAGACCGCTGCCTAGACGTGCGGCGCTTGATGCGCCGATGGTCCTGCTCGATCCGATTGTTGAGGTACTTGCTCTTGCGGATGCGGATCGGCTTCAGCGCTCGTCGCGATCGATTCCGCAGACGGTGTTCGGCGTCGCAGGAAATGATCGCCTCATGATTGGCCGGGCTGCCGTCGATGACGATGCGATCCGGTCTGCCGTGGCGCTCCAGGGGCCTTCCGGAAGGAGCGCTTGGCTGCCGGCAGGTCGCGGTGTTCGCTGAAGAAGAACTCGACCGTGTCGCCGACGCCGTCGACGGCGCGATAGATACATCCATTGGCCGCGTATCTTGATGTATGTCTCGTCCATGTGCCACTTGCCGGTGACGGCGCGCTTGCGCCCGTTGAAGCGCTCCAGAAGCTGAGGCGAGAAGTGGACGACCCAGCGGTGCACAGTCGAATGGTCGACGTTCAGGCCGCGTTCGGCCATCATCTCCTCCGGACGCGCAGGCCGAGATTGTAGGCCAGATACCAGCGCACGCACAGCAAGATCACTGTTCGGTCGAAATGACAGCCTTTGAACATAACAAGCGCGCTCCCCGAAAAAGAGAGGGCTTCGTCCCAGATATGGCTGCCATTCCGTTTGCGACAGAAACACCGAGCCTCCGTCATTCAGTTCCGCCAGTTCAGCGGAAGGCCGACGCTTTCACGCTCGCCGGAGCGCCTCGTTGAGAGCGATGCGGGTGAGCCAGGTAATTGAGCATGTTTTATCCTAGCGTTCAGAAATGAGCCAGTTCAGGCGCTATAGATTCCAATAGGGCAGCCAACTCAGGTTCATCGACCAGGAGTGCTGCTTGATCCGGCTTAAGCCAGGCCCGTCTTCGATACTTCTGCTCCTTCCATTCATCCAGCTCCTGCTGCACATAAAGCGGGTATACTTCAACACTTACCGGGACAAACGTGTCCTTCAATCGCTTCCAATAATGGAAGCTGCCAACGGATTGCTCATGCAAAGTACCCACTACGCCGGCTTCCTCACCCGCCTCTTGAGCTGCAGCCTCGCAGTCTTGTCGACCCTTCATCGGCCACCCCTTGGGCAAGATGAAGCGGCCTGTTTGCCGAGACGTTAGCAGCAAGATTTCATCGTCTCCGTCTGCAGTGCGGCGATAAGGCAATGCGGCAACCTGTGCGATGGGCGTACCACGGCGCGCTCGCTTCTCCAGCTTCTTATTCTTCAACCAGCCATCCATTTCGCTAAAACCTTAGCCCGTTTTGTCGGTAGCGGGCTAAATTTTGGCGATAGCCACAGCTGGGTTCTTGGACGACTCCGACGTCGTCTTTGCACGCAAAACTGCCAATCTTCAATCAAGGCGTGAAGGATCTTCGTTCAGTCAATTTCGTTTGAGTCAATCGTACTGCTTGCCGTGAATGGCAGCTATAAGGCAGCGAAATATGAAGGGCAACTCAGGGTCACGATTTGCCCCTTGAAGTTCCCCAGATCGAGAGTTCGCAAAGCGTTTCCGTTTCGGCCGTGCAACGGCCACGCCGCCTGTATAGCGCAGGCATTGGGTCTCGGCCGATCGACTGTCTATCGGGAAATGAGGCGACTGGGCATCAGTCGACCGGCGTAGCGAGCATTTCCGACGTGGCCCTTGGCGTTTGCCTCCGACAGGCGCTCGCTTACCTGAGGCGCCATACGATGCCCGTGGATATCCCATCAGGCCTTCAGGTGACGGAAGAACCTTTGGGCAATCGACCAACTCTGCCAGATCGATTGTTTGTGTGGCCGCAACTCATCGACGACGTCGCGCCAGTGGCCGCCGCGCGCCTCGGCCGAGCGGACGAGTTGGCGCCGATGTTGTAGTGGCGATCCGCGTCGTCATGGCCGGCAATCCAGGTCGAATAAGGCTTTGTCGCAAACCTCCTACAACCCGCTACGTTGCAGGAGTTAGTGGCTAAAACCGAGACGAGCCGAGATGGACACTAGGGTGGACACTACCAAACACGGAGTTTGATATGACGACGGGAGTGTTTGCGATGGTGTTTGGCGCGGCTGTTTTGCATGCGGCATGGAACGTCTTGGTCAAGGTGAATGCCGACAGGCTAGTCATGATAGCAGTCATGATGATGAGCCAGGTTGCCGTCGGTATGGTGGTTGTCCCATTTGTGGCGTTCCCGACGCAAGAAAGCTGGCCATATATTTGGGCTTCATGTGTGCTTAATACTGCCTACTGCGTATTTCTGATCAATGCATATCGTTATGGAGGTCTGAGCCACGTTTACCCCATTTCTCGGGGTTGCTCACCGCTGGTCGTAGCGTTCATCTCCGTCGCGATCGTGGGTGAAACACTGACCATGCAGGCTGGCTTTTCGGTTGTTGTTATCGCTCTGGGTATCATGAGCCTAACCGTGACGCATGGCGCGGGAGGCTTCCGGGAACCAAAAGCAATGCTGTATGCGGTGGGCACGGGCGTATTTATCACCGGATATACGGTCGTAGATGGTTTAGGCGCCCGTCTTGCCGAAAGCGCAGAAAGCTACACTTTCTGGTCTCACCTCTTCAACGGTATTCCGATAACCTTGGTGCGTTGTATCTGCGAAGGGGGCAGGTTCGGGTCTCGCTGCAGAAATGCTGGAAGGTCGGAGTGCTCGGGGGCATGATTTCTCTGTTGGCGTATTGGATTGTCACTTGGGCAATGACAAAAGCGCCTTTGGCTTTGGTATCCGCAGTCCGGGAATCAAGCATGGTGTTCGCTGGGGACTGTCAGGAATTCTGTGCGCTGAGCATCGTCGGTACGAAATGCACCCACACCCACGACAAGAGGCGTTTTGCCGCCGATGCATTCCACGGCAGCCTGGACGGCACGCTTCCTTTGCTCCCTCGTGAGGTAAGCATAGCCGCCCGTGCTTCCGAGCAGCCCGATGGAGTCTGCTCCCGCGTGGTGAATGCGCTCGAGAAAACGAGCCAGTGCCTCGGTGTCGACATGCCCTTCCGTATCGGTTGGCGTGAGGGGGAACGCCGACAGGCCACGAAACAAAGTCATCATCTATCTTTTCGAAACTACATACGGGAAAGCAGCATACGCAGCCCGGCGAACGCGAAGAAGATCGCCAGCAGACTTTCGATCCAGCGGCGACAGCGGCGATACAGAGCCACCATCGGCGGTGTGGAGAAGACAATGGCGTAGCCGCAGAAGATCGTGACACTTAGGACGGCACAGCCGCCCAATATCGCCGCGATGCTCTGCCACGACGAATTCGGGCCGATCCCCAGCGTGACGAGCGCGATCCATGCCAGCACGGATTTTGGGTTCGCCAAATGCATCAAGAGGCCCCTTCTATAGAGCTCACCCCGTGAAAGAGCGACTTCGTCGGCCGACGCGCGTGCCGCCAGCTTCTCGTTCGACGTAAGCGCCGACCGTCCCGCCCTGAAGGCGAGGAATAGCAGGTAGAGGCCGCCGAAAATCTGCAGAACGAGCAGTGCCTGGGCGTACCTGGCCAACAGGGCGGAGATGCCGGTCGAGGCCATCAGACCCCAGAAGATCGAGCCGCTGACGACGCCCGAGGCGAGCATGAGCGCAGCACCTCTGCCGCGAGCCATCGCCACGCCCATGATGCGCATGTTGCTGGGGCCCGGGCTTCCCGCGGCAATGACATATGCAGCAAAGACAATGAGCAACTGATGGAGATCGACATTCATTCTCGGAGCCCTTGAAATTCTCATTCAAATCAATAAATGCGACCGACCGGAAACGTCATTTGGTGATGGCGATAGCTTGGCTGACGATCCTGTAGCCCGGCATCAACGCGTTCAGCCCTTCGACCAGGGCATCCGTCGCCTCCGGCAGCGCTTCGTCGGGCATGGTTACCAACGCCCTAAATCCCGATGCAATATTCTGAATTCGACCATCGATGATGGGACCCTCAAACATCCAGGCAACTCCATCAATTCAAGCGCAAGCAATCCATGAGCCGCGCGACCAGTGACGATCGCTTCCTTGACTACAAGCTAACATTGCAGTTGGCTGGCCCAAATTAAACTGCCACTTTTGGAGATTTTCATTGGTCCAGTATAAGGAGGGTTCTCGCAGGACGGGAGCGACGCGTCGAATTTATCAATCCTTGGTCAAGCAGATCGAGGCGTGAGGACGGTGTCGGTGACGCTCTACCTTCAAGTCGCTCGCTTGCGGAAGAACTGGGTGTTTCGAGGAGACTGTGACCGCCGCATTCGACCAACTCATTTCGGAGGGCTATGTCTGGGCAGCAGGGACGGAAAGCGTCGGTTGTGGCCGCAGGGCGGCCGAGCCAGGTCACCCCGGCCGACGGTTCGGCGATGGCCACGCGCCAACTCTCAGCCTATGCAGCTCGTCCGATGGCTCTGCCGTCGAACAGCACCGCCGGGAGGCCGCCGCTTAAGTTCGATTTCTGCCACGGGGATGTCGCGTCAGCGACTTCCAACGGCCCCCTGGCGAAAGGCGATGAACACCGCCTTACTCACGCATCGCGACAGATTGGGACGATGGCCCGGCAGCAAGCCATAATGGTGTTGGCGTAACGCTTTTAGGTTGAATGCCCGATGCGAAGGTAGCTCAGGCGGTCGCCTTTTGCGGCCGGCTGAACGTATTTTCCGGGCGCGGCAAACCGAAATGATCTCTCAGCGTTGCCCCGTCATAGTCGTGCCGGAAAAGTCCGCGCTTGCGCAAGATCGGTACCACCTCTTCGGCGAATATAGCGAACCCGCCTTGCAGATAGGGTGGCATGATATTGAAGCCGTCCGCGGCACCATTGTCGAACCATTCCTGGATCTTGTCGGCAATCTGTTCGGGCGTCCCGGCCTGGACCCAATGGCCGCGCGCCCCGGCGAGGCGGTGGAGCAACTGGCGGATAGTTGGATTTTCGCGCTCGATGATGTCGAGGACGACGTGGAAGCGGCTGCTCGCACCGCGCTCGCCCTCTACGTGGGTAAGCTCACGCGGAAATGGCCCGTCCAGATCGTAGCTGGAAAGGTCGGCGTCTACGATGCGGCGTAGCTGGTGAAGAGAATATTCCGGCTGCGTCAGCTCATTGAACTCGTCATGCAGCGCGCGGGCTTCCGCCTCGGTGGAACCGATGAAGGGGCTGATGCCGGGCAAGACCTTGACGTGGTCAGGGTTGCGGCCAACCGACTTCACGCGCGCTTTGATGTCAGCGTAAAATTCCTGCGCGTTGCCGAGTGTCTGATGGGCTGTGAATATCGCCTCGGCATAGCGGCTTGCGAATGACCGTCCGTCTTGCGACGAACCTGCCTGGACGTAGACCGGACGCCCCTGCGGCGAGCGCGGAAGCGTGAGCGGTCCCTTCACCCGATGGTATTTGCCGATGTGGTTGATTGGGTGGATCTTGTCGGTGTCGGCAAAGATTCCGGACTCCCTGTCCGAGACGAGCGCGTCGTCCTCCCAACTGTCCCAGAGCTTCGTCACCACATCAACGAACTCGCCGGCGCGCTCGTAACGATCGGCGTGGGTTGGATGTCGGTCAAAGCCGAAATTCAAAGCTGCGGACGCATCGCCCGTCGTGACGATGTTCCAGCCGGCGCGCCCGCCGCTCAAATGATCGAAAGAAGCAAACAGCCGGGCCAGGTTGTAGGGTTCGTTGTAGGTGGTCGAAGCCGTGGCGATGAAGCCGATGCGTTCCGTCACAGCAGCGAGAGCCGAAATCCATGTCAGCGGCTCCAGTCTGAAGCGGCTTGCGTAGCGAATGTTGTCGGCAAGCGCGGGCCCATCGGCAAAGAACAGCGCGTCGAATTTGCTCGCCTCGGCCTTTTTCGCCAGTTCCTGATAATAGGAGATATCGAGCACTCTCTCAGGGGCGGAATCCTTGTAGCGCCAGCCGGCTTCATGATGGCCGCCAGGATAGATGAAAAGGTTGAGATTCAATTGTCGTTTTTCGGCGGGCATAGTTCGTCCTCCTGGGCTGGTGATGCTGAGCGACAGGTCTTGGGGGGCCGTTCAGACGGGCAACACAGGCTTTGTCTCGACGCCGAGATGACGCAGAAGTTGGGAGCGGATCTCGCCGAACCGGCGATCGCCGTGATCGCGTGGCGTGGGGATATCGATCGCGATGTCGGCGGCGATCGCGCCGTTGTCGAGCACCAAAACCCGGTCCGCCAGCGTTACGGCTTCGTCCACATCATGGGTAACCAGCAGCACGGCCGGCTGGTGACGGGCGCAGAGCTGGCGCAGCAGATCGTGCATGCGGCGGCGGGTCAGCGCGTCGAGCGCGCCAAACGGCTCGTCCGCTAGCAGCAGCTCAGGATCACGAACCAGCGAGCGCGCCAATGCCACCCGCTGCTGCTCGCCACCAGAGAGTTCGACCGGCCACGCGTTCTCGCGGCCGCTCAGGCCAACCTCTTCGAGAGCTACCCGTCCGCGTTCGGCGGCTTCCGGCAGGTCGAGGCCAAGAACCACATTCTCCAGCACTCGTTTCCATGGCAACAGCCGGGCATCCTGGAACACCACCGATTTCTTGTCGGGTGTTTCGAGTCGGCCGGAGCCGGAGACTTTGTCGTCGAGATCGGCGAGCGCGCGCAACAATGTACTCTTGCCCGACCCGCTACGGCCGAGAAGGGCGACGAACTCCCCCTTCTCGATGTCGAGGCTGAGGCCGTCGAGGATGGTTCGCGGCCCGAAACTTCTCACAAGGCTCTCGACCCGCACCACCGGCGCGCCGCTCAATCCGCCAAGGTGCGACGCCATGACAGGGACCTTTCCTGGAAGAAGCGGACGATGCCGTCGGAGGCTAGACCGAGCAATGCGTAGACGACGAGGCCGACGATGATGATGTCGGTCTGGCCGTAGTTGCGTGCGAGATCGATCATGTAGCCGATGCCGCTGGTGGCATTGACCTGTTCCACCACCACCAGAGACAGCCAGGCATAGGTCACCGCAAAACGCAGGCCAAGGAAGAACCCTGGAAGGGCGCCGGGCAGGATGACCTGGCGGATGAATTCGCCGTAGCCCATTCGCAAGGTCTGGGCCAGTTCGACATAACGGCTGTCTATGCTGCGCAAGCTGCTGTGGGTCTGGATATAGATCGGGATCAGGACAGCCAGCGCGATGGTCGTTACTTTCATGCCCTCGCCGATGCCGAACCACAGCATCAGCAGCGGGATCAGAGCGAGCGTCGGTATCGCCCGCTTGATCTGAACAGGGCCGTCGATGATGGCCTCACCAAGCCGCGACAAACCTGAAATGAGAGCAAGGATGGTCCCAATCAGGATTCCGAACACCAGCCCCTGTGCTGCCCGCCAGGCAGACGTCATCAAATGATGCTGAAGCTTCCCTTCGGCGATGAGATCGATGGCGGTGCCGACAACCGACCAAGGCGCCGGCAGCGTTCTTGGATCGATCAGGCCGGCGATACTGCCGATGGACCAGATCACGAGAAGAAGTGCGGGCCCGATCAGCGCGCCAAACGGGATCGTTCGCCCAAGTGCGAGTCGCCTCGTCCCGGTCTTGCGGGGCTCCACGGCTGGCGGGATCAACAACCTTTCATCCGATGCGGCAGGAAAGGCGGGGGCAACTGCGGCGGTGTTGGAGAATGCGTTCATCGGTGTCGTCTCCGGTCTCGGAAAGGAGGCGTCAGGAAGCGTTCAGCGCGTTTGTGGCGATCGCCTCGAAGCGCCTGTCGAACAGGTCCTCGGCCTTGATCGCGGGCTTGTTCAACTCCTTGGCCAGGAGATCGATCGTCGCCTGCTGGCGCACGATCACGTCGTTCCAGTCGGAGGGGATGTCGAACCGACCATCAGCGTCGACCAGATACTGGCCATCTTCTGTGTTGAGGCCCTGGGTGGCGACGTAGTATCCCTCGATCCACTCCTTGGGATGCTCTTCCACCCAACGGGCGGCTAGCGCCCAGTAGCGCACATATTCGCCGAGAGCGGCTGCTTTGGCCGGGTCGTCAAGCACGGCTTGTGGGGCATAGAGATGGGCTGGATCATCGCGCAAGCCGTGCGGGATGGTGGCAGCGCCGTCGGCGCCATACTGGCGGAGATAGCGCTTGATGAGGACGCCCGAGATCGGCGCGACGTCGACTTGCTTGCCGGCAAGTGCCACCGGATAGGCATCGCCTTTGCTGGGCAGTTCGATGAGATCTACATCCTCCTTTTCCAGGCTGGCGGCCTGCAGGATCCTCAACACCAGCGCGCCTTGTGCCTGACCGGGGCTGAAAGCAATCCGTTTGCCGCGCAAATCCGCGAGCGTCTTGAGCTCGACTCCCGGTGCAATGCCGAGTTGATAAATCGGGTGCGCAACCGGTTCCTTGCGGAACTTCGCGGCAATGATCTTTACCTTGAGCCCCGTCCAGGTCGCGTGGATGGGTGGAATGTCGGCAACGGATCCGACGTCCAATGCGTTGGCGCGAAAAGCTTCGATTGTCTGTGGACCGCCGCTGATATTGGCCCATTCGACCTCAAACGGCAGTTGATCGATCAGCCCCGATAATTCCAGGGCCCTTTGCGTCTCGGGATCGCCGATACGAAGCACAGTGCCCGCCGGGATTTTGGTCGGCAGTTTGCCAGCGTCCGGGCTACCCGCCTGGGCAATGAGGGGGGAGAAAGAAGCGACCAAGCCTACCGCGAACGCGGTCACGAACCCACCAAACCTCCTTCTTGAAAATCTCTCCACAGCTAACACCATCGTCTTGCTCCAGTTTTGGGAAGGCTCCGAATTTCTCTGCTAGTATGTCCAGCGATTTGGTAGACTATAAAAGTATCAGGTGCTGTTCTTTGCCACCCAAAGGAAACGCTGTTCGCCTCGAATGCTCATTCGGAGCACGCGCCGCCCAACAACAGGCGGCTTAGGGCGCTGCAGAGCAGGTCGCGTTCTGACCGGCGCCAACTCACGTCGTCGCCAAAGCGGTTCCTGATGCCCTATGCGCCTTGCCAGCGAGTTCGGCTTGGAACAGGACCCAGCGTGAAGCTGCTAGCAGAAAAATCGCTTCGGCTCCGGTCGTGGAAGGACAGGCACGATGGCCTGCGATGATTACCGGCCGATAGGAACGGCCGGGCTCGTAAGGACCGGAAGAGCTGCTGTTTCCTTTTTGGGGGTTTCTCTGAAAAGTCTTCAGCCTAAACCTCATTATTGTGGTCCAGCCGTCGTATTTTCCAAGGCCAATGCACGGTAGAGTCATAGCACTTTGCCGCCTGCGCGGCAGAGAAGGCTATGGCAAAGCCGGAACCACAGTAAGACGGCGTAGACCGTCATGCTCTTCAAAAAACTATTCAGAGGGGATCGTCATCATTGATCCGGCGACTGGGAGGCTCGGCCGGTTGAAAAGAGGACGTTGGCAATGGGACGGCCACGAGATAGCTGGGGTGATCCACGCCACGCACTTGCACGGATCACCGGC
>NZ_FUIG01000036.1:279-2409 GCF_900149755.1 Mesorhizobium delmotii | reverse complement strand
CAGGATAAGAAAGGTGTGGGCGCACTCATGCCCACGTCGATCCATGCGGCGCGCCGCATGGCCAGTGTGGTCAACCCGCATTCTGGATTGCCGGTTTTGGAGATTGGTGCCGGGACTGGTGTCATCACCAGGGCCATCCTGGAAAGAGGCATCAAACCGCATCGGTTGACTTCGGTCGAATATTCCAAGGATTTCTATGACGGCCTGGTGCGACGCTTTCCGGGAGTGGATTTCCGCCTGGGCAATGCGTTTGCCTTGGAAGAAATTCTGGGGGAGCGCCGGGAAAAGTTCGATTGTGTCATAAGCGCAGTGCCGATGTTGAGCTTTCCGATGCAACAGCGCCTCACACTGCTCGAGGATTTGCTCGCACGAATCCCCGCCGGGCGACCTGTGATCCAAATCACCTACGGTCTTCTGTCACCGGTGCTCAAAATGCCCGACCGGTACATCGTTTCTCACTATGATTTCGTCGTTCGCAATGTTCCCCCCGCACAACTCTGGACCTATCGACGAGCAGTGTGACCACAGGGACGCGAGCGCAGGTGGCTTCGGAATCCTTGTACAGGACTGCAAAGCCGACTGAACTTGGTGCTAGGGCCGGCCATTCGCGCCCTAGCTGGACCGCCTTCCATTCCGCATTTTCTGAGGATCGATGTGATCGCAGCAGAGAGATGATGTTCGGCTACAAGCATTGAGAGCGGCGAAGCTTCCGCTAACGCCTATGTTTCTCCGGTATTTCGGAGATGCATTCCTCGAGACGCGCCGGGCGGAACTTCGCAGCGAAGTTCATGTCCGGCTTCGAAACGTCGATGGCGTCCTTGAGGTGTGGGCGCTATGAGGTCGCGCTCCAGTTCAGCAATGCGCGCACGCACCTGCCGAGCCTCGTCCTGACGCAACGCCTTGATCCATCCACGCCCGCGCATCGGACTTCCTGCCAGCACCCGACAGTGCACCGCTGGGTCGTTCACTTCTCGCCCAGCTTCGGGAGCGCTTCAACGGGCGCAAGCGCGCGCCCTCACCGGCAAGTGGCACATGGACGAGACATACATCAAGGTACGCTGCCAATGGATCTATCGTGCCGTCGACGGCGTCGGCGACATGGTCCGAGTTCTTCTTCAGCGAACACCGCGACCTGCCGGCAGCCAAGCGCTTCTTCCGGAAGGCCCTGGAGCGCCACGGCAGACCGGATCGCATCGTCATCGACGGCAGCCCGACCAATCATGAGGCGATCATTTCCTGCGACGCCGAACACCGTCTGCGGAATCGATCGCGACGAGCGCTGAAGCCGATCCGCATCCGCAAGAGCAAGTACCTCAACAATCGGATCGTTCGCGCCGCGCAAGATGGCGTCGGCCTGGGGCGCGCAGTTGCGCATGACGTTGGCGGCCTTGCCGGCGCATAGCGGCAACGAGGCCAGGGCGGCCTTCTTACGTTTAAGTACAGTCCATCAGCAGGACAACGGTGTTGATTGCGGCGTCTTCGTGGTGGACGGCACGCGCGAGCTGGTTCAACGATCGGCGGACGAGCAGCGGCCCGAAACCCAACAGCCGCTGCCGCGATCGTCGCCTCTCGGCCAGCGTGAAGTTTTTCGATGTCCTCGGGTTTGAAGCAGACATTTGCTCGACAACGCCTTGATGATGCCCCGGCGACGTGGCCAGGCGACTAGGAATGGGTGTTGATGTCCTGCTCAATCTGCCGTGCTGATTCCAGAATGTCATCGAAACTCGGCGGAGTGCCGAAGATCATGGCCGCCGTATTGGCATAGTCGCGCGTGAGCGCGTCCACCATCTTTGGAGCGGGCGCGATTGCGAAGCTGCCCGGGACTGCTGAGGCGAGGTCATAGTCGGGACGGTCGAAAAACATTCGTGCGTGCCGCACACAATCGGCGCCAAGATCGAGATCGCCGAGCGCGGCCTTTCCGGTCTCGGATCCGAGAAGACAGTGCAGGTCGTAATAGTGCCGAGACACCCGCTGGCCTTCCTGCCGCAGTTCGCCGCGCCGCTCGTACCAGCGGCGCAATCCGTGGGCGACCACCACCTTGTCCCAAAAGGTGCGGGTCGCCTCGATCGTGGTCACGTTGGCGACGGTGAGATCAATGCCTGCCGCTTCCTCCGCGACATAGGGCGTGAT
>NZ_FUIG01000036.1:0-269 GCF_900149755.1 Mesorhizobium delmotii | reverse complement strand
ACATTGCCCACCGGAGCTCCGATCCGATTGGCCGTGGCGAGGAACAGGTCGAGCCGGTCACGTGGGGATGCCGCGATGATCTGGCGGTAAGCATCGGTACTCATGGCTTCGCCTCGCGCGGGTCCGCCCTCAGGATTTCGCGGAGGAACTCCTGCATCCAGATCGGCACGGCGGAAAGACCGGCGCGCAGATCCTCGCGAATGGCCTCGCCGTGCTTGGGGTCGGCAAACAGGCGGCGCAACGTCGCCTGGATACGCTTCCGTTCGCCC
>NZ_FUIG01000042.1:0-215646 GCF_900149755.1 Mesorhizobium delmotii | reverse complement strand
AGAACTTGACGCACACAACTGATCTTCGGTTGATAAACGGAGCCTATGCCAGCCCACCTTCTCGTACGTGCGCCCTAGAGGAGGTCTAACGGGACGGCCAATCAGCGACGTTTTATCCAGCCGGCGGCAAGGGTGCTAGAGCAAGGGCATTGGTGAGCGGCCGGGATGCGTCGACTCCCGTCGTTGGATGTTTGTCAACTGAACAGCCGCTTCTGGCGCCGCCTGCGCGTTCCGATCGGCGACACGGAAGGCAGAAAACCACCCTGAGCTGCCCTACGCGTCGGGTAGCAAGCGTCAGGCTTTCACCATCTAGCGGCGGCGAACGAGCCTCAACTCTTCGGGCGCGGGGGCTCCAGGATCAGCCATTTGATGATGCCCATAGCCGGCAGCACCCAGATCATGCCGCTGAGCAGGAAGAACAGGAAATGCGCCCACGGTCCCGATTCCGCCAGTTGGGCAACCGCCACGATCGATGCGACCAGCGCATAGACGATGACCAGCGCCACCAGCAGGATTGTTCCGATCAGCTTTTTCAGGCGAATGGGCATTTCGCGATCCGGTTGATCCCTATCGCTTAGGCCGAACGAAAGAGGCACGCAACCCGCAAGAAGCGGCGCGACGGCGTGCCGCGCTGTCCGGTCTTGCCAGCGGGATTGCGATGGTCCACCAATCCGCGACTGCAACCTGCCGGGACAAGCCTATGGCTGCCATATCAGCTGCCGCGCCTTTCGTGGCCCGCGACCGCGACCTGCGCAACCGGGCGCTGGTGCGCGGCTGGCTCTACGTCGTGCTCCTCGTGCTGTCTGTGCTGGTGCTGGTCGGCGGCGTCACCAGGCTCACCGAATCCGGGCTTTCGATCACCGAATGGAAGCCGATCCACGGTATCATCCCGCCGCTCAACGACGCCGAATGGCAGGAGGAATTCCAGCGCTACCAGCAGATCCCGCAATATGCCGAGCTCAACAAGGGCATGAGCCTCGAAGCGTTCAAGTCGATCTTCTGGTGGGAATGGTTGCATAGGATCCTGGCGCGCGGTGTCGGCGTGGTTTTCGCCGTGCCGCTGGTGTTTTTCTGGGCGACGCGCCGCATCGAACGCGGTCTTGGGCCGAAACTGTTAGGCATTCTTCTTCTCGGCGGCCTGCAGGGCGCGATCGGCTGGTGGATGGTGGCGTCCGGACTGGTCGACCGGGTCTCCGTCAGCCAGTACCGGCTGGCGACGCATTTGACGCTGGCGGCGCTGATCTTCACCGCGACCATGGTGGTCGCGCGTGGATTGGCCCCGCACTCCGAGCCCGCCGCCGACCGTTCGACGCAGCGTCTGGCCGGCTTCCTGGTGTTGCTGGCGCTGATCCAGATCTATCTCGGCGGGCTGGTCGCCGGGCTCGATGCCGGCCTGAGCTACAACACCTGGCCGCTGATGGACGGCAAGCTCATCCCCGGGGATCTGTTGATCCTCGAGCCGGCATGGCGCAACTTCTTCGAGAGCCCGAAGACGGTTCAGTTCATCCACCGGCTCGGCGCCTACGCGATCTTCGTCGCAGCACTTTGGCACATGATCGCGACGCATCGCCGCCAGCCCGGCACGACGCATGCGCGCCGCGCGACGCTGCTGTTTCTGCTGGTGCTGGTGCAGGCCCTGATCGGCATCGGCACGCTGCTGATGCAGGTGCCGCTGCACATGGCGCTGACGCATCAGGCTGTCGCGCTTGTCCTGCTGGGTTTTGCCGCAGCGCATTGGCGCGGCACCAAGGGCGCTTATCCCATGCCCAACCAGATCGCCGTCAGAGGCTAAGCCGCACCGTCCTGGTCGCCGTGGCAATGGACAATTCGCGGCTTTCCTCGATCGCATTGCCGTCTTCATGATGCCATGACGCCGACAGGCAGCCATAGGCGATGGCGTGATCAAGGATGGCTGGCGGCGTCTGGCCGAGCGTATTGGCGAAGATCTCGGCCATGTCGGCAATCCGCCGGGGATCACGGCAAAGATCGTCGCGCTCAAGCGGGTTGTAGAACATGTTCGCCGCATCGAAGCCGGGATCGCCGAGAACGCCCTTCGGATCGATCGCCAGCCAGCCGCGCGGTCCCAGCATGATGTTGTCGTGATGCAGGTCGCCATGCAGCGGCAGCACGTCGACAGGATCGGCCAACAGCCGTTCCGCGGTCGCAGCCGCTTCGACGTAAAGGCTCTTTTCGCCGGCGTCGTGATCGATCTTCGCCTTGTTGAATAGGCTGGAAAACC
Source organism: Mesorhizobium delmotii (assembly GCF_900149755.1). Classification (NCBI taxonomy): domain Bacteria; kingdom Pseudomonadati; phylum Pseudomonadota; class Alphaproteobacteria; order Hyphomicrobiales; family Phyllobacteriaceae; genus Mesorhizobium; species Mesorhizobium delmotii. The sequence goes on along the minus strand of NZ_FUIG01000042.1, from coordinate 213,407 downwards.
GTACCCGCAGCGGCTGCAGATCCGGTGGGGCAGGGTGGTCAGATGGCGAGAACAGTCTTGCCATCAACTCGGCCGCGATTGCTGTGGCGGCATTGTCTCCCTGCTCCGCGAGAACCTGTGACAGCAAGGTTTCGCCGGCATATTCGAGCAGCATGCAGTGACCGTCGCGGCCGAGCAGCCGCACCGCACCTTCGCCGCGCCGCCAGGCGAGGAAATGCTCGCCGCGCAACTCGTCCTCGACGTCGTCGAAAGGTTTGAGGGCCATGATGATCGCCGGCGAGCCATCCGCGCGAAAAACCTTCCAGATGCGGCTGCTGAAGGTTTCGGCGATCAGTTCTGGCGCGTTGACCTTCCAGCGTTCTGGAAATGCCGGAGCGTCCATTCAGTGCTCGAGGCCGAGCATCAGATCCATGTTCTGCACGGCAGCACCCGAGGCGCCCTTGCCGAGGTTGTCGTAGACGGCGAGCAGCAGCGCCTGGGCCCTGTCGTCGTTGGCGAAGACATAGAGCTTCATCCGGTTGGTGCCGTTGTAGATTTCGGGATCGATCTCCGGTACGCGCTCAAGATGCACATAGGGCGCCACCTCGACCACGCCGCCATCGATAGCGGCGAAATGGTCGGCAATCGCCGCATGAAGCTCGGCGCCGGTCGGCACATAGTCGAGGCCGCCGAGCTGCAGCGGCACCACCGTAATCATGCCTTGCGCGAAATTGCCGACCGCCGGCTGCATAATCGGATCATGCGACAGCTTCGCATAGGTCCTGAGCTCCGGCACATGCTTGTGCTGCAGGGTCAGCCCGTAGGGGAGGAATTCCGACGCATCCTCGCCCTTGGCGACATAGTCCTCGATCATCGGCCGTCCGCCGCCCGAATAGCCCGTAATGCCGTTGACGGTGACCGGAAAATCCGGCGGCAACAGCCCGGCCGCCACCAGCGGCCTGAGCGTCGCGATCGGGCCTTGCGGCCAGCAGCCCGGATTGGCGACGCGCTTCGCCTTGGCGATTGTTTTCGCCTGATCCTTGTCCATTTCGGCGAAACCATATTCCCAACCCTCGGCCACGCGATGCGCGGTCGAGGCGTCGATGACCTTGGTTGTGTCGTTGGTGATCAGCGAAACGCTTTCTTTCGCGGCTGCGTCCGGCAGGCAGAGGATCGCGACATCAGCGGCGTTGAGAAACTCGGCTCTAGCTGCCGGTTCCTTGCGGCGCTCGGTCGGAATGGAGATGATCTCCAGGTCGCCGCGCTCGGCCAGCAGCGCCCTGATCTGGAGACCGGTGGTGCCGTGCTCGCCGTCGATGAAGATTTTCGGTTTCATTGCCTGCCTTTGACTCCTGATAGTTATATGCCGCTTGCCTGATTCAATGCGGCGACGACGTTATTGCCGCTGTTCAGCTCTTCGAGTCGGGCCTTTCGTTCCGCCAGGAGCCCGAGATAGTGCATGGCCACCGTCGACCCGGCAATTGCCGTTATATCGGCGTGATCATAGGCCGGCGCAACCTCCACGACATCGGCGCCGACGATATCGACCTGATTGATCTGGCGCAGCACCGACAGGATTTTTGCCGAGGACGGCCCACCGGCGACCGGTGTGCCGGTGCCGGGCGCGAAGGCCGGGTCCAGGCAATCGATATCGAAGGTGACGTAGGCTTTCTTGCCGCCAGTGCGATCGACGATGGCATAGGCGATATCGGACGCGCGCATTTCCTCGACTTCGTGGCCGTACAGGATCTTGATGCCGAAAGTGTCGGGCGCATGGGTGCGGATGCCGATCTGAATCGAACGGTCGGGGTCGATAATGCCCTCCTTGACCGCACGGCCGACGAAGGAGCCGTGATCGATGCGCTTGCCATCGTCCGGCCAGGTGTCCTGGTGGGCGTCGAATTGCACCAGAGCCAGCGGGCCGTGGATGGCGGCATGCGCCTTGAGAAGCGGCCAGGTGACGAAGTGGTCGCCGCCGAGCGATAGCAGGAAGGCGCCGGATTTCAGAATCTTTGCCGCCTCGCGCTCGATCGTCCCAGGCGTCTTCTGGTGATTGCCACTGTCGAGCAGGCAATCGCCATAGTCGACCACGGCGAGATGTTCGAACAGATCGCGCGAGAACGGATATTGCGGATCGTTGTCGAGGATGGTCGAGGCGCGGCGAATCGCCTGCGGCCCGAAACGCGCGCCCGGCCGGTTGGTGACAGCGGCGTCGAAGGGGATGCCCCACACCACCGCGTCCGCGCCCTTCACGTCCTTCGTGTATTTGCGTCGCATGAACGACAGCGCGCCGGCATAGGTCGGCTCGAAGGAGGCGCCCGTCCCGGCCCGGGCGGTGAAGGCGTGGTCGATGTTGCTGTTCGGCATGAAGCGATCTCCTGTGCGTCGAGGCGCAACCTTATTGGATATAATTCTCGGAAATGCGACCCCTTCCGAGGCCATGGCCATTCGAGCTCGGTCACAAATTTTTGCTTGCCAGGTGAGCCCGCATGGCAAACCCGGAAATTGCGTAGGTAGGTAAGCATGAATGCAACCGAAAGTAGAAAGCCATGCCCTCATCGGATGGCATCGGCCGGGAGCGGAACAGATATGGGCGCGCGCCACTCGGCCAAACCGACCGCTACGGCGGCGGCATCGATCTCGTCGACCTGATTGCTGGCGACCTGCTGATTGCCGTCGGTTCGAGGTTGCAGAACGGTCGCTTCAGCCGGCATTGACCTGACTTTTCGGCATTTGCGAAGCCGGCTTCGTTCACTAGGCTGTCACGTGCGTCGCTTAACCGGGGTTCCATCCGGTACGGAGCGATTCTCATGCGAACGACCTGGCTGAACCTTCTGCTTACCGCCGCCCTGGTGCTGTTCACAGGCTCGGCATCGGCAGGCGAAACACGCGCCAGACAGATTCTCGACCGTTTCGAACACGCCAACCAGTGGCGCGACCATGTCATGGTGGCGGCACATCGCGCCGGCAGTATGCAGGCCCGCAAGACGCTCTATGCGGAGAACTCGATCGCCGCCGTCGAGGCATCGATCGCGCTTGGTGCCGAAATCGTCGAGGTCGACGTCAGGCGCTCCAAGGACGGCGAGTTCGTCGTCATGCACGACAGCTGGCTCGACCGCACGACGAACTGCAAGGGCGAGGTGGTCAAGCGCACGCTGGCCGAACTCAAGACCTGCAGACTGGTGATCGAGGGCACTGGCGCCGTCACCGATGAGCCGGTTTCGACGCTGCGCGAGATGCTGGTGGCGACCAAGGACAGGATCCTCATTAACATCGACAACAAGCTCGACGTCGACAGCCTGGCCGGCATGATCGCGGTTGCGCGCGACCTGGGCATGGCCGAGCAGGTGATCGTCAAGGAAAACCTGTGGAACCCGGCCAGGATCACCACTGTCAAGGCCGCCATAGGCGCGATCGGCAGCGGTTTCCAGTTCATGCCGATCATCGCCGACGATGCGGTTCGCGACGCCGGTTTCGCCGAGAAAGTCAGCGGGGCCTTTTCGCCGCGCGCGGTCGAGATGATCAACTGGCGGGCCGGCGCGGAGGCGTTGACCGACACCGGCGGTCCGCTGTTCAGCCCCCGCATGCGCGCGGCGGCGATAAGGGGCGACTGGCACATCTGGGCCAATACCTACGCCATCGTCAACAAGCCGGGCGGCTTTCTCGCCGGCGGGCGCGGCGACGAACTGGCGGTGCTCGCCAGTCTGCCGCGCGAGACGTACGGCTTCTGGGCCGAGCGCGGCGCCACCATCATCCAGACCGACGAGCCGAAAGCGGCGATCGACTGGCTGGCGGCGAACGGCTATCGCGTACCTTATTCTGATGAGGTGCGGCCGGCGGAGCCGGCGAACACCGCAAGCATCAACTAAACCTGGAGCGGAGCGGGCAAGGGTGCCGCTTCGCCAGCTCGCCGTCAGGCGGCCATCGCTACGCCGTCCAGCTCCTTGACGGCATCCTTGGGCAGATCGAGTTCGGCTGCGGCAAGATTCTCCCTGAGATGCTCGACCGATGAGGTGCCGGGGATGAGCAGGATATTGGGCGCGCGTCGGAGCAGCCAGGCGAGCGCGACCTGCATCGGCGTGGCGCCCAGGCGCTGAGCGACGCCGGATAGGGAAGACGACTGCAGCGGGTTGAAGCCGCCGAGCGGAAAGAACGGCACATAGGCGATACCGTCACAGGCGAGTTTGTCGATCGAGGCATCGTCGCCCCTGTGCGCCAGATTGTACTGGTTCTGCACGCAGACGATCCTGGCGATCCGTCGCGCCTCTTCGATCTGCGCTGACGTGACATTGCTTAGCCCGATGTGACTCACCAAACCCTGCCGCTGCAACTCGGCCAGCACAGTGAACGGCGCCTCGATCGACCCTTCGGAAGGGCCATGCGCGTCGAACATGATCCTGAGATTGACCACGTCCAGCACGTCGAGCCCGAGATTGCGCAGATTGTCGTGCACCGCCTGGGTCAGCTCTTCGGCCGAGAAAGCCGGCAGCCACGAGCCATCCGCGCCGCGACGGGCGCCGATCTTGGTGACGATCGTCAGATTGTCGGAATAGGGCGCGAGCGCCTCGCGGATCAGCAGATTGGTGACGTGCGGGCCGTAGAAGTCGCTGGTGTCGATGTGGTTCGCCCCAAGCGCAACGGCTTCGCGCAGCACGGCCAATGCCGCGCCATGGTCCTTGGGTGGACCAAAGACGCCGGGTCCTGCGAGCTGCATGGCGCCGTAGCCGAGTCGCCTCACGGTGCGGTCGCCGAGAGTGAACGTGCCGGAAAGGTCAATGCTGGACATAGTCTATCTCCGTGCAAGATGACGCTGAGATAGGCGCTGTCCGATCTCACGATAATTGGGTACATTCCGCACGGGCTGTACGGAATATCGAACAATGAAGATCGACCTCGGAGACCTGAACGCCTTCGTGGCCGTAGCGCGGGCCAAGGGTTTTCGCGATGGCGCCCGGGCGAGCGGCGGCAGTGCGTCGGGCTTGAGCGAGGCGGTGCGCCGCCTCGAGACGCAGCTCGGTGTCAGGCTGCTCAACAGGACGACCCGCAGCGTCGTCCTGACCGAAGCGGGTGCGAGCTTGCTGGCCCGGCTCGGCCCAGCCTTGACCGAGGTCGAGTCAGCACTTGACGTGGTGAACGGCTTCCGCGACCGGCCGGCAGGTACGTTGCGCCTTAATGTGCCGGTCAGCGCGGCGCGACTGGTGCTGCCCAGCATCGTCCCGGGGTTTCTCGCTGCCTATCCCGGCATCCGGCTGGAGGTGACCGCCGAGGAGAGCTTTGTCGACGTACTGGCGGCAGGCTGCGATGCCGGGATCCGTTACGACGAGCGGCTGGAACAGGACATGATCGCGGTGCCGATCGGACCGCGCCTTCAGCGCTTTGCCACCGCCGCCAGCCCTGCCTACCTTGATCGCCATGGCCGGCCGCAACACCCGCGCGACCTGCTCGGCCACGCCTGCCTGCGCGGCCGCTTCGCCAGCGGGGCGATGCCGCCGTGGGAATTCGAGCGTGCCGGCGAGATGGTGCGGGTCGACCCGACGGGGCCGCTTCTCGTGACCCTGGGCGGAGCGGCCGATCTCGCCGTCGATGCAGCCATCGCCGGCGCCGGCATTGTCAGCCTGTTCGAGGATTGGCTTCGCCCCTACTTTGAGAGCGGTATGCTCGAACCCGTCCTCGAACCTTGGTGGCAGAGCTTCCCCGGGCCGTTCCTCTATTATCCCGGCCGGCGTCTCGTGCCGGCCCCGTTGCGGGCGTCTATCGACTTCATCAAAGTACCGGCCGATCGTTCCTAAATTTGGACCATGTTAGTAATCACCAAAAGAAAAGGCCGCCCGGAGGCGGCCTTTTTGAACGTCTGAAGCTGCGCAGTGCTTAGCGCTTCGAGAACTGGAACGAGCGGCGGGCCTTCGCCTTGCCGTACTTCTTGCGCTCGACGACGCGGCTGTCGCGGGTCAGGAAGCCGCCCTTTTTGAGCACGGCGCGCAGCGCGGGCTCGTAATAGGTCAGCGCCTTGGAGATGCCGTGACGCACGGCACCGGCCTGGCCGGAAAGGCCGCCGCCGATGACCGTGGCGACGATGTCGTACTGGCCGGCGCGGTTGGCGGCGATGATCGGCTGGTTGAGGATCATCTGCAGGACCGGGCGTGCGAAATATTCGGCGAACACCTTGTCGTTGACGACGATCTTACCGGAGCCGGGCTTCACCCAGACACGCGCGATGGCGTTCTTGCGCTTGCCGGTGGCATAGGCGCGGCCCGACTTGTCGAGCTTCTGGACATGGACGGGTGCCGCCGGCTGCGTGTTGGTGTTGCCGGTGGCAGTTCCGAGTTCTGCGAGCGAGGAAAGCTCAGCCATTTTACGAAACCTTCTTGTTCTTGGCGTTCAGCTTGGCCACGTCGAGCGTGACGGGCTGCTGGGCGACATGCGGATGTTCCGTGCCTGCATAGACGCGGAGATTCTTCATCTGGCGACGGCCGAGCGGGCCACGCGGGATCATGCGTTCGACGGCCTTCTCGACGACACGCTCGGGGAAACGGCCCTCGAGCAGCTGGCGCGCGGTGCGCTCCTTGATGCCGCCGGGGTGACCGGTGTGCCAGTAATAGACCTTGTCGGTGAATTTCTTGCCGGTGAACACCACCTTGTCGGCGTTGATGACGATGACGTTGTCGCCGTCGTCGACATGCGGGGTGAAGGTGGGCTTGTGCTTGCCGCGAAGATGATTGGCGATGACAGTGGCGAGACGGCCGACGACGAGACCCTCGGCGTCGATCAGCACCCACTTCTTCACCACATCCGCAGGCTTCTGCGAAAAGGTTGCCATGGATTGTTGCTTTCGGTTCGGACCTTCCCCATCGACGAACGACAAGGAAAAGCGTTTCTTGTTGCTTGGATTGACGCCGAGCGCTCGCCCGCCGCCAATAACAAAACGGCGGCCTTTGGCGGGCCGCTGTTCCGTGAGGGCTTATAGGCGAGGGGGAGATAGCACGTCAAGGCGAATTAAAAGACGCGTAGCTCAGAAAATGAGGCAAAAACAAAGGATTGAATAATAGGTACTATTTTACCACACTGATCTAGTGTTAATTGCGGTGCAGAATCTGGCCTTAGTGCTTTGCCTCGATTTCCTTGCGGGCCGCGCTGGAGAGGAACGCAGATCGCGTTATGCCGCGTTCGCGCGCTGCGATGTCGATCGCCCGCAAAACGCCGCGCTCGAAAGTCACGTTTGCCCTGACGACGGCGCTGTCATTGTCGATGAGCGGCACCGAGACCAGATAGGCTCCTTCGGCGAGCGCGTTGCGTATGTCGGGAAGCGCGACAATCGCTTCATGGTTGGACGGCTCTGGAACGGGCATATCCTCTGCCCACAATTGCAAGGCTTCAACGGCATTGGGCACGATGTCTTCCGCCGCGTCCGCAGCCGAAAAGCAGCCGGGAATGTCCGGAAAGCGGATGCCGAATGCGCTGTCGGGATCTTTGTCGACCAATGCGAAATAGTTCTTCATTTGCAATCTCCAGGACGCTTCAGCTCGTCCTTATCCAGCCTGGCCTGCTTGGCGATCGCGCGAGCGGTACCGGTTGGCAGATTCTTCTCGGGATGCGGAACGATCAACACAATCTCGCCCTTTCGGAATTTGTGATGCGAGCCGCGTACGGAAATCAGTTCGAAACCATCGTCTTTGAGACGCTTCACGATCTTGCGGCTGTCACGTTCCAGCAAAGGTCACCTATGCGCACATATATACACATCAACCGGAAATTCAATTGTCAAGATGGCGACCGCTTCGGCGGGATCGAATAGGTTCCCGTCGCGTGCGCTACCGTATGTCCCTGCGGTCCGGCGACGATCTCGATTTCGAACACCATCAGGCTCTTGCCCAGCTTCAGGATCCGGCAATGGCCGTCGATCGGTCCGGCCTCGGCTTTGCGGACGAAATTGATGTTGAGATTGGTGGTCACCGAAAGCGCATCCGGCCCGGCATGCGAAAGCACGCAGACATAGCCGCCAATGTCGGCCAGCGTGAACAGCGACGGGCCCGACACGGTTCCGCCGGGGCGCAAATGCCGCTCGTCGGCATTCAGGCGCACCGTGCAGCCGCCCGGAAACACGTCGATCGCCTCGTAGAAGGTGAACTGGTCGTTGAGCTGCGGATAGACGGTCTCCATCAGTGCATTGACTTGCGCGGCAGTCAGCATCGGCTTGAGATTGTTTTGGGCGGGCATAGGCGGTTTCCTATATACGGCGCCGTAGGGCCGGCGGTCTCAAGGCGAGGGCGCTCGGCTGAGGCCGCGCAGCCGAGAAAACACGTCTCAAGGCTGTTCTTCAATCGGCAGCGTGCTAGTTCTTTTGTTCCATGGCCCGCGAATCCGATGCCCGCTGGCCGATGAAGAGGTTGGAGACATGGCTGAAATCGTCGCCATCAAGCCGGCTGTTGCCGAAGGTCCGGTAGTCGCGAGGCTGGACAAGGGCGTGCTCCGCCTCACGCTCGCCAATCCGCCGGCCAATGCCCTGTCGCTGGCGGTGATGGCGGCGCTGGCGGCGGAGCTCGACCGCGCGAAATCAGACAGATCCGTCCGCGTCATCATCCTGGCGGCGGCCGGAAAGGTGTTCTGCGCCGGACACGACCTCAAGGAAATGACCGCGCGCCGCGCCGACGCCGATCGCGGCAAGGCATTCTTCGAGGAGACGTTTTCCGCTTGCGCGGCACTGATGCAGGCGATCGTGCGCCATCCCAGGCCGGTGATCGCCGAGGTCGATGGTCTGGCGACGGCGGCCGGGGCGCAACTGGTCGCGAGCTGCGATCTGGCGATCGCCTCGCATAAGGCGACCTTCTGCACGCCGGGCGTCAATATCGGGCTGTTCTGCTCGACCCCGATGGTGGCGCTGTCGCGCAACGTCTCGCGCAAGCAGGCGATGGAGATGCTTTTGACCGGCGAGACGATCGATGCGGCGACGGCCAAGGAATTCGGCCTGGTCAATCGCGTCGTGCCGGGCGAATATCTCAATCAGATTGTCACCAAATACGCGCAAACCATTGCTGCAAAATCGGCCTTGGTCGTGAAGACCGGCAAGGAGGCCTTCTACGCGCAGGCCGAGATGGGGCTGGCCGAGGCCTATGCCTACACTGGCCGCGTCATGGTCGACAACATGCTGGCGCGCGACGCGGAAGAGGGCATCGGCGCCTTCATCGGCAAGCGCAAGCCGGAATGGACGGACGACTAGATATGGAACCCCGCATCTCCATCATTACCATCGCCATCGACGATCTCGAGCGCGCCACACGCTTCTACGAGGCGATGGGCCTGACCCGCCATGCCGGCATCACCGACGGCGTCTCCTTCTTTCAGATGGGCGGCGTCATTCTCGGCCTGTTCCCGCGCGAAAGCGCCGAAGCGGATTCAGGCATCACCTTCGGCCCGGCGCCGTCGGCGATCTACCTCGCCTACAACACCCGCTCGGACACTGAAGTCGATCACGTGCTTGCGATGGCCGAGAAGGCCGGCGGTCGTATCGTCAAGCCGGCCGGCCGCGCCTTCTGGGGCGGCTGGTACGGTTATTTCGCCGACACGGAAGGGCACGTCTGGGAAGTGGCGCACAATCCGGCTTTTCCGATCGCGGAAGACGGCAGCATCTCGCTGCCGGGCTGATACCACTGCCAGATGGCATATCGCAAGCAACTGACGCGACTGAAGGCTCCCTATCTCAAGCGCATCCTGATCGAGCCGGCGCGGGTCGAAGATTGGGAAAAATATCCCTGGAACCTGCCGATCTTCCGCGGCCACGACTTCGAACTCGAATTCACCACGCCGATCACCATCATCGTCGGCGAGAACGGCACCGGCAAATCGACGCTGCTCGAGGCGATCGGCGCGCTGGCCGGATACGATGAGGCCGGTGGCGGCAAGGGCTACATGCCCATCGACCACTCCCGCGCCATCGACAAGAGCGGCGCGGCACTGGCGGAAACGCTGCGTGGCCATTGGCTGCCGAAGGTCACCGCCGGCTGGTTCTTCCGCGCCGAATCTTTTTACTCCGTGGCCCGCTATCTCGATCAGGCCGCCATCGACGCCCATGCGGCGCCGCCCGACTTCCTGTCCTGGTCGCATGGCGAAGGTTTCATCCGGTTCTTCGAGGAGCGCTGCCGCCGGCAAGGTATCTACATCCTAGACGAGCCGGAAAGCGCCTTGTCGCCGACGCGCCAGATCGAGCTTCTCAAAATGCTGCGGCGGATGGATCTATCAGGCACGGCGCAAGTGATCATGGCGACGCATTCGCCGCTGCTGATGGCCTGTCCCGGCGCGCGGCTGTTCCGCATCAGCCGGTTCGGCCTCGACCCGACCGATTTCCATGATACCGATCATTTTCGCATGATGCGCAGTTTCTGCAACGACCCGGATGGTTTTCTCGCCGAAGCTCTGTATGAGGACGAGGCATGAACCACGACGCCTACGACAATGCCTATATCGCCGGCATTCTCAATTCGGTGAAGACCATCGCCATGGTCGGCGCGTCCGCCAACGATGTGCGGCCGAGCTACTTCGTGCTGAAATACCTGCTGGGCAAGGGGTTTTCGGTATTCCCGATCAACCCCGGCCAGGCCGGCAAGGAAATCCTTGGCCGGATGACCTATGCCACGCTCGCCGATGTTCCCGAGCCGATCGACATGGTCGACGTGTTTCGCGGCTCCGCGGCCGTGCCGGGCGTCGTCGACGAGGTCTTGCGGCTCGACCCGTTGCCGAAAGTCATCTGGATGCAGCTTGGCGTGCGCCACGACGAGGCGGCCGCGCGCGCCGAGGCCGCCGGCATCAAGGTCGTGATGAACCGCTGCCCCAAGATCGAATATGGCAAGCTGTCGGGCGAAATCGGCTGGACCGGCGTCAACTCAGGCGTGTTGTCGTCGAAGAAGCCGCTGATGCGGCCGGGATTCCAGAGTTTTGGCGTCCGCCAGAAGTAGGCCAAAGAGATATTCCGCCAATCGGAACATTTTCTCGCGCCTCGATCACAGAACGTGCATCGAAGGGCATTTTCTTCTTTGCATTCGCGACCGGGCTTGGCCAAGAATGCCCGGCGTTTTTCAGACGGTTCAAAAGGGAGGTATTCGATGACCCGCACGCCCGGTTTCAACACGCTCGCCGTCCATGCGGGTGCCAAGCCCGATCCGGCGACCGGCGCGCGTGCCACGCCAATCTACCAGACGACCTCCTTTGTCTTCGATGACGCCGATCATGCCGCCTCGCTGTTCGGGCTAAAGGCCTTCGGCAACATCTATACCCGGATCATGAACCCGACGCAGGCGGTGCTGGAAGAGCGCATCGCGGCGCTCGAAGGCGGCACGGCGGGGCTGGCGGTGGCGTCGGGCCATGCCGCGCAGGTGCTCGTCTTCCACAATCTGATGCAGCCCGGCGACAATTTCGTCGCCGCGACAAGGCTTTACGGTGGCTCGATCAACCAGTTCGGCCACGCCTTCAAGAATTTCGGCTGGCAGGTGCGCTGGGCCGACACCAACGACATCTCGACCTTCGAAAGCCAGATCGATGAAAAGACCAAGGCGATCTTCATTGAGAGCCTGGCCAATCCGGGCGGTGTCTTCGTCGACATCGAGAAGATCGGCGACATCGCCCGTAAACACAGCCTGCCGCTGATCGTCGACAACACGCTGGCCTCGCCCTATCTGGTGCGCCCGATCGAGCATGGCGCCGACATTGTCGTGCATTCGCTGACCAAGTTCATCGGCGGCCACGGCAATTCTATCGGCGGCGCCATTGTCGACGGCGGCACCTTCGACTGGTCGAAATCCGGCAGATATCCGATGCTGTCGGAGCCGCGCCCCGAATATGGCGGCCTCGTCCTGCACGAGACCTTCGGCAATTTCGCTTTCGCCATTGCCGCGCGAGTGCTTGGCCTGCGCGACATGGGCCCGGCGATCTCGCCCTTCAACGCATTCCTGATCCTGACCGGGCTGGAAACCCTGCCGCTCAGGATGCAGCGCCATTGCGACAATGCGGTCACTGTCGCCGGTTGGCTGTCCAACCACCCAAAGATCGCCTGGGTGTCCTATCCCAGCCTGCCCAGCGACAGCAACAACGCGCTGCAGAAAAAATATTCGCCGCTTGGCGCCGGTGCGGTGTTCACCTTCGGCCTGAAGGGCGGCTATGCGGCCGGCATCAAATTCGTCGAGGCGCTCGAACTGTTCTCGCACCTTGCCAATGTCGGCGACACCAAGTCGCTGGTCATTCACCCGGCATCGACAACGCATCGGCAACTGTCGGACGAGCAGAAGGTCGCCGCCGGCGCTGGGCCGGATACGGTCAGGCTCTCGGTCGGCATCGAGGATGTCAACGACATCGTCGCCGATCTGGAACAGGCCCTCACCAAGGTTTGATCCCCGTTGGAAGGAGTTTCCATGACTGCGCCGAAATTTCTCTCCGTCGATATTGAAAGCGTCGAGCCGGAACCTGGCGCGCCGGCGCCGGATCGGCTGATTTCAGGCGATCCAAAGTTTCGCACCTGGAATGTCGAGGAGCAGGACGGCGGGCTCTATGCCGGCGTCTGGGAGGCGACGCCGGGCAAATGGCGCATCGAGTATGACGAGTGGGAGTTCTGCCACATTCTGTCGGGCGTCTCGGTGATATCAGAGGACGCTGGCGAGGCGCGCACCGTCAGGGCCGGCGACAGTTTCGTGCTCAGGCCGGGGTTTAAGGGCAGCTGGGAAGTGCTTGAAACGACTCGCAAGGAGTATGTGATCAGGCTTTGATCATTGTCCGGTGTGCACGACGAGCGTTTCCAGCCCGTGGAAATGATAGCTGTCGCGAAAGCGCGGCTGTTCGGCAAGATGGAGCCGCGGTAGCCGCTCGAACAGGGTCTTCAGCGACACCTCCAATTCGAGCCGGGCGAGCGGCGCGCCGATGCAGAAATGAATGCCGGCGCCGAACGAGACGTTCTTCTGGTCCGCACGATCCGGCCGGAAGGCGAAGGGTTCGGCAAACGCCGCCGGGTCGTGGTTGGCCATGCCGAGCAGCAGGCCGATCGTCTCGCCCGGCCGCACGATGACACCGGGACCGACCTCGATCTCTTCATAGGCATAACGCGTAAACATGTGCAGCGGCGCGTCGAAGCGCAGGCATTCCTCGACGGTCGCAGCGGTCGCTTCAGCGGAAACGAAGAAGCGGCGTGGGTCGCCGCCTTGCGCGAGGATCGAGCGCACCGCATTGCCGGTCTGGTGGACGGTCGCCTCGTGGCCGGCATTGAGCAGCAGGATGGCCGAGGACACCAGTTCGTCCTCCGAGAGTTTTTGGTTGTCCTCCTGCGCCGCGATCAGCAGCGACAATAGATCGTCGCCGGGGTTTTTGCGCCGCTCGGCAACATAGCCGCGCAGGAAATCCGAAAAATCCCGCGCCGCGCGATTGGCCGTCTCTTCCGTTTCGCGTGTGCGGCCATGCATGTACATGGCGACCATCCGATGCGACCAGTCGAGCAGTTGCGGCCCCATCTCGACCGGCACGCCGAGCATTTCGGCAATGATGGTGATCGGCAAAGGCGACGCGAAAGCCGGCAGCAGGTCGACCTGATCCGGTTCGAAACGGTCGATCAGCTCGTTGGCGAGCGCCTCGACGCGCGGCCTGAGCCGCTCGACCTGACGCGAGACGAAGGCGCGGTTGACCAGCGTTCTGAGCCTGGTGTGAACGGGCGGTTCCAGCTCCAGCATCGAATTGGCCTCGATACCGTCGAAGGCGTTGAGATGCGTGCGATCCCGGCCGATGCCGCTTCTGTCCGGGATGCCGGCCGGGTTCTGGCGGCCGAAGCGGCGGTCGCGCAGCAGCCGGCTGACGTCGTCGAAGCCGCCGAAGCACCAGAAGCCGAACTCTTCCCAGAAGAAGGCGTTCGATGCGCCGTGCATAAAGGCATAGGCCTCATAGGGGTTCTGGTAGAAAGCCGGCTCGTGCGGGTCCAGTCGCACATGGCGGGTCGAGGAATCGAAGGCAAGATAGGTCAGCATCAATTTGGTCATGCCAGACAATTAACGCGGCTTGCCAGCTTGATGCCAGACCGTATGTTGGCGCCCGGCAATCTGATGCGTGTCGCCCAAAAGTGTGAATCGGTTTTGGACAACGGCATGCACAAAAAAGCGTTGAGCCAGCCGAAGCGGCTGCGGAAAGACTGACTTGATGAATGTGATCGTGGTTGGTGCAGGCATTGCGGGGCTTTCGACGGCCTGGTCGCTGGCTAAGGCCGGGCACCGGGTCACGATCGTCGAGCAGGGGTCGATTCCGAATCCGCTTGCCGCCTCAGGCGACCATCACCGCATCATCCGTCGCGCCTATGGTGCAGCGGCGGGCTATGGCCGGCTGATCACCGAGGCCTATGAGGCCTGGGACGAGATGTGGGCCGATCTCGGCGAAAACCATCTCGACCGGCGCGGCTTCATCTGCATTTCGCGGGAGCCAGGAGACGAAGCCGAGGAATACCGCGAAGGCATGGAAGCCGGGAACTACCCGTTCGAACTGGTCGAGCCGGACGCCGCGGCTAGACGCTGGCGGTTCCTGGAGCCCGGCTCTTTCCGCTACGCGTATTTTTCACCGGATGGCGGTGCGCTGCATTGCCGCAGGATCGCCGCCGGTCTCGCCAAATGGCTGCGGGCTAACGGCGCCAATGTCTACGAGAACAGCAAGGTGACGGAAGTCGACGCCGAGGCCGGCCGCATCGTGCTTGAAAGCGGCGAGACGATGCAGGCCGACCGCATCGTCGTCGCCGCCGGCGCCTGGGTGCTAAAACTGTTTCCGGAACTGGGCGGCGAACTGAAGACCTGGCGCACCGCGCTTGCCTATGTCGATCCGCCGGCGGATCTGAAAGCTGCATGGCAGGCAGCCCCGGTCATCCTCGATGTCGGCGGCGCTGTCGACGGCTACGTGATCCCGCCGTCCGGCGGCGCCGGCATGAAATTCGGCTCAGGGCTGCACAGGGTGCCGACCAGCGACGCCGACTGGAACCGCCAGCCGGTGGCGGGTGAGGGCGAGGCGATCCGCGACCTGTTTTCGCCACCGATCGCCCGCATCGAAGAGTATGGGGTGACCGAGGTCGTCACCTGCGCCTATACCTTCACCGCCGACGAAAAATTCCTGGCGCATGAGAAGGGGAAATGCCTTGTTGTCTCGGCCTGCTCCGGCCACGGCTACAAGTTCGGTGCAGCTGTCGGCAGGCGTGTCGCGGCGACTGTCGGCAATGGCGACGTCGCCGGCTTGAAGGCGTGGCTGCGGGCCGAAGCGGTCTGACCTAATACTGGCAGTGCCTTGGAACATGCACGCGCCGCCAGCCGGATGAGCCTTCCCTGACCACCACGCGTCGCGCCACTGTCTGGTAGGAGGCGGGAACCTCGATGATGCGTCGCTGCTCCGGCTGCACCAAGACCTCTTCGGCCACGCTCTCATACTCAGCGGGGATGACGACGCGCCGTCGGCGCTCCGGCTGCACCACCACGGTCTCGGCCACGCGTTCATAGCGCGCCTTGTACCTGATCTTGCACAGCACCCTGCGGCCATGGATGACGCGCCATTCCCAGGAGTAGCCGCCGTCATCGACCTTCACCGTGCGGTGGATGGTGCGGGTGACGGCAGGCAGGATCTCGTAGCTGACACGCTGGGGTGCGATCTGCACCACCCGCTCGCGCGTCCCGTAGATCGCGGGCACATACTCCACCTGCTGGCCGGCCGGGCTGACGAGCACGTTTTCGTAGACCGTTTCGTAGACGGACGGCCTGTTGACCTGCTCGTAGCATTCGACGGCGCGTCCGCCGGCGGCCGTTTCGGATACCATGCCGAGAACAGCAAGGCTGGCGATGGCCGAGGAAGCAGTTTTCCTGATCATGGCACTCCCCCTGTTTGAACCTTCAGCGCAAGTTCAACGTTGAATTGTAGGGGAGGCCGTATCGCCGGAAAGCAGTTTCGAGATATTTCGTTGAGCACGCGGTTAAGAAACTGCTACGCAGCCGTGCTGCTTCAACAGCAGCAGATGGCTGCCGAAATAGCCTCGGGCGAATCCTGTGCAGAAACCTTGATTCGACTTAACCGGATGGCTAGGAGAGGCGGCCTTGCGCTAGGGTGAGCCGACATCCTATTTACAGGACAACGATCCAGAACCGATTCTGCCCGATGTGCTAATATCCCCCGGCGCCGGAATCCCACCTTTGAAAAGGGATAGTCCATGAAGAACCCCGTCGAAACCTACATGAACCTCGTTCCGATGGTGGTCGAACAGACCAATCGCGGCGAGCGGGCCTACGACATTTTCTCGCGGCTGCTGAAAGAGCGCATCATTTTCATCACCGGCCCGGTCGAGGACGGCATGGCGACGCTGGTCTGCGCGCAGCTCCTGTTCCTCGAGGCGGAGAATCCGAAGAAGGAAATCAACCTCTACATCAATTCGCCAGGCGGCGTCGTCACCTCGGGCATGGCGATCTACGACACTATGCAGTTCATCAAGCCGGCGGTGGCGACGCTGTGCATCGGCCAGGCGGCCTCGATGGGCTCGCTGCTCTTGACCGCAGGCGAGAAGGGCATGCGCTTCGCCACGCCGAATGCCCGCATCATGGTCCACCAGCCTTCCGGTGGCTTCCAGGGCCAGGCTTCCGACATCGAACGCCACGCCCAGGACATCATCAAGCTGAAGCGCCGTCTCAACGAGGTTTATGTCAAGCACACCGGCAAGAGCTACGACGAGATCGAGAAGACGCTCGACCGCGACCACTTCATGACCGCTGACGAGGCGAAGGATTTCGGTCTCATCGACAAGGTCATTTCGTCGCGCGAGCCGGCTGAGGTTGCCGCCGCATAAGCCCGGTGGCAGTTGGATGGCGGGAAAACACGCTTTTGATGCCGCTTGCGGCATTTCGGCCACAATTGGCTGTTCCCTCGACGGGAGCAATTGCCTACGTTAAGCCTATGTTGATTTTCGACGGCTTAGCTTTGTGCGGGGTTGGTGCGAATCATTGCGACGTTTTCTGATATGTGTTTCGTATGGAACGCGTTGCGGGAGCCGGAATACTGGCGGCGGCGATTTCCCGCGATAGATTGAGTTATGCGCCCTTTCAACCAGACCATCGGCGGGCGGCTATGAAAGGACATGAAAATGAGCAAGGTCGGCAACAGCGGCGGTGATTCCAAGAACACGCTTTATTGCTCGTTTTGCGGCAAAAGCCAGCACGAAGTCCGCAAGCTGATCGCCGGCCCGACGGTGTTCATCTGCGACGAATGCGTCGAGCTCTGCATGGACATCATCCGCGAGGAGAACAAGACCTCGATGGTGAAGTCGCGCGAGGGCGTGCCGACCCCGCAGGAGATCCTCAAGGTTCTCGACGACTACGTCATCGGCCAGCCCTACGCCAAGCGCGTGCTGTCGGTGGCCGTCCACAACCATTACAAGCGCCTCGCGCATGCCGGCAAGAACAACGACGTCGAGCTGGCGAAGTCCAACATTTTGCTGATCGGCCCGACCGGTTGCGGCAAGACGCTGCTTGCGCAGACGCTGGCCCGCATCATCGACGTGCCGTTCACCATGGCCGATGCGACGACGCTGACCGAGGCCGGCTATGTCGGCGAGGATGTCGAGAACATCATCCTGAAGCTGTTGCAGTCGGCCGACTACAATGTCGAGCGCGCCCAGCGCGGCATCGTCTACATCGATGAGATCGACAAGATCTCGCGCAAGTCGGACAATCCTTCGATCACTCGCGACGTGTCGGGCGAAGGCGTCCAGCAGGCGCTGTTGAAGATCATGGAAGGCACGGTCGCCTCCGTGCCGCCGCAGGGCGGCAGGAAGCATCCGCAGCAGGAATTCCTGCAGGTCGACACCGCCAACATCCTGTTCATCTGCGGCGGCGCCTTCGCCGGCCTCGACAAGATCATCTCGGATCGCGGCCGCAAGACCTCGATCGGCTTCGGCGCCACCGTCGCTTCGCCCGAGGATCGCCGCACCGGCGATGTTTTCCGCCTGGTCGAGCCCGAGGATCTGCTGAAGTTCGGCCTCATTCCCGAGTTCGTCGGCCGTCTGCCGGTCCTGGCGACGCTGGAGGACCTCGACGAGCCGGCGCTGATCCAGATCCTGACCGAGCCGAAGAACGCGCTGGTCAAGCAGTATCAGCGGCTGTTCGAGATGGAGAATGTCGACCTGACCTTCCACGAGAATGCGCTGTCGGCGATCGCCAAGCGCGCCATCGAGCGCAAGACCGGCGCGCGCGGCCTGCGCTCGATCATGGAAGCGATCCTGCTCGACACGATGTTCGAGCTGCCGGCGCTGGAAGGCGTGCGCGAAGTGGTTATTTCGGAAGAGGTGGTGTCCGGCAACGCCAGACCGCTCTACATCTATTCCGAGCAGAAGGAAAAGAAGGGCAACGTCAGCGCCTGACGTGAGCCTCTGCAGTGGAAATTCT
The DNA here is from genome assembly GCF_900149755.1 of Mesorhizobium delmotii. Lineage (NCBI taxonomy): Bacteria > Pseudomonadati > Pseudomonadota > Alphaproteobacteria > Hyphomicrobiales > Phyllobacteriaceae > Mesorhizobium > Mesorhizobium delmotii. The sequence goes on along the minus strand of NZ_FUIG01000042.1, from coordinate 195,015 downwards.
TCAAACGGCGCCGCGAGGCGCCGTTTTGTTTTGCGGACGGGCCGACTTATGATGAACGGATTGTGACAGATTGGATGAACGGATTGTGACAGATTGGATGAACGGTTTCGTGTTGACCCTTGATCTTTGCCCCCCGTGCCTCCAACTAACTGAGGAAGGCCGGGGTGCCGAATTCTGTGCTGTAAAACTCCCGTCACAAACGGTGGTAGGCGGAACGATCCTCGGTCGTTAATATGAGATTCGCGGTTGGCCGATTGGCGGTCGCGACATGAAAGGTTGGACAATGGCCAAAATATCCAAGGCTCCCAGCGACGGCGTCTTCGCAGTCCTCCCACTGCGCGACATCGTGGTGTTCCCGCACATGATCGTTCCGCTCTTTGTCGGGCGTGAAAAGTCGATCAAGGCGCTGGAGGAGGTGATGGGTCAGGAAAAGCAGATCCTGCTTGCGACCCAGATGAATGCCGCCGATGACGATCCCGAGTCCGATGCGATCTTCGACATCGGCACGCTCGCCAATGTGCTGCAATTGCTGAAGCTGCCGGACGGCACCGTGAAGGTGCTGGTCGAAGGCGCCTCGCGCGCGAAAATCGTTTCGTTCACCGACCGTCCCGACTTCCACGAGGCCCGCGCCGCGGCGCTGGTCGAACCGGATGAGGAAGAAGTCGAGGTCGAGGCGCTGGCCCGTTCCGTCGTCACCGACTTCGAGAACTACGTCAAGCTGAACAAGAAGATCTCGCCCGAAGTGGTGGGTGCCGCCAGCCAGATCGACGACTATTCCAAGCTCGCCGACACGGTTGCCTCGCATCTTGCCATCAAGATCCCCGAGAAGCAGGAGATGCTGGCCACGCTTTCGGTCAAGGAGCGGCTGGAAAAGGCGATGGGCTTCATGGAAGCCGAAATCTCCGTCCTGCAGGTGGAAAAGCGCATCCGTTCGCGCGTCAAGCGCCAGATGGAGAAGACGCAGCGCGAATACTACCTCAACGAGCAGATGAAGGCGATCCAGAAGGAGCTCGGCGAAGGCGAGGACGGCCGCGACGAGGCCGCCGAGATCGAGGCGCGCATCAAGAAGACCAAGCTCTCCAAGGAGGCCCGCGAAAAGGCGGAAGCCGAGCTGAAGAAGCTGCGGACGATGTCGCCGATGTCGGCTGAATCGACCGTCGTGCGCAACTATCTCGACTGGATCCTGTCGATACCGTGGGGCAAGAACTCCAAGGTCAAGCAGGATCTGGCCTTCGCGCAGAACGTGCTCGACACCGACCATTTCGGCCTCGACAAGGTCAAGGACCGCATCGTCGAATATCTCGCCGTGCAGAGCCGCCAGAAGAAGCTGAAGGGGCCGATCCTGTGCCTCGTCGGACCTCCCGGCGTCGGCAAGACCTCGCTCGGCAAGTCGATCGCCAAGGCGACCGGCCGCGAGTTTATCCGCATGGCGCTGGGCGGCGTGCGCGACGAGGCCGAAATCCGCGGTCACCGGCGCACCTATATCGGCTCGATGCCGGGCAAGGTCATCCAGTCGATGAAGAAGGCGAAGAAGTCCAACCCGCTCTTCCTGCTCGACGAGATCGACAAGATGGGCCAGGATTTCCGCGGCGATCCGTCGTCGGCCTTGCTCGAGGTGCTCGATCCCGAGCAGAACTCGACGTTCATGGACCACTACCTCGAAGTCGAATACGACCTGTCGAGCGTGATGTTCGTGACGACGGCGAACACGCTGAACATCCCTGCGCCCTTGATGGACCGCATGGAGATCATCCGTATCGCCGGCTACACCGAGGACGAGAAGATCGAGATCGCCAAGCGCCACCTGATGCCCAAGGTGATCCGCGATCATGCGCTGCAGCCGAAGGAGTTCTCCGTCGGCGAGGACGCAATCCGCGGCATCATCCAGACCTACACCCGTGAAGCGGGCGTCAGGAGCCTGGAGCGCGAGCTGATGAAGCTCGGCCGCAAGGCGGTGACCGAGATCCTGAAGACGAAGAAGAAGACGGTCGACATCACGGCGGACAATCTCGCCGATTACCTCGGTGTTCCGCGCTTCCGCTTCGGTCAGGTCGAGGCCGACGATCAGGTCGGCGTGGTCACCGGGCTCGCCTGGACGGAAGTCGGCGGCGAGCTGCTGACGATCGAAGGCGTCATGATGCCCGGTAAGGGCCGCATGACGGTGACCGGCAATCTGCGCGACGTGATGAAGGAATCGATCTCGGCTGCGGCCTCCTACGTCCGCTCGCGGGCTATCGATTTCGGCGTCGAGCCGCCGCTGTTCGACAAGCGCGACATCCACGTTCACGTGCCCGAGGGCGCAACGCCCAAGGATGGACCGTCGGCGGGTGTGGCGATGGCGACGGCGATCGTCTCGGTGCTGACCGGCATTCCGGTCAGGGCCGATGTGGCGATGACCGGCGAGATCACGCTGCGCGGCAGGGTGCTGCCGATCGGCGGGCTCAAGGAGAAGCTGCTTGCAGCGCTTCGCGGCGGCATCAAGAAGGTGCTGATCCCGGAAGACAATGCCAAGGACCTGGCGGAGATTCCGGACAACGTGAAGAACGGTATGGAGATCGTTCCGGTCGGGCGGGTCGGTGAAGTCTTGCGCCATGCGCTGGTGCGTATGCCGGAGCCGATCGACTGGGTTGAACCGGTCAATGCGCCGGCTGCGGTGGATGCCGGAGACGACGCCGGCAAGTCGCTGGCTCATTAGTTCTTTCTAAAGTTGCAATGCACAAGAGAGAGCCGGGCCGAGCGCCCGGCTTTTTCATGTGAAAAACCCCGGAATTCCGCGGTTTTTTCGACTCTTTTGACGCTTTTCGACTTGGTTGCGGAAGCGCTTCTTTCTAAAGTCCGTTTCCTGCCGGATGAGTCGTACGTTCCGGTTTCTCATGGAAGGGAATTTTTATGAACAAGAACGAACTGGTGTCCGCTGTCGCCGATGCCGCGAGTATTTCGAAGGGTGACGCGCAGTCGGCGGTTGATGCGGTGTTCTCCGTCATCACCGGCGAACTGAAGAAGGGCGGCGATGTCCGGCTTGTCGGCTTCGGAAATTTCACAGTGTCAAAACGCGCTGCCTCGACCGGCCGCAATCCGCAGACCGGCGCGGAAGTGCAGATTCCGGCGCGCACCGTGCCGAAGTTTTCGGCCGGCAAGGGCCTCAAGGACGCAGTCAACTAAGCGGCCTTCTTACCCTTTTCAGAGATCAGAAAAGCCGGGCATGCCCGGCTTTTCTTTTGCGCCCACTTGGTGGGCTCATATTGTCGAGATGACAGCGGACAGTTCTATGCCGTTGGCGCATCGGCGCGCATCAGCCCTTCCTTTTTGAGATCGGCCCAGAGTGCTGATGGCAGTTTCGCGTCGAGCAGCGACCGGTTGCTTTCGACCTCGCTCGGCCGCTGGCCGCCGGGGATCACCGACACGACCGAAGGGTGCAGCAGCGGAAATTGCAGTGCCGCCTCGATCAGGCGCACGCCGTGGCGTTTGCAGATGGCCTCGATGCGCGCGACGCGGTCGAGGATGTCCTGCGGCGCCTCGGAATAATTGTAGTGGGCGCCCCGCTTCGGCCCGGTTGCCAGGATGCCGGAATTATACGGCCCGCCGAGAACGATGCCTATGCCGCGCTTCTGGCATAGCGGCAGGAAGGACTGCAGCGCCTCCTGCTCCAGCAGCGTATAGCGCCCGGCTAGCAGGAAAAGGTCGAAGTCGCCACGCTCGGCAAGTGTCTGGGCAACCTGCCATTCGTTGATGCCGCCGCCGAACGCCTTGATGACGCCCTGATCACGCAAGGCCAGCAGCCCGTAATAGCCCGAGCGCATGAACTCCTCGATGCGTTGGTCCGAGGCCTCCTTGCTGCCATGCGTGAAGATGTCGACGTCATGCACGAAAAGGATGTCGATGCGGTCGACGCCGAGGCGCTCGAGCGAGGCTTCGAAGGAGCGCATGACGCCGTCATAGCTGTAGTCGTAGACCTCGCGGCGCGACGGCGTGTCGAAGAACTTGCCGATGCCGGTCCGTTGGTCCGGCGGGCAGGCGCGCATGATGCGGCCGACCTTGCTCGACAGCACGTAGTCGTGGCGCTTTTTCGAGCGCAGGAACGGATTGAGCCGCGTTTCCGACAGGCCAAGCCCGTAGAGCGGCGCGGTGTCGTAGTAGCGGCAGCCGACCCGCCAGGCGGTCTCCAGAGTGGCGTTGGCATCCTCGTCGGAGACGGCGCGATAGAGGTTTCCGAGCGGCGCCGTGCCGAAGCCGAGTTCCGTGAAACTGATGCCGCCATTGCCGATGCGGTCGAAATGCCGTGTCTTCATGTCCTGCCGTTTCCTCACCTACGCAATTGCCATGACACTATCACGCCTGGGGCGCTGCAAAAGCACTCCGAGCCGTTGGACACGAACTTTCACGGTGATAGCATGAGCAAAAACAAGCTGTTCGGGGAAAAAATGGCCCAAACATTCAGGCAAGTTTCGGGTTCCGGGAAATTGGTCGAACCATCGACCAATGCCGGCACAGATCGGTTCAGAATTGCGCTCGACGAGCTTGGCACTGTGCTGGCTCGGATCGGCGAAAGCCGTATCGACGCCGCCCGCCACACCAACATGGAGTAGGCGTCATGCGCTACGAGCTGATGCTGCCGCACCAGATCCGCAAGGCGATCGCCGAGAACTGGCCGGTCGCGCTCCCGCTCGGCGTGCTCGAATACCACGGTGAGCACATGGCCGTCGGCATGGATACGCTGGCAGTGGTCAAGATGCTGGAGCTGTTCGAAAAGGAAGCCGACATCGTCATCTTGCCGCCGTTCTACTATGGCGCGGCGAGCTACGCGGTGGCGCCGCCGGAGGGCAATGGGTCGGTTCAGGTCGGCGGCAGGGCGCTGGCCCCGTTCGGCGAAGAGCTGTTCTACAGTCTGCTGCGCGTCGGTTTTCGCAATATCCACGCCATCATCCACCACCAGACCGAGAACTTTGCCGCCGGCATGCCGACCGATCTCGCCTTCAAGACCGCTGGCCGCCAGGCGATCTTCCGTTTTCTGGAGAAGGAGCGCGGCGAGGGCTGGTGGGGCTCGGACACGATGGCCGGCTACTATGTCGAGCACGCCGAGGGCGGCAATTTCTTCAACTGGATACAAGTGCATCCGCTGATGCCGACGGTGACGGACGGCCAGTATCCGTTCGATCATGCCGGCATCGGCGAGACGTCGCTGATGCTGGCGCTGTGCCCGGAAGCGGTGGACGCCGGCCACTTTGCCGACAATACGGGATGGTACACGGCGACCGCCCCTGAGGCCTCGATGGAACTGGGGCAAAAGGGCGTCGCGATGATCCTCGATCATTTGAGGGCGATGTTGACGGCCTAGCGCGGCTCTGCCTTCTCCCGTTGTGGGAGAAGGTGGCCGAGCCCACGGGTCTTGCCTCCGGCAAGCCCGAGGACAGGCTCCGCTCGGTCGGATGAGGAGTGTTCCAGCTTGGCACCGATGGTGCTCCGTCCAGCACCCCTCAACCGTCTTCGCGCTACGCGCCGATCCACCTTCTCCCACAAGGGGAGAAGGGAAGAAGGAGCCGCTACTTCACCGCGCCCGCGGTCATGCCCATGATCAGATAACGCTCCAGCGCGATGCCGATGACGGCAAGCGGCGTGATCGCGGCGGTGGCGAGTGCGGCCATCGACCACCAGTTGATGCCTTGCGAGCCGGTCTGGCTCGCCACCATCACGGGAATGGTCTTGGCATCGGTCGAGGTCAGCAGTGCGGCGAAGAAATACTCGTTCCAGCACAGCACCATCGCCAGGATGAAGGCGGCGACCATGCCCGGCAGCGCGATCGGCATGACGATGCGGAAGAAGGCGCCCCAGATCGACAGGCCGTCGACGAGGGCTGCTTCCTCCAGTTCGACCGGGATCGAATTGAACTGGTCGCGCATGATCCAGATGACGATCGGCAGCACCATCAGCGTGTAGAGCAGGATCAGCCCGATGCGCGTGTCGAGCATGCCGACTTCGCGGTACAGCACCAAAAAGGGCAGGGCGAGCACGACCGGCGGCAGGATCAGCTGCGACAGGAAAAAGAAGGAGATGTCCTCATTCTTGAACCAGGCGAAGTGATAGCGGTAGCGGGTGAGGCCGTAGGCCGCGAGACTGCCGATGACAATGGCGAGGCTCGACGCGCCGACCGAGGTGATGACGGAGTTCATGAAGCGCTTGATGAACTCGTCGCGCACCGTCGAGGTCCGGAAGATCGAGTCCGGCGACAGGCCGAGCGAGCGCCAGCCCTTCCAGTCCGGCCGGAAGTCGACGAACGGGATGAGATGGCCCTGGGTGACGTCGACCGCGGTTTTGAACGAGGTGGTTATCGTCCAGTAGATCGGGAACAGGCAGATGAAGGCCCAGAACGCCAGCGCGCCATAGATGAAGACGCGGTTGGCGAAAAAGCTCGCCGGCGAGCGGATTTCGGAAGCGGCATACTCGGTGGTCTGAACGCTCATGTCGCTGCCCCTATCAGTTGACGTTGCGCACGAAGCGGTTGGCGAATTTCAACAGCCACGTCACGAACACGATGATGATGATGAGGTAGGCCATCGCCAGCATGGTGCCGTAGCCGACATTCGAGCGGTCGCGATACTCGCGATAGATGAAGCTCGATACGGAATCGGTCGCGCCGCCCGGGCCGCCCGAGGTGACGGTGATGATGATGTCGGCAAGCTTCAGTTTGAAGATGATGCGCAGGATGATCGCCGTCACCGACACCGGCAGCATCAGCGGGAAGGTGACCTGCCAGAAGGTCTGCCAGGCATTGGCGCCGTCTACCCTGGCCGCCTCTAGCACCTCGCGCGACATCGCCTGAAGGCCGGCGAGCAGCATGATCATCATGAACGGGATGAACGTCCAGGCATCGAGCACCATGATCGAGATGCGTGCGGTGATCGGGTTTGAGAAGAAGGCGGGATTTTCCCAGCCGAGCTGGCGCGCCAGGGTTGCGGCCGGTCCGAACCGGTATTCCATCAGCGACTTGCCGATCATCCACGACACGGCGACCGGCGACAGCATCAACGGCATGAGGAAGACGACACGGAAGAATTTGCGCGCCCTGATCTGTGCGTTGAGCAGCAAGGCAAGGCCGAAGGCGATGACATATTCGACCAGCACCGCAAGCACGTAGAGCACCATGTTGAACAGCGCGTTGCGGTAGTAGGGGTCGGCCAGCATCTGCCAGAAATTGTCGAGCCCGTTGAACTTCCGGCCGGAGAAAGAACTGAGGTTCCAGTCGGTCAGCGCGATGTAGAGGCCGAACAGCGTCGGGAAGATCACCATGGCGACGGTGAACAGCAGCGCCGGCAGCAGGAACAGCGCGCGCTGGCCGTCTTCGCCGCGTGTCAGCACCTGGCCGATGCCGAGTGCTGTACCCCACAGCACATAGGCATAAACGACCGGCCGCCAGGTCTCGAAGCCGACTGCATTGACGTCGGTCTTGTACAGGATCTGAACTGCGATCACCGCCAGAAGGCCGAGCGTCGCAGCAGCCATCAACGCCCGGCCGAGCCGCTTGCGGCCCGGCGATATCAGATCGGATGGAGCGGCGTTTGCCGGCCACGCATTGGTGGGCAAAGTCTGGTCAGCCACGCGTCTCGTCCGTTCACTGAAGGCTTTTATGACCGGCTGGCCGGTCAAGCTGCGGTCCGGCGGCTTCGCGTCGCCGGACCACGGTTCCTAGAATCTCAGCCTACATGCCAAGCGAGGCCTTGTAGAGCTTGATCTGGTTTTCGCGGCCGATCTGGTCGGTCAGCTTCTCCCAGGCGGCCGCAATGGCGTCGGCGCCTTCCTGCGCCGTCATCTTGCCGGCAAATGTGTTGGCCAGGATGTCCTCGGCGGCACTGTAATATTGGAAGATGCCGGGGATGCGCGGCTCGATCGCGGCGTTCGGATGGTTGTAGCTGTCGGCCTCCGACTTCAGATACGAGGTGATGAAAGCCTCGTCGTAACCGGCCGCCACCCATTCCGGAATGTCGAAATGGGAGTTGCGGTAGGGCTGGAATCCGGACGGATATGCCGCGCACCAGAGAGACAGGTCCTTGCCGCCGAGATGGGCCGCGGCCGACCATGCCGCCTTCTTCTTCTTTTCGTCGCTGTCGACCCGGGCCATGACGTAGACGCCCCAGCCGAGATAGGCGCAGTTCGGCGCATGGTTCGGGCCGCTGGCCAGCTTGTCCCATTGGCCGGTCTTGGAATTATAGACGTCGTCCGAGCCTGGCAGGATCGAGAAGCCGGTGACGTCGCCTACGACCGAACTGTCGTTGGTCTTGACGTTGGAGCCGACGTCGCCCCACCAGGTGACCATCGAACCGGTGCCGGCCAGGAATTGCTGGAAGGCGGTGGTATTCGGGTCGGCGTTGATCTGGTCGGCGGGCTCGGAAGGCAGCGCGTCGATCACGTCCTGGATCGCCCGCACCCAGGCCGGATTGTTGATGCGCGGCTTCATCGTATCGGCATCGAACAGCCAAGCCTTGTCGTCAGGATGCTTGGCATAGGCGCTGGCGCGGCTGCCGAGGAAGTAGAAGCCGAAGCCGCCCCACGCCTTGGGCGCGTCGAGATAGCCGAAGACATCCTGGCCCTGGAACTGCTTGCCCTTGAGGAACTTGGTCACCGCCTGCACCTGCTGCCAGGTCTTCGGCACGCCCCATTCGCCCCCGCCGCCGCCTTCCTGCCACGCCTTGGCGAGGTCGGCATCGGCAAACACGTCGGTGCGGTAGTTGAAGTTGTGCGCGTCGCCGTCGACGGTCACGCGATATTGCTTGCCGTCCCAGGTGCCGACCGGTGGCTGCAGATAGGCCACGACGTCCTTCATGTCGATCTGGTCCTTGACCCAGTCCGGCATTTCGGAAGTGAGACCCTTGCCGCAGACGTCGCCTTCGAACGGCGCGCCCATCTCGATGATGTCGAAATCGACGGTGCCGGTGGCAATCGACTGCTGCAGCCGGGCGTTGTAGTCCGCCTGCGCCAGGTCGATCCAGTTGATCTTGGCGCCGGTATAGGTCTCCCACGGCTTCAGGAAGCCGCGAAACAGCACATTGTGCAGGTTCTGGTTGTTGAGCCCCATGAAGGTGAGCTGGACGCCGGCGAATTCGCCTTCCTTGACGCTGGCCTTGGTCGCCTCCAGGCAGAGCTCGCCGACCTGCTGGAAGTCGGCATCGGTCGGCTGGCCCTTACCGACACCGGGGATCTGCAGGATCTGCGCGCGCAGCTCGCCTGCGGCGGAAGCAGGGCGCGTCAGTGCACCAAGCCCGGCGCCGGATGCCGCTGCGATCGCGGCCATGCTGGCCGCGCCCTTGAGGACATCGCGGCGAGTGGCTCCCGCGCGCATAAATTGGTTGTAAAGGCTGACTTTCATTTCGTTCCTCCCAGAATCTCAATGGTGATTGTTTCGGGTGTATGGAGCGCTGGACGTGTTCCCCAACAACAGCGACTCCTGGAAATAGGGCCCAAGTTTTCCTCCCGCGACACTTCGATTTCCGTAGTCCGAACTAGTGTGCCGGCGCGCCCGGAACAGGGTCAAACCCGAGCCCTTTCACTATTCTCACAACCAAGTGCCGTGTCAAACGAGAATGGGGTTTTTTATCTATAAAAGACTGACTTGCCCTAGCCGTTTGCGTTGTTTAGCTTCACCGCAACGAAAGGGGGGCCGATGGCTCAAGTCGCGATCAGCAATGTGGCCAAGGCGTTCGGAACCGTCAAGGTCCTGCACGATGTCAGCGTCGACATCGCCGACGGGCAGTTCGTGGTGCTGGTTGGCCCTTCGGGGTGCGGCAAGTCCACGCTGCTCAGGATGGTGGCCGGGCTGGAGACCGTTTCCGGCGGCACGATCGCCATCGGCGATCGTGTCGTCAATCATCTGCCGCCGGCCAAGCGCGACATCGCCATGGTGTTCCAGAACTACGCGCTCTATCCGCACAAGACGGTCGAGCAGAACATGGCCTTTGCGCTGAAGCTGCGGAAGACCGATCCGGCTGATGTCGCCGAGCGGGTCAAGCGCGCCGCCGATATCCTCGACCTCAATCCCTATCTCAAGCGCTATCCGCGCCAGCTCTCGGGCGGCCAGCGCCAGCGCGTCGCCATGGGCCGCGCCATCGTGCGCAACCCGCAGGTGTTCCTGTTCGACGAGCCACTGTCTAACCTCGACGCAAAGCTGCGCGTCCAGATGCGCACCGAGATCAAGGAACTGCACCAGCGGCTGAAGACCACCACCATCTATGTCACGCACGACCAGATCGAGGCCATGACCATGGCCGACAAGATCGTCGTGATGCGCGACGGCCGCATCGAGCAGGTCGGCGCGCCGCTGGAACTGTTCGACCGGCCGGCCAATCTGTTCGTCGCCGGCTTCATCGGCTCGCCGTCGATGAACCTGCTCAAGGGCGTGGTGCGCAAGGGCGACAAGCCTGTCGTCGAGATCGCCGGGACGCCGTTTCCGATTGCTGCGAACAGCGCCGTGGAGGATGGGCGCAAGGTCGTCTACGGCGTACGGCCCGAGCATCTCGAAATCCACCCCGACGGCGTGCCGGCGAAGATTTCCGTCGTCGAGCCGACCGGTTCCGAAACGCTGGTCTTCTTGCGCTTCGGCGAGGGCGAGATGGTGGCGCTGTTCCGTGAGCGCCATGATTTTAAGCCGGGCGACACGCTGCATCTGAAACCCCGGCTCGACCAGGTCCATCTCTTCGACTCAGAGACCGGCCGTCGTCTCTAACACTTTGAATTTGCGCCTGAAAACCGAGAACACTTTTCGGGATCATGCCCCAGGTTTCGCATCAAAAAGCCCGTTCGGGAGGGAACTATGCTCAAAGGGATCAATCCGCTGCTCAATGCCGACGTGCTCCAGGCGCTGCGGGCGATGGGCCATGGCGACGATTTGATCATCGCCGACACCAACTTTCCCTCCGATTCGGTGGCGCGCCAGACCGTGCTCGGCCGGCTGCTGCGCATCGATGCGCCGGCCGCGGACGTGGTCAAGGCGGTGCTGTCGCTCTATCCGCTGGACAATTTCGTCGACGACGCGGCCGCCCGCATGGAGATCGTCGGCAAGCCGGACGAGATTCCCGCAGTGCAGACGGAAGTGCAAAGAGAGATTGACGCTGCTGAGGGCAAGGCCTGGCCGATGATCCCGGTCGAGCGCTACGCCTTTTATGAGCGCGCCAAGAAGGCCTATTGCGTCATCCAGACCGGCGAGCGCCGCTTCTATGGCTGTTTCGCCTTCCGCAAGGGCGTCGTGCCGCCGGACGGGGAGTAGCGGGATGCCAGGCAAGCCTGTCGTCATATTGGGCGTCTTCGTCGCCGATACCGCCTATCGCGCCCCTCGCCAGCCGCGCATGGGCGAGACGCTCCTTGGCACATCCTTCACCCTTGGCCCGGGCGGCAAGGGCTCCAACCAGGCGGTTGCGGCCGGCCGTCTCGGCGCCGACATCACCTTCCTGACGCGCCTCGGGGTCGATCCCTTTGCCGACATGGCCAGGCAAACCTGGGCGCAGGCCGACGTGAAGAGCGCCGTCATCGAGACGCCGGAAAGCTACACGGGTGCGGCTTATATTTTCGTCGACGAGACGACCGGCAACAACGCCATCATCGTCAGCCCCGGTGCGGCCATGCTGATTTCGCCCGACGATATCGAGGCCCATGCCGGCCTGATCCGCTCGGCCGGCGTCTTCGTCACCCAGCTCGAACAGCCGATCGAGGCGGCGTTGCGGGCGCTGGAAATCGCGCGCGGGGCAGGGGTGACGACCATCCTCAATCCGGCGCCTGCGGCAAAGCTTCCGGATCGCATCTACACGCTTTGCGACTATGTCACACCCAACGAGACCGAGGCCGAGGAACTGACTGGCATCAAGGTGTCGTCCATCGACGACGCCCGCCGCGCCGCCGACGGTCTGCTCCAGAAGGGCGTCGGCGCCGTTATCGTGACGCTCGGTGAAAATGGCGCGCTGTTGCACACGGCCAGCCGCTCCGACCATGTCGGCGCGATCAATGCCGGCCCTGTGGTCGAGACCACCGGAGCAGGCGACGCCTTCAATGGCGGCCTGGCCGCAGCACTTGCGAGAGGGGTGGAGCCGCTGCAAGCGGTCCGCTTCGCCTGCGCCGTCGCCGGCATCTCGGTCACCCGGCCCGGCACGGCGCCGTCGATGCCGACGCTGCAGGAGGTCGAGGCATTGCTCGCCAAGGGGTGAGGCCGCGCAGCCTCGCCGGCGCTCTCGACTTTAGTCCGTTCCGACCACGGTGACATATTAGTCACAGTTAATGTAAATCGGAAAACCCATCTTGCGTCATTGGCATAGGTGTCCCGTAATGGGTCACTGGGTCTGGCGCCGCAATTGCACGGTCAGCGATGCCGGGGGGCAATCCTGACCTGGCAAGGGGGGGTGATTGGGGGGCCCCGCCGCTTCGCAAATGGAGCGGCGGGGTCTTTCACGGCACCACCATCACAAGCCGCCGACGGATAGGAATGGCTGTGTTTTGCAATGCTCGCGGAGGCGATCTAGCCGCGAACGCCGGACAATTCGCGGACCTCTGCCCGCAGCGCCCGTAACTCCGCGAGGATGATGGCCTGATCGCTGTGCAGCGTTGCCCTGTCGGCCGATTCTACGGCCTCATGCTCGGCCTCCATCGCCGAAACAATCACGCCGATGAACAGATTGAGCACGGTGAACGAGGTCGCGATGATGAATGGGATGAAGAACAGCCAGGCGGTCGGATAGACCTCCATGACCGGGCGCACCACGCCGTCCGACCAGCCTTCGAGAGTCATGACCTGGAAAAGCGTGAAGAGCGATTCCGGTATGCCGCCGAACAGTTGGGGAAAGGACGAGCCGTAGAGCTTCGTCGCCATCACCGCAAAGACGTAGAACACCAGCCCGAGCAACAGCATGATCGAGCCCATGCCGGGCAAGGCGGTGATGAAGCCGGTGACGACACGGCGCAGCGACGGAACGATGCTGATCAGGCGCAGGACCCGCAGGATGCGCAGCGCCCGCAGCACGGAGAGCGAACCGGTCGCGGGGATAAGCGCGAAACCGACGACCAAGAGGTCGAAGATGCGCCATGGATCGCGGAAGAAATTCGTCCTGTAGACGACCACCCGGATCGCGAGTTCGAAGACGAAGACGCCAAGGATCGCGCGGTCGATGGCCGTTAGAAGCGGGCCAAAAACAGCAATCGCATCGGGCGAGGTTTCGAGGCCGAGCGTGACGGCGTTGATCAGGATCAGGACCATGATCGTGAGGTCGAAATGGCGCGATTCGATGAGCGATTTCAGGGCCAAGGCTTCTTCTCCGTTAGAGCATCGGACCCAAAGTGGGAACCGGGTTCGGGAAAATCCAATGCTCAAACGCATATGACAGGCCTGGAACGCAACAAATACAAAAAGTTGAAACTCTCAGGAAACCGAAAGTCGAAACTTTTGTATTAAGGAACCAAGGCCATCCGCGACCTCCAGCGTGACAGGCCCCGGTCGGAAAATGGCCTTCTGGCCCGCTGTCAAAGCCGATCGCTGCTCTATTTCGCTGTAGGGACCGCATTTTTCTACGGCAGCGCGAAGGATGAATCGGCACGCAGCGATCATCTACCAAGTCGCCAGGAACCATGCGGGGGAGCAGCGGGTTTGGCTTGGATGCCGACACGTTCGGTCCACCATTCTCCAAGGAGAATACGATGACATTAGCAAGCAAGACCACAGCAGTTGCCGCGGCGTTGGCTATGCTGGCTTCGCCGGCACTATCCCAGACGAGCTCACCTGCGCCCGCCGCACCTGCACCGGATCGTGGCTCAGAGCCAGCGCCGAGCGGGCCAACCGAAGACTCCATGCGCCAAATGATGCGTGAGATGATGACCGAGATGCTGGAGGAGAGAATGCAGGAGCATCGCCGCCCCCGAGCAGAACGACGAGGTGGCGATCGTTGGCATCGCGATTTCCGAAGAGGTCCGCATGACGGGCGCCGAATGGGAGGCGGGATGATGCATGGCGCACGGATGCGAATGATGTTCGCCATAGTGGACGCCGACGGCGATGGTGCGCTTTCTCAAACCGAGGTGCAGGATTTCATCGGGCGGATATTCAACGCCGTCGACGAGAACGGCGATGACAGCGTCGACAGGGAGGAAATTCGATCCTTCTTCCACGGAGGTGCCGACGAAACGGGTGAATAAGTCACTGCAAGTCTTGCGCGTTCCTGGACGAAAATTCGGGAAAGGAATTCGGAAATGGCTGGTCTCGTTGGCAAGTTTGTCGGGAAAACCCCGGCGCCTCGCCTGCTCAACGAGCATGAAACCACACGACTGATCGAAACCGCCCTGACGGAGTGTTTGAAGGTATCGACGCCGGCAGATGACGAACCGCCCCAGCTAGCTCAGAACGTCGATCCGCAAGCGGTGATGAGCCAAATCGAACAGGTTTCTGAAAATCTGACCAAGCGCTAGAATTTATCGGGTGCCCAGGGCGACCCAAATTTCTGAATTGCCGGTCCGGCATTCAGAGTTTTTTTCATTTCCAATCAGCTAAGTGATTGAAAATGGCGCGAGTGACGGGGCTCGAACCCGCGACCTCCGGCGTGACAGGCCGGCACTCTAACCAACTGAGCTACACCCGCGCAAGACGAGCACGGTCAGCCGTGTTCGTCGTTGGGGCGGTGGATAAGGCGTAAGCCACCGGGTGTCAAGCGGAGCGCAACAGCATAACAGCAAACAGGAGAAGGTTTTTTGACAAGCCGAATTTTGTTGCCGAAAACGACCAGCGGCGAGGGCATCGTGCGCTCATTTGGCCTTGCGAACCCCGTCCTAACTGCTTAAAGGTCCGCCCCGGAGCGGGCGATTAGCTCAGTTGGTAGAGCGCTTCGTTTACACCGAAGATGTCGGCGGTTCGAGTCCGTCATCGCCCACCATTTAACGCGTTGAAATTGCTAATTTTTATCTGCCGTTGATGATCATAGCCTGTTGGCTAAGCGTCGCGCTAGCTACAGTTTAGCAACAGAAGTCACGATGTCTTAGCGCAAACGGGAGATCATGGAGTTCTTGACCCTCTTTCGCTTTACCAGCGCCGAAGCCCTCCTGGGTATCGGCCGTCATGGACTAACGAGTTCCTGTCGCCCCATGTGCTGTCGATCCGTCGAATCTTGAACTGCTCCCAAGGGCAGGGGCAACTTGGGCGAGTTCGGTTGAGTCGAACTTAGGATGTGCGTGTCTCTGGCGATTGGGCCGATGTTCGGCATCAGACAGTCTCGGTAGCCCAGTCACTCCTTGCGTTTACTGCACAATTGCGCCACAGACGTCAGTGAAAGCGAGGCAAAAGTGCTGCTAAATCTGCGCTCTAGCACCGGCGAGACGATCCAGGTCCGCCTTCAAAGTACGTCGCCCTCTACTGACGCCACGTTGGAGTGGCGCTCGGCGCCGGACGAGCCCCAATTGACAATCCGTCAAGATGAGGCTGGCGTGACCGATGTCCGAAAGGCGTCCGAAATAAGTTCATCCGCTGAGGAAATACGAGAGCAGTTTCTCGCAGCTCTCTCGGAAGTGGCCATCACTGAGTCGGGTGGTATCGAATACCTTGAAGAGGGCCTGCCAGATGATGACGTTGATTTTCCGTATGACCCTGAGACAATAAGGGTCGACACCAAGCCATTTAATATCAGCCTAGTCTATGAAATGATCAAAGACGGGGATATTAATCTTTCTCCCGACTTCCAGCGGCAGTTTGTCTGGACGGATATAGGAGCTCGCAGTCGGCTCATAGAATCTATCATGCTCCGGATTCCGCTTCCGGTCTTCTACATGTCCCAAGATCGAAGCGGCCGCCTTCATGTTGTAGACGGGCTACAAAGGCTAACTGTAATCAGTCAATTTTTAGATAACAGGCTAAAGTTACGCGACCTTGAGTATCTAAAGGAAGAGGAAGGTAAGATCTTCCGAGACGATGATCCTGCAAAATGCATCGATCAACGGTATAGAAAACGGATCATGCAGACACAGATCATGTTCAACATCATCGATCCGCAGACTCCCACCGACGTGAAGTTTGATATCTTCAAAAGGATCAACCAGGGGGGGCGCCCCTTGAATGCTCAAGAGATTCGCAACTGCATGTCGGCGCCCGCAACTCGGGCGCTCATAGGGTCTCTGGCTACGTCGGAAGAGTTTTTAGCTGCTACACAAGCAAGCGTTGGCACTGTGCGCATGCAGAACCAAGAGCTGACCCTTCGTTTTTTAGCATTCAGGCTGACCCAACTTGGCTTGCTTGAGGCGTACTCCGGTAATATGGACCGTTTTTTAGACGATGCGACCGATACTCTCAATAACAACGAGTCCGTGCACGGAATTCTAGCTCGTGATTTCCGGCAAGCGATGCGGAATGGGGAGCATCTTTTCGGGCAATATGCTTTTAGGAAATGCCTCTCATCCGATTTGGAACCTGGAGCGCGTAGGCGATTGATCAACAATTCACTTTTTACGACATGGTCAGTGACGCTCGCGGACATCCCCGATGCCAGGACTCGACAGCAAGCCGAGGGAAGCTTTGCTACTTTGGTGGCCGAAGAGCTGGAAAGAGACCTTGCTTACTTGGACAGCGTCACCAGCGGTACAAACGACCGCCGACGCCTGTCGTACGCCTTCTCGGTCGCACGTCGCTTTTGTGAGGAACATGTTCGGTGATCCGTGAGCTGCAAATCGAGAACTTTAAATGCTTTAAGCGGGCGACTTTGCCCCTTTCGCCGATAACTATCGTCAGTGGCGGCAATGGGGTTGGCAAGTCCAGCATCATTCAGGCGCTGCTCCTTCTTCGGCAGGCTGCCGACCAATTGAGGGTCATTGAAGGCCTGGCTGGACCAGCAGTAAGCGGTCGCGCTGACTTTCCTGTACGGCTCAATGGCGCCTACCGCCTGGCGCTGGGAAATTCGCAGGTTGTCACCAACTCTGAGATCGAGTCGGCCGAGATCGTGTTGGGTGTGCGTTCAGACGCGCTCTTCGACGGCGGAGTAATGGCCGAAACGTTCGTGGCGGAGATGGTGTCGCCTTCCGTGACACTCACTTGCCGCCATGATGCAAAAAACACGGCGGCGATGCTGACACGTACTGGAGGCTCGCCGCTCTTCGCACGGGAATTTCATTACCTGATTGCCGAGCGAAATGGTCCTCGCGACCTTTCGGGTGTGTCGGATGAGGGATTCATCAGTACTGGATTCGCCGGAGAGTTCACTGCGGATGCCATAGACAGGGCTGAAAGCCTGTCGGTCGACGAAAGATTGCATATTACGCCTGGCTCCGACCTGTTCAAAGTGCAGCTCGAAGGATGGATGCGGCTTTTGGTGCCAGGTGTGAGGGTGGTCACAACGCGCTACCCAGAGATTAACCGAGTCCGAATGAGCATCGAGCGCGTAGGGGTAACCTCGCCATCGATGTCCCCGACAAACACCGGTTTTGGCATCAGCTACGTGCTACCGGTGATAGCAAGCGGATTGCTGGCCCGAGCCGGGACGATGTTGATTGTCGAGAATCCCGAGGCTCACCTTCATCCTGGAGCTCAGTCTGCGGTTGGGCAGTTTTTGGCGGGCGTCGCGTCTACAGGTGTGCAAGTCATCGTTGAGACGCACTCGGAAAATGTCATCAATGGGGTGCGCCTGGCCGGGATCAGAGGCCAGGTTGCTCCACGCGACGTAAAGTTCCTTTTTCTGGATGCGCAGGAAGGTAACACCGAACCTGTTGTGAGCCCGCTGTCGGTTGACGAATTAGGCGAACTAAGTGCATGGCCTCGTGGCTTCTTTGACCAGCAGACGAGAGATTTGGCACTTTTAATGCAGGCTCGCCGGGCTAAGCGAACGCCATCTCATTGAGATCAACGATGACTCTGATCGTACTTCACGATGAAAACCGATATGTCGGTGGTGCAAAGATCTCGGATGATGAATTGCGGGACCGTATTGAGCGGTTACTGGCCACCGACACATTAATCCGTGAGGACGATGAGCCGATCCGTAAAACAAATGCGCTTTATGAGGCCGAAGTGCAACCCGGAGTGATGCTTTGGCAGCTCCTGTTTGAACCTGAGAACCAACGACTGTCGCGGGACATTAACTTTCAACTTCAACTGGCGGTCGACCAGTCGACCGTGGTCGCGGAAGACGAAGTCATTCAAGCGACAGTTGTCGGCGCTCTTGGTCCATTTGCTTCCTCCGATCATTACGTCGTTGATTCCGAATCGGACTGGCGAAGTGCTGTCCGCGAAGATCTGCACCTCGCGCCGGGAGCTTCAGCCGAGTTCCACCAAAGATGCTCTAAGGCTTTTCCGCGCCTCCACCTCAGTGCAAGTTTTCCAAAATGCCTCGACACCTTCGACGGAGGCCTCCAACGTTACGCTCGTCTAATCGTTCGCTGCTTTTCCGAACTGAATGACGAGTGGACCCTTCCGCCCGGCGCAGATTTGCCGGAGCAACTTCGTTCATTCTCGATATCTTCTGGTTTCGATACAACATTGGAAGGAAACGGCGACAGAAAACCTGCGCTCAGCTTCAAGTTTGCCGTCGACGACACTCGCAGCGAAATCGTTCTTTGCGAACCCCACATGAAAATTAGCGGGTGCGATGACGAAGGGGACCATACTTTCCGCCACCATCGAATTTATTTCGCGCCCCGATCCCATGATAGTTTCGGTAACCACGTGCTTGTGGGCCACGCAGGAAAGCATCTCTGATGAGGGCCTCTCCCTCAGGATTGTTTAGCCCTTGATGGGCAGCAGGTGTTCGTGGTGCCTCACGGCAGCCCCGAAGTGATGCTCAGACGGCGCTGCTTTGCCTGAGCCCATCGGCGGCTTCATTTGCGCGGCGGCCGCTAGAGGTCAGCTCGGAAATTTGCACAGACTCGAGGGGGCGTCGGAGGCACGTTAGATCAATACCAGATCTCATTGCACACAAAACTCCGGCTGCCTCTAGGTAACTGTCAACGAATACGAGTTGACCAGGTCTCCAAGGCAAAACAGACAAATCGTTTCGCATGATGCTAGTGTTCTCTCGAACGACTATAACCGGCAAACCTTGGGCGAGTGCCGCCAAGGTGGGGATGCCAACGCACCCATCGGGAACGACGACACAAGACACCTGCGTTACATCAAGAGACAAGCCGCGACCGAATTCCGCCGGATACACTTTTGGGCTTCGCATTAGCCCCTTGAGCACGGACTGGAAGAACGTGACAGAGATGGTCTCCGCGGCGATCCTTGGATCGACGATACTGGGATGAGGCCTAGCCTCATCCCACTCCTGCACCATAGGCGCATGCGCGCACTGAACACCGAGGAACGCAGATATGGTATGCGTGAGCATTGCCTCAGCCGCTCCGACGGGATTTATAGCACCTTGTGAAGACAGATAGGCGGCCTGAGCTCCTGCGTCTGCTAGTACACACGAAGCAAGTGCCAGGCAGTCATAGGACGGCCTAAGGTGCCGGAGTTCAGTGAGCAATGGCCCTATGCCACTCAAAGAGCCGCTTGCGCGACCCGAATGTGCGGAAAAATCAGCACAAACCCGAATCTGGTCCCTATAACGGATGACCCTCTCACACCTCAGGCCGTATGAACTGCGAGCAGCATTTACCGCGTTAACTTGGGCGCTAAAAAGTCTATCATCTCCCGAATCACTAATAACAGCCAGAATATTATTGCTTCGAGGAAGACGAAACCCCAGATGCCCCAGCAGAAATCGCGATAGCTTGTCCCCTTCCACGTAGTAAACATTGTCCGCCATCTCATTGATATCGGAGCCGTTCACAGCATTTGGATGGGTTACAAGCGTGTCGCAAACAGATGCAAGTAACAAAGTCACAGGACCAGCATCGCCTGCGTATCCGCCTATTGAAAGCCCTACTCCAGTCGGTGCGACGAAGACAACATTGAACCGGCTCGTATCTGAAAAAGGCCGCTTGCGTAAATTTAATGAATGAGTTCTAGCCACATCTGCCCACTCTGGAAGATCAAGTGCGACCCACAGCTCCCCAATGACGGATTCCGCCGTAATTTCATTGACCACAAACCTTAACAGATGTTCGCTAGCCTCAACAAATCGTGCGACGCCCTCCAATACTTCAGAGATCGGGTTCTCTGATGTAATTCCCGCTGCAAGCCTGAAGGGTCGCTCGACTACACGCATTTGCTCCTCCTCGTTCAGTTTAGACTCGAACTATGAGATTCCGTTTCACGCACCGCCCTGAAAACCAGGAGGTGGTAAATTCCTCGGCTACCTTCGAATCAAATTGTTTGCACGAAAAGATATTAATGTATGCGGTGCCAAGCAAATCGAGCGTGTGGACGACAATAGTGCTTGTAATTATAAAGCATACAGCCGACGTACCTTTCGTTTTCGGCTCCGTTGACATATTTTCAGGAGCGACGTTAATGTCATCCCAGAAGTGAACGTCGCACCTCTCCATCTTTATTACGTCGCATATGCCCGTGAAGTACGCGTCTAGGCTGCCTCTGTTGAATGTTGCAACATCACAACCGTGGAGGTCGAGCAGCAACTCGATTCCGTATTCATCGTCAGTAGCGGACCCTACACGAGAGGAACTTATTCCCAGTGTGCCGGATGGGTCAACCATGCTTCGCTCCTTCAAAGTTTACTTAAATGATCAACAAAGATTTCCATTGTACTTGAACTCAATAGGCTGTAGTATATCTGAGTCAGTATTTTTTCGAAAGGGCGTCAAATGGCTAAGAGCAGTGACGTTGAGACTCGCCTGAAGGGTCTCGAATCTTCGATTGAAACTTACGCTAAAGCGAAGCGGGAGCTCTCCGGTGTTCGTGGACTGGAGTCGCGCTTGTCGTCTGAGATTGCTGCGCTAGGATACGAGAGCGGGGCAATCATCGAGTACACCATTCGCGGCGTGCCCATGACCGAAGGCGAAGTGCAGCCGATGCTTTGCGTGTGCGCTTGCGCTTGTCTTACTGCTGCTTAAAGAGGCAAAAGCTCAGTCCCGCAAAGGTTGGTTTGTTCCGATGAGACGGCCATACATAGGCGTCGCTTATCGGCCTCAACTTCACGACGTCATTCTTGCGCACCGCGATAAGATAGATGTCATCGAAGTGATGGTTGATCATTACATTTCGGGTGGACCAGCAATCAGGGAAAAAATGGAACAAGCCGCCTCGGCCTATCCGGTTGTAGCGCATGGTGTAGGACTGTCACTCGGAAGCGCCTCGCTTCCGAGTGTCGATTATTTAAATAAAGTTGAGGAGGTGTTGGCCAAACTTGGCGCTCTCAACTATAGCGAACACCTTGCATTTACCAAATCAGCGTCGTTAGATTCGTCGCAGCTGTTGCCCGTTCCCCGAACGCCGGAGGCGAGGAATATTTTGATTGAGAATGTCGCAAGCGTGCAACGGCAGATATCTCTCCCATTTTTGATCGAGAATATTACCTACTATTTCGATTACGCTGGACCTCAGATGGCCGAGTTTTCCTTTATCAGTGAGATTGCAGATGCAACGGGATGCGGTATTCTGCTGGACATCGAGAATCTTTATATTAACTCGGTGAACCATAAATTTTCGACACAGGATTTTCTTAGTGGTCTGCCTCGTGAAAGCGTTCGAGCTGCGCACGTCGCCGGTGGCGGAGAGCATAACGGGGTACTGATCGACACGCACGACCGCCCTCCTAGAGAAGGTACGCTTTGTCTCTTGCGAGAGGTATGTTCTCGATGGGACCTGGCAACCATCATATTGGAACGAGACGAAGGTGTTGACGATCCTTACTGCATTATTGAAGACTTAGACCTAATACGGAGCGGTATCCACTCGGATGGACCGGGAAACACTCCAGCGATTCCAGGATGAGCTGGTCGCGGTTCTCCTGACTGGTGCTGAGCCTCGCGACACAGATACTCTAAGCCTGCTCTCAACGGTGGATGCGGTTCGCTTCCGGATGCTATCAGAGATGGTCGCAGGAAAACGGATTGCCAAATGTCGATATATATTGCCGCGAACTTTTCAAATTGGTGAGTTCACTCCCGAGTTCCTCAATCGCTTCTGTGCTACCATGCCATTTATTAGCGCAGATTTTTATTCCAACGCCGCTCAGTTCTACTTCTTTGTGCGCCGGGAGTCGCGGTTTGGCTCCGTTCCGCCAATTCTGGAGGAGGCGTGCTTCACAGAGCTTGCTATCGCGTCGAATACGCGCCGACCCGTGCTCGCATCTGAGGGATTTCCTATAGATAGTTGGGACCGGTACCATTGGGGCATCCCTAAGGGCGTTCGGCTCCGTCGATACACTCACGACGTATTTTCTGTATTATCCACTGGAGCAGTCCACCTAGGTCGACGCCGGTATTGGTATGGAATAATTTGCAAACCGAGGAATTCTCGACTTGGGGCCTGCTTTGCACCAAGTGCTGCAACATACGACCTTTTACGGCGGCTAGGTCGTCGCGGTGGGAAGGCTCCAGCGCACCTAAATACTCCGAGCGGGACACTGCTGATGAAGTGGCTCTATGAAGCAGGTATAATTGAGTTCAGCGCATGCGCATCTGTCTAATTGGCAAATACCCCCCTATTCAGGGCGGCGTGAGCATGCACACTTATTGGTACGCTCGGGCGTTGGCTGAGCGGGGTCATCAGTGTCACGTCGTCACTAACGCTAGAGATGTCGAGACGAATTTCCGTCTTTTTATGCAGGAGGAAGATTGGGCGCGGTGCGAATGCAGCTTTGAGAATGGTGGACATGTACGCGTCCATTGGGCAGAAATGACACAGAGAGAGTCTCTCCACATCCCTCAAACCTCTATGGCGGTGACCAGGTTGGCTGGAAACGCGATCAGCGTGGTAGAGGAGTTCGATATACAATGTCTGTTTTCTTATTACTTTGAACCTTATTCTGTAGCAGGTTGGATTGCTTCTAAGGTGACGTCGCTGCCTCACATAATCAAACATGCAGGAAGCGACATCGGGCGGATAGCAAAGGTGCCAATAACTCGAAAAGTTTATATGGCCGCTCTTCGCGAAGCCGACGTTATTGTGTCACGAGGTCAGGTTAAGTCAGAACTTGAAAATGAGGGAATTGATAACAAGCGCTTCTGGACCAGAGACTCTTTCAAAGTGCCGGCGATTTTTTGCTCTACAGCACCCGCCCTCGATGTCATTGAGCTATCGGAGCAAGCCCGGCGAAGCACGGAATATTCAGACCGTGTATTCGGGTCACTTTTATCAGCAGGCCCGATCATCGGAGCGTATGGAAAGCTCGGAGAACGAAAGGGCACCTTTAGTCTTTTGGAAAGCGCGGCGCTCCTGAGGAGCCAAGGAATCGACTTCTCTATAGCTGTTCTCGGAAGCTCTTTTATGGATCGAGATCAGAGATTTCGCGGGCTAATATCCGAGCTCGGGCTATCTGACCGAGTTCTTCAACTACCATTTATTCCGCATTGGCGAGTACCTGAATTTATCCGAACGTGCAGATGCGTGGTCTTTCTCGAAAATAACTTTCCAATTAAGCATCACGCGCCTACTATCCCACGCGAAGTTCTGGCCTGCGGAATCCCACTTGTGTGCTCTGAGGAGGTGTTGGTACGACAACCATTCTCACGGCTCCTGGTCGATAATGTAAACTGCATTAGCATCGCGAACGTCACGGACGCGGCCGAGCTCGCAAAGAGACTTGCCGAAGCATTGGCCGATGCTCCCAGGCTAACAGCGATAGGGGTTGCGGGGAGGCGTGTATCCGAGCTTCACGAGAGTCAGATTGATTTTCCCGGCAATTACGAGAGCCTATTTCAGGGGGTAGTGGAAGGTGACGACAAGCGCCGTGGCAAAAGCATTGGCTCCGGCGATTCAAGCACCGGTCCGGCGGATGATCTGGCGGCAGGCACAGCTGAGAGCGTGGCGAGACACAGACTTTACCGCTGTCCAGAGCGCTACGCATCTATTGTCCGGGGTGGGAATCTGGGTCCCCTGTGGATTCCTTGTATTGATACCGGGATCGAGTGGGACGACAATACAATTGTGAGCGGCATTGCCAGTTCTGGAGGTGGCAGATTTCGCGTTCAGGTTAGCAACGGGATCCGCGACATCTTGGGTCTGGTCGATGGGAAACGTTCGGTTAGCGAAATTTGTGATCTGCTCTCGGAACGTACTAAGCATACGTCCGACCGCGTGAGAAACGCGATACACGATTTGTTTTTAGAAGGGCTAATCAAGTTCATAGTGTAACTTCGCGCTATCGCCTGGAGATGAAGACAGGTGAGTTTTTGGAGGGTCTGTCTGCAGTGAACGCGCGAGTACAGTGGTTTTGCTATGTGTGTAGGGGTGACGATGTTCTCCAAACACCGGTACTCCGGGGGATTGATCTTTGGAAGCCGACCCTCGTTCGTTCAGGGCCAAACTGGATCTTCGCTTGTCACGGTGTTTTGCCATCCAAGATTGCGGATAAACGGTCCTTAAAAATTGCAATTGGAGCTCTCCCGGACTCTGGAGGCAGCCTCGAATTGGACCTAGTAGGGGGTAGTCTGGCGGTGATCGCGGACCCTTCGGGTTTTACAACCGTATTCTACACCTCCTCGCAAGGTGTCTTGGGCGCTTCTTCTCATCCACTATCTCTGCTCCTCCAGAAGGGGAGTGACCTTACGCCAGACCCCATATACCAACTAGAAGAACGTATTATTGGACTGACCTCGGTTAAGCGGTCGCCATTTTTGCATGTTCAGCGCTTGAGCAGCATGGAGGCCATACATTTTCGCCCTGCTTCCCCCAGCGTTCAGATTCGAAACTATCGTGTCGAGCCAGCGACTGGAAAATCTCCTGCTCTCCTAGGTAATATTGGCGATGATTTGGCTAGGTTGCTTGAGGACGCGGTGCGGCTATGTATCTCCGCGAATCCGCGTGAGGTGGCTTTGGCGTTGTCGGGTGGAATCGATTCTTCCTTGTTGGCAGGTATAGGCAGTCGTCTTGGGTTGCGGCATGCGTTGACGGTATTTTCCGCCCCCAAAGCTAAGTCTGTCGGACTCTCTGCCCGGCTTACTCGAGAGCTGAACCTGCAGCATGAATGTATCGAGCTAACGCCCGAGTGGGTCACTGGATCTCTCACTCGCCGCTGCATATTCCGAGCAGGCTGTGCGCCCACGCTTACCGGAGGCAGATTACTCTGGTATGCGGCTCAGCGTGGCTACTCGTCAGTATTGTTTGGTCATGCCGGGGAGGATATCTTCTTGCGTGGTGAGAAATACAGTGACCCTGAGAAATATGTTGCGACGATGGTTAGAATTATGAATTCGTGTGCGGGTGGCGAGGAGGTCAAGGCCTCCGCGCTTCTTTCTTTGCTTTCCGAGCGAGCCTTGGTGGGTTCTGATTTGGAACTTCTGACATATCTGTCTGAGTCGGACATTGCCCGAGATCCACATGAAGTGGGAGACGAACTTGAATCCCAATGCTTGGGAATTGAAATATCAGTACCCTTCTTGAGCCTCCCATTGTCAGAAATGCTGATGGCGTTGTCTCCGGCCCAACGGATGTATGAGTCGATCGGAGGTTACTGGCAGTATCGAATACTGCGATCTGTTCTTCGTCCACGCTTAGCCGCGCAGGTTATCGGAGGCCCCAAAGAAGCCTCGTTTTCCACATACGGTCCGATTTCCTTTGCAACCGGAGATCGACTGCAAGAGTCCTTCGGTGGACAATGCAGATCGCTAGGAGACGCATGGAGTGTTATCTCTGAAGCGTTGTTTTATCCGAAGACGGGTCGACCTCAGGTTGAGACGCTGGCAGGATGACCCAAAGCAACGACTCAAGAAAGCGCCGCTGGAATTTGGTGGCCGAAGGCTTTGCAGCTTTCTGTGAGCGGTGGCCTAGATATCGGATTTTGGCAGAACACGGGATCGCACGTCTCGGCGACCTGACCGATTCTAAGATATTGGACATTGGGTGCGGCGTTGGCGACTCGACGCGCGTTCTCGCTGAGCACGGAAAAGACGTTGTTGCCGTGGATTTTTCCCCGAAGTGTATCGAATATGCGAAAGCTCGCATCCAACGAGCGAACGTTGCCTTTGAGGTGGAGGACGCAGGAGTATTCCTGAAGCGCTGCAGCGCTCAATTCCAACAGTTTGACGTTATTTTTTGCAATGCCGTGATTTGGCAGTTAGAGAATATTGAAGAGTTCCTCAAGCTGGCAGCTAATGTTACTGCCCCGGGGGGGAGGTTGCTGGTGAATTGGTGCGATAAGCTTACCCCGCTTCCGTTAGATTTTCTGGCAGATCGGCGGGGCTCAAGTGTCGACAAGCTTGAGTTGGCTCTAGATAATTGTGGTTGGGTGGTCTCGGATATCTTCGAGGTCGAGCTAAAAGAACAGATCGAAACTAGCTCCGAATTTATTTCTGCGCTCGGTCTCCGCCGCCCCAGCACGGTTGTTGCCCGGCAACTAAGCGGTGGCGAGTATCTCGTCCGAACATGGACCTTTGTAGTTGGAACAAAATGTTAGCTCTGTAGATGCAAACATTCGGAGGGACGGCCCCTTAAGGGATGCCGTAGACAAGCAGCTAAGACCCCTTAGATAAATCTTGAGATCGTGTCCCAGGGAGTGGTGTAGCTGACGGCTTGGTCGCCGCGCTCTCCGGTGCGCCGATCGATCTCGCCGTTGAGGCGCTCGATCGGGTGGTCGAATGCAGCTTGACGCGGTGCTCCTTGGGGAAAGTCATGTAGGCAAGCACGTCGGGCTCGGCGTCGTCCATGATGGTGGCGAGCTTGGGCACCTTCGGCCGGATCTGGTCGGCGACGGCGCGCCATTGCGTGCTTGCGGCCTCGGCCGTTTCCTGGGCGAAGGCGGTGGCGATGAAAGCGGAGACGACGCGGCGCCCGCTCTTGCCGGCATGGGCCAGCACGTTCCTCATGAAGTGGATGCGGCACCTCTGCCATGTCGCGCACAGCACCTTGGTGACGGCCGCCTTGATGCCTTCATGGGCATCGGAGACGACGAGCTTGACGCCGCGCAGGCCGCGGCGGGTCAGCTTGCGCAAAAACTCCGTCCAGATCGGCTCGGCCTCAGACGTGCCGACCTCCATGCCCAGCACCTCGCGCCGGCCGTCCGCGTTGACGCCGACAGCGATGATGACGGCGACCGAGACGATGCGGCCGCCGCGGCGCACCTTCAGGTAGGTGGCGTCGATCCACAGATATGGCCAGTCGCCCTCGATGGGTCTTTCAAGGAACGCTTTGACCTTGCCGTCGATCTCTTCGCACAGCCGGCTGACCTGGGTTTTGGAGATGCCGCTCATGCCCATGGCCTTGACCAGGTCGTCGACCGAGCGGGTCGAGATACCCTGGACTTAGGCCTCCTGGATGACGGCGGTCAGCGCCTTCTCGGCCATGCGGCGCGGTTCTAGGAAACCGGGGAAATAGGAGCCCTTCCTGAGCTTGGGGGCGCGCAGCTCGACGGTGCCGGCGCGCGTCTCCCAGTCGCGCTCGCGATAGCCGTTGCGCTGGGCCGTGCGCAACGGGTTCTTCTCGCCATAGGCGGCGCCGGTGGCGGCCCCAACCTCCAACTCCATCAGCCGCTCGGCGGCAAAGCCAATCATCTCGCGCAAGAGATCGGAATCCGGAGTCTTCTCCACGAGCGCGCGCAGGTTCATCATGTCGTCGGTCATCAATGGTTCCTTCGAATCAGGTTGGTGTCAGCAACCCGACCTCACCGGCGAACTGTCGATGACCACCGCAAAGCCGCTCGCTCGCTACAGCGCTATCGAGGTGGCGCGCTCGCGAGCGGCTTTGCTACCGCCGAGCTACCTGTGGGGACGCGACCGAGCCAGACGATGCCGGCACCGGCAAGAGCCGTACAGAGAAACAGGATCAACATCTGTTCCCATTATCGCATAGCCAGCATCAAGATTTCCGTCGGCTGCATAGGATGAAGTCGACACCAGGAAGATCGGCATCGCCAATGCACAACGTCGCCATCCCATTACAAGCAAACTCGGTCTCATTGTGCCGACAGCGCCCCGGCCCCCATCACGTAAGCTATGGCGCCTACCAGCCGTATCCAAAGCGGCGTCGGCGGCGTAACTGCAACAATTCTTCGGCGGATGTAGCTCGAAGAACAGTTGCATTTGTATTGAAAAACACTTCTATATCAAGGCATGGCAATCAGCTAAAAAGTACCTTTGTTGTTTAACTATTGTTAACCATGTGTTGGCCGAAGTTATCCGGTTAACGCTTGAGGCAACTATTGAGGCTATGTTTCGTGCATCGCTGATATATGGGTCGTAGGTAATGTGCGGATTCGGGGGCTATTTCGGTTCGATCCGGGATGCGGAAGCTTTGCTTACGCGCATGATAGCTGCGATCGCCCATCGCGGGCCGGATGAGCAAGGGAAATTTGTGACAGCCGACGCCGGGCTCGGGCATGCGCGGCTGTCGGTGATCGGGATCGGCGATGGCCAGCAGCCGATGTCCGACGTGTCAGGCAATTTGACGATTGCGTTCAACGGCGAGATTTTCAACTACCTGGAACTGCGTGAAGGGCTGATAGCCAAGGGCCGGCGCTTCCGTACGTCGAGCGACACAGAGGTCATCCTGCACCTGTATGACGAGATGGGCGAAGACTGCCTGTCGCTCCTGAACGGCGATTTCGCCTTCGCGATATGGGATAACAGGCGTCGGCGTATGGTGCTTGCCCGAGACCGGATGGGTGTCCGGCCGCTGTTCTACACGAGCAGGGACGGCGTGCTTTACTTCGCGTCGGAGATCAAAGCCCTGCTGAAGGTCCCCGGCGTCTCGGCCGAGATCGATCCGATAGCACTCGACCAGATTTTTACGCTGTGGGCGCCGATCGCTCCCCGCACGGCTTTCCGCAATATCCACGAGCTGGAGCCGGCAAGCGTGATGATCGCGACACCGGGGCAAGTCACGGTCAAACGATATTGGCACCTCGACTATCCGCATCGGGATACGCCGTCTAAGGTCACGAACGAGGACGATGCGGCCGAGGAACTGCAGGCCCTTTTGACCGATGCGGTGAGGCTTCGCATGCGCGCCGACGTGCCGGTCGGTTCTTATCTTTCGGGCGGGCTCGATTCATCCCTTGTCTCGGCGCTTGCCGCCGGCATGACCCCTCTCAAACTGCAGACATTTTCCGTGACGTTCGACAGCGCCGAGCACGACGAAAGCGCCTTCCAGACCGAAATGGCTTCAGCACTTGGCGCCCAGCATCGAACCATTGCCTGCCATCCCGGCGATATCGCCGGCGTCTTCCCCGAAGTCATCCGCTTTGCCGAGCGGCCGATCATCCGCACCGCACCGGCACCTCTCTACCAGTTGTCCGGCCTTGTTCGCCAGGCCGGCCTGAAAGTGGTGCTGACCGGCGAGGGCGCCGACGAGATCTTCGCAGGGTACGATGTCTTCAGGGAAGCGCGTGTTCGCCGGTTCTGCGGGCGGCAGCCGGCATCGCGCATGAGGCCGCAGCTGTTCCGCAGGCTTTATCCCTATCTGCCGGGTCTGCAGCAGCAGTCCGTGGAGTACCTGGCTGCTTTCTTCGGCGCCGGCAACGCTGCGCTCGATGATCCGCTGTTCTCGCATCGGCCGCGCTTCAAGACCACGGCGGCGGCGAAGATTTTCTTTTCCGGTGACCTGCGTGCGACGTTGAAGGGCTATGACGCGGCCGAGGACCTGGTCAGGCGGTTGCCCCAAGCATTTTCCCTGTGGCACCCGCTGCATCAGGCGCAATATCTCGAAACCCGCTTCCTCCTGCCGGGTTATATCCTCTCCAGCCAAGGTGATCGGATGGCCATGGCGCATGGTATCGAAGGACGTTTCCCCTTCCTCGATCCTCGTTTGGTGGAATTCGCGGCAAGACTACCGCCGGAGATGAAGCTGAAGGGATTGGTGGAAAAGCACATACTGCGCAAGGCAGCCAAGCACCTGCTTCCCAGCGCGATCCGGGAGCGCACCAAACAGCCTTACCGGGCCCCGGAAGCCCGCTCCTTCGTTGGAGCCGGTGAACTGGACTATGTCCGCGACGCGCTGAGCGAAGCGAGCATCGCTGCCGGCGGACTGTTCAACGCCAAGGCGGTGGCGAACCTTCATGAGAAATGCCGCACGCAGCCGGCGTCCGGGTTCCGCGACAACGCGGCCTTCGTGGGCATCCTATCGACCCAACTGTGGCAGAAAAATTTCACCAGCCAAGAAGTCAGTGCAGCACGAGCGGCCTGAGAAATCCAGGGAAGGAAAAAATGATGATAACAATCAAGGACAAGGTCAGAGCCTTTATCGTTGACAACTTCTTGTTTGGCGACACGTCGTACGAACTTGCAGATACAGCCTCGCTGATCGAGAACGACATCATCGACTCGACCGCCGTGGTGGAACTCGTGGCCTTCATTGAGGATAATTTCGGTATTGTAATGGTCGATTCCGACATTGTACCGGCCAACCTGGATTCGCTTGACCGTATTTCGTCCTTCATCAAGGCGAAAGCGGGAACGCCGGTAGTCTAGGCGCGATCGGCGAGGAGCGTCCGTGCGGATCGAACATTTTCTGGCCGCAAAGGCCGCTGCCCATCCCGCCAAAACGGCATTGATCACCAAGCATAGAAGGCTGCGCTACGAAGAACTGGACGATCTTTCGAGCCGCCTTGCCGCGGCCCTCTTCTTGAACGGCGTCAGGCGTGACGACCGTGTCCTCGTTTTCATGGACAATTGCTGGGAGGCCGCGGTTTCGATTTTCGCCGTCCTCAAGGCAGGGGCGACCTTCAGTCCGGTCAACCCGTCCACCAAGGCCGACAAGCTTGCCTACATCATTGCCGATTGCGACGCTGCGGCGATCCTCACGCAAGCAAAACTGATGCCCGTGGTCGCCGAAGCGTGCGGCGGCAACACCGGCATCTTCGTGGCTTCGACTGTGGGCGCCGATGGCCAATGCCCGGCTGGGGCGACGTCCCTGGCGGACTGTCTGGCGCTCGAAGCCAGAGAGATAGACCACCGTGGCATTGACGTCGATCTTGCGATGTTGATCTACACCTCGGGCTCAACGGGCCGGCCCAAGGGCGTGATGATGACGCACCGCAATTGCGACGCGGCAGCGGACTCCATAACCACCTATCTGCGTAACACGCCCGATGACATCATTCTGAATGTTCTTCCACTCTCTTTCGACTATGGCCTCTATCAGTTGCTGATGGCCGTCAGGCTCGGCGCCACGCTCGCGCTCGAGAAGTCCTTCGCCTTTCCTCAAGCGATCTTTGAGCGTATCCGCGAGGAAGGCGCCACCGGTTTTCCGCTTGTGCCCACGATGGCAGCGATGATCCTGCAGATGCGTGACCTGGAGCCGGGCTTCCTGCCCAGCGTTCGCTATATTTCCAACACGGCGGCTGCCTTGCCGCCGGCTCATATAGAACGTCTGCGGTTTCTTTTTCCCGGTGTCAGGCTCTATTCGATGTATGGCCTGACGGAATGCAAGCGCTGCACCTACCTGCCGCCCGAGGAGCTCGGTCGCCGGCCGGGGTCGGTCGGCATAGCCATCCCGAACACCGAAGCCTTTGTCGTCGACGACCACGGGCAACGCGTGCCGCCAGGCGTAGCGGGTGAATTGGTCATTCGCGGACCGCACGTCATGCAGGGTTATTGGCGAAACGAAGCTGCGACGGAACGAGTGCTCAGAGCGGGCCCGGTTCCTTGGGAGAAGGTTCTCTACACCGGTGACCTGTTCAGGACCGATGAGGACGGCTTTCTCTATTTCGTCGGCCGCAAGGACGACATCATAAAGACGCGGGGAGAGAAGGTGGCTCCGAAGGAAGTGGAAGCCGTGCTTCACGCCCATCCCGGCGTCGCGGAAGCCGTTGTCGTCGGCGTGCCGGATCCGGTGCTCGGGCATGCGATCGGCGCATTCGTGGTACCCTCGGACCCGACGCTCAGCGAAAAAGATGTCATGCGCCACTGCGCACGTCACCTTGAGGACTTCATGGTCCCCAAGGTCATCGAGTTCGGCCGGGAACTGCCGAAGACGGATACGGGCAAGGTCAGCCGCCGGCTTGCGGCAGAGATGATGGAGGCCGCGCAGTGAGTGTTCGCCCGACCGAGGACGCGCAGACCTTTCTGTCGCAGGCTCTGGCGATCGACCCCGCCGTCGAAACGGACAGGATCGTGACGGCCTTGCGCAAGCAGTTGCGCGGCATTCGCAAGCGCGGCCTCGTGCTCGGTCTTTCCGGCGGGATCGATTCCAGCGTTTCGGTCGCCTTGGCGGCGCGGGCCGTCGGCGGCCAGAATGTACTTTGCCTCTTCATGCCGGAAAACGATTCCGATCCGGAAAGCCTACGGCTCGGTCGGCTTGTCGCCGATACTTTCGGTGTCGAGGCTATTGTGGAGGATATAGGGCCGGCCCTGCGCGCGATGGGCTGCTATCAGCGCCGCGACGCTTTCATACGCGAATTGGTCCCGGAATACAGCGAAGGCTGGGCCTCGAAGATAGTGATCGCGAATGCGCTTAAGAGCGAAGGCTACAATATTTCGTCGCTGGTGGTGCAGGACCCCAAGGGCAAGCAGACCAAAGTAAGAATGCCACTCCCGGTCTATCTCGGTATCGTCGCCGCCACCAACATGAAGCAGCGCACCCGCAAGCAGATCGAATACTATCATGCCGATCGCCTGAACTTCGCCGTTCTTGGAACGCCGAACCGGCTGGAATATGATCAGGGCTTCTTCGTCAAGAATGGTGACGGCGCGGCGGACGTCAAGCCGATCGCCCATCTCTATAAAACGCAAGTCTACGCGCTGGCGGCCTATCTCGGCGTTCCCGAGGAAATCCGCAACCGGCCGCCGACCACCGATACCTATTCGCTGGCACAGACGCAGGAGGAGTTCTACTTCTCGCTTCCCTATGACCGCATGGATCTTTGCCTTTGCGGCCTCAACAACGGTGTGGCCGCCGAAGTGGTGGGGCAGGCGGCGGGACTGACTGCCTCGCAAGTGGAACGCGTCTGGACCGACATCACCGCCAAGCGCAAGGCGACGCGCTATCTGCATCTGCGTCCGCAACTCGTTGATGAGGTCGAGGAAGTCGATACCTGACCTGCCTTTCCAACCTAAAGCGCGTCGCGTTTGACCGGCCTCTACCGGCCTCATGCGACGCGCTTTAGGTTGTTGTTTTTATGCATGTCGTTATCGCAAAACCGCTGCACACTTTTGCGCGACATGCATTAGCCACGGCGAGCGCTTCAGGGTGACCGATGTTCCGCCCCAACATTGCCCTGTCCGTCTTGATCTGTGATCGGCTTTCCGTGAACGAGCAAACGGAGTTCTCGATGGAGACTACGTTGGAGGTTCTTGGGCTCGCCTTGCGGTCTGGCGAGAGGCTGGCGAACCGGAATGCGGTAGGCCAGTCGGACGGAAATCGGCGGTGCTGGACTCGTTGCCGTGGACAAGGCTTAATGCTGCGCGGCGAGATTGCCGGGGGCGATTATGAGATCACCGCAGCAAATGACCGATGGCGGCGATGTTCTCGATGCTGTCGTCATCGGGGCCGGCTGGGCCGGCCTGGGTGTCAGCTATTGGCTGGCGCGACGGGGCCTGCGCCACAGCGTATTGGAGCGGGGCCGCATAGGAGAGACCTGGCGCACACAGCGATGGGATTTATTTCGGATGAATACTCCCAACGTGCAGACCGTCATGCCGGGCGATTGCTATGACGGTCCGGATCCGGATGGCGCCCTAACGCGCGATCAGTTCGTCACTCTCCTTGAGGATTTCGCCGGGCGCAACGCGCTGCCGATCGAACCGGATACTGCGGTAAGCGAACTCACGCACGAGAATGGCGCCTATCGGCTGACCACATCACACGGCACGCTTTGGGCGCGCAATGTGATCGTCGCAAGCGGCAGCCTGAATTGTCCGGTGCGCCCGGTCTGGGCCGCCGCGTTGTCGCCCGCTCTCCGCCAGATCGACGCTTCCGGCTACCGCAGCGCTGCCGATCTGCCCGATGGAGCGGTGCTGGTGGTCGGAAGCGGCCAATCGGGTGCCCAGATCGCGGAGGAGCTGGCGGACGCGGGTCGAACGGTTTTCCTTGCGACCAGTCGTGTCGGACGGCTCCCACGGCGCTACCGGGGTCGCGACATCATGGTCTGGCTGCTCGAAAGCGGGTTTCTCGATGTGCGCCGGGAGGAAGTCATTCGACTTGCGGGACGCATCCCGCCGCGTGGTGTGCTCGGGTCGACGCATACGATAAGCCTTCAGGCGCTGAGCGCCCAGGGTGTCGTGCTGCTTGGGCGTCTCACCGGCATCGAGGATGGCGGCAGCCTCTCGCTTGCCGACGATCTCGAAGCGAATGTCCGCTTTGCGGATGAAGCCTCCGAAAATGTCAAACGCCATGTCGACGACTATATCAGCCGCATGGGGATCGATGCACCCGTTGCGGAGCCCGACCCGGCAGAGACGGTCGCGATGCGTCAGCCGAACCCGACGATCGGTTCGCTCGATCTCTCCCGCTCCGGCGTAACGAGCGTGGTGTGGTGCACGGGCTTTAAGGGCGATTTCAGTTGGATGAGGCTTCCCGGTGCGCTCGACAGCGCGGGACAGCCTGTTCACGCGGATGGCGTGGCCGCCCTGCCGGGCCTTTACTTCGCAGGGCTGGACTTCGCCTCCACACGCAAGTCAGGCATCATCTTGGTGATCGCCGAGGAAGCACCTCGCCTTGTCGAACATATCGCAGGGCATTCGTGACCGCCTGGCATAGTCAAGAAGCTCCTGACAGTCAGGGCCGGATCAGTGTCAGAGGTCGGCAGATCGTCAGTCACCGCCTTGCGCCGCCACCAGGGTCACGTTTCGCCGCTTAGCGACGTTCCCACTGAGCGAAGGCAAAGGCCTCCGACGATCAGCCAATGACTTCGCTCCCGCACGACTGAATGCTTCAGGTGAAGCCGCCGCCGGTCAGCCGGCTCCACTGCTCGCCCGCAAGCCCGTTCAGGAAAGCTTGCGAGTTCTTCATGGCATCCAAAAGCTCGGAATCACGTGAATGCGCCACGGTCGAGGCAACGGTCAGGAAAGCTATGCGTCGCCCAAGCATTGCTTCCAGAAGTGCGGGTTGAATGCGTCCGCGCAGGCCGCTGACGCCGCGCGCGGCGGCATGATCGATCAGGCAGTCGATGACAGAACCTGCCTGGCCGGGGAGGGCGAGGATCTGCAGCACGCGACCGATTTCACCCGCCCGCGCGTGATAGGCGAATGCGCCGACATTGCTGCCGACCGGCGATGCCACGGAAACGTAGACAAGCTCGCCCAGATCCGGCTTTTGTGCCGCATCGGCCAGGATATGATGGAGCTGGCCTTCCGCCCACGCCGGGCGCAGGGCGAACTGGGCGGTCAACGGTTCGACGAGCTTGGCAAATGTGTCGCTGTCGATTTCGGATGTCCGAAATGCGCCATGACCTGCCCCGTCCGCCGCCACACCGGACCAGCGTCGTTCGCTGGACTTCATTCGTCTGCAATAAAATCGGTCGAGGGCATGCGCAAAGGGATTGAACATTCGGGCAAGCTTAATACGACTGGCGGAAAGGCTGAGCACAAAGCTCGACGGCCGCATCACGCGTACCCAGTCGAGACTGTATTGCGGCAGGACCACGCCGCGCAGCCGTGTCCACAACCTTGCGGAGATGTCGTTGGCCGTCTCGCTGAAGGAGATGTCCTGCGGACCATCCAGGTAAGCTTTCAACAGGCGGGCGCCGGCCATCGGGTCGCGTTCATGATCCTCGACCATGAGCGAGCTGCAGATGGCGGCGCGTAATTGCCGGCCGTTGAATTGCATCGGCAATATGTGAACACCGACAAATCCGGAGACGCGGCCGGCGTCGTTGACATGGACAAGCGAGCGGAGATCGCCTCCGCAACCGGGCGCCTCCAGATAAAACCGTCTCATATAGTCGATGAGCGCGGCCGGTGCTTCGGTCCGCTCTTTGCGCAGCACGCGTTGAAACATGCCTGCGACTGCCGGAAGATCGGCACCTTCCAGGGCGCGAATGACGCTCAAGCCCGGCTCCCGGCACCGCAGTCCTGGCCACCGTCTTTCCAGACCATGGCAAGGCCAGGCTTCCCATCGGCGATCGCGGCGAACGTCAGGAGTTTGCAGCGGTGCAATCCCAAGTTGCAACCGCTCCGGTGGCCGAAAGGAGAGTTGTAATGCTGCGGCAAGGTAGGACCTTTGCTAGATCATGAAAACGAGCGTCGTTGCTGTTACCAACTTCGGGTAAACCGATGTTGAAGTATTGGTAGCGAATCGAGTTTTATCGACGCGACTTGCGTCTTGTTTCCTCGGCGCCGCGGCACATCAGGCCAGGCCTCAACTTGCTACTTCCGACGCCAAGCCAAGCCGCTTTGGCTTTCATCCTTGCCCGCGTCGCCGGTCTTGAGACGAACCATCAGTGCTGCCATGATCTGCCGTGTTGCCTGGTGCAGGAAGAAACCGGCGCCGAAATCGAGGATCATGGCGGAAGCAGCCGGAAATCCTTGCCTTCGGGCAGCAGCTGCCCGCCGTCGACGATGATGGTCGTGCCGGTGATGTAGCTGGCGTCGTCCGAGGCCAGGAACAGGAAAGCATTGGCCACGTCGCGCGGGCTGCCGAGGCGGCCGAGCGGTATGGAGTCCTCCATGTTCTTTATATAGGCGGCGCCGCGATGCAGCTGGATTGCTTCGGTGAGGATATTGCCGGGTTCGACGCCGTTGACGGTGATGCCATAGGCAGAGAATTCGAGAGCGGCCGAACGGATCAGGCCGTTGATGCCGGCCTTGGTCGCCGAATAGTGGCCGTGACCAGGGCTGGTGACGTGCGGACCGGTGATGGAGGAGGTGAACAGCATGCGGCCAAAGTGCTGCGCCTTCATCGGAACGAGCGCGGCCCGGGCGGCATTGAAGCTGCCGCGCAAATTGACCGCCATGACACGGTCCCAGTCCTCCGGACTGGTGTTTTCCAGCAACTGCCACGGATAGATGCCGGCATTCTGGACCATGATGTCGAGACGGCCGTGATGGTCGAGCGCCAGCGCAACGGCGGCCCGCGCATCGGCCATCTGCGAGATGTCGGTGCGGATGAAGGCAGCGCCGAGCTCATCCGCGGCCGCTTGCCCGGCATCGACCTCGGTATCGGCCAGGACCAGTTTCGCGCCCTCTTCGGCAAAGCGCTGTGCGATGCCCTTGCCGATGCCGCGCGCACTGCCGACGATCAGCGCGATCTTGTCTTTGAGCCGCCCGGTCATGCCAGCCTCTGGCGAATGGTTTGCTTGAAAGCGTCGAGCAGCACGGCGGCAAGCACCAGCAGGCCGTGGATCACCTGGGTGAAGTTGGCCGGAAGGCCCATGAGGTTGATCGCCGTGTTGATGGCCGACAGCAAAAGGACGCCGGCATAAACGCCGGGCAGGGTGCCGACGCCGCCCTTCAGGCTGACGCCGCCAATGACGACGGCGGCGAACGCGTTGAACAGCAGGCCGACGCCGAGATTGGCGGTGGCGCCGGAGGTGCGGATCGCCAGCAGCCAGCCGGCAAGGCCGGCGATGGCGCCAGCGAGAACGAAGGCGATGACGAGGTTCCGGGTGACGCGGATGCCGGCGCGGAAGGTTGCGGTCTCGTTGCCGCCGATCATGACGAGGTGCCTGCCGAAGGGTGTCTTGGCCATGATCAGCGAGAAGATCACGAAACACGAAATGGTGATCCAGGCGGTGAGCGGCAGGCCAAGGAGGCGCTGAATGCCGAACCAGCGGATTGCCGGCGCAAGATCCTGCGCGGAGCGGCCGCCGGAAATAACCAGCACGAGGCCGCGCACCCATATGTAGGACGCCAGCGTGATGATGAAAGCACTCATCTTCACCTTGACGACCAGGTAGCCGTTGATGACGCCGACGATGCCGCCGACAGCAAGGGCAATAAACAGCGAAACCGGAACCATCAGCCATTCCGGATGCAATTGAACACCAAGGCCGATGCCCGCCGAGCAGAACAGGATGCCGACCGCCATGGCGCTGAGCGCCGCCACGGATTCGACCGACAGGTCCATGTGGCCGGTGATGATGACCAGCGCCAGGCCGATCGACATGACGCCAAGCACGCTCGACGCCTCTATGATGTTGGCGAAGATGCCGAGCTGGAAATAGTTCGGAATGGAGATGGAGAAGACCACCAGCACGAAGACCAGCATGAACCAGACGAGGTTGTCGAGGACGAACTCGAGGGCGTGGCGCGTGCGGGGATTCATGTGCTGATCCGTCTAGCGCATCGATTCTCGGAAAGGATCATGCGCGGATTGAAATTTGCTGCAGCTTCCCTTGCGCGTCCGTTCGAACGCGCCGGTTGAGCTCCGGGCCAGCGTGGCCCGAAGCCCTAGGCGACTTTGCTATTCGACCGGCTTCACGGTGCCCGAGGGCGGCTTCAGATTGCCCCAGAAGGCCGGGTTGTCGACGTTTTCCTTGGTAATCGCAGCGCCGGGGATCTTGATGTTCGGTCCCCAGGCTTCAATGGTCACGGTCGACTTCAGGCCGAGCACGTCGTACTCGCCCGGCTTGATCTCCTGCTTGTTGACCACCTTGTCCATGAACATGGCGACGGCGGCGGCCTGAGCGTAGAGCGGCTGCTCGACTTCGACGTTGAGCCAGCCTTTGCGGATCAGGTCGAGGCCGACCGGCGCACCGTTCGAGCTCATCAGCATGACGTCGCCCGGCTTCTTGCCTGCGGCCTCGAGCGAGGCGACGGCGGCGACCGAGAGGTGCGCCGCATGGCTGAAGATCAGGTCGATATCAGGATTGGCGAGCATCTGGTCGTTGACGATGGTCCCGGCTGCATCCGCCCCCCATTGCATGGCCGGAACCGAGATGATCTTGACGTCCGGGAACGCCTTCATCTTCTCCTCGAAACCCTTCTGGATGTCGAGCGTGTAGGGGTCGCCGGGATCGCCGAGCACCTGGAGGATCTTGCCTTTCACCGATCCGTGCTTCGCCTTCAAGAGCTTCTCGGCCTGATCGGCGGCAATCTGGCCGATCTCGACCGTTCCCGCCACCGACGTGAAGTCGGACGGTGTCGCGGTGATCTGGCGATCGAACTCGACCACCGGGATGCCGGCGGCGCGGGCGGCCTCGATAGACGGCTTCAACGCATTGAAATCGACGGCAGCGAGAATGATCGCCGACGGCTTGAGCGCGATAACGTCGTTCATTTGCGATTGCTGAGCGTCGGTCTTGTTATCGGCGTTCAGCGTCTTCATCTCATAGCCGACCTGCTTCAGGAACATCTCCAGAGCGCTCACCGAGCCGGTCTGGAATTCATCGAGCAATGTCGGAACCAGATAGTAGACGGTGCCCTTGGACTGGGCGAATGCCGGCGTGAGCGTGGCAAAGGCCAGTGCCAGGATACCGAAGACAGCAAGAAGTATTTTCTTCATGTCGTTCGCTCCTTTTGCGCCGGACCCCTCATTTTGTCCCTCAGCCTGCCGGTCCGGCACCGGCGAGCGTCTCTCCGGTGATCATGTTGATCACCGCGTCGGGACTTGTTTTGTTGCGCGCGACATCGCCTGCCACGACGCCTTGCCGGATCACCACGATCCGGTCGGCGACCTGGAAGGCCTGCGGCATGATATGGGTGATGATGACGACACCGATACCTTGGCTCGCCACCTGGCGGATCATGTCGAGACCGCGCCGCGTCTGCTCGACACCGAGTGCTGCGAACGGCTCGTCGAGAAGCACGAGCTTGCCGCCAAAATGCACAAACCGGTTGAGCTCGATGGCCTGCCGCTGGCCGCCCGAGAGGTGCTCGACATTGGTTCTGAGCGAAGGGATGCGCGTGCCGGCGCTGGCCAGCGCCTTTTCGACCACCTGCTCCATGGCGGGTTCGTCGAGCACGGGAACGCCAAGAAATTTCCTGGTGATCTCGCGGCCCATGAAGAAATTGGCCACGACGTCGACATTGGTGCAAAGCGAGAGGTCCTGGTAGACGGTCTCGATCCCCGCGGCCTTGGCCTCGGCGGGAGATTTGGCGAGGAATTCCTTTCCCTCGAACAGCATGCGACCGGAGGTCGGCTCCAGGCCGCCGGCGATGATCTTGACCAGTGTCGATTTGCCGGCGCCGTTGTCGCCCAGAAGCGCCACCACCTCGCCCTTGCCGATCGAGAAGCTGATGCCCTTGAGCGCTTCGATCGCGCCATAGTTCTTGGCGACGTTGTCGAGCACCAGCAGAGGTTCACTCATGCCAGGCTGAGCTCCGCTCATGCCGCAATCCCCTTGCCTTGCAGGATATCTCGCCCGCGTTCGCGCTCGGCGGTGAATATCTGGCCGAAGCGTGGCGAAAGCACCCCTGAGACGGCAAGCGCTGCGGCCCCGCGCAGCACCGCATGCTGGCCGCCGCGTGCGACGGTGACACGGGGCGCCGTGCGGTCCTTTCGCGCCGAGATCGAGTTGGGAAGGTTCGCAACCGAAACGGCCAGCCGTTCAAGCAGATCGGTGGACGCCAGCCCGCCGAGGATGATGGTTTCGGGATCGAACAGGTTCTCGATGATGGTGATGGCGTTGCGGAAGATCGGCCCGATTTCACTGACCCAATCGGCGTC
The DNA here is from genome assembly GCF_900149755.1 of Mesorhizobium delmotii. Classification (NCBI taxonomy): domain Bacteria; kingdom Pseudomonadati; phylum Pseudomonadota; class Alphaproteobacteria; order Hyphomicrobiales; family Phyllobacteriaceae; genus Mesorhizobium; species Mesorhizobium delmotii. The sequence continues at coordinate 154,487 of NZ_FUIG01000042.1, read as the reverse complement.
GCTGATGTTCTGGCGCCGCAGCGCCTCGAGCGAGAGGTACCGTTCGAGGCAGCCGCGATTGCCGCAGGGGCACGGCTCGCCACCAGGCACGACAGGGATGTGTCCGATTTCGCCGGCATTTCCCCAGGCGCCGCGCAACGCGCTTCCGTCATGCACCATGACCCCGCCAAGACCGACTCCGAAATAGAGATAGTAGTATTCGGAATACCCCGTCCCGAGGCCATACAGGCGCTCGCCCATTGCCGCGGCCGCCATGTCGGTCTCAAAAAACGCGGGCAGCCCGGTCGAGGCCTCCAGCCGTTCCCGAAGCGCCACGTCCTTCCAGCCGGTCATCGTCGTCGGGCCGATAAAGCTCATCGACTCCACCCCGAAAGGGCCGGGCAGCGCCATGCCGATGCCGAGAACGCGACCGCCCGGCCGCAGTCGGGTCAATTCAAGCACCATCGCGCCGATCAGGTCGAAGGCATGGTCGGGCGTTGCGTTGGGGGCCTCGCGGTAGGCGCTCTCGATCACGTCTCCGCTCAAATTGATCAGCGCCGCATTGATACCCAGCGGGGTGACATGGATGCCGACGGCATAGCCGCCCTCCGGGTTGATCCGCAGGGTCGCCGGGGGCAGCCCGCGCCCCCGCGGCTCTTCGCGCATGGACAGAACGTAGCCGTGTTCTTCCAACTCGCGAACGATGGTCGATACCGTTTGCACGGTGAGCCCGACCCGCCGGGCAATATCGCCGCGGGCGATCGGACCGTGAAGGCGGATGGACTCGAGGACGATGCGCCTGTTGTAAGGCCTCCCGAATTCCTGATTGGTCCCCCGCAGTGCCATGTCTTGCATCCCTAGGAGACATTGAGGTTCGCACCGAATATTTATTCAGTCAAATGGAATTCAAAAATAGTTGACCGGTGCATGAAGTGCGGGGCGGAACGGCGAAGCTGCGGATCTCCCCCCTTGCGGGGGAGATCGGCAGTTTTCCGACGGCACTCTTTTGCAGCCCGGGCGATGGCTGCAGCCACTAAAGATACTGCGCGACCTTCTTGCCGACCCTCAGGAAGCGCAGCGGGTCGAGGGCTTCGCCATTGTGGCGGATCTCGTAATGCAGATGCGGGCCGGTCGAGCGGCCGCTGCTGCCGGTCTTGCCGATGACGTCGCCGGCGTTGAGCCTCTCGCCGACGGTCACGTCGATTTTGCTGAGATGCCCATAGCGCGTCGCAAAGCCATTGCCATGGTCGACCTCGACCATGCGGCCGTAGCCGCCGTTCCAGCCGGCCTTGACGACGATGCCGGGCGCCGTGACCTTGGCGGGCATTCCGGTCGGCGCCCTGAAATCCATCCCTGAATGCAGCGCGGCGGTGCCGAGGAGCGGGTCGGTGCGCACGCCGAACGGGCTGGTGACAGAGCGACCGGGGGCGGGATTGGCGAGCGGCAGCCGTCGCGCCTCCGTCTTCAGACGGTCGAGCGCGTCCAGCGCCTCGTCGAGTTCTCTAACCTTGCTGTCGAACGTCATCGAACTGTCGAGTGGTATCAGCGGCCCACCGGCATCGCTCTTGCCGAAATCGCTATCGACCGGCAGGCCAGCCGCCTCGAGCGCCTGAGAAATTGCATCGGCGTTTCTGTAGGCGTTGTCGGCAAGCGTGGTGATGCGGGTGAGCTGCTGGCTCTCTATCGCCTTGAGCGACTCGTTGATCGATACGAACAGCCTGTCGGCACGATCGGCCGCCGTGTCGCTCGGCAGCGGATCGGAGCGGGTCGACCACAAGGAGAACGGCCTGGTATCGGCGGCGCCAACGCCGGCAACCGAATAGGCCTGCGGCTGGGCGTCGGTCACGTCGGCGCGTTTATCCGACTTCGCCGACGCAGCAGTGGCTGCGGCAGGCGGCGTTCCGACGTCGCTCTCGGTGCGTTCGAGGAGGGGGCCGAGGCGGCCATGGCGCAGGCTGAGCTGGGTCTGTCGTTCCAGCAGTTCGCCAACCTTGGTTTCCATGAGCTGCTGGTCGAGAAGCTGGCGGCTGGTGATCCGGTCGACCTGGGCGCGCAGTGCCGAGATGCGGTCCTCATAGGCCTGCTGCATGCGCGCCTGCCGTGCCGTGGTCGCGCCGATCAGGTCGTCGCGCAGCACGAGGTAGGAGGTCGCCAGCAGATAGCCTATGGCCATCGCCGCCAGCGCGGAGCCGCAAAATGCGGCCGCCCATGGCCGTATGGTGAAATGCCTTATCTCGTTGCCCCGGGCGATAATGACCGTGTGGGGCTCCTTGCGCCTGCCAAAGACCGTTGACTGACCGGCTACGTTCACGGGACCAAGCTTTCGTTACGACACCAACGACAAGCCTGATTACACATCATTAAGGTTAACGGTCGGTTGCTAGCGCCCAGCTCGTTGCAGCCCATGGGTTGCAGCCGGATTGGTAAGAGGGCATGAGGCGCAGGCTTCGGCGCCTCATGCCTCACATGGGGTTTTCAGGCCACAGCCGGTGTTGACGTCAAAGCGCGCGGACGGCCTCCAGCACCGCCTCGGCATGGCCTTTGACCCGAACGTTCCTCCAGATCCTGGCGATCCGTCCGTCGCCGCCGATCAGGAACGTTGCCCGCTCGACGCCCATATAGCGGCGGCCATAAAGCTTCTTCTCGACCCACAGGTGATAGGCTTCGATCACATTGCGCTCCTCGTCGGCGACGAGATCGACTGTCAGATTATGTTTCGACTTAAATTTGTCGTGTTTTCGGACGCTGTCCGGCGACAGGCCGATCACGACGGCGCCGAGCTTTTCGAATTCCGGCTTCAGCTGCGAAAAGCCGATCGCCTCATTGGTACAGCCTGTGGTGTCGTCCTGCGGATAGAAGTAAAGCACGACCGGCGTTCCCAGCAAGGCCGCGAGGCTGAGCGATCCGCCGCCGTCGCGGGGAAGATCGAATTGCGGCGCCAGATCGCCGACGTCGAGATCAGCCATATCGATGCCCTTGTTTGTGGTTACGCGCCAAGCCGCATCGATATAATGTCAAACCGGGATTCGTCCACCGGTCGAGTTCGTTCAACGGAAAATTGCGTGGATCAGGAGCAGCCGCAGCACGAGAAGATCAGATTCAGGCGTGATGAGATCACCGACCTGGGTGCCTTCCCGTCCGCGTGCCGCGTGCCGCCGCTCGGCCAGGCGTCGATCGGCCGCGGCGTTCGTATTCTTGCGCGGCTGTTTGCCGGTCTTGTGGTGCTTGTGCTGCTGGCCGCCGCCGCTGTGTATGCGATCGGCATGTCCGGCTTCGGCACCGAGCGGCTGCGGGCCGAAGCCGAAACGGCCATCGAGAAACTGGCCGGCGTCGACGTCGATGTTGCGGTCGGGCCGGCCAATCTCACGCTTGACGGATCGAGCTTCATAGCGCTGCAGGTCAGCGACGTCAGCCTCAGGACCGCCGACGGCAAGCCGATGGCCGACGCCGGGCGTGTCCGCTTCGGCATAAGGCTGATACCGCTGCTTTCGGGTAAGGTGCGGCTTACCAGCGCCAGGATTTCCGATGCGCGCATTACTATGGCCGCGATGCCGTCGGGTGGCGACTGGACGGCGGCGCTGCGCAATGACGACGGCCTCATCGATCCGGAAAGACTGGCCGGCACGGTGTTTGCCAGTATCAACCACGCGCTCGATGCGGTGCGCGAGGATTCGATGCGCCGGATCGACCTCCGCAATGTCGACCTCATCCTGCCCGAGGCCGGGTCGGTCAAACTGGTCAGGATCACAGATGCCACCGTTGCGCAGTCGGGGCCGGGCGGCATGGAGTTTTCATCCGACGCGGATGTCGACGGCAGGGCACTCACCATCGCCGCCTCAGCCACCCGCGATACGACGACGCGGCGCGTGACGGCATTGGCTGCCAGCGTCGAGATAGCGCAGACCGGCGAGGCTGCGGCTGCGCCAGGCGGGACGCTGGGCGCGATTGCCTTGAAGCTGGCGGGATCGGAAGGATCCGGCGAGAACGCGTCGCAGCTGACGGCCTCATTGTCGTTCGCCGGTTCCGTGCTCGATCTTGGGTCGCGTGGCTCGCTTCCAGCCGACGTCGATCTCGATGCGACACTTGTCGCCGGCGCCAACAAGATCCAGGTGGACCGGCTGCAAGTGAGGACCGGTCGCTCGACCTTCGATTTCGCCGGTTCGATCGGGCCGAAGCCGGCGACAGGAACAGCGGGCGAGGAGCCGTCCTATCGCTACGACCTGACCAGCGACCATTCGACGCTGGCGCCTTCGGAATCCTCCGAACCTGCGCTCGATTTCATCGCCCGCGTTGCCGGCGTCTACCAGACCCGGAGCCGCAAGCTCGTAGCCGAGCAGATCGGGATCAGGTCCGGAGCCGCCAGCGAGGCGCTGGGCACGGCTTCGGTCGAATTCGCTAGGGGAAAGGTGCCGGGCATATCTGTGGCCTTCAACGTCCACGACATGCCGGTCTCGCATGTCAAGCAGTTGTGGCCCTGGTTTTCCGCGCGAAATGCTCGCCTTTGGGTGCTGAAGAACCTGTTCGGCGGCCGCGTCGTTGACGCGAGCCTGCAGTTCCAGGTCGCGCCCGGGCGTCTGGGCAACGGGATCCCGCTTTCATCAGATGAAGTGTTCGGCCGTTTCCAGATCGAAGGATCGCGCTTCGATACGGCCGGTCACATTCCGCCGATACGCGATGCCGTCGGCGTTGTCGAATTCCACGGCAATGACGTCGATGTCGCCTTGTCCTCAGGCAATGTCTATATGGTCAGCGGCCGCACGGTGGCGGCAAGCAACGGCACGATGACGGTCAAGGCGGCGAACCGCCCGCCGGTGATCGGCGCGCTCGATATCGACGTCGCCGGGGAGGCGTCGGCAATCGCCGAGCTCGCCTCCTACGAGCCGATCAACGCCATGCGCCATGTCGGCCTGCTGCCGGACGACCTGTCCGGCACGGTGACCGGCCACGTCAAGGCGGACATTCCGCTACAGCGCGGCGTCGACAGCTCGAAGCTCGATTGGCTGGTGACGCTCGACTACAAAGACCTGTCGCTGGGCAAGCCGTTCGAAGACCAGACGGTGACGCACGCCGATGGTTCGATCACGGTCGAACCCGAGAAGGCCGTGATATCAGCCAAGGTGCTGCTCAACGGCATTCCAGCCGAACTCGACCTGATCGAACCGCTCAGGGATGGCGGACCGCCACGCAGCCGGAAAGTGGCGCTGATGCTCGACGACAAGATACGTGCCGCCGCCATGCCTGGCCTGTCGGAGCTGCTTTCCGGAACCGTCAAGGTTGAGATCGACAAGAGCGGCACGGGCAACACGGGCAACCAGACTGTTTCGGCGGACCTGACCAATGCCAGGCTGGACATTCCCTGGGCGGGCTGGAGCAAGGGGCCCGGCATTTCAGCCAATGTCACATTTGCCATGGCCAAGTCCGGCGACACCACGACGCTGTCCGACTTCGACCTGAATGGAAAGACTTTTTCGATCGACGGCGACGTGGTGCTGGTCAACGGCGCCCTGTCCTCGGCGCGGTTCAGCAACGTCAAGCTGAACCGGGGAGACGATGTTGCCGTGTCGGTGAAGCGATCGGGCAAGGGCTACGCGATCGACATCAGCGGCAGCGCGCTGGACGCGCGCTCGCTGATCAAGCAATTCACGTCCGATGTCGACACCGCCACCAAGGCCACGGGTTCCGACGCGATTTCGGTCAGCGCCGACGTCAATTCGCTGACCGGCTTCCACAACGAGACGCTGTCGAACCTGAAGCTCGACTACAGCGCCGCCGGCTCGAGGGTGAATGGGCTCAAGGTGAGCGCCACGGCAAGTTCGGGTGCTGCCATCAGCATCAGCAATACGACCGGCGCCGGCAAGCGCGCCCTCAACGTGCGATCGGCCGACGCCGGCGCAATCCTGCGGTTCCTCAACATCTACGAGCATATGGAGGGCGGTTCGATCACGCTGGCGCTCGCCGGGGCGAGTGATGGGCCGATGAAGGGCCAGGTCGACTCGCACAACTTCTTCGTGGTCAACGAGCCGAAACTCGCCTCGCTCGTATCGACGACGCCGGCCGGCGACAGCCGCAGCCTCAACGAAGCCGTCAAAGCCAATATCGACACGTCGAGAGTGAAGTTCGAGCGCGGCTTTTCCGAGATCGAAAAGGGCGCCGGCTATCTGAAGCTGGCCAATGGCGTGCTGCGCGGCCCGCGGATCGGCACCACCTTCCAGGGCACGCTCTACGACCAGAACAACAACATGGACATGACCGGCACCTTCATGCCGGTCTACGGCATCAACCGCATCTTCGGCGAACTGCCGCTGTTCGGCGCGCTGCTCGGCAATGGCCGCGATCGCGGCCTGATCGGCGTGACTTACCGGCTAAGGGGCGATGCCAACAAGCCCAAACTGGACGTCAATCCGCTGTCGGTGATCGCGCCCGGAATTTTCAGGTCGATCTTTGAGTATCGGTAAGGTCAGAACCCAATCACTGAGAGCGACCGAGTCTTGACCCTAAGTGGATCGCCCCGGCCGAATTCACGCCCATGACTTAAGCCGCCCGTCGTTCGGTCATGCCACAAGGTCCGCATCGGTGGGGGCCGGTCTTTTTTGCCTGTCCCCGATTGGATCTGGTTCGTAGTTACGGGCTGGCTACAGGTGGGCAATACCGGCTTTCAGCAGTCCTTCGCGGACGTGCTGCACATCAGACTCCTGGGCATAGTGCAGGGTGGCGATAAATGAATCGAGGTCGAATTGGGGATCGAGCGTTCTGATCTTGCCTAGATGCGCCGCGGCCGCGATTTCGTCGCCGAGCCAGCCGTAGCAGGCAGCGGCGAAAGCGTGCTGAACCGAGTCCATGGTTGACAGATGCATGAAAGCTTCGATCGCCTCGCCATACTGGCGCGCGGCGAAATGCGCCTTTCCCAGATGGCTCCAGAACCTCTCCGGGTGGTGCGGGTTCAACTGCATTGCCTTGCGGATCCATTCAATTCCCTCTTCCGGCCTCCCCAGCCACGTCAATAACTCGCCTTGCTGCACCACCACGAGGTCGTAATTGGGATTGAGGGCGAGGGCGCGCTCTTGATGGTAGCGCGCTGTGGTCAGCTCATTGTTGTTCACGTTCACTGCGGCGAGGATGCGGTGGACATCGGCATCGTTGTCGTCCAGCGCCAGCGCCCTGTCCAGCGCTGCCATGATGTCGTTCCAGACGGCATCCCTGTCTTCGCACCAGTTATGGACCCAGGCCTGGCCAAGAATGCAGGCCCGCCAGGCATGGGCATGGGCATAATCGGGGTCGAGCGCGACGGCCCTGCCTATCAAGGTTTGCGCGCGTTCGTTATCCGCAATCGTGCTTCGGTGATGCAGCACCTTGGCAGCAAGCACACATTCATACGCGGCCATGTTTGCAGGTTTCGCCCGCGCGAGCTGGTCCCGCTGAGCCGCCTCGACACGACCGGGCAGCGTGGCTGCGATCGCCGCGGTCACCTCATCCTGAATCGCGAATATGTCGTCCAGCTTCCGGTCATATTTGTCTGCCCAAATATGAGCGTCATTCGCCGTGTCGATGAGCTGAACCGTCACGCGCACCCTGTCGCCGATCTTGCGGACGCTTCCCTCCACCAGGTATTGGACGTCGAGTTTCTCGGCCACCTCGCGCACATTCACGGCGCGGTTCTTGTAGACGAAGCTGGAATTGCGCGAGATGACGAACAGCTCATGGTGGCGGGACAGTTCGGTGATGATGTCCTCGGTCAGTCCGTCCGCGAAAAATTCCTGCTCGGGGTCGCCGCTCATGTTGTTGAATGGCAGCACCACTATCGAAGGTTTCGAGATGGATCGCTTTGCCTCGACTTCTGGCAGGACAGGACTGTCGAACCCAATGCGATAGAGGCGAACCGGGCGGCTGATGTTCTTTAACGTCTTCTCGCCCAAGTCCTCCATGGCAATTTCGAGACGGTCGGCAATTTGGGTCGCCACCGCTGCGGTCACGCAGATACCGCCGACGTCGGCGAGTTGCTCGATGCGCGCGGCAATATTGACGCCGTCGCCGAAAATGTCCTCATCGTCGAAAATGATGTCGCCGAGATTTATGCCGATCCTGAATTCGATACGCCGTTCTTGCGGCACATCCGAATTGCGCCGTTTCATGCGCTGTTGGATTTCCACGGCGCATTTCACGGCATCGGTCACGCTCTGGAACTCAACGAGCATGCCGTCTCCGGTGGTCTTGATGATCCGGCCCTTGTTCTTCGCGATGGCGGGATCGACCAGTTCTATGCGATGGGTCCGAAGACGTGCGAGCGTGCCGGATTCGTCGGCCTCCATTAGCCGACTGTAGCCCGCCATATCGGCAGCCAGAATTGCGGCTAGTCTCTGTTCCATCGCTTGAACCAAAAACCAAGCCTATCCTTCCTGGGCTGCCAAATCCAGCAATTTGGGCTTATGGCTGAAACAAGAAGTCTTCCTACCGCAGCAGCAAGAAAGGGCGGATCAGAACCTTCCGCCTTGCGCCAGGTGGCTGCGAACTCGATCGCATCAATGGCGGGAGACGCCCCGATCCGCGCGGCGTCAGACCGGAAACGTCCGATATGAACACGAGTTGGGACCATAGTGGCTGCACTCGCTGACGTCGGCAAATGGCGCAAGATGCTCGTTCGTGCTGGTCAGAACGGGCGACCGCTCACCACCCTCTGGCGACGATGCCGCCGTGCAGCGGCATTGACTGGTTCGGGTCAAGAGTTTGAATATGAGAAATGCGCTAACTGTGACGGCGGTGGTCACGGTGGCTCGAGTGTCAGCAGATGTGGTAAGGTTGAGTTTCGGCGAGTAGCAGAGGTCCAGCAACAATGACTTTGAGGCGAACCAGAGCTTACGGCGCATCCGGCTTGGTTCTAGCGGTTTGCACTGTGTTTGCTTGGCAGAACGCCACTGCTGCTCACAATTGCCACGCAGCCGCAACGCCTGGCGTCAATTGGCACGAGTGTGACAAGAAGCTTCTCATCCTAGAAGGACAGGACCTGAGCGGGGCGAACCTGTTCGGTGTTGATTTCACTTCGACCGACCTCAGGAACAGCAATCTCCTTGCGGCAAATCTTGAGAAGGCAACGCTTGTGCGTGCTTCCCTGGCCGACTCGACCGCCAAAGGCGCCCGGTTCGACAGAATCGAGGCCTACAGGACCGACTTCAGCCGTATGGACGCGCAGGGCGCTGTGTTTGCGAGCGCGGAAATGCAGCGCTCGAATTTCCAGGACGCCAATCTGACCAATGTTGATTTCACAAAGGCAGAATTGGGGCGTGCGCAGTTCCATGACGCCGATATCAGCGGCAGCCGCTTCTCGTTTGCCAATCTCGCACGGGCGGACTTCCGAGGAGCGACGTTCACCGCGCCGATAGACTTTGACCGCGCCTTTTTCTTTCTGACCCGTATCGAGGGCGTCGACCTTTCCAATTCGGCGGGTCTGTCCCAGTGGCAGCTCAACATGGCTTGCGGAGACGCCCGGACCGAGTTGCCTTCTGGCTTGACGAGGCCTGAAGATTGGCCCTGTCAATTCCAGCAGGAATAGTTGTCGGCAAGCGAACTGCGGCAATGCTGCACCCGACAGGATTCGAACCTGTAACTTTGTGCCGCGGGCATGCCCATTAAGGTCGAAGCCACCACCCGAGACGGCGAACTCCGGATATCCGTGTCTAATGCCGGAGAGCCCATTCCGCACGAGACAATGCAGCGCCTGTTCCAGCCGTTCCAGCGAGGGAGGCCCCGATCTAGCCCTCAAGGTCTCGGGCTGGGACTCTATATTGCTTCGCAGATCGCTCAGGCACATCGCGGCACACTGTCCGTGACCTCTGATGTTGACGGCCTCACCAAGGTCGTCAAACGGGCGCTGCGACGCCGGGCCGCCGTCGAACCCGTCATCGGCCATCTCAAGAACGACCACCGTATGGGCCGCAACTTCCTGGCCTTCTCCGAGGGCGATGCCAACAACGCTGTGCTTGCCGCCGTCGGCTACAACTTCAGCCTCCTGCTCAACTGGCTGAGGCTTTTGTGTGCCGTCCTCCTGGCGCTGTTCGCCACCCCCGCAGCGCCGCCGATCCAGCCACGAACAGCCTAATCACCGCTCTGGACGATCCAACCGGCGGACGCCCATTTGCCAGCCCCGTCTTTCCGGCCCTGATCGCAACTGCCGTCAGCGAAATCGACGTTCTTCACAGCCGACGAGATATTGTTTGAGATATTCGGTACGCCAAATCGCGTTCCGTACGTGCGGTGTGGCTGATGGTAGCGGTTTGCCTACGTATCTTATTGGTTAAATGGTAGAGGGAGAGGACCTGAAATCCAACCTTCTCCACGGATCCGCGATCACCTTCGTAGTCGGGGTGTTCGGCTGATGCTGTTCAGTCGACCTGTTCAATCTGTGGACCTGGGTCAACCGGCGGAGCCGGCGTGCAATCTTGCCCCTTGCATTCCTCGACAGGGTCATCAGCTGGTGGAAGGCAGTTTTGGCCCTCGCAATGAACTGCCGGCTCTGGCGCTTCTTCGTGGTTAGGCAGAACAAGCTGATCCTCAGCGCGAACGGCCGGCATTGCTACGCTGATCATGCCCGTGCACAAGAGCGCAATCCCAAGCAATTTCATTTCCGCCTCCGTGCCTGGCAGCGAGCTGTACCCTACACTGTCAAGCTTCGGCCGCATCCTCTCACCCGCGAACGACGTTAACAGTGGGTTTCAGTGCTGGCCTGAAGGGAGCAGGCCGAATGATGCCCGAGGGGGCCGCTGCGGAACTCATGAAGTGGACCAAGCGGGGACCCAAGTGGACGAAGGCGGTCGAAGCCTGCATGGCCTGCATTGAAGGTGAGGGCACACCCGAGGACGTAAGGAAGGCCTTCGAGATTGCTGCCAAGGAGGAGGGGTTGCTACGCTCCTCCTCTAATTAGGCTCACTTTGCGTGGGCGCTGTTGAACACCGGATGCCGCAGAGTCAGCTGCACTATTTGCGTGCGAGCACGACGTGAGCCTCTTGGGGGAACATCAGCTCCCCTCCAGTTGAATAGATTGCCAGCGAAGCACTTACATCACCCATGATCGCTGCGATGACTGCGTCGCGATGTCCGGCATCCATTCCGCTGACCAGCCCTGCCTGCGGAGTCGCTGCCAGCTGTAGTCGCACATATTCCTTTGACGAGGGGAATCGGATGTTCTGTGTCGTCGTGTCGATTGTCACCTGACGAAATCCCGCCCCGGCCACCAATCGGTAAAGCTCGTCTGCATCGGCGAGTGAATGCTCGGACCGTTTCGTTGCCGAAGCGCCTGGACCGAGGTGTCGATCCAAGGCATCCGCCAGCGCCTTTGCCGCAGGAGTGCGCTCAATAGCTCTGAAAACGCTTAAGGCCAGTCGGCCGTTAGGCACCAGAACCCGGAACATCTCACGTAGCGCACTCGATCGGTCCGGAAAAAACTGCAGTCCGAGTTGGCAAAGAACCAGATCGAAGGTGGCGTCAGGGAACGGCATTTCGAGCGCGCTTCCCTCGTGCCAGTCGATGAGCGGTCCAGCGCCTCTCGGGAGCGATCGAGCAACGGCAAGCATGCCCGTGTTGATGTCGAGGCCGACGACCTGCCCACTTCCCATACGCTCGGCCGCCAAGCGTGCCACCACGCCGGTGCCGCAAGCTACGTCCAGAACCCGCTCACCAGATAGAGGCGCGGCACGATCCACGAGGTCGGCAGCCCACAGGGCTGTGATTGCCGGGACCAGGTAGCGCTCGTAGAGTTCCGCGGCGCTGCCTTCCAGCTGCCACTGCTCCTGCTCGGCCATAGCGTTCCTTTCCGCACAACGAGCCGCTCGGCAAAAGGCTCGATCGGCGCTTTTAAGCAGCCATCATAAAGCGCGTGTCTGTCAAACAAGCAACCGCGCGCCAACCGGCGGTTGGTAGACGCGACGCAGCCGGCGCGCATAGGATTTCTGCGCACCGGGCACACCACCCCCGCCCACCCCTCGTGCCTGGTGAACCGACTTGTTGCCCGCCGTGCCGAAAGGTGCGGCGGGCTTTTTTGCTGTCCGGGTGGAACCCGATCTGGCCACAAGCGTTCGGTGCGGCAACAAAGCGCCGTGCGTCAAAGTGGGAGGAACAATGCGGGAAAGGCAAGGCTTCACCGATAAAGAAAGACACGACAGGCAGGAGCGCACGTCGGATGCTGCAAGGGCATTCACAGACTTCGAGCGTGTGGCACGAGAAGCAAAGACGGCTCGGCTGCGGCAGCAACGACTAAAGGCCGAAACCGCTCTTCCTGCTGAATTGGCAGCGAAACCGAAGAGGAACCGAAAAGACAAAAGGTCTAGTAGGCAAGCGGGTTAGGCTTCTGCAGCATGTTCTCGCAGACCTTGCTGTGGAGATCGCATTGCCCGATCAGCCGCGCTCTCCGGGCGAGAACGCGGGTTCCCTTTTCGGCCTGGCGCTAAGTGCGACTAGCTCCAGGCACCTCGTCGAGGAGATTTGGACCTTTGCTCACAGGCATTTGGCCGTCGGGAGTAAGCTTGTCCACCGCGTCGGGCAGTTCTCTTGTGAGCCGGTCGAGAAGTTCCTCGCGGGACAATCCGGTTTGCTCCGCGAGATCGCTTAACGTTTGCGGGTCGATCGCTTTCTCAACCTGGTCGCGCTGAACGGGGCGATTTGATCCTGTACCAACCCAGGAATCAACTTGATCGCCCGCACCCGCATTCCTGAGACGATCCAGGATATCGCCGAGCCCGCCGGGGGAGCCAGCGCTTTTGGGATCTGTCGAGTTCCTACCGGCGATTAACTCGCCGATCTTGTCCCTATTCTTGTAGGCAAGCAGGCCAAGCAAGGCTATGGCGACTTTTCCTATGTCAAGGCTCATTTCGCATCTCCTTCCATGAAGAAGGGACAAGGCATGCGGCTTTGAAAGGTTCCACTGTGTTGCTACTGGGCTGGTTTACCGTTCGGTGAGCCGAGCGATTGCGGCTTCGCGGTCGGCTTCTGGCGGGACTTCAGCACGCGCCCCGCGGAGAATGATGGACGATCCGTGATGCCGATAGTCTCGATCGGTTCGGGCGCTTGAGCTTGCGCCAAATCCTCCCAACGAGGAACTCGACGGGTTCTCCGATCGTTGAATGCCTTTGATCGAGCCGCCGTCCTGCCGTCCACCTCGATACGCAAAACGGAATACGATCCGGAGCGTAGAACCCTCTCGGTGTGGTTCATGGCCAGCGGTTAAGGGCCGCTATTTCAACGACTACATCCGCAATCACTTCCGATACCGTGTGGTTACGACCGGCGATGATGCCGGATGACGTCCTATGGACCACGCCCGTCATTCAGGCTGGTGGCGACGCTATGAGTTGGTAGAAGACTCGTCCGACGACCCCGGCAAACGATCGCGAATGGCTTCCTCGGTTCGCTTTGCGGTCGATTCCACAACTTTGCCGACCTTGCCTGCTAGCGTGTCGGCATCTCCACCCGAGCCTTGCCGGTCGGCCTCTTCCTTGACCGTTTCGTAGGCCTCGGCGGCAACTTGCTTTGCTTGCTCCAGGCCCGTTTCGAGAACCTCCTCCGCACTGTCGCGAATTTTGTCGCGGTAGGCGCCAAGTTGCTCGTCCTCTGTGGCTGTGTGGGGCAGCATCACCCCGATAGCAGTGCCCAGCGCAAGGCCGACTGCGGCGATAGCCAGCGGTTCGCGCTCGAAGAGGTCCTGTGCCGATTGGCGCGTCCGAGCCGCTATCTCGCTGGCGCTTGAGCCGAGCTGTCCGGCGGTTTTTGTCATCCTCTCCTTGGCGCCCGTTGCAGCGTTTGCTGCAGCCTCGGCCGCGCCGCTTGCTACTGATGTAACCGAACCGGCGGTATCGGAGAGCATCGCAGTGATTCCGGACCCTTCGTTGCCCTGGCTGAAATCATCGCCGCGCAAGTTAGAGAAAGCGTCGGGAGCCGTGCCTGTCCGATAGGCGGCGGCAGCTGAGTTGGTTGGCGACGTGCCGTTGCCGAGCATCAGCCAGGCCAGGCCGGCTCCAATCAACGTCAGCGGCAACGGGTTGTCCCTGACTTGCGACTTGAGGTTGCCAAGCATGGCGGATCCTTCGCCGGCGAACATTCCGGTAAATTCGTCGATCAATTGACCCGGTGTCATCTTGCTGCGGATCGAATCGGCGGTGTCTGCTACTTTCGCCCGGGCGATGTCGGCATCGCGTTCAAGCTCGGCTGCGGATTTGTCGCTCATCTGATTTGATCCTTGATCACGCGCGCGTCGCGCTTGAGTTGGTCTTGTGTGCGATCGGGCGTCAGCTCGGAAGGAGCCATGCTTTTCGTGCCAGAGCGCAAGAGAATGATTCCCAGTATCGCGACGACGATCCCGACCAGCAGCGAGGACCATCCCGCTCCCAAGCCGGCACTCGCCAGGGCGATTACGAGTGCTTGCAAAAGCACTATCAAGGCCGCGAGAAGGCATATCGCGCCGCCCAGAACCTCGGCGGCGCCTGTGCCGGCCTTGCTAATTTTTTCCGAAATTTCGGCCCGCAACAGCCTACTTTCGGTTTGAAGCAGGGTTGTGACCTGCTGTGCCAGATCGCTGACGAGGGTTGCGAGGCCGCGACTTTCCTGATTGTTGGTCATGGGTTCTGCTCCAGGCTTGCGCCTGCCCAGTCGTCGCCGGCCAGATCATCGCCGGCCAAGTCATCGTCGCGCTGGCTGGAGCGGGCCGGCGTCGGGTCGGATGCCTCTGCCGATCGCGTAGCGGACTCATCCGAGTTCGAAACCGTTTCTGAATCCCTGTGTGTTTGCGATCGACTCTGTGTCTCGGCCCGGGCAGATGGCGGCGAGCTCTTGATAAACCGCCCCAGCGCCAAGCCTGCCAATACTGAACCGGCGATCAGCGCTCCTGAGTTTTCGCGGCCGAACGACCGCATCTCGCCAAGAACATCTTCGAATGGTTTGTCCTTCAACGAAGATGAAAAGCGTTCAAGTGCGCCGGCGGCATCAAGGGTGAACTTTGAAGCGGTCCGTTGATCATTATTGGCCAGATGCTCGCTTGCCGCTCGCAACGCTCCGCTAAAGGCCTTTAGGTTGGAGCTGATATCGCGCTGTGTTCCCTCGGCTTTGTTGAATATTTCCTGCTTCGCTTCCGAAGCGTAATCGCCCGCCTTCCTGGTGAGTTCATGGCGAGCGTCATGTAGCGCCTCTGTCGCGGTGTGCGTTTCCTGCTGGAACCGCTCGGACAGTTCGCTTTTGGCTGTTTCGAAATCGGCCGACTTACGGCCCTGATCGTCTTCGCGCTGCATGGTATCTCCTAATGGAATCCGAGGAAGGAGAGGATCGCAAGCACTACGACGACGAGGCCGATGAGATAGATGACATTGTTCATGGTGGCAATCTCCTCCATTGCCTAACGAACTTGCCTGCGGCAAACAGGTTCCATCATTTGGAGCTAAATTAGCAATAGCGCATCAGGCCGGCGAGCCTGTGGACTCTCTTGGAATTCGCACACGCCGTATGGGCGGCCGTGCGGCGCCTCCGCGTTCGGATTTCAAGGGCTCATGGTCAGGAAGTATAATGAAGCACTACGCCTAGGTCACATTAAGATCAAAGCTCACCGGAAGACCGTGGTCTATTGCACGACTAGCGATCATGTTCGCTAGGTCGGAATCAGAGACCGAACATGCCGGAACAATCTGTTTGAGCGCTTTAACGGCGAGCCCCGTCGATATGAAACTATGCCGCCGCCTCCGAACATCTACATACTGTTCGATGAGGTTTTCGAGTTCACGCATGTGCAATCCTTTTTGGACGTCAACTGTGCCAGTTGAACCCAGCTTTAATCCATCCGGAGCAAGGGCTCATTCACATTGTTTAATGGACGAGAATCTTGATGCCGCATTGGCGCGCTGGCGCGTCTTGGCCGAGGCGGTCACCGCGGTTCGTGAAAGAGATTTAGGTAGGTCGCATCAAAGTCGGCCAGTAATGCCAATCGCTGGAAATCCAGGATAACAATCCTCCTGTCTTTCCAGCTAACCAGGTCCTTCGCTCGAAGTTCCTGCAGCGTCCGATTCACGTGAACTACCGATAGACCAAGCACGTCGCCCAATTCCGCTTGCGTCAGTGGAATCGCGAACGTCTGGTCAGAGGCCAATCCAACTATTTCTAAGCGGACATACAACTCGCAAATTACATGTGCGAGATGCTGTTTGGCGGAGCGACGCCCGAGACAGGTTATCCAAGTTCGTTGGATTGAGGCATCGATAGTGGTTGAAAGCCAGAGCATCCGGGTGAGATGTGGACTTCCACCCATTACTGTGAGCAGGTCTTTGTGTCGAATGAAAACTACATCGCACGAGCCCAGGGCGCTCACGCTGTGATCCATCACTTTGAGCAGTAAACTATGCAGATCGACAAAGTCTCCCGGCACGTGAATTGCCGTTATTTGACGCTTACCTTCTCGAATAGCCTGGTTTCGAACTGCGAAACCATTCGCAATAAGACAGCTTTCGGCGGGGCGGGAACCCTCCCTGACAATCTCCTCATCGGGTCCGAAAGTTACCGGCCGGACCGGAAGAGCCTCAATAAGCGTGATTTCGTCTCGCGGCAGGGTGTCGCGGCGGTCGAGCATGCGAACTAAAAGGTCTTTGCCGAACATCGCAGTCCCTGACCAAATCAGGAATCGAGTTCCAGCGGCTCGTGCCCCGGCTGATCGTGCCAGATGACGCGCCGCAGGTCCCGATCATCTACAACTTGGTCGCCTGTCGGGCACAGATAGAAATGGTCGCTCTCATGCTCGACCTCTTCGCTATGCAGCTTGCCTGTAATGGGCGGCCCTAGTTGTGAAAGGTTGGTCATTGTTCGAGAATCGTTCTTTTTTTGAGTCACGGCGTTCCGAGCCTCTGAGCCTCCCGACACAGGGTCTCGCGATCATTACCGTGCTTGCCAAAAAGGTCGCGGATCCTGCGGTATTGAGAGGCCGAACTTAATGGCGAAATAGCAGAACTCATATTTTTCGTCACCCGCGACGCGGTTTCCGCCCCAGAACCTCTATTGCACTTGTCGTCGGCCATTTTGATTTCCTCCCTGGCTGGCCTTCAGATCAAGCGCAACGCGGATCAGCAACATTTGTTGCCGCCTCCCATTAGAATCACGTTATGTTCCGTCTAGCTAATATATACCGCCGACCCAGACTCGATCAGGTGGGCAAACCTGTGAGTGCCGCGCCGGCCGGCTCGAGTTCATTCCGCCGATGCCTACCTGGTAGCCAAGCCGCCCCAAGGTGACGACTGGATTCACGAGGCCCAGTTCGACAGCCACCGCTCGCAGATCGTTATGAGCCGCAAGTTTTGAGTTGCGTCTGCACGAGTAATTGCCTGGGGTGAGTTCGGGTAATTGCCATGTGCAGGGTCCGCGATTTCGCCCAGCTTCAACTGTCAGGAGGCGATGGAGCCTGGCTTTCAAGCGATGGTCGATTGCATGCTAGAGGCCGGCTGGACGCGCCGAGAGAGGCGCAGCTCGCGATCGCCCATGCCATAATCCGCGCCGGCCGGTCGCGCTAAGTTAAAACGCAGTCAGCCGACTGCCGCGAATGGCCGACATGGTGGAAAGCTGGCGTATTCTCATTGGTCGCTCGAACAAGCCATTGAGGGGTCGTGGGCAGGGCAGTGTTGCTATTAAATCAACTCGTCGCATGGGATTGGCGCAGTGTTTCTGCAGTCGGCGGATGTTTATTTGTGAGCGCAGGTCTGCACCTGCATCCTTTGGCGCTATTACACGTTTGCCCCGCGAAGAAGATGCTCTGGGCCGGCAGCCATGTCGAAGAAAACAACCGACGACGCTTACGAAGTTCAAGTGCAACTTGAGCGGCGGGCCGGACGGGAGGGCCGCGGGCGCGATGCCGAATGGCCGTCAGAGATTCCCAGCCGCGGCTGGAAGGACGTGCTGTGGCGGCTCTTTGCTGAGGTAACCGAGGACCGTGTTATGCTGATTGCGGCCGGGGCCGCATTCTATCTGCTCCTTGCCCTCTTTCCAGCGCTTGCCGCGTTCGTGTCCATCTACGGTTTCGTCGCCGATCCTCAGACCATCGCTGAGCACATTGCGTTCCTTGGCGGCGTACTGCCTTCGGGCGGTCTGGATATTATCAGATCTCAGCTTGCGTCCTTGGCCGCTCAGAAGACTGGCGCGCTTAGCTTCGGCTTCATCTTCGGCCTTGCCGTCGCACTGTGGAGCGCCAGTAACGGCATCAAGACGCTATTCGAAGCCATGAACATCGCCTACGAGGAGAGTGAAAAGCGCGGCTTTATCTATCTGAATCTCCTGGCCTTGGGCTTCACACTTGGCGCCATCCTCATCGGTATTGGGTTTATCGTCTCGGTGGGGATCGTGCCGGCCATGCTTGCGCTGCTGAACCTCGGCGGCTGGACCGAAGCCCTTGTGCGGATCTTTCGGTGGCCGATGATGCTGATCATGGTCGGCCTCGGGATTATGCTGATCTATCGCTACGGCCCCAGCCGCGAAAGGGCAAAGTGGCAATGGGCGACATGGGGCGCCTTCCTCGCGGCTGTGGTCTGGATCGCAGTCTCGATAGGATTCTCCTATTATTTTGAAAACTTCGCCGACTACAACGCGACGTATGGAGCCCTGGGGGCAGTCATCGGCTTGATGATGTGGACCTGGATCTCCGTGATTGTCCTGATTGTGGGTGCGGAGCTGAATGCCGAGATGGAGCATCAGACTGCCAAGGACACCACCACAGGTGCGCAGCAGCCGATGGGTGCGCGAGGTGCCACGGTCGCCGACACGCTGGGCGGATCGGCCGATGCCGCCGACCAGCAGTCGCGTTCGCGCGAGCACAACACTTAGCGCGCAGATCACTTGGAATCTCCGCGCAACTTCGCTTGGCGCAATCACTGACATCAGCATTGGCGACGAGTTTGCAAGGACGGCTCATCATGGGCTATGGCAAGTCAGATCGCGAGCGTATGAATACCTTCAGGCGCAGTCCCCATCCTGCTCAGACCCCGCGGATGGCAAGCGCGACATCGGCGGAGAACGGCGGCACATCAAGCTTCAGCCAGCCGTCCGAATTCGCTTGCCATTCCGCTGTTTGCCTGCCGGCGTTGGTACCCCAGGCGATGACGCGATAGGTGCCGCGAGCCAACCCGGGCAGCTCCAAGGCAGCCGGAACCGGCACAGCGCCGGCACGAAGCATACCGTTTCGCCCGATCGTGTCGCGGCGAACCAGCCAGACCACTGCCTGGGAATCGTCGCCGCAGGCGACAGTAAGTTAGCGGGTCGCCCGCCCAACCAGAAATATTTCAGCCGAAGGGGAACCTCACGGTCGCAGGCAAGTTCGGTACGCAATGTGGGGGAGATTGCGCCATCTCATCGGATGTATCGTTGTCGTGCTTGCGATATTCTCCTTCCTCGGATTCCATTAGGAGAGACCATGCAGCGCGACGACGATCAACGAGGCTCGGCTTGAGAGCGCCAGTCTGTCATCCTGAGGTCGACCTCTGCTCACCGACAATACCTGGACTCGGCTCCGCTCACGCTCGCTTGGTCAACATTCGACGCTTGCACCCGTACCACTCAGGCGACGTGATGGCGGCCCGAATGAAATTGTGGTGGAGGTCGAAACTAGCAATGGCCGATCGCCTAGCGGGAGCGCTGGCGCGAGCCTTGGCCGACGGGTTGCACTTATGAGCAACGAGCCGGCGCGTCTGCCAGGCGAATATCCGTCCGAGTTTGCCAGTTTCTTCATGGCTGGCTTCGAATGTTCCTCGCATCGGCGCGGCGACGGAGTGCGCCTCGATTTGAATCGCGCAACCGCACACGACAAACATGCTCTCGGCGACTATCGCAGCTGTGCTGCCCTTGGGCTTCGCACGATCCGCGACGGCTTGCGCTGGCACCTGATTGAAACAGCGCCAGGAGTCTTCGACTGGTCGGGTTGGATCTCAATGATCGAAGCAGCCCACGCGGCGGGGGTGCAGGTCGTCTGGGATATCTTCCACTATGGCTCACCAGATCACGTAGACCAAGGCGCCCCAGACTTTACAGAAGCCTATGTCCGCTTCGCCGCTGAAGCTGTCCGGGTCCACCGCTCCGTCACGGGAGTAGCTCCCTTGGTGTGCCCGATCAATGAGATCTCATTTTTCGCATGGGCGATAGAGGTCGGCTATTTCCCACGCGTGGGGCCGAAGAAGCGGGGATGGTTCAAGCGACAGCTTGTGAGGGCAGCGGTTGCCGGCGTCAAGGCGATGCGCGATGCCGAACCTGATTGCCGGTTCATATGGGCTGAACCGCTAATTCATGTTGCGCCCCGTGACCATAGTCGTGCCGAGCAGCGGCGCGCGGAAAATGTTCGTCAGGGCCAGTTTGAAGCCTATGACATGCTGACGGGCCGTGCCGAGCCTGAATTGGGCGGCAGCGAGGACTGTGTCGACGTCATCGGACTTAACTTTTATCCGCACAACCAATGGTACTTTCAGGGGCCAACGATACCGATGGGCCACCACGAATATCGGGCGCTTTCCGAAATGTTGGTCGAAGTCGCAGAGCGCTACAGAAAGCCCATGTTCATCGCCGAGACAGGCGCTGAAGGATCAGGCCGGCCGGCATGGCTCCATTATGTTTGCGATGAGGTCCGTGACGCAATGAGCCGTGGTGCCCCGGTTCAGGGTATATGTCTGTACCCGGTGACCGCGTATCCCGGCTGGGACAATTTGCGCCACGCGGAAGTCGGCTTGTTCTCTACGATTCATGCCGACGGTTCGCGCAGTCTTCGCCAGCCGGTTGCCGATGAATTGGATCGCCAGCGCAGATTGTTCGCGGCAGGTGTTTCGTAGCGGTCGAAGAAGGAGCGGGCCACTTAGGTGGGGAACTGCTCCGAATGTTGGCCGAGCATCGTCCGCTGCGTAAGCATCTGCACGGTGCCGGTTGCCGGCAGGCTCTGTTGAATGCGCGCGAACGTCGCCAAAGCTTGACCGACGACCTGATCCATATTGTAGTAGCGGTACGTGGCTAGGCGCCCGACGAACCACACGTCGGAGCACGCCGCTGCCAGTGCTTCATAGCGTTTGTACAGCGCCTCGTTTTCCGCCCGCGGCACCGGGTAATAGGGATCGCCGACATCGGTTGGATATTCGTAAGTCAGGCTGGTCTTCGGGCTCTGCTGACCGGTCAGATGCTTGTACTCGGTAATGCGGGTATAGTTTTCCGTCTGCGGAAAGTTGACAACGGCGACCGGCTGAAACTGCTCGCAATCAAGCGTCGCGTGTTCGAACCGCAGTGACCGATAAGGCAGACGACCAAGGCTCCAGTCGAAATATTCATCAATCGGCCCGGTGTAGATCATCCGCTGAAAGGGGATCTTGTCGCGAATTTCGCGATAATCGGTCTGCAGCATGATCTTGATCCTTGGGTTGTCCAGCATGCGCTGGAACATGCGTGTATACCCGCCAGCCGGCATATTCTGGAAAGTGTCGCCAAAGTAGCGATCATCGCGGTTGGTTCGGGTAGGGACCCGCGCAGTCACGGACTTGCTTAGTTGGGCCGGATCGACGCCCCACTGCTTCCTTGTATAGCCGCGAAAGAATTTTTCGTAGAGTTCTCTGCCAACGGTGCTCACAACCACGTCTTCGGCGGTTCGGACTTCCTCGACCGTTTCTCGCCGGGATGCGAAGAACTCCTCCAACTGCTCGGGCGTCAATTCAAGATCGTACAGGCGATTGATCGTGTCGAGGTTGATCGGTATCGGCAGCAGTTTTCCGTCGACCGAAGACAGTACGCGATGTTCGTAAGGCCTCCATTCGGTGAATTGCGAGAGATAGTCGATGATCGATCGGGCGTTGGTGTGGAATATATGCGGCCCATAGCGGTGGACCAGAATTCCCGCTTCGTCGTAACAGTCATAAGCGTTGCCGCCGATGTGATTTCGCCGGTCGATGAGCAGGACGCTTTCATGCCGTTGCGATGCGATGCGTTCGGCGAGCACGCTGCCAGCGAAGCCGGCGCCGACAATCAACCAATCGAACATGGTCAGGCTCCCCGGCGCAAAGGCACAATGCTTTTCATTGCATAGGCGCGCTGAATATGGGCAGCCATTGCTTCCCACGTTCGTTCCCAGGACATGTTAGCGAGGTAGGCATCGACTTCCTTCAGCAGGAAATTCCGGGGACGTGACAGAACGGACCGAAGCTTGGTTTCGATATCTTCGGCGTCGACGATGTCGACCAGGCCTTCAGCACCATAGGTGCGCACGATGTCCACAATCGCCGTGGAGACCACCGGCAGCCCGGCGGCCAGGAACTCAGGAGTTTTGGTCGGGCTGATATAGCGTGTCGCCTCATTGAGCGCGAAGGGCATCCAGCCGGCGCTCCAATGCCCGAGATAGCGAGGCAGGTCGGCGTAGGACTTGGCACCCAGCCAATGCAAGTTACTTGCGCGCGGCAGGCTTAGCGGGTCGATCTTGACCACCGGGCCGAGCATGACGAAATGCACTTCGGGCATTGCCGCAGCCGCCTGTGCGATCATTTCAACGTCGAGCCGTTCGTCGATCACGCCGAAGAAGCCCACTCTCGGTTGAGGTATGTCTGCCTGGTCTACAGGGTCATCGCCGGGCTCTCTTGCCTTGTGGAAATGCGCAACGTCGATGCTGCTGGGGAAGGGAAAAATCGACCTATGGAGGCTTCGTTTGGCCTCGTACAGACTCTGCCCGCCCGTGAACACGACATCAGCGCGCTGGAACAGCGCTTTTTCCATCTGCGTCAACTCTGCCGGTGCGTTCTTGAAGGCGGAGAGTTCATCCATGCAGTCGTAGACGCATACATCGCAGACTAGATGGTCACTGAAACGCAGCGCCATGGGCGTGTAGTACCATATAGTCAGCCGGTCATGCGGAGTTGAGTTGACGATCTGGTCGACGAACCTGCGCTGGATGGCGTCTGCCTTTGTTGCGGAAATGCCGACCGGAAGAACCGGGGTTACGATTGTGATCATTGCAGACGGATCGTTCACCCGCATCGAAGGATAGCGTGTTTCCTCGTAGACCGGCTCCTCAAAGTAAATTAGCTGCTGCTGTTTTGAGGCGTGCGTCAGAATATGCTGCGGGCGTTGGTGTACGAAATCCCACCTGAGGTGAGAAAAGCAAAGTAAAATAGACGATTTTAGGGGGATATTTGGTTTATTTTTTTTGCCGCCAGCTATTTTCATGTAAGAATCCCTTTAGTTATAGTTTACAATTCTCAGATTAACATATGTTAACCGAAGCTCGCTCCTGCTGAAGCCTTCATCCGTACATCTAACTTTCATTTGAGTAAGTTGTTCCACGGATTTTAATTGGCTGGAGCCGCCGAGCCGGCCACTAGCGCACTTGTTCGAAGAGAAGCGGCGCTGCTACCAACACCCGACGGACAGCGCCTCGGCCAAGGCGGGGGCCCTTGCAGCTTCAGATCTCGCCAAATGTGGCGCATTGCCACAGAACGGCTGAAATCCGCTCAGTCGTTCAACAACCATTCATGAGCGCAGGTATAAAAGTTAATGAGCTGCGCATGATTCGTTTTGGTCGCCACAAATGGCCCAACGCATGGGCCGATGAAGGCAGCCACCGTGAGAGAGCCGCAAGGAATGAAGTTTAACTTTGAAACCAACGTCTTTCCGTTGTTTCACCCGCAGTCCGTGGATGATCTGAAGGATCCTTGTCCGGTGTTCGACGGCACGCTTTGGCACGTCTTCGGTTCCAGCGGCACTGTCACGACCGAGAGCTGGAAAATACTACATGCCACGGCTCCGGACCTTTATGGGCCGTGGACTGAGCATGAGGCGCTCGACTTGGCGGTAACCGGATCGGGCATAGCGGCGCCCGGCGTCATCCATGAATGCGGCGTTTTCCACATGTTCATCCAGACCGAATTCATGAAGTCCGGCGGACGTTGCGAGCATGCGGTGTCCAATGATGGCTTTCATTGGGTGGTGCTGAATCCGGCGATATTGTCCCTGCCGGACACCGATGAGGACGGGATCTACGATCCCCATCCGGCGATCATCGGCGGCAAGCGCTACATCGTCTATTCAGGCATGCCTAAATTCACCAGGGTGCCGCAGCCTGACGTCTATCTGGCGCGCAGCCAATCCGATTCCTGGTTCGGGCCGTGGAAACGTCTCGGTAAGATATTGGACCATCTCGACGTTCCCCATCACAACGCGCGCGAGCATCCGGACTACGAATGGGGGATCGAGGGCGCCCAACTGGTCGAATTACCTGACGGTCGCGTGCTTCTCAACGCCACCTGCTTCCTTCCCGACGGTCCGCGCGGAAGTCGTCAGCGCGTATTCTTCGCCATCGCCGACGAGGTCCAGGGTCCCTACGTGTCGGTCGGCCCCGTGCTTGATCCTGGTGAGCCTGGGGAGAACGGCCATTCGACAGTGATGATCGACGGCGGGAAACTGACCTTGTTTTACCAGAGCAGACGTGAGGCAACGAACCATCGCTGGCGTTTCGGACTGGCTAGGTGCGACCTGGATCAGCAAGTCCTTTCACGAGTCGCCTAACAGGGACGACCAGCCCACTTCAGATAATCATCTTTGTAATCGGGTTGCTGCCGCGTCCTCAATCAATCCCGATCGGTGAGGCCAGGCGGCGTCACGATTGGCGGGAGACATCGTTCTCGCAGAGAATTCTTTTAGGTGGAAGGGCTGGTCTCGCCGCCGGCGACTTTGGCGAGCAGCATCCCCAAGGTCAGGCGCGCTCGTTCATGGCTGCGCCGACAAAAATATTCTCAAGAATCTCGATAGATAGAGACGCCAAGTATCAGAGCATCACGCGATCCCTCGATAGCGAAATGGCTGGCGGAGCGGGAAGTGAATTGAACCAGGGGTTGACCCACGAAGTCAGAGTGACGTGCAGCGAGACGTCTCAAAGGAACCTTTCCGGCGTTGCGAGCTTGTTGAGCATGCGTTTCACAACCCCGTGAACGACAACAAAAAAACGCTGGAACCAAAAGGAAAACCGCCATGGCGAAAGAAAAGACATTGGATGATCTCTTCCTCGATACGCTCAAAGATATCTATTACGCGGAAAAGAAGATCCTGAAGGCGCTTCCCAAGATGGCGCGCGCCGCCTCATCGGCCGATCTGAAGGCAGCCTTCGAGAAGCACAAGGACGAAACCGACGGTCATGTCGAGCGCCTGCAGCAGGTTTTCGAGCTCCTTGGCAAGCGGGCACAGGGCAAGACGTGTCCCGCGATCGACGGCATCATCGAGGAGGGCGAGGAGATTATGGAGGAGTTCAAGGGAACTCCCGCACTGGACGCCGGTCTGATCTCCGCTGCCCAGGCTGTCGAGCACTACGAGATCACCCGCTATGGCACGCTGAAGCGCTGGGCCGAGGTTTTGGGCATGAGCGACGCCGCCAAGCTGATCGAACAGACGCTCGGCGAAGAGTCTATGACAGACGAGGCGCTCACCGGATTGGCGGACGCCTCGGCCAACGAAATGGCCAAGGCCGCCTGATCACACACCAGCCACCCCAACTGTGTTGGGGTGGCTGTTTTACTTCCAACATCCGTTCTTTCGATAGGAGACAATCATGGGTCGAGGCATTCTACTCTGGCTGCTCGGAGTTCCTATTCCGATCATCATACTTCTCGCGCTGTTCATGCGGTAGGAGGAATTCATGGCATCAACCATCCTGGGGACGGACGTCGCCGCGCCGGTCGAGTCCTCGTCATCCGCAGTCAACTGGGGACCCATCATCGCCGGCGCCTTCGCTGCCTCGAGCCTGACGTTCATCCTGATGCTTCTCGGGTCCGGCCTCGGGCTCACGATGGTGTCTCCATGGTCCAACGAGAGCGCCAGCGTGACGACCTTTGCCGTGTCCACCGCGATCTGGCTGGTCATCGTTCAATGGCTGTCATCGGGTCTGGGCGGCTATCTGACCGGGCGCCTTCGCACCAAATGGGTCGGCATTCACAGCGATGAGACCTTCTTCCGGGATACCGCACACGGCTTTATGGCTTGGGCACTCGCCACGCTGCTGGTTGTGTTCGTGCTCGGCTCGACCCTGTCCGCGGCAATCGGCACCGGCGCTCAGGCGGCCTCGACAGTGGCCTCGGGAGTAGCAATGGGTGCCTCGGCAGGCGCGACCGCAAACGCCGGGAGCGACGGAGGCAGCGACGCGACGTCGTATTTCGTCGATGCGCTGTTCCGCCCGACCGATCCTTCCAGGCTGGCGGCGCCGGGCGCGGAGGGCGATGCGACAGCAGCCGCACAAGCTTCCCGCATCCTCATTACGAGTGCGGCGGCCGGCGAAGTCTCGGCCGACGACAAGACTTATCTAGGCCAACTCGTGGCCGCTCGCACTGGCCTGTCGCAAGCGGATGCTACTGCCCGGGTTGATGCGGTGCTTGCTCAGGTCGAGGCGGCCAAAGTCCAAGCACAGGAAGCAGCCGACACAGCTAGAAAAGCCGGCGCCACCTTCGCTCTGGTTGGCGCGCTTTCTCTCATCATCGGTGCGTTCATCGCCAGCGCAGCTGCTGCGTTAGGCGGCAAGCAGCGTGACGACGAAGAAGACGCGCTCTATCTCACAGCTAGTCGAGGCTGAAGACCTCTACTCCCGGCCGACCCAGAGGGTCGGCCGGGACTCCATCTCCCGCCGCTCTCCCTTGCTATTGTGCAGTGCAGCAACGATATTGCTGCGCGCGCGTTGCACAGATTGCCGTCCATTCCGGGCGTCAGAACAGGGACGGCTCCATTGCGAAAAATCTCCGAGACCATCGCCCGCCTCGCCGCGCTGCAGGCGCGACATGCCACGCATACCGCCGAACTCGGTGCGTCAGACCATCTCCAGACGCTGGCCGACTTCGGTACCAATCCTGGCGGGTTGGGAGCGAAGTTCTACATTCCCAATGACCTATCCAAGGCCACCCCGCTCGTAGTCGTGCTGCATGGCTGCACACAGAACGCGGCCGGCTATAACCATCATTCCGGCTGGTCCCCACTCGCCGACGAGGCTGGCTTCGCGCTGCTCTTTCCCGAACAGCAACGCGGCAACAATCCGAACCTCTGTTTCAACTGGTTCCAGCCTGGCGACACCAAGCGTGGTTCGGGCGAGGCGCTTTCGATTCGCCAGATGATCGAGACGATGGTCGTCACCCACGGTCTCGACCGAAGGCGAATCTTCGTCACCGGCCTCTCGGCCGGAGGCGCAATGGCAGCGGCCATGCTGGCGACCTATCCGGAAGTGTTTGCCGGCGGTGCGTTAATTGCCGGCCTGCCCTACGGCAGCGCAACGACAATCCCGGAGGCCTTCGATCGCATGCGCGGCCACGGCGGTCCTTCGGAACAGGATCTGCAACGGGCCCTCCGCGGCGCAACGGATCATCGGGGACCGTGGCCGAGGATTTCGATTTGGCACGGTGCCGCTGACCACACGGTTTCGCCTTCCAACGCGGAAGCGATCGCAGGCCAATGGCGGGGAGTCCACCGGCTTGAGAAAGCGCCGACGCATCGGGAAGCTGCCGGACCGCACGAAAAGCAGGTCTGGCTTAACGCCGCGGGAGAAGCCTTGATCGAAATCAACATGATCGCCGGGATGGGCCACGGCACGCCGCTCGGCAACGGCCTCGGCGCTCCGGGGCCTTATATGATTGATGTCGGCATCGCCTCCACACGCGAGATCGCGCAGTTTTGGGGGATCGCGGCAACGGAGGAAAGCGACTCCCGGAAATCGAGGCCGCAAGTGCCCTTCAACCAACCGCCACTACCCCAGTCACCGGCGCCAGGTATAGAAAATGCGAAGACGAAGCCCCCACAGTCGACTGCCATTCATCAGTTCCCGCGTCACCCGGAATCGGGCCAACCCGGCGTGAAGAAGATCATCGAGGATGCCCTGCGGGCAGCGGGCCTGATGCGCTAGGCGGGCGGCGCAAATCGCTCGCCGACTGTCTCGCCGGCCCGCGAAGGTCGAGCGGCTCCAACCAGGCAAGGGAACGCGTCGTTCTTTGGAATCTGTCCGCTTTTCAGCGAGCAGTCGCCATGCACCTCGTCCAGATCCTGCTTCCCCGCGCGGAGACGGCGATCGGTGATCCAGTGTTGGTAGTAACCGACTTGGCTGATAGCGCCATGAAGGCCGCGGGTGCACAAGGCATCGCCAGTGGCGACATCAACGAAGAGATCGGAAGCGTTTACGAAGTGATTATCCATGCCTTGCAACGTCGACGTGGCGGACGAGCGGATTGAGGGCACGCACAGGGACAGCGCGGTTACCTTCTGGAAATCTGACAAACACCCGAGCGAAGTATTCACCGCGGCTCCCGCACCATGCTGAGATAGGTTGGATCGAATTCGGCAATTTCCTGCAGTCGGTGCCAGTTCAAAATGGTCACAGTGTAGTTCGCCCAGCTTATCACCCCAACTTTACGCAACGCGCCGATCACCCGGTTCATATGAACAACAGACAGGCCAAGCACGTCGGCCAGCTCGGCCTGTGACAGCGGCAGGTGGAAACTCATGCCGCTGGTGCGCTTCACGACCTGCAGGCGCACGAAAAGCTCGCAGACAAGGTGAGCAAGATGCGCTGTCTTCGACCGCCGCCCCATGGCCACGATCCACTCGCGGTGGATCGCGCCGTCTACAAGAGTATCAAGCCACAATAGCCGGGTCAGATGTGGAGCTTCCTCTGTGATGACCCGCAGCCGGCTATGCTCTGCGATAATCACTCGACAGGGCGACAACGCCACTATGCCGTGGTCCATCGTTTTCAGAAGGAATGCGTGAAGGTCGACAAAATCGCCCGGCACCTGCAATGAGGTGAATTGCCGCCCGCCGTCTTCGAGCACTTTATAGCGGGCGGCCAGGCCTTCAAGAATCAACGTGCTGTTGGTTGGCCTGGATCCCTCCGAAACCAGGTCCTGTCCGGTCGAAAAATCCTTCTCGAACGACATGGCGCCGGCCAACAAAGCCTTTTCCGCATCGGAGAGGGCATCGTGCTGGCCGAGGTTGAGATATAGGGACTCAAGCATCCTAGCCTCCAGCAATCGCGCCTGAACGCCGATCGCCGAGAGGTTATTTGGAAGCGCACTGCACGGCTTCGGACTCTAGGCCTTCGGAAGATGGCGCACACTAACAATTGTTACAATGCACCCCATCATACTGAAATGCCATCGCCGCGGAACAATGGCGATCAACCCGAATTAGAACACGATGATAGCGTCGGGTTTTCCGAAGATGCAGCGTTTCTATTTTGACGTCTACGACTCGGATGGTCCAGAGACGGACACCGAGGGGCAATTGTTAGAGACGCCCGAACGAGCAAGAAGAGAGGCGCTTCGGATATTGCACGACATCGCACACGACGAGATGCCGGATGTCAATCTTGTGACGATCACAGTCAAAATCCGAACCGACGGTGATCGGCAAATTTTCGAGGCGTCACTCACCCTGACATCAGATTGGAGTCGTTAGACATACTAACGGTAGTCGGGAGCACGCGCAGCTAAACTCGCGCCTGCCGCGCCGCCTTCTCAAACGCAATGAAGGCGATATCCGGCGTACAGGTTCCTTCCCTTGCTGCGACGAGAAGGCGAGCGGCCTCCCTGTAGACGTCTGCCTCTTTGTTCGGCCATTGCCCAGCCAATGCTAGCTCAGCCTCGGTGATCAAGCGTCCATCCACAAAGCGGATCAAGAGCGGTAGAAACTTACCCATCGTGCGCGAACCCCGTTTTGCGAGATCGGCATATGGAGCGAGACAATGGCTGACCATAACAATGCTCGAGAAACCGGCGCTACCAAGTATCCAGCGAAGAGGGTGCTGATCCCTCTGACCGATTTTCTCAGGATGCCGCTGGAAACAGAGGCCGCGCAACGGAATTGGGTTGACGAGCCGCCGAGGCCAAGTGAACGACAAGACGCACCAGTCCGATGGCCAAAACATGACGATTCCCCCTGATGCTCCTAAGCCTCGCGAGTAGCGCGGGTCGCATCCATGCTTTGCAATATTGTTGTGCGCTTCTACTTTGGCGCGAATGGCGGTGTCCGGTGAAACGCGCGGCCGTTTTAGGCCGCGCTAAGAAATCAGCGCGAAGCTTTGTAGAGCTTGGCTGCAATTTCCATCATTTCTTCGGGTGCATAGTCTGGAGTGAAGGCAGAAGGCACGCCGCTTAATTGGTGTATCTTACCTCCATCAGGCATACCTTCGATGACTTCAAGCTCGCCGGGCGGGTCACCGGGAAGCGCCGTTTCGCCCTGTCCCCATATTCCGGCAATGTCCTTGTAGTCCTCCGGACTGAATGTATAGAGCCGTCGGTGCGAACCCTCATCAAGGTATTTCTGGCACTCCGGAATGTTTCCGAGATAGATGTTTGGAGTCGGCAGCATCTTCTCGATTTCAATGCCTGTCAGGTTCTTGATTGCCAGCGCATAGGCGTGCGCGTGAACCGAACCCCGCACGAGGAGATAGCCGCAAACCTCACGGCCGGTCGGATCAGTTAGGGACTCGTAGACCCGCAGCTTGTGCAGTCTGGCCCCGCATTCCAGGTGGAAATTATGGAGCAGATCAACGATGACATTTCCCGTCGTCGTGACAAAATCCATGTTCCAGGACGAACCGTTACTGTTCATCGGCATGGCCCCGCCGGCATTGGAGAAGAATGCCCCAGCCAGGCGAATGTCCTTCATTGCCTCATAAGGTGCGCCTGAGATGTCCCCGCCGTCCTTCTCATCCGCGCCTTCGAGGTCAGGGCCGTTGTTCAGCATGGCAACGCCGTTACTGACGAGCTCGACGTGACCAAGCTCCTCTGCGGTTATTGCTGCCACCAGGCCGTAAAAGGGCTTGAGCTTCGACTTGCTACGAAAATTGAAGCTTTGGAAAAGGTAGTTTCCCAGGGTCGACATTTCACCGTATTTGCCCCCGAGCAATTCTTGCAGGGCGGCACCCGCGTTGGGATCCACCTGGGTAGGAGCGGGTAGTTCAATCTGTAACTTGTCCACGCGCAAAAACATTTGGAGCTTCCTTTGATTAGAGTTCAGTGAAGCCCAACTTCCCCGCATAAGAGTTGTTCCGCAGCCGTCGCGGCGAAAGGTCGATTACAAATTGACGAATTCTGACTAGCAGTTCTGCAAAGATTCGACGCTAAATTCGGCATCGGCCAGGCCGGCTAGGAGCGTGAAGAAGGGGCCGCACCAAGCTTCTTCGCAAATACGTGTGACGCCGGGATACCTACATCAAATGCAAATGACCGACGGGCATTCAAGGCCCACGGTGGATGAGTCGCTGGCACATCGAACGGGCGCCGGTGCTTGAGAGTGAACATCGTACTCCCGCCCTTAAAAGGAGTTCCGCGATGGACAAACGCGAGGAATGCGCCGCCGTTTCTGCTCATGACTATTCGGTCATCAAGGGTGCCTTCAAGGCTATGGTGGCTGAAGGGCTGCCTGAACATGTGTGGGCCGAAGTTGCCGAGAGAATGGTTGGCGATTTGACCAGGTCGATCGACATTGATCCCGAGCTAGTCATGAGGATAATTCGCAGATGACTCAACGGCGCGTCGACAAGGAGAAGTTTGAGCGGGCCGACCGCGAGGCGAAGCTCGCGCTCGAGACAGAGCGGCGTCATCGCGAAGCGAAAACCGCGCGTCTTCGTGAGCAGCGGCTCGCTGCCGAGGCGAATGCCAACCCAGAGCGAAGCTACTCGCCGAAGCTCTCATCGTAGCCAAATTTGAACACTTAGCCTTGCCGTTCGTCGACAATCTGAACCAATGACTTTGCGAGTGTCGGACACAAGCGCGCGACCAGTAATTATTTCTTAGCGCGTCGAGCGCAGTTGGACTATTCCCAACGGACCGAAAGGCTCAGCCCACGTTGTCAGTGCTGTTCGGATCGATCTTCGTCAGTCGCTCTCTGGCATCGATCACGCGCCTTTGCTCGGGCCTTATCCGGCCGCACAACGCGAGATTAAGGGCGACGCCACCGTCCTCCTCCCGTAGAAGTGTAAGAAGTAGAACGCCGCACGTGCGACGCAGCCTCTCGATCAGGATGCTTCCTGCACTTCCTCGACTTGTGGCGTCACGGGTGCAGAATTAACGACGTAGGTGTTCGAGGTCAGGTCGCTAGTAGATCGGATGATGATGCCATCGTCTATTAATCGGGCAAAGGTCGCCCTTGCGATACGCAGGGGCTTGCCTTTGGCATCTGCGGCGGTGACTTTGTTCGACCAGGGAACGTGAGTGATGGTGTCAACGCGCTTGAGAAAGCGCTTTTCCTTCTCAGTCAACTCGATCACGCCCGTTCCTCCATACCATTTGGCAGCGTCTGGTTGGCCGGTAACGCCGATGATGCGACTCCGTTCCAAGGACCCACGGCACCAAACCCATGGTGGGAGCTAGCGGTCCGCCGGGCTTGCTTATCATTTTCCAATGTGGAGCGGATGGCTGCTAAATTGTTTGCGATCGGCTGGCGCTTGCCGGTTTCGAAATAAAGGGCTGCGGGACAGGTGAGAAAGGCAAACTTGAGACGGGATACAGGGGCAATTAACTGAATTTCCCGCCTATAAAAGCAAGTTCGCAGAAATTTGTCGCGCCAAAATGTTGCGTACATTCGAAACTTGCCATTGGCCGTTGCGCGCTGTTCGAACGCCTCGATTGTTCAGGGCGATTGCCAGGCCACGTAGGCTGGTGATGCCGGAGCGCTGAATGGAAGCGATGATTGGCAGCACGGTCTGGGCAAACCGGTCGGCTTCTTCGATCGACATCTTCCGACCTTTCGCCGCAGCTTCGGCGGTGTTGGTCGGATTGCCGAGCTTTATGCTCGTCCTGCGTGAGGCGAGGGCGGCTTTGGTGCGCTCCGAAATCAATCGACGCTCCTTCTCGGCCAAAGCGGCGTAAAGGTGCAGCATAAACGGGTCGGCGTCAGCGCCGAGTTCGGCGACGATGAAAGGAACGCGCTGGACCATCAGTCCGGCAATGAAGGCGACATCACGAGAGAGGCGATCGAGCTTGGCCACGACCACCGGGCATTTTGTCTGGCGGGCAAGGGCGAGGGCGGCATTCAATTGCGGCCGTCGATCAAGAGCATCCGCGCCCTTTCCGGTTTCGATCTCGGTGAACTCCTGGAGGATGATCATCCCCTCGGCCTCGGCAAAGCGGGCGACCGCGGCACGCTGGGCCTCAATGCCCAAGCCCGAGCGTCCTTGCCGTTGTGTGGAGACACGATAGTAGGCGACTGCTCTCGTCATCTTTGGTCATCCCGGGGTGTGCAAACTGCAAACCACCGTTTGCAGTGTGCTCACTCGACCGGACTAGGCAACGAAATAGCGCGATAAGTTGAATAGTTCGACGTTGCAGCGCGACATGGGTATGGTGCCTAGGAAGAGGCCGTTGCCTTCAGCAATCGAAGAGGGAATCAGCGGCGATTGCGCAAATGTTAGCCAAGTCTTTTCGAGACGCTGACTGGATTGGTCCATGCCGCATGACATCGAAACCCGGTTTCTCTGCCTGGCGGATTTTGAACCGGCGGCGAGGGAGCTATTGCCACACGCTGTTTACGAGTTCATTGCCGCCGGTGCTGGCGAAGAAATCACCAAGCGTGACAATGAAGCCGCATTCGACCGCATCAGGTTAAGGCAGCGCGTGCTGCGCGATGTGACAAGGCTTGATACCGGGATTACGCTCTTCGGGCAAAGTCTGCCGCATCCGATCATGCTGGCCCCAATAGCATATCAGCGGCTGGTGCATCCGGAAGGCGAGGTGGCCGCGGCGCGCGGTGCCGGAGTGGCCGAAGCGGTATTCACTCTGGGTACCACGGCGACGGCGGCGATCGAAGATTGCGTTGCGGTGAGCCGGTCTCCAGTCTGGTTCTTGCTCTATTGGCAAAGCGACCGCGGTTTCAATGGCGAACTCGTAACGCGCATGGCGGCACTAGGTGCAAAGGCGATCAGCGTGACGGTCGACATGCCAACGCCGGGCGATCGCCGCAGGCAGTTCCGGGCAGGATTCAAAATCCCCGACAGCCTCGCAACGCCATACTTCAAGGACCGAAACACCGGCTTGCTCAAAGTTGGCACTGCGCAGCGGCGGGCCATGCCAACTTGGGCGGATATTGCCTGGCTACGTTCGCTGACAACCCTGCCGCTTATCTTGAAGGGCATCCTCGATCCTGATGATGCCGAGCAGGCGATCGGAATCGGTGCCGATGCCATCGCCGTCTCCAACCACGGTTCGCGCAACCTCGACACTCTGCCGGCGACCATCGACGCCCTGCCCGCCATCGCCGAGAGGGTAGCCGGGCGGATTCCCATCATCCTCGACGGCGGCGTGAGGCGTGGCACCGACGTTTTGAAGGCGATTGCCCTAGGGGCAAGCGCAGTCATGATTGGCCGCCCCTATGTCTACGCCCTGGCAACGGGCGGTGCCGAGGGCGTAGCCCATTGTATTACCCTGCTTCGCCGGGACTTCGAGGTGGCAATGGCGCTAACCGGCCGGGCGCGCGTTGGCGAGATCGACCAGTCGGTAATCTGGTGAAGCCGGCCCATTCCTCGGCCAAGTTCAGCCGGATATGCAGTTCGGATCAGAGCGCTTGTCACATCATCACCACGCTGCACCGCACTATTGTGGAAGTCTCTTGCGGGGGTCCGCTTTACGCTACAACCGGGCCTACAAGGCGGCCCGGCTGGCGCGCCCACAGGGGCAATGATCGGCGCGAGGACAATAGGCACCTCGCGCAGGAGAGGGCATCTTGCAACCGCGACGATTACTCCGGCACGCCGGAGATGCCCAGCGCCTCGACGTAACTCTCGGCGAACACCTTGTCCCGCCACGGGTTGATCTGTCTCTGCAGGGTGAGCGTGTAGGTCGGGAACGCCTCCATCAGCCGCCGCGCCGCCGCCTGCGCCTCGTCCAGCCGGTTGAGTTTGACCAGCGCCATGATCACCACCCGGTGCGAGGAGCCGTAGTTCGGCATCTCGTGCAGCGCGCGTTCTCCCCATGCCAGCGCTTCTTCGTAGCGCTCGAGCATCAGGTAGCTCATCCCGATGCCGGAGAGCGCGATGCCCTTCTCGGGGTCGACCGGGCTCAGCCGCATTGCCCTGTGAAAGTGCTCGATCGCAACGAGCGGGCGGCTGGAATGTGCGTTCACCCAGCCGCTGCCCGTATGGCCCTGCGCCGAATTGGGGTTGAGCAGCAGGGATCGTTCGATCGTGCCCAGCGCCATCTCGTAGTCCTTCGCGCTGTAGGCGATCACCTGCGCGGCGAAGCGTAGGCTCGTGGGGTCGTCGCGCGCTTCCGCCAGTACCTCGCGCGCCATGCGCGCGGCGACTCGGATATCGTCGGGCTCGTGCCAGCACTGGCTCACGGATAGGCTGCGGATATAGGCGCCGAGTGCCTTCGCCAAGTTGAAGCTAGGGTCGATGCTGAGCGCCTCGTTGGTGAGCCGGCGCACGTCGGCGAAGCCTTCGCGCGTCATGCTGTAGAAGCGCGGCAGCGCGCGAAGGTAGAGGTCGTAGGCGCTGATGTAGTCGGTCGGCTTCATGCGCGCCTGCTTGATCTCCTCCAGCCGGATGCTCGGCTCGACGGCGCCGACGACGCTCTCGGTCACCTTGTCCTGCAGGTCGAAGATGTCGCTCACGTCGCCCTCGAAGCGGTCGGCCCAGACATGGTGTCCGCTGATCGCGTCCACCAACTGCCCGCTGATGCGCACCCGCGATCCTGCTCTGCGGATGCTGCCTTCGAGCACGTAGCGGACGCCCAGTTCGCGCCCGACCTGGCGCAGGTCCACCGCCCGGCCCTTGTAGGTGAAGGACGAGTTGCGGGCGATCACGAAGAAGGAGTTCACCCGGCTCAATCCCGTGATGATGTCCTCCACCAGCCCGTCGGCGAAGTATTCCTGGTCGGGATCGCCGCTCATGTTGGTGAAAGGCAGAACCGCGATCGAGGGTTTCTCGGGCAGGGGAGGCAGTGCAGCCACCGAGGCGCTGGCGTCGGTCTCGACGCGGTAGGCGCGCACAGGCCGCTCGATGTTCTTGAGGCGCAGGGCGCCGAGCGGCGTGAAGCCGCAGTCGAGCTTGCCCTGAAGGTGGTCGTAGGCGGTGCCCGAGACGACCACGGTGCCGGGATCGGCGATGCTTTCGAGGCGGGCGGCGATGTTGACCCCGTCGCCGTAGAGGTCGCCGTCCTCCTCGCAGACCACGTCGCCGAGATTGACGCCGATGCGGAAGCGAATCCGCTCTCCCTCCGGCGTCTCCGCCTCGTGTTCTGCCAAGGCCTGCTGGATCGCCATTGCCGAGGTCACCGCGTTAACGACGCTCGCGAACTCGCACAGCATGCCGTCGCCGGTGAGCTTGACGATCCGACCCTGGTGCTCGGAGACCAGCGGTTCGAGGAGGTCCTTGCGGTAGATCTTCAGTCGCTCGAGCGTGCCGCGCTCGTCGCGCTCCGTCAAGCGCGAATAGCCGACCACGTCGCAAGCCAGGATCGCTGCGAGGCGGCGCTGCGTGGTCATTGCATCGCTCAGCCAGGCGCCTGCACGCGGGCCGCCCCGCGTCCATGTCCTGCCAACTTCCGGACGCCCTTCGTGCATGGTATCCATCTCTCCCAGTCGCCGCCCGTGAATACAGAACGGAGAACGCAGCTTGACCTTGCCTTCACGAGACTTCGCTATCCCGCTTGCGAGGCGTGGAGCTTTCCAGTCGCCGCGCTAACAGCCCAACCGACGACACGCCCACGCAGCCTCTGGGGACGCTGACCACTCCCAGAAGGCCGGAGATATTTCCTGCTCTGTGTAACCGGTTGACGCCATCGTGGTGGTGCTTTTGTCACCGCGATGTAACAGCGAGATGCCCTACGAGCGCCCGCATCGGGCATCACACCAGACGTTCGCGCTTAGAGGTGCTGAGGTCGGCAAGTGGCGCATCCTTCAGCAAACCGTAAAGATTGACGCTTACGGCCACATCGATCAGATCAAGCTCAAGACGCGGGGTTTCAGGTAGGGTGGAGAACCACCGCAGCACTCCCGCTGCCCCGCCGCAATAGCGCCTTGCCGGCTTCACACAACTTTACATTCGCCCGCAACAGCCGAAACATTGCGCTCCTAGTCTGGCCCAGTCGCGGCAGAGATGCCGCATTAGCGAAAGGACCAGCATCATGGAAACGAACCATCAGGAACCGGCCGGCCTCTCCGGCACCCCGCAGAAGAAGAGCTGGGGCAAGCGCATCGCCATAGGCGGCATTGCGATAGCGGCGCTTGCCGGCGTCGGCGTCGCCGGCGCGCTCAGCCAGGATTACGGGCGCATGCAGCGCTTCGGCATGGGCGAGAGCGACGGCGGTCCCGGCATGCAGGCCAATTTCCGCCACGGCATGGGGTTTGGCGGCCCGGGTTTCGGCGGCCATCACTTTGAGCGCATGCTCGATGAGGTCGACGCCACACCCGAGCAGGAAGACAAGCTGGAGGCGATCATGGACAAGCTCCACGACGATGTCCGCCCGATCATGCGCGGCTTCCGCGACACGCGAGACGATGTCGCCAAGCTGCTCGGCGCCGCAACCATCGACCGCGAGGCAGCGGAGAAGCTGCGAGCCGAGCGCGTCGCGGCGGTCGACGAGGCCTCGCGCAAGCTGACGACGGCGCTGCTCGACGCCGCCGAGGTGCTGACGGCCGAGCAACGGGCGGAGCTGGTAGAACATTTCGAGGATCGCGGCTGGCACCGCCGCTGGTAAGCTCTGTACCGGCATAGTTTCGAATCGGAGCAAACAAACGAGCATGGCGGACCAGGTTCTCATCGTCGACGACGACAGGCGCCTGTCCGCCATGCTCGCGGAATATCTGACGGGCAACGGCTTTCGTGTGCGAGCGGCGGAGACGGCGGGCGCAGGTATTGCCGAGATCGCGCGGCTGTCGCCCGATGCCGTGATTCTCGACGTCATGCTGCCTGACATGGACGGCTTCGAGGCGCTCAAGCGCATCCGCGCGAACTTCGATGTGCCGGTTCTGATGCTGACGGCGCGAGGCGACGAGACCGACCGCATCGTGGGGTTGGAAATAGGCGCCGACGATTATCTGCCGAAGCCGTTCAATCCGCGCGAGTTGCTGGCGCGGCTGAAGGCAATCCTGCGCCGCCGCAACGCCGGCGCGAACGCCTCCCCGCGCATCCTCCGCTTCGGACGGCTGGAGATCGACCCTTCCTCGCGCTCGGCCCGCGTCGAAGGGCGCGACTGCCCGATGACCAGCTACCAGTTCGACCTGCTGGTGGCGCTCGCCGAAAATGCCGGGCGCACGCTGTCGCGCGAGCAGCTCATGGACATGGTCAAGGGCGAAGAACTGGAAGCGTTCGACCGGTCGATCGACGTGCATGTCTCGCGCATCCGCGCCGCGATCGAGACCGATCCGAGACATCCTCGCCGCATCCTTACGGTACGCGGCGCGGGCTATGTCTTTGCCCGTTTCCAGGACGGTGACAGATAAGCCATGCGCAGCAGCCTTTTCGTCAAGATCTATCTCACCGTGCTCGTCAGCCTCGCCGTAGTGGCGATCGCCAGCGCGATCTTCGTACGCATGGGCCAGGAACGCGAACATGCCGGCTGGAGTGGCCGGCGCGACGCCTTCATCGAGGCGATGCTGCCGGCAGACTCCGACCCCGCCTTGCTGCAGGCGACGGTCGAGCGGCTTTCGGCGGCCTTCGATGCCGACATCTCCGTCTACGGACCGCAGGGTCGGCTGCTTGCAGCGGCCGGGCGGCCGATCCCCCCGCAAGAGATCGGATCGCGGCGCAGGATGCGTCCCGGCGGGCATCACCTGCTGATCAGCCGGCAGCCGGACGGAAGGGTGATCGCGGCGCGGCTGAGAGTGCCGTTCGGCCCGGCCGGGCGCAGCCCACTTGCCTTTCTCGCGCTGATCGCCGCGGTGATAGGGCTTGCCGCCTTTCCGGTCGTGCGTCATCTTACACGCCGCCTTGAAGCATTGCGCCAGGGCGTGGATCGCTGGGGCAAAGGCGCCCTCGACACGCGCGTCGCAGTGAGGGGCAACGATGAGGTTGCGGCGGTGGCGGCGAGCTTCAACCGCGCCGCCGAGCAGATCGAGCGGCTGCTTGTCGCGCACCGCTCGCTCCTTGCCAATGCCAGTCACGAGTTGCGCTCGCCGCTTGCGCGCCTGCGCATGGCGATCGACCTCAACGCCGACGGACAGAGCGGCCCGATGCGCGACGAGATCGTGCGTGACCTCGCCGAACTCGATGCGCTGGTGGAGGAAATCCTGCTTGCCAGCAGGCTCGACCATATCGAGAAGCTGGAACGGGTGGAGCCGGTGGATCTGCTGGCGCTTACGGCCGAGGAAGGCGCGCGCTCCGGCGTCGACGTGTCGGGCGAACCCGGCATCGTGTCGGGCGACCCGACACTGCTCACGCGGCTGGTTCGCAATCTCATGCAGAACGCGCAGAGACATGGCAGCCCGCCGGTCAGCGCGCATGTGGGAACCGAAGGCGGCTCTGTGGTGCTCAAGGTGCGCGATCACGGACCGGGCCTGCCGGAAGGTACCAGCGAGCGCGTCTTCGAGCCGTTCTTCCGACCACAGGGCCGCAGCGAGATGGCCGGCGGCTGGGGCCTCGGACTGTCGCTGGTGCGCCAAATCGCCTTGCACCACGGCGCAACTGTGCACCACAAATCGCCGTCCGGCGGCGGCGCCTGCTTCGTCGTCACGTTTCCGGCAATATCTTAGTACGGCGGGCGCATACCCTTGTGAAAGCAGCCCCCTCGGCGGGGCGGAAGGAAGGTATGATTAACGCACGAATTCCCGACGGCGAGATCATCGACGGAAGAGCCAGGGTTTCGCGCATCTGAGCGGTAACTCGCGAGGCCCTTCTTATGCGGTCGCTAGAGCGCCGGGTCCTTCGCCTACACAATATACGCGAAGCGTATGCGTCCGCGCACTTGCTCTCGAACATGCAAGTTTCCACCGCGTAAAAAGTTGGGGCCTATGGCCTATCACGTCGGCTCTTGCCCCCCTTCCACGACACCTGACCATCATCACAGGCTCAAAGGCGGCTTTCCACTCGATGGCGGCCGTTCGTGCGCCAACTGAATGTCTTGGAGGGTCAGGGTTTGACGGTGCTCTTGCCTCGGGGCGGAGGTCTGTAACGGCGGGCCGCGACGTACAGGACCACTTCGAGAAGGTCTGGAGATGGCGCTACCTGCTCGTTCCGATCGATGAGACGAATGGCAACCCATCTCGGCCATTCTCAGTAGCTACCTGATTAAGTTTTACCTAGGCCGTGATCCCGAACCGAAGGTCAGCGCAGCAAGAAGTGAAACCGGTTTCGGAAAAGGGCTAATGGAGCCCCATCCCGATTCCATCGGGATCGATCAGGCGCTGGTCAGACTGGCCGCACCAGAACGTGTTTTTTCTTGCCGAGCGACAGTTTTACGACTTGTTCCGGGCCGAGATCCTGAAGTGTCACCAACCGGCGATCATCGGAAACGGACTGGTCGTTCAGCCGCACAGCGCCGCCCTGGATGTGTCGCCGCGCCTCGCCGTTGGACGCAGCCAGCCCGGCGGTAACGAACAGCGACAATATGCCGACGCCGCTTTCCAGGTCGGCCTTGCCGACCTCGACGGTCGGCAGCGTTTCGGCCAGCGCGCCTTCTTCGAATGTCTTGCGCGCGGTTTCCCCGGCTTGCTCGGCTGCCGCGCGGCCGTGCACGATGGCCGTCGTTTCCGTGGCCAGGACCTTCTTGGCCTCGTTGATCTCGGAGCCGCCAAGGGCGGCGAGCCGCGCGATCTCGGTGAGCGGCAGGCGGGTGAAAATCTTGAGGAAGCGCGTGACGTCGGCGTCCTCGGTGTTGCGCCAGTACTGCCAGAAATCATAGGGCGAGTAGAGATCGCCGTTCAGCCAGACCGCGCCCTTCGCCGATTTGCCCATCTTTGCGCCTGACGACGTCGTCAGCAGCGGTGTGGTCAGGGCATAAAGCTGCGGCGTACCCATGCGGTGTC
Source organism: Mesorhizobium delmotii (assembly GCF_900149755.1). NCBI lineage: Bacteria > Pseudomonadati > Pseudomonadota > Alphaproteobacteria > Hyphomicrobiales > Phyllobacteriaceae > Mesorhizobium > Mesorhizobium delmotii. The sequence continues at coordinate 113,579 of NZ_FUIG01000042.1, read as the reverse complement.
CGAGATCGACGCCGTTGATGATGTTGCCCCACTGGTCCGATCCGCCCATCTGCAGGCGGCAGCCATATCGCCGGCTGAGCTCGACGAAATCATAGCCCTGCAGGATCATGTAGTTGAATTCGAGGAACGACAGCGATTGTTCGCGCTCAAGCCTCAGCTTGACGCTGTCGAAGGTCAGCATGCGGTTGACCGAAAAATGCCGGCCGACATCGCGCAGGAATTCGACATAGTTGAGCTTCATCAGCCAGTCTGCATTGTTGACCATGATCGCGTCGTTCGGACCGTCGCCGAAACGCAGGATGCGGCCAAAGATGCGTTTGATGCCTTCGATGTTGGTGGCGATGGCCTCAGGCGTCAAAAGCTTGCGCTGGTCGTCGCGGAAGGACGGGTCGCCGATCATCGAGGTGCCGCCGCCCATCAGCGCGATCGGCCGGTGGCCGGTCTCCTGCAGCCAGTAGAGCATGGTCGCGGAAATCAGATTGCCGATATGCAGGCTGGTCGCCGTGGCGTCGTAACCGACATAGGCGGTCACCGTTTCCTTGGCGAAAAGCTGGTCGAGGCCGGCATCATCCGAAATCTGGTGGATGAAACCGCGCTCGCTCATTATGCGCAGGAAATCGGATTTGAAGGCGGACATTTTTTCTTTCCCGAAAGCGCCCAACCGAAGCGGATCGGGCGTGGTATGCGTGAACGCGGGCGTTTAGCATCCAAGCGCGGTCAGCAAAAGGGGAATCCGGATTTGCATCCGGTCCCCGAAGCGGATCGGGCGTGGTATGCGTGAACGCGGGCGTTTAGCATCCAAGCGCGGTCAGCAAAAGGGGAATCCGGTTTTGCATCCGGTCGCGTTTTACATGACCGGTTCGGTGCGAACGCAATCACGAGCCTTGAAACGGCGCAAGCTCGCCTTCCGGCTGCATCCTTGCTTCATCGTTTGGGCTGGCGTAATGAGGCGCCGCGCCAGCGGGTTCTCGCCGCACATGACCCGCTGGAAGGGCACCGCACGGCATCGAATCGAATGCCAATATCCTGTGACAGAGCCCGACGCGAAATGCCGGAGATATCCATCGTCATTCCTTGCCGGAACGAGGCGGCGAACCTGCCGCTTCTGCTCGACGAGATCGGGGCGGCGATGGCCGGGCGCGCCTTCGAGGTGATCGTCGTCGATGACGGTTCGACCGACGGGACCACCTCGGTGCTTGCCGCCCAGGCAGTGCTTCGCCCGTTTCCGCTTCGCCACCTCCGGCATGAGAAATCCGCCGGCCAGTCTCTCTCTGTGCGTTCGGGCGCATGGGCGGCCCGCGGCGATATCGTCGCCACGATCGATGGCGACGGCCAGAACGATCCCAAATATATTCCGGTGCTGGTCGATGCCCTGCGGCAGGCCGGTCCCGGTTTCGGCGTTGCGCAAGGGCAGCGGCTGAAGCGTCGCGACAGCAAGATCAAGCAACTGGCGTCCCGTTTTGCCAACTGGCTGAGAAAGGCCGTCCTGCATGACGAGACCCGCGACACGGGCTGCGGCCTGAAGGCGATCCATACCGACATCCTCAGGAAATTGCCGTTCTTCGACGGCACGCACCGCTTTGTTCCGGCCCTCGTCATCCAGGAGGGGTATCGCGTCGTGCATTGCGACGTGGTCGACCGCTCTCGCCGCCACGGCAAGTCGAATTACGGGATTTTCGATCGCGGCCTGCAAGGGGTGCTTGATCTCGCCGGTGTCTGGTGGCTGCGCCGCCGGCGTCGCAGAATGCCAAAAACAGAGGAAATCCGGCATGGCTAACGTGCTTCAGGAACTGGCGACCTGGCTTCACGACGTCTTCGTCAAGCAGTTCGATACGTGGATTCTGCTCGGCTTTGTCGCCCAGTTCTTCTTCAGCATGCGCTTCGTCGTGCAGTGGGTCGCATCGGAAAAAGCCAAGCGCAGCGTCGTGCCGATCGCTTTCTGGTTCTTTTCGCTGTTCGGCGGCAGCCTGCTGCTGATCTACGCCATCCAGCGGCAGGATCCGGTGTTCATCGCCGGCCAAGCCCTGGGCCTGTTCATCTACATCCGCAACCTGTGGTTGATCGCCAACGAGCACAAGGCGGCGATGACGAAGGTCGATTGAGCGACCTGCCTCTCAGCGCGACGTGGCGCAAGCCGGCAAGGTCGACACCGATGCGTTCCTGGCCACAGCAAATCCCTGGGAGACTCCGGGCTGCGACCTTGCACAAGGTCGGTGCTATCCGTCGTCCAGTCCGCCGTAGGATCGTACCAGCCGGACCATGTCGGGCGAGTTCGGGCCCTCGCTCTCGAGCCCCTCGGCGACACCGCTACGGTCGGCGATAGGCCGGTTCTGGCTGACCTTCCACTTGCCTTGCATGTCCGTGATCTCGATTTCCAGCCCGATAATGCCCTTGATCTGCGACTGGATGAAGGGGGCTGGTGCGTCGGTCACAGCCCAGGGTGCTTCGCGAGCGGCTTCCTGTGATACCGTCAGATCGGAAATCTGCTGGGCCAGCCAATCCTGGTCCTCGATCACCCTGACGGCACCGCGCACCTGGACAATGGCGTAGTTCCAGGTCGGCACGACCTTCCCGGTTTCGCGCTTGGTCTCGTACCAGGACGGCGTCACATAGGCATCGGTGCCCTGGAAGACGACCAGCACGGGCGATGCCGGGCTGTCGGCCAGCAGGCGCCATTGCGGGTTGGCTCTCGCCAGATGGGCGCGCAGCCTGCCGTTCGGTGGCACTTCGGCGTCGAGCAGGAACGGGATCGCGTTCGCGACCGGCCCCTCGGCTCCATTTGAAATCGGCAGCCCAAGCGGATGCGCCCGGATCAGCCCGTGCAGGACGTCCTGTCGCGTTTCCTGGAAATGCGGGGCTGGTACATCGCTGCTATCGCAACCGTTTCGGCCGCGGGTCGGACAATTCACCGGCCAGCCGGCGATCGAGATAGTCCGCGCATTCCTGGAGCAGGAGGTCCGCATCGTTGGAGAAGAAATGGTTGGCGCCGGGCAAGGTCTTCTGGGTGATGGTGATGCCCTTTTGCGTGTGCAGCTTGTCGACCAACCCCTGCACGTCCTTTGGCGGCGCGACCTTGTCGGCGTCGCCATGGATGATGAGGCCTGACGACGGGCAGGGCGCCAGGAACGAGAAATCATAGGTGTTGGGCTGCGGCGCGATCGAGATGAAGCCTTCGATCTCCGGCCGGCGCATCAGAAGCTGCATGCCGATCCACGAGCCGAACGAATAGCCGGCGACCCAGCAGCTCTTGGAATCCGGATGCAGCGACTGCACCCAGTCAAGTGCCGCGGCCGCATCCGACAATTCGCCGGTGCCGTGGTCGAATTCGCCCTGGCTGCGGCCGATGCCGCGGAAATTGAAGCGAAGCGTGGTGAAATCCCGCTTCTGGAACATGTAGAAGAGGTCGTAGACAATCTTGTTGTTCATCGTGCCGCCGAACTGGGGGTGCGGGTGCAGGATGATGGCAATCGGCGCGCTCTTTTCCTTGGAAGGTTGGTAGCGACCCTCCAGGCGGCCGGCCGGACCGGTGAAAATGACCTCAGGCATAAAATACTCCACATGGCGTAAGAATGCGCGGCGCCCGGAACAACTCTTCCTCTGGCCTTGACGCAGGGCGAGCGTCTTTCTAGAAGCTAGTTTAGAATTGTTCAAAACTGGGTGGCCAAAACGCAATGGCTCGGCTACCCACGCCGCACGCCGCGTAAATAGGACGTCTTGCCTTGCAATTTCAAGGAAATAACGCGCAAACCTCGCGGAATGGCTCTTGAAGGGACCGATTGAAACGAAAATGGCCGGACCACGCGCCTATCTCGACTACAATGCCAGCGCGCCGCTGCTTGCCGCGGCGCGTACGGCAATGATTGCCGCGCTCGATGCCGCCAACCCGTCGTCGGTCCATGCCGAGGGCCGCGCCGCACGGCGGCTGATCGAACATGCAAGGCGCGACGTGGCGGCGCTGGTCAACGCCACGGCCGAGCATGTCGTGTTCACCTCCGGTGCGACGGAAGCCGCCTCGACGTTGCTGACGCCGGACTGGCAGATGGGGCGCGGCGCTATCCGCATGAGCCGGCTCTATGTCTGCGAAGCCGATCATCCTTGTATACTGAGTGGCGGGCGTTTTCCGGCAGCCCGGGTGACGCGGATCGGCGTCGACGCCGACGGCATTGTCAGGCTGGACGCGTTGGCCTCGGCACTTGGCCGTCATGACAAGGCAGACGGCCTGCCGCTGGTGGCGATCCATGCCGCCAACAACGAGACCGGCGTCATCCAGCCGATCGACCGCATCGCCGAAATCGTCAAGCCGGCCGGCGGCATCCTGATCGTCGACGCCGTGCAGGCGGCCGGTCGCATTCCGCTCGATATGTCAGTGGGTTACGCCGATTACCTAATTTTGTCCTCGCACAAGATCGGTGGTCCCAAGGGCGTTGGCGCCATTATCGCCGCCTCGGACCTGATGATGCCTGGGCCCTTGATCGCCGGCGGCGGCCAGGAAAAGGGTCATCGTGGCGGCACCGAAAATCTGGCCGCGATCGCTGGTTTTGGCGCGGCGGCGCGGGAGGCCCTGATCGGATTGAAGAGCATCGATGCGGTCGGTAGCCGCCGCGACGAGATCGAGGCCATCGTGAAAACGCTGGTGCCGGATGCGGAAGTCTTCGGAACCGGCGCGACGAGGCTTGCCAATACGACATTCTTCGCTATTGCGGGCATCAAGGCCGAGACGGCGCAGATCGCCTTCGATCTGGCGGGCGTGGCGCTGTCGGCCGGTTCCGCCTGTTCCTCGGGCAAGGTCGGCCCGAGCCATGTGCTGAAAGCGATGGGGCACAGTGACAGCCTTGGCGCTTTGCGTGTGTCCATCGGCCACGCAACGAGCGCCGAGGACATCGAACTGTTCCGCACTGCGCTGGCAGGTATCGCCTCACGCCGCGGGGGCAGGGAAGAAAGCTGCCTGAGTGCGGCAGAATGATGCAGGCCTTCCGGCCTGGTAGAGCCGTGCGTTTCATGGTGGCCGGGTGAATTTCCGGCAAGGACGCACTATATGGAACTTACGCCGCCTTGGGTGCCTCACGGGTGCTGGTTTCGCGGTGCCATAGTTTGAAAACTGCCGGGCCTTGACCCCGGCGTGGATGGAGAACGCTAATGCCTGCTGTGCAGGACACGATCGATCGGGTCCGAAAGATCGACGTCGACCAATACAAATACGGATTCCAGACCGAAATCGCGATGGACAAGGCCCCAAAGGGCCTGAGCGAAGACATTATCCGCTTCATTTCGGCGAAGAAGGACGAGCCGTCCTGGATGCTGGAATGGCGTCTGGAAGCGTATCGGCGCTGGGTGACGCTGGACGAGCCGAAGTGGGCGCGCGTCCATTATCCGAAGATCGATTTCCAGGACCTCCACTATTATGCGGCGCCCAAGAGCACGCCGGGACCGACATCGCTGAGCGACGTCGATCCCGAGCTGTTGAGGGTCTACGAAAAGCTCGGCATCCCGCTGAAGGAACAGGAAATCCTTGCCGGCGTGCAGAAGACCGATGCGTCGGAACTCGAGGAAGCCAGCGACAATGTCTATAAGTCGGGCCGCGTCGCCGTCGACGCCGTGTTCGATTCGGTTTCCGTCGTCACCACCTTCAAGAAGGAGTTGGCGCAGGCCGGCGTCATCTTCTGCTCGATCTCGGAAGCCATCCGTGAGCACCCTGAACTGGTGAAGAAATATCTCGGCTCGGTCGTGCCGACCTCCGACAATTTCTACGCCACGCTGAATTCGGCGGTGTTCACCGACGGCTCGTTCGTCTTCGTGCCCAAGGGCGTACGCTGCCCGATGGAACTGTCGACCTATTTCCGCATGAACGAGAAGAACACCGGCCAGTTCGAGCGCACGCTGATCATCGCCGAGGAGGGGGCTTACGTCTCCTATCTCGAAGGCTGCACGGCGCCGCAGCGCGACGAGAACCAGCTTCACGCAGCCGTGGTCGAACTGATCGCGCTCGACGATGCCGAGATCAAATACTCGACGGTGCAGAACTGGTACCCCGGCGACGCCGAGGGCAAGGGCGGCATCTACAATTTCGTCACCAAGCGCGGCGACTGCCGTGGCCACCGTTCGAAGATTTCGTGGACGCAAGTCGAGACCGGCTCCGCGATTACCTGGAAATATCCGAGCTGCATCCTGCGCGGAGACGATTCCAGCGGCGAGTTCTATTCGATCGCCGTGTCGAACGGCTACCAGCAGGTCGACAGCGGCACCAAGATGATCCATCTCGGCAAGAACACGTCGAGCCGCATCATCTCCAAGGGCATCGCCGCCGGCTACTCGCAGAACACCTATCGCGGCCAGGTCTCGGCGCACCGCAAGGCGACCAACGCCCGCAACTTCACCAACTGTGACTCGCTGCTGATCGGCGACCAGTGTGGTGCGCACACCGTGCCCTACATGGAAGCCAAGAACGCCACGGCACAGTTCGAACACGAGGCGACGACGTCGAAAATCTCCGAGGACCAGAAGTTCTACGTCATGCAGCGCGGCATTCCGGAAGAAGAGGCGATCGCGCTGATCGTCAACGGCTTCGTCAAGGACGTCATCCAGCAACTGCCGATGGAATTCGCAGTCGAGGCGCAGAAACTGATTGGGATCTCGCTGGAAGGCTCGGTGGGCTGATTAGATGGAACGGCGCTCCTGGAAATTCTTCGAGCGGATCGAGAGCTTGATAATCATCGTTCTGATGCTCTTGCTGACGCTGGCTATTGGGGGTGCCGTGGTGGCTCTGATAGGCGCAGTGTTTGGCTTGAGTTCGGTAAGGAATATTGGTGGTTCGATTGCGGGCCTAGGCGGAATTGGGTTTTTTGGCTGGATGTTCGTTACTGGCGATCTTGCGGGCGCGCTTTTAGGGAGATCCCGTCAAGGACCGGGCGTCGAGAACAACAAGAACACGAAAGTAGAAAATGATGCTTGAAATCAAAAACCTGCATGCCCGCATCGTCGATGACGGCACCGAGATCATCCGCGGCCTGGACCTGACGGTGAAAGCCGGCGAGGTCGCCGCCATCATGGGCCCCAACGGCTCGGGAAAATCGACGCTGTCCTACATCCTCGCCGGGCGCGAGGATTATGAGGTGACCGAAGGCGATATCCTCTACAACGGCCAGTCGATCCTCGAAATGGACCCGGCCGAGCGCGCCACATCAGGGATCTTTCTCGCCTTCCAGTATCCGATGGAGATACCGGGCGTGGCGACGATGGAATTCCTGAAAGTGGCGATGAACGAGCAGCGCAAGGCGCGCGGCGAGGAGCCGCTGAAGATCCCCGAATTCCTGAAGCGCGTGAAAGACGCCGCCGCCTTGCTCGACATGGATATGGCGATGCTGAAACGGCCGCTCAATGTCGGCTTTTCCGGCGGCGAGAAGAAGCGCGCCGAGATCCTGCAGATGAAGCTTCTGGAGCCAAAACTGTGTGTGCTCGACGAGACTGATTCCGGCCTCGACATCGATGCGCTGAAGATCGTCTCTGAAGGCGTCAATGCGTTGCGCGCGCCAGACCGCGCCATCGTCATCATCACCCATTACCAGCGCCTGCTTCAATACATCGTGCCGGACAGTGTGCACGTGCTGTACAGAGGCCAGGTGGTCAAGTCGGGCGACAAGTCGCTGGCGCTCGACCTCGAGGCCAATGGCTATGCCGGCGTGATCGGCCAAGCCGCGTGAGATGCCAGAAGGCCCAGAAGGCAAGCCAAGCAAGGCGAAACTGATGAACATACACACGACACCCCAGCGGACGCCGGCCGAAACGGCGCTGATCGACGCCTTCAGCGACCGGCTGTCGCTGCTGCCCGGCGACAACACGGTAATGCTGAAGCGCGACGACGCCATCGAGGCGATCAAGAGCGGCCTGCCGACGCGACGCATCGAATCCTGGCACTACACCGACCTGCGCCGCCTGCTGACTACGGTGCCGGACTTCGATTCCGCAGCCGCCGCGAAAGCCATTGCGCCCGTTGTCGAAGGTTCCGCCGTCCTGCCGGTGCTGAACGGCGTGTCGAGCGCGAAACTGCCTGATATCGAGGGCATTGCCGTGCAGCGGCTGTCGGAGAAACTGACTGACGGCAGCGCAGCGCCGGGGCTCGATGCCTATGGAGCCGACGATGCCATCGGCGCGCTGAACACGGCTTTCGTGGCCGACGGCTATTTTGTCGACATCGCCGACGGCACCGAACTGGACAAGCCGATCGAATTGCAGAACCTGCAGGCCGGCGGCCAGACACATGTGCGCCTCAGCGTCCGCGTCGGCGCCGGCGCCAAGGCCGTTATCGTCGAGCGCCAGGCGGGCGAGGGCGCGGGGCTGGTCAGCTCGGTCAGCCAGCTTCTGCTTGAAGAGGGCGCCGACGTGACCTGGCTCATCGTGCAGGAGCAGCCGGATACGGCGACGCATCTTGCCCAATTCAAGGCGCATCTCGGCAAGGATGCGAAGCTGACGCTGTTCGTCATGAACGCCGGCGGCAAGCTGGTGCGCCAGGAGATCGTGGTGAAGACCACCGGCGAAGGCGCCGACTTCACGCTGCGCGGCATCAACCTGCTTGCCGGCGACACGCATACCGACGTGACCATGGTGCTTGACCATACCGTGCCGCACACGGCTTCAACGGAGGTGATCCGCAACGTGGTGACCGGAAGAGCGCGCGGCGTCTTCCAGGGGCGCATCAACGTCCACCAATATGCGCAGAAGACCAACGCCAAGATGGCCTGCAACACGCTGCTTCTGTCGGATGATGGCGAGTTCTCGACCAAGCCTGAGCTCGAAATCTTCGCCGACGACGTCGTCTGCGGCCATGGCGCGACCGTCACCGAGATCGACCATAGCCACCTGTTCTACCTGATGGCACGCGGCGTCGACGAGAAGACCGCGCGTGGCCTGTTGGTGAAGGCGTTCGTCGCCGAGGTGATCGAGGAACTGGACGACGAGGCGATCGTCGAGGCGCTGGAAACGAGGCTCGACGGCTGGTTCGCGGCGCACGGGTAACGCGCCCAACCTTCTCCCCTTGTGGGAGAAGGTGGATTGGCGCGTAGCGCCAAGACGGATGAGGGGTGTTGGACGGAATGAGGCGATGCCTCTAGAGAGCTTATGATGGACCAGAAAGTCGAAAACATCCCCTACGACGTCGAGGCGATACGCCGCGACTTCCCGATCCTGTCGCGGGAAGTCTACGGCAAACCGCTGGTCTATCTCGACAACGGCGCCTCGGCGCAGAAGCCGCAGGCCGTGCTCGACGCCATCCAGCACGCCTATTCCCAGGAATACGCCAACGTCCATCGTGGCCTGCATTTCCTGTCCAATGCCGCGACCGACGCCTTTGAGAACGCGCGCAAGATTGTGCAAAGATTTCTGAACGCGCCTGATACCGACAACATCGTCTTCACCTCGAACACCACCGCGGCGATCAACACCGTCGCCTATGGCTTCGGCATGCCCAATATCGGCGAGGGCGATGAAATAGTCCTGTCGATCATGGAGCACCATTCCAACATCGTGCCGTGGCATTTCATCCGCGAGCGGCAGGGCGCGAAACTGGTCTGGGTGCCGGTCGACGATCTCGGCATCTTCCACATCGAGGAGTTCGAGAAACGGCTGACCGACCGCACAAAACTGGTCGCCATCACGCACATGTCGAATGCGCTGGGCACGGTGACGCCGATCAAGGAGATCGTGCGCATTGCGCATGCGCGCGGCATTCCGGTGCTGGTCGACGGCAGCCAGAGCGCCGTGCATATGCCGATCGACGTGCAGGATCTCGACTGCGATTTCTTCGTCTTCACCGGCCACAAGGTCTACGGGCCCTCGGGCATCGGCGTGCTCTATGGCAAGAAGGACATGCTGGAGCGCATGCGCCCGTTCATGGGCGGCGGCGAGATGATCGAGGAGGTGACGCAAGACTTCGTCACCTACAATGATCCGCCGCACCGCTTTGAGGCCGGCACGCCGCCGATCGTCCAGGCGATCGGGCTGGGTGCTGCGCTCGAATACATGGAAAAGATCGGCCGCGAGCGGATTGCCGCGCACGAAGCCGATCTGAAGAACTATGCCCATCAGCGGCTGAGGGCCATCAATTCGCTGCGCATCTTCGGCGATGCGCCGGATAAGGGCGCCATCATCTCCTTCGAATTGCAGGGCATTCATGCCCACGACGTGTCGATGGTGATCGATAGGCAAGGCGTCGCCGTCCGCGCCGGCACGCACTGCGCGCAGCCGCTGTTGAAACGCTTCGGCGTAACCTCCACATGCAGGGCATCGTTCGGCATGTATAATATCAGGGCCGAAGTCGACGCTTTGGCCGATGCGCTCGAAAAAGCGCGAAAGTTCTTCGGATGACGATCATGGATGATGCAGGCCGCACCGCTGAGACCACTTCGGAAACGACTGCCAACGGTCTGGTTTCCGCCCCGGCCATTCCCGCCGACGAGCTGGCGCGGCTGACCGACGACATCGTCTCGGCGCTGAAGACGGTCTACGATCCTGAAATCCCGGCCGACATCTACGAGCTTGGTCTGATCTACAAGATCGACATCGAGGACGACCGCTCGGTCAAGATCGACATGACGCTGACCGCGCCCGGCTGTCCGGTCGCCGGCGAAATGCCCGGCTGGGTGGAAAATGCCGTCGGCGCCGTCGAAGGCGTGTCCGGCGTCGAGGTCAACATGACCTTCGATCCGCCCTGGTCGCCCGACCGCATGTCGGAAGAGGCGCAGGTCGCGGTTGGCTGGTATTGAGGAATCAATTGACCTCTTTGCCATAAGTTTGGCGTAGGCCTCGATCGTTCTCCAAAAGCTTTCGGGACTTGCCGGATTTCCGGCGACTATCATGCCCCTTCCGACTGGGATCCAAAGTGTATTGTTATAAAGAAATAATCTTCTGCCGCGCCTAGTCAGCTTGAGCATGTCGCCGGCGCGGGGCTTTAGCTGCAAAAGGACGGCCAGGGGTTGTTGCCCCGTTCCAGTTCTTAGTTCAACGGCATTTACCGCCGACCAGGGTACCGTCTCGGTTGTGATATTTGAGTCTTCGATGCCATCAGGAGATATCACTCCGGACCGGCGCTTAAAATAGGTACGGTATGTAGAAAGCCCCATAACAAACAACAGGATCGCGATGGTAAATATGAACAATACTTGACCGAATAGGCTTGATTTTTGAGACGAGAATAAAAATATAAAAGAAACGAAAATCGCAATCGCTAAAAGCCTCAGAAAGCTACCTTTCATTTTGTCGAGATCATCGGAGAAAATCAAAATATCTCGGGTATCGATCGCATTATATATTTGGTAAGGCTCTTTTTTGTTCATGGAATACATCTTTCAGGGGAATATCACCAGGGTGAACACTATCCAAGGCAAGCAAGGTCATGGTATTGAGCCGTGAGGCATTTGCAGATGAGGGCAAAAGTCTGTCTTCCTCTCAAGCGCGGTGCCGGGGAGGTGCCTCGCGAATTCGGGGTTGCACCGGCCGACAATCTTCACCATTTTAGAGAAGACTCATTCCGCAGGCCTTGAACCTGCGTGAACGCGGAGAAAAAGGATGGGACGCTTCGCCGTCATCACGATGACCGAAAAGGCCGCCGACCGGGTGCGCGAGATTGTCGCGACCCGTGAGAATGCGCACGGCATTCGCCTTGGTATCAAGAAGGGCGGCTGCGCCGGCATGGAATATACGGTCGATCTGGTGACCGAGCCCAACACCAAGGACGATCATATCGAGCGCGACGGCGCTCATGTCTATGTGGCACCTGAGGCAGCGCTTTTCCTGTTCGGCACCGAGATGGATTTCGAGCAGACGACGCTGCGCACCGGCTTCACTTTCCGCAACCCGAACCAGAGCTCGGCCTGCGGCTGCGGCGAATCGGTCGAACTCAAGCCGGCCGACCTAAAGGCCCTGGCCGAGGCGCGCGCATCGGCCTGATCTTCCCTTCTCCCCGTTTACGGGGAGAAGGTGGCCCGAAGGGCCGGATGAGGGGCAGAGCCGGCCTGTGTGATGTTTGCGCTGCCCCTCATCTGCCTGCCGGCATCTTCTCCCCGTAAACGGGGCGAAGAAATGCTAATCCACCCACATTCCCGTCCGCCTGTGCCAGCCTGCGATTGATTCCTCGGGATAGACATCGAAAACCTTGTCGCCCTTGCCGATCTCGGGCTCCACCCAGTTTGCCTTGTATTTCAGCATGAGATGGACCTTTTCAGGTGGTTTCGGCAGGTCTGTGTCGATCGCCGAGGCGAAGGGATGGACCAGTTCCGGCCAGGTCGGATCGTAGAGCCACAGTGCCGATCCGCATTTCCTGCAGAAATTCCGCTCGCCTGACGAGATCTCGCACTGCGGATGCTCGTCGTCCTCGATCTCGGCCCGGTAGACGCCGAGATTGCGCTTGCCCTTGATTTTGAGCGTCTCGTAATCGGCGCCGAGATTGATGGCAAAGCCACCGCCGCCCTGCTGCTTGCGGCAGATCGAGCAGTAGCAGAGCATGAACGGCACCGGCGTGTGGCTCTCCACCTCGAATCGGACAGCATTGCACCGGCAGGACCCTTTGAGCAGAAGCGGCATGAAAAACTCCGACGAAATTGGTTTTCAACTTGTCAGGATGGTGCCGGTTGCGGCGATGACAAGGGGAAATCCGGGTGACATGATCGCGGCATGGACAATGAACGCATTGCCGAACTTTTCGAAGGCCTCGGCCCGGTCAGCATTCGCAAGATGTTCGGTGGCAAGGGCATCTATTTTGACGGCGTTATCGTCGCCATCGTGGTGCGTGGCGAATTGATGCTGAAGGCCGACGCGGAAAGCGCGCCCGAATTCGAGGCGGCCGGCTGTCGGCAATGGACCTATACGGGGTCGCGGCACGGCAAGCTGGTGTCGATGCCGTATTGGAGCGTTCCCGACAGCGCGTTCGACGATCCGGATGAGATGGCGGTCTGGGCACGCCGGGCCTATGAAGCGGGGCTGCGTGCCGGCAAATAGGCTGCCTCTCCACTGGTCATCAGCTCATGCCAATTTTCTGCGGCTCGGGCACAAGGGCCAGCGCGTCGGCAAAGTCTGCCGCCGTAAAGACCGGCACAAGCTCGGCACTTTCGATCGCGAGCATTGCTGCGGCAACGCCGTCGCGCAGCGCCGCGCGCAGCGTCAGGCCGCGCAGCAGGGCGGCGACCGTTGCGCCCGCCAGCGCATCGGCGGCGCCGTCCGCGACTTTTTTCGGCGGCAGGATCGAGAAGGCGCCGGCTTCGTCGAAACCCAGCACCGGACCGTCATCCGCCGTCACCACGCCGCCTTTGAGGCCCGCCCGCCTCAGGCCGTCGGCGATATCTTGCTCCGCAGCGTCGATACCGACATCGGCGAGTGCGATGGCCTCACGCCGGTTCATGAAGACCATCGCCAGGCTGCCCAGCACCGGCGCGAGCCGCACCGCCTTGTCTGGTGAGACGGCGAGGGCGAAGACCGGCTTGCCGGCGGCAAGCGCCACCAGCCGCTCCAGCGCCGTCGACGGCAAGTTGGCGTCGCACAGGACCGCATCGGCGGTGCTGATCGCCTCGCGCACCTTGGCACGGCGGATCTGCTTGGGAAGCGCCAGGTCGTAGAGCGCCATGTCGGCAAGGCCGACGATCAGTGCGCCGTCGCCGTCAATCAGCACCGTGCTGCTCGGCGTCGTGCGATCGAGGAACACCACGGACAGATCGGCAATGCCGGCCGCAGTGATGGCGCGCGAGACCGTATCGGCCAGAACATCACCGCCGCGCACCGAAAGCAGCGAACCGGAGACGCCGCGGCGCACGGCGCTGCGCAGCGCATTGAAGACGGCACCGCCGACAGCCTCGCGCATCGTGCCGGGATTTGACGCCGCCGGCACGAAGGCGCCCGAAACCTGGCCGCGCCGTTCGATATAGGCGCCGCCCACGGCCAGGATTGTCGGCGACTTCATCATGCCGGCGAGATGACCTTTGCTGTTGCCGGGTGAGACTAGGTTGTCAGGCGGAACCCGGCAACCGGAGGCGCGATTCGGAAGATGCCCAGCAGAATCCTGCGGGTGAAGCGGGATACATCCTGGGGTGAAAACACGAAACAAAAAAAGAACAAATCCGGATATTGTTTGTTTTTCAATCGCTTGCCTCCCCTTGCCAGACGAGAACAAAAAAGGTACAAATTGATAAGGATTACGGATTGTCCGGCCTTCATTGACGACCAAGGGGTGATGTATCATGGCTCAGAATTCTTTGCGGCTTGTAGAGGACAAAGCAGTGGATAAATCAAAGGCTCTGGACGCGGCGCTGTCGCAAATCGAGCGTGCCTTCGGCAAGGGCTCGATCATGCGGCTCGGCGCAAACGAGCAGGTCGTCGAGATCGAAACGGTGCCGACCGGTTCGCTTGGCCTCGACATCGCGCTTGGTGTCGGCGGCCTGCCGCGCGGCCGCATCGTCGAGATCTACGGGCCGGAAAGCTCGGGCAAGACGACGCTGGCGCTGCACACGGTGGCGGAGGCCCAGAAGAAGGGCGGCATCTGCGCCTTCGTCGATGCTGAGCATGCGCTCGACCCGGTCTATGCCCGCAAGCTCGGCGTCGATCTCGAAAACCTGCTGATTTCGCAGCCCGACACTGGCGAGCAGGCGCTGGAGATCTGCGACACGCTGGTGCGTTCCGGCGCCATCGACGTGCTGGTGGTCGATTCGGTCGCGGCGCTGACGCCGCGCGCCGAAATCGAGGGCGAAATGGGCGATTCGCTGCCGGGCCTGCAGGCCCGCCTGATGAGCCAGGCGCTGCGCAAGCTGACCGCCTCGATCTCGCGCTCCAACACCATGGTCATCTTCATCAACCAGATCCGCATGAAGATCGGTGTCATGTTCGGTTCGCCCGAGACCACGACCGGCGGCAACGCGCTGAAATTCTACGCTTCGGTGCGCCTCGACATTCGCCGCATCGGCTCGGTCAAGGACCGCGACGAGGTCGTCGGCAACCAGACCCGCGTCAAGGTGGTCAAGAACAAGCTGGCACCGCCCTTCAAGGTGGTCGAATTCGACATCATGTATGGCGAGGGCGTGTCCAAGACCGGCGAGTTGGTCGACCTCGGCGTCAAGGCCGGCGTGGTCGAGAAGTCGGGCGCCTGGTTCTCCTACAATTCGCAGCGTCTCGGCCAGGGCCGCGAGAATGCAAAACTGTTCCTGCGCGACAATCCCGACACGGCGCGCGAAATCGAGCTGGCACTGAGGCAGAATGCCGGGCTGATCGCCGAGAAATTCCTCGAGAATGGTGGTTCCGAAGGCGGAGACGACGGTTTCGAGGACGAAGCGGGCGCGATGTAGGATGCAGGCTGTGCCAACCAGAATATCCGTTTGAGTTCACGTATCCCGAATTGAGTTGGTGTATCGATGTGTTCATACCGCCGGCCTTGGGCCGGCGGTTTGCGTTTTTGGCGGTGGCTCTGGCCATTCCGAACAGCCGGCCAAGGCTACGATTTGGAGCAATTCCGTGTTTCTGGACAGGGTGCGGTGCGACCGCTAAAAGGCCATGTCTGTTTTCCGCCGGCAATCGGTGGTTCTCTCGAAAAGGCAGTATTCATGAGTGGCGTCAACGAGATCAGGTCGGCATTTCTCGACTATTTCCGCAAAGAGGGTCACGAGGTCGTGGCGTCGAGCCCGCTGGTGCCGCGCAACGACCCAACGCTGATGTTCACCAACGCCGGCATGGTGCAGTTCAAGAACGTCTTCACCGGGTTTGAAACCCGTCCCTATTCGCGCGCCACGACCTCGCAGAAATGCGTGCGCGCCGGCGGCAAGCACAACGACCTCGACAATGTCGGCTACACTGCCCGTCACCACACCTTCTTCGAGATGCTCGGCAATTTCTCTTTCGGCGATTATTTCAAGGAGCGCGCCATCGAGCTCGCCTGGAACCTGATTACCCGTGAGTTCGGCATCGCCAAGGATAGGCTTCTGGTGACTGTCTACCATACCGACGACGCGGCCGCGGGCTTCTGGAAGAAGATCGCCGGCCTGCCGGAGGACAGGATCATCCGCATCGCCACCAGCGACAATTTCTGGGCGATGGGCGATACCGGCCCCTGCGGCCCGTGCTCGGAAATCTTCTACGACCATGGCGCCGACATTCCTGGCGGCCCGCCCGGCAGTCCGGATGAGGACGGCGACCGTTTCATCGAGATCTGGAACCTCGTCTTCATGCAGTTCGAGCAGGTGACGAAGGCGGAGCGGATCGAACTGCCGCGCCCGTCGATCGATACCGGCATGGGTTTGGAGCGCATCGCCGCCGTCCTGCAGGGCGAGCACGACAATTACGACATCGACCTGTTCAAGGCGCTGATCCGAGCCTCGGAAGAGGCGACCGGCGTCAAGGCGGAAGGCAAGAACCGGGCAAGCCACCGCGTCATTGCCGATCATCTGCGCGCCTCGAGCTTCCTCATCGCCGACGGGGTGCTGCCGTCGAACGAGGGCCGCGGCTACGTACTGCGTCGCATCATGCGCCGCGCCATGCGTCATGCGCAGCTTTTGGGCGCCGGTGATCCGTTGATGTGGCGGCTGGTGCCGGCGCTGGTGCGGGAGATGGGCCAGGCCTATCCCGAACTGGTGCGCGGCCAGCCGCTGATCACTGAGACGCTGAAGCTCGAGGAAACGCGCTTCCGCAAGACGCTGGCGCGCGGCCTCGGCCTGCTTGCCGATGCAACCGAGACGCTGGGCAGCGGCGACCGGCTCGACGGCGAGACGGCGTTCAAGCTCTACGACACCTACGGCTTCCCGCTCGATCTCACCCAGGACGCCCTGCGTGCGCGTGGCGTTTCGGTCGACCTCGACGGCTTCAATGCAGCGATGGAGCGCCAGAAGGCCGAGGCGCGGAAGAGCTGGGCCGGCTCCGGCGACGCTGCCACCGAGACCGTCTGGTTCGCGGTGCGCGAAAAGGCGGGCGCGACCGAGTTCCTGGGCTACGACACCGAGCAAGCGGAAGGCATCGTTCAGGCGCTGGTCAGGGATGGCCTTGCGGTGGAGAGCGCCGTTGCCGGCGACACCGTCGGCGTCGTCGTCAACCAGACGCCGTTCTATGGCGAGTCCGGCGGCCAGATGGGCGACACCGGCGTGATTTCGGGCGAAGGTTTTGCCATCGACATTACCGACACGCAGAAGAAGGGCGACGGCCTGTTCGTGCATTTTGGCAAGGTTACCAATGGAACCGTCAGGACGGGTGAAGCGGTCGAGCTAAAGGTCGACCATGTCAGGCGCACGCGGCTGCGCTCCAACCATTCGGCGACCCACCTTGTCCACGAGGCGCTGCGCGAGGTTCTCGGCACCCATGTCGCGCAGAAGGGTTCGCTGGTTGCGCCGGAACGGCTGCGCTTCGACTTTTCCCATCCGAAGCCGATCTCGGCCGAGGAACTGGAACGCGTCGAGGCGATGGCCAACGAGATCGTCGTGCAGAACAGCCCGGTGACGACGCGGCTGATGAGCGTCGACGACGCCATCGCCGAGGGCGCCATGGCGCTGTTCGGCGAGAAATACGGCGACGAGGTTCGCGTCGTGTCGATGGGCACTGGGGTCACCGGCGACAAGGCCGGCAAGCCCTATTCGGTCGAGCTGTGCGGCGGCACCCATGTCGGCGCCACCGGCGATATCGGCCTGGTCCGGCTGGTCTCGGAAGGCGCTGTTGCCGCCGGCGTGCGCCGGATCGAGGCGTTGACCGGAGAGGCGGCCAGAAAGCATCTCGACGAGCAGGACAAGCGGCTAAAAGCGGTCGCCGCCACGCTCAAGATTTCGCCGGCCGACGTGCCGACTCGCGTCGAGGCGCTGCTCGACGAGCGCAAGAAGCTTGAAAAGGAGCTGACCGAGGCGCGCAAGAAGCTGGCGCTGGGCGACCGCTCGCCAGCCGGTGTGCCGGCCGAAAATGAGACCATTGCCGGTGTCGGCTTTCTCGGCAAAGCGGTATTGGGCGTCTCGCCAAAGGACTTGAAGCCGTTGGCCGATGCCGGCAAGAAGTCGCTCGGCTCCGGCGTCGTCGTCTTCGTTGGCGCCGGCGAGGACAACAAGGCCAGCGTCGTAGTCGGCGTCACCGACGACCTGACCGGCCGCTTCAGCGCGGTCGATCTGGTCCGCGTAGCGTCCGCGGCATTGGGCGGGCAGGGCGGCGGCGGTCGGCCTGACATGGCCCAGGCCGGCGGCCCGGATGCCTCGAAAGCCGAGAATGCGATCGCTGCGGTGAAGGCGGCGCTGGAGGCCGCATAGCGCCCGTCAGGCATGCTTTGCTGCCTTCAGGGCGCGCGTCATTCGCGTGGAGTCGCCCCAGGTGGACAGCCAGATCAGGCAGTCGGTGGTGACGGAGATCGCTGCGCGCAGGAGGTTCAGCAACGGTCCGGGCGATCTCAACTGCTCTTCGGCGTGACGGAGATGGGAAAGCTCTTCTTCGCGGATGGACAGGATGGTGCCGTGCAACTCGCGATCGCGTCCGGCAAGAAAGAATAGCTGATCGTCGAGATGGCGGTGCACCGCCGCTTCGACCGCTGCGGTGCAGGCCCAGATGCCTTGCGGGCCGAGCAGGGCAGTGAGGAAACCCAGCAGCCAGCCGCCCCAGCTCCAGAATTGCATCACGCGGCACGGTCGCGAATGTCGCGACGGCATGGCTGCACGGAAAGCAGCGCAATGACTGCGCTCATGCCCAAGCATCTCTGACAAAGACGGCACGCAACGCGGCCAGAAACGCTTCGAGACAAGAATCTGCGCCGAATAGATTCTGATCGCGCCGAACTCGCCGGCGTGGTTGACTCTGACTATTCTGGCCACCGTTAGCGCGTCCTGGTGAGAGTGTTCAACCATGGAGCGCTCCCGGTGTTAGGTCAGATTGTTGGCAACGCTCGCACGCCCTGCGATGCGCGTCCACCAATCCTGAATTTCGGCAAACTCGG
This sequence comes from Mesorhizobium delmotii, assembly GCF_900149755.1. Taxonomy (NCBI): domain Bacteria; kingdom Pseudomonadati; phylum Pseudomonadota; class Alphaproteobacteria; order Hyphomicrobiales; family Phyllobacteriaceae; genus Mesorhizobium; species Mesorhizobium delmotii. Next base: position 94,666 of record NZ_FUIG01000042.1, on the reverse strand, counting down.
CCAGCATGTTTTGCCCCTCAGTGACCTTGACGAAATAGCCGATGATCGGTGCTGCATGCAGGTCGGCCAGCGTCAGCTCGCTTCCCATCAGCCATGGCCCGGGAGCTTTCAGCGAAGAAAGCGCCCGCAGCGCCGTGCTCGCCCGCCGAAGCCCGTCGGCAATCAGCGTTTCGTCGGGCACTTCTTTCTCCAGCCGCTCGACAGCGACATCCCAGACCATCGCCCGATAGGCATAGGCGTCGAGCATGCCGATGATCTGGTTCATGGTTGCGCGAGGTCGGGCTTCGACTGGCTGCAACGCGGGTCCGTCGAAAGCCTCGTCGACATAGCAGGCAATCGCGCTGGTCTCGTAGAGGCGGAACCCGTCGTGCTCGAAGGCAGGAATGCGGCCGAAGGGGTGATGGTCGAAATACCAGCCCGGAATGCCACCCGCCGCAAAGATGTCGACCGGCACAAGTTCGTAGTTGATGCCCTTTTCCTCGAGTGCGAGGCGGACGATGCGCACATAGACGCTGTAGTCCGCCCCGTAGACGACGGGTTTGGCCATGACGCTCACTACAGCGCCGCGCGTCTTTTCAGACGCGCATAGGACGCTGTAGTACTTTGATTTTGCGCATGATCCTGCCCGAAAATGATTCCGATTTTCAGGGTCATGCGTCAGGCCATCGCCTTCTGCAGATTTTCGTCGATCTTGTCGAGGAAGCCGGTGGTCGAAAGCCATGGCTGGTCGGGACCGATCAGCAGCGACAGATCCTTGGTCATGAAGCCGGCCTCGACGGTCTGGATGCAGACCTTTTCCAACGTCTCGGCAAAACGCTTCAGCTCGGCATTGTCGTCGAGCTTAGCGCGATGGGTGAGGCCGCGCGTCCAGGCGAAGATCGAGGCGATCGAATTGGTCGAGGTTTCCTCGCCCTTCTGATGCTGGCGATAGTGGCGGGTGACGGTGCCGTGCGCGGCCTCCGCCTCCACCGTCTTGCCGTCCGGCGTCATCAGCACCGAGGTCATCAGGCCGAGCGACCCAAAACCTTGCGCCACCGTGTCCGACTGCACGTCGCCATCATAATTCTTGCAGGCCCAGACATAGCCGCCCGACCATTTCAGGCTGGAGGCGACCATGTCGTCGATCAGCCGGTGCTCGTACCAGATCTTTTTCGCCTTGAATTCGGCTTCGAACTCAGCCTCGTAGACTTCCTGGAAAATGTCCTTGAAGCGGCCGTCATAGGCCTTGAGGATGGTGTTCTTGGTCGAGAGGTAGACCGGATAATTGCGCAGCAGGCCGTAATTGAGCGAGGCGCGGGCGAATTCGCGGATCGACTCGTCGAGATTGTACATGGCCATGGCGACGCCGGCGGCCGGCGCATCGAACACATCATGCTCGATCACCGTGCCGTCCTCGCCGACGAACTTGATCGTCAGCTTGCCCTTGCCGGGAAAGCGAAAGTCGGTGGCGCGGTACTGGTCGCCGAAGGCATGACGGCCGACGATGATCGGCTTGGTCCAGCCGGGCACCAGCCGCGGCACGTTCTTCATGATGATCGGCTCGCGAAAGATGGTGCCGCCGAGGATGTTGCGGATGGTGCCGTTCGGCGACTTCCACATCTTCTTCAGCCCGAATTCCTCGACGCGCTGCTCGTCGGGCGTGATCGTCGCGCATTTCACGCCGACGCCATGTTTCTTGATGGCATTGGCCGAATCGATGGTCACCTGATCGTTGGTGGCGTCGCGGTGCTCGACGCCGAGGTCGTAATACTCAAGCTTGAGGTCGAGATAGGGGTGAATCAGCTTGTCCTTGATGAACTGCCAGATGATGCGGGTCATCTCGTCGCCGTCGAGTTCGACGACCGGGTTCGCCACCTTGATCTTCGCCATGGAAAGAATGCCTCATTGTTGGGGATCGGGACGGCCTTGCCCGCATGGCTTTGGCCGGGGATGCGCCCGTATATCAAAGCATTTTTGGCCGCGCAAACGGCGATCCGCGCGGGCTGGCTCGACCATCGCCATCGGCCGCTCTTTGTGAAAGCTTCATTTTCGCGGCCGGATATGGCAGGGGACGCTGAAATGCCGCAAAACAGCAGTTCATTGACACCCATGCAAGCCAGCAACGACATCCTTCCGGCCACAGGCCCGGCGATCATCCTGGTCGAGCCGCAGCTCGGCGAGAATATCGGCATGGTCGCGCGTGCCATGGCGAATTTCGGTCTGTCGGAGCTGCGCCTCGTCAATCCGCGCGACGGCTGGCCGAGCGACAAGGCGCGCGCCGCCGCGAGCCGCGCCGACCATGTCATCGATGCCGCTAGAGTATTCGACGATCTGCCCTCGGCGGTCGCCGACCTGAATTTCGTCTTCGCCACCACGGCGCGCGCGCGCGATAATTTCAAGCCGGTGCGCGGACCGGTCGAGGCGGGCAGGGCGCTGAGAGCGCGCCAGCGATCCGGACAGCGCACCGGCATCCTGTTCGGCCGCGAGCGGTTCGGGCTCTACAATGACGAGGTCGGCCTGGCCGACGAGATCGTCACCTTCCCGGTCGATCCCGCCTTCTCTTCGCTCAACATCGCCCAGGCGGCCCTGCTGATGTCTTATGAATGGATGAAGTCGGGCTTGGAAGATGAGACGAAAACCAATTTTTCCAGCCCCGACATGATGCCGGCGACCAAGGAACAATTGCACGGCCTGTTCGCGTACCTGGAAGGCGCGCTCGAAGCGCGCGGCTATTTCCGCCCGGCGCCGAAGAAGCCGAAGATGGTCGACAATCTGCGGGCGGTGCTGACGCGCGCCGGCTTCGCCGAGCCGGAGCTCAAGGTGCTGCGCGGCATAATATCATCGCTGGACAGGTTCTCGCCGGCCATGCCGCGCGGCGACGGATCGCCGGGCGATGATCCAAGACGGCTTCCGGCAGCGGCGGCACGCGCCCGCAAGGTGACAGACATAGAATAGAACCGATCGTGAGAACGGCTGCTTCACCAGTAACTGAATTTTATTCGATATGATCCATCGTCCGGCGAAGGGTGGATCCTCGGATGTTTAACTCAAATATCGGTCGTCTTCGCTTTTTCTTCTATTCCGCGGCCCTGCTGGTTGCGGAAATTGTGACATTTGTGCTTTGCGTCGTATCGACCATCGGCATCGAGGGATTGGCCAATTCGAAACCTGGTCCTTCCAGGGAAGGGCTGGCCGCGGCCGTTCTCGTCGCTTCGCTGGTGATCGTGCTGTTCCGCGCGAATTTCGCCCGGCGTCGAAGTCGCGACGCGCAAGGACCCAAATGGATCCTTTGGTCGTACATTGTGTTCTCGACCCTGTTTGCGATTCTGCAGGCCGGCACTGTTCTTGTCGTGAAATTCGACGGCGAAGATTCGCATTCCGGCCTTAACCTGCTGGGACTCGCTCTCGTCGGGCTCTGGGGGGTCATCTTGGCGGCCAAGCCGGCGGGGGGCAGCTTTGCGGATATGGCGTCTTCCCTGAGTTTCGATGATCTCGACCCTCCCAGGCCGTTGCGCGGCGGCCGGGCGCCCCATTCAGAGTCGGCCGCCGGCGTGACGGCCCAGGCTCCGGCCTACGCCATGCGCGCCGCACCGGCGCCGTCGAACCATCCTGCATCTCAACCTGCGTCTCTGCCAAACAGCCGGCCGCGGTCCGGCGGCTTCGGCAAGCGGGGCCTTGTGTGATCATCTCGCCGCATCAAGGCCATGATGGTTGCAGATAGAACCGTGCCAGATAAACGCATCATTGGCCTAAGCCTGGGTCAGCCTTCTCTCCCCAGCTCCCTTTCCTGAATGACAATGACCGATCTCTCAAACGCCCGCCCGATCCTGATGTTCGATTCCGGCATCGGCGGCCTGACGGTGCTGCGCGAAGCGCGCGTGCTGATGCCCGACCGCCGATTCGTCTATGTCGCCGACGACGCGGCTTTCCCCTATGGCGCTTGGGAGGAGCCGGCACTGAGGGCGCATATACTGGAACTGTTCGGCAAGCTGCTCGACCGTTTTTCGCCGGCCATTTCGGTCATCGCCTGCAATACCGCCTCGACGCTGGTCATCGATGCGTTGCGCGAAAGATTTCCCGGTCATCCTTTCGTCGGCACGGTGCCGGCGATCAAGCCGGCGGCGGAACGCACGCGCTCCGGGCTGGTTTCAGTGCTGGCGACGCCCGGGACCGTTAAGCGCCAGTACACGCGCGACCTGATCGGCAAATGGGCGCAGAAATGCCATGTCCGGCTCGTTGGCAGCGACAATCTGGCGGGACTGGCCGAGGTCTATATGCGTGAGGGCTTCGTCGATGAAGAGGCCGTGCGTGCCGAAATCGCGCCATGCTTCGTCGCACATGATGAGCTGCGGACCGACATCGTTGTGCTTGCCTGCACCCATTACCCTTTTCTGGCCAACCGCATGCGCAAGACGGCACCTTGGCCGGTCGATTGGCTCGATCCTGCCGAGGCGATCGCGCGACGGGCGCTCTCGCTGCTCGCGGACGCCGAGACCAGCCAACGCGGCGAGGCATTGCCGGAAGGCGCCGACCTTGCTGTCTTCACCTCGAAACGGGTTGACTTCCCGACTCGCCGCCTGATGCAGGGGTTTGGGCTGGCGATTTCCTGATATCTGGGAACATCACCCGGACCGGTGCGTTTTTCCCTCATTGCAAGACGGGAGAAACGATCATGCCAGCCACATCAAAGGCCCAGCAGAAAGCCGCCGGCGCGGCATTGTCCGCCAAGCGTGGCGAAACCAAGAAGAGCGAGCTCAAAGGCCCTTCGAAGGGAATGTACAAATCCATGAGCGAAAAGCAGCTCGAGGAATTCGCCGAGACCAAGCGTAAGGGGCTGCCCGAGAAGAAATCGAAACACTAGCCCGCCGCGCGTCCGACTGGGCGCACCCCCCAATGGGCGGTCGGTTCCGGGTCCACGTTTGACCAACCAGCGGTCAAACACAAAGCCGGTGCTACCAGGCCCGGTGGCCGCGCCGTATCTTGTAGCGGATGACCTTGCGATGACCACGATGCGGCCATAACTTGTGATGTTTGTGTCCGCGCCAATGCCTAGCCTGCGCCGGCTCCAATGCCATCGAGCACTGCATTCAACGTCGAGGACCGCCTGCCATCACCAACGCCAGCCGCTGCAAGCTTGACACCAGTTAAATCTCCGTCTAATCAGCCCACCAACACCGGGCCTCAGCGTCCGGTGGTTTCTTTTTATGTGCGCAAGGCGTTTGGAAAGCCGCTCTATTCTTTCCGGAGTCTTGTCTAGAATGACGTGTCCCGTGGGTCTTCCGCCGCGTTGCGTGGGAAAACCCTGTCAGGTCTCGAAAACGGGGGCCAGAGGAGGGCGCGTTTCCTTCACCCGGACCATGAGGTTCCGGGTCTGTTGTTTTGAAAGGGAATGCGATGAGCAAGCGCGAATCCGCGAAATACAAGATCGACCGCCGTCTCGGCGAAAACATCTGGGGCCGCCCGAAATCCCCGGTCAACAAGCGCGAATACGGTCCCGGCCAGCACGGCCAGCGCCGCAAGGGCAAGCTTTCCGATTTCGGCCTGCAGCTGCGTGCCAAGCAGAAGCTGAAGGGTCACTACGGCGACGTTTCGGAAAAGCAGTTCCGCAAGGTCTATGAAGAGGCGGACCGCCGCAAGGGCGACACCTCGGAGAACCTGATCGGCCTGCTCGAATCGCGTCTCGACGCGGTCGTCTACCGCGCCAAGTTCGTGCCGACCATTTTTGCCGCTCGCCAGTTCGTCAATCACGGCCACATCAATGTCAACGGCAAGCGCGTCAACATCGGCTCATACCGCTGCAAGCCGGGCGACGTCATCGAAGTGCGCGAAAAGTCGAAGCAGCTGGTGATCGTCCTGGAATCGGTAGGCTTGGCCGAGCGCGACGTGCCTGATTACATCGAGGTCGATCATAACAAGATGACCGCGACCTTCGGGCGCATCCCCGGCCTGTCAGATGTTCCCTTCGCCGTGCAGATGGAACCGAACCTGGTCGTGGAATTCTATTCGCGCTGATCGATTTTCTTCATCTGCGACATCATCGAAGGCCGCCCTCGAGGCGGCCTTTTCTTTGGGGTTCTGAAAATCGATTTCGATTTTCGGGCCGATGCGCTACTCCGGGCAGCAACAAGGACTTTTGGGGCCGCCGCGCCATGAACATGCTGCCAGAAACAATCGAACCGATCACTGATGCCGCAGGCGGCTTTCATCCGCTGTTTGCCGATGTGCCGTCCTCCGTCGAATTCAACAAGCTGCGCAAGCGGCTGCTGCGTCACGCCCGTCAGGCGATCGACGATTTTTCGATGGTCAGGCCTGGCGATCGCTGGCTGGTCGCCTTGTCTGGCGGCAAGGATTCCTACGGCCTGCTCGCTGTGCTGCTCGACCTCAAATGGCGCGGGCTGCTGCCGGTCGACCTGTTGGCCTGCAATCTCGACCAGGGCCAGCCGAACTTTCCGAAACACATTCTGCCCGATTATCTCAACGCATACGCCATTGCGCACCGCATCGAATATCAGGACACCTATTCGGTGGTGACCGACAAGCTTCCCCAGGGCAGCACCTATTGTTCGCTGTGCTCGCGGCTCAGGCGCGGCCATCTCTACCGCATCGCGCGCGAGGAGGGCTGCTCGGCTTTGGTGCTCGGCCACCACCGCGAAGACATTCTCGAAACCTTTTTCATGAACCTGTTCCATGGCGGGCGCCTCGCCGCCATGCCGCCAAAACTGCTCAACGACGATGGCGACGTCATGGTGCTGCGGCCGCTCGCCTATTGCGCCGAGGCCGATCTCGAAAAATTCGCCGGCGCCATGAAGTTCCCGATCATCCCGTGCGATCTGTGCGGCAGCCAGGACGGCTTGCAGCGCAATGCGATGAAGGCGATGCTCGACGACCTGGAAAAGCGCATGCCCGGCCGCAAGGACACGATGATCCACGCCATGACCAATGTGCGGCCCTCGCATCTGCTCGACAGAAAGCTGTTCGATTTCGCCGCACTCAACGAAACCCTGACACGGCAAGACGATGACATTTGACGATACCGCGATCGACTGGCTCGCCAAGCTTCTATCCGACGCCGCCATTGCCGAGATCATGCCGCGCTTTCGCCGGCTGGATGAGGGCGACATCCGCCAGAAGACCTCGGCAGCCGATCTGGTGACGGAGGCCGATGTGAGTGCCGAGCGGCTCATCACCGTCAGGCTGCGTGAGCGCTACCCCCAGGCGATGATCGTCGGCGAGGAAGCCTGCTCCGACGACCCGGCGCTGCTCCAGGGCCTCGGCGAAGCCGATCTCGCCTTCGTCATCGATCCCGTCGACGGCACTTTCAATTTCGCCTCAGGCGTGCCGCTGTTCGGCGTCATGCTGGGCGTCGTGGTGAAGGGCGAGACCGTCGCCGGCATCATTCACGATCCCATCGGCAAGGACTGGCTGATCGGCGCCAGGGGTGCTGGCAGCCACATACGGCATGCGCATGGCACTTTGGAGAAGGTGCATGTCGCCGAGCCTGCGCCGATCTCGCAAATGACCGGCGCGGTTTCCTGGCAATATATGCCCGAGCCGGAACGGTCACGGCTGGCGCGCAACCAGACGAAGTCCTTGTCGCAATTCGGCTATCGCTGCGCGGCACACGAATACCGCCTGCTGGCGAGCGGCCACGCCCACTTTGTCGTCTACAACAAGCTGATGCCGTGGGATCATTTGGCCGGTGTGCTGATCCATGCTGAGGCAGGTGGTTATGCGGCGCGTTTCGACGGCAGCGCCTATTTGCCTTCGCATGTCGGAGGTGGTCTTCTTGTCGCACCGGACAAGGAAACCTGGCGCGAACTGCGCCGGGAACTCTGGGCGGAATAGGCCGTCCGGGATCGATCCGGTGGCGGGCGTCAATTCGATGCGCAAAAGGTGACCTACAGGAACGGCACGCAATCTACGGCTGACCCACCGATGCGGAGACAAAGACCATGCGCTATCTCGAAGACGCCGAACCGGTCATCACGCTTACCGCCGGGCCGGTGAACGCCTATCCCGACGTGCTGCGCGGCCTCGGCCGCACCGTGCTCTACGATCACGACCCGGCGTTCCAGCTCTTTTACGAGCGTGTGGTCGACAAGGCGCAGAGGGCGATGCGGCTGACGAACAAGCCGGTCATTTTGCATGGCGAGCCGGTGCTTGGCCTGGAGGCCGCGGCAGCCTCGCTGATCACGCCCGACGACGTCGTACTCAACCTTGCCTCCGGTGTCTACGGCAAGGGATTTGGCTATTGGGCGAAGCGCTATTCGCAGCATCTGCTCGAAATCGAGGTGCCCTATAATGAGGCGATCGACCCGCAGGCGGTTGCGGCAATGCTGGAAGCACACCCGGAAATCAGCATCGTTTTCGTCTGCCACCACGACACGCCGTCGGGCACCATCAACCCCATCGACGCCATCGGCGCGCTGGTTTCGGCGCATGGCGCCTATCTGATCGTCGACGCCGTTTCGTCCTTCGGCGGCATGAAAACGCATCCTGAGGACTGCAAGGCCGACATCTATGTCACCGGCCCGAACAAATGCCTCGGCGCACCTCCCGGCCTGACGATGATGGGCGTCAGCGAGCGCGCCTGGGCCAAGATGAAGGCAAATCCACTGGCGCCACGCGCATCGATGGTCAGCATCGTTGATTGGGAACATGCGTGGTCGAAGGACAAGCCGTTTCCGTTCACGCCGTCCGTCGCGGAAATGAACGGGCTCGACGTCGCGCTCGACCTCTACCTCAACGAGGGACCGGCAGCGGTATGGGCGCGCCACGCGCTCACCGCCAGGGCCATGCGCGCCGGTGTCGCCGCCATGGGTCTGTCGATCTGGGCGGCCAGCGACAATATCGCGTCGCCAACCACGACCGCGGTCCGGACGCCCGAAGGCATCGACGAGAAGGCGCTTCGCCAGGCCGCGCGCGCCCGCTATGGCGTGGTATTTTCGTCGGGCCGCGGCGAAACATTGGGCAAGCTGACACGCATCGGCCATATGGGCCCGACCGCCCAGCCGATCTATGCGATCGCAGCGCTGACGGCACTTGGCGGCGCGATGAACGCTTTGGGCCAGGAACTCACGGTCGGCAAGGGCATCGACGCGGCGCTCGCCGTTATCGACGCTGACGTCTGAAGGGATTCATGCGACGCGCTGATACTCGATGAAGGCTTTCGTCGAAAATTCGATTACATTTGTCCGCGCGAAACCGGAGACCCGAGATGAAATCTCGGTTCGCAATTGTCGCACTGGTCCTTGCCCTTGCCTTGGTTGCCGGTCCGAACGCGGCAAGATCGCAGGAACGCGCATGTCGCAGTCCCGATCCCGTCGACACCATAGATGAGATGTTCTCCGCGATCTTCGCCTGTTGGGAGCCGCCGCCCGGAACCGCGGGCATGACCTTGACGCTGCAGTTCTCAATTCGCCGAAACGGCACACTTATCGGCAAGCCTCGCGCCACCTTCTCCCGTTTAGGGAATGATGACACCCTCAACCGGGCCTTCGTGGCTTCCGTCCTCGATGCTCTCGATAAGGCCCTGCCACTGCCCGTTTCGGACAGCATGGGTGGAGCGATCGCAGGGCGTACGCTGTTCCCTCGCTTCACAGCAGCGAGTGGGGGTGCATCCTAAAGCGTGTCCGGCAATGTGCATTAAACCGGCGGGTTTTGCGGCTGGAAGAACCTGCCGCGCTCGGCGATCAGCACCATCACCAATGCGCCAAGCGACACGCTGCAGAATCCGGCGGCCAACGGTGTCACCGTGCCGTTGAAGGCTTGGCCGATCAGAGTGCCGAGCAGGCCACCGAGGAAGGTCTGCATGAAACCCAGAATGGACGATGCCGTGCCGGCCAGCTGGCCGAGCGGCTCCATGGCGAGCGCGTTGAAATTCGCGCCGAGTGCGCCAAACGGGACCATCGCGCAGGCAAAGAAGGTGATGAAAAGCCAGAGCGGCATCTTCATTTGGATGGAAACGATCAGCCAGGCGAGGCTGATGGCCAGAAACAAGAGCAGCGCGCTCTGCGACAGGCGGCGCATGCCGATGCGGCCGACAAGGCGCGAATTCAGATAGTTCGAAAAGGCGAGCACGCCGGCGATCCCTGCAAAAATCACCGGGAACATCTCGCCGACGCCGAAGACGCCGACATAGATCTGCTGCGCCGAGTTGATGAAGCCGAACATTGCGCCGAAGGCAAAAGTGCTGGCGAAGGCATAGCAAAGTGCGATGCGATTGGTCAGCACGATGCGGAAGCCGCCGATGATGGATTCGGCCGTCAGCGGCCTGCGATATTCGGGACGCAGCGTCTCCGGCAAGCGCAGCAGCGCCCACGCCGACACGATCAGGGCGCCGGCCGCCATGGTGATGAAAATCACGTGCCAGGTCGCGAACAGCATGATGAACTGGCCGATGCCGGGAGCAACGACCGGAATTGCCATGAAGACCATGAAGATCAGCGACATGACTTCGGCCATGCGCCGGCCGTCAAACGTGTCGCGCACGATCGAGACGGCGATGACGCGTGTGGCTGCGGCGCCGATGCCTTGCACCACCCTGCACAGGATAAGGGTGGTGAATGTCGGGGCGATTGCCGCCGCACTCGCTGCCGCGACATAGATCACCAGCCCGACAACGAGCGGAGCACGGCGTCCGAAGCGGTCCGAGATCGGTCCGAAGAAGAGCTGTCCGCCGCCAAAGCCGAGAATATAGGCGGCAATCACATATTGGCGATGGTTTTCATTTTCCACGCCTAGCGAGGCGCCGATCTGCTGCAGCGCCGGCAGCATGATATCGATGGCCAGCGAGTTGAGCGCCATCAACGCCGCGCACAGGGCGATGAATTCCCAGCGCGGAATAGGCAAGGCGCTTGCCCGTTGCTGCGCTTCTGCATGCTGATCCACGGCAAAGTCCGATCTTCCAACGAAAAAGCGCCGGCGCACCGGCGCATCCATTCGTCTTGTACCCCGATACCGGGGAGCTAATTAGTCTGCCGAGGTGAGGGCTGGCCCGGCGTTTAGCGCATGACCCCGAAATCGGAATTGATTTCGCTGGGGATCATGCGCAAACAAAATTCAGGCGGCGCCTTTGACGCTCACGCCCTTTTCGACGAGGAACGTCTGAAGTTCGCCTGCCTGGAACATCTCGCGGATGATGTCGCAGCCGCCAACGAACTCACCCTTGACGTAGAGCTGAGGGATCGTCGGCCAGTTGGAATATTCCTTGATACCTTGCCGCAGCTCGGCCGAGGTCAGCACGTCGACGCCCTTGTAGTCGGCCCCGATGTAGTCGAGGATCTGCACGACCTGACCGGAAAACCCGCATTGCGGGAAACCGGGCGTGCCCTTCATGAAAAGGACGACGTCGTTGCCCTTAACTTCGCTGTCGATGTAGTCGTTGATACCGCTCATAGAGAATCCTTTCATGCCCGCGGGAGTCGGGCTCGAAACATACCCTTTCAAATAAACCCATAGGTTGCCTGAAACAAGACGTTTGCCGCATCGTCACGCAAATGGCGCAAAAGATGGCTTGATATTGGGCCAAGAGCATCGGCCAGCTATTTTCCCAAGGAAGCGACAAAAGGCGAGATGGCGCGGCAATCCTGACTGGTATTGTGCTAGTTACGCTGGCCTTGATCTTCTGGCTCAGGCAATCGCGATCTGGTGCTCGCAAGTCAGTCTCGGCAGCTTTGCACGCCTGTTTCCGCGATGCGCTGCACTGTCCCAACGCTCTTTTCTTCGACGGGCGGTCTCGGCGCTGTCGAATGGCGAGAGGATGATGGCCGGCGGAAACTATCCGGCAGGGCCGATCATCGCCGTCTCGGCGAAAAGGTGACGAAGGGATCGGATGTGGAAGCTCAGTCCGGCACACTGGTCTGCAGGGCGAGCGCGTGCAGCACGCCGCCCATATTGCCCTTCAGCGCGTCATAGACCATCTGATGCTGCTGGACGCGGCTTTTGCCGCGAAAGCTTTCGGCCACCACCTCGGCCGCATAATGGTCGCCGTCGCCGGCCAAGTCGCGAATCGTCACCTTGGCGTCCGGAATGCCTTCCTTGATCAGCCGTTCGATGTCGTGCGCGTCCATTGCCATGCGAGGATTCCTTGTTCAGGTCGTGATCTCATAGATATGGTCGAAATGGCGGATGAACCACACCCAAACGATCCCACTCGATCATTTCATGGGTCCACGACCTCATTTGCCATGAAGCGAGGAAACCAGGATTCATGGGCAGCGGTCAATTCGCCGATAGGGATCGCCCGTGCCTCGCCGAGTTTCAGGTTACTACCGCCGGTCGAGCCGATCCACGGCGCAAAAATACCGAGCTTGCTCTGCTGTTCGCGAATGGCGTCCCATTCCTTGCTCTGCGGATCGATCGACAGCGTCAAGAGATAGCGGCCCTGATCCTCGCCGAACCAGACCGGGATCGGATCGGTCCCGACCAGGCCGGGGACGGTTGCGCCGATGCCGGACGCCATTGCCATCTCGGCCAGCGCGACAGCAATGCCACCATCGGAAACGTCGTGCGCCGCGGTAACGACGCCGGAGTCGATCAGGGTGCGCACATGGTCGCCGACGCGCTTTTCATGGTCGAGGTCGACCGGCGGTGGCGGGCCGTCGGTGCGGCCATGAATGTCGCGCATGTAGGCTGACTGGGCGAGATGCGTTCCCCACATGGATGGCGCGCCGACCAGCAGGATCATCTGGCCCTCGGCGGCAAAGCCGATCCGCGCCATCTTGGACCAGTCGGCGATCAGTCCGACGCCGCCGATGGTCGGCGTCGGCAAAATGCCTCGTCCGTTGGTTTCGTTGTAGAGCGAGACATTGCCGGAAACGATCGGGAAGCCGAGCGCGCGGCAGGCGTCGCCAATGCCTTTCACGGCGCCGACCAGCTGGCCCATGATCTCGGGCCGTTCCGGGTTGCCGAAATTGAGATTGTCGGTGGCGGCGAGCGGCAGGGCGCCGGTGGCGGTAAGATTACGCCAGCACTCGGCCACCGCCTGCTTGCCGCCCTCGTAAGGGTCGGCCTCGCAATAGCGCGGCGTCACGTCGGAGGAGAAGGCGAGCGCTTTGGTCGGATGACCTTCGACGCGCACCACGCCGGCATCGCCGCCCGGAAGCTGCAGCGAATTGCCCTGGATCAGCGTGTCGTACTGCTCCCATACCCAGCGGCGCGATGACAGGTCGGGTCCGCCGAGCAGTTTCAGCAGCGCCTCGGCGACGTCCGCTTGTGGTGCATCGCTGGCAGCCAGGGGCACCGGCTTCTTCGGTTCGGCCCAGGGACGGTCATATTCCGGCGCCTGGTCGCCAAGGTCCTTGATCGGCAGGTTGGCGACCTCGTCGCCCTGGTGCAGCACGCGAAAGCGCAGATCGTCGGTGGTCTTGCCGACAATGGCGAAGTCGAGGCCCCATTTGTGGAAGATCGCCTCGGCTTCCTTTTCCTTTTCGGGGCGCAGCACCATCAGCATGCGCTCCTGGCTCTCCGACAGCATCATCTCATAGGCGCTCATGCGCTCCTCGCGCACCGGCACCTTGTCGAGGTCGAGCTCGATGCCGAGGTCGCCCTTGGCGCCCATCTCGACCGCCGAGCAGGTGAGACCGGCAGCACCCATGTCCTGGATGGCGATGACGGCACCGGACGCCATCAGTTCGAGGCAGGCTTCGAGCAGGCATTTTTCGGTGAAGGGATCGCCGACCTGAACGGTGGGCCGCTTCTCGTCGATCTTGTCGTCGAACTCGGCCGAGGCCATGGTGGCGCCGCCGACACCGTCGCGGCCGGTCTTGGCGCCGAGATAGACGACCGGCAGGCCGACGCCCTTGGCTTCCGACAGGAAGATGGCATCGGTCTTGGCAAGCCCCGCCGCGAAGGCGTTGACCAGGATGTTGCCATTGTAGCGCGCGTCGAAATTGACCTCACCGCCGACCGTCGGCACGCCGAAGGAATTGCCGTAGCCGCCAACGCCGGCAACCACGCCGGCGACGAGGTGCCTGGTCTTGGGATGATCCGGCGCACCGAAGCGCAGCGCATTCATCGCCGCGATCGGCCGCGCGCCCATGGTGAAGACATCGCGCAGTATGCCGCCAACGCCGGTCGCCGCACCCTGATAGGGCTCGATGTAGGAGGGGTGGTTGTGGCTCTCCATCTTGAAGATGACGCAGTCGCCGTCGCCGATGTCGACCACGCCGGCATTCTCGCCCGGCCCCTGGATGACCTGCGGCCCGGTGGTCGGCAGCGTGCGCAGCCACTTTTTCGAGGATTTGTAGGAGCAGTGCTCGTTCCACATCGCCGAAAAGATGCCGAGCTCGGTAAAGCTCGGCTCGCGCCCGACCAGGTCGAGGATGCGCTGATATTCGTCGGGCTTCAGCCCGTGCGCGGCAATGAGTTCCCGAGTGATCGGCACGGAATTGGAAATGGTCATGGGCGGCAATTTATATCCTTGGGATCGAGTCCCCTCTTATCGCAAGCGCGAAGGCCGATACACCCATCAAGCGACGAAAAACGATGGAAAGCCACAGGGGCAGCAACCAGCGAAAGATCGCTACTCGATCCGCAGGTTTCAAGCTGACTCAGGAGAAACTGTCGTAACCGGCACGGCCTTCGTCCAGAAGCCGCCTGATCGCGCCGACGCCGCCTGCGATGTCCTCTCGCCGACTCGGCTGTGAAACGCCGAAACGCACGCCGTGGAAAACCTGCTCGGAACGGCCCGCCTTGAATTCGTCCTCATCATCGATAAGCACGCCATGTTCGAGACAGGCATTCTTGAACGTGCCGGAAAGCCATGGATCAGGTAGGGTGAGCCAGACAAAGGGCACATTGTCCACGGCCTTGAAGTCGAACCCGGCCAGCGTCTCGCGCACGATCGCAATGCGCGCATTGATCTCGACGATGCTGCGCTTGCGCATCTCGCTGGCCTGGCCGGACAGCACCAGCCGGCTACACACTTCGGCCAGCAGGAAGGGGAGGCCGCCCGTCAGCATCTTGTGAGCGACCCGGATCCGGTGGCGATAGGCCGGCGGACAGGCGAGCCAGCCGCCGCGAACACCAGCCGCGACGGATTTCGACAGGCCGCCGGCAACGATGGTCCGTTCGGGGGCATATTCGGCCAAGAGCGGCGTCGGGTCGTCGGTCAGATCGCCATAGAGATCGTCCTCGATCAGGACGACATTGTATTCGCGCGCGACGCGCGCGATGGCCTCGCGCCGCGTTGCCGACAGCGTCACCAGTGTAGGGTTCTTGGCCGTCGGCATCAGGAACAGCATTTTCGGGTGTTTTTGCGCGCAGACGCGCTCGAAATCCTCTGGATCGAGTCCTTCCTCGTCCGACGTCACCAGCGCGGTCCGGCGGCCGATCAGGCCGGCGCTGCGAGAAATCTGCGAATAGGTGAGGTGCTCGAAGACGATATAGTCGCCGGGCGTGGTGAGCGCGGCAATCGCCGCCATAACCGCGGCATGGGTGCCGAGCGTCGGAACGATGCCATCAGGGCTCGGGCGAAACGAATTTCGCGACAGCCAGCTGCAGCCGGCCTCGAACCAGCGGTCAGGAAAATCCCGTGTATAGCTTGAAATTTCATACGGATGGTCCTGCGCCGTGCGCGAGAGCACATCGGCGACAATGTCGCCCTGGCCGATATCCGGCGCAGCCGTGCTGTCGAAGCGCAGTTTGCCGCGAGGCGCATCGATATAACGCGTGCCCTCCACGTGGGGGTCAGGCGCCAACGGATCGGTCTTGGTGTCATGCCGGCCTAGGACATAGGTTCCGCGTCCGACCTCGCCGCTCACCAGCCCTCGCTCGCGCAACAATTGGTAGGCCCGGCCAACCGTACCGACGGTCGTGCCGATGTCGTATGCCAGATCGCGCTGCGGCGGCAGTTTCGCCCCCGCGTCGATCACGCCGCGGTCGATGTCCGTTTCAATGGAATCTGCAAGCCGCTGATAGAGGGGTCCGGAGCCGGACGTAAGGTCAGGAAGCCAATTTGTCATGGTGACAATTTTCTATATTGCACCGTATTGAGAGTCATTACATACGGATTACGTCACAAAAGGGTACAATATCCAAACTCTGGTAGCAAGAAAATGGCTGCAATCGATACAATCCGTTACACGAGAGCTGAATTGCCCGGAGCCCGCCCGTCAGGCCGGCAAGGGTATGTCCGTCGCCTGGTGCGCACGGTCCGGTCACTCGCAAACCGGATCGGCAGCCTGCTGGATCGCCGGCGCAGCCGGCTGGTCTTGCTGGAAATGACCGACGATCAGCTCAGGGATATCGGCATCTCGCGCTGCGAGGCCCACCGTGAGGGTCTGAGGCCGTTCTGGGACTGAGAATACGTCTCGCGTGCCCCGTCTCGAATAGCGGGGTGGTATATCGGCAGGCCGGCGTTGAGTGCCGCTGCAATCTTCTTCATCGCCGAGAAGCTACCCTCCTTCTTCTTCCTCTCGATCTCGGAAATGTGTGGCGCACTGAGATCGACCGCGGCAGCGAGGTCGCGAGCAGGCGGACCACGATGCACCCGCAGACCTTCACTGCATTCTCGCCCCGCGAGGTCTCCGATGAACAGGCTATTGCTGAAAACAGCTAATTCGCCTATTTTCGGGGTAATGAAGGAAGTCATTATGGCGAGTTTCACCCTAACAGATCTCGGCAACAAATCCGGCGAGGTTGTGGAGGCCGCGTTCCGGGGTCCTGTCGACATCACCAAGCGCGGCAAGCGCAAGTTCGTTCTCCTGACGGCGGAGCAGTTCGACCGTCTCGCCGGCCGTAGCGCCCAGCGGGCACACCGCATCGAGGACCTGTCGGCCGAGGAACGCGAAGAGCTTCTCGCCGCCCTCGACGCCGTCGCGCGCGACGATGACCGGGATGACTGAGCCGGACCACGGACAGATCATTCTCTATTCCTATCTGTGGGCGCGGGAATATGACCGGGGGGAGGAAAGTGGACGCAAGGCGCGGCCGACCTGCGTGATGCTGATCGTTGCGGGCAAGAACGGCCGCCAGAAGGCCCTGCTCTTTCCAATCACGAGCCGGCCGCCGCGCTCTGGCGCTCGCTGCGTTGAAATTCCGGAGACTGAGGCCCGTCGCGCCAACCTCTATACGCCGGCTTGGGTGATCGTCGATGAATTCAACACCGATGATCTCGCTACCTCCTGGGCGCTCGAAGACGCCAAGCCGCTCGGCCGGTTCACGCGCAAGTTCATGTCGCGGATCGCCGGCGAAGCCGCGGCGGCGATCCGCGCCGGCGCCGCGCGAACCGTACCGAGACGATAGAGGCGGCCCGGACTGGGTGTAGCGCGCCCTCCGGATGCCCTGTCTTCATTGCAGAATTGCAGGATAAACCCGGGGAGACCTATAACCAGACCGGCGATCTGCAGCAAGCCATGACACTACGCAGCCGCACCGCAGGCCGGATTGCCTGTCTGCCAACGCGCGATGTCCGAACCGATGCGTGCACCGAGCGGCTCGTTCATCAGCGGACCGTAGACGTCGATGCGGCGTGAATTGCCTTGCGCCTGCACGACCAGCAACGGCTTTCCGCCATAATGCTTGACCGGGACCAGCAGGAAGCGTGGCGTGCCGGTGAACGAATTCAGCTCATTGGCCATCTGATAGGGCTTGAAGGCGGGATCCCTGCTGGCAATCCAGCATTTGTGGGCGGCGATCGCCACCTGTTCCATGGCAAGCAGCGCCGCACTCTTGCCCAAAGGCGCCGGCGCGCTCTTCGGCTTCGATTGGCAGGAGGCGAGCACAAGGCCGGCGGCGGCGACGAGAGCGAGGCGGGCGATCGTCTGTCTCGGGCTCATGCGGCGCCTATTTCGAATTCGGAAAAGATAAATGCTGAAGATATCAAGCGGCGATGCCGAGGGCACTTTCGAACAGTGCCCGGCCGTCGCTGCCGCCATGCGCCGCTTCGATCAGGTTCTCGGGATGCGGCATCAGGCCGAGCACATTGCCCTGGCCGTTGACGATGCCGGCAATGTCGTTGATCGAGCCGTTGGGATTGGTGCCTTCCGCATAGCGGAACACGACCTGGCCTTCGCCTTCGAGCCTGCGAAGCGTCTCGGCGTCGGCAAAATAATTGCCGTCGTGATGCGCCACCGGCGAGCGGATGATCTGGCCCGGCTGATAGCGGCGGGTGAACATTGTGTTGGCGTTGGCGATCTGCAGCTTGACTTGCCGGCAGACGAATTTCAGCGATGTGTTGCGCATCAAGGCGCCCGGCAGCAGCCCGGCCTCGACCAGGATCTGGAAGCCGTTGCAGACACCGATGACCATAACGCCCTTGGCCGCCTTTTCGGCCACCGCCCGCATCACCGGCATGCGCGCGGCAATGGCGCCGCAGCGCAGATAGTCGCCGAAGGAGAAGCCGCCCGGAATGGTGATCAGGTCGACATCGGGGATTTCGGTGTCGGTCTGCCAGACCGTGACCGGCGGCGTTCCCGAGATCTTGGTCAGCGCCGCGATCATGTCGCGGTCACGGTTGAGGCCTGGCAGGAGGACGACGGCTGATTTCATTTTGGTTCGTAAGGCCTCTGGGCTTCGGCAAGTTCGCGCGATTCGAGACGGCGTTCTATGCGTTCGAGACGATCGTCTTGACGGCCAAGGACGCCGTAGATGTTATGGATGTCACTTTGCGTTGCGACCATGTGACCTCGAACTACGTTCAACTCCCGCTTCAGTTCGGAAACATCTTGTCGAAGTTCAGCATTCGTGGTGCAAACGCTTCAGGAGCTCATACATCAACTCGTTCGTGGCTTCCGTCATATACCCTCCGGCACAACCTCAGGTAATGGCCACACTATAGTTCTCAATCACCGTATTCGCCAGAAGCTTGTCGCACATGGCTTTGAGATCGGCCTCGGCCTTGGCCTTGTCGCTCTCCGCAAGTTCGACGTCGAAAACCTTGCCCTGCCGCACCTGGCCGACGCCGTCAAAGCCCATCCCGGACAGCGCATGTTCGATCGCCTTGCCTTGCGGGTCGAGCACGCCGTTCTTGAGGGTTACGGTAATGCGGGCCTTGATCACTCTGGACATGCTCCTGTTCGATGTGTTGAGCGGCAAAAATCTCAGTGCGGCTTGCCTTTGACGCCATCGGTCGAGGCGACGAGCACCGGCCCGGCGGGGCGCGGCGGCTCGTTCTCGTTCATGATGCCGAGGCGGCGGGCGACTTCCTGATAGGCTTCGACCAGACCGCCCATGTCGCGGCGGAAACGATCTTTGTCGAGCTTGTCCTGCGTCGCCACGTCCCAGAGACGGCAGGAGTCCGGCGAGATCTCGTCGGCAACGACGATGCGCATCATGTCGCCTTCGAACAGCCGGCCGCATTCGATCTTGAAGTCGACGAGCTGGATGCCGACGCCCATGAACAGGCCGGAAAGGAAGTCGTTGACGCGGATGGCCAGCGCCATGACGTCGTCGATTTCCTGCGGGCTCGCCCAGCCGAAAGCGGTGATGTGCTCTTCAGACACCATCGGGTCGTCGAGCGCGTCGGCCTTGTAATAGAATTCGATGATCGAGCGCGGCAGCACGGTGCCTTCCTCGATGCCGAGACGCTTGGCCAGCGAACCGGCAGCGACATTGCGCACGACCACCTCGAGCGGGATGATCTCGACTTCCTTGATTAGCTGCTCGCGCATGTTGAGCCGGCGGATGAAGTGGGTCGGAATGCCCATCCGGTTGAGATGGTTGAAGATGTGCTCGGAAATGCGGTTGTTGAGCACGCCCTTGCCATCGACGATTTCGTGCTTCTTCTTGTTGAAAGCGGTCGCATCGTCCTTGAAGAACTGGATCAGTGTTCCCGGCTCAGGTCCCTCATAGAGGATCTTGGCCTTGCCTTCATAAATGCGGCGGCGATTTTTCATCTGATCTTTTCTCTGGATTTCCGGGCAGGCGGCAAGCGACCAGTTCCTGTCCGTCTGCCTAAATTAGTGCGGCAACGGTAGGGGTTCAATGCCGGTGTCTATCCCAATCGCACTGTTTGCTCAATCGGCAAATCCTTTCAATCACCGCTTTCCGGAATGAAATGCCGCAGCGCAGCAAGTGACGTACCATATTGACCGGCCCGCAGCCTTTTGGTTTGTGCTGCGGCAATACACATATTTCAACTGCCAACGAATCGGATTGACCGGAGGGATGCCATGAGCAGCATGAAAGATCGCGAGGAGGGCTTCGAGCGCAAATTCGTAATCGACGAGGAACTCCGGTTCAAGGCCTCGGCCCGCCGCAACAAGGCGCTCGGCCTGTGGGCCGCCGAAAAGCTCGGCAAGGCCGGGGCCGACGCCGAAGCCTATGCTAGCAAGGTAGTCCTCGCCGACATCGAGGAAGCCGGCGATCACGACGTTTTCCGCAAGATCCGCAAGGATTTCGACGAAGCCGGGGTCGTCCAGTCGGACCATCAGATTCGCCGCACCATGGACGATCTGATGGCGCAGGCAATCGAGCAGATCAAGAACACCTGATCCTTGCTCTGAGCCAATTGACTCACTGGACCAATCGACCGCCTGGTCTCTCCAGGCGGTTTTTCTTTGCCTTTGCGGCCGTTTCCGGCTGAACTGCATTAGAGCGACATGCATCCATTCGGACGCACAAAGTACGCTCTAAAAATTTGAGTCCTCGCATCGGCCTTTCTGATTTTTGGGCCGATGCGAGAGCGAATAAGGAAGGCGCCCATGTCCCTGAAGTCACGCCTTGCGGCCGATGAAACGTTGTGCACCGCATGGTCCGGCGTGCCTGATGCCCTGACGGTCGAGATTCTTGCCAGACAAGGTTTCGATGCCGTCACCCTCGATATGCAGCATGGCGGACATCACGAGGACAGCGTGCTGCGCGGCCTTGGGCCGGTTCTGGCCGCCAACAAACCGGCGCTGGTGCGCATTCCGGTCGGCCGCTTCGACATGGCCAGCCGCGCGCTCGATTTCGGCGCCGAGGCGGTGATTGCGCCGATGGTGAATTCGGTGGCGGACGCGCGGCTATTTGCCGCCGCTATGAAGTACCCGCCACTCGGCGAGCGCTCCTGGGGCCCGACTTATGCCTTTCCGCGTCATGGCAAGGGCGACTATGCCGACTGGCTGCGCGACAGCAACGAGCGCACCATGGCCTTCGCCATGGTCGAAACGCGCGCTGCCCTCGATGCGCTCGACGGCATCCTCGACACGCCGGGTATCGATGGCATCTTCCTTGGCCCATCGGATTTCTCGATTGCCTGGTCGAACGGCGCCGCCGTCAACTCGACGCTCGAAAGCATGAT
Organism: Mesorhizobium delmotii; assembly: GCF_900149755.1. NCBI lineage: Bacteria > Pseudomonadati > Pseudomonadota > Alphaproteobacteria > Hyphomicrobiales > Phyllobacteriaceae > Mesorhizobium > Mesorhizobium delmotii. The sequence goes on along the minus strand of NZ_FUIG01000042.1, from coordinate 73,464 downwards.
GGAAACCGTTGCCTCGATCGCCGAGCGGACATGCAAGGCAGGCAAGCATGCCGCAATCTACGTCATCGAGCCGGCCATCGCCGGCCGTGTGGTGTCGATGGGCTATCGGCTGCTGGCGATGGGCTCCGAGCATGCGCTGATCGGTCTGGGGGCAAAGACCCTGCTGAAGAGCGTGAGGGACTCGATCGGCCCCTAAAGCGCGTCGCATTGAAGGGATGCAACGCGCTTAAAGTCTTTGTTTTATGCATGTCGTTGTCCCAAAACCGCTGCGCACTTTTGGGCGACATGCACTAAAGGTCGGTCAGGAATTTCGCAAAAGTCATCGATCCTTCGGGCCATGGGCCGAAGCCGGAATCCGCATTGAGATGGCCAGCATCGCCGGCATCGATGAACAGCGAGCCCCAGGCGCCGGCAATGTCCTCGGCCACATCGAACATGCAGAACGGATCGTTGCGGCTGGCGATCACCACCGAGGGAAATGCCAGCTGCTCGCGCGGGTAGGGACCGAAGGTCATCAGGTGCCTGGGTTTTATCTTGGGATTGGCGACGTCGGGCGGCGCCACGAAGAAGGCTCCGGCGACCAGACGCTGGAACTGCGGCATTGCCTGGACAACGGCGGCGACGCCGAGCGAATGCGCGACGATAACGACCGGTCGTTCTGCCTCGTTGACCGCCTTCGCCACGCTCGCCGTCCAGTCTTCGCGCACCGGCTTCGACCATTCCGCCTGCTCGACACGGCGCGCCGTCGACAATTTCGATTGCCAGCGGCTCTGCCAATGGTCGGGCCCGGAATTGGTGTAGCCCGGCACGATGAGAATGTCTGCATCCCTGACTTTCATGGCGCGCATGTAGCGAGGGACACGGTTTCGTGCAACCGTGCATGATCCCAAAAAGTGTGAAGTGGTTTTTGGACAAGATCATGCGCAAAACAGGGTCTGATCGGTGCGATTGCCCACAAATAGTGAACACCATGTTCGCTTTTTGCCGTCTTGTGTGAACGATCGCGATCGACGATCTGTCATCGGGAAGAAACAGCCGTGTAAATGAGAACCCGGATTTGGACCTGACACGACGTACAATGGTAGGTGGCGCCGGGCTCCTGGCTTTTGGGATCTCGTCGAAGGCCGCCCAAACGGAGACTTTGATGAGCGAACTGCCTTTTGCCGCCACGACCCCGGTCAGCGTTGCCCGCGTCGGGTTGCGCGCGCGGAATGCCGAAAGCCTGGCCGCTTACTATCGCAACGTCGTCGGTCTGCGGGAACTGAGCCGCGCCGGCGGCACGATCACGCTGGGCGCCGCCAATCGTCCCTTGCTCGACATCGAGGCGGATGCAGCGGCGAAGCCCGACGATCCGCGCAGCGCCGGCCTCTTCCACACAGCCTTCCTGCTGCCCAGCCGGACCGATCTCGGGCGCTGGATCAACCATGCCATCGCCAACAAGATCGGCATCGAAGGCGCATCGGACCATCTGGTCAGCGAGGCACTTTACCTGACCGATCCTGAAGGCAACGGCATAGAGATCTATGCCGACCGCCGCCATGAGGACTGGAAGTGGAATGGCGACAACATAGCGATGGCGACCGAACGGCTGAATATTTCGTCGGTCGTCGCCGACGTGCCGACCGGCGATGCCGGCTGGCATGGCATGCCGGACAACAGCATCATCGGCCACGTCCATCTGCGCGTCGGTCGCCCGGAAGACGCCGAGGCCTGGTGGCACCAGGAGTTCGGCTTCGACACGGTCGCGAAATATGGTAGCGCGGCGGTATTCCTGTCGTCAGGCGGCTACCACCACCACATCGGCGCCAATTCGTGGCAGAGCGCCGGCGCCGGCCGTCGCGATCCTTCCCGGTCCGGCCTGGCCTGGGTCGAAATGCGTTCCGATAATGTGACTGAGGCAACCACCCGCGAGGATCCATGGGGAACGGTGATCAGGACCGTTCCCGGCAAGGCTTGATCTTCGAACCTGATGGTGCGCGCTGAGCAGGTGAAGGCTGCGCTAGGCGTTTGCGCCTCGGCAAATCTCGCAGTTTGATGGTTGGCGGCAAGGTCGATGCCGTCTAGGACCGGTCAAATCCGCGCGACCTCACGCTTCTCCGAACACGCGCTTGAAGATCGTGTCGACATGCTTGGTATGATAGCCAAGGTCGAATTTTTCACGAATTTCGGCTTCGGGCAAGGCTGCGGTGACCTCTTTGTCAGCCATAAGTTCCTCAAGGAAATCAGCGCCTTGCTCCCACACTTTCATGGCGTTTCTCTGCACCAGCCGGTAGGCGTCCTCACGGCTGACACCGGCCTGGGTCAGCGCCAGTAGCACACGCTGCGAATGCACGAGGCCGCGGAACTTGTTCATGTTCTTCAGCATGTTGTCGGGATAGACGAGCAATCTGTCGATGACACTGGTCAGCCGCGACAGCGCGAAATCGAGCGTCACGGTCGCATCCGGGCCGATCATGCGCTCGACCGACGAATGCGAGATATCGCGCTCGTGCCAGAGCGCCACGTTCTCCATCGCCGGTAGCGCAAAGGAACGCACCATGCGCGCAAGCCCGGTGAGGTTTTCGGTAAGCACCGGGTTACGCTTGTGCGGCATCGCCGACGAGCCTTTCTGTCCGGGCGAAAAATACTCTTCCGCCTCCAGCACCTCGGTGCGCTGCAGATGGCGGATCTCGATCGCCAGCCGTTCGATCGACGATGCGATGACACCGAGTGTCGCGAAGAACATCGCGTGGCGGTCGCGCGGGATCACCTGCGTCGACACCGGCTCCGGCTTCAATCCGAGTTTCTTCGCCACATGCTCTTCGACATAGGGATCGATGTTGGCGAAGGTGCCGACAGCACCTGATATGGCGCACGTCGCAATATCCTCACGCGCGTGCACCAGTCGCTCGCGGCAGCGCGAGAATTCGGCATAGGCCTGCGCCAGCTTGACGCCGAAGGTGGTCGGCTCGGCATGGATGCCGTGGCTGCGGCCGATGGTGATTGTGTCCTTGTGTTCGAAAGCGCGGCGCTTGAGCGCCGCAAGCAGGCCGTCGATGTCGGCCAGAAGGATGTCGCTGGCGCGGGTGAGCTGCACGGCAAAGCAGGTGTCGAGAACGTCCGAGGAGGTCATGCCCTGATGGATGAAGCGGGCATCCGGCCCGACGAATTCGCTGAGATGGGTGAGGAAGGCGATGACGTCGTGCTTGGTCACGCGCTCGATCTCGTCGATGGCCTCGACGTCGAATTTCGCGGTCCCGCCCTTTTCCCAGATGGTCTTGGCGGCCTCCTTCGGGATCACGCCGAGCTCGGCTAGGGCGTCGCAAGCGTAGGCCTCGATCTCGAACCAGATGCGGAACCGGGTTTCGGGCGACCAGATGGCCACCATTTCCGGCCGGGAGTAGCGAGGGATCATCCGTCAGTCCTGACTTGCGAGGGCATTCGCCCGCGTCCTAACAGAGCCGGACAAAATCCTCAACGCTGCTGCCGCGCAAACCAGATGCTGGCGAGAGCGAGCGCGATGAAACCGAGCGGAAAATAAAGCCGGATGCCTAGAACGATGAATTGATACAACGCAGTCGCCATTGTGTGCACGAACTGGATGGCCCAGGCGATGGTCAGTGCGGGTTCATGCCACTGGGTGTAGTAGGAACGGTATTGCAGCGCAAAGAGCCCACCGGTGAGGCCGATCGTAGTGGCAAGAAGGCAGACAAACGCGGCCGCCAAGGCAACTTGCCAATGCCGTCCGAGCGAGACGAGCCGCGCCAGGAACAGGCCAACCGGAAAAGCGAGCGCACCGCCGGCCGCATAGAGCAACGAGACGAAGCGGATCTTTGCCGGAGTCTCCCAGTCGTACAACAGCAGATTGGCAAGCGCGCTGGCGCCCATCGCTGCGCCCCACAGCAGGGCGCCGCAAACCGCGGCGCGCGGCGATGGCAAGGCCTTGCCGATACGATCCAGTCGGTTGTGTATGGCGGGGAGCGGCGTCACAGCCGGCCGGTTACCGCGATCCAGCGATAGTCCGGCCCTTCGAAGCCGTACTGGCGTACCGCAATCAGCACGGCATAGGCGCTGAGGCCCTGCATGGAAAATGTCTGCACCGCGCCGATCCGATAGCCGTTCGGGCAGCCTCTGCTCTTAGGGATCGACTTGTCTTCGTGCAGGAGCTCAGTCTTGCCGCCGTCTTTCGCCTCGATGCGCAGCAAACGAAAGCCGTTGATCTCGCCGAGGCTCTGGCAGGCTTCCGTGTCGTTCATACCGATCTCGTCGAGCCGGAACTCGAGCGGATCATCGACCGGCGAAAAGATCGGCCGCGGGTTGACCACCATGCGGAACGGATCGGCCGAAAGTTCGGTCACCGGGTTGAAGCCGGCGGTGATGCCGCGATTCGCGGTCAATTCCGCCTGCTTGATGATAGCTTCGCCTTTCTGCCGAGCTGCAAGGCGCGCCGCGTCGAGCGTTGCGTTCTCGTTGTCAAGCCGCACCCTGATCGGCGTGCCCTTGAGAAAACTGTCGTCGGCCGTGTCGATATAATAGCGATTGGCATAGGGGAATCCCGACCCGTCCTGGACACCATATTCCTCGAAGGCGAAGATGCCGCCATCCCCAGTGAAGCCGAGGATTTCAAGCTCGGCGACGTCGCCGGCATGCGCGGCGAGCGAGATTGCAAACTGGGCAAGGAGGGAAACGGCAAACAGGGCAAGAATTCGCATCGGATTTCCGTTTGAGCAGCCAGCGTTGTTTCGATCACTATCACGACATCGTCAAAACGTCGTGCCTCTGAGACGCAAACCCGATGCATCCAATCGCGCTGTCATTTGTTTATGTTGGCAGCTTCACCGCATCGGCCCGAAAATCGGAATCGATTTTCGAAAAGCTCGATGCGTTGATTTAAAGTGTTTAGAGCGTCCTTTGCGCGTCCAAAAGGACGCGCGGCGCTCTAATGGAGAACCCGCAATGACCGACGCAGCCAGCATTCGCGAACATATGGAAGTGATCGGCGCCGACGGCGTCCATGTCGGCACCGTCGACAAAGTTGAGGGACAACGAATCAAGCTGACCAAGCGCGACAGCGGCGAGGGCTCTCACAGGGGGCATCACCACTTCATTCCGCTCAGCCTCGTAGCCGAAGTCGAGGGCCAGAAAGTGCGGCTGTCGGCAAATTCGGATGTTGCGGTCACGTTCGAGGAAGAGAAATCCGACCCCACCTGATCACGGCCAATAATTACGGCCCCATTTTGATTACGGCAGCGCGCATTCAGCGCGACGACCAGACCGGAAACAGGTCGCCATCGGCTGGCGTCGCGGCAAAGACGCCGCGGCTGATGGCGCGCGCCATGGTGACGCCGGCCGCTGCGTAGAGGTCGATGGCGTCATTGGGCGCGAGCTCGATACCGCTCTTGCCGGTCGCCAGCGCGAAAACCAGATCCCCGTCGGCCGGCGTGTGTGTCGGCCAAATGGCGCGCACGAAGCCGTCATGCGCTGATATCGCCAGGCGTTTGGCGGCGGCCTTGGTGAGGACGGCGTCCGTGGCGATGATGGCGATGGTCGTGTTGCCGCCGACCTTCGTCCGTTTCCCGATATGCTTGTCGCGAAACTTCAGCAGGATCGTTTTCGCGTCCTCCGGCATCGGCGAGGGATAGCCAAGCCCGCCGAACTCGTCGCCGATCTCGAAGGGCGCTGCCCAGAAGTGGCGGGTTTGGGCGATCGTCACCGAGCCGGTCGGATTGACGGCGGCGAGCGCGCCGATGGTGACCCCGCTGTCGAGCACCGTCGAGGCCGATCCGAGGCCGCCCTTCAGGCCGGAACTCAACGCACCACTGCCCGCGCCGACGGTGCCGAGCGGAAAATCGATGCCGACTGCCTGTACCGCCTCATAGCCGAGATCGCGATAGGGCGGATACCGGCCCCAGCCCTTGTCGCCGCCATTGCGCAGGTCGAACAGGATCGCCGCCGGCACGATCGGCACGCGAAAGCCGCCGACCTCGACACCGATGCCCCTTTCACGCAGTGCCGCCTGTACGCCGGAGGCGGCGTCGAGACCGAAGGCCGAACCGCCCGAAAGCACCACAGCATGGATCGCCTCGATTGAATTGTGCGGCTCGAGCAGGTCGGTCTCACGGGTGCCCGGCGCACCGCCCAGGATCTGGACACCGGCCACCGCCGGTTCGTCGCAGACGATGGTGGTCACCCCGGACTTCAGCCTCACATCGGAAGCGTTGCCGACGCGCAGGCCGGCGACATCGGTGATGAGATTGCGCGGCCCTGTCCGAAACATTATTTGGCCTCCGCCGGCACGAAATGTGCGCCGTCGAAACGGAAGACCCGATAGAGGTTCTCGGTCAAGTCGCCCTTGCCGTCAAAGCGGATGGGTCCGATCGCGGTGCTGAAGTCATGCGCGGTAAGCGCATCGGCCAATGGCTTGCCGGAGGTTTCCGCCAGCGCGGTCGCCACTTCGGCGATCTCGACCGCCGCAAAGGCCGGCAGCGTGTAGCCGTCCGGCACGATCTTTTGCGCGGCAAAGCTGTCGAGCACCTTGGAGTCGGCGACATCATCCCATTCGGGCGGCGCGATCATCAGTGTGCCCCTGGCATAAGCCACGTCGCCTGGCGGTGTGCGCAGCGCTTCGCCGCCGGCAAAGGTGATGCCGGCATCGAACTGGCCGGCGTCGCGACCCATGATGGCGATGTCGTCACCGTCGCCGCCGGCGAAGACATGCGTTGCGCCGGCTTTCCTCAGCCGCCCGATCAGCCCGATCTGGTTGTCGAGCTGCGGCCGGAATGTGTCGACGAACACCGGTTTCAGCGCCGCCTGCTCGGCTGCCGCCCGAAGCGTCTCGGCGATTTCGCGGCCGTAGATAGTGCCGTCGTCGACGATGGCGAACAGTTCGTTCTGCCATTGGCGGGTGAGGATGGAGGCGACTGCGTTGCGCTCGTCGTCGCCGCGCGGCCCGAGACGAAAGATCGGCCAGCCGGTTTTGGCGCGCCGGTCGGTCAGGCTTTCGATGCGCACGCCGACGGTGATGACCGGTATGTTGGCGTCCTTCAGGATCGGCAGTGCCGCCTCGATCGCCTCGGTGCAGAGGAAGCCGACGACCACGCCGACTTTCGCCGCAGCGAATTCCCTCGCTGCGGCAGCCCCGCCCTCGGCCGTGCAGGCGTCATCAACAACCTTGAGTTGAGCACCGTTCGCCTCTGCCGCCAGGCCAGCGCCCGCCTCGATCTGCTTGCCGAGGATCGCCGACGGCCCGGACAGTGGTGCTGCGACGCCGACCAGCAGCGTCTCAGCGTTCGCATCACCGGCGAGAGACAGCCAGGCCAGCACCGCTATTGTCGTTGTCCTGGGTCGCATGCGAGCGAAAGAATTCCTCTGCACCGGTCGCGTGTTTGCCGGAGCCACTTCCTGCCAAGACCTAAAGGCTGGTCAGCTTTCACGCAACACGCGAAATTCAAGATGCATGTCAACCACTTCGCTTGTGGCATGCAATATGCCGCCATATATAACGGTTCGGTTCACCTCGCTTCAAACCAATGGAAATCGCCGGTGCTGAAGAAGAACGACATAGGGCCGCAGGCCTATCGCGACGCGATGAGCCATTTTGCCGGCCACGTCCATGTGGTTACCACCGACGGTCCCGCCGGCAGGCGCGGTGCGACTGTCATTGCAGCCTGTTCGGTCTCGGACACGCCGCCGACCATCCTGGTCTGCCTCAATTGCGAAAATCCCAAGAATGAGCCGTTCGTGAAGAATGGCAGGTTCGCCTTGAACACGCTGGCTTCGGACCAGGAGGCGCTGTCGGTCGGCTTTTCCGGCCTCACAGGTCTGCCCGTCGAGGAACGTTTCGCGTTGGGCGATTGGGACGTGATCTCGACCGGTGCGCCGACGCTGAAGGGCGCGCTCGCCGTGTTCGACTGCGAACTGATCGACACCAAGGATCTGGCCACCCACCGTGTGCTTTTTGGCAAGGTGACAGGCCTGCGCACCGGCGATAATTTGCGGCCGCTGATCTATCACGACCGCGGCTATCACGCTCTGTAGAGGCCCTGGATGGCTGCACCCACGGAGAGAGAATGACCGAGTTGAAACCACGCCCGGCGCCGCCGACGATCGACGAGACTCTCGATCTGCTGACCGGTGCGGACTATATGGCGGATCGGTCACTGGCGACCGTGCTGTTCTTATCGCTGCGCATGAAGCGGCCGCTGTTCCTTGAGGGCGAGGCCGGCGTCGGCAAGACCGAGATCGCCAAGGTGCTGGCGCAAGCGCTCGGCCGCCGGCTGATCCGCCTGCAATGCTATGAAGGCCTCGACGTCTCGTCCGCCGTCTACGAGTGGAACTACGCCGCGCAGATGATCGAGATCCGCATGGAAGAGGCGGCCGGAAAGGTCGACCGCTCCGACATGGAGCGCAACGTCTTTTCCGAAAAATACCTGATCCGCCGCCCGGTGCTCGACGCACTGACCGGCAAGGCGGGCGCCGCCCCGGTCTTTCTGATCGACGAGCTCGACCGCACCGACGAGGCCTTCGAGGCATTCCTGCTCGAAATTCTCTCCGACTTCCAGGTGACGGTGCCCGAACTCGGCACGATCAAGGCGCAGGAACCGCCGATCGTCATCATCACCACCAACCGCACCCGCGAGATCCATGACGCGCTGAAGCGCCGCTGCCTCTATCACTGGGTCGACTACCCGAATGCCGAGCGCGAGCTGGAGATCGTGCGCAGAAAAGTACCGCAGGCCAACAGCCGGCTGTCGGCAGAGGTGGTTTCGTTCATCCAGAAGCTGCGCCAGATCGAGCTGTTCAAGGTGCCGGGGGTTGCCGAGACCATCGACTGGGCAGGCGCGCTGACCGAACTCGACAAGGTGGCGCTCGATCCGGAAACCGTTTCCGACACGATCGGCGTGCTGTTGAAATACCAGGACGACATTGCCCGTATAGAACAGGGCGAAGGCCGGCGCATCCTCAACGAGGTGAAGGCCGAGCTTTCGGCGGCGGAGTAGGCGATGGCAACGCCGCGTCCCGAACCGAAAGAGGCCACGCCCGATGGGAGGATGGCCGATAACATCGTCTATTTCGCCCGCACCCTACGCAAGGCCGGCATGCGGGTCGGCCCGGCCTCGGTAAAAGATGCGATCGAGGCGGTGCTGGCCGCCGGTATCGGCTCTCGCGACGATTTCTACTGGACGCTGCACGCCGTACTGGTGTCGCGGCACGAGGATCACCCTACCTTCGACGAGACTTTCCGGCTGTTCTGGAAATCGCACGAGCTGATCGAAAAGATGCTGGCGATGTTTTCGCCAGTCGCGCCGAACAGCCGTGAGAAGCAAAAGCCGCGGGCTGCGGAGAACCGCGTCAGCCAGGCAATGTTCGAGGGCCACCAGAAGAACCAGCCGGTGCAGGAAATCCCCGAGATCGAGGTCGACGCTCGCTTCACGTTTTCCGGGAATGAGGTGCTGAGGGGCAAGGATTTTGCCCAGATGAACGCCGCCGAGATGACTGACGCCAAGAAGGCGATCGCCGAGTTGCGGCTGCCCTTCGACATGGTCAGGACACGGCGTTTCAAATCCAACGCGCATGGCCGACGTATCGATCCGCGCGCCATGATGCGCTCGGCCGCGCGGACAGGCGGCGAACTGATCCTGCCGAAATTCCGGTCGCCGCGCGAGGTTCACCCGCCGCTGGTCGTGCTTGCCGATATTTCCGGTTCGATGAGCCAGTACACGCGCATTTTCCTGCATTTCCTGCATGCGCTGACGGAAAAGCGCCGGCGCGTGCACGCCTTCGTCTTCGGCACCAGGCTGACAAATCTGACGCGGCAGATGCGCCATCGCGATCCTGACGCGGCACTCGCCGATTGTTCGGCGGCGGTGATGGACTGGTCGGGCGGCACCCGCATCGGCGATACGCTGGCCGAATTCAATCGGTTGTGGTCGCGGCGTGTGCTGGGGCAGGGCGCGGTCGTTCTCCTGATCACCGACGGGCTGGAGCGTGACGACGTTGCCGGCCTGTCGGAGGAAATGGAGCGCCTGCACAAATCCAGCCGGCGGCTAATCTGGCTGAACCCGCTGCTGCGCTTCGACGGCTTCGAGGCGCGCGCCCGCGGCGTCAAGGCGATGCTGCCGCATGTTGACGAATTCCGCTCGGTGCACAATCTCGATGCGCTCGCCGATCTGTGCGCGTCGCTGGACAAGAATTCGGCGCGCTCCGTCGATCCACGCAGATGGATTGAGGGTGGCGCGAGAAGCGCCGCATAGCCATATGTTTTCTCCGGGAGAAACGGTGATGGATAACAGCATTTATCTTGATGAGGCCCGCGATCCGCTGATCATTGCGGAAGGCTGGATGAAAGACGGCAAGGATGTTGCCATTGCTACCGTGGTCGAGACCTGGGGCTCGGCGCCGCGCCCGATCGGCAGCCATCTTGTCATCGACGCGGAAGGCAATTTCCACGGCTCCGTCTCTGGCGGCTGCGTCGAAGGCGCGGTGGTCACCGAGGCGATCGATGTCATCGACAGCGGCAAGGCAAAGATGCTGGAATTCGGCGTCGCCGATGAAACCGCATGGCAGGTCGGCCTGTCCTGCGGCGGCCGCATCAAAGTCTATGTCGAGCGGTTGGGTTAGAAGCATGATCCCCAACCAAAGGTCCGCGTCAGCGAAAAGTGGGAACCGGTTTTCGGACAAGATCATGCTCAAACAAGAGATCTTTTGATGGATCCATATGCGCTGAAAACGCTGAACGCCGAACGCCGCGCCCGCCGCGCGGCAATCCTGGTCACCGATCTCGGCGACGGCCGCGACCGCATCGTGCGCGAGGGCGATCAGGTCGCCGGCGAATTGGGCGCTGCGATCGCCAAGGCGTTTCGGTCAGGCAATTCGGGCTCGGTCGAGGCGGAAGGGCGAACCTTCTTTCTCAACGCCCACCTGCCGCAGCCGCGCCTGATGGTGATCGGCGCCGTCCATATCAGCCAGGCACTGGCGCCGATGGCCAAGATCGCCGGCTATCCCGTCGAGATCGTCGATCCGCGCACGGCTTTCGCCACATCAGACCGCTTTCCCGATGTCGCACTGCATGCCGAATGGCCAGAGGATGTGCTTTCGCGCCAGCCGCTCGACAGCTATACGGCGTTGGCAGCCGTCACCCATGATCCGAAGATCGATGACTTCGCGCTGAAGGCGGCGCTCGACGCCAACTGCTTCTATGTCGGGGCGCTTGGCAGCCGCAAGACCCATGCTAAGCGCGTCGAGCGCCTGCTGGCATTGGGCGCGACCGCCGACCAGATCGCCCGCATCCACGCACCAATCGGCCTCGACATTGGCGCCGCGAGCCCGGCCGAGATCGCCGTCGCGGTGCTGGCGCAGGCGATCCAGGCGTTTCGCTCACGTGGCCTCGAAGCCAAGGACGCCGCGGCGTGAAGTTCGGCTCGATCCCGATCGACGCTGCCGAAGGCGCGGTGCTGGCGCACGCCACCGCCGCCGGAGAACGGCGCTTTCGCAAGGCACACAAGCTGAGCGCTGACGATGTGTCTTTGCTCAAGGCGGCGGGGATTTCGGAGGTCGTCGCAGCGGTCTTGGCTTCGGATGATCTCAGCGAGGACGCTGCCGCCGAAAAGATCGCGGACAGCATGATCCATCGCAACATCGAGGCCAAGTCCGCTGCGACCGGCCGGGTTAATCTCCACGCTCAGGCGGCCGGCATCTTCACCGTCGATGCGGCGATGATCGACGCCATCAACGCCGTTGATCCGACGATCACCATCGCCACCTTGGCGCAGCACGCGCCGGTTGAAAAGGGCCAGATGGTTGCAACGGTGAAGATCATTCCCTTCGCGGTCAGCTCCATGCTGGTCGATTCGGTGGCGAGGATCTGCGCCGGCGGCGAGATCTTTGCCGTCAATGTCTATCAGCCGGTCCGTGTCGGCGTCATCCAGACGGTTCTGCCCGGCATCAAGCAGAGCGTGCTCGACAAGACGTTGCGTGTCACCGAAGCCCGCTTGGCGCGCTCGGGCGGCCGGCTGACGGCGGAGCGCCGCACGCCGCACGAAGTTGGCACCGTTGCGGAGGCTGCGGCCTCGCTGGCGCGCGATAACGACATGGTGGTGATCTTCGGCGCCTCGGCGATGAGCGATTTTGGCGACGTCGTCCCGGCGGCGATCGAGAAGGCCGGGGGCATCGTCATCCGCGCCGGCATGCCTGTCGATCCCGGCAATCTGTTGGTGCTCGGCACGCTTGGCGGCAAGCGCGTCATCGGCGCACCGGGATGCGCCCGCAGCCCCAAGGAGAACGGCTTCGACTGGGTTCTTGACCGGTTGATCGCCGGCCTCGACGTGACGGCCAAGGATATCGCCGGCATGGGTGTCGGCGGTCTGTTGATGGAAATCCCGACGCGGCCACAGCCGCGCGAGCCGCTGCCGGCCAGAGCCGAGTTGAAGGTCGATGTCGTGCTGCTGGCCGCTGGCCGCTCCAGCCGCATGGGCGGCCCGAACAAGCTGCTGGCGCTGTTCGACGGCAAGCCGCTGGTCCGCCGCACCGCCGAGCGCGCGCTCGGCTCGAAAGCCTCTGATACAATCGTCGTCACTGGCCATCAGCGCGAGCGTGTACGCGCGGCGTTGTCTGGTCTGGAGGTCACCTTTGCCGACAATCCGGATTTCGCTGACGGCCTGTCTTCGTCGCTGAAGGCCGGCATCGCGAAAGTTGGCGGCGACGCTGCCGGTGCGATGATCGTGCTTGGCGACATGCCTGGCGTCGCGTCAGCCGATCTCGACAGGCTGATCGATGCATTCCGCAAATCCGAGGGCCGATCGGTCGTGCGCGCCTCGCATGAGGGAAAGCGAGGCAACCCAGTGCTGTTGCCGCGCTCACTGTTTGCGGCGATCGCTCATCTCGAAGGCGATACCGGCGCGCGCCATCTGGTCGAGGCCGAAGGGCTCGATGTCGTCGATGTCGAGATCGGCAAGGGTGCGTCGATCGATGTCGACACACGCGAGGCGCTGGAAGGCGCCGGCGGCGTGCTGCAGGATTGACAAACCGAGGCCGAAAAACGCATGCCTGAGGGATGGCTCTCCGTTTACCGCTTCTGACCTTGATTTTTCTTTTGTTTTCGGGTTTGGCGTACGGTCAAACGCTGTCGCTAAAGCCCTTCAAGGACGATCTGTTCGCCTATCCGGCCATCCTCTCTTCCGAGGGCGCCTATACTGTCGTCGACTATCGCGAGCTGCGCGATATCAACGCTCGCGACAAGGTGCCGGAGCGCCGCGCGCAGGCGCAGTATGTCGACACTGGTGTGCGCAAGGTGCAGCAGGATCTGCTGCTGAAGACCGACGCCGGCAATATCCGCCACGTCGCCGTCGGTCGCACGCAAGGTGCTGCCATCATCGTGCTCTATTTGCATGGGCAGGGCGGCAGCCGTAAGCAGGGCGTCGACGATTTCACCTTCGGTGGCAATTTCAACCGCATCAAGAACCTGATGGCCGGCAATGGCGGCCTCTATCTGTCACCGGACTTTTCCGATTTCGGCGACACCGGTGCTGCCCAAATCGCCGCGCTGATCGGCCACTATGCCGAACGGTCGCCGGACGCGAAGATCTTCGTTGCCTGCGGCTCGATGGGCGGCGCACTGTGCTGGAAGCTTGCCGCCCGCAAGAATACGGGCGGCCGCATCGACGGGCTGCTGCTGCTCGGTTCGCTGTGGGATGAAAGTTTCTTCTCGAGCCCTGCCTTCAAGCGCCGTGTTCCGGTCTTCTTTGGCCAGGGCAGCAAGGACCCGGTGTTTGCAGTCGAAAAACAGGAAGCCTTCTTCCGCTCGATCCTGACCAAATCGAAAACCTATCCGGCCCGCTTTGTCCGCTTCGAGACGGGCAGGCACGGTACGCCGATCCGCATGACCGACTGGCGCGGCACGCTCAACTGGATGCTGTCGAAGGCTCCTTAAGGCGCGGTGTTGTAGTCCACCACCGTCTGCGGGTTGATCTCGCCGTCATAGGAGGCGTCAACATCATACTGCACCAGCGAGAAATTGCCGTTGCGAAACAGATAGGTCCCGACTGACGAGGCATCGCCGACGCCGCGCCACTTGTTGAGCGACGATATCGTCTTGGTGGCGTCGTCATATTCGGAATTGACCAGCTGGTCATCGGTCTGGAAGCCGGTGACGTTGATCGCCTCGACCTTACCTTCGCTATCGTTGTTCTCGTAGTGGATATCGAGTTCCGGCGAGGCGAACTGCAGCTGCCGGACACCCGATACCTGGTCGTAGACATAGTAGACGACACTCTCATTATAGGCGGCCATCGAGCAGAAAAAGCGGAACAGCCGCGTCTCGAGTTCGGGCTCGTCGGCCTCGGCGCCCGGATACTTGTAGCGGAGGGAGTAGGCGTTCGGCTCTGCCAAGGGCTCGCCGCCTGGCATTTCCTTGTCGCATTGGTCGCCATAGGTGGCTGCAAACGCCTTCTTGACCTGCTCCAGCACCGCGTCTTTCTTCGGCGGCGGCGGTCCGTCGCCGCAGCTTGCCGGCACCGCGTCCTCGAAATTGGCCTTCGACGGCTTCAGGGCGCCCTTGTCGATGAAGATCGGGCGGAATGGCGGTTCCTGGATTTGGGCGTTGACCTGGCGCAACGTATAGCAACCGGCAAAGACATTTTCGCTGCCGTCCTTGGCTGTCGCCCGGATGGCGACCGGAACATTGGAATAGATGCTGCCGGCGGCACCGTCTTCGGACACGCCACCGGTTTTGACTTCGACGGTGTCGGTGCCGTCATAGCCTTTGACGAAGGCGCCGAAATCCTCCGCCGGCTTGGTTTCGCCGAAATAGTCCCAGGCGCGCGCGAATTCTTGCCGGTTGATGGCGCTGTAGAACGAGCGGATGACCGCTTCGGCGTCCGACCTGTCGTCGACATAGGGCGCTTCGGCGGCGAGCACTGGCTGGCCTGGCACAGCAAGGGAGAAAAAAGCGGTCGCTGCAAAAAGGGCGCTTCTCATCGGGAATCTCCACCGGATGGGAAATCCTATCATACCGATTGCGGCGACGTGGTGACGCTTGAAGAATCGCCCGCGGAGGCGCTAGGTGCCGCCGTCGGCGTTGCCGCCTGATAGGAGATTCACGTGACCATATCGATGTACGAAGCGTCCGTTCCGGTGTTTTCGACCAGGTTGAAGGCGCTATCCAACGTGCTGAACATCGCCGAGCAGATTGCGCTCGACCGCAAGATCGATCCGCATGTGTTTTTGACGTCGAGGCTGGCGCCGGACATGTACGCGCTGACCAGGCAGGTACAGATCGCCACCGACCACGCCAAGGGCGCGCCATCGCGGCTTGCCGGCCGCGAGGTGCCGAAATATGAAGACAACGAGGCGAGCTTTGCCGATCTCCAGACGCGCATCGCCAAGACCGTCGACCATCTGGCGACATTTTCGGCTGCCGATATGGACGGCTCCGATGACAGAATGATCGAGCTGAAGCTTGGCCAGCGCGAGTTTTCGATGGCCGGCATGCAGTATCTGCTGCATCTCGCCATGCCCAATTTCTATTTCCACGTGACCACCGCCTACGACATCCTGCGCCACAATGGCGTGCCGCTGAGCAAGGCGATTTTCATGGGATCGCGTTGAAGAATGGCGAGGAGATATCCCGGTCGAGCCGGGATATCCGTGACTAACGTGAGGACATTTCGCGAGCGACGCGCGGAAAATCGGCTGGTTTGATGCCGATGTCGGCACGGTCGGCATTGCTCATCGAATGAAGCAGCGCCAGAGCCGCGCGGTAGCGCAGATGTTCCTGCGGACGCGGACGGGCGAACATTTCAGTGAGGAAACCCATGATTCAAGCCCCTGGTTGGTCCTCCCCGAGTCGCAATATAGGCAAATCATGACAATTGTGCAGTGCAGCATTTGCATGGCAGCCATGCTGCACAGGTTTTTTGATTACAGTCGACTTGACCGGTGAAACTTCCGGCGCGGGCGGACCGTATAGCTGAACGCCGGCACAGGGCCGGTTTTTCCTCGCCATTCCTGGCGAAATTCCGGACTGCATGAAAAATGCAGTCCGGCTTTTTGTTGTCTGCTGCGTAGCCGTTGGCTGGATTTCATGGAAAAGTCGTCGGCGATTGGCGGCGGGCTTGGAGACAGCCCTCGCATTCCTGTATGCTGTGGCTTCCTCCCCGCGCAGCCGCGCAAAAACTTCCCGCCGGAGAAAGTTCCATGCACAAACGCCGCCTCGGTCGGACCGATCTTCTTGTTTCCCAGATCTGCTTGGGATCGATGACCTGGGGCCAGCAGAACACCGAAGCGGACGGCCACGCCCAGATGGATCTGGCCTTTTCGCGCGGCGTCAACTTCATCGACACTGCCGAGCTCTACCCGATCCCGCCCAAGGCGGAGACGCAAGGCTGGACCGAGAAGATCATCGGCAGCTGGATGAAAGCGAAAGGCAACCGCGATCAAGTGGTCCTCGCCTCGAAGGTGGTTGGCCGCACCGCCAATGCATGGTTCCGCGGCGGGCGTCCGTCGAAGCTGGTGCGCGCCGACATCTTGGATGCCGTCGAAAAATCGCTGACCAGGCTCAACACCGATTATCTCGATCTCTATCAGATCCATTGGCCGGAGCGCGCCGTGCCGTGGGGCGCCAACCCGAACCGCGTCGGCGCCGTGCCGCTGCGAGCCGATTCCGTCGGCACACCGGCCGGCGAGACGCCGATCGCCGAGACCCTCGCCGTCTTCGACGAATTGGTGAAGGCCGGAAAAATCCGCCATTTCGGCCTGTCGAACGAGAGCTCCTGGGGCGTCATGCGGTTCATCGCCGAAGCCGACAAGGGCCTAGGTCCGCGGCTGGTGTCGCTGCAGAACGCCTATAACTTCGTCAACCGCGGCTTCGAGGTGAATCTTGCCGAAGTCTGCGAGCGCGAACAGGTTTCCCTGCTCGCCTATTCGCCGCTGGGACAAGGTTACCTGACCGGAAAGTACGACCATGGCGCGCGGCCGCTGGGCTCGCGTTCTCAGCTCTTCAACCGCGGTCAGCGTTACGAGACGCCCAATGCCGCGGAGGCGCAGCTCGAGTACAACGAGCTGGCGCGCTCATTCGGCATGGAGCCGGCACTGTTTGCCAACGCCTATGTCGCGAGCCGGCCTTTCGTCACTTCGAGCCTCATCGGCGCGACGACCCTTTCGCAGCTCGAAATGGCGCTGTCTTCCGCCGATGTCGTCTGGACCGAGGAAATGCAGAAGGCGGTCGACGCAATCCACCAGCGTGTCGGCAACCCGTGTCCGTGAGCTGCTTTCCGGCGCTGTAAGGTGTGATTGCCAAACGATTACAAGAGGGAGGGAGAAAAAGTGACTTTTCCGATTGAGGTCGTGCGCGAGAAATTCCCGGCACTGTCGCTGACCGACAAGGGCCGTCGCCGCATCTATCTCGACAACCCGGCCGGCACCCAGGTGCCGCAAGCGGTAGCCGACGCGGTGTCACGCTGCCTGCTGACCACAAACGCCAATCTCGGCGGCTTCTTCGAAACCACGATTGCGGCGCAACAGATCGTCGACGACGCCCATGCGGCGATGGCCGATTTCCTCGGTGCTGCGAGCCCGCAGGAAATCATCATCGGCGCCAATATGACGACGCTGACCTATCACATGTCGCGCACCCTCGGCCGCACGATGCAACCCGGCGACGAAATAATCCTCACCCGCATGGACCACGAGGGCAATGTATCGCCGTGGCTGCAACTGGCCGAAGACCTTGGCCTTGTCGTGCGCTGGCTGCCTTTCGACCAGCAGAGCTGGCAGATCGAGGAGGCGGCGCTTGCTGCGCTGCTCACCCACAGGACGCGGCTGGTCGCTTTGAACTACGCCAGCAATTTGACCGGCTCGATCAACCGGGTGAAGGCGCTGACCGGCATCGTCAAGCAGGTCGGCGCGCTGGTCTATGTCGACGCCGTGCAGTTCGCGCCGCACGGCCTGATCGACGTCAGGGATCTCGGCTGCGATTTCCTGATCTGCTCGGCCTATAAATTCTTCGGCCCGCACATGGGCATCCTATGGGGCAAGCTTGACGTCATCGACGCGCTGACACCGTATAAATGCCGCTGTTCGTCCGACGCTCTGCCGGAGCGGTTCGAGCTTGGCACGCCGCAGATTGAGCTGATGGCCGGACTAACGGCAGCGGTGGATTATTTTGCGGAGCTGGGCGCAGCGGCAGGCGAGGGCGGTTCGCGCCGCGCCAGGATCGCCAAGGCGTTCGAAATTTCAGTCGCTTACGAAAACCCGTTGGCGCAAAGGCTGATCGACGGGCTATCGGCTGTTTCAGGCCTGACTATCCACGGCATCACCGATCCGGCGCGTGTCGGGGAGCGCGTGCCGACGGTTTCTTTCACGGTCGACGGCATCGTACCGGAGACGATTGTGCGGCATATGAATGCGGAAAACATCTTCCTGTGGTCCGGCCACAACTACGCCTGGGAGATCGTCCACCAACTCGGCATTCCAGCCGAGCATGGCGTCGTGCGCATCGGCATCGCCCACTATAACACGGCGGCCGAAATCGACGAGACGCTGGAGAGCGTGCATCGCGTGATCGCCATGCTGAGACAAGAGCGAGCCTGATCCGCAATCAGCGTTTTCCGCCGCCGAACCCGGTGAGGAAGGCAGTAAGATTGTCGCCGAGTTCGTCGCAGAGATAGCCGCCTTCCTGGACGATGACCGTCGGCAGGCCGCGACCGGCGATAGCCTCGCCGATGCGCGAGAAGCCCTGCGTCGTCAGCGATAGTCCGCCGAACGGATCGCCCTCGAAGGCGTCGAGGCCGAGCGCCACGACTAGCGCTTCCGGCGCAAAGGCGCGGATGCGCTGGAACGCCACGTCGAGTGCTTCTAGGAACGCGGCATCGCCGGATTTGCGCGCCAGCGGCAGGTTGAAATTGTAGCCGAGACCAGGCCCTTCGCCGCGTTCGTCTGCATGACCCCAGAAGAACGGATAGAAGCGCACCGGATCGGCATGCAGCGAGACGGTGAGCACGTCCGGCCTCGCATAGAAAATGCCTTGCGTGCCGTTGCCGTGATGCAGGTCGACGTCGAGGATCGCCACCCGCGCAGCTTGCTTGCGAAGCGTCTGTGCCGCGACCGCCGAATTGTTGATGAAGCAGAAGCCGCCGGCGACATCAGCAAAGGCGTGATGGCCGGGAGGACGGCACAGCGCATAGGCAGCCGGTGCGCCCGACATCACGCCCTCAGCGGCCTCGATCGCGCTCCAGGCGCTCCACAGCGCGCTCCGCCACGTCTCGCCGGAGATTGGGCAAGCGGTGTCGGCCATGTGGTAGCCGGCCTGGCCGACCGCCGAGGCCGGATAGGAGCCGTCCCGCGCGATCGGATGGATGTTGGGGATCACTTCGGCCGAAGCGCCTTCGATGCGCTGCCAGCGCGCAAATATGTGCTCGAGAAAATCGAGATATTCGGGCGTATGCACCGCCGCAACCGGACCAAGCCCGTGATCTCTCGGCCGTTCGATCGTGCAGCCGGCGGCCTTGGCGCCGACGAGCAGCCGTTCGACGCGTTCCGGTTTTTCCGGATTGGGCTTTTGGGCACCGCTGGAGAGGAACGCCTTGGGATCGTGGCGCTTCTGTTCTTCGGCATAAAAGGCTTTCATCTTGGCTCCTCATCATCGGGCGCATCGGCGAAGGCAAAGAACGCGTCGCCGACGATCTTCTGCACCTGCTCGTAGCTTGACCAGGCAATGCCCAGCCTTTCGTAGAAGGCCTTGGCGGTTTCATTATCGGTATCGACGGACAGTCTGAGGTAGACGCCGCCGTCCTTCCGACACTCTCGCGCGACACGCCGCAGCAGGCGTTCGCCGATCTTTCGGCCGCGAAACCGGTCTTCGACATAGAGGTCCTGCACATAGACGCCGGGCCGCCCCATCCAGGTCGAGAAGATCGGGAAGTACAGGCAGAGGCCGGCAAACTCCCCGCCGACTTCGGCGATCAGAGTCGAGAAAGCAGGTTTTTCGCCAAAGCCATAGGTGCGAAGGTCTTCAGGCGTTGAGGTGATTTCCTGATGCGCGCCGATACTGTCGCCAAGCCGCAGGAGCGCGGCATGGATGGTTTCGACGTCCTCGACGGTGCCGTGGCGGATGAGAATGTCGTTTGCAGGATCGGTCACGATAAATGGGGTGCCGAGGCACCCCCCTCTGTCCTGCCGGACATCTCCCCCTCAAGCGGGGAGATTGGCAGCTTCAATCTACCCGCACATCCTGCAACGTTCGCGATTGGCGAAAGCGGCAACGACATCCGATCTCGCCCCTTGAGGGGGAGATGCCAAGTGGTGGCAAAGAGGGCAGGCCAGAGGGGGGTGGGACGGATCGCAAGCATCTCAGGCCAAAACCATCTCAGAATGACACCCTATCGCCGCCCTTGAGCGCCAGCATCTCGCGCGCCTCCGCGGGCGTGGCGACGTCGAGCGACAGCCCGTCGAGCACGTTGCGGATGCGGCGCACCTGGTCAGCATTGGATTTGGCCAACTGGCGGCCATCGTAAAGGCTGTCCTCCAGCCCGACGCGGACATTGCCGCCCATCGCCGCCGCAATCGAGATCATTGGCATCTGGTGACGCCCGGCGGCCAGCACCGAAAACTGGTAGCTCTCGCCGAACAGTTTGTCGGCGATGCGCTTCATATGGACCAGATTGTCGGGATCGGCGCCGATACCGCCGAGAATGCCGAACACGAACTGGATGAACAGAGGTCCGGACACCAGACCTCGATCGCGAAAATGCGCCAGTGAGTAGAGGTGGCCGACATCGTAGCATTCAAATTCGAAGCGCGTGCCGCAGCCCTTTCCAAGTCTTTCGAGCACGGTCTCCATATCGGCAAAGGTGTTCTTGAAGATCGTGTCGCGTGTCGCCTCCAGCAGCTTGGGCTCCCACTCGTGCTGCCATTGCCTTGGCCGGTCGAGCATCGGGAACAACGCGAAATTCATCGAGCCCATATTGAGCGAGCACATTTCGGGCTCGGCCCTGAGCGGTGCGGCCAGCCGCTGGTCGAGCGACATCAGCGATGAGCCGCCGGTGGTGATGTTGATCACCGCGTCAGTCGCCTGCTTGATGCGCGGCAGGAACTGCATGAACACATCAGGATCGGCGGTCGGTCGCCCATCCCTGGGATCACGGGCGTGAAGATGCAGGATCGAGGCGCCGGCTTCGGCGGCCGCGATCGCATCTGCGGCGATCTGGTCCGGCGTCACCGGCAGATGCGGCGACATCGACGGCGTGTGCACCGACCCGGTGACGGCGCAGGTGATGATGACTTTTCGTGGCGCCATTTTCAGCCTTCGACCGGCAGGTCGAGCTCGCCGGCCAGCATCTGCAGCGAGTCGCCGATGATGGCGACGATCTCGCCGACCTGTTCCTTGGTGACGATCATCGGCGGCGCCACCATGAAATTGTCGCCGTCGACACCACCCTTGACCTTTCGCCCATAGATGATCAGGCCGCGTTCATAGGCGAGGTCGAGCAGGCGCTGGGTGGCTTTCTTCGTCGGTGCGATCGGCCTCAGCGTATCGGGGTCGGCGACCATCTCGGCACCTAGCAGCAGGCCCTTGCCGCGCACGTCGGCGATGAATGGAAACCGCTTGGCCAACCCCTTCAGCTCATCCATCAAAAGGTCGCCCATGTCAGCAGCATTGGCGATCAGGCCGAGGCGGTCCATCTCGCCGAGCACGGCGAGCCCGGCGGCGCAGGCGAGCGGATTGCCGGCATAGGTATGGCCATGCTGGAAACCGCCTGAGGCGAGCAGCGGCTGCACCAGCCGCATCGGTGCCGCCAGCGCGCCGAGCGGCGCATAGCCCGAGCCCAGCCCCTTCGACAGCGCGACAATGTCGGGCTTGCAGTTCCAATGATCGCCGCTGAGGAATTTTCCGGTGCGGCCCGCACCGCTCATCACTTCGTCGTGGATGAGCAGGATGCCGTAGCGATCGCAGATTTCGCGGATGCGCGGATAATAGCTGTCCGGCGCCACCAGCGCCGCGGTGGCAGCGCCGCCGACCGGCTCCATGATGAAGGCGAGCACGCTTTCCGGCCCTTCGGCAAGGATCTTCTCCTCCAGCATGTCGGCGTAGCGGATGCCGCGCTGCTCCATCGAGAGATTGTCGCGGTCGCGCCAGGCGGCCGGCGCCGGCACGGTGGGCATGACCTGCATCATCGGTGTGAAGGTTTCGGCCAAGGCGTCGTCGCCGGTGACGGATAGCGAACCAAGCGTGCCGCCATGATAGGAGGGAAAGCGGGTGATCACTTTCCAGCGCTTGGGCTGGCCTGTCGCCACTGCCCACTGCCGGGCGAGCTTGATGCAGGATTCCGTCGCTTCCGAGCCGCCCGAGACGAAAAAAATGCGGTCCATGCCTTCCGGCAGCTTCCCTGCCAGCTCGCGCGCGAGCTCCTCGGCCGGCTCGTTCTCGAAATGCAGCCGGTAGGCGAAGGTGGCGCGGTCCATCTGCCGCTTCATCGCATCGAGCACGTTGCGGTTGGAATGACCGATATTGGCGACCATCGGTCCGCTCGATCCGTCGATGAAGCGGCGGCCGTCCTGCGTCCAGATGTAGATGCCTTCGGCGCGGTCGACCAGCGGCCGGCGCAGGCTGGACAGATAGAACAGATTCGACGGCAGGCGCGTCTCGGTGTCCGGGGCAGGGGTCTGGGACTTCAGCATGTCAGGACCTTCCAAGATAGCGGTCGAGTACATTCTTGGTGACGCGCTCGACCATCGCGTCCTGCGTTAGCAGGCCGGCGACCCATTCGCAGCTTCCGGCGTGGAACACCTCGCCCTTGCCGCGCGGGAAATTGACGATCATGCCGTTGCCGCGCTTGACCTTTTCGAGATTGGCTTCGCTCGCCTCGCCGAACAGCGTTTCGGCGGTGAAGCGTCCGTCCTCGTCGGCGAGAAACTGGTCTTCGAACGCGATGTCGGCGCTCTCCTCGACTTGGGCAGCCATGCCGACCGCGAGAATTTGCAGCCCGTCCGGTGCGCCGCCGTCGGGCGTCGGGTAAGGCAGGCCGCCACGGATTTCGTGATCGAGCCCGTCGACCTCATAGCCATAGACATGGCTGTCGGCGCCGAGCAGGTCGCCGTAGTAGATGCCTGTGCCGGCAAACGCCCAATGCTCCGGCCGGTAGACCGGAAAACCGCGCACGCCGCGCGGCGCGCAACCGCCCCAGCCGGCGTAGAGGCCCCTGGTCGCATTGAGCCCGAAGGTCATGGCACCCGGCCGGCCGATTTCCGGCGCTTCCCAGGAAGTCGTGGCGCGGGTCACGTCGCCGCCCCGATAGGCCGGATCCTCGGCACGCGCGCGGTATTTGTAGCAGACCTGGCGGCGGCCCTCGTCCTCCAGCCTGGTCTGCCACATGAAATTGCCGGCGAAGCGCGCCGCATGGCCGCCGAGTTCGACATAGGCGTCGACAGCGTCGCGCATCTCCCAGGTCCAATATTCGTCATGGCCGACGAAGACGACGCAGTCATAGCCGTCGAGAATTTCGGGCGAGAAATGCAATTCGTGCTGACTGGCGAGATCGACCCCATAGCCGGCACGCTCGGCAAAACGAAAAAAGTGGCTGTCATAGCTTGCCCAGCCGGACGAGGCGTATTTCTTCGAATAGCCGGTGGCGAAAGCCCATTCCATATGCGGATAGCGCGGCGCGGTCTTCGGCGGCACGGCGACCTCGAGCGGCACGCGCGGCGCCTCCTTCGGCAGAACAATAAAGCCGCGGCACCATGGCCGCTGCGTCGACACCATCGGGGCATACTGGTCGCGGTTCGGGCCGGTGATGCCTTCGTAATGATTGGAGCCGCCCCAGGTGTTGTAGGCAAGCCAGGTGCCGGTGGCTGCGACCTGCAGCACACGACCCCGTTTCTTGCCGGGCTGCGGGGTAACGATGAAAAGATGGTGGCAGCGGATCGGCTTGCCGTCGCGGCCGTCCGCCGTCAGCGTGACGCGGTAGGCTCCGGACGGCCAGTCGTCGCCGACGCGGAATTCAAACGAAGCGTCCCAGCCGCAGCCTACGACCGAACATTGGTCGGGTGTATCCTGCCAGCGCGCCGCGATCCCGGCCTTCTCGAACAGCTGCGTCTCGGCGCCGCCGTCGCGGACGATCGCCACGCTGAAGCTGGAGGCTGTAGAGCTGACATGCAGCGCCACCGTCTCGCCCCGACGGTATGAGAAACGGTCGCTGTAGCACCAGATCTCGCCGTGTTCGCCGTCCATGCCCAGCCATTCCCAGTAGTGGCCGCGCACCGCTTGCCGGCGCTGGTGTGGCGTCAGTCCGAAATCGGGGAATTTGGTCGGCAAATCAGTCATGGCTACCGGCATGATCGAAGATCGCCATTTCGGCCATCTGCTCGGCAAGCGTCAATCGGAAACGATCGGGCCAGCGATAGCTGACAGCCGGCCTTGGCCTTGCCTGTCAAACCGACTATCTCACAAAAGGCGGCCTTTTCCGCCACGGGAGCCGACATGCTGAGAGTGCAAAAGGTCAGGGTGGACGACATCTACGTGCCGACCGCGCGCAGGAAGACGCTGCATCCCGAGACCGTTCGGCGTCTGGCCGAGGACATTCTGGAAAACGGCATGAAGACGCCGATCCAGGTGCGCCACGACGGCAAGCGCCATATCCTGGTCGAAGGCCTGCACCGGCTGGAAGCGGCGAAGTGGCTCGGCGAGACCGAGATCGACGCCTATCTGGTGCAAGCCAAGCGCCACTAAGCTCTCATTCGGCGTCCGCCGGAATCGGCCAGGCGAAGTTTTTCGCGAGACCGTGTCGGGCTGCGCGTTGCCCACTCGTCCTTGAGACGGAAACCGGCATTCAAGCCAACTCTTTAGCAAGCACGTGAGGAGACCATCATGACCACCAAGCTCGATATCGCCCCCAGCTCCGACCGTGAACTGGTGCTTGCCCGCATCATCGATGCGCCGCGCGAGAACGTCTATCGCTGCTGGACCGAGCCGAAACTCGTAACGCAATGGTTCGCGCCAAAGCCCTGGACGACGCCGCGCGCCGAAATGGACGTGCGCACCGGCGGCTCCAGCCTGGTCGTCATGGCGGGACCCGACGGCAGTGAATTCCCGAACCCCGGCATCTTCCTCGAAGTCGTGCCGGGCAAGAAGATCGTTCTCACCGACGCCTATACGAAGGCGTGGGAGCCGTCCGAAAAGCCGTTCATGACGGTCGTGCTGACCTTCGAGGATGAGGGCGAGGGCAGGACCCGCTACATCGCCCGGGTTGCGCATTGGTCCGTCGCAGATCGCGAAGAGCACGAGAAGATGGGCTTTCACGAGGGCTGGGGCCAGTGCGCCGATCAGCTCGAGGAAGTCGCCAAGCGGCTTTGAAATCAGCGGGACGCAAGGAGACCGACATGTCCAGATCGATGTTTTTCGCCATTTTCGCCTCGGCTGCAGCGCTCTTCGCTGCGCCGGGCGCCACCAAAGCCGAGGAGGCAAAGCCCGCCATGACCTCCGAAATGAAAGCCATGTCGAAGCCGGCGAAATCCGGCCTGCTGCCGATCAACGGCCTGAATTACTATTACGCCGTCTATGGCCAAGGCGAGCCGCTGCTTCTCTTGCATGGTGGGCTCGGCACGACCGACATGTTCGCGCCGATCCTGCCGAAGCTTGCCGAAAACCGCACCGTCATCGGCGTCGACCTGCATGGTCACGGCCGCACCGCGCTTGGCGACCGGCCGCTCAGCCTGGGGGCGATGGGTGACGACATGGCGGCGATCGTCAAGGCGCTCGGCTACGAGCACGTCGACGTCATGGGTTATTCGCTGGGCGGCGGCGTCGCCTTCCGCATGGCCGTCCAGCATCCCGAGACAGTGCGCCGGCTGGTGCTGGTCTCGACCGGCTATGCCTCGGACGGCTTCTATGCCGACATGCGAACCCAGCAGGCGCAGGTCGGCGCGGCGATGGCCGACATGTTGAAGGACACGCCGATGTACAAATCCTACATGGCGGTCGCGCCGCGCCCGCAGGATTTTCCAAAACTGCTCGACCAGCTCGGCGCCCATATGCGCAAGGACTACGACTACTCCGCCGACGTGGCGAAGCTGAAGATGCCTGTCATGCTGGTGTTCGGCGACAGCGACATGTACCGGCCCGAGCACGAGATCAAATTTTACCAGATGCTCGGCGGCGGGTTGAAAGACGCAGGCTGGATGCGCGAGAACCTGTCGCAGAACCGCTTGGCCATCCTGCCGAACCGCACCCACTATGACGTGTTTTTCGCGCCGGAACTGGTGGCCGCGGCGCTGCCCTTCCTCAATGGGGAGACCAAGGTCAAGACCTGGGACGAGATCGTCAGCGAAACGGAATAACCAACCTGATACCTGCCGGCGGTCTCGGGTGAGATGGCCGGCGATGCTTAGCCCCATGAAGCCAGCTTATGTTCCTTGCGGTTCCGGCATGTGTCGTTGGGCGATTGAACCTCGGTCGCATCACGCCAACGGATAACGCCATCAAGGCTTTTCAATTGACGCTGCTATGCCGGCAGCTACCTTGCCCCAATCTTCAGAAAGAGGGGCGCAGGTAATGGCGAAATATCAGGGTGGCTGCCTGTGTGGGGCGGTGCGCTACCGCACCGATGCAGCGCCGATCAACGTGCGCGTCTGCCATTGCCGGCTCTGCCAGAAGGCGCTGGGCGCGGCCTTCAACGCCCGCGTGCTGTTCCGCATCGACGACGTGACGACAGAAGGACCGGTGGCGCTGGTGAATTCCTCGCCCGATCTCAAGCGCGGCTTTTGCCCGGACTGCGGCACGACGTTGTTTTCCCGGCGCGACTCCGCCGGCATCATCGGCGTCACCTCCGGCTCGCTTGACGATCCTTCCGTGTTCAAGCCACAGATGCATATGTGGACCGCCTCGAAGCAGCCCTGGGTACAGCTCGACGACGGACTGCCGCAATATGAAGGCGCGCCACCCCCGAATTGAAGCACAGGCGAACTGAAGCACAGGCGAACCGAAGTACAGGCGAACTCAAGCACAGGGCGTGCCCAGATTTTTTCGTCCAGGACACGAGATAGTCGGCAAAACGTCATTGGCGAGCCATCATTGCCGCCTATCTATTGCTTGCGGGTAGGCAGTCGAAGGAGGCGACGGATGAACGACAGAATCAACACCCTGGATGAGCTTTTGAGCGATCCGATGGTCAAGCTGGTGATGGAGCGTGACCGCGTGCAGCCGGCCGAGCTTCGCTCGCTGCTTGAAGAAAAGGTTCGTCGGGATGATGATGCGTCGGTCAATCCCGTCACCGATCGCCCCAACTCCGATCGCCTCGGCACCGACCGCTCCATCCCGCCCGCTCATATAGTAGCCGAGAGCTGCCACAAGCTATGGTTGTGCGGCTAGGCAGCGGGCCTGCAGGCGTCGGCGATCCTTCGCGCCCTCCTGCGGCGTTTCCAGGCTCTCACCGCTACGGTGATTAGCGAGCCCGCCATGTATTCTGTTTGCCCAGCCCCTCTGCCCTAACAATTTGATTCAAACTTTGTTGGTAATTTCTCGTTAGTAATCCGGACTGGTTTGTCCGGCGGCGTTGTCTTGCCCTCGGTCTGTTGTGTTCTGCGTACAGGTCCAGATGCGGTTATCAGGCGTCGTCATCTTCTCGATCGCGTCACTTTGCCTTGCCGGCTGCACATCCACGTCCGGCGTCGACGCGCTGCAAGTGCCGTCCAGCGAGACGACCAGCTCGGTTGTGCGGCCGCCCGCGCCGGTGGCGTCGGTCGGCGCTGCCGATGCCGAACCCGACTTTGCGCAGGAGGAGGCGACGGAGCAGACTGTGGCGATGGCCACTCCGGAGCCTGCCGAAAGCATTGAACCACCCGTCGAGCCGATTGCCCTGGTGGCGCCGAAGCGGCTGGCACGGGCAGCACCGATACTCGCCGAGCCGGTCCAGCGCTATCGTTTCCGTGACGCCAAGCCGATCAATTTCGGCAGGGCATCGCCCAGGCACCTCGCCGTTCACGGCGTCGACGTCTCGCGCTGGCAGGGCAATGTGAACTGGGCGAAGCTGCGCGCGCAGGGCGCGAACTTCGCCTACATCAAGGCGACCGACGGCGGCGATCATCTCGACCCGATGTTCAGGAAGAACTGGCGCAATGCCGACGCCGCCGGCCTCAAGCGCGGCGCCTACCATTTCTTCTACTGGTGCCGCACCGCCGGCGAGCAGGCCGACTGGTTCATCCGCAACGTGCCGAGGGTCGAGGGCGCCTTGCCGCCGGTGATCGATGTCGAGTGGAACGGCGAATCCAGCTGCAAGCGGCGGCCGTCGCGGCAAAAGGTGCTGGAGAAGATGCAGGTCTTCATGGACAAGCTCGAGCGCCACTACGGCCAGCGGCCGATCATCTACACCGCGCCCGATTTCTACCGCGATAATCTCAGAGGCGCATTTCTGGACTATCCATTCTGGCTGCGCGCGGTGGCACAGCACCCGTCAAAGGTCTATCCCGGCCGCAAATGGGTGTTCTGGCAGTATTCCGGCTCCGGCCTGTCGCACGGGGTGAGGGGCCGCATCGACCTCAACGTGTTCCACGGCGACGAGAGAGCCTGGCGGAACTGGGTTGGTGGGAGGCAGATGGTGGCCGAGGCGGAGTAGGGGAACCGGTCCGGAGGTGGAACTTCTTGCTGCTTGCGCCCGGAGGTGCTGATCGCGGCCGCAGAAAGCCGCCATTTGCAGGCCAGCATGAGGTGAATATCGACGGACCCTGACCGCCTGTCGCGGAAGTGTCATCGATCCGTCATCGCTTTGAAATGTGGTTCCCGCAAATCAGGTGGCTTCCATTCGAACAGGAGACGCCACCCGTGCCCCGCCATTCCGCGCTTTTCGTCCTGACGGCAGCGCTTGCTGCCTCGGTTTCGCTGCCGGCCCATGCCGACATGATGTTCAACCGGGTCGCGAGCTTCGCAGTCGCCGGAAACCTCCCGGCCGACGTCGAGAAGACCACGCCGACTTCGTCCGAGATCATCACGGCGAGCGAAGACGGCATGACGCTGGTTTATTCCGATAGCCCGCTCGGTGCGGTCGGCTTTATCGACATCGCCGATCCCAAGGCGCCCAAGGCCGGCGGCATCGTCAAGATATCAGGCGAGCCGACCTCGGTCGTGGTCATCGGCCGCAAGGTGCTGGCCGGCGTCAACACGTCTCAGAGCAAAGCCAAGCCTTCGGGCAACCTCACCGTCATCGACCTTGCCTCCAAGGCGATCGAAAGCACCTGCGACCTCGGCGGCCAACCGGACTCACTGGCGTTCAGCAAGGACGGCAAGTTTTTGGCCATCGCCATCGAGAACGAGCGCGACGAGGAGATGAACGACGGAGAAATTCCGCAGATGCCTGCGGGCGACCTTAGGATTTTCACGCTTGCCGAAGGCCAGCCTGATTGCGCGACGATGAAGACGGTCAACCTGGCGGGCATTGCCAAAGTCGCGGCGGAAGATCCGGAGCCGGAATTCGTCGCCTTCAACGAGGACGGCGAGATCGCGGTCACGCTGCAGGAAAACAACCACATCGCCATCGTCAACGCCGAAACCGGCGCGATCGTCACCCACTTCTCCGCAGGCTCCGCCACGCTGGACAAGATCGACACCAAGAAGAACGGCGCCTTGTCGTTCGACGGCAAAATCGAAGACGTCGCGCGCGAACCCGACGCCGTAAAATGGCTCGACAATGACCGTCTCGTCGTCGCCAACGAAGGCGACTACAAGGGCGGCTCGCGCGGCTTCACAATCTTCAGCAAGAAGGGCGAGGTTCTCTACGAATCCGGTCCGTCCTTCGAGTACGAGGTCGCCAATGCCGGCCATTATCCCGACGACCGCAACAAGAAGGGCGTCGAGCCGGAAGGTCTCGAGACCGGCACGTTCGGCGAGGACAGGCTGATCTTCGTCGCTTCGGAGCGTGGCTCGGTTGTCGGCGTCTACAAGGACACGGGTGCGGAGCCTCGGTTT
The DNA here is from genome assembly GCF_900149755.1 of Mesorhizobium delmotii. Lineage (NCBI taxonomy): Bacteria > Pseudomonadati > Pseudomonadota > Alphaproteobacteria > Hyphomicrobiales > Phyllobacteriaceae > Mesorhizobium > Mesorhizobium delmotii. The sequence goes on along the minus strand of NZ_FUIG01000042.1, from coordinate 43,541 downwards.
GTCCAGATCCTGCCGTCCGGCATCGGTCCGGAAGGCCTGGTCGCGATCCCGTCGCGCAATCTCCTGGTCACCGCCAACGAGGCCGACCTGGTCGAGGACGGGCTCGCCCGCTCGCACGTGATGATCTACGAGCGCTCCGAAGGCCCCGCCACTTACCCGATGATCACGGCAAAGCCCACGGCAGACGGCACGCCGCTCGGCTGGGGCGCGCTTTCGGCGCTCGCGGCCGGCGACACTGCCGGCAAGCTGTTCGCTGCCTCGGACTCATTCTACGCCAACGCGCCCTCGATCTTCGAGATCGATGCCACGCAGACGCCGGCGCTGATCACCGGCAAGACCATCGTCACGCGTGGCGGCCATCCTGCACAGAAGCTCGACATCGAAGGCATCGTCGCCGACGGTGAAGGCGGCTTCTGGCTGGCCAATGAAGGCGATCCGGCAAAGCTCGTCCCGCACGCCATCCTGCGCGTCAGCGACAAGGGCGAGATCGAGCAGGAAATCGGCTTCCCGACGGAATTGCTCGCTCACCAGACCCGCTTCGGTCTCGAAGGCATCACCACCATCGGCGAAGGCGACGACCTGACGCTGGTGATGGCCGTACAACGCGAATGGGCCGACGATCCCAAGGGCCAGGTCAAGCTTTTGGCCTACAAGCCGAAGGCCAAGGAATGGTCGGCGGTGCGTTACCCGCTCGAAGCGACCGAAGCTGGCTGGATGGGGCTGTCGGAGATCACCGCGCATGACGGCAAGCTCTACATCCTCGAACGCGACAACCAGATCGGCGACCTGGCCAAGGTGAAGCGCATCTATTCGGTGGCGCTCAATGCCTTCAAACCGGCCAAGCTCGGTGGCGAATTGCCATTGGTCGAAAAGACGCTGGTGCGCGACATCGTCGGCGACCTGAAATCAGCCAGCAACGGCTATGTCATCGACAAGGTCGAAGGTTTCACCATCGACAAGAACGGCGATATCTTCGTCGCCACCGACAATGACGGCGTCGATGACTCTTCCGGCGAAACGCTGTTCCTCCGCTTGGGCAACATCAGCGCCGTGAACTGAGGGTGTTTCCCTCCCCCTTGAGGGGAGGGTCGATCCGCGAAGCGGATCGGGGTGGGGTCGTTTCGGCCGCTCGACTCTTCCCTGACGGACAGTCCGACAACAGCCGCAGAATCTTCGCTGCGGCTGTTTTCGTTGACGACATGCGCGGCGGATTTCCGCGAAACCTGAGCCGCCAGCACGTCGGTCGCGGATGGTGTTAGGGCACCTCTACATATTTATTCCGCCAGGCTGACCCCTTTGGGCACATCCAGCCCGTCGGCACGCAAGCCTTCGATATGAAAGCGTATTGCGTCGCGAATTTCGTTTTCCACTTCAGGCACCGTCGCACCGGTCGCGATGCAGCCGGGTAGGTCTGGCACGTACGCGGAAAAATTGTTTCCGGCTTTTTCGATCACCACCGCGTAACGCATGTCATCACTCCTTTAAACCGGACTGCTTGAGGATGCTATTCAGTGTTCCCGGTGCAATCTCTTCAGACGGCTTGCCGGCCACCGTGACGCGGCCGGCTTTGATTTCATGCTTATATTGATTGGCGATGACTGCCTTTAGTTGCAACCAGATACCAGCCGTCGGTTTCCAGCAGGCGAATGACTTCGCGGACCGTAAGCCGAGGTGGCATCGGTCCTCAGCTGCACCCGCTCGTCGAGCCGCAGGTGTCGCACTTCTCACATGTCCCGTTCCTCACCATGGTGAAGTTGTGGCATTCCGAGCATTCGTTGCCTGTGTAGCCCTGCATCAAGGACTGCTGACGCCTTGTCGCGGCAAGCGCTTTCGCCTCGGCCGCCTCCTGCGCGGCGGCATCGGTGAACAGGCCCGAAGCCTCTTCGGCCTCCTCGTAGATGATATCCTCGACCAGTTCCTTCGCCCGCTCCTCATAATCACGCTTGTAGGCGATGGCTTCGTCGCTGGCTGGCTTCAGCGCCAGCACGTTGGAGCCTGAGAAGGCCGTAGGGACAGAACGGGCAGGAATCCCACTCGAACCGGAACCCCCAAACCCCTTAGGGTCGGCGCTCATTCCCGACACCAGTTTGACCGGCGAGACGCCGCGGGTCAGCCCCTTCGAGAACGGCGTCGCCTTGCCTTCGTTGATGCCGCGGCCAAGTGCGGTCTTGTCGAAATCCGACTGGTCGACATGGGCGAGGTCGTGGCGTTCCAGATAGGAAACCGCAAGTTCGCGGAACACGTAGTCGAGGATCGACGTGGCATTCTTGATTGCGTCGTTGCCCTGCACCATGCCGGCTGGTTCGAACTTGGTGAAGGTGAAGGCTTCGACATATTCCTCGAGCGGCACGCCATATTGCAGGCCGAGCGAGATGGCGATGGCGAAGTTGTTCATCATCGCCCGGAAGGCGGCACCCTCCTTGTGCATGTCGATGAAGATCTCGCCAAGGCGACCGTCGTCGAATTCGCCGGTGCGCAGATAGACCTTATGGCCGCCGACGACCGCTTTCTGGGTATAGCCCTTGCGGCGGTTCGGCAGCTTTTCGCGGTCGCGATAGAGGCGTTCGACGACGCGTTCGACGATCTTTTCAGTCACCTGCACGGCGCGCTGTGAAGCCGGTGCCGCGATCAGCTGTTCGACGGCATCGTCCTCGTCGTCTTCGACGTCGGCAAGCAGTGAGGCGTTAAGCGGCTGGGAAAGTTTCGAGCCGTCGCGATAGAGCGCGTTGGCCTTCAGCGCCAGCTTCCACGACAGCATGTAGGCGCCCTTAGCGTCTTCCACCGTCGCGTCGTTCGGCATGTTGATGGTCTTGGAAATGGCGCCGGAGATGAAGGGCTGGGCCGCCGCCATCATCTGGATGTGGCTATTGATCGACAGCGAACGCTTACCGATCTTGCCGCACGGGCTAGCGCAGTCGAACACGGGCAGATGTTCGGCCTTCAGGAACGGGGCGCCTTCCAGCGTCATCGCACCGCAGACATGGATGTTGGCGGCCTCGATGTCCTTCTTCGAGAAGCCCAGCGCCGGCAGCATCTCGAACGAGAAATCGTTGAGCTGCTCGTCGGTGAAGCCAAAGGTCTCCTTCACCCAGTCGGCACCCAGTGTCCACTGGTTGAAGACGAACTTGATGTCGAAGGCCGATTTCAACGCTGCGTTAAGTGCCGCGATCTTGTCGTCGGTAAAACCTTTTGCCTTGAGCGAGCCGGGGTTGACGGCTGGCGCCTGGTTCAGATTGCCGTGGCCGACCGCGTAGGCCTCAATCTCGGCGATCTGGCTTTCCGAATAGCCAAGCGTGCGCAGCGCTTCCGGAACGGCGCGGTTGATGATCTTGAAATAGCCGCCGCCGGCCAGCTTCTTGAACTTGACCAGCGCGAAGTCGGGCTCGATGCCGGTGGTGTCGCAATCCATGACCAGGCCGATCGTGCCGGTCGGCGCGATCACGGTCGCCTGCGCATTGCGGTAGCCATGCTCCTCGCCGAGCTCGATGGCGCGATCCCAGGCAGCCTTGGCATGGGCGGCAAGCTCCGGCTGCTTCAGGTCGGAGGCGACCAGCGGCACCGGGTTGACGGCGAGTTTTTCGTAGCCGTCCCTCTCGCCATAGGCGGCACGGCGATGGTTGCGCATGACACGCAGCATGTTCTGGGCATTGCGGTCGTAATCGGGGAAGGCGCCGAGCTCGGCGGCCATTTCGGCCGAGGTGGCATAGGCCGTGCCGGTCATGATCGCGGTGAGTGCTGCGCAGATGGCGCGGCCCTCGTCGGAATCATAGGGAATGCCTGATGTCATCAGCAGGCCGCCAATATTGGCGTAGCCGAGGCCGAGCGTACGGTATTCGTAGGAGAGCTTGGCGATCTCCTTCGACGGGAACTGCGCCATCATGACGGAAATTTCCAGCACCATGGTCCACAGCCGAACCGTGTGCTCGTAGGCTGATATGTCGATGCTGCCGTCCGCGTTGCGATAGGGCAGCAGATTGATCGACGCCAGGTTGCAGGCGGTGTCGTCGAGGAACATGTATTCCGAGCACGGGTTAGACGCCCGGATCGCACCGGCCGCGGCGCAGGTGTGCCAGTCGTTCATCGTCGTGTTGAAGTGCAGGCCCGGATCGGCCGACGCCCAGGCGGCATAGCCGATCTTTTCCCACAAATCCCGGGCCTTCAGCGTCTTCAGCACCTTGCCGTCCTTGCGGGCGGTGAGGTGCCAGTCGGCATCCTCTTCGACGGCGCGCAGGAAATCGTCTTTCAGCGAGACCGAATTGTTGGAGTTCTGGCCCGAAACGGTGAGGTAGGCGTCCGAATCCCAGTCGGTGTCGTAGGTCTTGAACGACATCGAGGTGTAGCCCTGCTTGGCGAACTGGATGACGCGGTAGATGTAGTTCTCCGGCACGCCGTCCTTCTTGGCTGCCTTGATCTCGCGCTTCAGCGCGGTGTTGATCGCCGGGTCGAAGCAATCGTCGTCCTGGCCTTCGCAGTTGATGCAGGCCTTCATGATCGCTTCTAGGTGCTGCTTCACGATCTTCGAGCCGGTGACCAGCGAGGCGACCTTCTGCTCCTCATTGACCTTCCAGTCGATGAATTCCTCGATATCGGGATGGTCGGCGTCGACGATGACCATCTTTGCGGCGCGGCGCGTCGTGCCGCCCGACTTGATGGCGCCCGCCGCGCGGTCGCCGATCTTGAGGAAGCTCATCAGGCCGGACGAGCGGCCGCCGCCGGACAGTTTTTCGCCTTCGCCGCGCAGGTACGAGAAATTGGAGCCGGTGCCGGAGCCGTATTTGAACAGGCGCGCTTCACGCACCCACAGGTCCATGATGCCGCCTTCGTTGACGAGATCGTCCTGCACGCCCTGGATGAAGCAGGCATGCGGCTGCGGATGCTCGTAGGAAGATTTCGACTTGGTCAGCTTGCCGGTGAACGGGTCGACATAGAAATGGCCCTGGCTCGGGCCGTCGATGCCATAGGCCCAGTGCAGGCCGGTGTTGAACCATTGCGGCGAGTTCGGCGCGACGCGCTGGGTGGCCAGCATATAGGCGAGCTCGTCGCGGAAGGCGCGCGCGTCTTCCTCCGACTTGAAGTAGCCGCCCTTCCAGCCCCAATAGGTCCAGGTGCCGGCGAGGCGGTCGAAGACCTGGCGGGCGTCGATCTCGGAGCCGTAGCGCTCAGCCTCGGGCAGTTTTGCCAGTTCGGCCTCGTCGGCGACGGAGCGCCACAGGAAGGAGGGGACGTCATTCTCCTCGACCCTCTTCAGCCGTGCCGGCACACCGGCCTTGCGGAAATATTTCTGCGCCAGGATGTCGGCGGCAACCTGGCTGAACTGCGCCGGCACATCGATGTTGTCCAAGCGGAACACCACCGAGCCATCGGGATTCTTGATCTCCGAAAGCGCCTTGCGGAATTCGATCTCCGCATAAGCCGACTGCCCTTGCTTGGTGAAACGACGCTCGATGCGCATTGGTCCTATCCCTTGCTTGTCTATATATAGCGCTTTTCCCAGGGGATTTCTGCCCCCTTCGCGAAACGCGCATGTCCGCCGCCTGCCGGCGTTCGAAAACGGCCGGCTCCCCTTTCCACAGCCTCCGCCGCCCTGCTGGTCAAACTCCTTGCGAAGTACCTGTCCAACGCGCTGGCGAACCCTGCGGGTCCCTCAAAACTGAAGTTTTTTTCGATTCCCTCAATCGAGGGTCCTTCACACTATCTAGCGTCGAACCTACCTGCAAACACTAAATATAGTATTAACAGACAATTTATTCCAGTCCGACATTTTTCCCTTTCGTCCCCCAAAGACCCCACAATCCCAACGCTTCCGCCGGCCTCGTAAACAGGCGGAATGCGGCGAAAACGCACATAATCCGGGAAAAAGACCGGGCTCAGAACTTTCCGGTCGCGCTCTCAACAGGAGCGCATGGCCTATAAAAGGCGACTCGTTTTGCGCCGTCAAGGATTCGTTTGTGCCGCTTTTGTGACCCCAACATCTTGTGTGTCACATATGTGGATAACGGGGATAGAAAGTGGCCCAGGGAATTTCGATTTGCCCACGCGCAGGCAATCGGCCGCGACAACGCATGCCAAAGTTGGAGTGGCCAAATCGATTCTCTTCGCCAAACAACATCGCCGGTGATGCGCGGCAGGTGCGCGGCTTCGGCCGGTGAGCCTAGGTCTTGCTCAGGAGAACTGGTGCGGGTCGGCACAGAAATAGGCGATGATCTGGCCAAGGTCCGGCTCGTTGACCATGCGTACGGCCTCGGCGGGGCTGACCCATTTGCGGGTGCGCGACCGCTTTTCCTTCCACCGGTCGGCGATCTTGTCGACCCGCAGCGGAAATACCAGGACTTCGCAAGGCACTTCCTCGCCGGAAGCCAAAGCCTTGGCATAGAAGTAGCGGCCGGCTTCGTGGTGGGAGATCGTGCCGCGCAGTCCGGCTTCCTCGCCGGCCTCGCGCGCCGCCGCTTCGCAAAGCAGTTCCTTGGCCTCAGGCCAGCCCTTGGGAAGCACCCAGCGGCCGGTATCGCGGCTGGTGATCAGCATGATCTCGACGCCATGCCCGGTATCGCGCCAGGGCAATGCTGCAACCTGCAGGCGGCACGGCGCTGTGCCGAAGAGCCGCTGGACCCTTTCGGCCAAATGGTTGTGCGTTACTGGCCTCGTCAACATCGGAGAAGCTTGCCCCAGCCTCCAGAATCACTTGTCGTCTCGAGAATCTTACGGCTAATCATAAGCAATAAAAGTAAAAAACCTCATACGAACGGGTTAACCACACGATCAGGTGCCGATTCAGGAAATATCGTGCGCCGCGGCACTCTTTCAAGAAGTGCTCGCCGGCATGTTCCGGGAGGAAAAGCAGTTGCCGCGAATCAGCCGGCGTGATCGTCGGCGATCGGCTTCTGGTAGGTGAAGCCCATATCCCACGGAAAATAGATCCAGGTGTCCTGGCTGACTTCGGTGACGAAGGTGTCGACCAGCGGCCTGCCTTTCGGCTTGGCGTAGACGGTGGCGAAATGCGCCTTGGGCATCATGGCGCGCACGATGCCCGCGGTCTTGCCGGTGTCGGTGAGGTCGTCGATGATCAGCACGCCGACGCCGTCATCGGCAAGCAGTGCCGGCGTGACCTCCTTCAGCACCTGCAGCTGTCCCTGGCTGGCGTAGTCGTGATAGGAGGCGACGCAGACCGTCTCGATGACCCGGATGCCGAGTTCACGCGAGATGATGGCGGCCGGAACCAGACCGCCGCGCGTGATGCAGACGATCGCTTTCCATTGGCCTTTGTTGGCGCCGGCAAGCCGCCAGGCGAGCGCACGCGCGTCGCGGTGGAACTGATCCCAGGAGACGGGAAAGGCCTTTTCGGGAAGGGACATTTTTGTGCGCACTCCGCAGCGCGCGAAAAACCGCGCGCAGACACTTGAAGGAATGCGCGCGGAATTAACTGGAAAGCCTTGGCCTTGGCAAGGGCGGCGGCAAGGGATCCCTGTGGACTTAGCCCCTGTGGCTTACCCCTTCGTGGACTTACCGCGACAGGAAAGCTGCCACGGGCAGGGTGCGCAGCACCGTGCGCGTGACCCCGCCGAACAGAAGCTGGCGCAGCCAGGAATGGCTGTAGGCGCCAAGTACGAGCAGGTCGGCGCCGGTTTCGGCGACCCTGGTCTGGATCACCTCGTCGACCGAGTGGCCGCCCGATTGCAGCACCGAGACGCTGACGGTAGCGCCATGCCTGGACAGGGCGGCGGCGATTTCGGCGCCGGCCGCCTCCGGGGCCTCATCGAGCGTATCCGGCGGGTCGATGACGACAATATCAGTCTTCTCGGCCTCGATGATGAAGGGCAGGGCGTCGAAGGCGGCGCGCGCGGCTTCCTTGCTGCCGTTCCAGGCGAGCAGCACGTGCTTGAAGCTGGTCACGAGCGGGCCCGAATGCGGCACGACCAGCACCGGCCGGCCGGCGTCGTAGACCAGCGTGTCGACATCGGCGCTCGGATCGCCGCCCGACTCGCGCTGCGCGGCGATGATCAGGTCCGCAGTGCGGACGGTTGGGATGCCGGTCAGCGCGCTGTCTCCGGAAAAGCTCTCGAGGCTGCGCCACTCGAAGGACAGGCCGGATTCCTCGACATGCCTGAGGAAAACCGCCCGCAATTTTTCGGCACGCTCCTTGTTCATGTCGGCCGAAACCTGCAGAAATTCGGTGTCGGGAAAGCCGGTCGCCGAGGTGTAGGGGACGGGAAGCGCTTCGGCATGAATGCCGATGAGATGGCTCTCGAACCTGTCGGCAAGCGGAATGGCGCATTCGAGCACGCGCTCCGCGTCCTGTTCGTTCTGCAGTATGGCGACGATGGTCTTGAATCGCATGATACCCTCATTTTACGGCGATCGAAACTCGCCCGCGAGAAACGTTACAGCACCATGCTTAGTTCCGGCCAATGCATGTCGCCCAAAAGTGCGCAGCGGTTTTGGGATAACGACATGCATAAAAAAGAACCTAAAGCGCGTCGCGTGAATCCTCTCAGACGCGACGCGCTTTAGATCAGTTGGCCGCGCTGGTGAGGCCTGCGACCATCGCCTCGACATCGGCGCGGGCGGCGTCCAGCGCGTCCTGGCTGCGGGCGCGGACGACCAGCTCCGTCCAGAACTTGCCGTCGCCATATTTCGGGTAGGAGCCGATAATCGTATCCGGATGCGCCCTCTGGATGTCGCCCAGCGGTCCGCCGACCACGCCTTCGCCGAACGGACAGTGCACCGTGGCCGACAGCATTTTGGTGCCGGCCTTCAGCGTCGGCACCACATTGTCGAGCATGGCCTGGAAAATCACCGGCACGCCGGCCATGACATGGACGTTGCCGATGCGGAAGCCAGGCGCGATGGACACAGGATTGTCGATATGGTCGGCACCCCGCGGCATCCGCGCCATGCGCTTGCGCGCCTCGGTATATTCGATGCCGCGCGCGGCGTAGCTCGCTTGCAACATGGCATAAGCCTTGGCGTCGTATTCGCAGGGCACGCCGAAGGCCTTGGCTACCGCATCCGCGGTGATGTCGTCATGCGTCGGACCGATGCCGCCGGTCGTGAAGACGTAGGTGTAGGGGGCACGCAGGGCATTTACTGCGGCGACGATCTCGTCTTCCTCGTCGGGAACGATGCGCACCTCCTTCAGGTCGATGCCGATCGCCGTCATGATGTCGGCGAGGTGGCCGATATTCTTGTCCTTGGTGCGGCCGGACAGAATCTCGTCGCCGATGACCAGCATGGCGGCGGTGACGATTTCAGGCATGGGAGGCTCCGGCAAAAAGTCAGTTGAGGCAGACAAGGTCGCCCGAGATAACGCGGCGGATGGTTGGCGGCAATGCCCGTATTGATAACGCTGCTGCAGCAGAGCAATCGCATCAGGTCGGCTTCGCCCCTCATTGCCCTGCCGGGCATTTCTCCCCGTATAGTGACGGGGAGAAAGACGCCTTCGCAAAGGATTTCGCCAATCTCCAGCGTTGCAGAATGGGTGCCGAGGCCGCGGCCAGCCCTTCTCCCCGTCACTAAACGGGGAGAAGGTGCCGGCAGGTGGATGAGGGACGGCGCCGACTTCGCCAATTGGCCGGTCGAGCGCCGACTGCGGCAGCGCCCTATTCCTTCACCGCACCGGTCATTGAGGAAACGTAGTGCTCGACGAAGAACGAATAAAGTACGACCACCGGCAGCGAGCCGATCAGGGCTCCGGCCATCAGCGCTCCCCATTCATAGACGTCGGAGCGGACAAGCTCCGTGAGCACCCCGACCGGCACAGTCTTGTTTTCGGACGACTGGATGAACGTCAGGGCATAGATGAATTCGTTCCATGACAGGGTGAATGCGAATATGCCGGCGGAAATCAGGCCGGGCACCGACAGCGGCAGCACGATCTTGGTGAGGATCTGCCACCGGCTCGCCCCGTCAATGAGCGCGCATTCTTCCAGTTCGAACGGGATGGAGCGGAAGTAGCCCATCAGCAGCCAGGTGCAGAAGGGCACCAGGAAGGTCGGGTAGGTGAGAATGAGCGCGAAGGGTGTGTCGTAAAGCCCAAGGTTGAACACCATCACCGACAGCGGGATGAACAGGATCGAGGGCGGCACGAGATAGGCGAGGAAGATCGCGAGCCCGACCTGCCGCGCCCCGGAGAACCTCAGCCGTTCGATCGCATAGGCCGCGAACACCGCAGCCAGCAGCGACAGGAAGGTGGCGGCGGTGGAGATGATGATCGTGTTGAGCAGCCAGCCCGGATAGGAAGTGTCGAACAACAGATAGCGGATGTGCTCGAATGTCGGATGCACGACCCATAACGGATTGAAATTGGCGTAGTCGGTCATCTCGAGGTTGGGCTTAACCGCCGTGATCGTCATCCAGTAGAACGGGAACAACAGCACGATGACGAACACCAGCAGCGGCAGATAGACCGTCACCACGCGCCGCGGCAGGCTCTGAAGGTAGCCCATGCCGCCTTCGTCGAGTTCCGGACGTTTCGTTTTTTTGGTCGTGGCCCTCTTGATCACAGCCATGTCAGTCTCCGCCGCCTTGTTGCCATTTGCGGCGTTGCAGGCCGAAATAGCTGAACAGGATCGCCGCAAGCAGGAACGGGATCATGGCGACCGCGATTGCGGCGCCCTCGCCAAGCTGGCCCCCCGAAATGCCGCGCTGAAACGACAATGTCGCCATCAGATGGGTGGCATTGACCGGTCCGCCGCGGGTCAGCACATAGATCAGCTGGAAATCGGTGAAGGTGAACAGCACGGAAAACGTCATGGTGATGGCGATGATCGGCGTCAGCAGCGGCAGCGTCACAAAACGGAACAGTTGCCAGCGGCTGGCGCCGTCAAGCGTGGCGGCCTCGTAAAGCGACTGCGGAATCGTCTGCAAGCCGGCCAGCAGCGTGATCGCGACGAACGGGATGCCGCGCCAGATATTGGCGGCGATGACCGAAGCGCGCGCGTTCACCGGATCGCCGAGGAAATTGATCCGATGGTCGATCAGGCCCATTTCCATAAGCGCCCAGGACAGGATGGAGAACTGCGAATCGTATATCCACCAGAAGGCGATGGCCGACAGCACCGTCGGCACCACCCACGGCAGAAGGACGATCGCGCGGAAGAACGATTTGAAGGGAAGGTTCTGATTGAGGATAAGCGCCAGCCAGAGGCCGAGCGCGAACTTCAGGATCGAGGCGCTTATCGTGTAGAGCAAGGTGTTGAAGACGGAGAGCCAGAAGACGGCGTCATCCGACAGATATTGGTAGTTTTCGATGCCTATGAAGACACCGGGGCGGCCGATGCGGGCATCCGTGAAGCCGAGCCAGATGCCGAGCCCCAGCGGATAGGTCAGGAAGACCAGCAGCAGCGCCGCCGCCGGCAGCATGAAGCCGAAGCCAAGCGCGTTCCGGCTGTCGGCCAGGAGCGACAGGATCCGCGACGGGATCGACGGACGCGGCTGAACGGCAGCGGACGACACGGCCATGGGACGGCTCCTCATGAGGTCTGGTGGCATGGTGGCCTGAGTGGTCGCCACGCGATTTCAGGAACCAGACCGGGCAGCGCGGTCGCGGCTGCCCGGCTCGGCTGTGATCAAACGCGATAGTACCGGTTGGCGCGTTTCTCCGCCTCTTCCATCGCCTCCTGCGCCGTCGCCTGGCCGGTCACCGCCTTGGCGAACATGTCGACCAGGACATAGTCGGCCATGGTCGCCGCCGAAGCGTAGCCGAGCGGCCCGGCATAACCGTTGGGACGCAGCGTCGCCGAGGCTTTGGCGTAAGCTGCGTTGTTCGGGTCGGCCGTCCACACAGGATTGTTTTCGAAGGCTTTGAGTGTCTGGCAGCAATAGCCGGCCGAGGAGGTGATCCACTCCGCCATTTGCTGTTCCTCGAACATAAACTGCAGATAGGCTTTGGCCGCGTTGGGGTAGGGCGTGTAGTCGAAGATCACGGCCGTGGTCACCTGGAACAGCTCGACGGATTTTCCGACAGGACCGATCGGCAGGCTGGTCGTGCGCATGTCCTTGGCGATTTCAGCCAGTTTCGGATCATTGTCCTTGTTGGTCTTGGCCGTGTTATACACGGAAATGCCGTTGGCGATGACGCTGAGTTCGCCGGCCAGGAAGGCGCGGTTGTTGTTCACGTCGAGCCAGCTTTCGGTGCCGGGGATGAAGGTCTTGTAGAGTTCCTGCGCGTATTCGATCGCCTTTAGCGTCTCGGGGCTGTTGATCGTCACCTTTCCGCTCTCGTCGACCATCTGGCCGCCATGGCTCCACAGCAGCCAGTGAGCATAGTTGTTGCCGTCGCCGACGCCATGGCCGTGCGTGAAGCCGGCCGGATGTCCCTTCGCCTGCAAGGCCTTGCAAAGCTCGAGGAAGCTCGCCGTGTCCTTCGGAAATTCCGAGAAACCAGCCTCCTTCACCCAGCTTTCCCGATAGACGATGGCATTGCCGATGGTGGCCAGAGGCAGGCCGAGGAATTTTCCCTCGCGCGTCGCATATTGCTTTGGTCCGTCGTGCCAGCCGCCGTATTTCGTGCCGAGATACTCACCCAGTTCCGTCACGTCGTGCAGCTTGTCGGGGTACTGATGCGGATCGTCGAACCAGACCAACATCAGATCTGGACCGGAGCCGACATTGGCGGCGACCGCCGCCTTGGGGCGGATGTCCTCCCAGCTTTCCTTGTCGACGCGGACCTCGACGCCTGTCGCCTCGGTGAACCGCTTGGTGTTGGCCAGCCATTGATCCTCATCGCCCTGCACGAAGGGCGACCAGCGCAGCATCCGCAGCTTCGCGCCGTCCTCGGGCTTGTATGTCAACCCCTCCTGGGCAAAGGCGGAAGAGCCGACGAACCGGCTTCCCAAGGCTCCCGCCGCCACGCCGGCGGTGGTGCGGATCACGTCACGTCTGGTGAATTTCATGCTCGTCTCCTCCTGTTTATGTCCTTGCCGTGGTTCTTACTGCCGGGTGCGCATGTCGAAGCGCTGCCCGGTTTCGCCATGAAAGAGATGAATGAGGCCCGGCTCGGCCGTAAGCCGTACGGTCTCGCCCGGCGTGAAGGAATGGCGCTCGCGGAAATTGGCGACGATCTCTTCGCCGCCGGCCGTCCGGCCGATGAGCTGCACTTCCGATCCGGTCGGCTCGACCACCGCGACGGTGACCGGAATACCCTGGCCGTCGGACAGCTGCAGATGCTCGGGCCGTATCCCCAGCACCACCTGTTCGCCGCTGCCGATCGAAGGTACTGCGGCCAGCGGCAGGGAAATTCCGCCGGAGCCGCGAAAAGACGGTGAGCCGCCATCAGTTGCGATTTCGCCCCTCAGCATGTTCATGGCGGGCGAGCCGATAAAGCTGGCGACGAAGAGATTGTTCGGCCGGTCGTAGAGTTCCAATGGCGGCCCGATCTGCTCGACGAGGCCGTCATGCATGACCACGATCTTGTCGGCCATGGTCATCGCCTCGATCTGGTCGTGGGTGACATAGACCGTCGTGGTCTTCAGCCTCTGGTGCAGTTCCTTGATCTCGGCGCGCATCTGCACCCTGAGCTTGGCGTCGAGATTGGACAGCGGCTCGTCGAACAGGAAGACCGCCGGATCGCGCACGATCGCCCGGCCCATGGCGACGCGCTGGCGCTGGCCGCCGGAAAGCTGCCGGGGATAGCGCTCCAGCAATGGCACCAGCCCCAGGATTTCGGCGGCGCGCTTAACGCTGGCAGCGCTTTCGGCTTTTGAAACGCCCTTGAGCATGAGCGAGAACGCCATGTTCTCGGCGACGGTCATGTGCGGGTAGAGCGCGTAGTTCTGGAAGACCATGGCGACGTCGCGTTCTTTTGGCGCAACGTTGTTGACGACACGGTCGCCAATCGCGATCTGGCCGCGCGAAATCTTTTCCAGGCCGGCGATCATCCTGAGAAGGGTCGATTTTCCGCAGCCCGACGGCCCGACCAGCGTGACGAACTCGCCGTCGTCTATGTCGACGCTGACACCGTGGAGAATCTCGACGGTTCCGAATGATTTGTAGACATCGCCAATCGCGACAGACGCCATCGATTTCCTCCCGAATGCTTCCTGCGACGTCTTCGAAGGAAACCGCTTTCCTAACTGGCCGCGGCAGCTCCCAAGCTCCTCCCTGGTCACGCGCGATGATGAAACGGTAGCGCTACCAAGCCTGCCTGTAAAGCGGCTGCGCCGCAAGCACTCTTCTTTGTTGCTCTTGATCGTGAGCGTTCCCAGCGGGACTGAAATTCGCCATGTCCGGGATCATAGCAAGAGCATGACTTGTCAAGCCCCAGCTCTTAAAACCAGAGATGCGGGAGGCCATCAGCAACGACACCAGCCTAGTCGGAAACTTCGGTTTGCGGGCGGTCCCGGCCGTCGGCGAGCTCGTCGTGCCATTTGCCGTCGGCATCCTCGTACTGGATACCGTCCGTGGTGCCGGCGACCTGCTGTTCGGCCGAAGCGATCTCGGCCGCGCGCAGCGCGTCCTCGTGAGTGGGGAACGTCTCCGAAAATGTCTCGCCGACCTTGTAGGCCCAGCCCCCGTCATGCTCGACGATCTTGTAGGTCAGCTTCGCCATGAAATCCTCCAGTGGAAAAAGCTCCGTCTGCTCAATGCAGTTTGCCTTGGGGCAGTTTGCCTTGAGGCAATCTCTCGTCGGGAACCAGCACGTCCGATTCCTTCGCGGCTTCGACCAATGCCCGGCGCGCATCTGCTGTCGAACGATAACCTTCCAGCACTTTTAGGCAAGTGTCGAGAGCATCGCGATGCCGGGGACCACGATTGAGTGGCCAGACCGTCATCAGGCACTCCGCTGCTTCCTGGGTGCTGCGGATCTCACGGTATTTGCCGACATGGCCAAGTTCGACCACGACCGGCTTTTCAAAGGGCTTGTTGTCCATCATCGCCGCCAACGCGGAGCGGCCGATTTGGTTGCACGGCCCTCCGCGTAAAGGTCTCAAGGGTCGCAGTCGTGGGGCCGCAGCCATGAACGGGGCGCTCACCCCGCCGCCTTCATCCAGTGCTGCATCGTCGTCACCGAGCGGGCAAGCTGCGGCGCCGGGTGGATCGTCTCGCCGAAGGTGGCCGCGGCGCGCCACGCCCAGCGCGGATCGGCGAGGAAGGCGCGGGCCAGAGCCACCATGTCGGCACGGCCCTCGGCAACGATCGCCTCGGCCTGCTTCGGGTCGTCGATCAGGCCGACGGCCCGCGTCGGGATGCCGGCGCCGTTGCGCACGGCTTCCGCCAGATGCACCTGGTAGCCCCGGCCTGTCGGCAGCTTCTGCAGGGGCGAATTGCCGCCGCTCGAGCAGCAGAGATAGGCGACGCCCGCTGCCTTCAGCGCCTTGGCCACTTCGATCGCGTCCTCGACATCGAAGCCGCCATCGACCCATTCCTTGACCGACAGGCGCGCCCCAAGCATCAGCTTGGGCACTGCCTTCCTCACCGCCTTGGCGATCTCGACGACAAAACGCATGCGGTTTTCCAGCGAGCCGCCCCAGCGGTCGGTGCGCTGGTTGGAAAGCGGCGACAGGAACTGGAAGATCAGATAGCCGTGTGCCGCGTGCAATTCGATGAAATCGAAGCCGGCACGCTCGGCCCGCCTTGCCGCCTCGGCGAAGCGTTCGATGATGTGCAGGATCTCCTCATCCTCCAGCGCCCGCGGCACCTGCCAGCCGGTGTCGTAGGCGATGGCCGAGGCAGACACGATCGGCCACGGGTCCTGATCGGCCTTCAGCGGCCCGCCGCCTTCCCAAGGTTTCTGGTTGGACGCCTTGCGGCCGGCGTGGGCAAGTTGCGTGCCGAATTTGGTGCCGGGGGCGGCGACGCGCCTGGCGGCATCCAGCGCGCGCCGGGCGGCTGCCTCGTTGTCGTCGGAATAAAGGCCAAGGCAGCCATGCGAGATGCGGCCGCGCCGCTCGACGTCGGTCATCTCGACGGTGACCATGCCGGCGCCGGACATCGCCAGGTTCATCCAGTGGTACAGGTGCCAGTCGCTGGCGGAACCGTCTTCGGCGGAATACTGGCACATCGGCGCCACCGCGATGCGGTTGAGAAAGGTGAGGCCGTCAAGCGTGATCGGATGGAAGAGGGATGTGGTCATAAAAAACTCCGGGGAGGGGCTGTCGCTATTTAGGCAATGGATTGCGCCTGCGCCATACACGAGGCGGTGAAGTGCTGCCCATCTACCTGCCGGGCACCTCAAACGTTCGGTAGCAGGCGCCGTCGGCGAAGCTGCCGATCTCCCCCCTTGCGGGGGAGATGCCCGGCAGGGCAGAGGTGGGTGCTGTCCCTCCGACCTGTCAAGACCTCGGTTAAGCGGCCGGAGAGGGGCTTTCGTAGAGCGCGGCCCCCTCTCCATCGGCTCCGCCGAGCTACCTCTCCCCACTCTCGTACCACGATCGTGGGGCAAGGAACCCAAGCTGGATGAAGCCGCGATCTTTCCCCTGGAGCGATTTCCGTGAATTGCTGTCAGGATTGCGCAAAGGCTGGATCACCGCTACCCCTCGCCACCGGCAGCACGGAGTTCATCATGGAAGACCGCATTCGCATCCGTTCGGAGGAAGTCCTTTCCGACGACTGGGCCGTCCTGAAAAAGACCGTCCTCGATTATCGCCGGCGTGACGGGCAATGGGAGACGCAGATCCGCCAGACCTACGATCGCGGCGACGGCGCGGTGATTCTGCCTTACGACCCCGAGCGCTCGACGGTTCTGCTCGTGCGGCAGTTCCGCTACCCAGCCTACGTCACCGGCCACCGCGAGCCGCTGATCGAGGCCTGCGCCGGCCTGCTCGATGAACACGACCCCGAAACCTGCATCCGCAAGGAGGCGGAAGAGGAACTCGGCTACCACCTGAAGGACGTCGAACGGCTGTTTTCGCCCTATATGAGCCCCGGCAGCGTGACCGAGCGGCTTTGGTTCTTCGTCGCACGCTATTCGCCGACCGACCGCATCTCCGACGGCGGCGGCGCGCCGGACGAAGGCGAAGACATCGAGGTTCTGGAAATGCCGCTCGACGAAGCGCTGGCCGGCATTTACGACGGCCGCATCATCGACGCCAAGACGATCATCCTGATCCAGCATCTGAAGCTGAACCCGATCCGGGTGTGAGGGCTTTAATTCCTTTCAGTAACGGGCTGAGATGCAACTGGAGGGGAGCAGATCCATGATTGTCAAAAACTTGTCGAAGTTGTTCGGCGCGACCTCGATGGCTGTCTTTCTCCTGGCATCGACTACCCCATCACACGCTGAATCCTAGACGGATCCGAGCTCGTCGGGATCGAGCACTGGGGTTACAGAACGGCTCAATGGTGTATGAGGAAGGCGCCGGCGGATTGGGAACCTATGCCAGCGGGCCACAGGCAAGCCGCAGAGCGCGCCTGGCAGGAATGGCGAGCAAAGCAGCAGCCGGCAGAGTCGCGCGCTGGCGAACGCTCCTACCTAAGCTGCTAGGCCAAGGTCTTAGATGCTGAGGCAAAGGTCTGATCGGCCCTGTTTGGTCCATCCGAAGCCGCGTGAGAGGACGATTAGAACTCCAGATCGCTACTGGCAATGACGAGCGTGGGAGCAAGCGCGCCGGCACCACAACCACGCCCTCGAATACCCCTCCGACGCGGGACGAGGCACGGAATTTGCGACTGCATCATCATATCAGGAAGAGGAGTCAAAATGATGCGTCAAGATGGAACAACAGCGCGAAAAGCAGCAACACGGTACGTGCCAGAATGGCGCCTCAACAAGAGAACGTTTGAGGTTCCGTACCTCATGAAGCTCGGCAACATTGGCCGCCAGGAAGCGCTGGCTTTGATCGCCAAGCATAATGGGGACAGGGACGAAATCACTGCCGAGCTGTTTTCGCAGAGAGGTCGATCACAATAGCTTACACAATAGGGTTGGACCCATGACCCACCGGGCGTTCGCCGAGAGACTCGAGGATGCTGCCGCGCATATTTCGGAGGTCCGCGCGCGCGGACCTGCAAGTCATGTTGATGAACGCAGCCTTGCGGCTGAGGAACACCTCGGGCCTTGCCTTGGAAGCCGAGGTTGACGAGGCGATCGACTTGTTGGCAGCGCAGTTGAAGCTGTCGCGGCCTGAAGTGTTGCAAACGATCGTGCGAGATTGGTTGGTCATTGCCGGCCGGCTGGGTGCCGATACCTTTGATGAGGAGAGCGAGACTGAGGGAATGGCCTAGGCTCGGAACGCGTCGCTGACTCTATCGCCACTCTTCGAGCCCCGGCAACTTCGCGCGCTTCGATCAGCCGGCGGGACCGGCAAAACGCGCCGCGGTCACAGGCGGGCGCCAGGACGCCAAGCGCTTCGCCAGTGTAGGGAGAAATCTGCCAGCCGAAACACACGCTCAGCGCGCGCTCACGCGCCGCGCGGAGGCCGGCCCCGGGCCGCGCATATAGTAGAGCTCTGGCCGGTAACGCGGTGCAACGAATTCGCGAAAGGCTGATGCCAACCGCGTGATCAAAGCCCAATGTTCCATGACCCAAACTTTCCCTTTCAGGAATGCTATGCGCGACCACATCCAGAGGCTCGCGTCCATCGAGGCGCTCCCTATGACCTTGTGTCGGCCGGCGGACATGATGGCAAAGTCCGCGACGCCGACGCCGACGCCGATACGGTCTCGGGTGATGGACCGCTTGAACAAAACACCGAGTCGGATTGGGCCGCAGTCAGAAATCCCCATGAGGTCTCGGACGACAAGAGAGCCAGCCCTAGGGCCGCGGCCAAGAACACTGCGGGAAGGCCGAACAGAAGCTTGCGCGACATCATTGTCCCAACCTCACACGCCGGTGTTGATATGGAACAGGTCTTTGCGCCCGGCATGCCTGACGCTACGGAAGCAAGAACCGTGCCACGCTTGCCCCGCGCACGATTTCCCGCCGGACTAATCTTAGCCGATGCCGCCTAAGCCGGGGCACGTAGGCGTCCTGTAATGGGTCAATACGCCTTGGCACCGCGATTGCATGGTCAGCTACGCCGGGTGTTGGGACCGGCATTGGGGCGATGGGGGCCTCGCCGCTTCGCGAATGGAGCGGCGAGGTTTTTCATTCAGCCATCAGCCTCTAAGGCGGCTCGACAGCCGATCCGGAGTGACGAGAGGCCGCCAAGATAATCCTGCACATCGATCCTAAGAAAAGACCCCGAGCGGGGGCGGCTGTCTTCCCCGAGTTCTCCCGCTACCGGTTGACCAGCCACAGAATAATCGAGAGCACGATGCTGATCAGGATGCCGGTGGCGATCGGAACATAGAACGTGAAGTTCTCACGCTCGATCACGATATCACCAGGCAGCCGGCCGAGGCCGATCCGTAACAACCACGGCCACAATAGGCCCACCGCAACTATGATGAGACCAACGACAATCAGGGTTCGCGACATGGGGCTGCGTCATGCCAGAAACAATTAGCGCGGGGACAGAGCACTAGCAGAATCCCGTTATGTTCACTGAAACAAAAGCCAAGGATCGGGCCGTTTGCAATCTGACGTCCCACACTCTGGCGACTCCAGTAGACCCTCCCGCTGGCTTCGGCCGGCGGGCTTTTTGTTCCGCCTGAGGGACATTTCTGCCGCCGCGCTGTGGCCAGCGCGGCGGCAGAGTGAAGGTCTTCGAAAAGAGCACGAGCGAGCCGCTCTTCAGTGGTGATGGGCGGAAACCTTCTTGACGTATTCGGACACCAGTTCCGCCGGTGCCGACTGACTGACGTCGCCGACGCTAAGGATGCCGACCATCCGCATATTCTTGTTGATCACCGGCAACCTGCGGATTTTCAGTTCTTCCATGTGCCGTACGGCCTTGGCCAGATCGTCGTCTTCGCGGCAGCAGTGAATGCCGGCCGTCATGACATCGCGTGCCGTTGCGGTGCGGCTGTCGAAACCATCCTCCGCCAGTCCTTTGCAGACAATATCGCGGTCGGTCACCATTCCGATCAGTCGGTCGTTCTCTCCGATGGGAATCGACCCGATATCCTGGGCTCGCATCATTTTCGCCAGTTCGGTTACAGCGATTTCGGGGCTGACCCAGTCGACACCCTTATGCATTGCGTCTTTGACTTTCATGGCGGACCTCCCTTGCTGGGGTTGGAGAATGTCCCTCTGTCCCATGTTACCGCGGACGGGGCTTGGCTGCCAGAGTTCGTTCCTCCTGCAGACAGAACAGCGAGTACGAACGAATGTTCCGCTTGGCATTTCAGCAAGAGCTAACGGAACGGAAACGGCTCTCCGCTATTGAATCAAATTCGAGTTTTGCGTGGGGCGTTCCGATGAGTAAGCGCGCCGGGGACCGGCTGGAGTTTATCGAGCCGTTACTGCCGACCCTGGTCGAGAAGCCGCCCGAGGGAGGCGACTGGATCCACGAGGTCAAGTTCGACGGCTACCGCTCGCAGATCGTCATCGACGAAGACGGGGTGCGCATCTTCACCCGGCGCGGCCTCGACTGGACCTCAAAGTATCGCGACCTTGCCAAGGCAGCCGGCAAGCTTGACGTCGAGAGCGCCATCATCGACGGGGAGGTGATCGTCACCAATGAGACGGGGCTGTCCGACTTCAAGGCGCTGCGCAAAGCCATCACCCGCCGCCAGCACGACCTCTATTTCGTCGCCTTCGATCTGCTGCACCTCAACGGGCATGATCTGCGCGACATGCCGCTGGAGGACCGGCGAGAGATCCTGGCCGAGATGATCCCGGAAGGTGGTCGCATCCAGTTCAGTCAAGCGTTGCCGGGCGACGCAAAGGCGATCTTCCATCTCGTTGACCAGGCAGGGCTCGAAGGCATGGTTTCGAAGCGCAAGGGCAGCAAAATATCGCAGTGGCAACTCCACGGCTTGGCTGAAGACCAAGGCCTATTCGATCGACGAATACGAACTGCATGGCGTCGAGCGCGAGGCAGGCAAGCCGGCATTCGCTCTCATGGCCGAGCGCGGCACCGGACGCTATGTCGGCTCGGCTTTCATCACATTGAACCGGGAGTTGCGCGAACGGCTCTGGAAACGCGTGCAGGAGCATGCAGGAGCCCCTCCAAAGGGCATGAAGCGGCCGGCAACGCAGTGGGTCAGGCCCGGCCTGATCGGCCGTGTGAAGCACCTACGGGGCGAGGAAGACCTGCGCCATGCCTCGTTGCAGGATTTCCGCGAAGAGGGTTGAAGTCCGCGCCACATTGAGCGGCCCGATAGCCGCTCCGCCATCGACAGCGAATCAGGAAATTGAGGTTACAACCGCGATGCGCGAGGCGGGCGTTGCCGTGCTTTGGGAATCTGGAATAGTGGATGGTCGTTTGGGGGCGGATATACTACTTGTTGCTGAAATATATCTCGCCATGGTGTCTTGTCTGGAGCGACTTTTTCCAATAACGCGGCGTTATGCTGGCGTTCCCCGGCTAGGCGGGATCTCTCTGTAACAGGCATAGATGGCGAGGCGAGGTGGCAGCCGTTTTGGTTGCTTGAGCGCCATTTCACCCCTTCTTCCTCAGCCTCACCCCAGCACCGCAGCCGTTCTCGGGGATGAACTCGACGCCGGCGGATCAGGTTTCACTCAGCCTTCAGTACCTGGTGTCTGATCAACCAGTCACGAATGATCAATCGGACGGCCTCAGGTCGCGAAACATCATGCTCGGCAACAAATTGATCGACGCCCGCGAGCATGTCCGGTTGAAGGCGGACCATGATCGGCACACCCTTTCCAGTTGGGGCCGGTCCCCGCCGTTTCTTTGATACCACAGTTTCTTGCTTTGGCATAAAACTCTGATATCAGAGTTCCCGTTCTGGCGGAAGCCGCTAGATCCTCACATGAAACCGAATTGGAGAAAATCCGATGCCGAACACCCATGTTCCGGCGGCCGGCGAAGCTATGCCCGCTGCCAATGTCTCCCGCCGCCTAGCCCTATTGGGAGGGCTGTCTGCCGCTGCCGCGCTTGCCGCCCTGCCGAGGGCGCACGCCACGCCTGCCGAGCACCTCGACGCCGAGCTGTTCCGGCCCGATCGAGAAATGGAGGAAGCCGAAGCCAGGATGGAAACGGCTTCAGATGCCAATTGCAGGGCCGGCAGCATGTGCGAGAAGCTTTACCCGCCACGGCCTCCCGAATGGAAACGACCCAGCACGCCGGACCACGTTCTGGATATCCTCGCCGACATGTCCTTCAACGACAGAAAAGCAGAGCAACAGCCGGAGCCAGTTCGCGCATGGTACAAGGCGTGCGCTGAGCAGAAATCTGAGAGCGAAGCCCTGTGGAAAGCCTACAAGACCAAAGTGGAGGAGATAGACTGCGAGGCCGGCATGGACGGTTTGGAAGATGCATACAACGACAGCGTTGACGCAATGTGGCAGGTCGGGCACCGAATCTTCGCAACGCCAGCCCACACGCTGGACGGGATAATCATCAAGATCCGGGGCCGGGGACAGGATGGGCGCGCCCGATGCAAATGAGGCCTTCCTCTCGATCGCTGCCGATGTAAGGCGCCTTGCCGCGGCGGAGGCGACGTCATGAGCGAGCAACGCCGATGTCGGACGCGCCTGTGATGTATGCGCGATAATCCGCATCTTCGAACTGGCGGTCGAACAAGCCCGCTGCCTCACGGCGGCGGGCTTTTTCATTGCCTTCCGGCTACCCCTACGGCTACCCAGAGTCGACTTTTCCAGGGTATCCGCGAGATCCTAAAAAACCAGATTATCATTTGATTTCAATATGGTGCGGACGACGGGAGTCGAACCCGTACGATCAGAGATCGAGGGATTTTAAGTCCCTTGCGTCTACCAATTCCGCCACGTCCGCAGGCCGCGATTACAAGCACTTAAGCGACTTAGGGTCTAGTCGTTTCCGTGCACTTGGCACCGGATTGGCACCGAAGTCAGGTTACTGTTCTGCGCCCGTTCTCATCGCAGCTTCTATCGCCGCAGCCGCACCGTCGTCCGACCTCTTGAACAAGTGGGCGTAGATCGACAGCGTGACCACCGGCGACGCATGCCCTAGACGACGGCTAATTGCAACCACGTCTAGCCCGCTCGCGATGAGGGCGGAAGCGTGGGTGTGTCTGAGGTCATGAAACCGAATCTTTGGATGCTCAACCAATGGCGGTGCGCCATTGTCGTTCCGCTTCCTCAAACGGGCGATTGCATCGCGCCAAGCTCCTGAGATGCGAGACGGTGCTATGGCTTCGCCCTCCGGCCCGCAGAAGAGCAGCGCATCCTTGCCGGGCTTCCCGAGCCCCAGGGCGAGTCGCAGCTCAAGCTGCCGCTTCCTGTGCGCCTTGAGAGCGTCAACCACGCTTGCGGGCAACGAAATGGTGCGTGTGCCAGCCTTCGACTTCGGCGCCTTCAATCGAAGCCCTGTGGCCTTGGTTTCCTCAAGGCTGCGCTCGACCCGGAGCGCCCCCTTATCCAGATCAATATCGGCCCAGCGGAGTCCCATGATCTCGCCCTGGCGCATGCCTGTGCCGACGGCAACGGTGGCGATAGGTGATAGCCAATGGCCCTGCAAAGCTTCCAGCAGAGGTGCGATCTGGCCATGCTGCAGGATCTGAATATCCGCGCTCTCGGCCCTCGGCAGTTTCCTACCGGACGCGACGTTGCGCGCTATCTTCTCGTCTTCGAACGCACTTGCCAGCGCCATGTGCAGCACCCTGTGCGCTTGCCTAACCGTGGCCGGCGACAGCGGCCCGCCTTCCTTGCCGCCCTCTTTGCGCAGGATGTTGTGCCATGCTGTGACCTGGGCAGGCCGTAATTGCTGGAGGATCAGCGAGCCGATTTTCGGAACGATCTGGTTCTCGACTAGCTTCTCGAAGCGCTCCCTTGTGGTCGCTGCGAGGTCGGCTTTGGCGCTGAGCCAGTTCCGGACATGCTCGGCAACCGTTTCCTTTGAGTTGGCGACATAGTTGCCGCCGTCGATCTGATTGAGCCGTTTCGAAAGCTGGGCCTCGGCTTCCTTTTTTGTGCCCCGGACGGTGACAAATTCTGTCAGCCGCTTGCCGGTGACGGGATCGGTGCCAAGGTCAAACTTGAGGCGCCAAGACGCTTTGCCGCGCCGGGTGATGTTACCGCGCATTGTCGTCGCCCTTCCAATCAATGTCTGGCAGCATCGGTTTGCCGTCCTTGTCTACAAACCTTGCTCGGCCGGCGCTGACCCAGGCGTTTATCAAATGGGCCCGAAGCTCGTTCACGTACATTTCGGCAGTTTCGAAGCTCACACCCGGATTGCGAGCGAGGTCGGTAATCAGTGATTGCATGGCGACGTAGGTTGCTTTCGCCAATGCATCGGGATCACGCATCCACGACGACGACTGGTCCATTTGCTCGTCGCGCGACCCGGCGTCGTGAAACGTGTGTGCTAGCCTAATCGCCCAATTTCGCACGACCGAACTGCCGAACAGCGTATCGTCATCAAATGAGCGATCGAGCCTGTCCACAGCCTCGGCATTCATTGATACGCCCTTTGCGGCTGCTGCTGCCTCGATCTTAGCTCGAAGCGGCTCCTTCATCCTTACCTTGAGATCGGCTGTCGGTGAATCGCCGCGCTTCGCCATGAAAATTTCCTCTCTGTTCCCCGTCAGTCCCTCCCTGTTAGCACAATCATTGATAACCCCGCAAGTGGGGTTGACCCCATATGTGGGGATATATTAACAGTGTCGGTCATGGCCCCTGATTTGGGGTTACCAAAGACGAGGAAAGACCACCATGACGGAAGCAGCAGAAATAAGCCGTCGGACCGTGACGGTTGAAGAGGCTGGGCAATTGCTCGGCATCGGCCGAAATCAGGCGTACGAAGGCGTGCGCCGGGGCCAAATCCCAAGCATTAAGATCGGCAAAAGGTTGCTGGTGCCGAAGGCTGCTCTGGAGAAATTGCTAAGTGGCGAGGCCGCATGATGACCGGCCGCCCCGAAACTGAAGACCACATCGAAACCGACAACGTTGAGCGCGGCCTGCGCTTCCTCGACGAGACGCCACGCCATCTGCGCGGCCCATCGGTGCCGGCGCTCAAGCGCCTCGGCCTCAGCGCCAAGGATGCCTGCGAAGTGCTGCGCATCCACGGCATGAAGATGGCGAGGGCTGGCTGATGAAATCTCATTCCTTGAACAATCGCTTGCCAGTCTTGATCGGCGAGATTTCCGCAGAGCATGCCGCCGTCATGCGGGCATCCAACGACTTCGTCCAGCACGTAGTCGCCGCGGGGCACAGGCTCATCGAAGCAAAGTCGCGCGTCGCGCATGGCGACTGGCAGAACTGGCTGGCCGAACATCTGCCTGACATCTCGGTGCGCAGCGTCCAGCGCTACATGATGGCGGCCAGGAAGCTGGGGAAAAACGACACAGTGTCGTTTTCCACCCTAAGGGAGATCATCGGGCACGCTGAGCCTGAGATCGACAAGAACACTTGGCTGACTGAGATGCAGCGGATCTGGGTTTTGATGGGCACTGCCGCTCAGGATCGGTTTCGCAGCATGGTCAAGATCATCGGTTCCGACGATATCCCGCAGTACTTTCTCCATCTGGACGACGCCACACTTCGGAAGATGGTGAAGGCCGCCGCAGTTGTAGGAGGGGCCGATGCACGCTTCTCCTGAAAAGCAAAGCCCGGATGGGTCCAACATCCGGGCTGCTCAGAATATCAAAGGGCTGGCAGGCGCTTTTGACAGTCATCAGACTAACCACAAATCAGGTTATTTGACAACCATCGACACGCCGCACCAGGCGCACATCGACTGGCTTCTCAAGCATGGCGTCGCAGTGGCCGCGATGGTCAACCCGTTGCCAATCCTGCTTGCGAGGGGCGAGCGCGCCACCGATGGCAGATTCGAAGATGTCGACACCGGGCCGCGTTGGTTCGTGTTCGAAGAAGCCGAGGACGTCGTGTTCTGGCAGCCGCGAACCGGCCAGCTTGCAACATCGATGGGCCGCGCCTTCGCTCTTGGCGAGGACGCGATTTATAACCCTGGCACCTTCGCTTTCGACAATCACCTGAACATCTTTGCAGATCCCCTCGAATGGCTGCGAGCCCGGCGAGACGGCTGCATTGTGCTCGATTGGACGCGTGCGTTCGACCGCCTGCGCGACTGCCCGAGGATTTCCGTCGCCGAGGAAGTCCTGCTTCAGTACCGCAGGCACATGAAGCCGCCGCATATGCCCGACGTTTATGTGTTGGCATCACGGAGGGTGGCAGCGTGAAGCCACGGGAAAGAATTCCGCTCGAAGAATACGATCCATACCGTGGCGTCGACTACGACAAAAAGCCAAGTCCATCTCAATTGCGGATCACGGCATCGCCGTTCGTTTGGCGTGATCCGATCGACATCCCGCCGCGCCGGTGGCTGTTCGGCGGCCACTATATCAGGGGCTATGTCACCGGCACTGTTGCCCCTGGCGGCATGGGGAAAACGTCTGTAGTGCAGACCGAAGCGCTGTCCATGGTGACAGGCCGCGATCTTCTCGGGATCAAACCGGACCTGGCCTCTCTCAAAGCCTGGATTTGGAATCTGGAAGACCCGACCGAAGAGGTTGAACGCCGCTTCGCTGCATCCGTCATGCATCACCGCATCAATCCGCATGACCTCGCCGGCCGCATGTTCGTCAACTCAGGACGTGACACGCCGCTGGTGATCGCCCGCAAGGTCAAGGACACGATTACCGTGGCCGAGCCGGTCATTGACGCACTGGTTGCCGAGATCGACGCCAACGGCATCGACGTGCTGATTATCGATCCGTTCGTCAGCAGCCACGGCCTGCCCGAGAATGACAACGCCGCGATCGACGCCGCGGTCAAGGCGTGGGGGCGTGTCGCTGGTCGAGGAAATTGTTCAGTCGAGTTGGTGCACCATTCCCGCAAGCTCAATGGCGATGCCATATCGGCTGACAGTGCGCGCGGCGGCAGCGCTTTTGTCGATGGTTGCCGGGCTGTCCGCGTCATCAACCGCATGTCCGAAGAGGAAGCAATGCGGCTTGGCGTCGACGAGGCTCGCCGATTTTTCTTCATGCTTGCCGACAAGCAGAACATGGCGCCGCCGGCAGACAAGCGAGACTGGTACCAGCTTGTTTCCGTGCCGCTGGCCAATGGCGACAATGTTGCGGCTGTGGACAAGTGGACACCGCCAAATCCGTTCGATGATGTGACGCTGGACCACCTTCGACGTGTCCAGGCGCTCTTTGCCAGCAGCGACTACAGGGAAAGCGAGCAATCGCCGGAATGGGGCGGAAATGCCGTGGCCACCGTCCTGGACCTCGATATTGGTGCTGGCAGGAAGTCGAGCGAACGCACGGGGCTTCAGAAGGCCGCCAGAGCGAAGATCAAGTGCATCCTTCGGACTTGGCAGGAAACCGGCGCTATTGGCACTGAGGAACGCCTGGACAGCAAGCGGAACCCGCGCGCCTTTTATGTCTGCGGTGAGCCGGCATGATGACGAAGGCCCCTTCTTCGCCGGCATCTGCCCCACTGCCTCACCTGCGGGTGTGGCAAGGTGTGGCGCCCGTGGCAACTGGACTGCCTCACCACCACCCCTTTAGGGGTGTGGGGGTGTGGCGGGGCAAAGTAGCCGGGGCAATTTCAGGTGAGGCAAAACACTCACATACAATTGCTGGCGGGGCTGTTGGGATCGATCTTCGTCATGCGTTCCCTGGCCTCGCTCACGCGCCTTTGCTCGGACCGTATGCGGTCGCACAACGCGACACCAACGACGGCGCCGCAGTCCTGGTCCAGCAACCTATTCGCGCGTTTGAGAGAGGTCTCAGCTTGTTTGATGCGCAGTCTGGCCTCAGCCCGTTCCAAGTTAAAAAAATCAAGCATTGTTCCGCATTCGAGGTTGCAGCAGTCCCTTCAATGGACCAACCCCTGCAGATCGCTTTGGTTCCTGCGACGTATTGGCCGCTCACACCAATAAAGGGGGGGCGTGTCGACAACCCAAAATCGAAACGGGCGCCGGAACCGCTCTGGGCTTACGCGCAGAATTTTTTTTTCCCGATCTAATATTTCGGCCTGAATAGGGATTTGCGATTGATGGCCACGACCTCACCAGCCTCTAACCCGCAGATATCCGGCATTCCTCCTATCCCAAGGTGGCTGACGCGGGCTGAAAAGGCAGCGTTCAGGCGCATTGCAGAGCAGCGAAATGCTGCCGGCCGGCCAGTTTCGATCGCAGAAATCGATGCGCTGGCCGACCTCGTGACGCTGCGCAGCCGGATAGCGGACACTCGGAAGATTTACAGTTACGCCATTGCCCAACTGAAGAAAAACCCGGCGTGGAGGAGCGACCAAACCCTCGCTCTCACCACAAGCCGCCAGATCGATGCCCAGACCGCGCGGGCGCAGCGCATGGCATCAGATCTCGGCCTGTCGAGCGGTTCCGAAGGCTGATCGCATGTCAGCGGCCGACCGCATGCGTCGATATCGGGAGCGCCAGCGCAATGGGCGCCGGCCGCTGCTGATCGACGTCGACGAGGTCGCGGTCGCCGAATTCCTGATTGCGTCCGGCTTCCTGCCACCATGCAAGGCTGAAGACCGCAACGCCATCCGCACGGCTGCCGAAAGCTGGATTGCCGCCGCGACATTATCGCAGGCGTTCGAAGCCGTTAGGCGAACACCCAGGGCCGCGGCCCGATTGCGGGGCCGGTGACGAGTAGGATAGCGTCTATTTCGAATGGGAGGCACGTCCGTGGCAGACGACGATTTCGTAAAAGCCTGTCGCTCAGGCGGGATCCGAGCGGTCAACGACCTAGTGACAAAGAAATTCGGTACCGGCAACGGCTTGGTCCACGCACTCGAAAGCATGGAAAAAACTGACCTCTGGCGGATCAAATGGCATTACGCCGACGGCAAGCCGGATTTCGGCGCCGTGATCGAATATCTTGGGGACGATTAACCGAACTGCGGACGCGAGAGTCCCAGCTTGCGAGACAGCGAACTCACTGAGCGCCCCGGCCGCGGCTGGACGCCTTGGAAGGATGGCGTCGGCCAATACATCGAGGCGATATGGTGGCAAGCAAAGGAACTGCATTTCGCCAAGCTTAACGTGACCGTCTGGTTCGACGGATCCGAGCTCGTCGGGATCGAGCACTGGGGTTACAGACCGGCTCAATGGTGCATGAGGAAGGCGCCGGCGGATTGGGAACCTATGCCAGCGGGCCACAGGCAAGCCGCAGAGCGCGCCTGGCAGGAATGGCGAGCAAAGCAGCAGCCGGCAGAGTCGCGCGCTGGCGAACGCTCCTACCTAAGCTGCTAGGCCAAGGTCTTAGATGCTGAGGCAAAGGTCTGATCGGCCCTGTTTGGTTCATCCGAGGCCGCGTGAGAGGACGATTAGAACTCCAGATCGCTACTGGCAATGACGAGCGCGGGAGCAAGCGCGCCGGCACCACAACCACGCCCTCGAATACCCCTCCGAGCGCGGGACGAGGCACGGAATTTGCGACTGCATCATCATATCAGGAAGAGGAGTCAAAATGATGCGTCAAGATGGAACAACAGCGCGAAAAGCAGCAACACGATACGTGCCAGAATGGCGCCTCAACAAGAGAACGTTTGAGGTTCCGTACCTCATGAAGCTCGGCAACATTGGCCGCCAGGAAGCGCTGGCTTTGATCGCTAGGCATAGTGGGGACAGGGACGAAATCACTGCCGAGCTGTTTTCGCAGAGAGGTCGATCACAATAGCTTTCACAATAGGACGCCTCATGGCGACTGGGCGGTTGAGGTTAACAATGAGGAGCTTTCCGCGCCTGACCTCACAGCAGCAAAGCAGCTGTTTGTCGACCTATACGATCAATCCAAGGTGGTGGTGAACCCATTCGCTATCTCGGCCGAAGGGGACGGCTTGGAAGTGGATTTCAAAATTATTGACCTTGGCCGGTAAGAACGCACTGGCAACCTGCCATTGTGACCCTCCGGCACCCGCCTGGGTTCGCCGGTGGCAGGGGTGGGGGTGGCTTGTGGGGCCCCTATCAGGCGCGCCCGGCCCTCGTTCAGGTTCAGGACCCTCATAGCCGCCTCTCTCGCCCCCAAAACCCAGATCGGTCCGAAAGACAGGTTCGACCCCAACGGAGACCTTCATTGTCCGCGTTGCGAATGGCAGCAATGCGCCATAACCAGACGTCGGGCGCCGTAGCCCCGAAAGTCAGCTTCGCGCGCCGGAACCGGACGTTCCGGCTCAGATTGAAATCGAACGTCGCCTCGCATACAGCCGCGTCATGGGAGTGGATGAGGAAGGGATGCCGCGGCGCGTGGAGCAGGCGCAAGCATTCAAGCGGATGCTGACTCCTGCAAACGGCGACCTGAGGCGAATCGGGTCGGCGCGTCGGGGAAATTTTAGCTACAGCTAATGGTAAGAGGCCGACGAATGCTACGCGAACATATTCGGCCCAATCTCCCCGCCGATTTCAATGATCGCATCCACGGGGATATTGTTTCTTCGTGCCGCAGCCCGAATAGCGTCAGGGTTCGGCGCCTCGTATAGGCAATAGGTCTTTTTCTTGTCGGCGCTAAGGAAAGAGAAGATCCACTGCACGCCTTCCTGATCATTGATCAAATTGACGTTTTCAACCCCGTCCTTCGTGAGGTTGAGCTGTTCTGCAAAATTTCGTTCGATAACGTAGCGTGGCATGAGGAGGCTCCTCTCAACCGTATTGACGCCGCGAAGCATGAGCTAGGCCTAATGCAGGGTCGGCTGCATCCTCTTCTTCAAACGTACCATGTCCAGTTCGGCCGCCGTTGCCGAGGCTTGCTCCGCTAGTGACATTGCTCTCTCAATCGCTTTCTTGCTACCGTTTTTCATAAGCAAGTTCGCATATTCGGCTTGTGCATGCGCGAGCCACGGTCGTGAGCCGCTGGCTGCGTTCATCTCAAGTGCATGCTCAAAGTGCTCGGCAGCCTTGTCAAAGTCGCCCAGCATGGCTGACAACATTCCCAGATAGCGGCTCGCCGCTCCAAAGCAGACAGTTGCGACACCTGCCGTGACGGTCATGTCCTTGTAGGCGAGCATAAGGTCGTAGATCGTTTGTGCCGCCTCCGTATCGCCAAGGCTGACGGCGACTTCCGATATGAACGAGAGCGACGCGCTGCGTTTCGCGTCAAGCGGCATTTCGAAACCGTTGCGCGCCAGCTCATTTAGTCTGCGCTGCGCTGCGTCCCGATAGCCCAAATCAGCCGCGATGAGTGCAAAACCCGGCAACCAGGTGGTTTCGTCCGGACTCTCTTCGATGAGATGCTTCATAATCGGTGCGACCTCCGAGAGGCGGCTCTGTTCGCGTCGGATTGTGAACATCTGCATGCCATAGACGCCCTCGACATCCGCGCCATGCGTCTGTCTGCCCAGGCTCATCGCTTCTCCAGCAAGCGCCTCCGCGGTCGTGAATCTTCCATCGAGGATGGCCATCATAGCCTGCGCATGCCTGGCGAGCCATAAGATGTTGAGACGCTGGCGTAGCGTCCCAAGTTCCTCCAACCCGTCAACCGCTCGATCGGCACGCGCGCGATTGCCCAGCTCGGTGGAAACGTAAACGTCGATTGCAAGGGCTCGGCCTCGCAGGTCGTCGTCGTTGATGCCGCCTGAGAGGCGCTTTAGTTCATCCAAGCGAGCAGTCCGGTCGTTTGCCTCCGCAGCAGACCTGACTGTCGTGGGGGTCACGAATGGCAGGACAAAGAGATCGAAAAGCGAAGCCTTGTCACCAAGCCGCCGAGCCAGATTGATACCTTCCTTATGGCATTTGGCGCTGTGCTTGCTGTCGCCGAGGTACAAATATGCGCGGGCAAGGCGGCAGAGAAGCTGGCACCGCGTCCTCTGATCGTTGGGATCGATCTTGCCCATGGCTTCCGTGAGAAGCTGGAGCGATTCGCCTAGCGGCTTCGCGGAAAGGAACTGGGCGCCGTCAAAACCGAGCGCACAGCGGATGAAGGCTTTTGTATCGCCGGCTTCGCGGGCCAATTGCGCGGTCAGCTTGTATTTTGCCACTGCGTCCGACAAGCGGCCTGCGGCGCTCAGTGCCTCGCTGAGCTTTAGAGTCGCCTCTAGCACCTCCTTCTGCCGGGCCGGCCCATCGCGCAGACGCTCCGCGATGGCACGAGCGTTCTGAAAATGATCGACCGCCTCGTAGTTGGCTGATTGTCCGAGCGCGCGTTCGCCGGCTTTCATCCAGTAGGGGAACGCAAACTCGTCTTGCTGTGCCTTGGAGTAGTGCTGGGCGATGAGCTCGGGCTGTGTGATGACGAGATCGGGATATGCGTCGATAAGGACTTTGGCGATGCCTTCATGATAATGCCGGCGCCGCCGGGTGAGGAGCGATTGGTACGCCGTATCCTGGATGAGCGCGTGGCGGAAGATGAGCGCGTCTCGCACCACGCCCCCGACGACAACGAGCTGGGTGGACATGAGCTGATGCAGCGCTCCATCGAGAGCTCGGTCGTCGAGACCGGTAATCTTCGAAAGAAAACCACGATCAAATTCCCTGCCTATCACAGAGGCAATTTGCGCTACCTCCTTGGCTGCCGGTGTCAAGCGATCGAGCCGAGCCATGAGAGAGCCCTGCAGGCTATCGGGGATATCGAAGTTCAGCAACGCCGCCTTTCCGCTCTCCAGAATCGAGCGAGTCAGTTCTTCTACAAAGAGCGGTACGCCATCCGTTCGCTCCGCGATTCTCTCGGCAAGTTGATCCGGCACGTCGTCGAGCATCGATTCGATCAACTCCCGTATCTGCTGCTTCGTCAGACGCCCAATGGCCAGCGTCGTCACTTGCGCCAGACCAGTTGCCCAGCCCGCGGACCATTCCGGCCGGTGCGTCACAACGACAAGGACGGGCGCGCCATGCATACGGCTCACAACCTCTTTCAGCACTTCACTGGTCGATGGATCGATCCAGTGCGCATCCTCCACGACAAAGAGCACCGGCGCGATCTCTGCTGCGAGGAGCAACCGGTTCGCCAGCGTACGGACGATGAGTTCCTTGCGCTGCGGGGCGGAGAGATCTAGCGGCTCGAAATCGTCGCCGATGTCGAGCGAGAGGAGCTCGGCATAGATCGATCCGACATCCGAGGGATTTTCGCCGTAGCGCTGAAGAATCGTGCGGAACTTCTCAGTGCGGATGGCTTGATCGTCGGCGGGCGAAAAGCCCGCGAGCCGGCTTAAGCGCTGGATGATGGGGTAAAAGGCCGAGGTGGTGTGATAGGGCGAGCACTGCAGCCGGATAAGCTCATACTGGTTCTCATGCAGCCGCTCCTCGAGCGCATCGATGAGGCGCGATTTCCCGATTCCCGCCTCTCCCGACATGAAGACCGCCTGGCCTTGGCCGCCCTTTACCAGTTCCCAGCGTTCTAGCAGCATGCCGATTTCGCTGGTTCGGCCGACGAATTTCGACAGCGCACTAGCGTGCGCGGCATCGAAACGGCTTTCCACCTCTCGTTCGCCTCGGACCACGAACAGGGCAACAGGTGATTTGAAGCCTTTCAACTCCTGCGCACCGAGGCTCTCAATTTCGAACGACTGGCCGGCGAGCCGGCGGGTGCTGTCGGCCACAACGATCTGGCCAGGCTCGGCAGCGTCCTGCAGGCGAGCTGCGAGATTGGGAGTGTCCCCCGCGATCGAGGCGCGTTCGTTCGCGCTGCTGCCGGCAATGTCGCCGACGACCACGTGCCCCGATGCGATGCCAATACGCGCCTTTAGTTGCTCGCCGTCAGGCGACTGAAAGGCCTCGACTGCAGCGAGCGCCTGGAGGCCTGCCCGAATGGAACGCTCGGCATGGTCCTCGTAAGCCATCGGCCAACCGAAATATGCAAGCACGCCGTCTCCGAGATATTTGGCGACATAGCCGCCAAAGCGTGTGATCGCGCCCGCGACGCTATCCTGGTAGCGGCGAGTCAGTTCGTGCATGTCTTCCGGGTCGAGCCGCGCCGATAGCGCGGTCGAGCCGACCAAGTCACAGAAGAGCACACTGAGAAGCCGTCGATCAGCAGTCGGTTCCTGCGGGACTTCGGTGGTCAGAGGCTCGGACTCCTCGGGTGGGAAGGAAACAGGAGGGGTCCCATCGAGACTAGGCTGCTCAAGTCCATTGATTGCGGCCAAAACGATTTTCCGGTGCCCGAGAGAGACACCAAGCTCCTGGAGGTCGGCTTCCGTGACATGCGGAAGCGCTCGAAGGTCGACGTCGTTCTGGACGAACGCCTCCGTGTATTTGCCAAGGCCGAGCTGGCTCAGCCAATCCTCAATCGTCTGCATGGAGCATGGTGACCCGCATCGCAATTCCGATATTAGCGCGAACATCGTCGTCGCACCATGTTGCAGATCGGAAGCGCGGTGCGATCCGAACCCGCGCATACTTCAACTCATCGAGATGGCATTAGCCTGGGACGGTTCGCGTCACCGGAGGTTGCCGCATATTAAATTGCACTTGGACCACACGCATTTTCGGAGCAAGGTAAGAGGTACTCGGGAAAATCAATCGCCGCGGCTCAGGATTTTGGCCGGTCGGCGGATAACGGAGACGAAATCGGCTAGGTGCTGGTATACGCCTGGTCAGCCTTCCATCCGAAACTCGGAATTCTTGGGCTCCTCGGGAGGGTGCAATGAACAACGATGAAATCGGGAAGTTCGCGCAAGGCCTCCGCGGCACCCTGGTTGGTCGCGATGATGCTGACTACGATGAAGTCCGTAAGCTCTATAATGCCATGATCGACAAGCGGCCGCTATTGATCGCCCGATGCGTAGATGTCGCCGATGTGATTGCCGCCATAAATTTCGGCCGTGACAGCAAGCTTGCCATCGCCATCCGCGGCGGCGGCCATAACGGACCCGGCTTCGGCAGTGTTGAAGATGGCCTCGTCATCGACCTGTCGATGATGAACGGCGTGCGCGTCGACCCGGCAAACCGGACCGTGCGGGTGGGGGCGGGCTGCGTGACGGGTGACGTTGACCACGCAACCCATGCCTTCGGTCTCGCAATCCCTTTCGGCATTGTCTCGACAACAGGGGTTGCCGGCCTGACTCTCAGCGGCGGCCACGGCTATCTTAGCCGCCAATACGGGCTCGCCATCGATAATCTGATCGAGGCCGATGTGGTTCTGGCGGACGGCACTTTTGTTATCGCGAACAAGACGAACAGCCCTGATCTCCTCTGGGGACTGCGCGGCGGCGGTGGAAATTTTGGCGTCGTCACCAGTTTCCTTTTCGAGGCGCACCCCGCGAGCACGGTCTATGGCGGCCCAATCTTCTGGGAGTTGAAAGACGCGGCCAGGATCATGCGGTGGTACCGGGACTTTCAGGCAACCGCGCCGGATGAGTTTTACGTCTTCCTCGGGCTGCAGACGGTTCCGTCCGGCGATCCCTTCCCGAAAGACCATTGGGGCAAGAAGATCTGCGTGCTCCTCATCTCGCACAACGGAACGGCCGCGGACGGTGAGAAGGCCGTAAACACCATCCGCGCGGCACTTCCTAAGCCGATCATCGATTTTGCGGGCCCGATCCCTTATACGGCGCTGCAGGGCATGTTCGACGGGCTCTATCCGAAAGGCTTGCAGTGGTACTGGAAGGGCGACTTCGTGAAGACGCTGTCCGACACTGCTATCGAGGCCCACATCGAGCAGGCTGCGAAGGTGCCCAGCGAAGCCTCCTGCATGCATCTCTATCCGATCGATGGCGCGGTTCATCGCAGGGCGGAAGACGAAACGGCCTGGAACTGCCGCGATGCCACCTGGTCGATGGTGATCGCCGGAGTCGGCTCCGATCCGGGCCAGGCGCCGGCCTTGAAGAAATGGGCAAAGAACTATTGGGAGGCGGTTCACCCGTTCGATCTCGGCGGCGCTTACCCGAACTTCATGATGGACGACGAAGGCGAGACACGCCTCAAGGCGACCTACGGCGGCAATTACAAACGCCTCGGCAAGCTGAAGAAGAAATACGACCCGGGCAACCTGTTCCGGGTGAACCAGAACATTCGCCCGGCTGCCTAACGCCGAGTGGTTTGCGCCGCATTTGAGGCAGGGCCGACTTAAGAACCGGATCGGGTGGAATTTTGCCGTTTGTCTCGTCAATAGCAAGCAGCGCCAACTGCCGACGCTCAGCGCCGAGACAATGAACGTCCTATTAGGGGCCGTTAGCGGTCAGTCGGCTTGCGGTGCAGGGGATAACGATAGCGGACATTCAACCTGCAAGGCCCGATGTCGTGGCCTGACCCCAAGCCGACCTTCATCAACCCATTTTGCTACCCAATAGCCGACATTCGCGGCAACCAGTGCTGGTGGACCCAACTCGGACGTTCGTGATCGCAAGCTAAATGGAGTGCGTTCCCCTAGGTCGCTGCTCCACAAGCGGCCGCCGCGTGGTAAGGTGCGTGCTGTTTGAGCCTCAAGGCGGAGAAGCATGGAACGCCGTTTGGCTGCTATCCTCGCTGCGGACGTGGTCGGCTACAGCCGCCTCATGGGCGCCAATGAGGCCGGCACACTTACGGCGTTGAAGGCTCATCGGGAAGAGCTTGTCGAAGCGAAGATTGCCGAGCACCGAGGGCGCATCGTCAAGCTGACCGGCGACGGCATCCTGGTGGAATTCCCGAGCGTGGTGAACGCGGTCGCGTGCGCGACAGACATCCAGCGTAAGATGCGCGAGCGCAACGTCGACGTGCCACAGGACCAGCGGATCGAGTTCCGCATCGGCGTCAATCTCGGTGACATTATCGTCGAGGAAAACGACATCTACGGCGACGGCGTGAACGTTGCGGCGCGTATCGAGGGCATTGCCAAGCCGGGTGGCGTTGCTGTCTCGGGCACTGTCCGTGACCACATCGGCAACAAGCTCGACCTCGCATTCGAGGATAGGGGCGAGCAGACCCTGAAGAACATCGATCCCCCGGTTCGTGTCTTCGACGTAATGCTCGATCTACCGACCAGCAGGCGGATCGCCACACTCTCCTCGAGTTCCGCGACCTTCGCAAAGGCGAAGCTCTCGATCGCGGTGCTTCCGTTCGCCAACATGAGCGGCGATCCTGAACAGGAATACTTTGTCGACGGCATCACCGAGGACATCATCACCGATCTGTCGAAGGTCTCGGCGCTATCCGTCATCGCGCGCAACTCGGTGTTCACCTACAAGGGCAAGCACGCCGACGTGCAGGAAGTGGGTAGGCGCTTCAACGTCGCCTACATTCTCGAAGGCAGCGTTCGAAAGGCTGGCCAGCGCGTGCGCATCAATGCACAGCTCATCGACGCGAAGGACGGCACGCACCTCTGGGCCGATCGCCACGACCGCGACCTGACGGAAATCTTCTCCATGCAGGACGAGATCACGAAGAAGATCGTCGAGCAGCTGAAGGTCAACCTGCTGCCGCATGAAACGAAGGCGATCGAGACGGCACCGACGCAAAACATCGACGCCTATAACTACTATCTCCGGGGCCGCCATCTCTATCATCTACATACCCAGCAGCATGTGTTGCTTGCACAACGCATGTTCAGGAAGGCGGCGGAGCTGGACCCGAGCTATGCGCGCGCCTATGCCGGCCTCGCCGATTGCGCCTGGTTTCTCTATATCAACCAGCATGAAGACACGACTGTGAACGATATTCACGTGGCGAGCCTGAAGGCGCTTGAGCTGGATCCCAATCTGGCGGAAGCGCACACCTCCTACGGGATGGCGCTCCACTACAAGGATCGCTACCCCGAAGCCGTCGCCGAATTCGAGCGGGCGATCGAACTGGCCCCAAGCCTCTATGAAGCTTACTATTTCTACTGCTTTGCCGCGCGCGATCGGGGCGACCTTGAGACATCGGCACGGATGGACGAACACTGTGTTGCGCTCTCGCCCGATGATTACAAGGAGTGGCTCATCCTTTCGCAGACTTATGCTGACCTTGGGCGTGACGAAGAAGCCAGACGGACCGCACTGATTGGCGTCGAGCGAGCCGAACGCGCGCTCGCCGCACATCCCGACATCCCGCTGGCGGCCAGTCTTGGGGCCGGTGCGCTGGTCCGACTCGGCGAGAGAGCGCGCGCGCTCGAATGGGTGTCTCGCGCCTTAACCATCGCCCCGGACGATCCGCTGACGCAATTCAACGCCGCATGCGACTATTCGCTGTTGGGCGAAAGCGAGCAGGCCCTCGACTTGCTCCAGCGCTGGGCCGTCAACGCGCCCCAAGCAACCGCTCGCTGGCTGATCGACAGCGATTTCAAGAATGTCTACGACCATCCGCGTTTTCAGGCGCTGCTGACGCAAGTTGGACTGCCAACCGGACCGTTCATACAGACCAGGCATCGGCCAGAAAACGAAAGCTAACCTACGTCGCCATCAGCCACTCGGACAGCTCGACGATGAGGGACGAAAATACTCAAGGCGATGTTGATACTGGCAAAGGCGATCGTGCTCGGCATGGTGCTTGCTTCTCGAACGCCGGAAACGCGGCGTGGAGATGCGAACAGCTCTGCCGTTTCCTGAAAGCCGACATTCCAAGCGACCACGCTGACGGTCGCGGTTGCGCCTATCTTGGTCATTCGAAGCAATTTCGCTGTTACTCGAAAGCGGACATCGGCAGCGCGAAGCTATTGGTCCTGGTTGCGCCATGAGCGGTCATCGCCAAGCCGATCGCCGAATGACGTGTTCGGGCCGGAAGGAGACGGTCAGCTCCTGGCTACGGATCTTCTAGGGCGGACATTCAGGTCACGGTGGGCATTGTCGTGAACTGATAGAAGTTCGGGTGCGAGCGCACTATGACGCAAGGCGGCCCCTCTGCCGACCTTCCGCACCCAATATTCCTTGCGAAGGATGATCCCTTTGAGGGCAACCAGCGCTCATAACACAATTGCTTCAACGTAGCGGCCCAGTCGGTCTTCTGCGGGGTCGCGCTCGGACAGCCGTTCACTCCGGCAAGCCCGCGAACCGCATGTGTCCGATCCAGCGCTCAAGGGCTCCGGGGGCGGTGTAATTCTTCTCCCACTGCTTGCGTTGTTTGCTGATGGAGTCGCCTGGCGAGTCTTTGAGGAAAACCGCAAGCGCTTCCTTTGCCTCCCGCTTGTTTCCCAGACAAGCGTGGATCCCCGCAAGCATTCGGTGTGCGCCGCTCGGGATTCTGGACATTTTCCGCATCGCCGTCAGCGCAGCCTGGCAATCGTTCTTTTCGTAGAGCGCCCAGCCCATGTCCCAGTGGAACCAGTCAGGGTGGAAAGGATCGATGCCCATAGCCTGCTTGATCCGATCGATAGCTTCGTCGGTGCGGCCAACATTCAGCAGCACGCCCGCACTGTTGACGAGGGTATCCGAATTGCTGGGGTTCAGGGCTATCGCCTGATCGTACCGGACAAGGGCCTGCTCCACCTCGCCGGCTTCCGCATGAATTCTGGCGCGGACATGATGCGCTTCAGCGTCATCAGGAGCGAGCAGGATGGCCTTGTCGGCATATTCGGCGGCGCGCTTCAACGCCTCGTCAGGGTTATTTTCCTGCTTGTGCCAGAAAACCGCGTCATGGCGATAGGACCAGGCCAGCCCGATATAGCCGAACTGGGAGTCCGGATCCGCTTCGATCGCCTTGAGGCTGAACTGCCGTAGCAGCTCGTTCCCCGCGGCAGAGAAATCCTTGTCGGTCTCGGCAAACCCCATCAGGACATAGCGGAGCGCGCTGACCTGCGCGGCGTCGCTCCTTGGCAGCGGGCGCTCGATCCTGCGCCCGACCCGATCCGCAAGTGTGCGGATGATTTCCTCCTGGACGACGAAAAGATCGCCAATTTCGCGGTTGTAGGAGTTGGCCCAGACATGCGATCCGTCATGCGCATTCAGCAACTGGGCCGTGACTTTCAACCGGTCTCCCACCTTCTGCTGGCTGCCTTCGACGAGGTAGTCGACGCCGAGTTCATCTCCAATCTGCCTGGCGTCGATCGGCTGGCCGCGGTACCTGAAGCTCGAGTTCCGGGCGATGACGGCATAAGTCTTGCTCCGAGCAAGCTCGGTGATGATCCCCTCGGCGACGGCGTCGCTGAGATATCCCTTGTCCGCGCCGGTACTGAAGTCGTCGAAGGGAAGGACCGCAATCCTCGGCATGTCGCTCGAACGAACCGGAGCGGCCCGCCATATTTCCGCGCCGTAGTATACGCCGATCGCCGCCGCAACGAGAACGAGTGCAGCAAGAATGAAGCCGCGTCGCGAGAATCTTGTCTTGGCTCGTTCCGTGCCGGCTGCGGCGTGCAGCCACGGCGCGTCGGCGAAGAGGTTGACGTTGTAAACGCGGACCGGTCGATCAATGTTCTTCAGCGTCTGCTCGCCAGTGTCCTCGAAGGTCAGATCGAGCCGGTTGCCGATATGGTCTCGCACAGAGCCGGACACGGCGACGCCGCCGGGCCTGGCGATGCTCTCGATGCGCGCCGCGATGTTGACGCCATCGCCATAGATGTCGTTGTCCTCGAAGATGATGTCGCCGAGATGGATGCCGATGCGAAATTCGATGCGGTGGTCCTCCGGCACGTCGACGTTGCGCTGGCGCATCCTGCGCTGGATATCTGCGGCGCAGGCAACTGCATTCACCACGCTCGGGAATTCGACCAGCATACCGTCGCCGGTGACCTTGACGATGTGGCCCTGATGCTCGGCGATCTTGGCGTCCGCCATCTCGCGCCGGTGCGTCTTTAGCGCCGACAGCGTACCGGCCTCATCCAGCCCCATGAGGCGGCTGTAGCCAACCACGTCGGCGGCGAGTATCGCAGTAAGCCGGCGCTCCATGAGGGAAATCCGGGTTATTCAGAGGAGCCTAAAGTATCATGTTCAGCGCTACGTGCCATACGAAATCCCGCTGGCGCGCCGCCCCGAGCATCAAGTGGCTCGGAAACGGTTCGATAAACCGAACCTGCGCCTTTGCGGTACCCGTTTGGCGCTTTTTGGCAGGCGAGCCGCGCCTGCGCACCCCATGTCCGGAATTGGCGCGGCAAGCCGACGTTGGCGCAGCGATCTGTACAGGTCCGTAAATGGCGCATCCATGTCTGTCAGCGGTCGCCGGGAAGGTCGGCTTTCAGGCGGCGATCAAGTAGCCCTGAACGGCTGACATTGGGCGCAAAGCAGCCGGTGCGAATGTCAGGTCTTGGCGCACAAGCCAGGCGTTCGATGTGCACGCTGGATGCCCAATGGGTCGCCTTCGGGGTCAGTTCCGGCCATTCTCGACAGTCATCATTGCTGACTAATCGCGGAACGGCCGATCGTGCGGGCTGGCGTGACTCGGAGTACCCTACTATTCTCGGGTGGCGCGGCGTCACCGATGTATCGCGCCGTGTCTTCGAGAGGATGATTTGCGCGACTCGGCGTCGGAACTCCAGACTCGGGTTGAGGCGCTCGCACGAGAGCTTGAGGACGCGCGCGCGGAGCAGGCTGCGACCGCCGCAGTATTGCGGGTGATCGCTTCTTCTCCGACCGACGTCCAGCCGGTCCTCGACGAAGTCGTCGCGAGTGCGGCGAAGCTCTGCAACTCGTACGATGCAGTTCTTTTGCTGCGCAATGGCGACGCCCTGGATGTCTGCGCCCATTTCGGGCCAGTTCCGATCGATTTCTCCGCTGTGCCGCTGGCCCGCGATTGGGCAGTGGGAAAATCGGTGCTCGATTGCGTGACCATTCACATACCGGATCTCGCAGCTCCAGACCACGAGTTCGCGGCCGGCCGCGCCTCGGCCATGCGGCAAGGCTTCCGGACGGGCCTAGCAACTCCTCTCGTCAGGAGGGGTGAGGCGATCGGAACGCTGACGCTGCGGCGCATAGAAGTCCGGCCCTTCACTGACGAGCAGATCGCCTTGGTGAGTAGTTTCGCCAGCCAGGCGGTCGTCGCCATCGAAAATGCTCAGCTTTTCGAGGAGGTGCAGGGACGAAACCGAGATCTTGCCGAGACGCTTGAGCAGCAGATGGCGACAGGTGCCATCCTGAGCGCGATTGCCGGGTCTCCGACGGACATTCAGCCAGTTCTCGACGTCGTGGCCAAAAGCGCGGCTCAGCTTTGCAATGCCTTCGATGCGACGATTTATCTTCGGGGCTCGGAGTGGCTCTCTGTTGGTGCACACTGCGGACCCATCCCGATCAGCACGACTGGCTTGCCCTTGGTCCGAGACGTTGTAACGAGCCGATCCGTGTTGGATCGATCACCTATCCATATTCACGATCTGACGACCGCTGGCGACGAATTCGAGACGGGGCGGCAGATGGCACAGAGCCTCGGCTTTCGAACAATACTTGCCGTACCGCTTTTGCGCCAGGGCGAAGCTGTCGGAGCGCTGATGATTCGCCGAACGGAAGTTCGGCCGTTCACGGACAAGCAAATCGAACTGCTCAACACCTTTGCCGACGAGGCGGTTATTGCTATCGAGAATGTCCGGCTTTTCACAGAGCTTGAAGCGCGCAATCGTGAGATACTGTCACGATATTTCTCGCCTAACCTGGCACGGCGCCTTGCCGCCGGTGCAGACGAGATCGAGCTTGCCGGGCAGCGCCGTGAGGTGGCCGCGGTCTTCACTGACATCGAAAGCTTCACATCTCTTATCGAGAGAATGGAGCCGGGCACTCTCAGCGACCTGCTCAACGGCTATCTCTCCGGCATGACTTCCGTCGTGTTCTCTCACGAGGGCACTGTCGCGAAGATTGTCGGCGATGCACTGCACATCTTGTTTGGTGCGCCAGGCGATCAACCTGACCACGCCGCACGCGCTATCGCTTGCGCGCTCGACCTCGATGACTTCGCGCAGTCGTTCCGCGAGAC
The DNA here is from genome assembly GCF_900149755.1 of Mesorhizobium delmotii. NCBI lineage: Bacteria > Pseudomonadati > Pseudomonadota > Alphaproteobacteria > Hyphomicrobiales > Phyllobacteriaceae > Mesorhizobium > Mesorhizobium delmotii. The sequence goes on along the minus strand of NZ_FUIG01000042.1, from coordinate 912 downwards.
GTGGCGACAGAAGAGCACCGCACTGGGTCCCACACGCATAGGCGTACATGCCGGTCCGGCGATCGTGGGCAATTTCGGCGGCGGCCGCTTCTTTGACTACTCTGCCTATGGCGACACCATCAACATCGCCGCCCGACTCGAGGCGGCCAACAAGCAGCTTGGAACACGAATCTGCGTGAGCGAGAGCGTGGCAAGGCAAGTACTAGATTTTCGAGGCCGTCCCGTGGGCGATCTGGTCTTAAGAGGAAGAAGCGAGCCGTTGCGCGCATTCGAGCCGCTGCGGCCCGAGCAGTTCGGTGATGCTTCCACGGAAGCCTATCTGGACGCCTTCGCCAAGCTCGAATCGGCCAACCCCGGCGCGCTTGGCTCGTTCGCCGCCGTAGTAAGCAGTATGCAAGGGGACCGGCTCGCCAGCTTTCATCTCAAGCGGCTGCTCAACGGTGCAACAGGTACTCGGATAGAGATGGATTGAGGGAGAGTGCTGCGATTGACGCGAACGAGGGCTTCGCTTCCATGCTTGCCGGTGCCAAGGCTTGGCTAGAGCTTGGCATCGAGCTGAACCTCGCGGCGGATCGCTTTCCGGACGGATTGCCGCCGGGCTGAGCTCTGTCGAAGGTCCGCTTTCAGGCATAGACATTGTTGAGTAAGCGTCCGACATCGGCGCACAGCGGTCGTTCCTGAGGTGTGGCGTGAACGACTGGTTCGGGTCAATTCTTCTGGTTCTCGAGGTCGACAGTTGCGCCATTTAACGCACGTTGGTTGGGGTCCGTGACTTCGTTTTGACAAGCTATGAAAGTGCGGGCAGGTTGTGCTTTGCCGACGCTGGACGGGTCCGGATTTCATGCTCACTATTGCGGTGAACCTTGGATAAGCAGCACCGATGATTGCGCGGCCGGAGAAAAGCCCTGAGCG
>NZ_FUIG01000099.1:0-200 GCF_900149755.1 Mesorhizobium delmotii | reverse complement strand
TATAGTGACGGGGAGAAAGGGGCTGGCCGGTGCCTTGGCGCCGTTCTTGCAGCGTTGGAGATTAGCGAACCATCGATGAAAGCGCCCCCTCTCCCCGTCACAATACGGGGAGAGGATGCCGGCAGGCAGGTGAGGGGCAGCGCCAACGCTGCAAGAACGGCGCCAAGGCACCGGCCAGCCCCTTTCTCCCCGTCACTATA
>NZ_FUIG01000017.1:0-209 GCF_900149755.1 Mesorhizobium delmotii | reverse complement strand
CAGCTGGCGCGGATGTCGGCAGGGTGAGGGCTCGTTTGGTCGCGCTTGAACACCCCCCTCTGGCCTGCCGGCCATCTCCCCCTCAAGGGGGGAGATGGGCTGTCACTCACGGTTTCGCCAACCACCACCGTTGGCAAGTGGGCGGGGAGACGAAGCTGCAAATCTCCCCCCTTGAGGGGGAGATGGCCGGCAGGCCAGAGGGGGGTGGG
>NZ_FUIG01000021.1:92935-97015 GCF_900149755.1 Mesorhizobium delmotii | reverse complement strand
CTGAGCGGAAAGACAAGCCACTCCCCATCGCTGGGCGGCTGACAGTTGGCTCAGCAGTTGCTGTACGGCGAAAGAAGCGGGTGCAGTTGTCGTGCGTTCTTTGATCGGCATTGCGATCACGGATGCAATTCGACCTTTCATCTGGTCATCTTCGCAGCGTTCTTGTTCGTCGCGGCCGTGCCGTAGGGACCTCTCGGTTCACGATGTCGCCTTGGCTATGCGAAGCACTTCGGCGAAACGAATGTCGAGAAACGTCCGGAACGCGACTTCCGCGAGAGTGAACGCAAAGGTCTTAATATGGCGCAACGTGCTCGTTCTGGCTGTTGAGCCGAGCGGCAACTTCCCATCCATCTCGGCCATTGGCGGCAGCCAGTCGGTAGAGTTTGACCCTAGAACGCCAGCGGGTGAGATCGCCGCCGCCGGGCGGCCGGTGGCCGATACCCGCGCCGCGGGGTTCGTCGGTGGCTGGGGTGGGGGTGAATGTGGGGCCCCCTATCAGGCGCGCCCGACCGACACGCTCCTTCACAGTTCGGGACCTCCTCATGGCCGGTCGCTCTCGCCCCAAACCCAAATTACTCTAAACGACCGAGTTCGACCCTTTTGCGGTCATTCAGTCGCGAGCGTTGCATGACGCGATCTGACCGAGGTCGTGTGAAAAACGCGATTGCAGATTGCGTAGGACGGCCACTGTTTTGAGCGTGGTAGCGATGAGGCCGCTGGCAGGCGTGGCGCGGATCAGGCGGCGATTGCCGTCATCAGCGGCTTGACGCCGAAGATGTTGATCATGCGCTTCATGTTGTAGGCGAGCACCTGCAAGCTCATCTCGGTTTTGACCTTTTCGAGGGTCCTGGTCAGGAAATGGGTACTGCCCATCCACGCCTTGAGCGTTCCGAACGGGTGCTCGACGGTCTGCCGGCGGATGGTCATGGCGTCCGGCATGCGATCGAGCCTGTCCTGCATCTCGTCGAGGACGCCTTCGTGTTCCCAGCGCTTCAGGCGCTTGTGCTTGTCGGGCGTGCATCTGGGTTTGAGCGCGCAGGACGAACAGGCCGTGAGATTGCGATAGTGATCGATATTGTCCCGGCGGTCCGAACGCACCTTTCCTCTGGTCAGGTGCTGGGCGGCCGGGCAGGTGTAGCGGTCCTTCCCGGCGTCGTAGATGAAGTCGGCCACGGTGAAGAGGCCGCGCTTGGCGTTGCCGGATGTCTGTGTCTTGGGAATGCAGGGCAAAACGCCGCTGCCCTCGCAGGCCAGCACCTCGTCGCCGTTGTAATAGCCGCGGTCGGCCAGCACCGTGATCTCGTCGCACCCGGTAGCGTCCCGCGCCTTTTTCCCCATCGAGGTCAGTTGCGCCCGGTCGCTGCCAATATTGGTGACCTCGTGCGCGACGATCAGATGGTACTCGGCATCGACGGCCATCTGGACATTGTAGCCGACGATGCCGGTGCCCTTGCCGCTGGTCGCCATCGACCGGGCGTCGGGATCGGTCAGGGAGACCTGTTTGTCAGGCGCGGCCTCGACCTGCTTGCCCATCTCCTTGAGGGACTGCATCTGCCGCCGCAGGCCCTCGATCTTCTCCTTGAGGCGCACCGTCTTGGCCTCGGCGACATCATCGTCCTGCCGGTCCGCACGGTCGAGCGCGGCCAGATAGCGCGCGATACTGGCCTCGACCTGTTCGATGCGTTTGGCGACCTTGGTCACCGTGAAGTTCTTGTCGCGGGTGTTGACGGCTTTGAACTTGCTCCCGTCGATGGCCACGACAGCCCGGGTGAACAGACTGAGTTGGCGACACAGCACGACGAACTGGGTGCAGGCCGCGCGGATCGCCGGCCCATTATCGCGGCGGAAGTCGGCGATCGTCTTGAAGTCCGGCATCAACCGGCCGGTCAGCCACATCAGCTCGATGTTGCGCTGGGTCTCCCGCTCGAGCCGGCGGCTCGACTGGATGCGGTTGAGATAGCCGTAGAGATAGATCTTCAGCAGCGTCGCAGGATGATAGGCAGGCCGCCCGGTCGCTTCCGGCACGACCCCGGCAAAGCCCACGGCGCCGAGGTCGAGTTCGTCGATGAAGACTTCGATGACCCGGACCGGATTGTCCTGTGTCACGTAATCGTCCAGGCACTCGGGAAGCAGTGTCACTTGCCGGCGATCCTCGCCCTCGACAAACCGCTTCATCCCGACTCCCCTCGCTGATCGGGAATCACTTTACCAAATCAACGCGTTTCCACACAGGCTGGACCCAAGGCGGTCATTTCGCACGTCCGCGAGGATAGCCTGTTATTGTATAGGAAGCGGACATTAATGTCCTCAGCTTGGCTTGGGCTTTCCGATCAACGCGCCACGAGTCTCTGCCCGTAAGAGCGTTCCGCATGCGTAGATGCCGCAAGGCACGGGCGGGCTGTTCCCCAACTCACGGGCGACTTGTCGCGTACCTTGAAGCTTTGTGATATACTAGCTGCCAGCGCGCGCAAACGAGTCAGTCATGTGCGTGTCGGAGGGCATACCGATGGCCAGATGGCTAATCGCGGCATTGACCCTATTGGCGCTCGGCGCGGTGTCTCCAACACAAGCTGATGACGCGAGTGACTGCAGTAGCGCCAACGATGCGGACTTGGTGATTCAGGCTTGCACGAGAATTGTTGCGGTGATCGGCGCAAATGCCGAGGCGTTCACCAACCGTGCCGACGCCTATGCTATGAGAGGCGAAGTTGACCAAGCAATCGCCGATTACGACCGGGCCATACAGTTGAAGCCGGGACGTTCTGAAGCGTTCTACGGCCGCGGAAATGTCTATCTAAGCAAAAGAGATTTCAACCGTGCACTCGCGGACTACGAGAAAGCTATCGAGCTGAAGCCTGCGGATGCGGAAGCATTCAACAAGCGCGGCTCTGCCTATCAAGCCAAGGGTGACAGTGCGAAGGCCATTGCTGACTACGACAAGGCCATCGAGCTGAAGCCACAGTTTGCCGGGTTTTTCTTCAAACGGGGCGATGCCTATCAAGCAAACGGTGACCTAGACAAGGCCATTACTGACTACGACAAGGCCATCGAGCTGAAGCCGGACTTTGCGGAAGCATTTAACAACCGTGGCTTGGCCTTTCAAGCCAAGGGTGACAGTGCGAAGGCCATTACTGACTACGACAAGGCCATCGAGCTGAAACCGCAGTTTGCCGCGCTTTTCTACAATCGGGGCGATGCCTATCAAGCAAAGGGTGACCTAGACAAGGCCATTACTGACTACGACAAGGCCATCGAGCTGAAGCCGGACTTTGCGGAAGCATTCAACAACCGCGCCAACACGTATCTAGCCAAGGGTGACCTGAACAAGGCCGTTGGAGAGTACGACAGGGCCGTTGCAGACTATGACAAGGCCATCGCGCTGAAGCCGGACGCTGCTGAAGCCTTCTATGGTCGGGGCTCTGCCTATCGGGCAACGGGTGAATTAGACAAGGCCATTACTGACTGCGATAAGGCCATCGAGTTGAAGCCACAGTTCGCCCCAGCCTTCTACTGTCGTGCCAACGCGTATCTAGCCAAGGGTGACCTGAACAAGGGCGTTGGAGAGTACGACAAGGCCATCGCGCTGAAGCCCGACTATGCTGAAGCATTCAACAACCGTGGCACTGCTTATCTATTCAAGGGTGACCTGAGCAAGGCCGTAGCCGACTTCGACAAGGCCATCGCGCTGAAGCCCGACTATGCTGAAGCATTCAACAATCGCGCCTTTGCCTTTCGATTCAAGGGTGACCCGAGCAAGGCAATAGCCGACTGCGACAAGGCCATCGCGCTGAAGCCAGACTATGCTGAAGCATTCAACAATCGCGCCTTTGCCTTTCTACTCAAGGGTGACCTGAGCTCGGCCATAGCCGACTTCGACAAGGGCATCGCGTTGAACCCACAGTTTCCCGAACCCTTCTATTGGCGTGGCAATGCTTATATATTGAAAGGTGACTTGGGCAAGGGCATAGCCGACTTCGCCAAGGCCATCGAACTAAGGCCAGACTATGCTGAAGCACTCGCGAACCGCGGCGCGGCCTTTTTATTCAAAGGTGACGGTGTGAAGGCTATTACTGACTGCGG
>NZ_FUIG01000021.1:26152-92925 GCF_900149755.1 Mesorhizobium delmotii | reverse complement strand
TCTGCATCGGGTTGGGGGTGCGACGTTCGCATTTGCGACCGCGAAGGCCCGGAAATGGCGCAAAGCCGATAACTAGCTGGCGGGCCACTCGTGCTAACATTGTGGCTAATTAAACGGCGTATTCAGATCGGTCCCCGAAGCTTCCGCTAAGCGCCCTGAGCGGACGCTCGTTAGCGCTTGCGTGAATTCACGCCCATGACCCATGGCTGCGGTTCAGTCTCGCGATCTTGAGGGTCCGGAAAGCGTTGCGAGCCGACATTCGCCAGGCCACCTTGGGGGTGTGTTTGCTCCGAAAGCGAAGACATGAATTGCGGAGTGTTGCTGTCCGGCGCGCGACGGTCGTGATAGATTTCCGGCCAGCGAGGTAGCATCATGCCGGACATCGCTTCGTGGTTGACCCGACTCGGGCTGGACAAGTACATAGAGGCGTTCACCGCGAACGAAGTTGATTTCGACGCGCTTCGGCATCTCACAGAAAATGACCTAAGGGAGCTGGGCCTACCCGTCGGCCCGCGTCGCAAGGTTCTGGCGGCGATTGCCGCATTGGACGACGACACCATGTCGCCCGCGAGTTCCGTGTCCGCTCCGGTGTCAGCCGCGCTTGTACGTGAGGCCGAGCGGCGGCAGCTGACCGTGACGTTCATCGACCTCGTGGGGTCGACCGAGCTGTCACAGCGGCTCGATCCGGAGGAAATGCGCGACGTCATCCGTGCCTACCAGAGTGCGGTGTCAGCGGAGATTGCACGCTACGAGGGTTATGTTGCCAAGCTCATGGGCGATGGTGTGCTCACCTATTTCGGTTGGCCCAGGGCGCATGAAGACGATGCCGAACGGGCAGTGCGCGCGAGTCTGGCGGCAGCAGCGGCGACCGCTAGCCTGACGACGCCATCGGGCGAACCCCTTGCGGCCCGTATTGGCATTGCCACCGGTCTCGTCGTGGTTGGCGACCTGGTTGGCGAAGGATCAGCGCAGGAAGAGGCTGTCGTCGGCGAAACGCCCAACCTTGCGGCTCGCTTGCAGGCCCTGGCCGAGCCGAACAATGTCGTGGTCGCTGGTGGCACTCACCGGCTGGTCGTCGGATTGTTTGACATGATCGATCTCGGCCACCAGCAACTTAAGGGCTTCGCAACTCCCGTTCCCGCCTGGCGCATCACCGGCGAGGCAGATGCGGAGGGGCGCTTTGATGCGCTGCATGGCGTTGCAACGCCGTTGGTGGGACGATCCGAGGAACTCGAGCTTCTGCTTCAACGCTGGCAGCAGGCTCGCGCCGGAAAAGGCCAAGCTATATTGTTGTCGGGTGAGCCGGGGATCGGCAAGTCGCGGCTGACTGCTGCGCTGGAGGAGCGATTGAGTTCCGAGCCGCACGCCCGGTTGCGCTACTTCTGTTCCACCTACCACGCAAACAGCGCACTCTATCCCGTCACGAAGCAACTCGAGCGCGCTGCGGGACTGGGACACAGCGACACTTCGGATACGAAGCTCGATAAACTCGAAACTCTGTTGCGACAGGCTGTCTCCGATATTGCCGAAACGGTACCATTGTTGGTGGAGCTGCTGTCAATCGACACCGCTGGCCGCTATGCGCCCCTGAAGCTGACGCCCCAGGCGCGTAAATCACGAACGCTGACAACCCTGATCCAACTGCTCGAAGGATTTGCGGCGCGACAACCTGTCGTGATGGTCATTGAAGATGCCCACTGGATCGATCCGACGACCAGCGAATGGCTCGACATGCTGATCGACGGTTTGCAGAACCTGCCTGTGCTTCTGATCATCACCTTCCGCCCTGAGTTCAAGCCACGGTGGACGCTGCTATCGTACGTCACTGCGGTATCGCTCAGCCGCCTTGATCACGATCAGGGATCAGCGATCGTCGACCGTGTCGCCGGCGGCAAGGCGCTGCCGACAGAGGTCAGAAACCAGATCCTAGCCAAAACGGAAGGCGTGCCCCTGTTCGTCGAGGAACTCACCAAGACTGTTCTTGAGTCCGGCCTCCTCATCGATAGCGGTGACCACTATGTCCTGTCGGTCCAGTTGCCCTCCTTTGCGATCCCGTCGACGCTGCAGGACTCGCTGATGGCCCGCCTTGACCGTTTCGCCCCGGTCAAGGAGGTGGCCCAGATCGGCGCCTGCATCGGCCGTATCTTCCAGCATCGTCTGCTGGCTGCCGTGACCGGTTACGACGATGCCCAGCTCGAGGGCATCCTGCAGCAACTTGAAGAGTCCGAACTCGCTTTTCGACGTGGCGTCCCGCCCGAGGCGACCTACACGTTCAAGCATGCGCTCGTGCAGGACACCGCCTATCAGAGCCTCCTCAAGAGCCGACGGCAGCAGATCCACGCTGTCATCGCGTCAGCGTTGGAAGCGCAGTTCCGCGAGATCACAGAGGCCGAGCCTGAGACGCTGGCGCACCATTACACCGCCGCAGGCAACGCAGAGCAGGCTATTGAGTATTGGCTGAAGGCAGGCCAGCAAGCCCTGAAGCGGTCCGCGAACCGCGAGGCTGTGGCCCACCTTGGCAAGGGACTTGAGGTGGTTGGTTCCCTGCCCGACTCCGAGGGTCGCCTGCGCCAGGAGCTTCGACTCCAGAACGCCATGGCTGTGGCCATGAAGCCGGCCAGGGGCTGGAGCGCTCCGGAAGTACTGGAGGCCTTTTCCAAGGCGCGAACGCTTGCCGAGAAGCTGGGCGACAAAAATCAGCTTTTCGTCGCGCTCTGTGGTGAAGCCTCGTACCACATGGTTTCTGGCAATTTGCCCGCCGCTGACGAACTCGGCCTTCAATGCCTGGAGCTCGCAGGGGCATCCGGTGATCCGGGCCATCTCCTCGAGGCGCATCATCAGCTCTGGGCCACCAAGTACTATTTGGGAGACTATGCCGCCGCGGAAGCCCACGTGAATTTCGGCATTGTGACCTATGACCCCGACCGGCATCATGCTCTGACTTACACCTACTCAGGGCACGACCCCGGAGTGTGCTGCAGGATCTACTCTGCGTCTATCCTTTGGCTTCGTGGCTATACCGACCAAGCCCTTGTCCGTTGCCGAGAGGCCAATGCGTTGGCCGAGCGGGTGTCTCATCCCATCACGCTGGTGCTAGCGCAGTCGAACCTCACCAACGTCCATCTGATGCGGCGCGAACCTGGCGCGGGACGCCAATGGTTGCAGAAGTGGACCGCGCAGGCCCAGGAGTTCGCCCTGCCAATCTTAATCGCTCAGGGTAAGTTCTATCTCGGCTGGGTGCTTGCTGAAGAGGGACGGGCAGCCGAAGGCATCCCGGAGATGCGCGACGCCATTGCAGTCATCGGCGCGACTGGCGTCAAAGTGAGTATGCCATACTACCTGTGCGTCCTGGCGCGGGCCTGCGGCGAGTGTGATGAGGCGAGCGAGGGACTTGACCTGCTGGATAAGGGCTTGAGCATTGCCGAGTCCGGCTCGAAGTATCAACTTCCGGAGTTGTTCCGCACCAAGGGTGAACTCCTGCTGCGGCAAAATCCGAATGACGATACCGCCGAAAGCTGGTTCAGACGGGCCATGACGATGGCCCGCGACGAAGGTACGAAATCGCTGAAGTTGCGGGCGGCTCTTAGCCTCGCGCGGCGGTACCACGCTCGGGACCGAGACGGAGAGGCTCGCGACCTGCTGACTCCTGTATATGCTTGGTTTACCGAAGGTCTCGATACGCGCGACCTCGTCGAAGCAAAGGAACTACTCGATCAATTTAGATAGATGCACTTTCAGAAGGCCACCAAGATCAAACCGAGCACGCCTCGTTCTTTGTATTGTCTCGACGACAAGAACTAATCTCCGGGACGTCTGAACAGGGTCTAAATCAAATCACCTCACATCGCCTCCGGCGGCGAATGACCGCTCTGCATCAACGAGTGGCCGTTCCTTCCGCCACAAGCGAACGGCAACAATTGGCGCTAAGCCGAACTTCGAACGGCACGTTTGAACACGCGTCCTACTACCGTCCTCTCTGAGCGCCTAGCGCGTCGCTCGGCGTGGTGACGACAGGGCATCCAGCCGCTCCTGCAAATGCCCATTAAGCACGATCATCTCCTTGAGCGCCTTCACCGCATCGCCCTTGTGCTGGGCAATGAGCCTGTCGGCTACTGCCTGAAGGGCGGCCTCCTGGCGGCTGTCCAGCGTCACGATGTGGTCCATGGCGATGCTCCGATCGTTTCTGTTCAAATTGAACAAAACGGGAACAAAAATGTCAAGTGTGAATTGACTCCGTGAGGAATGCCTTCCTATTTGTCGGTAGGTGGGGCGGTTGCTCACAAATTGGGGAGAGCCGCGATGGGCAGACGAAAAAGCCGGTTTGACAGGCTGTCGGCGAGGCATGCGGAGGCGATCATCAGGGACGCTCTGAGCCTGCGCAAGACGGTGCTTTCGTCGCAACTGCATCTGAAGGCGCATGGCGAGCTGTTTTGGCAGCTTTGCGGGCTTGTCGAAAAATTGCATGAGGTGATGGCCAGCGTAGCGGAGAAGGAGCCCAATTTCCGGATGCCGGATCTTGGCCTGCTTCCGCTTCCCGAGGACTATTTGACTCGGAAATGAGCCATGGCCGGGCCGATGGACAGCGTTGGACGTGCCGCGAAGGCCAACATGCTGGTGATCGTCGAGTGCGGTCACTGCTACCATGTCGGCCGCTTCCGGGCCAACGACGTGGCCAAGGTGGTGGGCTGGAACAAGCCGCTGGAGACCATCCGGTTCAAGTGCAAGCGGTGCAGCCGAACGGACGCGACGGTGAAGACCCAGTTTATCGACCAGGACCATCCGCCGAAGGGCTACATCTGGGTGCTGCAGAAGTTCAAGCTTTAGAACAGCGAACCCTGTACCGACGCCTGTGGCGCCTGCGGAAACTTGATCTGCGTCGCCGGCTTGTCGACGATCACCAGCGCGTCGTCGGGTGCGGTGCGCTGCAGGTGCCTGGCCTCCGACCACGGCGCGGTCAGCCAGGTCTCGGTTTCCTCCTGCGTGGTCAGGATGACAGGCATGGCCTTCTCATGGATCGGCGCGATCAGGGCGTTCGGCCTGGTGGTCAGAAAACCGTAGAGCTCGAAGTCGCCGGGACCGTCCTTGACCTTGCGCACGCCTTGCCAGCGCGTCCACAGGCCGGCGAAGAAGAACAGCGGCCGCTCCTCGTTCAGCGCGAACCAATAATTCCTCTGGATACCGGTATCCGGATCCTTGTCGCCGGGCGTTGGGCTCGGCTCGGCAAAACTGGTGAGCGGCACCACGCAACGGTTCTCGACGCCGAGATATTGCTGCCAGTGGCCGTATTGCGGGTTGCGGATGTTGGTGGTGCCGTAGTCGGCCTTGCCCTTCACCCGCTCGATCGGCGTCGGCATGCCCCACAGCAGATTGGCCAGCTCGCGCGTCCCGTCCGGCGCGTTGCGCACCACCGGGCCGGGCTGGTTGGGGTAGATGTCGATGGAGGGTTCGAGATTGCCGAGGGTGTCGCGCAGGGCGCGAGTCCACTGGCGGATCGCCTCCTGGCTGGTGGTGATGTTGTAGAGGTTGCACATGTCGAAGCCTCAGGGATGTTCAGGCATCTTGTGGGAAAGGGCAGGGAATTTCCAGCGCTGTCCGGCTGGCTGCTGACACGCTACCCCAGCCACCACCGCAGCGCCGCGATCACCGCCGCCACCCGGGCGATCGACCGCGCCAGAAGGAAACTACCGTGCGCAGCGGCGAACCGCGAGCTCCGCTTACGCAACGGACGCCGATTGTGCGCGTTCTACCCATTAGGAGCGATGTGACGGCTGGTCTCATGCGCTCACAATCGGAGGCAAACCACGATGTCTAAGTTCAAAGAAGCCCTTGAGCGCGGGAAGGAAGCCCGTGAGCAAGAGGGGAAGGTCCGCAATGAGAAGGGCGAGGGGGTGGACTTCGGCGCGCAAGCCAGGGCCTGGCTAAACGACGTCGTGGTTGCGTCGTTGGAAGCGGCCAAGGCTGAGGTGGCCGGCGAGGTGACTGTCGAGATGGACACCGCGCCACGCCGCCAAGCCAAAGCGTCAACACCATCCATTCGGTTCAAAGTCTACAGCAAGCGAGGAATGGACAAGGAGGCAGTCGGAAGGACGTTCACGGTCAACGTTCAGCTGAGTGGGCAAGTGTCCGTCTCTTCGCCCGGGATCGTGGCGAGAGAAGTGGGAAACATAGGGGATAGGACTGACGAGCGGTTCTCTACCTTGCTAGCGGAACTGATCGAGGACGCAGCGAAGGGCACTTAGCAAGCAAGGTGTCGAGGAAGGGCAGGAATTCTAGCGCTGTCCGCTCGGCTGCTGACACGGTCGAGCCTGTCAGTAAATGGCTTCCTAATGTCGCGAACACCCCCTCCGTTAACCTTTCGTTAACCATGGCTGGCTAGCGTTTACCTATCAGTAAGGAATCGCTGTCCGTGACCTTCGCCGCCCCCGTCGAGACCAAATCCATTCGTTTTCGCGCCCGCTCGTTTGTCGCCTTCACGCTCACGCCGGAGGCGCCGCTTTCGGAGTGGCTGGAAAGCCTCGATCGCTGGATCGGCAACTCGCCGGGTTATTTTGCCGGCCGGCCGGTGGTGCTCAACCTCAACACATTAAAGCCTGAGGTCGGTCAGATCGAAGCGCTGGTCGCCGAGCTTGGCCGGCGCGGCATCCGCATCTATGCCATCGAGCTCGACGGCAGCACGGCGCTCGAGGCCAATCTGCCGCCGGTGCTGATAGGCGCGAAGGAGGCCACCGCCGGGCTGCTGATGCAGGCCGACAGCAAGGGCAGGCCGGAAGAGGCGGGCAGGGCGGAAGAAGGCAGAGCGGAACCGGGCAAGCAGCCAGAAGACAGGCAGCCGGACGCGCCGGCGACGCTGATGGTCAAGACGCCGATCCGCTCGGGCCAGTCGGTCTTCCACGCGCATGGCGATGTCATCGTGCTGGGCTCCGTCGCCTCCGGTTCCGAGATCGTCGCCGCCGGCTCCATCCACGTTTACGGCACGCTACGCGGGCGGGCGTCGGCCGGTGTGCTCGGCCATTCGGCGGCGCGCATCTTCTGCCGCAAGAACGAGGCCGAGCTGCTGTCGGTCGACGGCTGGTATTGCACCGCCGAGGAGATGGAGCCGTCGTTGCGCGGAAAAGCGGTCCAGGCGTTTCTCGAAAAGGACACGCTGCGCATCGCGCCGTTCAGCTAACGCACGGCGGTTTTGGGATATCGAAATGAAACAATAACTTAAGCGCATTGCATAAATCAGACGCTTAACAATACCAACAACAATAATGGAGGCATATATGGGCAAGGTAGTGGTGGTCACCTCCGGCAAGGGGGGCGTCGGCAAGACGACCTCGACGGCCGCCCTTGGCGCCGCGGTCGCAAGAACCGGCAAGAAGGTGGCCCTGGTCGACTTCGATGTCGGCTTAAGGAATCTCGATCTGATCATGGGCGCCGAGCGGCGGGTGGTGTTCGACCTGGTCAACGTCATCCAGGGAACGGCCAAGCTCTCGCAGGCGCTGATCCGCGACAAGCGGGTCGAGACGCTGTTCCTGCTGCCGGCCTCGCAGACGCGCGACAAGGATGCGCTGACCGAGGAGGGCGTCGGCGAGGTGATCGAAAAGCTAAGCTCGGTGTTCGACTACGTCTTCTGCGACAGTCCGGCCGGCATCGAGCGCGGCGCGCAGCTCGCCATGCGCTTTGCCGACGAGGCGGTCATCGTCACCAATCCCGAAGTCAGCTCGGTGCGCGATTCCGATCGCATCATCGGCCTGCTCGATGCGAGAACTGTGAAGGCCGAGCGCGGCGAGCAGATCGCCAAGCACGTGCTGGTCACGCGCTATGATGCGGCGCGCGCGGCACGCGGCGAAATGCTCTCGATCGACGACGTTCTGGAGATCCTGTCGACGCCGCTTTTGGGGATCATTCCCGAGAGCCAGGACGTGCTCAAGGCCTCCAACCTCGGTTCGCCGGTGACGCTCAGCGATCCCACCAATTCCGCCGCCCGCGCCTATATCGAGGCGGCCAAACGGCTCGAGGGCGAGGAACTGCCGGTCGTCGTGCCGTTCGAGCGCAAGGGCTTTCTCGATCGGCTTTTTGGAAGGAGGGCAGCATGAGCCTGTTAGACCTCTTCAAGCGGCGCGGCAGCGCGCCGGTGGCGCGCGAGCGGCTGCAGGTGCTGCTCGCCTATGAGCGCCGCAACCGCAGCCAGCCCGATCTCGTCTCGGTGCTGCGCGAGGAGATCATGGCCGTAATCGCCAGGCATGTGCAGATCGACCAGGATTATCTGCAGGTCTCGATGGATCGCGGCGAGACGATGTCGACGCTGGAAATCGACATCCAGATCCCCAACAAGAGCGCAAGGCCGCTGGCGATGTCGGCCTGAGCTCGCAAGGGTCGGGTTTCTCGCCCCCCGCTGCGATCCTTCGCGCCCCCCTCTGGCCTGCCGGCCATCTCCCCCACTTGGGGGGAGATCGGACGTCGCGCCGGCTTTCGCCAATCTGCAACGGTGTAAGAGGGCGCGGAGCGCCGAAGCGGCCATCTCCCCCAAGTGGGGGAGAGATGGCCGGCAGGCCAGAGGGGGGTGCTGTCCCGCCTGCGTATCCAAGAATATCGCCTGAGCTGCAGCCGCTGTCAGAGGCTTGCCCGCCCACCCAACCACCGCTACCCCAGCCACCACAAAACCCGCCCAGCACCGCCACCACCCCCGCGATCGACAGCCCGAGCATGATGTAGGATCCCTTGATGACGTCGCGGATCACCTTCTTGACGCTTGAGCGGTCATTGAGGTTCGGGAACGGCTCCTGCGGTTCCGCCACGCCGAGAAAGCGGCACAACGGCCCCCAGCCTTCGGTCACCGTGAACACCAGGAGCTTTTCCGGCGGAACGGCTGCCTTCACCTCCTCGGTGTAGGCGTTGTAGCGCGCGATCGCCCGCTCGCGGTCGTCCATCACGCCGGCCAGCACGCGGCCCCAGATCAGCTTGCGCGACATGTCGCCGAATTTTCGGCCGAACGGCGTCAGCCACTCCAAAATCTTGAACTGCCAGAGATTCTCGGTGAAGTAGATCGTATCGATCGTGCTGTCGTACCAGCCTTCGGCGCCGCGCGGGTGAAGCGTCAGCAGCACCTTGGCGTCAGGGTATTCGGCCAGCAGCTCCCGCCACACGCAGCAGCCGGGATTGTCGACCGTCGCCGTGTAGTTGGCAAACACCCGGTCCCAGTCGTGCGGCGTGCCGGGCTTGCTGTTCGCTACCTTGCGCCAGAAGTCGAGGTGGCCCTTGTTGGCCTTGTTGAGGATCACTTCCTGCATGTGATAGCAGGGAAGGCCGAGCCTGTTCAGCGCGGCAAAGGTCGACCATGTGCCCGTGCGCCCGAACCCCGCGCCGATTACCTTGAGCGCCATGTGATCCCCCAGTCTCCCTGGACTGATATTCTTGTTTTATCGCAGTCCGTAGCGCCCACGTTGCGCCCGGAGCGCCCGGCACGCAACAAATTTCCATCGTGCCTTCCCTCACCAGATCAGCTCTTTTGAATGGAACAGCACCAGCCAGAAAGCGTCTCAACCATAGGATGCATTAAGCATGCGCACACACTTCTGATCCATAGCCACTTGCGCAACCATTGAAAGGGTGAAAACGTTGGTGTGGGGTAAATGGGCAAGGGTGGTCGTCGCGGCTGTAGAAGCTCCGGGACGGCCTTGAAAAGCGATGAATTCTCCACAGTTCCTGGTGGGGATGGCCACCGCGTCATTCGTCGTGGCGCTCTCGACTTTTTTGGCAACGGGTTCGATCTGGAAGGCGCTGGGCTGGACGGTTCTTACCTTGATCGTTTCGCAGGTTGGATATTTTGTGTCCGTCATCCGGCTGATCTATGGAACCGGGCGAAAGACACACAGGTAATCCGCGACCCGCGAGTACTGGACCATTGAGACGGTTTGCGGTTTCGAGATCCAGGTCAGGCCAGCACCAATATCAACATGCCTAGACCATAATGTTTATCAGATAGACAGCTTGGTCTAAGCCGTTTGAAAGCGGACATGTTCGGTTCTGGGAATGTGCATTGGACGTTCCGTTACTTTAGTCAACCAATATATATTTCCGGATACATATGCCTGGGTTTGGGCAGCGCGGAAGCCTGCCTGCGGCTTGTGCAATCCGCCGTCGAGACGGGGCGGGTTGAAGCTGCCGATCTCCCCCACAAGGGGGACATCAGCGCGTCATCCGCTCAGCTCCGTCGCTCTGCTCACTCCGCCGCCAGCTTGTCCTGCGTCTTGGTGTCGAAATCGCTGGCGTCGTGGCGCTCGTGCAGCTGCATCGCGGGCTCGCCGAAGGCGCGGTTGACCATGCGCCCGCGCTGCACCGCCGGCCGCGCGTCGATCGCGTCGGCCCAGCGCTGCACGTGTCTGTACTCCGTGACCGACAGGAACTCGCCGGCGTCGTTGTACATGCGCCCCTTGGCCAGCCCGCCATACCAGGGCCACACGGCGATATCGGCAATCGTGTAGGCGTCGCCACCGAGATATTCGCTTTCAGCGAGGCGCCGGTCGAGCACGTCCATCTGGCGCTTGGTCTCCATGGCGAAGCGGTCGATGGCATATTCGATCTTTTCCGGCGCATAGGTATAGAAATGGCCGAAGCCGCCGCCGAGATAGGGCGCCGAGCCCATCTGCCAGAACAGCCACGACAGGGTTTCTGCGCGCGCCGGCTGCTCGGTCGGCAGGAATTCGTCGAATTTTTCGGCCAGATGCACCAGGATCGAGCCGGATTCGAAGACGCGGATCGGCTTTGGCCCGCTGCGGTCCATCAGCGCCGGGATCTTGGAGTTGGGGTTGACCTCGACAAAGCCGCTGCCGAACTGGTCGCCGTCGTTGATCCTGATCAGCCAGGCGTCATATTCGGCGCCTTTGTGGCCGAGCGCCAAGAGCTCCTCCAGCATGATCGTCACCTTGACGCCGTTCGGTGTCGCCTGCGAGTAAAGCTGCAGCGGATGCTTGCCGACCGGCAACTCCTTGTCATGCGTCGGGCCGGCGATCGGCCGGTTGATGCTGGCGAAGGCGCCGCCATTTTCCTTGTTCCAGGTCCATACTTTCGGCGGTGTGTATTGGTTCATCTCGGGAGCCTTGTGTTGTAAGCGGGAGGGTCTTGGGCGATCAGCTTGCGCGATGGAAGCGGGAGATTCGTGGGGCAGGTTCATCTACACATAGATACAGGTAGTGCGGTCAGCAGGAAGTTCAACTTATGTTGAACTATAGTCGACGCCGCATGCCCTTTCTCCCCGGGGAGAAGGGCTCACCGATGCCCTTGCGCCTCGTCACGTGCGCCATACCTATAGGGATATCGGGCCTTTGGCGGCCGTCATGAATATTGCCGGGATTGAGAGCATGACCATCGATACGATTTTGCGGTCCATCGTGGCGGTGCGCGCCTCGATCCCGGACGATGCTTTCACCGCCAATGCGCTGGGCACGAGCCGGGAAGGCAGCGGCGTGGTCATTCGCGATAACGGGCTGGTGCTCACCATCGGCTATCTCATCACCGAGGCGGAAGAAGTCTGGCTGACCGACCACAACGGGCGCGTGGTTCCCGCGCACGCTCTCGCCTACGACCAGGAATCGGGCTTCGGCCTGGCGCAGGCGCTGGCGCCGCTCGGCCTGCCTGCGGTGGCCTTTGGCGACGCGGCCAGGGCGACGGCCGGCGACCCGGTGGTGCTCGCCGACGGCATCGGCCAGGCGGTCAGCGCGCACATCGTCACCAAGCAGGAATTCGCCGGCTATTGGGAGTATCTGCTGGACGAGGCGATCTTCACCGCGCCCGCCCATCCGTCATGGGGAGGTGCGGCACTTATCGGGCAGGATGGCAGGCTGCTCGGCATCGGTTCGCTGCGCTTGCAGATGAGCCGCGCCGGCGAGATCGCCGACATCAACATGGTGGTGCCGATCGACCTTCTGCCGCCCATTCTCGACGATCTCCTGACACGCGGCCAGGTTGCCAGGCCACCGCGCCCATGGCTCGGCGCCTTCTCCGCCGAAAGCAATGGCGAGGTTGTGGTGATGAGCGTCGCCGAAGGCAGCCCGGCCGCCGAAGCCGGCCTGCGCCAGGGCGACATCATCTCGGATGTCCGCGACCGCGAAGTCGACGGGCTCGCCGATTTCTACCGCAAGTTGTGGCAGAACCCGGCGGGCGCCGAGATCCCGTTGCGGGTTGTGCGCGACGGCCGCGAAACCTGGCTGCGCGTCAAGTCGGCCGACCGCAACAGTTTTCTCAAGAAACCGCAGCTGCAGTGAAGCTCGGCCGGATGAGGGGGTGCTGGACGGAGTGAGGCGTTGAGTTTCTTCCAACACCCCTCAACCGTCTCGGCACTGCGCGCCGATCCACCTTCTCCCACAAGGGGAGAAGGAAAGGTGCCTCATTCGCCGCAGGCGCTGAAGCCTGTTCCGGGGTTCCACTCCGAAAAGGCAATGATCTTGCCTTCCACCGCCACGGTCTTCTGCTTTGTGGTCCCATCGGGCTGCATCTTGCTGCTTTTGCCCTTGCCGGTCAAAACATTGTAATCGCAGTCGCTTGCGACATTGTCCGCAAGGTAGTCGTGATAGTCATAGGCAAAGCCGGCGACGATGAAGACGCCGTCGCGGTAAGCGAGCGTCAGCGTCTGGTTGGTCCGCTTGCTGCCGACCGGCATTGCCGGCAGATACAGTTTGATCGAGCCGTTGGGCAGCGCGGTCAGCTCCGGCACGGTGTCGGAGGCCTCGTAGCCGGGCCGGTCATAACCGTTCCACTCGCCGAGAATCTGGTCACGCACGACGCCGGCAGGACGCAAAAAGTTGCGCTCGCGATCCCTGAGAAAGAAATGCATGTCCATCGGGTCGCTGGGCGCGGTCTCGACGATCATCACCAGATCGACGGCGCCGTCGCCATTCCAGTCGCCGGTCAGCACGGTGATGATCTTCTGAGTTTCTATCGGTTCCGCCAGGGCCATGGTTGACGCCAGCAGCATCAGGCCGAGCATCATTGCTCGCATGACAATATGTCCCCCAGTTGAAGCCCGCCGTGTCTATTATGGGCCAGTTCTGCCGGGAGATTCCTACAGTACGACGGGAAGAACCGCCATGGGCTGGGCGGGGACAGCGACGCTGTCCCGCCAGCCTTGCAACAAGGCCACTGTTGCTCCATTCGATCGGAGCTGAGCAGCGATAAGGAGGAAACCGATGACGACCGCAAAAAGGCGGAACCGCTGATGGCGCCGGTCAAGGTCGATCCCGCCAAGGTGCGTGAATTCAGCGATGCCGAAAGCTTCTACACCTGGCTCGGCCAGCACCACGACACCGCGACAGAAGTCTGGATCAAGATCCACAAGGTCGGTTCGGGGCTGCCTTCGATCACGCCCAAGGAAGCCATCGACGTGGTGCTGTGCTGGGGCTGGATCGACGCCGTGCGCAAGGGGCTCGACGACAAGAGCTATTTGCAGCGCTACACGCCGCGCGGCAAGAAGAGCACCTGGAGCCAGATCAACGTCGACAACGTCGCCCGGCTGATCGAGGAGGGCCGGATGACCGAGCATGGGCTCAAACAGGTCGATGCGGCGAAGGCCGACGGGCGCTGGGCGCGCGCCTATGGAAGCGGCAAGGACATGAAAATCCCCGACGATCTCCATGCGGCAATAGACGCCGAGCCCAAGGCCAAGGCGATGCTGGCAACGCTCAGCGCGCAGAACCGTTTCGCGCTCGCCTTCCGCATCCACAATATGAAGACCGAGGCTGGGCGCAAGAAGAAGATCGCGGCGTTCGTCGAGATGCTGAAGCGCGGCGAGACGATCTACCCGCAAGGGAAGAAGTGAGGCTTTGTGGCTGGCGCGTCGCGGCGGTGGCTGCGATGGCGGATCGTCGTCGCGCGTACGCTCAAGGTCAACGATGAACGCGGTGCCTGCCGCCGGCCTTGAAGCCACGTCCGGCTCCTCCATTTAATTCGCAATAGCGCGCAACTTTCCGAGGAAGCGCCAGGAGTTGCTGGCCTCTGACAAACCAGGTGGCCGCCCGTTCGGTTTCGGCGGGCAGCCTTAACAATCGAGCGTCTTCCTCGTTATCAGACGAAGGGAGAACCAAAATGGCAAAGGTCGTTTGCGTCCTCTATGACGATCCGGTTGACGGTTACCCGTCAAATTATGCCCGGGATGGGCTGCCGAAGCTCGACCGCTATCCCGGCGGCCAGACGCTTCCCACACCGAAGGCCATCGACTTCGAACCGGGCGTTCTGCTCGGCAGCGTGTCGGGCGAACTCGGCCTGCGGCCCTATCTGGAAAGCGCCGGGCACAGCCTGGTCGTGACCTCGGACAAGGACGGTCCCGACAGCGTTTTCGAACGTGAACTCGGTGACGCCGAAATCGTCATCTCGCAGCCGTTCTGGCCGGCCTATCTGACCAAGGAACGGATCGCCAAGGCAAACAAACTGAAGCTTGCGATCACCGCCGGCATCGGGTCCGACCATGTCGATCTGCAGGCCGCCATGGATCGCGGCATCACCGTCGCCGAGGTGACCTACTGCAACTCGATCAGCGTGTCCGAGCATGTGGTGATGATGATCCTGGCGCTGGTGCGAAACTACATCCCGTCCTACCAGTGGGTCATCAAAGGCGGCTGGAATATCGCCGACTGTGTCGCGCGCTCCTACGATGTCGAAGGCATGCAGATCGGAACTGTCGGCGCCGGCCGGATCGGCAGCGCGGTGCTGCGCCGGCTGCAGCCGTTCGACGTCACACTGCACTACACCGACCGCCACCGCCTGCCCGAGGCGGTCGAGAAGGAGCTTGGCGTCACCTTCCACCCAGACCCGGCGTCGATGGTCGGCATCTGCGACGTGGTGACGATCAACGCCCCCCTGCATCCGGAGACGGAGAACCTGTTCGACGAGGCGATGATCGCCAGGATGAAACGCGGCGCCTATCTGGTGAACACGGCGCGCGGCAAGATCTGCAATCGTGACGCTGTCGCCGGTGCGCTGGAGAGCGGCCAGCTCGCGGGCTATGCCGGCGACGTCTGGTTCCCGCAGCCGGCGCCCAAGGACCATCCGTGGCGATCGATGCCGCATCACGGCATGACGCCGCATATTTCGGGATCGTCGCTCTCCGCCCAGGCGCGCTATGCCGCCGGCACGCGCGAAATCCTGGAGTGCTGGTTCGAAGGCCGGCCGATCCGCGAGGACTACCTGATCGTCGACGGCGGCAAGCTGGCCGGCGCCGGCGCCCATTCCTATAGCGCAGGCGACGCCACAAGCGGTTCGGAAGAGGCAGCGCGCTTCAGAGCCAAGGTGTGATCCGGGCGGTGCCTCGGTGATCTTGAGCGCATGGATGCTGTCGATTCCAAGTTACAATGGGTGGGAAGGAACGCGACGGAACCGGCTGTCCAAGCGAGTGTCGACGCGGCGTCGAACAGCGCAGCCGGACACTATCCGGGCTTGCCGCCAAGCAAAAATCATCGCAAGCCGGCTCTTATCTGTCGTCGGAAATTGAACGACAATTGAGTTTGTTTTGGCCTTGCACACAAAAATCTGTCTGTTCTGCGGCCATGGGCAGGGACCTTTTGCCTGTTGACGACAGTTCGACATCGTCGCACAATTTACTTTGAGGAATGTTTGCCAGGCTGGAAATGATGGGTTCAAGGTAGATATAAAATCTTGCCGGGGGGCGTCCATGCGTAAATTAAGCCAAGTAGATCGACACCGCGTCCAGGCGGTCATCGATCGCAATCGTGAGCTTTTGTTGTCGATTCCCAATGCTTTGGGCGCCGAGCCCGGTTTCCCCATCGTTCAGGGAAAGCTGCTGCGCGAACCGGCGATCATCCTCTATGTTGCCAGCAAGCTGCCCAGGGCGCGGCTCCTGCCGGAAGACTTCGCGCCCGGCGAGGTCGAAGGCGTGCGGCTCGATGTGATGCAGGCCGATCCCTGGAAACAGATCGAGCTCAATCCAGGCCTGCGGGCGCTGCAGGAGGAGATCGAAACCGCGGCCGCGGCGACGATCCCTTATGAGGGCCTGCCCGACGACCCCATCGATGCCAGTTTCGAGATCTCGAAGCCGATCCTGTGCGCGGTCGGGCCGGATCAGGGCTGGATCGTGCTCAGGGATTTCCTGGTCGGAACCCGCAACACGCTCAACGTCGCCATGTATGATTTCTCTGCCGACTATATTTCGAACACGCTGATCGAGGTCGTGCGCGCCAATGATGTGAAGGTGGAACTGACGCTCGACGACGGCATCAAGGACACCGAACGCGACATTCAGGAGCGGCTGGAGCAGAAGCTCGGGGACCTCTACGACGCCGAGGTCATCCGGTGCGCCAAGAGCAGGCGCTTCCCATCGGCCTATCACCCGAAGGTGGCGGTGCAGGATCATAAGCGTTTCTGGCTGTCGAGCGGCAACTGGTCGCCCAACAGCCAGCCCGATATCGACCCGATCGGCCATCCGGCCGGCGGCTGGTTCAGCAAGGGCAACCGCGAATGGCATGTCGTCGTCGAGGATGTAGCGCTAGCCAGGTTGTTCGAGCGCTACATCGCGCATGACAAGAGGGAATCCGAAAGCGATGCGGCTCTGGCGGGGGAGGAGAGGCCGGCCTTTCCAGACCTGTTCGTGCCGCTTGGCGATCTGCTTGGGGATGCCGCACTTGCCGCCGCCGATCCGGTCGCGCCGGAAAAGATCCTGTCCGGGCAGTCGGCGCGCGTGCGGCCGCTCCTGTCTCCCGACAATTATGCGCGGCGCATCAGCGAATGGATCCGCGGCGCGCAAAAGAGCCTCGATCTCCAGTACTCCTACATCAACTATTCGGAGCGCGCCGAGGACGAGGATTTCAAGGCGCTGCTCGACGACATCGGCAAGCTGTCCTGGAAGGACGATTTCACGCTGCGGATCATCGTCGGTTCAGGAGCCGACGATGCCATTCGTCTGCTGGCGCAGAACGGCTTTAACGAAGCTGTCTTCAAGGTGCAGTCGAAAATCCACAACAAGGGCATCGTGCGCGACGGCACCGAGGTGTTGGTCAGCAGCCAAAACTGGTCGGGCGATGGGTTCCTGCGCAACCGTGATGCTGGCCTGATCATCGAGGATCGTGAGGTCGCGCAGTATTTCGCCGGGGTCTTCGATGAGGACTGGAAGACGAGGGCGCGGCCGCCGTTCGAGACGGCTGGCCTTGCCGCAGTCATTGCCCCGGACAATGCACCGCCGCCGGCGGGCATGGTGCGGATGAGCTGGTCGGATTTCTTTGGAGATTGAGCGATGCCGATCGAGGACGAATTGGAGGCTTCGGGGCATACGCGCGTGGTCGTGGTGCTCAAGCCGACCAAACGGCACAAAGTCGATGGGCGGATTACCGTGGCGTTGACCGAGACGATTTCAATGCAGCAGGAAGTGGCGCAGTCGATCGCGTCCTGCTTTCGTCCGTTCAAGAATTCGCGCATGTCGCAAATGGCGCGCGAACTTGCCAGCAGCAGCGAGCCGACGATACGCTCGCGTATCGCCGCGGATGGCCCGATGCGGCGCGGCCAGCCGGAGTACGTGCGCGACGAGCACGCCGAGGCTGTCCCCGAAAACGCCGGAGTTCGCTACTTCCCTTATCTCGGCATGATGATGGGGACGGTCGATCGCACGGGCCTGGCGGAGTTGCGTAACAAGAAGGACGAGGTGGCGGAGCTTTTCAGTCCGCCGGAAATGAGCCTGATCCGTCCGTTCGAAGATGAGGAGGCAGCGCTTGCCGGGCCGCCAGAAGGCGTCTCCTGGGCGCTCAAACGACTGGGCATCCCGAAACTGTGGGATGCCGGGCTGACGGGAGACGGCGTTCTGATCGGCCATCTCGATACCGGCATTGACAGCGCCCATCCGGCGCTCGCCGACGCCATCGATGCCTCTTCGGTGTTCGACGAACTCGGCCAGCAGCTCAATGTCACGACAGCGATGGTCGATACCGGCTTTCACGGCACGCACACGGCCGGCCTGCTGGTTGGCCAGCCGTTCCAGAATGTCACCTTCGGCGTCGCGCCGGGGGCGCGGCTTGCGGCGGGAACGGTCATCGAGGGTGGCGATATCCCGGCGCGCATGATTGCGGGGCTGAATTGGTGTGTCGGCCAGGGCGTCATGATCATCAGCCTTTCGCTGGGTGTGCGTAGATTCGATCCGCTGGTCGCGGCGCTGGTCAGGCAATTGCGCGACCGTGACATCCTGCCGATCGTCGCCATCGGCAATGAAGGGGCGGAGACCAGCCGCACGCCAGGCAATCTGCCGGAATCGCTGTCGGTCGGTGCCGCCGACGAGGCCGACCAGATCTGGTTCAATTCCTCCAGCCAGCAATTCGCCGAGACGCCGAGACGGATCGTGCCGACGCTGATTGCGCCGGGCGCCGGCATCTGGTCCTCGGCGCCTGGCGGCGGGCTCAAGAAGCTTTCCGGCACTTCGATGGCGGCGCCGCACATTGCCGGGCTCGCGGCATTGCTCAAGCAGTTTCGTCCCGAGGCGACCGGCGCGCAAATCCAAAAAGCGATCATTGCCTCTTGCAAGCGGCCCAGTGGAATAAGCACATTAAGGGGGAACAAGGGCGTACCGGACGCGATGGTCGCCAAATCCAAGCTGTAACGGTGTACGATGGACATCGACAAGATCGACCCGCGGCTGAAGCAGGCGCTCGACCGGGCGACGGTGAACAGCGGTCCGATCCAGGCGGTGGTCGTGGTCGGGTCGCCGGCCGGATCCAAGCCGTTGCCACCCGCCGAGAGCGAACAGATGTTGCGCAACCTCGTCGACCGCGCCTGCAAGGCGTCAAAGTCGAAGCCAAGCCGGCTGGTGTTCTTTCCCAATGTGCAGTCCTTTTCCATCGAGGCGGACCCGAAATTGCTGCGCCATCTGCTGGAAGACGACTCGATCGACGCGGCGAGCCTTAACCGCGCGGACTAGTCAGCCCTCAGAGCAATGCCGGTGCGGCCATCCGCCAGCCCCAGGGCAGCCAGCAGCACAGCCGGCATGATACGGGCGCCGAGTCAGGGCAATCGACCCATATCGCAGCTGCCCGCCGCGGCTATTCCTGCGGAATCCCGGCCTTTAACCCAACCGGTAACAGTTTCTTCTCTGGTTTTGCCGCACAATGGCCGCGACGGGGCAGGCGAAGTCCAGGGCATGGCTGACAAGAAGAATCGCAACGGAGAGTTCTGGGAGCTGGCGCTCGAACGCGCGCATCTTGGCGTCTGGGATTGGGATCTCAGGAGCGGCGACTGTTTTTACTCGGCGATGTGGTCGCAAATGCTCGGCTATGGCGAGGGTGAGCTCGTCGAGGCGAGCGATCTCTGGCTGCAGCTGACGCATCCCGACGATCGCGAGCGGGCGGTAGCCAGCGGCGAACGCCACATTGCCGGCCTGACCGATTCGATCGAGACCGAGCTCAGGCTGAAGCACAAATCCGGTCACTGGGTATGGGTTCTCGATCGCGGCGGAGTGGTCGAACGCGACGCGGAAGGCCGGCCGGTCAGACTGATGGGCGTCCAGACCGACATCAGCAAGCAGAAGCAAGCGGAAGCAGAGCTCGAACAGGTCAATGTCCGCTTTCGCCTGGCATTGGCCGCCAGCGGCACCGGCATCTGGCATCACGATCTTGCCGCAGGCAAAAGCTACTGGGACGAGCGCACGCGGGAAATCTTCGGGCTTGTCGCCGAAACCGACGAGGTGTCGCAAGACCTCTGGCACAGCTATCTGCATCCGGACGACAGGGCCGATGCCGAGCGGGCCCACTTGGCGCCGCTGCAAACCCAAAAGGTCGTCGCCGTGCAATACCGCATCATCAAGCGGGACGGCGACATCAGACATGTCGAATCGCTGATACGGGCCATCGCCGACGCCCAGTCGTCAGGCCAGATCCTGGGCACTGTGCGCGACGTCACCGAGGCCAAGCAACGCGACCAGGAACTTGCCCATGCGGCCCGTCACGACGCGCTGACCGGCCTTTTGAACCGCGCCGCATTCGACCGGCTGTTGGCCGAACATATCGCAGCGGCGCGCCAGTTTCCGCTCGCAGTGTTCTATGTCGACCTCGACTATTTCAAAGCCTTGAACGACTTCGCCGGCCACGCCGCCGGCGACCTCGCGCTGAAGCGCGTCGCCGAGGGCATTCTGGGCTGTCTGCCGCCGTCGGTGCATGCCGCGCGCCTCGGCGGCGACGAGTTCGCGCTGCTGGTGCCTGACTGCGACGCAGCGCAAGCCGAGCGTCTCGCCGACGCCGTTCTCGCGGCGGTTCGCGATGCCGACCTCGGCTTGACGGCGGCGTCGCGCAAGCTCGCGGCCAGCATCGGCATCGCCTTTGTCGCCGATGAGAATACCGCGGTGGCCGACGCGCTGGCCTGCGCCGACGACGCCTGCTATGCGGCCAAGGCCGCCGGGCGCAATCGCTTCGCGGTGTTCTCCCCTGAGACAACATCCGGGGGCCTCAATGCGGCGCGGCTGGCGGCCGACACCGTCGATGCCATGGAAGACGGAAGGCTGAAACTGTTCGGCCAGGAAATCCATCGCCTCGGACAACCCTGGCAGGAGAACCGCCATGTCGAGGTCCTTGCGCGGCTCGCCGGGCGCAACGGGCGGCTGATCCCGCCGGGCGAGTTCATCCCGGCGGCGGAGCGGTTCGGCATTGCCTCGCGGCTCGATCGCTGGATCATCAGGACGGCGCTCTCGCTTCATGGTCCGGCGCTGAAGTCAGGGGCGCTCACGCTCGGCTTCAACCTGTCGGCACAGACGCTGAGCGATCCGCAGCTTTGGGATTTCGTCGACGCCGTCATCGATGAGACCGGGGCGCCGCATTCCGGCATCGGCTTCGAGATCACGGAGACCGCCGCGGTCACCAATTTCACTGCTGCCGAAGAGTTCGTCCGCAAGGCGCGCGAGCGGCGCTGCCGAGTCAGCCTCGACGATTTCGGGGCGGGCATGAGCTCGTTCGAATATCTCCGGCGCTTTCCCGTCGACACGATCAAGATCGACGGTTCCTTCATCGAGCATATTGCGGAGAGCCGTTTCGACCGCGAGATCGTCTCAGCCATATCGGGCATAGCCAGAAGCCTCGACTGCTCCGTGGTGGCGGAGAAGATCGAAGAGCAGGATGCGCTCGACATCCTCAGGGATATGGGCGTTGCCTTCGGCCAGGGATTTCTGCTGCACCAGCCGGAGCCGCTGCAAGCGATCGTTACGCGGGCGAGCGCGCGAGCGGCTTTGCCAGCTGGGCGGCGAGCGTAGCATTTGCTGGCCGGATGCGAGGCTGCAGGACCCTCGGTTCAAGCCTGAGGGCATGCTTTTGGGCGACATGCATTAACGGCCGCGAGAAAGTCTGGAAACAGTTGCGGCGCCCACACCGCGCGAGTTGGTCAGGGCTTTCCCGGCGGGCGATACCGGACCGACTTCGCCTTGCCGAGGGCTTGCATCGTTTCTTCGACGCTTAGGAGAACGGTGGTCTCGTACGAGCTGAGCGCTCCTCCCGCACCAATGGCAAGCGCGACGGATGCCATCGAAACGTTGTCTGGCGCCTCCCACAGATTCCAGCCATCGTGCTCTCCGAAGGCGTACCAGAACCCGTGCAGCTTTCCGCCCACCGACTCGATGTAGGTGCGGGCTGCCTCGCGTCTATCCTCGGGGTTTTCGATCAGGCGCGCCCAGGTCTCGGGCGTATAGCTGAATCGTGAGAGATACATGGGCATGGTTCGCCTCCAGGCCGATCCCAGCGGCTCGGCGTCGAGGGATCGAGGGGGGACTGGCGCCGAGCCTAACCGGCTTGGGTAGTTCACCGGCTGACGAAATATGCGCTCAAGCTAATGCAAGAGCAACATCCATGAATCGGCGCTCCGAGGTCGATCAGGCCGATCTTGAGGGCAGGGTTTTCCAAGCTGTCAGGACTTTAGGCATTGCAAGCGGGTCTTCGCCAGTTGGCAATGGACGAAATGTCTTGCCATCGCTTCAAATGCTGCGCGCCGGCCGGCGCCGTTCGGTCTTCGCATCACCTGAAAGGTGATAAGGCTGGATAAGCACTTCCGCCGGAATGTGCCAATTCTTGTGGATCTGGTGCACCATATCCATCGTCAGCAAGCGCTTTCTGTTCAAGATTTCCGAGGCTCGTGAAGCCGAGCCGATGACTTCGGCAAGGGCCACTTGCTTCAGGCCGGCCATTTCCATATGAGCGCGAATGGCCGTGACAGGGTCCGGCGCCTCGATCGGATAATGCCTGGTCTCATAGGCTTCGATGAGGTCGGCGAGCACATCGAAACGGTCGCCGTCGGGGGAACCGATCTCGGGCTCGTTGTCGAAATATCGGGTGATCTCAGCGATGGCCCAGTCATAGTCAGCTTCGGTTTTGAGGGGGCGAATGTTTTTCATCACACGGTTTCCGCATCTATCTTGCGTATTCGGCATGGGTGCCGACAAATTTGATCAGCACCCGCTTGTACGTGTAGCTGACATGAACGATGACCCGGTACTTGTTGCCAGCGATGTCGAAAATCGCGCGGTTGTCACTGACGAAGTCCACGTTCGCGCCGAACTGATTCTTGATGTCAGCAGAGGTCTTCCACTCGACCTTGTCGACCGCCAGATACCAGGCGGTCAGCGGCCCCTTCGCCTGGGGGTGCCTGGTCCAGAAGGCAACAAGGGTCTTTTTGCTGACGATCTGCACGCCTTGATATAGCAAATTCCCAAAACGGGAACAAGGGGCGAGTTCCCAAAATGGGAAATTCGCGCATCCGGCAGAAACCGACCGGAAAACAGGCGGGTATGGTCAAGCCGCAGTCCGGGTCGTCGACGCCGCCGGATGCGGATCAGGCGTTGCGGCTCGCCATATGCGCATCGAGCTTCTTTCTCGAAGGCCCGTACCGCTTGATGATGGTCACGGCCTCGCTCGGCGGTAGGCCGTATTTTTTCGCAAAAGCCGCAACGTCGTAAGGCTCCTCGCCGGCGGCCGGTTTGCGGTCCTGCTTGGTCTTGGATTTGTCGTCGGCCATGTCGTCCTCCGTCACATCTGGTGGTTATAGGGCTACTTGGTCGGCCCGACCACCTTGCCAGTGAAAAGGACGGCACACCGGTCCGATCGGTTGCCTGGCGCGGGCGATGCTGGTTCCCGCTCATGGACTCGAACCACGATTCACGCCTTCACGGCGTCCTGATTTCGAAGGTCGAGAACGTCGCGCGGAGCCATTAGGACCTCGCAGTTTTCCTCTTCCAATCGCCGCGCCACAGCCGAGCCGACCATGCCACGGTGGCCAGCCACGAATATCCGTTTTGCGTCGAGCCGATAAGTGTAGTCCATGACCGGTGGCCCTCTCTAGACGCTACTGTCCATGTGCCAGATCTCTCGCTCCAGACGTTTCAGATCGGTGGCCACCATTTCCGCCACGAGGTCGCTGAACGTCGTCTTAGGCGACCAGCCGAGCTTTGAGCGGGCTTTCGCCGGATTTCCCATCAGGAGATCGACGTCCGTCGGACGGAAATGGCGTGGGTCGACTCGGACGAGGATATCTCCTGTCTTGCCATCCCGGCCGATCTCGTCCACCCCCTTACCTTCCCAGACGATGACGCGGCCGACTGCCCGAAAGGCACGTTCCACGAACTCGCGCACAGAATGGGTTTCGCCCGTGGCGAGGACGAAGTCGTCAGGCTCGGCGTGCAGAAGAATCCGCCACATGCCCTCCACATAGTCGCGAGCATGCCCCCAGTCGCGTCTCGCGTCCAGATTTCCAAGATAGAGGGTGGACTGAAAGCCTCGCTCGATACCTGCAACCGCACGTGTGATCTTTCGGGTCACAAACGTCTCGCCGCGCGTGGGACCTTCATGATTAAACAGTATGCCATTGGAAGCGAACATTCCGTACGCTTCACGGTAATTGATCGTGATCCAATAGGCATAGAGTTTGGCCGCCGCATAGGGAGAGCGCGGGTAGAACGGCGTCTTCTCCGTCTGGGGCACCTCCTGGACTTTGCCGAACAGCTCGGAGGTTGACGCTTGATAAAAGCGCACCCGCTCTTCCATCTTCAGGATGCGTATGGCTTCAAGCAGCCTGAGTGTGCCAAGGGCATCGGCGTTGCCGGTATATTCCGGCGTCTCGAAGCTTACCTGGACATGGCTTTGGGCCGCAAGATTGTAGATTTCGGTAGGGCGCGTCTCCTGAATGATGCGAATGAGATTGGTCGCATCGGTCAGGTCGGCGTAGTGGAGAAAGAAGCGTGCGTCCGGTTCGTGCGGATCGACGTAGATGTCGTCGATGCGTTCGGTATTGAAGGAGGAGGATCTGCGTTTCAGTCCGTGGACAGTATAGCCTTTCTCCAGCAGCAGTCTGGCAAGGTAGGCACCGTCCTGACCGGTCACACCAGTTATGAGCGCAATGCGATCTGTCATCGTGCCCCATCCAATCGTTGAGGGCTGTGGTGGCGCCGTCGACCGACGGTCCGCCCCCGCACTCCTCAAATGAAAGGCGAAAGCGCTTTGTTCGACCAGAGTGTCATTGTGGGAGGCACGCCGGCAAAGGAGGTAATCCCCACCGCTCAATGCCCGTCACAGCTACTTCCCGTGCGTCCCCTTTCTGCTTGGCTAGCCTCGTCGGACGTAGCCGCCCTGCCGCGAGCCGTCAGTTCACAAGCGCTTGCGCCACCGCTTCTCCGCGAGCTGCTTGCCGCCCATGCTGCCGTCGGCAATGCCGAACATGTGGGTCGTCTGACCAGTGCAGCGCGGGCCATGCCGGCTGAGAAACGTTCGCGTCCAGCCTGCATCTCGGGTCACCTGGCAAGCGTGGCGTCGGGGCGCTTGTTGCCGACGATCCCCGCCACCGACGGCGGCTTGTCGAAAGTTCTCGTAAGGTTTGTTATCGCGTCAGCAAAAATGACAATTCGTGGCCCGCAGGAGAAACATGGAACAGGGTGTACCCCTGGCCCTTTATCGCTTCCACTGTTCGGTAGGTTTGCTCCACCGGAGTGCGGTGCCACCAGTGGTGAAACTCGACGAGAATCTGTCTCGGTAAGACATCAGATCCAAGCACCTCTGGAAGGACGTCGTGCTCTGCCCCCTCAACGTCGAGTTTCAGCACATCGATAGTTGCCAGTCCGAGCATATCCAGGATAGTAGAGTAACGCCTCACGTTGCAGATAATGCTCTTGCCCGTAACCATCTTCGTGGAAAAATTGCTGCGTGTATCATCTTCGGACACAGCAAACGTCTGCTCCCCGTCGAAATTAGATATTCCAAAGGGGTAGATCCGCACAGTGGGGGGTAATTCCTGAGCGGCAATCCAGTTAAGACTGGCCGGAGTCGGATCAAACCCAAAGACCTTTGCGCCGAATACTTTGCTGATTTCCTGATCAAATGAAATGTCGTCCCCTAAGCCAAAGGAAAGAACAATAGGGGAGGGAGTACCTAGAAGAGGATCGACCGCAACCACCCAACCTCCATATACGGAGCCGAGTTTTTGTGTAGGAACAGAGCATTCGGGCCGGAGAAGATGATCGAATCCTAAGGCCGCTCTTACAACGCGCTTAGAATACCGGAGCCAATCTGGATTGTACATCAATAGTGCCTTTGGCTTATTTGTAGTAGCTGTTCCGCTTGACTGCGCCGTCCTCACCATGTCCAAATGGACAAGAGCGCCAGAGTCTGGCCTAACGCGGAGGGGCTATCGCCCTGTGAATTTTACATCAATTCCCTCCCGCGATCAGAGTGTCATTGTGGCAGGCACCCCAGCAAAAGGAGGTAATCCCCATCGCTCGGCGTTCGTAACAGATGCTGCGGGAGCGTCGCCTTGGGCTCGGCCAACGTCTTCGCCCCGCTGCATAGGAAGTAGCCGCCCCGCTGCGATCGCCGGCTCACGAGTCCCTACGCCGATGCCCCTGTCCGAGGGCTGCGTGCCGGCTACTTGCGGAGCCGAAGAAGTGGTGATCCTGTTCGTTGCGGAGCTGAACGCAGGGGAGGGCGGGCCTTCGCGGTTCGAACGAAATTGACCCTGGGCTTCGCCGAGCGGAGCGATCGGGCTTTTTGAACAGCGGCCGCGCGACGTAGTGGGTACTCGAAATGGCAGAGGTAATAGGGCCAGTGGAAGCCGTATGGGGAGCCTTATCCAGCTGCCGGATGCATATTTTTTGATCCGTTGCATTGTGGTAATTCGCCGCTGTTGCGAACCCTTCAGCATGATTGTTGTTGCTTGGCCAAGATGACGTTTCCTGGCCGGCTTCACACCAGTTCCTACTGGAGAAGCCCTTTGGCAAGTTCGCGCAAGTCCTGAAACGCAATAACAAGGTATGAGACCAGAAAGCTGCACAGATAGAAGCTTGGTGCGGCGCCGCGCTCCCACCGGAGAAACAAGGCGCCGAGTTCAAGGCTCGGGCGCGTTTGTGCTAGCCATGCCAGGGTCGCGGCCAAGGCGAGGCTACCCAGAGCATTGGTCGGGTAATGCAGCCCCAAGTAGACTCGCGCAAGCTCTATCACCAAGGTGCAGGCCAGGGCGAGGAGTCCGAGTTCGAAGCGAACGAGAAGAATGGCGATCGCTAAACCCGCGAACAGAACCGCTCGCTCACTGGGGAACCCGGGGCTGCCGGCGAACGGCGCTGAGCGCAGAACGGCAGCGTCGCCCAGAACCTCCGGGATATGAAGCCCAAGTGCGGCGTCAAAAATCGGCTTTGGCGTCGTCGGCAGAGTGCCCTGCAGGAAATGCGCGACGAGCGCCGCGAGGACAGCTGCGCAGACGCCGCTCACCAGCCTTGCCCTCGATTCCGGCCTGTCATGGGCGAACCAGCAATACCAAAGCAAGGACACAACTATAGCGCCCTCGGTTGTTGGGTAGACGGCACCGAAAGCGAGCCGGCTGGCGAAGGGCTGATTGCTCGCTACGGTGTTAATGGCCTTTACGAGGGGCCTGTCGATCCAATCCGGGTTAAGGGCCAGGAAAGTCGTACCCACAAAGAGGAGGCAAAGCGCGGCGGCATGCTTCAGGTAATGGAAGTCGGATAGCGTTCGCGCCATCGGTTCGGCCATCTCGAACCTCCTCGGGCTCGGTCTGCGGAACATCCCGCTAACTAAGCGGTTGTAAGAACCTCGCCCTGCGGTGACGCGGCAGAGCTGCCGAAGAAGACAAGATCCTGCGCCCGGCGCAGCCCGTCGCACAGCCGCCCTATCGGAAGCTCGATGTCGTCATAGCCGAGCACCTCGTCGCGCTTGACGTCGCGCAGCAGTCGGCAGCCCTCGGCGAGCCCGATCGGCACAAGCCGCTCGGCGTGCACCGTCGGCGCGTTCTCGCAGAGGCCATAGGTCATGTAATGTCCGAGGCCATCGAGGATCTCTCCGGCACTAAGGTCCCGCTTGGCGGCGGCCACCACGTCAACGGTCGGCGCGCCCAGGGGCGCAATCGCAGCATCGCGGAAGATCGCGGCCCTCGCCACCGTGAAGGGCACCTCGAAATGACACAGATGATAAGGCCAATAGAAACAGTAGAGCGGCCCGGGGCCCATCTTGTAGAGTGACAGATAGTGTTTCTCGACGGCATTCTCTGTGGTGCCAAGAACGAAGACGCCGGGGTTGGGCATGGCGCCGACACAATAATCAACTATCCCCGGCCCCTCGAGGAGCTGATTGAGCGGATACCAGCCGACCGCCTCCTGGATCGGGGTCCCGGGCTCGACCACAGGCCCGTACATGCCGCGCTTGGCCACCAGCATGCCTGTGGCGTTGGCGACGATGGCGTTCTCGAATGAGATCTTCGTGCCGTCCGCGAAGGAGGTGACCATCGGGGCCTTCATCCCCCACTTCTTGGCAAATCCCTCCTGGGTCGTCGGATTTCGGTAGGGATCGTGCAGGCCCTTGATGTTCCCGCAAAGCACGGGACGTATGCCCAGGCCCCTGACCCAACGGTAAAGGTTCATGATGACGCCCGGCTGATCCCCCTCCACATTGGTGAGGACCACGCCTGCCTGGTCGGCATACACTTTCAGGATTGGGCCGATCGTGCCGTCGAGTTCGGCATTCATCAGGGCGACATGCTTGCCGTGCCGGATCGCGCGCATTGTGACGTGGGCAGCGAACTCGATCGCGCCTGTCGCCTCGACGACGATGTCGATGCCTTCGGCCTCGCAAATGTGCATCGGGTCCGCCGTGATCGCGCGGCGGCCGCTGGCCACGAGATCCTCAAGCGCTTTGGTGCTGGTCGCCTCCGTCACATCGTCCGCGCCCGCAGCGGCATAGGCCTCTCGCGCCTTTTCCACGTGTCTGTTGGAAATGGCTGCGAGTTTCATGCCCGGAACATGTCGCAGCATCTGCATCGCGATGCCTCGGGCCATGAAACCGGCCCCCACCATACCCACGCGAATTGGACGCCCCTCAGCCTGGAGCAACTCCAACTCCCTGTCGACGATGAACATTTGCGTCTCCTCTGTAGCGCTCCCGCAAGTTCGTCGCCGAGAAAGGTCATTCAGGGTAGTCCGGCCAAGTTCGGTCCTTATCTGAGATCACCGCCGGCTCATCCACTGGCCACTTCACGGCGAAAGCAGAATCGTTCCAACGAACACCGCGTTCGGCTGCAGGTGCATAGAATTCGGAGACGAGATACGTGGCCTCGGTGTGGTCCTCAATGGTGAGAAAGGCGTTCGCGCAGCCCTTCGGTATCACCAGCATCCGTTGGTTCGCCGCGGAAAGTTCCACAGTGAGGTGCTGCTTATAGGTGGGCGACTCGGGCCGCATGTCGATCAGCACGTCGTACAGGCTGCCCCGTATGCAGCGAAGCATCTTGTCCTCGCCATGGGGAGCCAGCTGGTAGTGGAAGCCGCGCAGTGTATGCTTGTGCCTGTTGTATGAAATATTCATCTGCACGACATGATCCGGAAGCCCCTGCTCGGCAAATTCCCGCGAACACCAGCCGCGTGCGAAAAAGCCCCGCTCGTCTTCGAATTTCTGCAGTTCCACCAGGGTGGCGCCGGGAATATCGGTCTTTGTGAAAAGCATCGTAGATCCATTGATCAAATGAGTGTCACGTCGGGTCGGATCTCCGACGCTCTCCTGAGGGTTGCTCGCGCCGGCGGTCCGCTTGTGCGATCGCGGGACGGCATCAGACTTGCGCCGGATGCAAGAGGCGCGAGCCGTGGACTTCATAGCCGATAGGCACATAGGCTAGGTGTGAGAGTGCGCGTCTTACGCTTTCCCGGCGTTCCGGCTTGACCGCGAACATAAGGAATCCGCCGCCGCCGGCGCCGCACAGCTTGCCGCCTTCCGCACCTGCGTCCCTGGCGAGGTCGTAGTGGCCATTGATCGCCGCGTTACTCACGCGGGACGCCAAACTCCGCTTCATCTCCCACCCTGCGTGAAGGACGGCACCGAAGCGTTCTATGTCGATGACGGGCTCCGAAAAGATCTCCTGAAGCATGAAGGCATCGTCCCGCATCCGCCTGAGCGTATCGAGATTGCTTGACGTGTTCGCCTTCTGCTCTGCCAGCACGGAACTGGCCGGTCGCTGATGCGATGTCCAGAACATCATCAGGTTGCTGAAGAGATGTTCGACGGCGCCATTGCGCACCCGCTGCGGCTCGACCGTTACCGCGCCGCCAGGCTGGAAGCGGAACAGGTTCATGCCCCCGAACGCGGCGGCATACTGGTCCTGCTTGCCAATCGGCTCCTTGAGGATGTCCATCTCGATGTGACATGCCTCTTCGGCGAGTTGGCCAGGGGTGACACGTTCTCCCCGGAATGCATGTAGGGCGTTGAGCAGTCCCACCGTGAACGAGCTCGACCCCCCCATGCCCGTCGAGGCCGGCATGTCTCCGACCGTCGAGATGTAAATCGGCGGTTCGATCTCCAGGAAACGCAGGCATTCGCGAGCGATGTTGTTCTTGATCTCCCCTATGGTGTTTACCTGCTCTGTCTGTGAATAGTTCAAGCGGATGGGTTCATTAAAGATCTCGCTGTGACGCTTGACGGTGACATATATGTACTTGTCCACTGCCGCGCTGAAGACCGCGCCGCAATCGAGATTGTAGAAATCGGGCAGGTCGGTACCGCCGCCAGCAAAACTGACGCGCAAAGGAGTGCGCGTCAGGACGAGAGACGGTAGACGCTGTGCAGCGCGATCGATGATGGTCAGAAGGTCCAGTCCTGAGCGGCGCCCCACGGCTTTGGTATCGTCTAGCTGTTCCATATTTTGCCCTCTCGAAAATCAACGGAATGAAAATTAGGCAACACGCGGCTGTGCGGTTCGCCAGCGCAGCTGATCATCGAGCATCCCCGCCTTGAGCAAATGATCGAGCCAGCGCAGCCGCGTGAAGCGCTTGTCGGTAAAGTCTTCAAATCTAAGTGCGATCGAGCGGAACGCCTCGTAAAGCTCCTGCGCTCCCTTTCGCGCCGTCGACTGAAACTCGAAATCCGGGAAAGTCCGTGAGAACTTGCTGAAGTCCGCCTTGTAGGTCCTTTGGTCCGCGCCCGGCTTCGGTGTCATTGTGAGCTGCGCGCCGGGGACGGCCTCAACGGCGATCTCCGCTATCTCGCGCACCTGAAGATTGAGGCTTTCAACACCCATGTTGAACGCCTCATTGTGGATGTCCTGTAGCGGCGCCTCCAGCATCAATTTGAAATAGCGCGCGACATCCTGGACATGAACCACGGGCCGCCATGGCGTGCCATCGCTATGGACTTCGACACGTCCAGTTGTGAAGGCGCTGCCCATGAAATTGTTCAGCACGGTGTCGAAGCGCATTCGCGGCGAGAGACCATAGACGGTGCCGTTGCGGCAATAGACGGGCGAGAACCGGTCGTCCGCCAGCGCGCGCAGCGCTTCTTCGGCAACAGCCTTCGATCTTGCGTACTCTGTTTGCGGCGCCAGCGGGGCGGTTTCGTCGACGACGGCGGCTTTCGACATGCCATACATGATGCAGGAGGAGGAAAATAGGAACCGCCGGATGCCGGCCGCCTTGGCCATCGTGGCCAGACGAACTGTCCCTTCCGCATTGATCTGCCTCGTCCAATCCGCGTTGAGATTTCCGATCGGGTCGTTCGAGAGTGCCGCCAGATGGATCACCGCGTCAAAGCCCTGGAGATCCGGGGGTTCGATGGCGCGCAGATCCTTTGTGATCTCGGGCACACTGGTATTGTCGGCTCCCAGGGTGCACGCATGAAAATATCCGATGTCCAGCCCGACCACCTCATAGCCCGCCGCCTGCAACACGGGCACGATGACAGAACCGAGATATCCATTGTGTCCGGTGACGAGAACGCGTGTTGGTTCATTCATGTCTGCCCTGCTCCGCTTTCGAAAGGAGTTGACGGGTGAGGTCCAGAAGCGAGCATTGCTCGCTTACTTGCGCATATAGGCAGTCCGCGGCTTCGGCCGCTTGACGGTCACGATCGTCATCGCCGACAAAGAGTGTGCGTGTGAGG
This sequence comes from Mesorhizobium delmotii, assembly GCF_900149755.1. Lineage (NCBI taxonomy): Bacteria > Pseudomonadati > Pseudomonadota > Alphaproteobacteria > Hyphomicrobiales > Phyllobacteriaceae > Mesorhizobium > Mesorhizobium delmotii. The sequence continues at coordinate 61,576 of NZ_FUIG01000021.1, read as the reverse complement.
TCGAGATCAAAGTCGCGCTGTGCCTGATACAGCATGCCGGGTTTGGGCTTGCGGCAGTCGCAGCCGTCGTCCCAGCCGTGTGGGCAGTGGTAGATCTCCGCGATCTTGCCGCCGACGGCTTCGGACTCGGCGCACATGCGCTGGTGAAGCGCCTCGAGATCAGCGGCGGTCATCGCTCCGCGCGCTATCCCTGCCTGGTTCGAGATGATGACTATGCGGTAGCCGGCCTCGTTCAGAAGGGCCAACGCCTGCTTTGCACCCGGAACCCACTCCCACTGGTCCCATGAACACACATATTGAGCCCGTGGCGGTCTGCAGTTGAGTACGCCGTCCCTATCTACGAGCATGGTTTTTTCGCGCCTCATAAAGCGCTCCGTCGCGGGTAGACGCTCGATCGAGCCCACGCTGTAATAGCGGTGCTCGCTCACGAAGCCGGCGAGGCGATGCTGCGTCGCGAGCGGCGTGTAGATGGCCTCCTCGAAGAGGGTGTCCTCGTCGGGCAGGAGTTCGAGGGCGAGATCGGTCAGTATGGCATAGCTGATCTCGACTCCCTGCAGCCCGGGCGTGGTGCGGAGCCGGTCGAAGACGGTCACATTGTCGTCCGCATCAAGGATCACGCTGCCGCGTGAATAGCCGTCCTTGTTGCTGTAGACCGTGATCATTCCAGGCTTGCCGGCCGCACAGAAGCGTTGCCACAGCCGCTCCATGCGCATCGGCCAGTAATTGTCACAATACAGCAGCAGGAAGCACGGATCTATGAGGTGACGGGCATTGGATACCCGGCTGCTGGTGAGGTCGTCGGGACGGGTGACGGCATATTCGATACTGAGGCCCAACCTGCTGCCGTCGCCGAAGTGGTCCATCACCACATGGGGCAAATACCCGAGTAGAAGAAGAACCCTTTCGAACCCCTCCTGCCGCAGCTGTTCGATCTGGTATTCCAAAAAAGGGCGGCCGAGCACCGGCACCATTGGTTTCGGGCGGTCGAGTGTGATCGGCCGCATGCGCGTGCCACGCCCGCCGGCCAGGATGACCGCCTGGCGCGGCCGGCTGTAGGTGCGGCCCTCGACATCTGCCTTTTGCAGGCAGGGAGAGCTCGGCAGGACAATATTCATTGACCGCGCTCCGGTCGGTCGGCGACGAGGTATCGCGTGATGGCATGACAGATCGCGGCGTGGGCGTCCTCGACGAGTTCGTAGGTGCCTTTTTCAGACCGCACCCATACTGGCTGATCGACGAGCTCTTTAAGCGTGCCGCCGTCAAAACCGACAATGCCGATGGTGGCTACCTTCCTTTCGCGAGCGAGTTCGACTGCCCGCACGAGATTAAGCGAGTTCCCGCTGGCTGAAATCACTATGAGCACGTCACCCGGCTTGGCGAAGTTCTCCATCTGGCCGGCAAAGATACGCTCGTAGCCTTCGTCATTGCCGAGCGCCGTCATCCAGGAGACGTTGTCTGTCAGGCCCATGACCCGGATTGGCTGCCTTCCCGAGCGCTTCGTGGCCTTACCGAGGTCATTGACCCAGTGGGAGGCGGTCGCTGCGCTGCCGCCGTTGCCGGCGACGAAGACTGTGCCGCCCGCATCGCGTACGGCGCGCAGCATCTGTATCGCCTCCTGCACGGCATCCGTATCGATCTGCGCCAATGCGATGCACAGCGATGCCAGATAATCCTGCGTGAATTCTTTAGGCTGCAACCAGAGGGCATCATCCGCGAACATTTGCGACATCCCACCACTCCCTGATCGATCGCGAGCTCTGTTATGCCACCGTCGATGGCTGCAATAGGTGAGCCATCATCACAGCGTGCGAGCACTTCGAGTTCAATTGCTATTCCGAACGGGAAGCCGGCGGGCGGCGCTCATCGGAAGTACTTAAAAGGATATCCCTTGTTCTCTCCGTTGCGGTCGGCACGTCGGCAGGCGGCCATATCGGCGTCAAGATCGTCACGGTGTCGCCCGACAACAATGCCGTAGGCAAACCCGCGGTGATGGGGCTTTACCTCCTGCTCGACGGCGCGACGGGCTGCGCATTTCATGCGCTCTTTCGGCACCACGGAGAGAACAAGGGATATTCCTTTTAGCTACCTCCGGTGAGCGCGCCGCCCGCCAGCTTCCCGTTCGGAATAGCAATTGAACTCGAAGTGCTCGCACGCTGTGATGATGGCTCACCTATTGCAGCAATCGAGGGTGTGGCATGACAGAGCTCGCGATCGATCAGGGACACGCGATCGATCAGGGACAGTTGCGCGAGCAAGTGCTTGGGGTACCCGTGCACGCCCTGGGCTTGGCGCAGGCAGTCAACTGCGTCTTCGACTGGGCCCTACGGCGGGAGAGCCGAACGGTTTTGCTGTGCAATGTCCACAGTGTCGTCACCGCCCGCCGCAATCGCCTCCATGCCGAAGCGATGGATAGCGCCGACCTTGTCGCGCCGGATGGAGCGCCGGTGGCGTGGATGCTGAGGCGGCAGGGACACGCGGATCAGCCGCGCATCAGCGGACCGGACCTGATGTGGATTTGTTGCCGGAGGGCATCGGAACTCGGCACGGCAATGTTCCTGTACGGCGGCAGCCCGGGCACCCTCCAGCGTCTTGAACTGTGCATTCGAACCGAGTTTGCCGGCATAAACATCGTGGGCTCTTACTCACCTCCGCGCCGCCCTCTGTCGGCCGAGGAGGATGAGGCAGTGGTCAGAATGATCAATCAGTCCGGTGCGAGGATCGTGTGGGTGGGGCTCGGATGTCCCAAGCAGGAAAGCTGGATGCAGGCGCATCGCCGCCGGATCAATGCGGTCATGTTGGGGGTAGGAGCAGCTTTCGATTTCCACGCCGGAGATGTCAAGCGGGCGCCGCAATGGATGCAGAAGAGCGGGCTGGAATGGCTGCACCGGCTCTTCCAGGATCCCCGCCGCCTGGCGAGCAGGTATCTCGTGACGAACAGCCTGTTCATCCTGGCTTTGCTGCAGGCGTTGCTGCTTCCCAGGCGCAGACTTCGTGACGGTTAGAGGGAGGCGGAACCAGTGAACACACTCGGACCGCCGTGTTGCTGATCTGCGCCAACTCCTTCACGGGCGGCTGTTCTTCGGCGCTGCTGCTGGGAGGCGGCGCTGCCCATATCCGGACGGTGTGGTTTGCATTGCCTCGACAGGCACCTGACTGGAGGCTACCATGACTCTGAGCAAACAGGCCGCCAGTCTGGCTATCCTGCATGTCACCGACGTCCTGCAGCCGCTGATCATCTTGCCCTATGCCGGGCGTGTCCTCGGACCCATGAGTTTCGGGCAGTACGCGTATGCGCTCGCCATCGGACAACTCGCTGCCTCCGTCGTGGCCTATGGATTTCATTGGACCGCGCAGCGCAGGGTTGCTTCCCTTCGATACGAGCCGGCGGCGATCGCGTCACTCGTTGCTCAGGTCATGGCCACCAAGGCAGTGCTGTTCGTTGCCGTATGCCTGGTTGGCCTTGTGCTGGCCGGCGACGTCCTGGCGCTCAGTAGGCCGACATTCCTGTGCGCGATGCTCTCGGCCGCCGGCGGCATTATTTTTCCGGCCTGGCTCTTCGTCGGCCTGGAACGCGCCTGGCAGGCGGCCGTCGCGGTGGTTGTTGCTCGCGTTCTGGCGCTCGTCTGTTTCGTCGCCATGGTCGCATCACCTGACCAGGTCGCGCTCGCCGTTGCCATCCAGAGCGCAGTTCCCGTCGTCAGTGGCGTCATCTGCTTACCTTTCATCCTTCCGATTGGGTTCGGCGGCTTCAGGTCCGTGACGCCTTCGACGATTGGAATGCAGCTGCGCAATGGCTGGAGGGGATGCCTCTTCTTAGCCGTGGAGACTGCCCTCTTCACCCTCCCTGTCGCCCTTGTCGGGCATTTCGAAGGTTATGTCGCAGCCGGACAATATTCTGTCGCCGAAAAATTCCTATTAGCCGCGCGGGTATTTTTCAAGTTGCTTATGGATACCTTCATACCGAGGGTTTCATACTACGCTCATGTCGACCCTTCTGCCGGGATACGACTGATAAGGATATCACTATTCACCGTAGCAGGCGGAACGGCGATGAGTATTGGAATGTTCTTTGTTGCTCCATATATAATATTGGTCCTCTTCGGAGATGAATTTTCAGGAGCGATACCTATCGTGCGTGCAATGGCCATTATACCATTGCTGATGAACATAAATACATTCACATCAAATATATTCATGTTTAGTTACGGCTATGAAAATGAATGGGCCGTCCTTAACGTATCCGGTCTGCTAGTATTCCTGGTGGCCACATATTTTTTGTCTTTCGTCATGGCGGAGCAAGCCATTGTTTATGCGCTGGTGGCGAAGGAAGTCGTCGTGCTGGTGGTTTCAGCCGGCTTCTTCCTCATTGGCGGAGCGGCCGTCCTTCGCACGGCGGCGGCTTGCGACCCAGGCCGGGTGCGAGGATATCCGCCGGCGTCCCAATCCGCGCCGTTGGAGCACGACGCCGATCGTTTCCGGTCGTAGGAGAGCATGTATGTTCGCCACTGATCACTTTGTCGTTCAGCCGTCGGGGTCGCCTCACCAGCCGATCCCCCCCAAGGATCGCGACGAGCTGACCGCGAAAGACATCTTGAGATTTGTTCGAAGCAGTTGGCGCCTTTGCCTCCTCTGGATGGTTGTGAGCCTTGGTGTCGGCGGCGCATATGCGGTCCTTTCGCCTAGATATTACACCGCCTATGCGACGATCCTCCTTTCATCTCCGCCCGCTTCGCAACCGGGCGAAGCTGAGGCAGATGAGCGGGTCTATGTAGAGAGCCAGATACAGGTCATTCAGTCGGACGAGGTCGTCGGACGCGTTGTTGACCACACTGGCTTAGCGGAAGACGAAGAGTTTGTGATGGATGACAGCTTGCGCGCGCGGATCTCCAGCTATGTGCGGAGCCAATTGGCGTCTCTCTTCGGCGCCGAACTGCCGACGGCGGAGCCAAATATTCGGCATGAGGCGATGGTCCTTGTGAGGCGCGCGTTTTCCGTTCATCAGCTGGGTTCCTCCCGCGCCGTCGAGATCGGGGCCACCTCTTCCGATCCTCAGTTCTCGGCCATGCTCGCGAACGCGATCGCCGGCGGTTACATCGGAAGTCAGCGCGAACGCCGGCAGGCGGCTCGCGCGGAAGAAGCCTCTGATCTGCACAAGCGGCTGGCGGAACTTCGGGAAAAGGCTTTTGTGACCGAACCACTGAAGAAACCCCCGTCAGACCCTGAATCTGCGGAGAGGGCAAGAGTCCTTTTCCGCGAGCAGCAGAGCGCGGCCGAGGTTTATCGCTCGCTTTACAATGCCCTTCTGCAGCGGACCCACTCCGATTTTAGCGCCTCGTCGCTGATCCCGAGCGCAAGGGTTATCACCGCGGCCGAACCACCTCGCCAACGCAGTTGGCCGCCAACGGTCCTGATGGTAGCGCTCTCCGTTATGGCCGGTGGGGTTGCCGGCGTTGGTCATGCATTGATCAGGCAAGCAATGAACCACCGCCTTATAACGGTCGAGGATGTGCACAGGTCGACCGGCCTTGATCGGATTGTAGGGATCCCCAGAATTCCCCGCCGCAGGTGGAATGTTGTGGGGCCATGCGAGCAGTCTTTGCAGCCCGTCTACTCAAAGAACGCTCCCGAGCTTCACAGCTCGCTGAGCAAGATTGCCACCCGGATGCGCGGAGTTCAGGGCCGCCAAGGCGGATTTGTAATCGGCGTTGCTTCACCCCTCGGCAACTCCGGAAGCTCCACGGTGGCGGTTCATCTCGCAAGGGTCATTGCGGCGACTGGGCAAAAGACACTGCTCGTTGATGCCAATTGGCAAAAGCCATCAATGGACCAGCCAATGCTGAACGCGGAGCCAGGTCGCAAGCTCGCCAGGGCGTTTGCCACCATTCCCGCGGATCAGGAAGGGCTGGAAGTTCTGGTTCTCAGGCCCACGGGGTCAATCTCCGACTTGAATGCCTCGCTCTCCATCTCCGCTGCACTCCAGCATCTGCAGCAAGAATACAGTTGTATAGTGGTTGATTTTCACAGCACCGACCGCACCGCTGATCTGGAAGCGGCCATGGGCGTCATCAGCGAGGTCCTCCTGGTGCTGAAGGCACGCCGCACTTTCGCGGACCACGTCGAGGGAATCCTGCGCATCATCCCTGCAGAGAAACTCTCGGCAGTAATTTTGACCAGGATCAACCGTGCGGCTTTCAGTCCTAACCGGGAATACAGGCCATGACCTCGCCAGCGACATTGTTACGCAGGAGGGGTTCAGAGCCGGTCGACCTCGTTTGCAGCCATTCCCCTGACGTGCTCGACTACACCCTCTTTCTCTCCGGCATTTGGCTGGCCTGCGCCCTCGCAATATCCCTGCGCCTGCTTGGCCCTTTCTTCATAGTGATCCCGGTCGGTGTCTGTCTGGCCTATGCCGTGCTGCGGCAGACGGTGCCGCCTCGTCTGCTGGCGGTCTACACCGCCTTCTGCCTCTTCATTGCCCTGCTGTCCAGATACGGGCTGATGCCGGATTCCTGGCAGGTTCACTTCCTTCAAGAAGCAGTCATAAGGCAAATCGTCCCGATTGTAGGATTCTTCGCCGTCGCATGGGCATCCAAGGCTTATTTCCGCCGCAGGCTGATGAGCGGCAATGCCTTTTTTGGTGCACCCGTTTTCCTGTTCCTGTCTCTCGTTGTCGCGCCGGCGGTGATGTTTCAGCAGGACGTGCAATATCAGGGCGCATCTCCGCAATCCACGATACCGATTCTTTATGGTTCGCTGATCAATAACATGGTCATTGCCGCGTTTTTCATTGCAGGCGGTATTTTTCTGACGAACGACTGGCGCCGATACGGCGGCATTTTGCTCTTATTGGGAATAGCCCTCGCCAGCCCCTTGGCTCAGTTCAAGGTGCTCGCGGTCACGATGATCGTCATTCTAATTGGCGTGCCCGGCCGGTTGATGGCCGCAGCCCTGGCGACCGCACTGACTTCGGCCTATGCCGTCGGGCTGAACTTCATACCTCAAACCTTTGCTCTGGACCCGAACTCCGGGATCCGACTCGCGTTCATTTCGGACGCACTCGCATCCCTTGCGGATACATACGGAGTTGGCATCGGATTTGGGAAGGAATCGGTCCGATGGCGATATGAGTTTCCCGGGTTCGAGGATATTACCTTTCTTCCCGACACCAGGAATATTACGCATGCCAAAATGCTTGAGATACTCTCGACAGGAATTCACAATTCGTTCTTTCAAGCCATATTGCGGACGGGGGTCATTGGTTTCATTTTGATCGTGTCTGCCATTTTGGTGGCCTTCCCGCCAAATCGACTGCCACGCGGTGTTCGCAATCATGCGTCCATAGTCTTCATCACGATTTTCCTCGCCATGTTCGTCAATCCAGTCCTGGAGAGTCCTGTACAGGTTGTGGGAATTGGTTTCTCATACGGCTATTTGATTGCACTTCGCGCCAGCGTTCCGGCCTTGGCTGTGGAACCCCCTCCATTTGAAGGGGGTCGAACGCAGCATTGCGCTTGTTCATACATCTGACGGAACATGGATGCGGCCGACACGACATCGGCGGGCTATCGGTCTCGGTAGAAGGGGACGCGTTGTACCGATTTTGGCGCGGCAGGAGCAGGAGAGCCGTCCGCTGATGTGCCCGCTCATGCGGCGGCGCCGTGCCGCTTCCATGAGGAGTGCCTCGAAAGAGCCAGCGAGCCAGCCATTTTGCCTCGGCCTCGGCTATGCCTCCTCTGGTAGCATAGGGCCATCCACTGCGCAGGTTCGCCCGCGCCGGAGAAACCCGTGCTAAGTCGCCCGTAGAGATACGGGGGCAACCCGTTGGGGGAACCCATGAAGCTGTTGAGATCCTTGTTGTCGGCGCTGTCGATGACCATGGCTTCGACCCGCCTCGCTTCGTTCGCTGGCGCCATCGCTCTGATTCCGACAGCGGCACTTGCCGACTACACGCTACAGCCCGGAGATACGCTGGAAGTATCGGTCCCTGGTATTCCCGATTTCAGGCAGCGATTGCTGATCGGAGTGGACGGCGAAGTGAACTTGGCGCTGGTTGGAGCGGTTCAAGTCAGCGGCCTTTCCATTCAACAAGCGCAGGAAATAATCGCTGGCAGTCTCGCCAGCAAGCAGTATCGGCAGGGGACCGCGGACGGCCGTGAAATAACGCACCTGATCCAGACCGACCAGGTCTTCGTTTCGCTTGCCGAATACCGGCCCATCTATGCTTATGGTGATGTGGCCAGGCCGGGAGAGTACATCTTCCGGCCGGGTATGACCGTCCGACAGGCTGTGGCGGTTGCGGGTGGCTACAGCGCTGCCCAAGTTCGCATCGCCAATCCGCTCATGGAAGCGGCCGATTTCCGTTCCGAGTACAAAGCCCTATGGGCGCAATTCGCAACGGAACAGGCTCGCATTTGGCGCCTTCGCACCGAACTCGGCGAAGAAGTCGAACATGTCAAGAACGTGCCGGTGCCTGAGGCGCTCGCCGAACGATTGAAGCAGACGGCAACAGCGCATATCGAAGCTCGTCTGTCAGACAGTGAAAAGGACAAGGAGCTTCTGCGACGTGCTGTCGAGGAGACTAACTTGCAACTGGGGCTCCTGTCTGAAAAGAAGAAGAAGGACGAAGAGGGAAGCCAGGCCGACGCCGACGATTACGAGAGCGTCAGGACGCTGTTTCAGAAGGGCCTGGCGCCGACCACGCGCCTATCTGAAGCCCGTCGAGCGGTGCTTATGTCATCAACCCAACTGCTCGATACGATCGTCCAGGCATCGAACATCGAGCGCCAGCGCGGCGAATATGTCAGACAGATGAACAAGATCGACAGTGAACGACAAATCGCGGCCTTGGGAGAGCTACAGGAGGCCTATGTGAATCTGGCCCAGATCTCGGCGCGTCTTGAGGGTACCGCGCAGAAGCTGGCGCTTACAGGTCAAGCGCAATCCACCTTGCTGATAGCCGCGGGTCGGCCCGAGATAACAGTCCATAGAAAGCGAGAGCAGGGCGCAGAGACGCTCCCCGGCAGCGAAGATCTCGGGCTTGCGCCCGGCGACGTTGTGGAGGTCGTTCTGCCAAAGGTCGACTTTTCCGGAGCCGTCGCGTCGTCGCCACGGGCGTCCGGGATGCCGAATTGAGATTCGGACGGGGCGGACTGCGATGCGCGTCTTAATGGTTCATAATTTCTACCAGATAAGGGCCGGAGAGGACAGCGTGGTTCGGGAGGAGCTCGCGTGCCTCAAGCAGAATGGGGTCGAGGTCGAGCTGTTCTCCGCCACGAATGACGATATCGTGCGGGTCGCGCGGAAGATTTCTACCGCCCTGGGAGTTGTCTACAACTCTCATTCACGGCGGGCACTGTCCCGAAAATTGGCGGAATTTTCACCGGATGTCGTCCATATCCACAATTTCTTTCCTCTCCTGAGCCCCTCCATCCTGGATGCGTGCCGTCAGGCCGGCGTGCCATCAGTAATGACCTTGCACAATTTCAGGATCCTCTGTCCCAGTGCCTTGCTTTATCCCGATGAGAGGCTTCGGGAGCGAAGTCTCCGCCACGCCTGCTGGTGGACTGTTCCGAAGAAGGTCTACAGGAATTCCCTGGCGGGCACGCTCGCCCTTGCCGCAATGGTCGAGTTTCACAAGAGAGCCGGCACCTGGTCCCGCAAGGTCGAGCGCTTCATTGCCCTCACCGACTGGGCCAGGCGCAAGCTTGTGGAAGGCGGCCTGCCGGCCGAACGCATCGTCGTCAAGCCCAACGCTGTTGCCAGGCCGCCGATCTTCGGTGACCTTCGTCGCAATGGAGGGCTGTTCGTCGGACGACTGGATGAGCACCACAAGGGAGTGGCCACGCTGCTCGAGGCGTGGAAGGAGATCGACTATCCGCTGCGGATCATCGGCGACGGGCCGTTGGCTCCGCTTGTCGAGCAATCTGCGTGCGAGCGCGTGGAATATCTCGGGCGTCAGTCGCGCGAGACGGTGCTGAAGGAGATGCAGGCTGCAGCATTCCTGCTCTTTCCGTCGAAAGGGTATGAATTGTTTCCCATGACAGTCATCGAGGCCTTCGCAAGCCGGCTGCCCGTCATCTGCTCGGATCTGCCGTGGATCAAAGGGGTCGTGGAGCCAGACGTCACCGGCCTTGTCGTTCCTGTCGGCAATGCCGGCGCGTTGGCCGATCAGGTGCGCTGGGCGCTTTCAAACCGATCTGCCTTGGAGGAAGTGGCAGGCCGGGCCTATGCCGCCTATCAGGAGCAGTACACGCCCGAAGCAAACTTCAATCGGCTGATGGCCATCTATGAACCCCTGGTCAGGCGCCCGATCCGGGCCTTCGCGGCGGTGTCGTGAGGTGGGCCGGAACATGCGCCGGCAGGAACCGACCAGGGCTGCCCATAGGGCAGACCAAGCTTCACGCGTCAACGAGCGCAGTGCGGGCCGGGGTACTCCCCATTTTTCGTTTATCGATTGCCCCGAGGATCTATCCTGCCGCCTCGCATACTTCGGAGAGGTCCTCTTTTGCTTCCATTGCTGAAACACGGTGCAACGGGAGGCTGCGGCCGCCCGCAGGCACCTATTGTGACGGTTTGATCGAATGCGCATTGTCTTGACCCGGCGCGAACCTTTGGATTCACCTGATGGTGTGAGCATCTTCATTGTGGCACTTGCCCAGGCGTTGCTCGAACTGGGGCACCAGGTGCAGATCGTGGTCGGCACCTTCGAAAGCCCCGCAAAATTTCAGCGACTTCTTTCGCCTCGCCTCGAGTTGCCGATAATCGGATTGAGCCGCACGCCTTTGACCGGACCGGCCTCAGTCGCGGCATGGCTGCGGGCGATCGGTATCATCAATCGGTTCCGGCCGGACCTTGTCATCCACAGCGAGACGGTGCCGCTACCGCTGCGTGGCACGATCGTCCAGATCGTTCACGATCTCGAGAGACGGAAAGGGGCGCTTGCGGCAGCATGGCGAGCCATTCGACGCGCGAGCATGCGGCGCTGCCACTACGTCGTCGCCTCCACGACCGAGCTTCAGGAGGAACTGGTGCGAGATCTTGGCCTGCCAAGGGACCAAATCCTGAAAATTCCCAAATGCATCGATCGCCAGTCATATGCGTCTCGTGGGCTGGCAGAGCGCGAGCGGGCAATCCTCCATGCCGGCACCTCGCCCTACAAGGTGCCGGAGGCGACGATCCGGGCATTCGGCGCCCTCAACGACCCTTCCGTACGGCTCTACGTGACGGGTGACATAACAAGACCGGTGCGGGAGGCGGTCGATGCTCTTCCTGAACCGATAAGGCGACACGTAGTCCTTCTCGGCATGGCAGAGGGAGCACGCGTTCGCGAGCTACACAGCCGCGTTCGCGTCGCCGCTTTCCCCACGCGCTATACGGTTCCTGTCGCCTCAGCAACGGTGATGGAGGCGATCGCCAGCGGCACACCCATCGTCGGGACTTCAAGGCTCAGCCGGGATCTCCTCGCGGATGGCGTGAATGGGGCAGTGGTCGAACCACAGCCCGAGGCGATGGCCGCAACGCTAAAGGCGGTGCTGGACGATGATGACCTTTGGTCGCGTTTGTCGGCGGGTGCCCGCGAGAGGGTTAGACAGTTCGATGCTCACAGTGTTGCAAAGCAATATCTGGAGCTCGCGAACCCCTCCGGATTGCGGTCCAACATCGGAATCTCGGTGAAGGGGGAGGAAGACAAAGGGACTGACGAACCGCGGCTCCCAGATCGTCAGCGGCTTGTCGGGCCCCTTGCATCCCATTCCCTGAAGGCTTCTTACGGTTGGGCAAGGCGATGATCATCGGCTACTGTCGTATCAACACCTTCGAACCCGCTGCCAGGCTGGAGGCGCAAAAGCTTTATCTTGCCCGCTTGGGAGCCGAGAACTTCTTCTGCGAGAAGACTAGCATATTCGGTTCGACGCCGGAGCTGGAGAGGGCGATCGCATGTGCCAGGAAAGGAGACGTGATTGCGGTCACGAAGCCGTACCGTGTTGCGCGCACAACCCGCGAAGTGCTGGCGCTCATCGAAAGGCTTGGCACCAAGGATGTCGGTCTTCGCATCGTCGACACACCTATCGATACGAGCACGACGACGGGACGCATGGTTCTTGCATCAGCGCCTCTCTGGACGCTTGGGATGTCCCCGTCGCGGTCAATGCTGTCAGACCTGCTTCTCTTTTGGCGTCGTCGTCGGTAGGGCCTCGTCGGATTCGACGCACCAGCGCACTCTCTCACTGCCAGTTGAAGGCAAGCCGCAATGGCGGTCTGGGATCAAATGCCTTGCGCTCGATGGACCAACCGGCATGCACGGCCGCCCTTTGCCAGATGATGTTGCGGGGATTGGCGAGCGCGTAGACGCAGCAGTCCCTAACACTGTGCTTTTCAGCGCCTTCTGATATCCGGGTATGGAACGACAGGCCGTTGGATGTCGGGGCGTCCCTGCCGTCCCGTGGCCCATTGTAGGTGTCCCGGCTCCGGCAGCGGTTGAACGAGCAACCGCCACTGCCGATCTTACCCTGCGGAACGGCCGAGAAGGCGCCGTTGCCCTGTTGAACGGCATCGACGTCATCGACCCGGCAATTGAAGCTTCCCTCCAACATGACGCCAGCGCCCGTGGGGCTGTTGTTGTAGAAGACGAGTCCACGTCGAATTGTACAGCGATCCGAGTGAAAGGCGGAAATATTGTCCTCGGTCCAGGAGGTGGGACCGTTCTCGGCCGAGAATTCTTCCAGGCTCGTATCCGGAGAGCGGTTGAACTGCACATTCTGTCCACGGGGGAACGGCCCGCGCGCGTCGTGGAGTTCGAGGAAGCTCATCTGGGTGCCTGGACAGTCGAAAACATAGATATTGGAGGAGCCGCGGGACGCCTTGACACGGATGATGATCGCATCGGGGCAGCTTTCCAGTTCCATGTTGTTGCGGTTCTGGCTTGGTCCGGTCCCCGAGGGGGGAACGCCGACATGATCGATCTCGAGATCCTGCAAGCGTATTCCGGCGGCTCCCCGGGCGTATATCCCGCTGCCCATGGCATGACGAATGCGGCAGCTGCGGACGATGACGCCCTGATGGAGTGCCGTGATCCCGTTGTCATGGGGGGCATAAATGTCAAGATTTTCAATGATCTGCCCATCCGCACGCGTGAGCACGGGTCCGCTTGGACGCAGAAAGGAGACGGCACCCCCGAACCATTTTCCGCCCGATCCCCCCTGGGCCGGATGCACCGCTGCACCGACGACACTCGAGGCAGGCAGCGCCAGCAGCCCGGCAAGGAGACGGCGCCGGTTAAGGCGCGGGGATTCAAGAGACTGCCGGCCGCGCGACATGGAATCTATCAGCACGCCCAGTTCGGGTGCTAAACGTCGACTCGGCTTGTGCGGAGACGTCGAGGTGGCCAACGAGATGCAGATAAACCCAACCTCTCGGCAAGGCGGCTTCTTCGGCTAGGTTGTCGTCAGGCATCCCCATTTCCCCTGTGCGCCAGCGGCGCAGGTTCCCGAAGAATGCACATCGGCGGCAGGCTTATGCCCGCACAGTACTCCGCACACCATCTCTCCATTCCGCCCGCCGCGAAAGCCCTTCATAAGGCTTAATTCCGATGGGCAAAGTGCCATCTGCCGGATTCCCTGCCATTCTCCGAAACTGGCAATAAGCGGAGCGCGAGGCGATGTCGGTTGAAGCGGACGTCTTTGACTATGTGATCGTCGGAGCCGGGGCGGGAGGCTGCGTCTTGGCCAATCGTCTGGCGGCTGACGGGACCAATACGGTCTGCCTGCTCGAGGCGGGGCCGGCCGACAGCAGCATCCTTCTGCACATTCCGGCGGGACTCTACAAGACATCCTCGAATCCGAAATATGCCTGGCAGTTCGAAACGGAGCCTAGTCCAGGGACGGCCAACCGTTCTATTCCGATGTCGCAGGGCAAGACACTAGGCGGTTCGACCGCAATTAACGGCATGAACTACAACCGCGGCGCGGCTGCGGACTTCGACGAGTGGGCCCTCCAGGGCAATCGAGGCTGGGGCTACGCCGACGTGCTGCCCTATTTCAAGAGAACCGAGCGAAGGCTTGGGGCATGCGATCCCTTCTACCGCGGGACGGACGGACTGCTTCCAGTTACAGACTGCGATTGGCGACATCCACTATGTGATGCATTCATCGAGGCCGCGCTCAATGCCGGTATCCCGCGTAATCCCGACTACAATGCAGCAAGCCAGGCCGGCGTGGGCTACTATCAGCGCTATATCGACAACGGATGGCGCGTGAGCGCAGCGCGGGCTTTCCTACGGCCGATCGCCAGAAAGAAGAACTTGGACGTCCGCACGAACGCGCAGGCCACTGCCGTCCTGTTCGAGGGAAAGCGTGCCATCGGCGTTCGATATGCACGAGGAGGGCCGGGTCATCCCACGAGCTGTGTGAAGGCCCGTCGGGAGGTAATCCTCTCCGCTGGCGCGGCGAACTCACCAAAGCTGCTGCAGCTGTCAGGCGTCGGTGCTGCGAGTATGCTCTCCGGCCTTGGAATTCCGGTCGTGCACGAATTGCCCGGTGTCGGTGCAAATGTTCAGGACCATTACATCGTCCACCTGATCGCCCGGGTGGAGGGCATCGAAACGGTCAGCGGAAACGGCGTCGCCCTCCTGCGCGAGGCAGCGAAATGGATGCTGGGCCGCCCGAACTTTCTCGCCGTCAGCCCGTCGCTCGTCTACGGGTTCGCCAACTCGCGGGATCTTCACTCCACCCCGGATATCCAGCTTGACCTTGCCCTGGGCAATTATACCGATCACGGCGCGCGGCGGTTTCCGGTCATCAAGCTTGGCTACTATCAGTTGCGGCCGAAGAGCATCGGACATGTTCGGGCGGTCTCGGCAGATCCGTTTCAAGCTCCGCTCATCCAGCCCAACTATCTCGCCGATGATCAGGACCGACAGGTCGTTATCAACGGCATGAAGACTGTGCAGCAGCTGTTTCGGGCCCCCGAGCTCAGGCGCTACAACTGCACGGAAGAGCTTCCCGGCCCGAAAATAACGGACGACGCCGACCGGCTGCAGTTTGCCCGCGAAATCGGGCTGACCGCCTATCATTTGTGCGGATCGTGCCGGATGGGCCCATCCGACAGTGTTGAATCTGTCGTGGACCACCAGTTGCGCGTCCACGGCCTCAAGGGCCTGCGGGTCGTTGATGCTTCCATCATGCCCTCCGTTCCCTCGGCCAACACTTCGGCCGCTGTCTTTATGATCGCGGAAAAGGCAGCAGACATGATCCTGGGTCGGCAACCCCTCCCGGCACTGGAGCACCATGCGCCGGGCCAACCTGCGGCGGCCGAATAGTTGAAAGTCGAACGACAACTGCCGGGAGAATTCCTTGAAGAGACGTACACTTGTTGCCTCTGAATTCAATGCGAAGGACCGGGCTCACTTTGCGTTGGCGTATGAGTTTTGCCGCATCGTTGCCGAATGCGAGGATGCCGATCTGATCGCCCCCGGCATCGACAACTACCTGACGAGACACTTTCACGCCATCTTGCCAAAGCACGACCCTCACAACGTCCAGCGTGACTTCAACAGACTGACGAGCGCGATTCGCAAAGGGCTAGGCTTGAGGAACGCACCAACCATGGAGCATGTTCGGCTCACCCAAGAATATGACCTTTTCTTCTTCGTCGCTTGGAGCCCGCAAAGTCTTGTTGAATTGTCTCGGATCCACGACTGGCGCGGCCGCTGCAAGGTTGCTGTCGCGTATCTGTTCGAACTCTGGTCGAGCACGCTCGAAGAGGACCGCCAATATCTGAAGCTCCTGGACCAGTTCGACCACGTGTTCCTGTTGCACAGCGCGTGCATACCGCGCCTGCCTCAATACACCCGCACGCCCTGTTCCTTTCTTGCCACGGCTGTCGACGGCCTCATTGCAACGCCGTACCTGTCGCCGGTCAAACGCGTGATCGACGTATACTCGATCGGCAACCGAGCCGCGAAGATACACGGACAGCTTCTGAAGCTGGCCGAAGAGCGGGACTTCTTCTATCTCTACGACACGCTCGCAAGCACAGATTCCCGGGTCAGGGACTGGCATGAGCATCGGTTGCTGCTCGCCAATATCATCAGGCGCACGCGCTACTTCATGGCTTTCAGTCCTGCGGCACTTGCAAACTCCAAGTCCGTCACGGTTGCCGGCGAGCAGGTGCTGCCTGCCCGTTTCTTCGAAGGGGCCGCGGGCGGCGCCGTCATGCTTGGGACCGCGCCGCAATGCGCCGAATTCAGCGAGCACTTTGACTGGCCAGACGCGGTGATCGAGGTATCACCAGACTCGAGCAGTATCGCAGACGTAATTGGCGAACTCGACGCAAACCCCCGCCGCACAGAATTGTTGCGCCGGACAAGCGCGGTCCGTTGCCTAGAGAGGCACGATTGGGTTTACCGTTGGGAGCACATCCTTGCCACGATCGGCATGGAGCCGCTCCAGCGACTCCACCTTCGCAAGTTCCAGCTGCGACGGATCGCCGCCGGTGCAATGGCGCTCGCCTAGACGATCAGGCCTGAAGGTGGGAACCGGTTTCGGGTTCGATGCTCAAACGGTGCTCAAACAAAGAGAAAGAGCGGCAGTTCCGAACCGGTTGCTTCCGTCGGAGCGTCCGCCGCTCCAGTTCTGGCGCGAGCATTTCATTTCGAGGCACTCCGAAGGGCTAACAGGCGTTGGAAGCGGGCAAGGAAAGGTCGTGTGTCCGCCGGCGCTGCCCTTTGGGGTTAGAGCTTATGCCGAATTGGATTCGCACAGTGTCGCTGCCATTCTCTCAACTCCAAGAACCGAGTGCTACCGCAGCCACGGCAATCGAACTTCGCGTGAAGGGGCAATGACCGCAGGCGGCGGATGCAGTCACGCTGGGCATTTCGGCGGTTTTCAGCCGAGGAGGGGGCGGTCGTCACGACATGGTGGATGGATGCGGCTTTGAACGCAGGTGAACATCATGGCACTTCTTCATGAAGGCCCCCGTGCGGGCGCCACGTCAAACGCACCGCGGTGGAACGTCAAGGGCAATGTTCTTCTGCAGTCGTTTCCGCTTCTCGAGGCAATGTCCGTCGTGCTGCTCAGCATCGTCTCGGGAATGGTATATGATCTTGTGAGTTTCGGACATTTCGGCGAGTACGGCCGGAACTTCGGGCTCGGTGTTGTTGTAGCCGCCCTTTTTTCGACTTCCGCATATGCGCGCGGCCCATATCTGAGTTCCGAGCCGCGGTCGCTGACCTCTCAGATCAAGGAGGTCGTGCTTATCTGGACGGCGGTCTTTCTTTGCCTGTCGGTTGTGGCGCTTGCACTCAAGGTGGGAGATATGTTTTCGCGCCAAGCCGTCATGCTGTTCTTTGTGACGGGACTTGGCGGCATCATCTTCGTGCGCTTGGGCGCCGGACGACTGTTTGCCTCATTGACCAGGTCGGACATGCTTGCCAAACCGCAAGTAGTGATCGTAACGCAATCGGACGTGCGCGTGCCAAGTGGCGTAGTCCAGGCAATCGAGGCTTCCGGATGCGAGGTCTGCCAAACGATTACATTGCCGGCGGCATCCAGCGAGGGCTCGCTCCTTGAGTGTATGGATAAGCTTATTGAACATGTGCGTCGGCGTTCTGTCGACGAGATAGTCCTTGCTGTCAGTTGGGCTGACATATCCCTGATTGAGAAAATCACGGCTCACCTTTGCGTGGTTCCGGTACCCGTAAGGCTCCTTCCAGACCACGTCGTTAGCGCGCTCTTGAAGCGACCTGTCGTCAACCTGGGGGGGACGAGGGCGATAGAACTGCAACGCGCGCCCCTGACGGCGCCTCAGCTGCTTACGAAGCGGCTCTTCGACCTTGTGCTGACCACTGCCGCCCTTCCATTTCTTCTGCCCCCTCTGGTCGTTGTAGCGGCGCTGATTGCGCTCGAATCCAGGGGGCCGGTGCTCTTCTGTCAGCGTCGGGCCGGGTTCAATGGCCGCACGTTCAAGATCTATAAGTTCCGAACGATGACGATCCTGGAGGACGGGCCTGTTGTCCGTCAAGCCTGCAGGGGCGATCCCCGCGTCACCCGCGTTGGGCGCATATTGAGAAGGTTCAGTATCGACGAGATTCCGCAGCTGTGGAACGTGCTGAAGGGCGACATGTCGTTGATAGGCCCACGGCCGCACGCGCTGGCGCATGACAGCGAATACAGCCAGATCATCTCTCTCTATCCGGCTCGGCACAAGGTGAAGCCGGGGATCACCGGCTGGGCACAAATAAATGGCTGCCGCGGCGCGACGCCGCATGTCTACATGATGATCAAGCGTGTCGAACACGATATGTGGTACGTCAACAACTGGTCGGTCTGGCTCGACGTAACGATCCTGCTTCTGACCATCCCCCGCATCTGGACGGGGCGAAACGCCTTCTAGCCCAACTTTGCCGATTCGAGGCCGCTGGAGGCGATTTTGCGTGGCAAGTGATTGATTTGCAAGGAGTGGCGGCTGGCAGACGACCCTATCAATTAACTGCCAAGCGACACCTCACTCGGAAAAAGCGAACCTCTTCTTCGACGCTATCAGTTGAATACGACTTTGGGTGAGGCTCGACACCATGATGACGGCTTCTGTGAGTCCGCAACAAACCCGAACCACTGACCGAACTGCGGGGCCTCCCCTTGTCGAGTATGCTACGGCGAGGTTAGTTCCCCAAGGGCGGCTTGCATGCATCAAAGGGCAAAATATCCTGCTCAGTTCAACGCAGGGGGTAGTTTTTGCGCTCAATGACACTGCGGCTGATATCTGGCGCTCGCTTGAAGAAGGCGTGCAGGTCGAGGCTATCTTGGGCGAGATGGCAGCCCGTGGCGTTGGTAGGCAAGAGGCCTATGGCTATGTCGAGGCTGCCCTTCAAGACTGGGAACGGCTCGGCCTAATCCAGCCTGCTCCACCGCCGTGCCCAACCGCAGCTCATCAATGTATCTGCCAGGTCGTTGCTGTTCCAGGCGTGTGTGTGCGCATACTGTATCCGGCGGCCGTCGCCTTTCCGGCCGCGACCGTATTTCAGCATCTCGAAGTTCGAAACAGGGCCGTCGACGTTCTATTCCATCTGGTTGAGCGTAGGGAGCGGATCCACCTGTTCCGGGATGGCCACTGGACTGATTCCTGTGGTCGAGACGAGATACCCATTATGGTCAAAGGGCAACTGCTGGCCGAAGTGCTTGGGCACAGTGAATATGAACTCGCCCTCCATGCGGCGGCGCTTTTCAAGAACGGCCGCACGCTCCTCCTTTGTGGTAACCCCGGCTCGGGCAAGACGACGCTGACCTTGGCGCTGGTCCACGCGGGGTTTGGCTTCGCGGCAGACGATGTGACACTTCTCGACTCGGCCGGACAGGGTATCGGCCTTGCTTTTGCGCCTGCAGTCAAATCGGGATCATGGTCCATTCTCGGACAATATTTCCCCGAACTCGGCAGGTCTCCGGTTTACCGGCGCCCCGATCGCAGGCGCGTGCGCTTTCTTGTGCCTAAGGATCATGTCCCTCCCGTTCCCCGGCCCGTGGGCTGGGTGGTCTTGCTCTGTCGGACGCAGGATGCCAAACCTTCCCTGCGGGTGATTGACCCGACCGACATCCTGGGTGGCTTGCTGAACGGCGCCTTTGCGCGGAATAAAGAGCTAAGCAGCACCGCGTTCGACGTTCTTTGCCAAGTCATCCGATCGGCACAGGGCTTTTGCCTGACCTATGCCAAATTGGATGACGCGTTGGAACTGCTGAAGGCGGCGTGCCGATGAAGCCCACCAGGGATGCGCTCGAGGCCCTAATCGCGGGACTTAGCGGCCGCCTGGTGGTAACGGCCGACTGGCAGGCGGTAATTGCACTCGCCAACCACACTCTGCTTACGCCCGTCTTGTTCGCCACTCTTGCGCACACGGGCCAGCTTGACCGGCTCCCCGAAGACGTGGGTCAGTATCTTCAGTTCATTTACCGCTGCAACCGGGAACGCAATTTGCGCTTGCGCAGGCAGCTGAATGAAGCCGTTGCTGCCCTCAATCAGGGGGGCGTCGTTCCGGTCCTACTCAAAGGGGCCGTTCCCTTGTTCCTTTCGTCGAGCGGCAGGGTTCCCGACAGGATCATGAGCGATCTCGACTTGGCTGTGGAAACGGCCAAAGAAGGGGCTGCCCGGGCTTGCCTTGCCAAGCTTGGCTATGCCGAAGTGACGGTCGCAGGTGGCATGGCGCGCCCGCAAGACGTCGGTCTCCTGGAGCTCCGGCCGTACCGGGAGATTGACCGCGAGTCCCCGAGGCTTGCCCGCCGTCACGGCCTTAGGGCGAAAATCCCCGCCCCACAGTCGCGGGCCCTCCACTGGATCATGCATGATCTCATCAAGGAGGCGGACTACTGGCGCGGAAGGACCGACTTTCGCCACCTTTATGATCTGGCACGGCTGGCGGAACAGCATAAGCTGGATTGGGCGGTGCTCCGAACATCCTTGCCCGATCAGAGCGCGCGGAACGCGTTCGATACTCAACTCCTGGCATTGAGTCACTTCTTTGGCGTCAGAGCACCGGCGCAATATGTGCGGCGCCCATTGGTTCGCTTTCAACACTGGCGGCGTGTCTTCCCTCTGTACCATCCCGTCCTCGGCGTTCCATTGCGCCTGGTCGGCAATTCGCTGTGGGGTATGTGGCGACTCCTACATGGCGATGGCTTGGGCCGACGGAGTCCGCTCGACTTTGGACGCCGCGCCACTAGCATCCTCCTTGACGGCGATCTCGGGTCAAAAGTGTAGTAATACTTAATTCCTGAATTGTATCTTGATGGCGCGTTGTCTTCACGAGTCGCATATGATAGATAGATTGAGTGGTTAGAGGTGTTATTCTCAGCCTGGGAGTACGTTTGATGAAGAGCGGGAAATATTCCAAAGGAAAGACCGATAAACTTGTCCCGGAAGAACAGGCACGTCGTGAATTTCTAAAGAATGCCGGGCGTTTTGCTGTTGTAACACCTCCATCCATTGCTCTGTTGCTTGGCACGAGCTTGAACTCGCAAGCTATTGCCGCATCGCATGGCGCACGTCCCGGACATGGATGGGGCAGCAAGAAACGCTCTCCTGGCCGCAAGCGTTAGAATGGTTTCTTTGGTCATTCTGGCTAATCCGGATAGACGCCTAATACCCGGTTGAGGCGGCCGTGGAAACGGAAGCGCGCTTCGCCCGATCTTTGCCCCAGCGGTCATCGATCCTGCCATATTGCCGCGTCTCTGCGGTCTACCCCGACCCCGTCTAAGGAAGGGGTCGACCGCAGGGATGCCAGCAGCCCGGCAAAGGCTCAGTTTTCGCGCATGCCGAGACGGAACGCGTCCGTCAGCGGTTGCGTCAAGTAGGACAGCACGGTCCGCTCGCCGGTAGCAACGATCACCTCCGCCGGCATGCCGGGCCTAAGTTTCTCGCGGACCTGTTCGGGGAACTGAGAGACCTGCACGGAAACTTTCAACTCGTAGTAGGGCTCACGAGTCACTTCGTCATGGAGCGCGTCCGCGGCAACGGTCTGCACCTCGCCGATCGCGACCGGCGTCGAGCGAGCCTTGAACGAAGGCAGTCGGATCTCGGCAGGAAGGCCCTCGGCAACATTGTTGATGTCGACCGGCGACATCTTCGCTGAGACGATCAGAGTGTCGTCATCAGGGACGATCTCCATCAAGGTTTCGCCGGGGCGAACCACGGCTCCTATCGTGTGTACCTTTAAGCCGACAACGCGCCCGGACCGCGGTGCGCGTATTTCGGTGCGGTTGAGCACGTCATCTGCAACGTGCAGCTTTTCGCCGGCGTCGGCGAGCTTGGCACTGGTCTCGGCAAACTGTGCCGAGACCTCTTCGATGGCCTCGCGCCCGACTTGCTCGATCTGGAGTCGCGCCTCGCCGATAGTGTGGCGCTCGCCCGCTATTCCGGCAAGGAAGGCACCAAGCTGACCTTGGAGATCGGCCTGCTGCCGTTTGAGCGCGGTCAGCCGCGTGCCCAGAATGATGCCTTTATGGGCTAAGGGCGCCAGCATGTCGTGCTCTTCTGTGATACTTTCGATCTGCAAACGGACAGCCTCGCTTTGGGATTGCACGGCCTCGATCTTCCGTTCGGACTGGGCGATGCGCTCCTGCAAGATGGGAATCTCGTTCGTACGGGCCAAGCGGCGCTTGTTGAACAGTCGCAACTGGTCTTCCATCGCGCGCTGGGCCAGGGGGGCGTTCCCTAGCGTGAGTTCGCGCGGGAAAGTGACCATTTCGGCTCCGTCCAGTTCCGCCTGCAGCCGTGCCTGCTCGGCAAGCAGCGAGAAGACGGCGGACCTCGCGATTTCGCCCTGCGCCTGCGCCTCGGTGAGATCAAGGCGCACGAGCACCTGACCCTCGGTCACATGTGCGTTGGGCGAGACGAGAATATCACGCACGATACCGCCCGCAAGGTGCTGAACCGCCTTGCGGTCGGTTTCGACCACAACTGTACCCGAAGCGACCACCGCGCTGTCGAGGCTGGCCAGAGAGGCCCACCCGCCGAGGATGCCGAAGGTCAGCACGACGATGCCAAAGCCCATCCGCGCGGGCTTGCGCCAGTCGCCGGAGAGGTTTGCGTGCGCCGGCTTGTGGTCTGAGCCGGCAAAATCTAACGGCGCGAAAATCTGCGGGAAGCTAGCTCGAGTCACCCGTCCTGCACGCAAGAGCGCGGAAAGTGTCGGCCCCACCGCGCTTGTACAAGCGGAGGCAGGAGTCGAGCGGGCCGTCCGCGTCGGGAGCCCGCGAACCCGTGCTATGATTGCAGTCCTTTTCGAGGTGTCAGGCATTATCATTGGTTTCGACTCGTTATGCATCGACGCGTGTCCGGCGGAGGAGAGAGTGCGCTGGATCTGACGCCGGCGGTCCGGCGCGCCCTCCATCCCAGACGGGCCGCCGCGGTGCCGGCGCTACGTTCGGGCCGACGAGCGACGGCAGCAACTGGTCACGACTGCCCATCTGCGCTATTCGTCCTTCCTGCATGATGATCATTCGATCCACCGCCGACAGGAGGTTCGGCCTGTGGGTCACGATCACAACGGTCTTTCCGTCTCTCCGCAACCCTTCGATTGCCCGGATCAGTGCGCGATTGCCATCGCTGTCCAAATTGGCATCAGGCTCATCGAGCACGACGAAGCTCGGCTTGCCAAACAGGGCGCGCGCGAGACCGACCCGCTGCCGCTGCCCACCCGACAGTCCGACTCCATCCTCCCCGATGTCGGTCATATACCCGTTGGGGAGGCGCTGGATCATCTCGTGCGCAGAGGCGTGTGTTGCCGCCTCGGTCACCTGCGCATCGGCCGCGTCAGCTCGGAAGCGCGCAATGTTGTCGCGCACGCAACCGGAGAACAGCTCAATATCCTGGGGCAGGTAGCCGAGCGCGGTGCCGAGTTGGTCCGGATCGTAATGGCGCAAATCGTTGCCATCGAGTCGCACGCATCCTTGCGCCGGCGGCCACGCACCCACAAGCGCACGCGCGAGCGAGGATTTGCCCGAGCCCGATGACCCGACGAGGGCGACGACCTCTCCCGCCTTCAGCGTGAACGTCGCGCCCATGACGACCGGCGTGTTCGTACCGGGGGCGAGGACGAAAAGGTTCTCGACGGAAACCGTACCCCTGACGTCAGGCAGACGCACGCGTCCTGCAATGGGCGGGTTCTCCTCGAATATGCGTTCCAGGCGCGCATGGGCGCTGCGCGCGGACACGATACTTTTCCATTGCGCCACCATGATCTCAATCGGGGCAAGTGCCCGACCCATGATAAGCGACGCCGCAAACAGGACGCCCCCGGAGATTTCCTGGTTAATAGCCAGGTACGCACCGATGCCCATCATGGCCGTTTGAATGGCCATGCGCAGAAACTTGGACAACGCAAGAAGTGTGCCGCCGCGCTCGCCCGCGCTGACGGAGTAACCTAGCGCTTCCTCGCGGATTCCGGTGCACCATGACCGGATAGCGGGCCCCATCCCGAGCCCCCGAATTGCCTCTGCATTGCGCAGCGAGGAGCCCAGCCTGTCGATCGCGCGAGTGTTCGTGAGCGAGGCTCGCAAGAGCAAGCCCTTCGTCGCTCGCTCATTTACGAGTGCGATCGTCACTATCGCCAACGCGCCGACGAGGGCCACAAGGCCGATCAACGGGTGAAGTAGGAAGCAGATCACGATGTAGATCGGAGCCCAGGGCGCGTCCATCAGCGCCATGATGACGCCGCCCGAAAGAATGTCGCGCATGAGGTCGAGATCGCGCAGGGTCTGTGCATGATTCGATCCGCGGGCACGCAGCGCCGAGGAAAGCGCCGCCTCGAAGGCGGGACCGGACAAGAGCCGATCGAACCGCACGCCAGCCTGCTGGAGGATACGAGCCCGATAATGTTCGAGGGCCCCATAGGTCATCAGCAACACGCCCACGATCACCGAAATAATGACGAGCGTGACGGCATTACGGCTCGTTAGGACGCGATCATAAATTTGCATCGTGTAGAGCGGAGACACGAACATGAGAAGATTGATGAAGAGCGAGAGCCCGCCGGCCGCGCAGAGGCCCGGACGGATCTTGCGCAAGGCCACCGCCAGCGGCGAGGGCACGTGCAAGGAGAAATTTGTCATCTATTATCCGAATCCAGTGAAGCGGTCGCAGGGCGCTCTAACCTGGCCATCTTCAGGCCTCTGTTCACGAGAGAGGAAGGCGGCAGGGCAGGCGAGGTCTCATGCAAAAATCCCCCGACGGAACCACCCGCCGAGTTGGTCCGAGCGCGAGCCCTGCCCCATCTCACCGTGCTGAAGTGGGGCGCAACCGGCTGCAGCAGCCGGTTGCGCCGCCCGTTCAGACTGCGTAGTCCCAGGCGAACTGGTTATCGATGTGTGCCATTGGGGTGGCGGCGGCATCCTCGTGCACGTCGGCTACGACCGCCTTTGACTTGTCCCAAATGATGTTGTTGGGATTGCCAGGGTTGGTGTAGCTCGAGTTCAGGACGCTGACCCCGCCGGAGCTGACATTCCAGATCAGTCCATTCGACGAGGACAGCCCGCGGCCCTGGTCCTCGTTGATACCGTCGAACGACCTCGTGTCATCGAAGGTGACATCGCTCGCGTAGGACGAGAACGCGCCATTGCCCTGATGGATGGCGTCAACGTTCTGCACCCTGCCGCCGGTTGATGCGTTCTCGAACATGACGCCGACGCCGGTCACGGAGTTGTTACCGTCGATCACCCCGTTAGAGATCGTCGTATTCGGGCTGCCATAGACCGAGACGATGTCCTCAGGATGCGAACTGCCGGCTTCGTTGACGGCATAGAAGTCGGTCAGCGAACTATTGCCCGAGTTGTTGAACTGGACGAACTGACCGCGCGGCATCGGGCCATGGAAGTTGTAGCCATCGACGTTCGAAAGATCCGCGCCGGGCGAGTTCAGGAGATAGATGCCGGTCGAGCCTTCCCGCACCGTGGTGTTTTGAACGGTCAGGTTCGCGGCGTTTTCTGCGTTGATGTTGTTGATGTTCGGGCTCGTCTCGGCGTCGATTCCCGCCGGCGGGTCGGCGTTGATGACCTCGGTGTTCTCGATGGTGACGCCGGTTGCGCCCGACACCGTCACCCCGTCGCCCTCGACGTGATGAATACGACAATTGCGCAGGATGACATTGTCGTGCGTAATCGTGACCGCGTCCCCGTTGGTGACGTAGATGTCAAGATTTTCAATCACCTGGCCATCGTACTCCGATTGGATCGGTGTGGTGGTGTGGGTAAGACCTTGCGCCGGCTGCGTGGATGCCGTCGGCGTGGAAGCCGTGGAAGTGGGAGCCTCGGTCGTCACGGTCGAGGTCGGGCTCGACGCGGCTGTCTCCGTCGACGTGGGAGCCGTGGATGCCGTCGACGCGGAAGCAGTGGAAGTGGGAGCCTCGGTCGTCACGGTCGAGGTCGGGCTCGACGCGGCTGTCTCCGTCGACGTGGGAGCCGTGGATGCCGTCGACGCGGAAGCGGTGGAAGTGGGAGCCTCGGTCGTCACGGTCGAGGTCGGGCTCGACGCGGCTGTCTCCGTCGTCGCGCGTGAGTTGTTCAACCCTTCCGAGTGTTTCCACCCTTCCGAGTGCTTCCACAGTATTCCCTTATCGGAATTCATCGACTTCATGTGTTTCTCCAGTTAAAATATTAACCACTATAAGTATCTCGAAGGACACCCATCGACAATAAACGATAATTTATCGTCTTAACGAAACTCCGCTTATACAACCAGAAATTTCGTCTGGGGGTATAATGCTAACCTTCATGACCAGAATGCGGCGTGGATAGGGCTATACTGAGACTCTCCCGGGCGATCGGCGCTGCGTTCAAGCCTGCGCCTACGTCGGATTGCAAACGTCGCCTAGTACTCGGATCACGCGTGACCCTACCCCCGAGCAGCAGGAGACAAGGTCATGCATGCTAGTCGGCCAACACAGCATGAGCGTTACCAACACAGTCCGGCACGGCTCGAAACAGGTGATCTACGAGAGCTATCCTGAACTCGGGCGGGGCCTTGTCCTGCCCTATTGCGATACCGAGGCGATGCGGGAGCACCTCGCCGAGATCAGCCGGAGCGTCGACGACGGCGCGTATGCGGTGCTCATCCTCGATCAGGCCGGATGGCATGTGACTCCGAAACCGAAGGTGCCGGACAACATCACCCTGATGTTCCTGCCGCCGCGCTCACCGGAACTGAACTCAGTCGAAAACGTCTGGCAGTTCATGCGCGACAACTGGCTCTCCAACCGTATCTTCAAGGACTACGACGACATCGTCACCCATTGCTGCGCCGCAAGGAACAAGCTCGTCGACCAGCCGTGGAAGATCATGTCCATCGGACTCCGCGAATGGGCGCATCGGTCATGATCACCGCTCGTTGGTATTATTAGCAGCCGTTTGGCGTCAATCTTTGCCATTGGAGTTTTGGCAAAGGCACGACTGGCGTGACGGTCGAAGGTGCAACGGCGCAACGCGGCGCACCTCTGATTTATGACGATGACAAATTGGCGATTGGTGCCAAGGCGGTCATTGAACTCGCAGAGATATCTGGCAAAGTATTCCGGGATCATCGTCTCCGCATTCGGGGATCCTGGAATGGACCAGTTGCGCCTAAAGTGTCCGGGCAAAGATGAGCAGCCCGCCGCACTTCAACGGACGTGATCATCTTCGGATCAATTGCCTCGGAACGGTCGCTCAATCTGCAGTGTAAGCAGGCTCGGGGAAGGTGTATCTGCCAACCCATCTTATTGCCTCCTCCATCGTATCGAAATTCTTGTGCTGCCCGCTTAGCAGCCCGAATCCCGTCTCGAGAAACCATTTGCCTTTCGTCGAGTAGGCTTCCTCGTCGATCTGGGTGAGGACCGCCACCAGTTGGTCGCATTTCCACACCAGAACCCCCGATTCTCCGCCCTCGACCGTTCCGATCCGCACTTCGCTGAACGAAAATCCAGAAGTAATTTTTGCTTTGCCCACTTTGATAAAGCCCTCCACCTCATGGCCCCTGCGATGCCGTCTCCACCGCTCGCTACCATCGCCGGGGGATTTGAGCGTATGGTTCTTGATAGCGGAGGCTCATATCAGGGCGAAGCTTTGGCAAAAGCGAATGCACCAGCCCGAGTGATGATATATTGTGAGACGGCTGAGTTGCCATCTTTTCGCTCCCCGACGGGGCATTGCCAGATGCGGGAGTAAGCATGCCATGGTTCATCGCCCAAACTGCAGCCTGTGTGCGGTTGCGGACCCGGATCTTTCGGAGGATGGCCTTGACGTGTACCTTCACCGTAGCTTCGGCAATGTTGATCTCGCGCGCGATGGCTTTGTTAGACTCCCCTTCGATTAAGCGGCGTAGAATACAGTTTTCCCGATTTGACAAAATTGATAGTTCTTGATCCTCATGCTCCACGTTAACAACCACCTTTGTTAACTCATCAGCTACCGCGTCAGGTTTCAGATCATGCCTTATTTCTTGAATAGCCGTTGAAGTTTCGGCAGGTAACACCGTCTGCCCTAGCATAACCAATTCGAGAGCTTTGATGAAGGTGTCGTAAGGAGCGACTTTTATCAAATACCCGTCTGCCCCCGCACGAAAAGCTGAAACTATATCGGTCGATCGACAGTGATCGGCTAGCGCGACGACATGGCTGGTCGGATAAATCGCTTTGAATTCTGCAATTTGTGCGAATTCAGCATCCGCATCAGTACCGCCGACATCTATGATGAGCAAGATGGACCGGTGCTGGGCTAGCGGCTTCTGCAGAAGATCGTGAACACAAGCCGCAGAGAAAAGGACCCGAAACTTTGCCGCATCCAGGATTCGACTAAGGCCTTCTCGGAGTAACTCGCTCGGCCCGACAAGTACTGTTACAAAGGATTGTCTTGTCATCATTGCCTCTCGCTCCGGCGCGATTGAGGTACACGCGTCGAGTAGAGCACTCCACGCGCCAACCGCACTCGATGCCCTCGGTTTGAGTCTCTTGCAGTTCCTCACTCCCTCCTTGGCGAGAACAGGTTGGGCAGTGTAAGGTCTATTTATAAGCAGTCTCTAACATAGGTTGCTTTTTCGGTAAATATTCGCCGCAAACCGACGTCAAGCTAGGCAATCTGCCTGAAGACGCAGGGATGGCACGGCTTAGCCATCTCAAGCCGCTGGTAGTCGAACGACGATCGGGTAGTGCCTTCGGCGATTGCAACGATAGACGAGGATTGCTGAAGGTGGAGGTTGGCGTGGTCAGGTCTGCCGCAGTGTGTCAGGCACCTGCACTTATTCGGCAGCACGCTCTCGTCGCGCGATAGGCCGTGTCGCCGTCGGTCATGATGATCGGACCTTTTTGCATATTGCTCAACACGAACGAGGCCGAGTTCCGCTCGGCCTGCCCTTCACCGCAAGCCCGATGCGGATACCGCGTGGTCGAGATATATCACGGCCCCGCCAGGCCGCGCACGACCAGTCCGCTGCCTCACGGGCGCGGGCTTTTCATAGGCGCACTATCCGGTGTTCTTGGTGACTGCATTCGGCGTTCGAAAAACGTCGTTTCGTTCCTGTTTGCCGCAGAGCCAGTCACTCGTCCGCTGTGAGAAAGCCTCATGGTGTGCTCGCCGCATTTGGGGTAGGTTTCCCCTGGTCTAGTTTTTAGGCGATCCTCCATCGCAGCCATGCGGGCCTCGATCGCCGCGACCCGATCCGGCATCTGCCCGAGTTCCCGCCAGAGAGGCATGTCGGCCAGCCATTTTCGAACGTCTTCGATTGCGCCCATTGCGGTTCCCCCATGTCGCATCCATATCGCGTGGACCTGCCGATAGTCGCAGGAACCCTACTAAAACAACCGTACGAGGTGCGCCGCCCCCTGTTCTTTGCAGGTAAGCGAATAGCCCGCTCCCTGTGCCCACCTCGGCGATTATAGGCCAAATATTGGACAGTTGGCGAGAAAATTATCTAAGTTATTGAAATTACTGGTTCCCGCTCATGGACTCGAACCACGATTCACGCCTTCAAAGGGCGCTGTCCTACCATTAGACGAAGCGGGAATAGAGGAAGTGGACGCTGTCTAACACTTTCTCATCCGCGCATGAAGCCGCTTCATGCCGTCATCTGCGTGAGCGCGAGAATACCGTCTTTGCAGCAGGTCCCGTTAGAAGATAGGGTCAGTCGCGATGATTAAAACCGAGCTCTCCGACGTCTACAGAGACTACATTGCCTGCCTGAATAAGCAGGACTGGGAGAAGCTGGGACAGTTCGTTGATGATGAGGTGATCCACAACGGCCGGCGGCTCGGCTTATCAGGTTATCGCGAAATGCTGGAGACAGACTTTGCTGAAATCCCGGACCTTTATTTCAACGTCCGGATGCTGATTTCCGATCCGCCTTATATAGCGAGCCGGCTTGACTTCGATTGTACCCCGAAAGGAACATTCCTCGGCCTCCCTGTAAGCGGGAGAAGAGTTTCCTTTGCCGAGAATGTTATCTATGAATTTCGGGACAAAAAGATTGTACAAGTATGGTCTGTTATAGACAAGGCGGCTATCGAAGCTCAGCTTTAGCGTGTCGTCCACGTTCCGATATGAACACGATATGAACAATGGCAGCTGCCTGTCTACCGCCTGTCAAGGACCCGGCCTTGACGCCTGAACACGCTGCCCCAGATTACGCGGCGGAGTTTCAGATATGCGATACGACTGGCAGGGGCGCAAATTCCTGGAACGGCATTTCGGCATTGTTATTGCAATTGGCCTGGTTGCAGGGCTGTCGGCCCTGGCCGCGCTGGGCTACACGCCTTAGAGACTGTTTGGAAACTCTACTCTGGCGGCCATCTGATGGCGCTTCCGGCGCGTCCGGTGCTCACGGACCAGCGCATGACCCCGGAAACCGATTTCGGTTTCCCGGAAAGGATCATGCGCACATGCAAAGTGTTAGAGCGTCCTTTGCGCGTCCAATTGGACGCGCAGCGCTCTAATGTCCGCTGCGCTCCGGTTCTCGAAACCACCACCATATGTCTCGCCAGAGCGAATTTCGAAACAGTCTCTTAAGCCTCGGATTTAGCACCCAAATCCCTAATGTAAGCGAAAAGTAACGGTGCCACGCAACCAGACCGGCGCCACGTGCATTTCAATGCATGACGATGTTTCGCCCCGATATCCCTGCAAAATGCTGCGCTTATTGCGGCGGGCGCGACCATGACTACGAGGACTGCCCGAAGCGGAAAGCTGACGCCGAACAGCAGAGAGCGAGGGGCCTCGCCGCACTCAGCGGACAGAGCGCTTCAGCTTCGCCGCCTTGCGCAAATCATCGTCTATCGTCTACTAGCCCGGACTTTGCGCGCCCAGGCCGGCTGCGGTCTTAGGAAGCGAGCGTCCGCTGGATCACTCACCTTAGCGAAGCAAGCCTTGGCCGCCTCCCGTCTGTTCCATGAAGGCCCGCAGCAGTTCCATTCCTGTTGTCCATTCGCCGAGGCCGCTGTCGCCATTGATGTGGCCGAGCGGTCCGGCGACATGCAGTTCGCTGCCCCATTGGCCGGCTTTGGCCCTGACAGAGTCCATCGAGCCATAGGGATCGTTGGTGCTGGCAACGACCAGCGAGGGAAAGCGAAGCCGCTGTTGCGGGGTGCCGGCGAAGCGGTGCGCGACAGAGGGAAAGGCTGACGCCGCCGGATCGGGAACCGCGACCAGGAATGCACCGCTGACGTCGCGGCCCGAGATGCGCTGCCAGTGCGCGACCAGCAGGCAGCCGAGGCTGTGAGCGACGAGCACGGGCGGTGTCTTGACCTCGGACACCGCAGTTTCCAAAGCAGCGACCCAGTCGTTGAAATCCGGCAGGTCCCAGCTCGCCGGCGTGAACCGCCGCATGGCCGGGTTCGCCTGCTGCCACCGGGTCTGCCAATGGGCGTCGCCCGACCCGCCAATGCCCGGCACGATGATGAAGTCAGTCATGGGAAGCCTTGTTTCTCCTGCAATACTCGCCGGATTCTAGGCCTTTCCTCGGTCGGTGGAATGAGAGATCATCGCAAAAGTGCGGCGAATTCCGATGGATTGAAGGTTTTCATGCAGAACGGCATTTATCGTCCAAAACTTGATCCCACCGATGTGGCGATCATCGAAGCCCTGCAGGAGGACGGCCGGATCGGCATTTCGGAGCTCGGCCGGCGCGTCGGCCTGTCCCAGCCCGCCACCTCGGAGCGGGTCAAGCGGCTGGAGGAACGCGGCATCATTGCCGGCTACAAGGCGGTGATCGATCCGGCAGCACTCGGGCTCGGCACCATGGCCGTCATCCGCTTGCGCACCACGCATGAGCACATCCAGGCCTGCCTGAAGAAATTCGCGCAATTGCCTGAGGTGATCGAAGTGCTGCGGGTGACCGGCGAGGATTGTTTTCTGGTCAAAGTCGTGGTCCCGTCGCCGCCCGACCTTGAAAGCATCGTCGACACAATCGGCCGCTACGGCGCGGTGACGACAAATGTGGTGCTGCGCGCCGAGCAACCGAAACGGCTGGGGCGGGAATTGATGGCGAGGCCATGACCGGGTACGGTCACCGGCCAACGCGACACAGGGAGGATCGAGCGGTGAGAAGGATGTTTGCGAAACGTGTTCTTGTGGCCGCCACTCTGGTCGCAGCATCAGCTATGGCGTGCCTGCCTGCCAAGTCAAAGTCTGAAGTGACTTTTGAGACTATCAATGCAAAAATGGAAAAATTCGATGATAATGACTGCCATGGCGTTTGGCATTTGTTTTGGGAAAACCGTAATAACAATAAAATAAATTCCTATTTGATTTTATCTGCTCTTGCCTTTCAAGGTGAACATCCTTGGCAGCCAGCCAGCGATCT
Source organism: Mesorhizobium delmotii (assembly GCF_900149755.1). Lineage (NCBI taxonomy): Bacteria > Pseudomonadati > Pseudomonadota > Alphaproteobacteria > Hyphomicrobiales > Phyllobacteriaceae > Mesorhizobium > Mesorhizobium delmotii. The sequence goes on along the minus strand of NZ_FUIG01000021.1, from coordinate 29,275 downwards.
TGAGAACAGCGAAATCGCATTTAGGTTCGCGGCTCTGGCTCATCGGAATGGGCAAATTCTTAGCTTGAATGCGCTATACAAAATAGAAAGTGAATATGAAAGAGAATCTTTAATCTTGCCATTGATGATAGTGGAGGCCTACGTTCAACATCTAATTTCAAACAAGGAAAGCAAATATTACGACCCGTCATTTGAAGTTTGCAGAAAACCCTCTCTGGATTCCGATGTGGATTCCGGTGTGGATAATTTTGACATTTGCTTTGGCGAATTGCTGAAGAAAATGGACTCTTCTGGCATAAGTGAAACGTCGATGAGCCCACCTGACACCCACATACAGTGTTCCGAAAAGAAATTACTGGAAGGATTTTATTAGGGGAGGCGTCGCGGGGGCTGATGGAGCGCTATCGCTTCTGTGTATGACCTACGGCATTGGCGAAAGAAATGTCACCCTTGATCTCGCGCATGGCCATCGACGTGATCGTGCGGCGTACGCCGGGCAGGCGGCTGAGCTCGACGCGCAGCATCCTGTCCAGCGCCATCATGTCGACGGTCACGATCTGCAGGAGATAGTCGGCCTCGCCTGTCGTGGCGTGGCAGCGCCGGATCAGCGGGTGCGCCTGGACTGCGGCCTCGAAGGCTTCGGAAAGCTCGAAATCGATCGACACCTGGATGAAGGCTTCGATGCCGAAGCCGAGCTTTGCCGGGTCGATCCGTGTCGAGTAGCCGCGGATGATGCCGGCGTCCTCCAGCGCCTTGACCCGCTTCCAGCACGGCGTCTTGCTTAAGCCGACCTCGTCGGCGAGCACCGCGAAGGAGGTACGCGCGTCGCGTTCCAGCGCTGCGACGATCTTCCGGTCGAGGGAGTCCAACATCAAACGTTCTCCAAAATGGCTCCATCAGTGGGCTTTCGTCCTTCGATTTTCGCCATTTGAATAACAGAATGGAACAATGTGCAAGCCAAAAGCGCTTATTCTCCAGGCTCGGACCGAACGGAAGCCCTGAACCGACGGGCCGGGCAAAGGAGCAGCTGCCATGCACAAGCCGGATTATTATGCCCGCATCGAAGCGCCCGAGATGCGCGACTACGGCGTCTACCTCCAATGCGACAAGCTTCTCGCCTGCCAGAAGCCGCTGGCCGAGATGGTGAATGCCGACGAGCTGCAGTTCCAGATCGTCCATCAGGTCGAGGAGCTGTGGATGAAGCTCATCACCTACACGCTGGTCGATGTCGTAGACTTTCTCGAACAGCAGAACACGCATCGCGTCGTCACGCTGATGGGGCGCGTGCATCGGCTGATGCGCATGGTGACGGCGCAGCTCGACCTGCTCGAAACCATGTCGCCCAAGGAATACCAGGAGATTCGCCTGCAGCTCGGCAATGGCAGCGGCCAAGAATCGCCAGGCTTCAAGCTCTTGCTGCGCATGCCGCCGGACCTGTGGCGCGCCTTCCAGGCGTCCTATCTCGATGGTCGCGGGCTCTCGGTCGAGGATGTCTACGATATCAGCTATGATCACGGCGACAGCTATGTCGTCGCCGAGGCGCTGATCGAATTCGACGAGCTGTTCCAGAAGTTCCGCGCCAACCATCTCTACCTCATCCACCGCTCGATCGGGCTGGGCTCTAAATCGCTGAAGGGCCGGCCGGTCGAACTGCTGCAGGCCGGCGCCCTTCATCGCTTCTTCCCGGAGCTGTGGGACATACGCTGCGACATGACCGACCGCTGGGGCAGCCAGTATGGGACGGTGCGGGATTCGATCAGCCACCCGGAGGCGAAGGTAGGATAGTCCTAGGCTTGGATTCCTCGCCCGTGCGAAGCGGGGGATAGGTGGCCGCGAAGCGGACGGAGAGAGGGGTCTTTCATTGCGGGCGCAGTCCCCCTCTCCGTCGCGGCTTCGCCGCGCCACCTCTCCCCCACTTTCGTGGGGGCGAGGAACCCAAGTCCTGCAAAGGCATGCCCACGGGTCGCTGATCCCAGCCAGGGTTCTCGGGGATGATTGTCGGGTTTGCGGCTGGTGTATCGTCCTTGGGGCGAAACCCGTCGCAACCCCGGAGGACATCATGTCGTTGGAATCAGCTCAATCACCGGTTCAAACGCCGTGGCAAACCGCGGCAATCCTCATTGGCCGCCTGATCTTCGCGGCCGTCTTCGTGATGGCGGTGACCTTCAAGTTCATCGACATGGGCGCCACCGCGGGCTACATCGCCGCCGCCGGATTTCCGTTCCCGCTGTTTCTGGCCTGGTGCGCGGCCCTGCTCGAAGTGGTGCTGGTGCTGTGCTTCCTGACCGGCGCTTTTTTCACACCGGCCGCGCTCGTAGCCGCCGTTTACGTCATCTTCCTCGGTTTTGCCTTCCACGGGCCGTCGCACTGGGCCGGCAACCAGGCCGAGTTCGGCTTCTTCGTCGATCATTTCACCTTCCTGGCCGGGCTCTTGTTTGCCGCGGTGCACGGGCCGGGCAATGTGCTGGCGCTGAAGCTTGGGTCTGCAAGCTGATCCCGAACCTTCGGTCGGCCCACCATCTTTGATGCGGGGAAGGGGCGTCACATCTGGTCGTTGTAGGGTTCCTTCATCTGGCCGACCATGCGGGCTAGTTTCGAGAACGACGGCATGTCCGCCTCCGGCTGACACTGATTGGCCAGTTCCAGAAGCCGGATCGGGAAGTTGACGGCATCGCGGCTCGACGCCGACATGCCTTCGGACCGTTCCTCGTTGGTCTCGCTGGCTTCGGCCCTGCGCAAGGCGATGTCGATCTCCTCAACCGTGAGCACGCCCTTGCGGACAAGGACCTGATTGATCGATGCGACGGCCATCAGCAGGCCTTCGAGTTGCAGATTGGCGACATTCATGGCTTTGCTCCCATTGGCAAAATTGCAAACGCGCGAACGCCGGTTCCGATCCAGACAGCTGCACCATATCGCGGCGCGCGGCCGAATTTTAAGCCCGCCCACGAGATTTCGCTTGCTTTGTGACGGCAGCTATGCTAGGAATATAGTCATGGTGCTGATTTGCGCCAATGACCCGCCCGCCGAGGCGGGTTTTTAGTTTTTGGACCATCTTTCGCTTGCTTGGATGAATGTCGGCGGGACAGCGCCCCCCTCTGTCCTGCCGGACATCTCCCCCAC
>NZ_FUIG01000021.1:3071-26142 GCF_900149755.1 Mesorhizobium delmotii | reverse complement strand
CATTCCCCCCCAAGTGGGGGAGATGTCCGGCAGGACAGAGGGGGGCGCGAAGGATCGCGACGCTTCCCGTAACGAATACTGCACCTCCCAGAGGCCCCCCATGTCCAAGCGTTACGCCACCATCATCACCGACGATGACGGCCGCGAGGTCGTCAGTGCCATCGGCGAATTCGAAGGCGCGCCCGATGTGCGCCACGGCCGGGTCGAGCCGGTCGCCGCCGGTGTGCGGATCGGCATGGTCCGGGGCGTCGACGCGGCCGGCGGCTTTGGGTTTCCGCAAGCGGGCGTCAGCGCCGGTGCGGTGAGCATCGCCAGGGCGGCGCTCAAAGCCGCGTCAGGCGCCGGCAAGTCCGGCAGCGCGGCTGCGGCAAAGGGCGATGCGGCAAGCCGGCCGCGGAAGCCAACGTCTGCAAAGCCCGGCAAGCGGGCGCGCAAGAAACCTACGCGCCCGGCCAAGAAAACAGCGAAGCCGGCGGCGGGATGATGGGGTAGGGCATGGCCGAGGATTCTTTCGACGACGAACCGCCTGATGTGACGGAACGGCCCTCCGGCCGACCGAGGCGGGCGAAGAAAACGCTGGCCGATGGTTTTCTGGAAGCCATCCGCGCCGATTTCCGGGCGCATGGCGCCGGCGTCATCGCCGAGGTCCGTACCGAAAAGCCCGACCAGTATCTGAAGATCGTGCTGTCGGTGCTGCCCAAGGATCTGCATCTCAACATCAACAGTCTGGAAGCACTGAGCGATGACGAAATCAGGCAGCGCATCCGCGGCCTCGAAGCCGTCCTCCGGCCATTCCTCGCAAAACCGGGCCTCGGGAAACCGGGTCGCACCAAGCCCGGCCTCGACGGCGAAGACCGAGTATCTGAACCTGCTCAGGGAATTGGACCGGAGGCGGCGCACTAACCAGCTTGCCGCCTATCGGCCCTATCTCAGGCAGGCCGAGTTCCATGCGGCGGGCGCAACCAACCGCGAGCGGCTGTTCATGGCCGGCAACCAGCTCGGCAAGACAAGGGCCGGCGGCGCGGAATGGGCGATGCATCTCACCGGCCGCTATCCCGAGTGGTGGCAAGGCAAGGTTTTCGACACGTCCGTGCGGCTATGGGCGGCCGGTGTCACCGCAGAGGGCACGCGCGACAACCCGCAGCGCATCCTGATCGGCCCGCCGCAGCAGCCGGCGGCGTGGGGCACCGGCATGATCCCGGCCGACGCCATTCTCAGCACCATCATGGGGCGCGGCGCGCCGCATGGGCTGGACAGCGTCGTGGTGCGCCATGGCGGCGGTGGCGATGTCCAGGCCGATGAATCGGTACTGTCGTTCAAGAGCTATGAGAAGGGTCGCGAGAAATGGCAGGGCGAGACGCTGCATGGCGTCTGGTTCGACGAGGAGCCGCCGCTCGACATCTATTCCGAAGGCCTGACCCGCACCAATGCGACCGGCGGCATCACCATCGTCACCTTCACGCCGCTGCTCGGCATGTCGGAGGTGGTGCTGTTGTTTCTGTCGGCGGAGGAGGTGGAGGGAATGGGGAGAGGGTGAGGGGTGCGCAACTTGGGTTCCTCGCCCCGCGCGAAGCGGGGGGAGAGGTGGCCGCCCACGGGTCTTGCCTTTGGCAAGCCCGAGGACAGGCTCCGCGGCCGGAGAGGGGCTCTCCGCTTGCGGGGGCGTCCCCCTCTCCGTCTCGGCTTCGCCGAGCCACCTCTCCCCCGCTTCGCGGGGGCGAGGAACCCCAGCTTTCAAAAGCTCTCGCCCAAACAACACCATACGTCCGGCGCCTCCCAACATGATTCAAGCCACGAGGGCGCATCAATGACCCGCCACGTCACCTTCATGACCATCGACGATGCCGAGCATTATACGCCGCAGCAGCGTGCCGCGATCATATCAGCCTATCCGGCGCATGAGCGCGAGGCGCGGGCCAAGGGCATTCCGGTGCTCGGCTCCGGCCGCATCTTTCCGGTGGCGGAGGAGCTGATCGCCTGCGAGCCGTTCCGGCTGCCGCGCTACTGGCCGCGGCTCGGCGCGCTGGATTTCGGCTGGGACCATCCGTCTGCAGCGGTCGAGCTCGCCTGGGATACCGAGACGGATGTTGTCTATGTCACCAAAGCCTGCCGGGCGTCGCAGCAAACGCCGGCCATGCAGGCGCTGACCTTAAAACCGTGGGGCGAATGGTTGCCCTGGGCATGGCCGCGCGACGGCCGCCGCGAGACGCTGGAAGGTGCGGGCGTGGCACTTGCCCGGCAATACGCGGCGCATGGGCTCAACATGCTGACCAGCCATGCGCAGTTCGCCGACGGTTCGGTGTCGGTCGAGGCCGGGCTGATGGAGATGCTCGACCGCATGCAGAGCGGCCGCTTCAAGGTGTTTTCGACGCTTTTGCCCTGGTTCGAGGAGTTCCGTCTCTATCACCGCAAGGATGGCCAGGTGGTGAAGCTGCGCGACGATCTGATGGCCGCGACACGCTACGGCGTGATGATGCTGAGGGAAGCGGTGGTCGACCCGGCGGAGTTCAAGGCGGTGCGGCGAAAGGCGGGGCAGAGTGATCCGCTGGGGGCGTTTCGGTGACTCGAAGCAACCACATACCATGATCGCCTCATGACCGTCCGCATCGTCCCCGCAACCCTGCGCGACCTCAGCTACATCGCCGCCAACCTGCGGCCCGAAGACCGGGCCGAGATCGACTGCCAGTTCGACGATTGGTCGCCGGTGCTGCTGGCGCTGACGGCGCTGCAGGGGTTTGCCTATGTCGCCGCGCTAAACGGCAATCCGGAAGCCGGCTTTGGCGCCGCCGAACAGCGCGGCGGGTTGTGGATTGCCTGGAGCTGGGGCACGCGCCGCATGAAGCGCTGCGTGCCTGGTATTACCGAGTTCTTTCACGCCGTGCTCGGGCCTGACGTGGCCGCGCGCGGTGCTTTCCGCGTCGAGGCGCGGGCGCTGGCCGCCAATGAATTGGCGCTGCGCTGGCTCGCCCGGCTTGGCGCCACGCAACGCTGCCGCCTGCCGGGTTACGGCCGCAACGGCGAAGATTTTTTGCTCTACGACTGGACAAGGACGTCTAACTTTGGAGAAAGCTGGAACCATGTGCCTTTTTCAAAAGCCGCCGGCACTGAAGCCGCTGCCACCGACACCGACCATTGCCGACAAGGACGTGCAGGCGCGCGAAGCCGCACTCAGGGCTGAACTCGAGCAGCGCCAGGGCACCGCCGGCACTGTCAAGACCGACCTGTCGCCGAGCGAACTCAGCGGCCAGCGCCGCGTGCTGCTGGGGGTGTGAGATGGGTGCGTAATCTCCCCCCTTGAGGGGGAGATGCCAAGTGGTGGTAAAGAGGGCAGGCCAGAGGGGGTCGGCGCGACCGGACGCGGCCTCCTGCGGCAGATCAAGGTTGGCGCTTTACGCGCGGCGTCTGTCGCCTTCGGCGACATCTCCCCCTCAAGGGGGGAGATTACGCTGTCACCCCGGTTTCCGTGCGAACGCCCACACCATCAGCGGGTATTCCTCGTCGTTGCTGAGGTCGCGCCATAGGCCGTAGGCGCGCACGGGGCCGCCGATATGGGCTTTTGCGCAGGCTTTGTTGCCCCAGCTGAACACCTGGATTTCCGCCTGGGGGAAGCCGCCTTCGACCAGCACCTGCTTCAGGCCGGCGGCGGTCCAGCGGTTGTAGTCGTGCGGCCGCGCATGCACCCTGAACAGGAACGGCGTCGCCACCATCGCCCAGCCGCCCGGCCTGGTCATGGCGTGGATATTCTGCGCCGCGGCGAGCGGCTGCTGCACATGCTCGAGCACCTGGTCGGCGATGACGACGGAATATTGCCGGTCGGTGCGGTCCTTGCAGATGTCGAAGTCGGGGAAATCGACCGACGTATAGTTGGAGCACATCGTCTTCCAGTGGCGGTTCCAGCCGGGCGAAACCTCGATCACGTCAGATGATTTGCGGCCGTCCGCCTCAAGAAACGCGGTGAACGCCTCGATCTGCCTGATGCGCAGCCAATTGCGGGAATCGTAGCCGAGCAGCCGCTTTGCAACCTGCTTGCTTCGCCTCTTCAGGGCGCCGGGTAGGCTTTCCGTCATTGTCAAATCGATCTCCTTAAATCCCCGCCGCGCCCCGTTGAACATCGCAAAAGCGAACAAAATTCGACCTGGCCTTGGCAATATCTGGGCTTCGAACAGGCTGATACCACCGAAGAAAGAACGCCATGACGAGCGATTCCCGCGCCCACGATATCCTGTCGCGACAGGCGGAACTCGAGACAGAGCGCAGCCAGTATGAGGCTGTCTGGGAGGCGGTGTCGGAATTCTGCGACCCCGACGCGCCCGACGTCTGGAGCGGGCGCCGGCAATCCGGCGCGGCTACGCAGGCCGAGCGACAGGAGCGGCGTGGCGCCCGCGTCTACGCCAACACCATCAACTCGGCCGCCAACCGGCTGGCCGCCGGGCTGGAAAGCCTGATCATCCCGCAGTCGGAAAAATGGCACGGGCTGTCGACCGCCGCCATGAATGACGAGGAGACCGACGAGGAGAAGGAATGGGCGGAGGCGCTTCGCGATTTCCTGTTTGCGCTGCGCTATTCCGCCAATTCGAATTTCGTGCCGGCGACGCAGGCCTGCCTGCGCAACGTCGTGCGCTACGGCCCGGCCTATCTCTACGCCGAGGAGGGCTTTGGCGGCACGCTGATCCGCTATGCCTCGATCCCGGTGGTCGAGGGTTATCTCTGCCGCAACCGCTGGGGTCAGGTCGACATTTTCCACCGCCGCTACGAGCGCACGGCGCGCCAGTCGGCGCAGCTGCTCGGCTATGAGAGGCTGCCGGCGCGGATCAAAATGCTGGTCGACGACCCGGCCAAATGCGAGATCAAAATTTCGCTGATCCAGTGCATCCAGCCGCGCGACGAGCGCAAGATGTACCGGTTGGGCGGATCCTACCAGTATCTCGACACGGCCTTCGCCTCCTATCACGTCATCGAGGACGAGGAGGTCATCGTCAGGGAGAGCGGTTTCCGCTCCTTCCCGGTGTCGTGCTTCAACTGGCGCCGCTATGAGGGCGACCCCTATGGCATCTCGCCGACCATCGAGGCGTTGACCACCGTGCGCGAGGAAAACGCCGTGCGCCGCTCGGGCCTCAGGGCGCTGCAGCAGATCACCGATCCGGCGACCGCGTCGAAGGCACGGCTCGACTATGTGCCGGTGCTCAATCCCGGCGAGAACTATCCCGGCCTGATCGACGATAATGGCCGGCCGCTGATTGCGCCGATCGCTGTGGGCCAGAACCCGACCTATGCATTCGACTACGCGGAAAGCCGGGCCGAGGAGATCCGCGACATGATGTTCGTCAACCTGTTCCAGACACTGGTGCAGAACCCGCAAATGACGGCCACGGAAGCGCTGATCCGGCAGGAGGAGAAGGGCGCGTTGCTCGGGCCCTCCGGCTCGATCATCCAGGCCGGCTTTGCCGCGAATCTCGACCGCGAGCTCGGTATCCTCGAGGACAAAGGATTGTACGAGGAAGACAGCCGGTTCCTGCCGCCGGCGAGCCTTGCCGGCAAGGCGGTGCGGCCGACCTTCACCGGGCCGCTCGACGTGCTGCGCCGCTCGGCCGAGGCGCGCGACACCATCCAGGTCGTCACAACGGCCATGCAGATGGCGCAGTTCGATCCCGGCGTCATGGACAATATCGACGGCGACGAGGCGCTCAAGATCGTGCAGAGCGCCGGCCGCAGCCCGCAGCGCATTTTTCGCCGCCACGACGAAGTGGCTGATATCCGCGATGCCCGAGCCAAAGCTCAAGCTGCACAGGCCGGCATGGCGGCGATCGCCACCGCCGGCAAGGTGGCCAGGGATGCCGTGCCCGCCGCCGTGCAGGCGCGTGACAGCGGCCTGCTCGACGGTCTCAGCGGGCTGATGCCGCAGGGCGGCGAGGGCGGCGGCGCATGAGCGGCAAACGCTTCGCCCATTCGGGCCAGGCCGGCGGCCCGGCCAAGGCGCAGGACGCGCTGACCAAGGCCTATCTCAGGGTGTTCTCAGGCCAGGACGGCGAAATGGTGCTGGCCGACCTGACGGCGGCGACCGGCTATTACCGCCGCCCGTCCTATGGCGAGTGGCTGGCCAAGACGAAGACGCCGAACGGCTTCGAACTGCACAGCGCACTGAGCAATGCGCGCGCCGAAGTGGTGCAGCACATCATGGGGTTCCTGACGCTGGACGCTGAGCGGCTGGCGGCGCTGGAGCAGGCGGCAAGATTGGAGGGGAGGTAGGATAAGGCCCGAAGGCGCGAGGCGCCCCCCTCTGGCCTGCCGGCCATCTCCCCCACAAGGGGGGAGATTGGCTGTCTTGTCTGCTTCCGCTAACCACCAACGTTGCAGGATTGGCGGCCACAGCGAAGCTGCTGATCTCCCCCCTTGTGGGGGAGATGCCAAGTTTTGGCAAAGAGGGCAGGACAGAGGGGGCGCTGTCCCGCCGGCGTATCAAGTCGCACCTGCGAGCCCTGTCTCGATCACAATGTGCCGGCAGACATTGTCGATGTCGCGAATGACGTCGTCGTTCCAGAAGCGCAGGATGGTCCAGCCATCCTGTTCCAGACGCTTTGTCCTCGCCTCATCGCCTGCATTGGCGTCGGCATGCTGCGAACCATCGACTTCGACGACGAGCTTCTTGTCTGGGCAAGCGAAGTCGACAATGTAACTGGCGATCGGAAATTGTCGGCGGCGCCAAGCCCCATCAGCCGGTGCGCGCGAAGCTCGTTCCAGAGCTTCAGTTCAGCACCGGTCATCACCTTCCGCATCGACTTGGCATTTGCGCGATTCCGCGGAGGCAGTGGCGTGTGAGGCATCGCTCAATGCTCGGTCGCTATTGAGGTTGGCGCTCTACGGCGCCCCCCTCTGTCCTGCCGGACATCTCCCCCACTTGGGGGGAGATCGGCCGTCGCCGCTGATTTCGCAAATCGCCAACTTGAAAAGAAAGGAGCCGGCGTCGAAGCCACCGAACTCTCCCAAGCGCGTTTGTCGTTACGCTCAATAATCGCCGCGGTAGTAGCGGTCGTCGCAAGGTGCGGTGTAGATGCGGCCGTAGCGATCCTGATAGCGACAAAGCTGTTCGCCGCGCCGCTGCGGCGTCGTCGCGCTGCCCACGACCGCCCCCAGCAGGGCGCCGCTGGCTGCACCGATAACCGTGCTCTTGGTGTCGCGGCCCAGGGCCTGACCGACGAGAGCGCCGCCAGCGCCGCCGACCAGGGCGCCCGTGGTGGCTCTTTGCTGGCCTTCGGTCTGTGCACATCCTGCCAGCGCGGCAGTCACAAGCAGGGCGGCAATGGCTTTGTGCATGGTCATCGTCTGATACTCCGTTGAAGCCTATGAACTAATACACTGGCTGGTTTTGCCAAGTGTTTGCCAAGTGCGGTCGCATTGCGGCGGAACAGCGGCAACCACTTGTCACGAAATGAGACATGGTTTCTTTCGTCTTGACGGCGAGTGCTTCCGACTCGGAGAGATCATAGTCAAACAAGTCGATGGAGTCAGGCTCTGTCGAAATGAATCAGGCTGCGGCCGCAACGATTCGACCCGCCCAGCCGATCCCTCAAGCCAAAAGCAAGAAGCCTGGCTGAACCGGCCAGTGTCTTTCCATTCCAAACAACAAAAGGAATATTTCTCATGACAGATCTGGCAGACGCCGGGTCCGTGGTGGCTTCGCCACCGGCGGGCAACCTTGCACGGCCACCGGCCGCCGGGGACAATGGGTCCGCCCCGCCGGCTGCAGAAAGTTGGTTTGACGGTCTTTCCGAAGGCAACCGCAAGCTCGCTGAAACCAAGGGCTGGACCAAGCCTGAAAGCCTCGATCGGGTTTTCACATCCTATGCGGAGCTGGAACGGCAGCAGGGCGAAAGCCTGCGCGTTCCCTCGGCGGACGCGCCTGGGGAAGACTGGGACAGGTTCCATGCCCGGTTGCCTGAGGCGATGCGTCCGCTGACATCGCCCGACAAGGTCGAGTACAGGCGCCCCGACGGGCTTCCCGAAGACTTCGCCTATTCGGACGAGCTCGCCAATGCGTCCAAGACCTGGGCGGTCGAGGCCGGCGCCACGCCGAAGGTGGCGCAGGCCTATCACGACCGTTTCGTCGGCTACATGGCCGAGCAGGCCAAGGTGCAGCAGATCGCCCTTGCCCGTTCGGTCGAGGCCACTCACGACGACCTGGTCAGGGAGTGGGGACCGACCGACAGCGACGGCTTTCGCCAGAGACTGGAGGTCGCCAACCGGGCGATGAAAAAGCTCGGCCTGGTCGATGCCTACAAGGCGAAGGGCATCCTCCTGCCTGACGGAGCCTTGACCGATCCGCAGATCGCCAAGGCGTTCCACGCCGTCGGCGAGGCGATGTTCAGGGAAGATACGATCGACGGCGGTGCGGCTTTGAGCGGAGGCAATCCGTTCAAGCGCAACGCCGCCGGCGAACGCAACCTGACCGATATCTCAGCCCTCGTCAAAAGCGATCCCGCCCGCGCCCGGCGGCTGGCCCGCGAGGCCGGCGAAAACCCCGACCTCTGGATGCCGAACAACCCCCTCTAAAGCTGTGTCGATATTCAGGTGATGCCGGCCTGCAAACGACGGCTTTCTGCGCTTCCGGTGCTCACGGACCCAAATGTCCGCTCCGTCCGGTTCCCGAAAGCCATCGTTTTCGGCTCGGCCTGACCTGAATCTCAACACACCTTCTCCGCCCATCAACCCCTGAAGGAAAGAAAAAATGGCAGACGCCTATACTCGTATCGCGGACGCGATCGTTCCGTCCGTCTATGCACAATACTCGTTCGAGGAGCACGTCCAGTCGCTCGAGATCTACCAGGCCGGGATCCTGTTTTCCGACCCGGCCATCGCCTCGAAGCTCTCCATGGGCGGGCGTTCCGTCGACATGCCCGGCTGGAAGGATCTCGGCAATGATCCGTCCGAGCCGGTCAATGACGATCCGGCCGACTCGATCGAGTTGAAGAAGATCGGCGCCCGCCGCGAGGTCGCCGCCCGCAATGTCCGCGCCCAGGCCTGGGGCATCCCGGACCTGACCTCGATCCTGGCCGGCGACGACCCGCAGAAACTCATTGTCCGCCGCCAGACCGACTACTGGCAGCGCGCCAACAAGCTGACGCTGCTCGGCATCCTGAAAGGCGTGGTGGCCGACAACCTCGCCAATGATGCGGGCGATCTGGTGCGCGTCACCGGCGCCTCGATCGTCGACACCGACATCATCGAGGCTGCCTATCTGATGGGCGACCGTGCCGACAAGTTCAAGACGATCTGGATGCACTCCAAGCAGATGAAGGCACTGAAGCTCGCCGACCTCATCGACTATGTGCCGCCGTCCGAGCAGGGCGGGCCGCTGATCCCCTATTACATGGGGCTGCGTGCTGTCGTCGACGACGACATCCCGGTCGCAACTGGCGTCTACACGGCGTTCATGTTCAAGGACAAGGCGATCCTGTGGAACGAGCTGCCGGTCAATACCGAAGGCGGGCCGCTGGAGTTCGACCGCAAGCCGCGCCAGGGCCATGGCGGCGGCGTCACCGAAATGGTCGGCCGCCGGCATTTTGTCCCGCATGTGCCCGGCACACGCTTCCTCGACGCCTCCTCGGCCGGCGAATTCGCCACCGACGCCGAACTGGCGCTGGCGGCGAACTGGGACCGCACGGCATCGAGCGTCAAGAACATGACGTTCATTGCGCTGAAGACGACCGAAGCCTGATAAGGCCAAGGCGAGGGCGGGGGCGTCAGACTCCCGCCTTTTTGGACGCTCGGTCGGCCAATGTGGCGAATCCCAAATTCACGTGCTGTGCTGCATTAAACTGATACGAGATTTGGATCTGGCCACATTGTTGTTGTTGCACGTTGATGAATCGCCGTCACCAAACGGTTACACAAGAGGACGATGCTGCCTTGTCTTGGCAAGGGGGTAACCATGAAACTGACATACAAGGCAGTTCAGGACGTGCTTCGAAAAGCGGGCATTGTCATAAGCAAAAAGGGCGAACTTCACCGCATAAACTTCTTCAGCGGTCTGGAAAACACCGCCTACTACACGACAAGTCTTCAGGAAGCCCGGGATAGGGGTTTGGCGATGACGAGAGGTGCCGGAACGTTGCAAGCAAGCGCCTCTGCCAAGCCGGCCGAAACAGGGCGGCGGCGGGGCTCGACAAGCGCACGCCTCGGCTGAAGCCGCAGGAATTCAGGCCGCGTTGCGCGGCGATATCGTGAAACTGCGATAGCCACAGTATTATCGGGTGGCGCCCGTCACCAGTTTTCCAGCGGTTGCGCTCCGTCGCGCCCCCCTCTGTCCTGCCGGACATCTCCCCCACAAGGGGGGAGATTGGATGTCGCGTTGGCTTTCGCCAATCGTCCACGTTGAAGAAAAGGCGTTGCTGGTGAAGCTGCCGATCTCCCCCCAAGTGGGGGAGATGTCCGGCAGGACAGAGGGGGGCGCGACGGAATGCGACCTTTCCCCTCCCCACAATCCCACCCCACCCAGAGCGCTTTTTGCCGTGGGGGCACCATGCCTTTTGTTTCACCACTCTTGCTGACGGAGCCTAAAATCATGGCCATCACCCCGCTCGACATCGCCAACATGGCGCTTGGCGTTCTCGACGAGGCGCCGATCGACAGCCTCGATCAGGACGTGAAGGCAGCCCGCCTGCTCAATCTGCATTTCGACCTGGCCCGCGAGGCGGAGCTGACGAAACACGCCTGGGTGTTCGCAATCCTGGCGGCCGCCGTCGCCGGGTCCGATACCGGCAGCGGCGCGGGCACGCTTAACTTTGCCTATGAATTGCCCGTGGACTGCCTGCGGCCTTTGCCGCTGACCCATAATGGCGAGCCGGATGGGGTGCCGATCTCGTGGCGACAGGAGGCCGGGCTGATCTATTGCGACCAGTCGGGGCCGCGCCTCATCCGCTACATCGCCAACCTCACCGATCCGAACGACTGGGACGCAATGTTCACGGAAGTGCTGGTCGCGGCCCTTGCCATCAAGATCGCGCATCCGCTGACCCACAAGGCGGGCATGATCGATATTGCCCGCGGTGCCTATGACCGGGCGCTCGACGCGGCGTTCCTGTCCAACGCCATCCAGCGTGGCGGCAGGTTTTCAACGACGTCGTGGGCGATCCAGCGCGGCGGGTTTGTGCGCTGATGACGACGCTCTATCCGGTCCAGGACACATTCGTTCGTGGCGAGATCTCGCCGCGGCTACACGCCCGCGCGTCGCTCGATCTTTACCGCGCGGCGCTCTCCCGGTGCGAAAACTTCGTCACCTTGCCGCATGGCGGCATCCGCAAGCGCGGCGGGTCGTATTTCGTCGGCGAGGCCAAGGATTCGTCGAAGAAGACGCGCGGCATACCGTTCATCTTCTCGGCAGACCAGGCCTATATGCTGGAGTTCGGCGACCTCTACATCCGCGTCTATGCCTATGGCGCCCGCGTCGGCACGGTGGAAGTGGCGACACCCTATCTCGAAGCCGATCTGTTCGGCCTGCAATTCGTCCAGTCCGCCGACCAGATGTGGATCACCCACGCGGACTACCCGCCGCAGGTTCTCACCCGCACGGCGCACACGACATGGACCCTGGCGGAGTTCGTCTTTCTCGACGGCCCCTATGACGACATCAACACAACCGCGACCACCATGGCCCCCGCCGAGACCGGCGCCGTCCATCCTCTTATGACCCACAATACCGCTGCAGGCGGCACTGCTGCAGACAGCAGCGGCTCCGCCGACGCTTACAAGGTGTTCGACCGGGACAATGGGTCAAACCTTTCGCTCGGCACGACCACCGGCTTCGTGTCCTATGACTTCGCCGGGACCAAGGTTTGTGACGGCTACTGGCTTCGCGCGCAATCCATCGGCGGCACAAGGGCACCGGTCGCCTGGGATTTCCAGGGTTTTGATAGCACCAACTGGATCTCGCTCGACAGCCGGACAGCGGAAACCGTCTGGTCGCGCGGCGAGGTGCGCTTCTACAAATTTCAGAATGAGACGGCCTACCAGTCCTATCGGCTGAACATCACCGGCTCCGAGGACGACAGCAATGTTACGATCGCGGAAATGGGATGGCATGAGGATGGCGATACACAGACGCCATTCGATCTCACGGCGTCCTCGATCGTCGGCATCAATGACGGCACCGGTTTCCAGGCATCAGATGTCGGCCGCGCCATTCGGCTGCTCGGCTCGGATGCCATCTGGCGCTGGGCGCGCATCACGAGCCGCACCAGCGCGACTGTGGTCAAAGTCAGGCTGTATGGGCATGCGCTTCCCAATCTCAGCCCGATCGCGCGCTGGCGTCTCGGCACTTTCGTTCCCGGCAAGTACGTCGAAAGCGGTTCGCTGTACGAGGAGCGGCTGGCCTTCAGCCGGAAATTCTCTGTCTACGCATCCGCAACCGGCGACTTCGACAATTTCGCGCTCGGCGAGGAAGATGACGATGCGCTGGAGTTCGTCCAGGCCGGCGGCGGCCAGGCCAACGATATCACATGGATTGCGGAATCCGATGGGGCTCTGCTGATCGGAACGCTTGGCGGGGTCCGCGCGCTGTCGGGTTCGGGCATCGACGAGGCGTTGACGCCGTCGTCGTTCAAAAACCGTCGGTCCCGCACATTCGGCTGCGCCAAGGTCCGACCGGTGGATGCCGGGCAGTCGTTCCTTTACGTGACGCGCTCCCGCAAATCGATCGCCGAACTGACCCAGAGCGCCACCGGCCGCTTCACGTCGGATGATGTCGGGCAGATTTCCGAGCACATTCCGAAAAAGGGTGTCGTCGAACTGGCGTTCCAGACCGATCCCGATCCGCTGCTGTGGTTCCCGCTGGATAACGGGGAACTTGGCGGCTACACGCACCAGCCTTCGCAGGAAGTCCGCGGCATGCACCGGCATCGCATCGCCGGCACTTTCGCTGGCTCGGACTGGGGCGTCGTTGAGAGCGCCGTGGTGACGCCGGGGCAGGACGGCAATGATGATCTGTGGCTGATCGTCAAGCGGACCATCAACGGCGCCGCCAGGCGCACCATCGAAATCAAGACCGTTCCGTTCGAATATGGCGAGATCACCGACGCGTTCGAAGTCGACTGCGGCCTGACCTACACCGGCGCGGCCGTGGGGATGGTCACAGGCTTGGGTCACCTCGAAGGCGAAACCGTCGACGCTCTGGCGGATGGCAAGGTCTACAAGGGCCTTGTCGTGGCTGCCGGAGCGGTTTCCTTGCCCGGCGGGGCAACGGCGGCCAAATGGCAGGTCGGGCTACCCTATGAGGCCGGCGCCGACACGCTGGAGCTCGATGTCGGCGGCAAGGACGGATCGATCGTCGGGCGGCGAAAGAAGGTCGCCAAGGTCATCCTTTCCCTGTTGGAAACCGACACGACCGGGCTGGAAATCACGTCGTTGATGCGCGGTCGGTGGGAGCCGGTTCGTATCCCCTCGATCGTCTCGCCCGACGGCATGGCCAATCTGTTCACCGGCAATGTCGAGGTGCCGATCGACGATTCTTGGGAAGGTCAGGGGCGGGTGCGAATTCGCCACACCAACCCGACGCCGTGCACCATCCGGGCGTTCACGCCGGTGTTCGATGCCGAGCCGTAGTTGAAACTGCCGATCTCCCCCCTTGAGGGGGAGATGTCGCCGAAGGCGACAGAGGGGGGCGGCACGTCCTGACCCGACCCCTACTGCCTCCATCGCGGGCGAGAACGCCGGTGCTCCACGCGAGACGACCCCCTCTGGCCTGCCGGCCATCTCCCCCTCGAGGGGGGAGAGCACCCGCTCCGCCCTCCCATCACCCTCCAAAAAGGATCCTCCCGTGACCCCAATCCCCGATAACAAGCGCCGCGCCGCCGCCGCGCAAAGTGAAGCCTGCGTCGACATCGCAGCACTTGCCGACGAGATCAGGGCAAACGCCGCTTCCCTCGACGAGCGCTGGCGCATGGCCCAGTGGCTGATAGAACAGCTGCGCCAGCAATTGTTCGACGCCGATGCCTTGCGCCGCGCCGTCGCCACCGCCAACAGCCAGTTCGACGCCGCCGGCGTTGCCGACCTTAAGGTCAACCCGACCGCCATCCGGCGCGCCGCCATAGCCGGGCGGCGAGCCGCAGCACCCGCTCGTCTCGGCGCGGCAGCGATCCAGGCCGACAGGCTGCTTCTGTCCCTCCTCAGCCCCGGCGGCGCGCTCGACCCGCGCCCGGCGCTCGGCGCGCCGGTCGGAGGCATCACAGGCAGATTTTCGCTTCGTGGCCGAGGCCGCGGCTGATCATGTGCACACTTGCCCTTATCGGCACGGCCCTCTCGGTCGGCGGCGCGCTGGTCGAGGGCCAGCAGTCGAAGCAGATGGCCGACTATCAGGCCAAGGCCTATGAACAGCAGGCGCGGGCCGACGCGCAAGCCGCGGCCTTCGAACAGGGCCAGGAGCGCCACAAGCAGGATCTTCTGCAAGCGCAGGCGCGCGCCCAGGCCGGCGCCTCAGGCGTCGGCATGGCAGGCTCGCCGACCGAGGTGCTGGCGGCCAATGCAAGGCAGGGGCAGCTCGACATCAAGGCGATCCAGTACGGCTCGCAGCTGCGCCAGAACAATCTGACCACGCAGGCCGCGATCTCGCGTTTTTCCGGCAAGCAGGCGGCGGCGGCCTCGATCTTCAAGGCCGGCGGCCACCTCGTGTCCGGCCTTTCCGGCATCTACGACCCGAGCAAGGCGGTGACGTTCGGCAAGAGCGCCTTTCCGCCGGCGCCGGGCGGAGGGCTTTACTGATGGCTACCATCCCCCTCCAACTTGCCCAGCGCCGGCTCGACACCGGCAATGTGGTTTCCTATCCCGGTGGCTCACCGGTCGGCGCCGCCATGCAAGACTTTGGCGCCGAGCTCTCGGCTGTCGCCGAGCGGTTCAGGCAACAGAAGCAGCAGCAGGACGCCTTCGACGCCGAGGTCATCGGCCGCGAGTTGAACGGGCAGATCGCCCAAGCCGAAAACGGGGCGATCCAGAATGCGCCGGCCGACGGTCGCGGCCTGCATGACAGCATGTACGGCCAGATCGATCCGCGCACCGACGGCGTCGTCAAGTCCGGCCTGTTCGACAAGATCTTCGACAGCTATGTGCCGAAAGTGCCGGAGAGCGAACGCGCCAACTTCATCAGGAAAAAAGAGGCTTTAAGGCTGGCCGGCTCGGCACGCATGGCCGCACAGCAATATGCGCGCCGCCAGGACTATGAGCAGACCGAATGGTCCAAGGCGCAGGACTCCTACACGAGCGCCATCGCGCAGAGCGACCCGGACGACACCGCAGCGTTCGAGGCGATCAGGCAGAGCGGGTTCGACTTCATCGCCAAGATGGGCAACCCGGTCGCCAGGCAAGCGGCCGAAACTGCCTGGCGCAGCAACACGGCAAAAGCGCTCGCCCAGGCGATGATCGCCAAGGATCCGGGCCGCGCTGTTGAACTGCTTGGCGCCGAGCCCAAGGCCACCGACGGCGCGATCAACGGTGAACCCACCGGCGCTGAAGTCGGCACCAATCTGTCGGCGAAAAATCCGAATTCGCCCACTTCGGGCGATGACCGCCATGCTGATCTCAGGCCCGACGATAGGGTTGCGCTCGCCTGGCAGGCTGGCGCCCCGGTGGCGCAAAACTGATGTCCGCAACCAGGCGGCCGGGCTAGTGGTTCCCGCCTGACACAAGTGTCCGGCTCGGAATTCCCTTTGGCTGCACGCGAAAGGATCGGCCTCGTTGCGCCGACTCAGTCAATCACCGTGGTGAAAAGTTCGAGTACCAATTCCACTCCCACGTTTTGCCTGCATCGGCGGAGAACGCGCGGCTATAAATCAGGGCCTTCGGGTTACGCTTATCCCAGTGGAATTTCACGATAACGTCTTTGCCGGCGACAACCTCACGGCCGAAGAATTCACCTATGTCGCCATCGAACGAGCCTACCTTTCCACTGTCGAGTTTCATTGCGTTGCTGTCGGCCCAGTAGATCGTCCACAGACGCGTCTGCGGGTCGAACAATCGCACAGTGAGACCTTCGAATGGCTTTCCGCCCAACTCCGTATGAAAAATATCGAAGTTACCCAAGCCCAGCAAGATCGGGCGGCATTCCTGGGTCGCGTCAAATTCCTGCCATTCGTCGCTGCCGGCCAGCTGTTCTTTCAATGTACGATTTCTGATGTTCCAGTGGCCTATCAAATAATCGAAATCATTTTTGGACGACGTCTCGCTCGCTGTTATCGCAAGTTTTCCGTCAGATGAAAGTAGAGAGGTCCGCATGTACTTTCCTTTGGATCGACGTCGCGCCAACAGTCCCGTCGCCGCGGACATGACGAGTATCGGTGTTCGATGACTGCGCTTCAGATGCCCGATCGCGGCAACGATTGGATGGAGCGCGTCGTGATGCACGCCCACCGTCATCTCCATCCTGCAAACGCGTAAACCGCAGACCCGTTCCGGCACGATCCACTTCGCATGGCTCTGCCACGCCCGCCGCGAAGTCGCGTTGCTCCGCGCTCCACTCACGCCAGAAATCCGCCAACCACCTGAACGACTTCCCAGCCGGGTACCAAGTGTCAGATTTTGACCGCTAGATTTTCGCGTTACCTGCCCATGTTGCAGTGCCGCCGGCTTTTTCACGGGAAAAACCCAAGGTTCCTGAAATCGCCGCTGGCAATGCACGCAGGTATGTGGTCGTTATCCAGGGCGATAAGAGCGACGGCGGCCTTTCTTACAACACAGGCTTGTGGTTCTGGATTTGAAATTCCCAAGCGCTGATGCGATCATTGGAACGGAAATCCACCTGGCCCGTCCAGGCTTCAGATGAAGGACTGACCCTATCTTGTTGCGCTTAGAGTCTTATCCGATGCTGGCAAGGATCGTTTTTCCAGTCACGTTGGCCGGCGTTCTCCTGCTCACGCTTCTGCCGGCGCGGTTCTTGCCGGATTTCGGCACGGCCGTCACGCTTTACGATGACAAGTTGCATCACGCCATCGCCTTCGCGGTGCTGGCGGCCCTGGGAAGCCTCGGCTGGCCGGAACACAAGGCAAGGCTGGTTGTTGTCCTCGCCTTCACCGGCGCGGCGATCGAGGTTCTTCAGGGCTCGCAACTGATCGGGCGCGATCTGGATGGGTTCGACTGGGTTGCCGACTGCGCCGGCATGGCGTGCGGGCTGACAATCGCCGGCTGGACAAAGAGGCGCGTTGGCAGGCGCGTTGGCGGATTGCCATAGGCCGCATCGGGTTTTTTCTCTCGAGACAACACCGCCGGCCTGATCCGCGCCCGGGGCCGGCCTGAAATCATAGCGCACTTAAAGCCTCGCTTTCGCGGGGCTTTTTTCATGGAGCAAGCCTGATGGCTCGACCTGCAACTGCCGCCGTTCGACTTCTGACCGGCGAACGCGAACCCGTGCGCCTGGCGACCACGGCCAACATTCTCCTTCATGGCCTGCAGGCCATCGACGGCGTGCCGTGCGAGGTTGGCGACCGCGTGCTGGTCAAGCACCAGGCCGACCAGAGACAGAACGGCATCTACACGGTGAGCGAGGGCGAATGGTTCCGCGCCGCCGACGCCCGCACCGCCCGCACCTTGCAGAAGGGGACGACGGTTCATACCCAGGTCGGGTCAGTCAATGCCGGTCGGGTGTTTGAATTTAGCGCCGACGAGCCGGTGGTGGGCAGCGATGCCATCGCCATTGCCCCGTTCGTGCCGCCCGACATTGCGGAGGTGGTCGAGGATGTCGAATCGCTGCGCGATGCAACGCAGGTGCTGAAGGATGCCACCGAGGCCAGTGCCGGCCAGGCAGCCGCCAGCGCTGCCAGCTCTGTCGCCAATGCCGGACAAACCGCCGCCGATGTCGTCACCACCGCGGCCAATCTGGCCAGCGCCCAGGCGGCGCGCGACGCGTCGCTGTATGGCAAGGGCATTTTCCCGACGACGACGGCGGCGATCGGCTTTGGTATCGTCGGCAGCGGTGCGATCACGGCGGGCGCCGGTGGCGCCAACGGCACCTTTGATTTGGCGTTTACCGGCGGCGCCGGTTCGGGTGCCGCCGGCCGCTTCGTTGTCGCTGGCGGCGCCCTGACGCAGATCCTGGTCACGGCGCCCGGCTCCTACACGGTGGCGCCGGCTTTCAGCTTCGCGGCATCGGCGGGATTGGCTGGCGCGGCCGCCGCTGTCGTACTCGGCACGAATGTCGCTGTCGGGCAATATTTCTGGACCGAAGTTTCGAGCGGAGTGCTTGGACTGTACACTGTGGCGGCCGGGCCGGTTGCCGTCGACACGGGCGTTCGTGCTTCGGCGGCGGAAGTCATTGCCTTGATCGGATCGAGGACGGTCGGGCCGGTTGCGATCGCTGGTTCGGTCGGCGGCACGATGGTCTCCAACAGCAGCGTCTATTACTGGCCGGGGTCACTATCGACGGTCGATGAATTTCTGTCGAGTGTGGAACTCGGCTTCGGCGCTGGGTCGGGAACAATTCATATCGTCTTTGCCCACGTCGAGGGCGATGGCACGTTAACTCTGGTCTCTGAACAAACTATCCCTGTCGTTGCCGGCCCGTCCTCCGTCAACTCGGGGCTCTCGATCCTGAAGCCGGCTGGCAGCGTCATGGGTTTACAGCGGACAGGCGCGGGCACCTGGTACTATAGGGCCGGGGCAATTCCGAACGGCGAAAGCGAGTGGTTTACGGCGGCGGTGCCGACCTCGCACACCGCCAAGACCATCGGCTTTACAAACGGCCCGCAATGGAAAGCAACTTTCACGGGTGAAGTCGGCACAAAGGCACGTGCCGCCTACGACACCGCAAACGACCTGGTCGACGTCGTCGGCACTGATCAGGCGGTTGGCTGGCCGAGCCTGGTCAACACCGGCACGAATACCCCGGCGAACTACAGCGTCGTCATGCAAACGCCAGCGCCGGCCGATGGCTACATTACCGAAGTCGACGTTGGGGCAAGCGGTTCTGGCGCGGCCAACATTCACGTTATTCAGTACAATGGCGACCTGACGGTCAACGTGATCAGCACGCATCAGATCACACTAGCCAATGGTGTGACCGAAATTCCCCTCAGCATCCCGATAGCAGCCGGGCAATATCCGGCGATCAGCGGTGGCGGTTACAGGTTTCAGAATAGCGTCAATCCGCAAGGCATTCCCGCATGGATCAAGGCCGCAGCGCTGTCGAACGGCGCGACTGTGGCGTCATCGACCCAGCACCGCTATGAGGTTGCGTTCACGATTAAGACGGGCCTTATTGCCGATGCCGCACGGGCTCTGAGCGGCGACACGCAGAACACCGGCATGAGCCTGCTGGCTGATGCCGACCCAAATGGCGTCGTTGATGCGACTGCGCTCTTTGCTTCGGCCGGGGCCGCTCACCCAAATCCTTATGTGCCGCCCGGCAGCTTCGCATTGACGGCTATGCCTAAGTCGGGTGACGGTTTTTGGGGGCCAGGAAAGCCGTTCGTCGGCGGCAGGAGGTTCTTCGTTCCGGCTCGCCCGTCGCTGTTCAATCTCTATGATGGCTTCCGCGCCAAGATGGCAGAGCATATCGCCAACAACGATGTGCTCTGCTTGATCGCCGACAGCATCGGTCATTGGGCGCTGGCCAGCAATGGCCCCGCGCACTGGTTCAATCGAGTTACCCAATTTGCCAATCTAGGCATTTCCGACGACGAACCGGGCATGACGGCGCTGCGGCCAAGCTCCACCTACACGCCGGCCTTCTATGGCGTTACGACCAGCGGAACCGTCTCGACGGGAACGCGCGGGCCACTCGCCGAAAGCATCATCCTAGCGGATGGCGCGGCGCTGGCGTTCACGGGGGCTTATGAGCAGGTCGACGTCCACTATACCCAGGACGCCGGCCAAGGTTCTCTCGATTTCGCGTTCAATGGAGGCGCGCCTACAAGACCGTCAATGCTGCCGGCGCTCTGGCGCTCGATCAATATTCCGGCCCGTCCCTGACAGGGCAGGCGGCGAGCGGAAACTATACCCTTACGGCCGTAGGCGGACCGGTGGAGATCACTGGGCTTATCCGTCTCGGCATCAAGGCGGCCGGTCCGCGCCTGCGGACGCTGCGCGCTGCGCACGGAAGCTATACGTTCGCATCCTTCAACGCGCCGCGCCTTGCTTCTGCGGTGGCACAATGCGGCTATGCTGGCGGCAAAATTGTGCCGGTCCTCGCCCTGGGCATCAATGACAGCTTTAGCACGCCGCCGGCGACGATTTCGGCCAATATCACGTCGATCATCAACACGCTGGAGGCGGCCGGCGCTCCTCGCATGATGGCCATGCCGCCAACACGGCCATCATCCGCTTGGGATAGCAGCTATACAGGCGGTCGCACCTATGACGCAGCGCTTGGCGCGATACGTCAAAGCTATCGGTCGCGCAATGTGCTGACGGTCCCGATCGACGGGTTCGATTACATCAATTCGGGGGCCTATCAAGAGGGCCTGCACTACAACGACGCCGGCATGGACGCCAATGCCCTTCGGTTCATCGAATACGTCGCGGAAAGGGGATAGACCGATGCCATTCGCAATTCAGCGCAAGGGTAAAGTGATCACCACGCTCGAAGAGGGTGAAGAGTGGGTGGTTGTTGGCAGGAAAATACTGATCACGAAACCCAGCAACCCGACGCATAGTCGCGAAATCACCGTGCCGAGGAACGACGCCGGAGGCCTTGTCGAGGTCTGGCTAGGCGGGGCTTAGTCTTTTCGCTTTATCGATCGAGCGGGATTCCCAACCACAACGGAAAATGGGGCTACGTCTCGCGTTACGACAGAGGCCGCGCCCACAACCGCGCCCTTGCCAATGGTGACGCCTTTGAGGATAGTCACGCCCATTCCGATCCAAGCATTGTCCTCGATCGTCACCGGGGCGATGCCGATATCTGTCCAGTCCTTTTTGCCTCGCCGCCAGTCGGCAACGTCTTTCGCACGCTGTTTCCAATCGAGAGAATGCGAATTGTGGTCGACGATAGTGACATCCCATGAGACCACAACATCGTTGCCGATGGTGATCCGCTGCGCTGCGACAAGGTGGCTTTTCCCGATGAAGCAATCCCGCCCGATTGTGATCTGCGCTTCACGACGATCGAAGGAGAAGCGACAGTGAAGAACGCAATCTTCGCCAAAAGCATGGCGACCTTTGCGGGCAGAACGAACGGCTTGGATGCTCAACTTCGCACCCACGCCGGCATTGATACCGGCCAGACGATATAGGAACGGCGGGACGAATGGCATCAGTGCTCGCCCGGCGGTCTCAACGCCGGCCGATCTTCAATAATGTGCTCTCCATCGACGAGGAAAAGGTGCCGCCAATAGAAGTGAGCGCAGAGATCTTCGAACTTTCCTCTTGCCTCTTCCTCGTCGTCGGTCTGCACCATGGCCATTGGGATTCGTCGGTTATCAATGGCCTGAACCGAAAACCGCAGGTCGGTCTTCTCTCTCGATAAGTCAGTGGTCATCGTCGTCCTCAATTTATCTTGCTTGGGCCCGGCGTCTCAGGCCGCGGGAGCTGCGCCGCAGCATCGACAAATGCAACCAATTCTGCCGTTGGAAGGCCGAAGGCAATCTCCGGCATACCTTCGGCGATCTCGACTATCACGATACAATGTTCAGGCATTTGGCCGGACAAGGCCGCACGAAGGTGCTGCGCCGGGGTGACGGTCTGGGTCTGGTCGTTGCGCCTCCGAGCAGTATCCTGGGAAGCCAAAAGCAACTTGAAAGCCAGGTCACGAATCTGGCTCGACGGGATGCGAGCCCATGCGTTCTCTGTGGGGTTCTGGAGTTCAACCAATACCGCATCGCCGCTTTCCTCCGGCTCGATTAGGCCTATTCCATTGAAGTAATAATCGCGCTTTGGCATCCACCTCTCCGAAATCCATTCACTCCCGCCATTTGCGGCACGCACCTCTGCTTTGCAAGCGTGATCGTGAGGTAGTTCACGCTCTAGTTCGTTTGGCTCGACACGGCCCCTGGCAGCGAGCCAGTGCAGGTAGCATTTCGCCAACCGCAGATACCGAGTGATCTTGTGGGTCGATAATTTCGGCGGCGTTTGGCTGCCGCCTGGCTGGCTTGCGCGTCCAAAAGACACGCCGTAGCCCGCGCCGCCGCGCAGGCGAATGGCGCAAAGACTGCAAAGACTAATGACGGCTGCCTTGCGGCTTGTCGTGAGGCTGGCTGTTCGACCACCAGATAAAATACAGCGAACCTATCTTCATAACCGGCACGCGGCGCTCGCGTTCGCGCACCCGCAATTCGCGATAGACTTTCATCTTCAGGGTGCCGCCCGGCAATTTGATACGCACTGCCATCGGTTCAACTCCCGCCGGCAAGGCAATGATGATGTGCAATGCAGCAATTAGAGAACTTCCCCCGCGGAAGAGTCAACAGCCGATGGTTTTTTGACTCTTCCCGGGAAGGGTTCGAGCGCAGGCGCCCGATGACGGTCAGGGCGTCAACGCGTCACCTGGGATAGGTCAGGATCGTCCGGTGCACCCGGCGGGTTGTTCAAAGGACGCGGCCGGTTCGACCACCAGGTGAAATACAGCGAGCCCATCTTCAGAACCGGTATGCGCCGGCTGCGTTCGCGCCCGCGCAATTCCCGATACACCTTCATCTTCAAGGTGCCGCCCGGCAACTTGATACGAACCGCCATCTCCCCATTGTGCAGCGCAGCAACTAGAGAGCTTCCGTAGCGGAAGAGTCAAGAACTGATCGTTGACTATTTTTGGGACTGTTTCTGAGGCTATCTTCTGGGACTGTTTCCAGAAGGGCCCCGGGCGCAGGCTCGGGATCATCGATTTGGCGGGCGCCCTGACATGCTGCCCGGCCACCAGACGATGAAGTAGTCTCCGACCCGCCAGACCGGGACCTGGCGCTTCTGCTCGCGGCGGCGCAGCTCGTCCTTTTTCTTGATCTTCAGTGTCCCGCCCGGAAGCCTGATCCTTATTGTCACGTGTCCTCCCGCACCCGGTGTCCCTCGGGGCATGAACGGTTCCTGGCAGCAGTTTCATCCCGGCTAAGAGACCGTTTGGAAACTCTACTCTGGCGGCCATCTGATGGCGTTTTCTGCGCTTCCGGCCTTC
>NZ_FUIG01000021.1:0-3061 GCF_900149755.1 Mesorhizobium delmotii | reverse complement strand
GGTTTCCCGGAAAGGATCATGCGCAAATGCAAAGTGTTAGAGCGTCCTTTGCGCGTCCAATTGGACGCGCAGCGCTCTAATGTCCGCTGCGCGCCGGTTCTCGAAACCACCACCATATGACTCGCCAGAGCGAATTTCGAAACAGTCTCTAAGCGATTTCGGTCCAGGTGGCAGGACGGATCGAGCTTCTCAAGCGGTCAACACCGTCACTTGAAGAAATCCGCCATGCCTTGGATGGCCAGGAACGCATAGAGGATCGGCCCGGCGACCAGCCCGCAATAGAGGCACAGGATCACTGCCAGCGCCACAAGCAGCGGTTTGTCGCGGCCGACCGCGCATAGCTCGGCCTTCACCGTCCAGCGCGCCGTTCCTTCATCTTGCGACATGGGCCGCTGTCCTCCCCTTTGGGGCTCATTTCACACAATCGCCTGCAAACATCAACCTGCCCGCGAGGGCGGAAAGGACACGACCATGGACATGACGTTCAAGGGCGCCGCCAGGCGCCTGGACGACCTCGATCTGCCAAAACTAGGCGCCAGGATCGGCGTCGGCGAGGACGAGATCCACGCCTTTCTCGAT
Source organism: Mesorhizobium delmotii (assembly GCF_900149755.1). Lineage (NCBI taxonomy): Bacteria > Pseudomonadati > Pseudomonadota > Alphaproteobacteria > Hyphomicrobiales > Phyllobacteriaceae > Mesorhizobium > Mesorhizobium delmotii. The sequence goes on along the minus strand of NZ_FUIG01000021.1, from coordinate 2,482 downwards.
GTCGAAACCAGCGGGCATGGCTTCGACGCCCATGGCCGGCCGATCATCCTGTTCGAGCCGCATGTCTTTTTCCGCAACCTGTCGGGGGCGAAGCGGGCGCAAGCTGTCGCGGCCGGCCTTGCCTATGCCAGGTGGGGCGAAAAGCCTTATCCCCGGGACAGCTACCCGCGCCTGAAAGCCGCCTCCGCCATCGACGAGACGGCGGCGCTCAGATCGGCGTCGTGGGGCCTCGGCCAGGTTCTCGGCGAGAATTTCAAGGCGGCCGGCTTCCTCACCGTGCAGGCCATGGTCGAAGCCATGATGGAGGACGAGGCGCTGCAGCTGGCGGCGGCGGTCAATTTCATCGCCGCGAACCGGCTCGACGACAAATTGCGCAAGCATGATTGGGCCGGCTTTGCCAAGGGTTACAACGGCGCATCCTACAGAAAGAACGCCTACGATATCAGGCTCGCCGCGGCGTTCCGCAAATGGTCCGGGATCAAGGACACGCCGGCCGCTGCCCCAGCGCAGCCTCCAGCGCCTGTTCCGATCCCGCAGGCTCCGCAACCGGACATTCTTGCGCCTTCAGGGCAAAAGCACGGGCCGGGCGAGGCTGGAGTCCGGCCCGGACCGTTGCCCGGACCGTTGCCCGGATTCTGGGCTGCAGTCCTGGCCCCCTTGGTCGCCGCAATCCTGTCCGTGTTTCGAAAGGTAAAGCCATGACGTGGTTCAATACCAATGCCGCGCACAATCTGATCAATGTGCTGATCCTGCTGCTCACCGGCCTGGTCGGCTTCGACTGGACGCTGTTCGGCATCGACGCTGCCCTGGCGGTCAAGATCACCGGGGTGCTGACCCTGCTCAAGATCCTGATGAATGTCGTCCGCGACGGCGTTGCCGGCCTCGTCAGAAGACAGCCTGCCGTGGAGGGCAATTGAGATGTGGGTGCTTTCCATGCTGAGCGCGCTCGCCGGCAATACGACGATCATGGCGATACTCGCCGCGCTGGTCGGCGGCATCGGCCTGTTTGTCGCCGGCGGTCGGGCCAACAAGGATGCGGCCAGGCGAGCGGCGGAAAAACTCGCCGCCGCGCAGGATCGCCTCGAGATGGACCGCGAGGCGACCGATGCCGAACGCGCGGCGCGCGACCTGCCGGACGAAGCCGCACGGCGGGAGGCGATGCGATGGGCAAGGCACTGATGATCGGTCTGCTGCTCGGGGGCCTGTTGCTCGCCGGATGCACAACGCCGGTTTCGCCGGCGCGCCAAGTCTGGTGCGACCACAACCAGCCGCGCCGTCCCTCCGCCGTCGTCGTCGCCGCCATGACGCGGCCCGAGCTCGACGAGGTGAACGCCTACAACGCGAACGGCGCCAGATGGTGCGGGTGGAAGCCATGATACAGGAGTTTCTCGATGCTCTCGGCATCAAGGCGCCGGTGGTGGTCGCCGGCCTTTCCGGCGGCATTCTGCGGGCCTTGTCGCGCCACCGCTACAAGGTCCGCGAGATGGTGGCGTCGCCGATCTGCGGCGCGCTGGCGGCGGCCTACCTGACATTGCCAGTGGTGCACTATATCCGCGCGGGCCTGCCTTTGCCGTCGCCCGACGACGACACCACGACGCTGGCCGCGGCGTTCCTCATCGGCGTCTCGGCGATGTGGATCTCGGACATCGTCTTCGAGGTGGTGGTGAGGCGGTTCAAGCCGGAGAAGGAGGAGTGAGATCGCGCCTGTCTTAAAGCGGGTCGCGTTTGACCGGCCAGCGACGCGCTTTAGGTTGTTGTTTTATGCATGTCGTTATCGCAAAACCGCTGCACACCCTCGGGTCAAGCCCTGGGTCAGGCCCTGGGTCAGGCCCGAGGGCATGCTTTTGCGCGACATGCATTATTGCGCCGCAGCGACAGCCTCTTGCGGGAGACCCGGGTGAAGGTTGCGGAACCACGGGCGAAGGTGCGCGTTAGGCACGACCCTTGAGAGGATCTACCATGCCAGCTCGCCCAATCGTCTCGACAGCCGCAGCGATCCTGCTCGCCGCCACAAGCATGGCTTACGGCCGGCCGGATGCGCGCACCATGACATGCGAACAGACGCACCAGCTGATCCAGAGCCGGCGCGCCGTCGTCCTGTCCACCGGCCGCAACACCTATGATCGATATGTCCGCCAATACGGCAATGAGTGCGACTGGCCCGAAGCGCCCGTCACCTCCTATGTGAGGACGCTTGACGGTCAATGTCGGGTCCATCGATGCGAGGAACCGGTTCTCGGATTGCGATGATGCGCCATTAAAGTCCGGGATCAAACACCCAGGGTCTGCGCCGCGTCGCTTCGCTCCTTGCTTCGCCCCAGGATGACGAAGGTGTAGTAGCGTATGGCTAATCGCCAGCGTTGGAGATTGGTGCTAGAAGCAGCCGACGCCTGATCCAAGGTCTCTTCCCGCGACGTCTCTTCGCGCGACCACCAAGGTGGGCCGATGCGCTAAAAGCCGAAGGTTGCGGAACCACGGGCGA
>NZ_FUIG01000016.1:0-210 GCF_900149755.1 Mesorhizobium delmotii | reverse complement strand
GTCGCGTTCCGTCGCGCCCCCCTCTGTCCTGCCGGACATCTCCCCCACTTGGGGGGAGATCGGCAGCGTCGCGGACAGCGCCTGTTCAACAACGTTGGAGATTGGCAAAAGCCGAGATGACATCCAATCTCCCCCCTTGTGGGGGAGATGTCCGGCAGGACAGAGGGGGGCGCGAAGGAATGCAATCATCTCAATAGGCCCCCCTTCCTC
>NZ_FUIG01000093.1:1540-9952 GCF_900149755.1 Mesorhizobium delmotii | reverse complement strand
TGTCCCCGCAACCACTGATACCGACACTCCCGCAGCGTTCGCTGCGGGAGTGTTCTTTTTTGTAGTCTTTCCAACGGCTTGGTGCTCAACCCAGTTCAGGATCGTGCCTAGCTCGCCATAAAGCATCGCTTCGATCTCGCCGCGATTGGGACCGGGACGCAATACGATCTTCTCGATCAGCGTGCGTAACGCCTCTGCTGCCTCTGCCCTCCCTGCCGGTCGGTTCAGCGTCTCCGTCAACTGGGCAACCTTCTTGGCGTAGATCGCCGAGGCGCTCGGCAGCAGGGCCGGGACATCCTCCGGCACGTCAGCGAGGAGGGCGGACAGCTCGGCCTTGCGTGTTTCCAGCTTCTCGATCTTCTCTTTGAGCGTCAGGGGAGGCAGGCCGGCCAGAATGGCGTTGATGGCCTTCTCCAGCTCGCGCCCGGTCTTCTCAAGCTCTACCCGCCATGCGTCGCCATTGGACCGGCGCTCACGGTTGAGCCGGTTCATCTCCTCCGCATGGGCGCGCATGGCCTCCGCCGCTATCTCTGGCGACATCATCCGGTCCTTGAGGCCAGCCAGCACGCGGTTCTCCAGCTCTTCGCGCAGGATCGTACGGCTGTTGGAGCAGGATTTGTTGGCGATGTGACTCGAGCAGGCGAAGCGGCCAGCGCCACGAAGCGAGTAAGGGCCACCGCAGCAGCCGCAGAAGATCAGGCCGGACAGCAACGACTTCGGCCGGCGTGCGCCGTTCAGCTTGTTCTTCCTGTGGTGCTCGCGCACCGCCTCGGTCACATTGGCATACTTCTCGACGATCTCGCTCTGACGAGCGCGCACCGCCTGCCAGAGTTGGTCATCGACGATTCGCAACTCGGGGACCTCGGTCACGATCCGGTCAGAGTCCGGATTCACCCGCGACACGCGCCTGCCGGTGGACGGGTCCTTCACATAGCGAAGTCGGTTCCAGATCAGCCGCCCGATATAGAGCTCATTGTTGACGATGCCGGAGCCGCGTTTCTGGTGCCCGCGGATTGTCGTGTCGATCCAGGGCCTGCCGGCGGGCCCAGCAAAACCTTCGTCGTTCAGTGTCTTCGCAATGGTGCGCGGGCCGATACCGGCCGCAAACTCGCGGAAGATGCGGCGCACGACCTCGGCTTCATAAACGTCGATCTCGCGGTCACCTCTGACCAGTTCGCCGCGGTGGTCCAGCTTCCTAACGATCTTGTAGCCGTAACAAAGCCCGCCGCCGGACTTGCCGTCTTCGACTCGACCGCGCAGGCCGCGATGCGTCTTGGCGGCGAGGTCCTTTAGGAACAGCGCGTTCATCGTGCCCTTCAGCCCAACATGCAGCTCTGTGATCTCCCCCTCTGCTAGGGTGACGATCGGCACGCCGGCGAACTTCAGATGCTTGAACAACGTGGCGACGTCGGCCTGATCCCGGCTTACTCGGTCCAACGCCTCGGCGACAACCAAGTCAAACTGGCCTTCCTGTGCATCCTGCAGCAGCATCCGGATGCCAGGCCGCAGGATCATACTCGCTCCGGATATGCCCGCATCCTTGTAGCAGCCGACGATTTGCCAATTTTCCCGCTTTGCTTGCTCGCGACAGATGCGGAACTGATCCTCGATCGAGGAGTCCCGCTGGCTTTCAGATGAATATCGGGCGTAAAGCGCAATGCGGGTCATCTGGTGTGTCTCTCGGCTTCTATCGGCCCGTCAGGCGGCTTCGTCCTGGCGAGTGGGGCGGATCAGCACCTCGGCCGAGATGCCGAGCTGCTCGTGCAGGTTACGGATCATCTCAATCGAGAGGCCGCGTCGGCGGTTAAGCACCTCGGCTACGCGGCCCCGTGTTCCGATTATCGGTTCCAGATCTTTGCGGGACAGCCCCTGCTGCTCCATGCGGAATTTGATCGCCTCGATCGGGTCGGGCGGGTCCATCCGATGGTGCTTTTCCTCATATACCTCGATCAGCGTCGCCAGCACGTCTAGCCGGTCACCCTTCGGCGTGCCGCTCTTTGCTCCCCAAAGGCGCTCCACTTCGGCAAGCGCTGCCTCATAATCCGCTTCGGAGCGGACGGGCTTCAGGTCAGTCGCCATGCTTTACCTCCATTACGTCGATCCTGTCATAGGCCCCGTGGGCGCCAATCCACTTGATCCAGACAATGCTCTTCTCGAAGTCGACCGCCACCACCAAGCGATAGGCATTGCCCTTGATGTTAAAGACGATCCGCTTGGCGCTGACGATGCTGGCCGTGGCATAAAGGCGCTTCACATCAGCCGAACTTTTCCAGTCCGCCTTGCTGACTTCGTCGAACCACGCATCTAACGCAGCCTTCACTGCCGGCTGGTCTCTGTGCCTCTCAAGCCTGTCGACGAACTCCCGCAAAGTGTGACGGGCAATAATCCTCATGCTGAAACCTTACTTTGGTCCCGAAATGGGTGCAAGTCAAATCTGCAAACGACCCCAGCGGGAAGTCTCGCCGGGAATGGAAAGCTGCCCGTGGCAGGGTTCAGGGGCGATCATCGGACCGCGTCCCGGCTTTCGTACGCCGTTCGGCTGTCAGCCTAGGTTCGAACTGCTCGCGGGCGATCTGACGGCCGATTAAGCGGGCGAGACGTAGGATAGCCGCGTGTGCGACGGCCGGAGATCCGGCAGACGTCTCGGACTCAACCGCCGTGTCGCGAACCTCGATCCTGGTCCTATCTCGTTTGACTGCCATGCCTACAGACCCGGTCCGAGCATTATCAGGGACCATCGGAAACCCATTGCAGGCAAAACGGAAGGGGCGCGCCGCCATTGTGCGGCGAATCGGATACGACGACTTGGAAAAGGGCTGGTTGGCCGGGACTCACCTGCTGAGCACACGGGAGCGAATCGATTCAGCTTTCCGTCGTGGGTTGGAGTCAGAAGACCGCTACATCGCGACACCCACTATCTTTGCCGGCGACCAGATCGAAGCTACGGCCGGATTCTTCGTTGCGTTCACCCGCGCCAAGCAACGCGTTGTCTTTACGTATTGCAGGCGTCGTGGGGAGCGAACTAAGATTGCAACGCTTTACAATCTCTTGAGCAACGCCGGGGTCAAGAGCATAAAAGTTGCGTAATTGTGTCATCCGCAGCCGCGTCAGCGAGCCTGATGTGCTCCTCTGCGCCGGACAATAGTTTTGCTTAAAATCCGTCTATTAATCTTTTTCTTCCAACTCACCTGTGGCGCCGAGAGTTTCCGTTTGAGTCTCGTCTGCTTGAGGAAACGATACTCCTTGTCATGATAAATGTATCCCATCCGGTAGGCGTGCTCGATGAGATCGGCGTTGGCGTTGGCGGAGAGGTCCGCCTCAATACGCTTCAGACCTTCAAAGAGGTTGCCGGTATCAATTCCAACGAAGCGGTTGATGCAGACGTTACCGACATAGGTCGTTGCGCCATTGAGCCGATTGCGAATGTAGCAATGTTCGAGAATATCCTGACCGCAAGGGCATTGATCAAATTCTTCGCTGATCTCCACGCCAACCAGGTCCCATTCAAGCCGAGCTGTCTCGAATGACTTCGAGTTCGACAGGGGAACGATGTGTGCTTTAAGACGCTCGAAGTCATGGCTCTCCATCGGGCTTAATTCCCGTCGTATCTTGCCTGTTGAGCCCGCCACCGATCACGCGCCGTCATATCCTCGCTTTCTTCCTCGTCCTCTTCCGCGCGTTCGTGCCAGAGCATGATCAAGGCAAAACCGTTTTTCTGAAGACAGACCTGTTCACTCATGGTTGGGGCGCGTTGCCCACGGGGCACCTCAATCCAAATATCAGGCAGCCGGCTGTCAATCTCGCTGGGAACGCCGATCTGCAGGCCTTTTCGGTAGAATAACGAACCGTATGGCACCGATTTGTTGCGGCTTGCTACGACGAACGGAAAACGGCTTCGATTGTGGTAAACCCGTCCAACCTTCCCATCCTTGACGACAATGAAAGCCAGGGCTTCAGGGTGATAGTCCGCATAGGACCGCGCCATCGCCTCTTTGCTGACATCAAATTGATCAGCCAGTTGAAAGACATGCTCTAGACTCGGCGTGGGATGTTTCTTGAAGGCCTCGCGCAGTTTCGTGGGCGGCATCAAAATCAGGGAAGAGAAGCGGTTCGCTTCAACCTCCATTTTTGCCCGACGATCACCCTCCTTCGCGGAGAGCGTACGAAGGTCTTCCCTTGAGCAGAGAAACTGGCCGGCCTTGTCTGGGATATGATTTGCGATCAGGAAGTGACCGAGTTCGTGCCCGATTGTAAATCGACGCCGCGGTTGGATCACCCCTTTCTTAACGAGAATGATGCCACGGCTGCGGTGGGTGTCGGTGATCAAGCCTCCTTCAAAGCCCTCTGTCTGAAGCTCAGCGATTTCTTCGACTTCGAGCTGAAGCGCCAGTTCCTCGATCGGCACAGGGAGCGGAAGGTTTGGTTCATGCTTCAGGATCAGAGTAACGAGTCCTTCAGGCGACCCTGTATCAGCCAAATCCATCCGCGAGATATCCATTCTACTTCCCCTTGGGCTTTAGCCTGTCCATCAGCATCTGGATTGTTTCCCGATCTTGCGGATCCAGGGATTTGAGATCTCTGTACATCGCGACGAGGCCGGGCTCCTCGTCTTTTCCCTCTGGATTCTCCCCGACCAGATCAGCGATGGCAACGCGAAAATGCGTAGCGAGCTTTGTGAGAAGTTCAATTGACGGGTTCGTGCTGCGGCCGGACTCGAGATCATAGATGTGTGTCTTGGACGCTCCGATAGCATCTGCAACTTCCTGCAGCGACTGGCGGCTTTTTCCCCTGAGTTCTTTGAGCTTGGCAGCCAAAGACATATTAGAAATGCTCCCTGAATCACTGAAGGCGCGTGCACTCGCGCGCCGCGCCGTTCGGTTTATCTGTACAAAACTATAGCACAAGGATTGACGATCGCAATCGTTCGATTTATCTGTACGAAAGTGGCCGGCCGAATCTTACGGTGACTAGAACCTTCTCAGGCGCAGGAAGAGTGCATGTTTCACGATCAGCGACTTATCATGCGGGACGGAATGCTCATCGGCGCTCTTGAGCGGATGTGTGCCACGCTGGAGATATCGCCGAGCCAGGCGGCGCTTGCGAAGGAGCGCTATGACGGCGTCGGCGGATGGCTGGCGGAATCGGAGGATCCTTTGCTAAAAGCAATGGGAATCTTTCTCCAGGGATCGACAGCGATCGGGACGACCGTAAAGCCGATTGGCAGCAATGAACATGACGTCGATCTTGTCGCTCATGCGCCTGGTCTTGGGAATTGGATCGAGCCTGTTGCATTGAAGAAAGCAATCGGCGACCGGCTAAAAGCTAACGGTCACTATAAAGCCCTGCTGGTGGAGATGGCGCGTTGCTGGCGGCTCGTCTACGCCAATGAATTTCATATGGACATTACGCCGTCTATTCCGAACCGCAATTGCAACATGGGTGGCGAGCTCGTTGCCGATCGGGCGCTCAAGATTTGGAAGCCATCAAACCCGAAGGGCTATAAGGCATTGTTCCTTGAACGCGTGAAGCTGGCGCCTCGTTTCCGGGTGACGAAAAGCTTCCATGCGGAAGATCGCGCGCGTGCCGACATCGAACCCTATCCGGAGCAGGTCTATTTCAAAGGTCTGCTACAAAGGCTCGTCCAGATTTTGAAGCGACATAGAGATGTTTTCATCGCAGTCAACGAAATCGACCTGTCTATGTCTCCGATTTCGGTGCTGGTTACAACGTTGGCATCCCAGAGTTACGAATACTGCGTAAAGACGTTTACCTACGACACGGAATTAGACCTTCTCTTCGACGTCATCCGGCACATGCCTGACTTTGTTGAGGTGCGCGGCGTGAACGGTCGGATGCAGTGGTTCGTCTGGAACGAGACGACCAAGGGCGAGAATTTCGCCGAAAAGTGGAACGGTGATCCCAAGCGCGCAGAGATATTTTTCACTTGGCACTCTCGCGCTCTCAGCGATATTAGCCGGCTGAAGGATGTCGAGGGAATTGACGGCCTAAAGCGGCAGCTCGGCGATGCGTTTGGCTCCGGTCCGGCCAAGGCCGTAGTTGACTCGATCACCGAGGATATCTCGGTCTCTCGCCGTAGCGGAACCCTTGGCGTAGCGCCGCGCATTGGCCTCGTGACCGGCGTTACCGCGGCCGGCGTAACGCCGGTACGCGCCAACACTTTTTTTGGCCGGTAGTTCCGATGCGTTTTTCCGATCCGAAGCCATTAACCGCCGCGCAGCAATTTCTTCTCTTGACGAAGAACCCACTGTCGGCAGGCGAAGGCGAGCTCGGATCGGGAGGTTTGAGGTGGCATTACAAAGCATCGCCCACACCTCTCTCCCGCATTTATGACGCGCGGCTGGAGTTTGCGCCCAACCGTTCGCCGAGAGTGTTTATAGACGACCCCGATCTCCCGATGCTCTCCGGCGGAGAGGACATTCCACACGTTTATGATCAGAAGCCTACTCGCCTCTGTTTGTATTTGCCGCGAACCTGCGAATGGCAACCATGGATGCGGCTCGACCAGTCCATTGTTCCGTGGACGTCGCTATGGTTGTTCTATTTCGAGGACTGGCTGACCGATGGCGAATGGCGGGGAGGGGGAGAACATCCGATACATCGTGATGTTGAGAAGCGCATTAGTCGGAGTCGCTTGCAACGGCGGCATGCATCACTTCGAAGGATCGATTGAATGGCAAAGTCCAAAATTCACTACAAGGTCCAGTGTGCGCTCTGGGCACGGTCGGCAGGGCGCTGTCAATATCGCGGCTGCAACTGCGAACTCATCGGTGAACTGCTGTCTGGCAAAGAAGACAAAATGTTCGGTTTCGTTGCGCATATCGTGGCGGACTCCCCCAATGGCGCACGCGGTCATCCGATCCGGTCCACGCTGCTCGCCAAGGATATTGCGAACCTGATGCTCCTCTGCGCCAAGCACCATCGCCTGATCGATGATGAAGCGCCTGACGATCATCCTGAGCAACTTCTGCTCCTCATGAAGAAGGAGCACGAACAGCGGGTTCGCCTGGCAAGCGGCATCCAACCGGATCGCGCCTCGCATGTCATTCGTTTCGGGGCCAGCATCGGCAAGAATGAAGCACTTGTCGCAAGAGAAGATATTTTTTCGTCCATGCTACCGGATCGCTCGCCGGCATCCTTCGAAACGATCGATCTCGACATGCTTGGCCTGTCGTTCGATGATTTTGACGAACAGTATTGGCAAATTCAGCAGGATAATCTTCAACGTCAGTTTGCCGACAAGATCAGGGGGCGAATCGAACGACAGCAGATTACCCATGCCAGTGTTTTTGCGCTGGCACCGCAACCGCTCTTGATTGAACTTGGACGACAGCTCTGCGACATTCTGCCCGCCGTAATTCATCAACGGCATCGTGAACCTGCGACCTGGAAATGGCAGAATGATACGCCTTCGATCGAATTTCAAACCGAAACACCGAGCGAGATCCATCCGACGGTTGCGCTTATACTTGGCCTCAGTGCTTCCATTTCCCAGAACCGGATTACTTCCGTCCTTGGCGATGAGACTTCGATATGGTCGTTGACCGCAAAGTCGCCACATAACGATATCATGCGGAGTTACGCCGATCTTGCCCGCTTTCGGCAAGAGCTTAGGCAGCTGTTCGACACAATAAAGTCAGCGCATGGAGAAGGTGCGACTATAAACATGTTTCCGGCTTTGCCCGTTTCAGCGGCAGTGGAAGTCGGACGTGTGTGGATGCCAAAAGCAGATCTTGCCTTGAATGTGTTCGATCAAAATCGCCGGGCTGGCGGATTTGTTTCTGCCATCCAAATTCATTGACTTGTCGAGTAGTGACTATCTAGTCGACCGTGAACTATCCGCAAGCCATTGATCTGGCATGTTGATTGAGGCGGATAGCGGCTTTTGAATTGCAGGATTGGCGGTTTATAAGCGCTGTTTTCCTGCAATTCGGTTTTGCGATTCCCTTGTGCTGCGGAGCGTGATTGAACTAAACCGCTGCCGCGGTAGCTGATGCGGGGTCTGGCCTGAGGAGGCCCCTGTCTGAGAAGATTTGGTGTCGAGCCAACCTTCCAGACAGGAGAACCCCAGATGGCCCAGATAAGCCCTCTGCGTCAGCGGATGATTGAAGATCTGACGATCCGCAATTTGTCACCGGAGACCCAGCGATCCTACGTGCATCACGTGGCGAAGTTCAGTCGATTTTTTGGACGATCACCCGATCAACTGGGATACGAAGAGGTGCGCGCCTATCAGGCCCACTTAGTGGGCCGAAGGGTCTCGTGGGGCGCGTTGAACCAGACCGTTTGCGCCTTGCGTTTCTTCTACGGCGTGACGCTGGGTCGATCTGATCTGCCTGAGCGGATCGCTTACGCCCGGACGCCGCGCAAGTTGCCGGTCGTGCTGAGCGCCGA
>NZ_FUIG01000093.1:0-1530 GCF_900149755.1 Mesorhizobium delmotii | reverse complement strand
CCCGGGGCTGATTATCGCCGCGACCAGGCCGTGAAGGGGACGCGTGTCGAGCGGCGGGTCATGGCCGCGGTGGAGGCGTGCCGGACCGCGGCCTTGGGCGGTCACGCCGAACACTGCACCGACTGCGGCCTCGTGCGGCAAGCCTATAACTCCTGCCGCAACCGCCACTGCCCTAAATGCCAAGGCCTAGCCCGCGCCCAGTGGCTGGCCGAGCGGCAGGCTGAGCTGCTGCCTGTCCCCTACTTCCACGTGGTCTTCACCGTCCCGGCCCAGATCGCTGAGATCGCCTTCCAGAACAAGGCGGCGGTCTATGCGATCCTGTTCAAGGCCGCATCCGAAGCCTTGAGGGTGGCGGCGGCCGATACCAGGCATCTGGGCGCCGAGATCGGCATGGTCGCCGTGCTTCATACCTGGGGTCAAAATCTCCACCATCATCCGCATGTCCACTGCGTCGTGCCGGGCGGTGGCCTGTCGCTCGAGCCTGCCCCGGGGAAGGCCGGGGACCGGCGATGGATCGCCTGCCGGCCGGGATTTTTCCTGCCCGTGCGGGTTCTGTCGCGCCTGTTCAGGCGGCTATTCCTGGAGCGCCTGCAGGACGCCTTCGACGCCGGTCAGCTTCGCTTCTTCAGCGATCTCGCCAGCCTGGCCGACCCTGCCACTTTCTGCACCCAACTGGCTGGATTGAAGCGGATCGAATGGGTCGTCTTCGCCAAGCCCCCGTTCGGCGGTCCCGAACAGGTCCTCGCCTATCTGGGCCGCTACACCCATCGCGTCGCCATCGCCAACAGCCGCCTCGTGAGCCTGGACCAGGGAAAGGTCAGCTTCCGCTGGAAAGACTATCGCCACCACGACAAGTCCAAGCACAAGCTCATGACCTTAAGCGCCGACGAGTTCATCCGGCGCTTCCTGCTGCACGCCCTTCCAGACGGATTCCATCGCATCCGCCATTACGCCTCCTCGCCAACGGCCACCGCGTCGCCAAGCTCGCCCAGTGCCGTCTTCTTCTGGCGGCGCCCACGCCGCTGACGCCGGACCCGACCGCCGACTATCGCCAGCGTTACCGCTGTCTCACAGGGCGCTCCCTGGACATCTGTCCGGGCTGCGGCGCCGCCATGGCCTCGCTCGGCCCGATCCCGCGCAAGGCCCCGACCTGGCCAGACACCTCATGACACGCTGCCTACCGACACGCTCGCACCGTCCATCCCGGCGTCTGCTACAGTCGCCGCCGGGCCTTTGCGCGCCGCTAGTCAAAGTCGCAGCCTGGCTGTCGCCAGCAACGCTGCACCTCAGCGTCAACGACCCAATGGCGCCGTCTCTCGCGTCGCAGATGGTCCTGCACCGCGACGACGGGCGACTGCCCCAGAGCGATCGGCGAGCCCGCTCCGGCGCCTCGGACACACTGTCGAGCCCTAAATCCCCATAGCCCCACCCGCCATCCCGCGGTTCAGTTCAATCAAGGCTTCAATGTAGTCGCGACCCGTGCGTGCCCGCACAATCGCGCCCGCGACCACACAGAACCCTCCTGATTCA
>NZ_FUIG01000069.1:0-996 GCF_900149755.1 Mesorhizobium delmotii | reverse complement strand
CCTGCCCGCCTGCAAGAGAGCGAAGGTCGACATCATCGTGCGGCTCAAGAGAGGGCCAGGATGATCGGGTCGAGCGACAGCCCCTATGGTATGGCAATCCGTTCGAAGTCGCCTACGTACCACTATGGCTGCGGCTTCGTCAGCTTGGCCCGATACTCCTCGTCCAAGATGGCGGGCAGGGATATCTTTTTGGTTCGCGCGCCGTCGACGGAGATCATTTCACCGCTAACGAAACTGGAATCCTCACTAGCCAACCAAAGGACCGCATTGGCTATCTCCTTTGGAGCGCCAATCCTTCCTACCGGGTGGAGTTGCCCCAATTCCCGCTCGATCAAGCTTCGGTCCGGGTGCATCTCGACGTAGGCACGGTTCAGCTCGGTATCGATCCAACCGGGGCAAACGGTATTGCAACGTATACCATCAGGCCCGAGGTCAACTGCCAGTCCCAACGTAAGACCATGCACGCCGGCCTTCGTGGCCGCGTAGGCTGTATGCCAAGGGTTGACCATATAGCCCTCGACCGACCCGATGTTGACGATCGTGCCCGAGCCGATACGTCTCATTTCCGGGACCACATACTTGGCCATTAAAAACGGACCACGAAGATTGACCGCCATAAGCCTGTCCCAATCCTCGGCAGTCTGTTCGTCGATGGACTTATGAATGACCATACCGGCATTGTTGACCAGGACATCGATCCTGCCGAACTTCTGCAGGACCCCGTCAACGAATGCGCGAATTGAGGCCTCCTTTGTGACGTCAAGAGACATGAACGTAAGCCTCTCGACGCCGCCGGAATCAGCTGAGCGATCGTCACGCAAATCGCCGACGATAACCAAGGCGCCTTCATCAGCGAGCCGCTCGGCAATTGCACGCCCTATGCCTCGGTTGCCGCCGGTGACGATGGCAACTTTGCCTGATAGCCGATTACCCAAGAATTCCTCCTATCCTGCCGTGAAGCCGCCATCTATAGGAATAGCAACCCCCGTGATGTGC
>NZ_FUIG01000018.1:87802-145344 GCF_900149755.1 Mesorhizobium delmotii | reverse complement strand
TGTCCTTTGATCTCGTCGGCGAGGACGTGCTGGTCACCGGCGCCGGGCCGATCGGCATCATGGGTGCTCTGGTGGCGCAGTGCGTCGGCGCGCGAAAAGTGGTCATCACCGACATCAACCCGGTGCGGCTGGCGCTGGCGAAAAAGCTCCGCGTTCAGCATGTGGTCGACGCGTCGAAGGAGAAGTTGCGCGATATCATGCCGGCGCTCGGCATGACCGAAGGTTTTGACGTCGGCCTCGAAATGTCGGGTGCGGCACCCGCCTTCCGCGACATGATCGACGCCATGAACAATGGCGGCAAGATCGCCATTTTGGGCATCGCGCCGACCGGCTTCGAGATCGACTGGAACAAGGTCATCTTCAAGATGCTGCATCTCAAGGGCATCTATGGCCGCGAAATGTTCGAGACCTGGTACAAGATGATCGCACTGGTGCAGGGACCGCTCGATGTCAGCGGCCTGATCACCCACCGCATCGGCATTGACGACTTCCAGATGGGGTTCGACGCGATGCGCAGCGGCAATTCGGGCAAGGTGGTGATGGACTGGTGAGCGCCTAATCCTTGCTCAGAGCCTTCTTGAGCGCAACCAATCCGTTTGTGATCGCGGTGCGCTCGCCAGCGCTGAGTTTTGCCAGCAATTCCCGCTCGAACGCCTTCGCCAGCGGCACCATTTCGCGATAGGCGGCAAGGCCCGCTCCAGTCAGCGTCAGATGCTCGATGCGGCGGTCTTTTTCATCCGGTGTTCGCGTGATCCAGCGGCGCCGTTCGAGCTCGGCGACGGCGCGCGAAACCTTGGTCTTGTGCATGGCCGACTGTTCGCCGAGCGCTGTTGCGGTCATGCTGCCGTGCTGGCCGAGACCGGCCAGCGTTCGCCATTCGGGCCGCGTCAGGCCGTGGCGATCTTTGTAAATCCTGGAGAATTCGCGGCTGACAGCGTCGGCGAGCCGGTAGAGCCTGTAGGGCAGGAAGCTTTCAAGTTCGAGGATTTCCGGTTCCATGTTCCGCGTCCGCGCAGCATGCATTGCTGGTTGATAGTTACATTTTCGATGGTTACAAATGAAACCAGTTTGGTCAATTCCGGAGCGCCGCGCGTCCTCGTGGACGCAAAAGACGCTCTGGCAGTGTGAATCCGGGAGGAAATCATGGCCTTTTCCTACATGCCGGGGTTCGGCAACGACTTCGAAACTGAAACCTTGCCTGGTTCGCTGCCGCAAGGGCGGAATTCGCCGCAGCGGCCGGCCTACGGTCTCTATGCCGAGCAGCTTTCGGGCTCGCCCTTTACCGCGCCGCGCGGCACCAACGAGCGTTCCTGGCTCTATCGCATCAGGCCGAGCGTCAGGCACACCGGCCGCTTCAAGGCGGCGACCTATCCGCTGTGGAAGAGCGCGCCGAATATCGGCGAACACGAACTGGCGCTCGGCCAATATCGCTGGAATCCGGTGCCGATGCCGAAGGAGCCGACCAACTTCATTGCCGGCATGCGCTCGATCACCACCGCCGGCGACGTGCTTGGCCAGACCGGCATGGCGGCGCATGTCTATGTCGCCAACCGCTCGATGGTCGACGACCATTTCTTCAACGCCGACGGCGAGTTGCTGGTCGTGCCGCAGGTGGGGGCGCTGCGCTTCGTTACCGAAATGGGCGTCATCGAATTGCGACCCGGCGAGATCGCGGTGCTGCCGCGCGGCCTCGTGTTCAAGGTCGAACTGGTCGATGAAACAGTGCGCGGCTATGTCTGCGAGAATTACGGCGCGAAGCTGACGCTGCCGGATCGTGGCCCGATCGGCGCCAATTGCCTGGCCAATCCGCGCGATTTCAAGACGCCTTGCGCCTGGTTCGAGGACAAGGAGACGCCGTGCCGGCTGATCGTGAAATGGTGCGGCCAGTTTCATGTCGCCGAACTCGACCATTCGCCGCTGGACGTGGTGGCGTGGCACGGCAATTATTCGCCCTATAAATATGATCTTGCAACGTTTTCGCCGGTTGGCGCGATCCTGTTCGACCATCCCGATCCGTCGATCTTCACGGTGCTGACCGCGCCGAGCGGCGAGGAGGGCACCGCCAACATCGACTTCGTCATCTTCCCGCCGCGCTGGCTCGTGGCCGAAAACACGTTCCGTCCGCCCTGGTACCACCGCAACATCATGAGCGAGTTCATGGGCCTGATCCACGGCCAGTACGACGCCAAGGAGGAGGGCTTCATTCCCGGCGGCATCAGCCTGCACAATCTGATGCTGGCCCACGGGCCTGACGCGTCTGGCTTCGAAAAGGCCTCGCGCGCCGAGCTGAAACCGGTCAAGCTCGACAACACCATGGCTTTCATGTTCGAGACGCGATTCCCGCAGATGCTGACCCGCTACGCCGCCGAGGTTGAGACCCGGCAGGAGAATTACATCGACTGCTGGGCCGATCTGAAGAAGCGCTTCAACGGCACGCCCGAGGGCGACTGGTCTTGAGCGCTGATCCTACGCGAGATCGGCTGGTGCTGCTGGGCTCGAAGGGCGGCCCGGCGCTCCGGCCGGGCGGGCCGTGGCCAAGTTCGTCGCTGCTGGAGATCGGCGGCCGCACCATCGTCGTCGATTGCGGGCTTGGTGTGACGCGCGGCCTGGCCGACGCCGGCATCAGCCTGAAGGCGCTCGACCTGGTCTTCATCACGCATCTGCATTCCGACCATGTGCTGGAACTCGGTCCGCTGATCCACACCGCATGGACGGCGGGTCTGGCGACACCGGTCAGTGTGTTCGGCCCGCCCGGCACCGGCCACTACTGGCAGCGTTTTTGCCAGGCGATGGAATTCGACATCGAGATACGCATCGCCGACGAAGGCCGGCCGGATATTCTCGACATGGTTTCGATCATCGAATTCGGCGAAGGCCGGGTGGTGGAGGAGCGTGGACTGAAGGTTTCGGCGCTGCGCGTCGACCATCCGCCGGTGACCGACTGCTTTGCGCTGCGCTTCGAACATGCCGGACAAAGCGTCGTGTTCTCCGCCGATACGGCGTTCTTTCCGCCATTGGCCGATTTTGCCAAAGGCGCCGACATCCTCGTCCACGAGGCCATGTTGGAAGAAGGCATCGAGCGGCTCGTCGCGAAAACCGGCAACGGCGCGCGGCTGAGGGAACATCTGCTCGCCAGTCACAGTCTTGCCGGTGAGGCGGGGCGCATCGCCACCGACGCCGGGGTCAGGCGACTGGTGCTCAACCACCTCATTCCGGCCGACGATCTCGAGATCGGCGAGGCCGATTGGATCGCCGCCGTCAGGAAAACATGGGCCGGCGACTTGACGATCGCCCGCGACGGCCTTGTTGTGGGGCTGGAGGATGATCCCGAACCGGACCGCTAGCGAAAGTGAGAACCGGTTTTCGGAAGAGATCAGGCGTAGAACAAAAATTCAAAGCGGCACCAAAGCCGCACCAGGAGAGGAAACCGCATGAAGCTTGCCACATTGAAGGACGGGTCGCGCGACGGAAAGTTGGTCGTCGTCTCGCGCGACCTGACGCGCTTTACCGATGCCTCGTTTCTGGTGCCGACGCTGCAAGCGGCGCTCGACGACTGGAGCCGGATCGCGCCGCATCTCGCCGCCATGGCGGAATCGCTGGAGAACAATGCGGTGCCGTCAGCGCGCTTTCACGAGCATGACGCCCATTCGCCGTTGCCGCGCGCCTATCAATGGGCGGATGGCTCGGCCTATGTGAACCATGTCGAACTGGTGCGGAAGGCGCGCGGCGCCGAGATGCCGGCAAGTTTCTGGACCGATCCGCTGATTTATCAGGGTGGTTCGGACAGTTTCATCGCGCCACGTGATCCGATCCGGGCGGCCGACGAGGCTTTCGGCATAGACATGGAAGGGGAGGTCGCCGTCATTGTCGATGATGTCCCGATGGGAGCAAGCCTGGATGAGACGCGGGCCGCGATCCGGCTGGTCATGCTGGTCAATGACGTCACGCTGCGTTCCCTTACCGCGCCAGAGCTTGCCAAGGGTTTTGGCTTCTTCCAGTCGAAACCGTCCTCGGCCTTTTCGCCGGTCGCGGTAACGCCGGACGAACTCGGCGATGCCTGGGATGGCGGCAAGGTCAGCCTGCCGCTGCTGGTCGACCTCAACGGCAAGCCGTTCGGCCGGGCTAACGCCGGCGTGGACATGACTTTCGATTTTCCGGTGCTGATCGCGCATGCCGCAAAAACCCGGCCGCTGGCCGCCGGCACCATCATCGGTTCGGGGACGGTCTCCAACAAGCTCGACGGCGGTCCGGGCAAGCCTGCCTCGGCGGGCGGCGCCGGCTATTCCTGCGTTGCCGAACTGCGCATGATCGAAACGATCGAGGCCGGCGAACCGACAACGCCGTTCCTGCGCTTTGGCGACACGGTACGCATCGAGATGAAGGACAGGACCGGACATTCGATTTTTGGTGCGATCGAGCAGAAGGTCGAGAAATACGCAATTTGAAGCAATTCTATATCTAGCGTCGTTCCGAAACGCTGGCAGGATCAGGATGCCGTACACTGCTACTTATCTCTGGTTTGTGGGAATTTGCGGCATCGCTACTGCCTGGCTTCTAATTTCGGCAATCCGACGTTGCCATCAGGTTGAGGACCGATCTGAAAGACTCCGCAACTTCAGCAGCGTTGCGCGTCGGGCGAAGCTTATTTACGTCGCTTTGAACCGGGACGTTGGAAGCGATGTTGAAACGCAAGCGCTGCGGCGTGGCATGATCGCTCGTCTGCTAGCCATAGGTGCTATCGGTATTGCTGTGAACTTGATTGCCTGGGCTGGTTGGGCGAGTATGTGACGTGGACCTGCTGGACCATAATCGCCGCATGGCACGCAACAATCTCTGGTCGAACGACCGGCTCTACCGCGCCGTGCTACAGCTTGAGCCCGGTGAATTCGAAGCCGAGCGAACCAGCTTCTTTCCCTCGATCAAGGCAACGCTCAATCACATCCTGGCTGTCGATCATCTCTATCTCGATTTTCTCGAGCAGGGTGGCGTTGGCGCCGCGGCCCATGACGATTTCGTGCCTTTCGATGAACCACCAGCGCTGTTTGCCGCCCAGGTCGCGGCCGACCGGGGGCTGATCGCCTTCTGCGACGGTCTGTCGGCGGCCGATCTAGACCGCCGTGTCGTCACTGACCGGCGCGAGGACGGAAAAATACCGGAGCGGATCGGCGATCTGCTCGCCCACCTCTTCATCCACGACATCCATCATCGCGGCCAGGTGCACGCCATGCTGTCCGGCACATCGGTGAAACCGCCGCAGCTCGACGAATTCTTCCTCGACTATGATCTGCAACTCAGGAAAGCCGAGGTCGAGAGGTTGGCAATTAATGGCGGCAATTAATTGTAGTTACGAAAATTCTTGACTTAATTATTGTAGGTACATAAATTTCGGATGAAGATCGTCTGGGACGAACCGAAACGGTTGGCCAACATCGAGAAACACGGGTTGGATTTTGCCGCGCTGGATGACGAGTTTTTTCTTGCCTCGACAATCCGGACGGCAAAAGCTGGTCGTCTCATCGCAATTGGCCGGATCGTCGATGGCGTCGTTGCCGTGGTGTTTGCCCGGCTCGGCTCCGAGGGCATCTCGATAATTTCGATGCGTCCCAGCCCGGCTGAAGGAAGGGCTGTTCGATGACAAAACGTAAGTTGCAGACAAAGTTCGAACCGGGGCGCGGCTATAGCAAGGAAGATTGGGATGCCGTTTCGGACAATCCGGAATGGACAGAGGAGGATTTTCGAAACGCTCGTCCCTTCGCTGAAGTTTTTCCGGACCTCGCCGAAAGCATTCGCCGTTCGCGCGGGCGGCCGGCGCTCGACAATCCGAAGAAGCAGGTGACGCTTCGGCTCGATAGTGACGTGGTCGCACGCTTTCGTGCCGGCGGACCCGGCTGGCAGAGCCGGATCAACGACATTCTTCGCAAAGCCGCCGGCCTCACCAAGTAAACTTCGGCGCTTGGAGCTTGCTCCTCCGCTTACCGGTGCGACGTCACTGATTGGCGCACGTGTCCATCATTTGTCGTAGTCGCCCCATTCAGGGCCGAGTTCGTCAAAGTCGTCAGCGATGCGGATCTTGCCTTTCAAGGCGCCAATGCGAGGCAGGTGTTCGGCGGTTGCCGGCGGCACGAGGCGAGCCGCGACTTTGCCGTAGCGCGTGAGCACGATCTCCTCACCGGCTTCCGCACGCCTAACGAGTTCCGACAATTTGGCCTTGGCCTCGGCGACAGGAATATTCATGGCTAGAATCTGAGCCACAACTGCTCCAACCGCAAGAGGTTAGGCCGCTGCCTATTCCGCCGCCTGCACCTTCAGCACGCCGCGTCTGATCTGGTCCTGCTCGATCGATTCGAACAGCGCGCGGAAATTGCCCTCGCCAAAACCTTCGTCGCCCTTCCTCTGGATGAATTCGAAGAAGATCGGGCCGATCACGGTTTTTGAAAAGATCTGCAGCAGGATCTTG
The DNA here is from genome assembly GCF_900149755.1 of Mesorhizobium delmotii. NCBI lineage: Bacteria > Pseudomonadati > Pseudomonadota > Alphaproteobacteria > Hyphomicrobiales > Phyllobacteriaceae > Mesorhizobium > Mesorhizobium delmotii. Next base: position 138,887 of record NZ_FUIG01000018.1, on the reverse strand, counting down.
GTCGTGCCGCCGTCGACCACGCCTTCGCCGTCGATCAGGATGCCGTGCTTTTTCATGCGCTCGATCGGCTCGTCATGGCCGTGCACTCTGTTATGGGACATGTCATAATAGGTTTCGGGTGGGCCGGGCATGAACTTCAGCCCGTTGGCGGCCAGCCTGTCGGTGGCGCCGTAGATCTCGTCCGTACCGACGGCGATGTGCTGGATGCCTTCGCCATTATACTTCTTCAGATATTCGGCGATCTGGCTGGTCTCGTCCTTGGATTCGTTCAGCGGGATGCGGATCTTGCCGCAGGGCGAAGTGATGGCGCGGCTGACCAGTCCGGTGATCTTGCCATCGATGTCGAAGAAATGGATCTGCTTGAAGCCGAACAGGTCGCGATAGAAATCCCACCATTTGTCCATGTTGCCGCGGTAGACATTGTGGGTGAGGTGGTCGAGATAATAGAAGCCGACGCCTACCGGCTTCGGGTCGCGCGCGCCCAGCCAGTCGAACTCGGCATCGTAGGCCGAGCCCTTTTCCCCATAAGTATCGATGAAATAGAGCAGTGAACCGCCGATGCCGACGATTGCCGGCACGTCGAGCGTTTTATCGGCGCCCTCATAGGGCGTCGCGCCCTTGGCGACGGCATGGTCGAACGCATGCTTGGCATCGACGACCCGCCAGGCCATGGAGGAAGCGCAGGGGCCGTGCTTGTCGGCGAATTTCATCGCATGCGAGCCGGGTTCGGCATTGACGACATAGTTGATGTCGCCCTGCCGCCAGACGGTAATGTCCTTGGTGCGGTGCTTGGCTACCGGCACATAGCCCATGCGGGTAAAAAGCTCGGCGAGCTTTTCCGGTTCGGGATGCGCGAACTCGACGAATTCGAAGCCGTCGGTGCCGGCGGGATTGGCCTTGCTGATCTTTGCGGGCGGTGCGTCGTGTGGGAAGGGGCCCATGGTGTTGTCCTCCAAAAAGCTCTGTGGCCGGAAAGGGCCATTTCCGCATAATCATAGCGCGGAACGGGCGCATGGTGCTTGCATTCAAACGCTTTAAATGATCGAGTGATGCGCCAACTGTGCACGTATGGAGAAGATTCTATGGATGATGCGCGCATCGACCAGTTTGACCGCAAGATAATGGCTCTATTGCAGGGCGACGCACGGCTGACCAACAACGATTTGTCGGAACGGGTGAACCTGTCGGCGTCGCAATGTTCGCGCCGCCGCCAAAGGCTGGAGGAGGACGGCTACATCAGGGGTTATCGCGCGGTGCTCGACCGCGACAAGCTCGGCTTCTCGCTGGTCAACGTCATCTCGGTGACGCTGGCCACCCACAACCGCGACAATGCGCAGCGCTTCGGCGAACTGGTGGCGCGGCTGCCGGAAGTGCAGGAGGCGCACGCGCTAACCGGCGAGATGGACTATATCCTGAAGGTGGTGACGCCGGACCTGAAGTCGCTGTCGGAATTCGTCAACGGCGTGCTTCTGCCGCACGAATCCGTGCAGCATGTGAAGACGGCGATCGTACTCGAAACGCTGAAGGAAACCGGCGCGCTGCCGATCTAAATTAGCCCTTCGACTGCCGGATCAGCCCGTAAAGATTGGTGCAGCGTGCGCCGGAACGGCAATAGGCGAAGATCGGGCCTTCGAGTTCGTCGAGCGCCTTGGCCTGGTCCCCGACATTCTCCGCCGTGATCTGGCCGCTGATGACCGGGATGTAGCGGAAAGCAAGCCCGGCAGCTTCGACCGCTGCCTTGACACTGTCCGCTGATGGCTGGCCGGGCTGCTCGTCATCCGGCCTGTTGCAGATGACGCTCTTGAAGCCGGCGGCCTTGATGGCGGCTACCTCGTCGGGCTGAATCTGGCCCGAGACCGAATAGTCCTCGCTGATCTGACGGTATTCCATGGTGGTCCTCGCAATGTTCGATGCCTGCTGGCCAGGGGCGGAGTTTTGCCACTCCCAGGCCTGGGCGGCAATCCGCGCAAAAAGAATTCCCGCTGCGCAGATAGACATTCTCATGCGGGAAATCCAGCCGGGCTACCTACAGCACCGCGTCCTTGGATCCACAAAGGACGCTGTAGCATTTTGTTGCCTACACGTGCGCAAGCCGACCAAGTGGACGGCGTCTCAGCCTCCGAGTATCGCGCCTTTGATCTGGGCGATGTTGTTGTGCATCAGGTCGATATAGGTCGAAGCCGGGCCGTCGGGCTGCGACAGCGCGTCTGAATAGAGCGTGCCGCCCACCTTGACCCCGGTCTCGCTGGCGATCTGCTCGATCAGCCGCGCGTTGGCGATGTTCTCGACGAAGACCGCCGCCGCCTTGTCCTGCTTAACCTGGCTGACCAGCTTGGCGACGTCCGCAGCAGACGGCTCCGACTCGGTCGACACCCCTTCGGGGGCCAGGAAGGTGAGGCTATAGGCCTTCTCGAAATAGCCGAACGCGTCATGCGAGGTGATGACGACGCGTTTCTCTTGCGGGATCGACTGGATCGCCGTCTGCACTTCGCGCTCGAGCGCGTCGAGCTTCTCGGTGTATGCGGCTGCATTGGCCTTGTAGCTGCCGCAACCCTCGGCGTCGGCGGTGCAGAAGGCGTCGGCGATGTTCTTCACATAGATCTTGGCATTGGCGACCGATTGGAAGGCATGCGGATCGGTGTCTTCGCCTTCAGCGGCGTCGGCATCGGCGAATTCGGGTTTGAAGTTGATCGGCGTGACGCCTTTGGTCAGAACGGCGATTGTTGCGTTAGTGGCGCTGGCGTCGACCAGGCGCTGCAGAAAGCCTTCGAAATGCAGGCCATTGACCAGCACCACATCCGCACCCGCCATGGCCACCGCGTCGGCCGGACTCGGCTCGTAGACGTGGGCATCGCCGTCCGGCCCGACGATGGTGGTCAGATTGATCCGGTCGCCGCCGACATTTTTGGCAAAATCGGCAATGACCGTGAAGCTGGCGACCACTTTCAACGGCTCCGCGAGGGCCGATGATGCGCCAAAGGCGCTTAATGTTATAACGCCCATTGCCAAGGCGGTGCGGATCGATTTCAGCATGGAGAGCTCACCTCTGTTGGGATCAGGCGGTTCTGTGGCGGTGATGGATAATACGGGCGCGCAGGATGCCGCGCGTGCCGAACAGGATCGAGGCAAAATAGACGACGCCCGCAGACAGGATGATCGCCGGGCCGGATGGCAGCGACACGTGGTAGGACAACAGCAGCCCGGCGACGCAGGAGGCAAAGCCGATCAGCACCGCCAGCACGCACATCGGCTCGACGCGCATGGTCCAGAAGCGGGCGGCGGCCGCAGGCAGCATCATCAGCCCGACGGATAGCAGCGTGCCGAGCGCCTGGAATCCGCCGACAAGGTTGAGCACGACAAGGCCGAGGAAGATGAAATGCACCGGGCTGCCCAGCCGGCTGACCGAACGCAGGAACAGCGGATCGAGACATTCGGCGACCAGCGCCCGCCAAAAAATGGCGAGGTTGACCAGCGTGACCAGCACGATGCCGCCGATCAGCGTCAGCGCTTCATTGTTGAGCGCCAGCACGGTGCCGAACAGCACATGCATGAGATCGACGCTGGAGCCGCGGATCGATACCATCAGCACACCGATGGCGAGCGAAATCAGGTAGAAGGCCGCCATCGAGGCGTCCTCGCGCTGGATGGTGAAACGCGAGACGGCGCCGGCGCCAAGCGCGACGATGATGCCGGCAATCAACCCGCCGATGGTCATCGGCAGGATCTCCAGCCCATAGAACAGGAAACCGGCGGCAGCACCCGGCAGGATGGCGTGGGCCATGGCGTCGCCGGAAAGGCTCATGCGCCGCAGCATCAGGAAGACGCCGACGGGGCAGGCGCCGAGCGACAGCATCAGCGACCCGGCAAGCGCCCGCTGCATGAAGGCGAAATCGGCGAACGGAGCGATGAGAAGACCGTAGAGCGTTTCCATCATGCTGCCCGCGGCCCGGAGCCGTGATGATGGTCGTGCCCATGGTCGTGAGCGTGACCACCATGCTTGTGGTCGTCGGGCTCGCACCAGGGCGCGTTCTCCTCCCAGGCTTCGTGGAAGCGGCGCGCGCGCAACAGGTTTTCCGGCCGCAGCGTTTCCTTGGTCTCGCCCCAGGCGATCGGCTGGCGCGCCAGCAGCAGCGTCTCGGGGAAATTCTGGCGCACCAGATCCAGGTCGTGAACGACCACCATGATAGTGCGCTCCTCACCATGCCAGCGCTTGATCAGTGCGATCAGGTCGCCGACGGTCTTGGTGTCGACGGCGTTGAACGGCTCGTCGAGCAGGATGAGATCGGCATCCTGCAGCAGCACGCGGGCAAACAGCGTACGCTGCAACTGGCCGCCCGACAGCGTGTCGATCGGGCGCTTCTCGAAGCCGCCGAGGCCGACGGCCATCAGCGCCTGGCTGACCGAATCGCGATCTTCCCTGGTGTAGCGGCCGAGCAGCCCGCGCCGTGGCCACAGCCCGAGCGAAACCAGATCGACGACCCTGGCCGGAAAGGAGCGGTCGAGCTCCGACTGTTGCGGCAGATAGGCGGCGCGCACGCCGGGCGCCCGGACAACCGTTCCGGCCATCGGCTTCAACACGCCGACGATACCCTTCATCAGGGTCGACTTGCCCGAGCCGTTGGCGCCGACGACGGCGGTCAGCGATCCCCGGTGGATCGTGCCGTCGAGATGATGGATTGCCGGATGGCTGTTGTAACCCAGAGTCAGGTCGCTGAAGGTCAGGCAGGTTTTGGTCATGTGACGATCCGGGGGCACGACTGGTACGGCGGCGGCGATTGGATATGTGATGTTATTACATTAGTCAACAAGTCAATCGGGCGGAATTGCGGCGACTAAACCATTTGGCGTGTCCTGTTTGGCCCCATGCCCTGCTGGCTCAAGAGGATTCACTCAGTCGACCTTGCCCCCGGCAGACGGCGACTCTAAAGAGGCGCAACCGACAAGAGAAGGAAACATCCCATGAGCATTCGTCGCATCGATGTTGGCCCGCGCATGAGCCAGATCGTCATCCACGGCAATACCGTCTATCTGGCCGGTCAGGTCGGCGAGCCGGGCGGAAACGTCGGCGCCCAGACGAGGGACATTCTGGCGGCCATCGACGAATTGCTGGCCAAGGCCGGCACCGACAAGACCAAGATCCTGCAGGCGATCATCTGGCTGGCCGACATGAGCACCTTTCCAGAGATGAACGCGGAGTGGGACAAGTGGGTGCCGCAGGGCCATACTCCGGCCCGCGCCACCGGCGAGGCCAAGCTTGCCGGGCCGGAATATCTGGTCGAGATCATCGTTACCGCTGCCATCTGAGATGCGGCTCTTAACCCTCCCCCTTGAGGGGAGGGTCGCGGAGCAAATGCCGCAGGGCGGCATTTTGCGAAGCGGGGTGGGGTCGGTGCAACCTCGCCGACCCCACCCCGTCTCGCAGTCTCTGCTTCGCTCCGACTGCTCGCCGACCCTCCCCTCGAGGGGGAGGGTTACCCCTGCGACGGCGTGAACCGCGCGACCAGCGTGTGGCTCTCGGCCGCATAGGTGAAACGGACATGGGTGACGGGGTGCTCGGCGCTCCATGTCCGCCGCTCGACCACCAGGCACGGTGCGCCGGCCTCGATATCGAGTGCGGCGGCAATGTGTCCGTCGGCGGCAATAGCGCGGATGCGGTGCTCGGCGGCACTCCACGGCACCCGGGCGATCAGCCACGGGCCGGGCGCTATGGCATGAAACTCCTCGTTGGCGGCCTCGGCCACGGCGGCCAGGTTGATCAGCCGCTGTTCGTGGGCGAACGGCCGCTTGCCGGCGAAATGCCGGCATTCCAGCGCCAGCACCGGTCCGTTGGAGTCGAGTTCCAGCAAGGCGCGATCCTCGGCGTTGCTGCGCCTTTTGTGGCGCGCCACACGCTCGTAGCGATAGAGCAGACCGAGCGCCTCGACCTCGATCCTGATGTCGTGGATTTCCAGCACCGCGGCTTGCGACTGCGGCCGCCGGACAAAGCTGCCAGAGCGGCGGCGGCGCTCGATCAGCCCGGCTTTGGCAAGCTGCGACAGCGCCTTGTTCACCGTCATGCGCGAACATTTGTACTCGGCCGTCAGTTCGTGCTCGAACGGGATGCGGTGGCCAGGCGCCCAGGCGCCGGACAGGATCCGCTCGCTGATGTCGGACAGGATGCGCTGATGCAGCGAGAGAGATTCGCCGAGGTCCACATCCAATGCCTCAGTCATGCTCATCCCGAAAGCGCCGTCATCACTTTGCGAAAACGCTCGGCAATGGCATCGCGCCTTGCATGCCTGCCGCCGCTGACCAGTTTCTTGCCATGCACCCAGACGCAATCGATATTGGCGCCGTTGGCGAAGATCCAGGCATCGAGCACCGCATCGCCCGTCTTGCTGGCCAGCGAGGGATGCTTGCCATCGAGCGACACGAAATCGGCTGAGGCACCAGCGGCGATCTGCGAGGGCCCGGCGCCAAGCGCCGCACTGCCGCCGTCGAGCGCTGCATCGAATAGCGCGCGGCCGGTCGAACCGCCCGCCACCGCCAGCACGTTGCGGGCGCGGTGGGCGAGGCGCTGCGAATATTCGAGCTGCCGCAATTCGTCCGCCAGGCCGATCAGCACGTTGGAATCGGAGCCGACGCCGAGGCGGCCGCCATGTTGCTTGAACAAAGGTGCGGCAAAGGTGCCGTCGCCGAGATTGGCCTCGGTGATCGGGCAGAGGCCGGCGACTGCTCCGCTTTTCGCCATGGCCGCCGTCTCGGTCTCGGTCATGTGGGTGGCGTGGATCAGGCACCAGCGGTCATCGACCTTGGCATTGGCGAGCAGCCATTCGACCGGCCGCGCCCCGGACCAGGCAAGGCAGTCCTCGACCTCCTTCACTTGCTCGGCGATATGGATGTGGACCGGTCCGCCCGGTACCATTGTCGCGATGTTTTCCAACTCCTCCCGTGTCACCGCGCGCAGACTGTGTGGGGCGACGCCAACGACGCCTTGATTCAAGGTGCGAACGGATTCGCGGCATTTCTCAACAAGCCGCGAGAACCGATTCACATCGTTGATGAATCGCCGCTGGCCTTCGTTCGGCGCGGCGCCGCCGAAAGTGGAATGCGCATAGAAGACCGGCAGCAGCGTCAGCCCAATGCCGGTGTCGGCAGCTGCGGCAGTGATGCGTTCGGCCATTTCGGCGATGTTGGCGTAGGGCTGGCCGTCGCGGTCGTGATGCAGATAGTGAAACTCGCCGACGCGTGAGAATCCAGCCTCCAGCATCTCGACATAGAGCTGCGCGGCAACCGCCTCGACCTGGTCCGGCGTCATCGACAGCGCAAATCGGTACATCACCTCGCGCCAGCTCCAGAAACTGTCGGCGGAAGGGCCGCGCAGCTCGGCAAGGCCGGCCATGCCGCGCTGGAAGGCGTGGCTGTGCAGGTTCGGCATGCCTGGCAGGAGGATGGCATGGCGTTCGTCGCCGGGCTGGGATGCAGTGTTCGGCTCGACAGTAGCGATGCGGCCTTCACTGACGACGATCCGGGCATTGGAATGCCAGCCGTCGGGCAGAAGCACCTGTTCCGCAAAGATCGCCGTCACGTTTTTCTCTCCGATTCCCTGTGTCCCGTGCAATGATATCACTTGCAGTGTGTTTCAATATGTATATACATAATTGCCGCCGATTGAAACGGAAAAGATAATGGCTGGAGAGAGCAAAAGCCGGGCAGGGGAGGTTCGCCTCTGGCGCAATGCGCGCCTGGCAACCATGGCTGAAAGCGTCGCCGGACTTGGCATCGTCGAACACGGTGCAATCGCCGCACGCGATGGCGTGATCGTCTATGCCGGCCCGGAAGCCGACATGGCGGCAGCACTTTTGCAAGACGCCGAGATTGTCGATTGCAGGGGCCGCTGGATCACGCCCGGCTTGATCGACTGCCACACCCATCTGGTCCATGCCGGCAACCGTGCCAACGAATTCGAGATGCGGCTGGCCGGCGCCACCTATGAAGAGGTCACCAAGGCCGGCGGCGGCATCGTCTCGTCGGTCAAGGCGCTGCGCGCTGCCAGCGAGCACGAACTGGTTACGCAGTCGCTGCCGCGCCTCGATGCGCTGATCGCCGAGGGCCTCACCACCATCGAGATCAAGTCGGGTTACGGGCTCGATCTCGAAAACGAGCAGAAATCGCTGCGTGCCGCGCGGCTCCTGGGCGAACATCGTCCAGTCACAGTAAGGACGAGCTTCCTCGGGGCTCACGCGCTGCCGCCCGAGGCGAAAGGCGACAAGGACGCTTTTATCGACCGGGTCGCAAAAGAGATTTTGCCGGCCGTCGCTGCCGAGGGCCTGGCCGATGCCGTCGACGGCTTTTGCGAAGGCATCGCCTTTTCGCCCGAGCAGATTTCTCGCGTGTTCGACGCGGCGAAAGCAGCAGGCCTGCCGGTCAAGCTCCATGCCGAACAGCTGTCCAATCTGCATGGCGCGGAACTCGCCGCACGATATGGCGCGCTATCGGCAGACCATCTCGAATACACTGACGAAGCGGGTGCGGCGGCGATGGCGAAGGCAGGAACCGTGGCGACGATCCTGCCCGGCGCCTATTATTTCATCCGCGAGACCAAGAAGCCGCCGATCGGCCTGTTTCGCCAGCACGGCGTCAGAATGGCGGTCGCCACCGACTGCAATCCCGGCACTTCGCCGCTGACCTCGCTACTGCTGACCATGAACATGGCGGCGACTCTGTTCGGTCTGACCGTCGACGAATGCCTTGCCGGTGTCACCCGCGAGGCCGCACGCGCGCTCGGACTGCTCGGAAAAACCGGCACGCTGGAGGCTGGAAAATCAGCCGACATGGCGATCTGGGACATCGAGCGCCCGGCCGAGCTCGTCTACCGCATGGGCTTTAACCCGCTGCATGCCCGCATCTGGAGAGGACGATGAGCGAACTCAAACTCAAGCCGGGCAACACGACGCTGGCCGACTGGCGCGAAATCTATCGTGGCGCCGTGCCGAAGCTGGACGCTGCCTGCCGGCCAAAAATCAAGGCCAGCGCCGAGGCGGTTGCGCGGATCGTCGACCGGGGTGAGCCGGTCTATGGCATCAACACCGGCTTCGGCAAATTGGCCAGTGTCCGCATCCCCGCCGCCGACCTCGAGACCCTTCAACGCAACATCGTGCTGTCGCATGCTGCCGGCGTCGGCGAGCCTATGCCGGTTGCGATCACCCGGCTGATGATGGCGCTGAAGCTGGCCAGCCTGGCGCAGGGCGCTTCCGGCGTGCGGCCGCAGACGATCGAATTGCTGGAAGCAATGCTGGTCAATGACGTCATTCCGGTGGTGCCGGCGCAAGGCTCGGTCGGCGCCTCCGGCGACCTTGCTCCGCTGTCGCATATGACCGCGGTAATGATCGGCGTCGGCGAATGTTTTACCCCGCATGGCCGGTTCCCGGCCAAGGTCGCCTTTGTCTCGCACGGGCTGGAGCCGGTCACGCTTGGCGCCAAGGAAGGGTTGGCGCTGCTCAACGGCACGCAGTTCTCGACCGCCTACGCGTTGGCCGCCCTGTTCGACACCGAAGTGCTCTACCAGTCGGCGCTCGTCACCGGTGCGCTTTCGACCGATGCCGCCAAAGGCTCCGACGCCCCCTTCGATCCGCGCATCCATCTCCTCAGGAAGCATCCTGGCCAGATCGAGGCGGCCGAGGCGCTGCGCAACCTGATGGCCGGCAGCGCCATCCGTGAATCGCACCGGGTCGGCGACGAGCGCGTGCAGGATCCGTACTGCCTGCGCTGCCAGCCGCAGGTGATGGGCGCTGCGCTGAGCGTGCTGCGCCAGGCCGCCGACACGCTGGGCACCGAGGCCAACGGCGTCACCGACAATCCGCTGATCTTCGCCGAGGACGACACCGCGCTTTCCGGCGGCAATTTCCATGCCGAGCCGGTGGCCTTCGCCGCCGACATGATCGCACTCGCCGTCTGCGAGATCGGCTCGCTGTCGGAGCGGCGCATCGCCATGCTGGTCGACCCGGCGCTGTCCGGCATGCCCGCATTCCTGACGCCGAAGCCCGGGCTGAATTCAGGTTTCATGATCCCGCAAGTGACGGCGGCAGCACTCGTCTCGGAAAACAAGCAGAAGGCGTATCCGGCCAGTGTCGATTCGATCCCGACCTCGGCCAATCAGGAAGACCACGTCTCGATGGCAGCACATGGCGCGCGCCGGCTGATCGGCATGGTCGAGAATGCGACGGCGGTCGTCGGCATCGAATTGCTGGCCGCCGCGCAAGGCTGCGATTTCCATGCGCCGCTGGCGTCGAGTGCGCCGCTCGAAGCGGTGCGCAGGCTGGTCAGGGCCGAGGTGCCGCATCTCGACAATGACCGGCATTTCCACCCCGACATGGAAAAGGCCATCGCCATGGTGCGCAGTGGCGCTGCGGTGAAGGCAGCGGGCGCGGTGGCACTGCCGGGAATTGCGTCGTGAGAGCGCACACGTCGATAGGTCGCGATCCTTCGCGCCGCAGAGCGCCAGCGCGGGGGGATTTCTCATGACTTTACCCTCCTGGCTCACCGTCACCCAAGGCACGGCACCCCTGCTGGTCTCGATCCCGCACACCGGCATCGATCTCGCCGGTCTTGAGGACCGGCTGGTGTCGCCCTGGCTCGGCCGCCGCGACGCCGACTGGTGGATCGACAAGCTCTATGACTTTGCCGAAGACCTCGGCGCGACGGTGGTGCATACGGCGATCTCGCGCACCGTCATCGACGTCAATCGTGACCCGTCCGGCGCATCGCTCTATCCCGGCCAGGCGACGACCGGGCTCTGCCCGACCGAAACGTTCGATGGCGATCCGCTTTATCGCGCCGGAGAGGAGCCTGGACCGCCGGAGGTCGACGAGCGCCGCGAAAAATACTTTGTGCCTTACCATGCCGCCTTGCAGGCCGAGATCGACAGGCTACGCGCCCTGCACCAGAAGATCGTCGTCTATGACTGCCACTCGATCCGTTCGGTGCTGCCGCGGCTGTTCGAGGGCACGTTGCCGGTGTTTAATCTCGGCACCAATGACGGCAAGAGCGCCGATCCGGCCTTGCAGGCAATGGTCGACGAGATCCTCGCCGGAACCGGCGAGACATACGTGGTGAATGGCCGCTTCAAGGGCGGCTGGATTACGCGCAATTTCGGCCAGCCGCAAAACGGCGTCCATGTGCTGCAGATGGAACTCTCCAACCGCGGCTATATGCGCGAGCCCGAGGGCAAGGGGACGCCCGACAATTGGCCGGTGCCTTACGACCCCGCTTTCGCCGCGCCGATCCGCGCTACGCTGAAGCGGATCCTGGAAAGCGCGATTGCCTGGGTCGGGCGCTGACGCTCCGCCGCACAGCTCATTCGAAAGGAAAAGTGACGCCATGACCGATCCTCGTCATAACATCCGCGAAGTCCGCAGCCCGCGCGGCAGCCAACTCAACGCCCGCACATGGCTGACGGAAGCGCCGTTGCGCATGCTGATGAACAATCTCGATCCCGACGTCGCCGAAAACCCCAACGAACTGGTCGTCTATGGCGGCATCGGCCGGGCGGCGCGCACCTGGAACGACTTTGATCGCATCGTCGCCTCTCTGAAGACGCTTGGAGATGACGAGACGCTTCTGGTGCAGTCCGGCAAGCCGGTCGGGGTGTTTCGGACTCACACCGATGCGCCGCGCGTGCTGATCGCCAATTCCAACCTCGTGCCGCACTGGGCGACATGGGAGAAGTTCAACGATCTCGATAAGAAGGGCCTGATGATGTACGGCCAGATGACGGCCGGCTCGTGGATCTACATCGGTACGCAAGGCATCGTGCAGGGCACCTACGAGACCTTCGTCGAGGCCGGCCGCCAGCATTATGGCGGCAATCTCAGGGGCAAATGGATCCTGACCGGCGGCCTCGGCGGCATGGGCGGCGCCCAGCCGCTGGCCGCGGTGATGGCCGGCGCCTGCTGCCTGGCGGTCGAATGCGATCCCGACCGCATCGATTTCAGGCTGCGCACCCGATATGTCGACGAACGCGCCGACACGCTCGACGAGGCGCTGGAAAAGATCGAGCGCTGGACCAGGGCCGGCGAGGCGAAATCGGTCGGTCTGGTCGGCAACACCGCCGACATCGTGCCGGAACTGGTGCGGCGTGGCGTGCGCCCCGACTTGGTCACCGACCAGACGTCGGCGCATGATCCGCTCAACGGCTATCTGCCCAAGGGCTGGTCGCTCGCCGAATGGCGCGAGAAGCGCGCCAGCGACCCGAAGGCGGTCGAAAAGGCGGCGCGCGCGTCGATGCGCGAACATGTCGAGGCGATGGTGGCGTTCTGGAACGCCGGCGTGCCGACGCTCGACTATGGCAACAACATCCGTCAGGTGGCGAAAGAGGAAGGGTTCGAGAACGCCTTTGCCTTCCCGGGTTTCGTGCCGGCCTACATCCGACCGCTGTTTTGCCGCGGCATCGGCCCGTTTCGCTGGGCAGCCCTCTCAGGCGATCCCGAGGATATCTACAAGACCGACGCCAAGGTCCGCGAATTGACGCCCGGCAACACCCACCTGCACAACTGGCTCGACATGGCGCGTGAGCGCATCGCGTTCCAGGGTCTGCCGGCGCGCATCTGCTGGGTCGGTCTCGGCGACCGCCACCGGCTCGGCCTCGCCTTCAACGAGATGGTGGCGAAGGGCGAGCTCAAGGCGCCGGTGGTCATCGGCCGCGATCATCTTGATTCCGGCTCGGTTGCCTCGCCGAACCGCGAGACCGAATCGATGAAGGACGGCTCCGACGCCGTGTCCGACTGGCCGTTGCTCAATGCGCTGCTCAACACCGCCTCCGGCGCAACCTGGGTATCGCTTCATCATGGCGGCGGCGTCGGCATGGGTTTTTCGCAGCATGCCGGCATGGTCATCGTCGCCGACGGCACACGCGAAGCGGCCAAACGCCTGGAGCGGGTGCTGTGGAACGACCCCGCAACCGGCGTCATGCGCCACGCCGATGCCGGCTATGACATCGCGATCGACTGCGCCAGGGAGCACCAACTCAACCTGCCAGGCATTCTCGGCTGAGCCGCGCCTTGCGCATTCTCAGGGCAGCCGAATACCGGTCTATGCCGTGGAAGAACGGCGGCGGGGTGACGACGGAAATCGCCGTCTCGCCCGCAGGTGCTGCGCTCGACGATTTCGACTGGCGCATCTCCATGGCTCGCGTTGAAAGCGGCGGGCCATTCTCCGGGTTTGCCGGAGTGGACCGAACCTTGGCCGTGCTGGAAGGCGAAGGGATCATCCTTGATATCGCCGGCCGCCCGGCGGCTACGGTGACCAAAGCTTCCGCCCCACTTTCCTTTCCGGCCGATGTGCCGACGCAAGCGGCGCTGATCGCCGGTCCGATCACCGATCTCAACGTCATGACGCGGCGCGGACGGATGACCCACGCCGTCGAACGGGTTGTGATTTCCGCTCCGATGGACATCCAGTCGGCGGCCGATACGACCCTCATCCAGTGTTTTGACGGCGAGATCACGATTGCCGGCGCGGCGCCTGTCCGCATCGGGCCGCGCGACACGCTGTTGCTCGGGCCGGACGCCCTAAAATGGCGCCTGGAGCCTGCCCGAACGGCGACGCTGTTCGTGATCAGCATCGAACGGGTTGCTGCAAACGATTAACGCCTGTTTCGAAACATGATCGCAACACCGGCGAAATTTGCCGTAAGCTCAAGCCCACATCACGAAAAAGCCCGAATCCTTCCGTCGATCAAGTCCCGACGGCAGCGAGGGGATGATCGTCTGAAAGTTGTGGTGGGAAAACAAACTTTCGGCCCATGTTTCGATGCAACCAATTGCATTTGAATCGGTTTTAGGGACATTGCCGTGGCGGTGACGCTGCTACGCGTCCCCCATACGGAATTTTCAATGAATATCCAGACGAATCCCACCCAAATGGAAAAAACGAGCGCGGGCTTCCCGGCCATTACAGAAGAGCCGATACGCTCCAATTTCCTGCCGGAAGAGCGCCTGCGCACGTTGGGTGCAAGCCTCGCCAAGGGTGACGTCAAGGATCTGTTCGGCCTGGAGTCGTTCGATTTCCAGCCACGCGTCCGCGACAGCGCCAGCAAGATCCTCGAAGTCTACCGCTCGACCAATGCCGCGCAGGCGAGAGGCGAGACGATCACGCCGGCGGCGCAATGGCTGCTCGACAACAACTATCTGGTCGAAGAAACCATCTTCCAGGTCAAGCGCGACCTGCCGCGCCGTTTCTATCGGCAGTTACCGACCCTGAAACTGTCCGACGGCGCCAGCGTGCCGCGCGCCCTTGCGCTGGCCTGGACCTATGTCGCGCATTCGGACAGTTCCGTCTCAGCGACCATGTTCAAGGCGATCGTCGAAGGCTTTCAGTCCGTCGAGCCACTGAAGATCGGCGAACTCTGGGCGCTGCCATCGCTTCTGCGCTTCGTTCTGATCGAAAATCTTCGCCGGATCGCGGTCCGGGTCAGTCGTACCCGCCAGATGCGCCAGATTGCCAACGAGGTCGCCGACCGCGTGCTGGCGATCGACGACAGCGCCGACCGTCAGGCGATCCTGTCGAACTACGTCGCCCATGCACAGGACACCACCTTTGCCACCCAATTGCTCTACCGCCTGCGCGACGGGTCGCAAAATGCCGGCAGGGCGTTGGAATGGCTGGAGGGCGAGCTTGAAAAGTCCGGCTCCGATGCCGAGGAAATCATCATTAGCGAGCATCGCACGCTGTCCGGTGGCAATGTAACTACCGGTAACATCATCCGCGGCCTCAGGCTCATCAACGATATCGACTGGACGGTTTGGTTCGAAGGTGTCAGCCGCATCGACACCTTGCTGCGCGAGCGCACCGATTTCGCCGCACTCGATTTCTTCTCGCGCGACCAGTACCGGACCGCGATCGAGGAGTTGGCGCGCCGCTCCGATCGTTCCGAATTCCGCGTCGCTGAAAAGGCGATCGAACTCGCCGGCCATGCCGCTGTCGCCGATACCACCGTCACCGGTCCGACCGTTCACACCGACGTCGGGTTCTTTCTGGTCGGCCCGCGCCGCCTGGAACTGGAAAGGGCGATCGGCTATCGGCCGACCATCAGCGTCACGACCAAACGGGCGTTCCGCAAGACCGGATGGCTGGGCATTGTCGTGCCGGTGTTCGCGCTGACGGTCCTGCTTCTGGTCCTCTCCGGCAACGCCCTTGCCAATCTCGGCCTGGCCATACCGTCGATCGTCTTGATGCTGGCGCTGTTTGCCGTGCCGGCCAGCGAAGGCGCGCTTGCCTTCTTCAACACCGTCGTATCGTTGTTCCTGAAGCCCACCCGCCTCGTCGGCTACGACTACAGACGCGGCATGCCGCCCGAGGCGCGCACGCTGGTGGTGGTGCCGTCGCTGATCGGCTCGCGCGACGACGTCGAGGAGAACATCCGCAACATCGAAGTGCATCACCTGGCCAACACCGCGGACGAAATCCATTTCGCTCTGCTTTCGGACTGGCCGGACAGCAAAACCGAAATCGATGCGGCGGATATTGAGATCCTCCAATATGCTCGCGACGAGATCGCACGGCTGAACGCCCGCTATCCCAGCGAAGGCGCGCCGCGCTTCTACGTCCTGCATCGCCGGCGGCTCTACAATGAATCCCAGGGCGCCTGGATGGGCTGGGAACGCAAGCGCGGCAAGTTGCACGAACTGAACCTTCTGCTGCGCGGTGACAGCGACACCACCTTCCTGCCGCTGGATGTGTCGTTGCCTGAAAACGTCATCCATGTGATGACGCTGGACGCCGACACGCGCACCACCCGCGATGCCGTCGCCAGTTTGGTTGGCAAACTTTGCCATCCGCTCAACCGCCCGCATTACGATACGGCAAAGCGCGTTGTCACCGCCGGCTACACCATCCTGCAGCCGCGCATCACCGCCTCGCTGACCAGCGGCGACGACGCGTCCTTCTTCCAGCGCGTCTTTTCCGCCAATCGCGGCCTCGATCCCTACGTATTTGCCGTCTCGGATATCTACCAGGACGTCTTCGGCGACGGCTCCTTCACCGGCAAGGGCCTCTATCACGTCGACGCCTTTGAAGCGGCGCTGAAGGGCCGCATCGAAGAAAACACCATCCTCAGCCACGATCTGCTCGAAGGCGCCTTGGCACGCGCGGCGCTGGTCACGGACGTCGAACTGGTCGAGGACTATCCGACCCGCTATTCGGTCGACGCGTCGCGCCACCATCGCTGGGCACGCGGCGACTGGCAGCTTCTGGGCTTCATTTTCGATCCACGCTCCGGCGTGCCGGCGCTGTCGCGCTGGAAGATGATCGACAATCTGCGCCGCTCGCTGACGCCGATCTTCTGGGTGATGGCGGCGATCGCCGGCTGGACGTTGCTGCCTTTCACGCAGGCCGCGCAATGGCAGGCGCTGTTGATCCTCACACTGTTCATGGCGCCGACATTCGACATCGTCCACGCCATCCTGCCGAAAAGCGGCGACCAGACGCCGCGCGGCCATTTCTCGGCGCTGGCGCGCGACGTTGTGTTCGGCACCGCCCTGGTAGCGCTGAAGATCGTGCTGATGGCGCATCTGGCCTGGATGATGGGCGATGCCATCATTCGCACGCTTTACCGTTTGTTCGTCACTCGGCAGAACCTGCTCGAATGGCGCACTGCCTCGCAGGCGCACAAGAACGGCGACAACGATCTCGGCTCCTATTACGGCATAATGTATGGCGCAGTGATTGTCGGCGTGGTCGGTCTTGCCATCCCGGTTCTGGCCGATTCCACCGGAGCTTTCGTTGCCTTCTTCTTCGCGCTGTTCTGGATCGGTTCGCCGGCCTTCGCCTTCTGGATCAGCCGCTCAGCCGAAACCGAGGACCGTTTGCGCATATCGGCGGCTGACATCCATGCGCTGCGTACGGTTGCGCGGCGCACATGGCATTATTTCGAGACCTTCGTGACGGCCGAGCATCACAATCTGCCGCCCGACAATTTCCAGGAAAGTCCGGCGCCTGTCGTGGCGCCCCGCACCTCGCCGACCAATATCGGCGTCTATCTCCTGTCGGTGATTTCGGCGCGCGATTTCGGCTGGATCAGCCTGTCCGACGCGACCACCCGCATCGACGCGACGATGTCGACTATCGAGAGCATGCCGCGTGAGCGCGGCCATCTCTTCAACTGGTATGACACGACGACGCTGAAACCGCTCTATCCGCTCTACATTTCCGCCGTCGATAGCGGCAATCTTGCCGGCCATCTGGTGGCGGTGGCGGCCGCCTGCGCCGAATGGGCGGAAGCGCCTGCGGTCCACCTTCAGGGCGACTTCGAGGGTATCCTCGATACGGTGACGATCCTCGACGAAAGCCTGGCGGAGTTGCCTGACGACCGTCGCCAGTTGCGGCCGTTGCGCCAGCGGCTCGCCGATCGCCTCGACGGCATGCGGCGGGCGGTCGAATCGATCAAGGCACAACCCGAGATGGCATCGATCCGAACCATCAACCTGGCCGTTCTGGCCGGCGAGATTCGCAAGCTCGCCATCGCCATCCATACCGAGGCCGTATCGACACAGAGCGACACCATCGCCGACTGGGCGGCGAGACTGGAAGCCACCTGCGAAGCGCATGTCCATGACGCGCATAGCGACGACAATGCCGTCGAAGCCTTGCGGGCCAAGCTTCTTTCGTTGCGCGAGCGCACGCGTCGCTTCGCCTTCGAGATGGATTTCTCTTTCCTCATGCGGAAGGAACGCAAGCTTCTGTCGATCGGCTACCGGGTCGAGGAGCATCAGCTCGACGAAAGCTGCTACGACCTCCTGGCTTCCGAGGCGCGGCTGACCAGCCTGTTCGCCATCGCCAAGGGCGATCTGCCGACGGAGCACTGGTTCCACCTCGGCCGGCCGATCGTCGAGATCGGGTTCAAGGGCGCGCTGATGTCCTGGTCAGGCTCGATGTTCGAGTATCTGATGCCGCCGTTGGTGATGAAGGAGCCGCAAGGCAGCATCCTCAACCAGACCAGCAAGCTCATCATCAAGCGTCAGATCCAGTACGGCCGCTCGAAGAACGTGCCCTGGGGGATTTCGGAAGCGGCCTACAATGCCCGCGATCGCGAACTGACCTACCAGTACACCAATTTCGGCGTGCCCGGGCTGGGCCTAAAGCGAGGTCTTGGCCAGAACACGGTGATTGCGCCTTATGCGACCGTGCTGGCGGCGCAGTTCACCCCGCGTGAATCGGTGCAGAACCTGGCCAGGCTGAGGCGGCTCGGCGCCCTTGGCCGGCACGGCTTCTACGATGCGGTCGATTTCACGCCGCAGCGCGTGCCGGAGGGCACCGACCATGTCGTTGTGCTGAACTACATGGCCCACCATTCCGGCATGTCGATCGCCGCCGTTGCCGACGCCATCTTCGAAGGACGCCTGCGCGACCGCTTCCACAGCGATCCGGTGATCGAGTCGGCCGAGTTGCTGCTGCAGGAAAGGGCGCCGCGCGACATCCCGACCGCCACCGTCAGGACCGAGGCCGACGAACGGTCGAAGGACGAAACGGAAGTCGAGAGCCCCGATACGCGCATCGTGCTCGATCCGCTCAAGGCGCTGCGTTCGACCAGCGTCATGTCCAACGGCCGCTACTCGGTCATGGTCACCGCGACCGGCTCCGGCTATAGCCGCTGGGGCGAGCTTGCCGTCACGCGCTGGCAGCCGGATCCAACCGAGGATCGGCTTGGCTCCTATATCTTCCTGCGCGACGCCGGCACCGGCGACTGGTGGTCGGCCACCGCCGAGCCAAAGCGTGCCACCGACGAAGAAGTGCAGACGCTGTTCTCCGACGACAAGGCGAGTTTCATCAAGTCGGTGGGATCACTGCGTTCGGAGGTCGAATGCATCGTCATCTCGGAAGGAAACGGCGAAGGCCGGCGGGTGACGCTCTACAATGACGGCCCCGTCGATCGGCATATCGAAGTGACCTCCTTTGCCGAACTGGTGCTGGGCTCCGACGCATCCGACAATGCGCACCCGGCCTTCTCGAAAATGTTCGTGGAAACCGAAATCGCTGCGAATAACGGGGCGATCTTCGCCACAAGACGCAAGCGGGAAACGGACGAGCCTGATGTCACCATGGTGCATTTCGTCACCGACCCGTCTGGGTCGACGCGCGACGCCGAAGCCGAGACCGACCGGCGAGCCTTCATCGGCCGCGGCCGCACCATTGTCGCGGCCGCCGCCTTCGATCCCGGCGCCAAGCTTGGCGGCCATTCCGGCTTCACGCTGGATCCGGTCGCAGCACTTCGCCGACAGGTGCGCGTGCCGGCCAACAAGAAGATATCGCTGACCTTCTGGACTGCCGTCGGCGCCAACCGTGCCGAACTCGAAGATGCCATTGCGCGGCTCGATCATCCGGAAGCCTTCGCCCGCCAGGCGATGCTCGCCTGGACCCGCTCACAGGTGCAGACCCGTCATCTCGGCCTCAGCCTTGCCGATGCCGCCAATGTGCAGAACCTGGCGCGCTATCTGATCTATCCTGATCCGTTCCTGCGCCTTCCGGCCGAATCGATCGCTTCCGGGCTCGGCAAGCAGTCGGGCCTGTGGCCGACCAGCATATCCGGCGACTTTCCGATTTTCCTGGTCAGGATCGGCGATGTCGCCGATCTCGAAATCGTTGCCCAGGCGCTCCGCTTCCAGGAATATATGCGCGCCCGCGGCATGATGATCGACTTTGTCGTCGTCAACGAGCAGGCTTCATCCTACGTGCAGGATCTGCAACGGGCAGTCGAGACGCTGTGCGAAAACAGCCGCCTGCGCGGCAAGGAACTCGGACCCCGCCAGCACATCTTCGCGGTGCGCCGCGATCTGATGGACGAGACGACCTACAAGACGCTGCTCGCCGTCGCCCGCGTCGCCCTGCACACGCGAAACGGCACCATCTTCGATCAGATCGAGCGCGCCGAGGCCGCTGCGCTGCAAGCGCGGGACGCTTTGCAGCCGACAGGTGCAGCAGCGCTTCGTGAACCGTCTCCGCCGGCGCCACAGACATGGGCTGCCCAGGCCTCGGTCGAAGGCGGCGCCGACGGCAGCGGGCTCAACCAGTGGAACGGCTTTGGCGGCTTCGAAGGCGATGGACGCCACTATGTCGTGCGCCTTGCTGGCCGGCGCATGACGCCGCAGCCCTGGATCAACGTCGTCTCCAACGCCTCGTTCGGTTTCCATGTTTCGGCTGAAGGCGCTGCCTTCACCTGGAGCCGAAACAGCCGTGACTATCAACTGACGCCGTGGGCGAACGACCCGGTCACCAACCGGCCCGGCGAGGGCATCTATATTTACGATCATGCCAACGGCCGGGCGTTCGCGCCGCTGGCCGCAGTGGTGCGCGATCCCGCCATGACCTACGAAACATGGCACGGACAGGGTTTTTCGACCTTCCGTTCGAAGCGCGGACCGCTGTCGATGGACCTGACCCATGTGGTGGATCCTGTCGATCCGGTGAAAATCTCCCGATTGCGCATCCAGAATTCGGGTTCGGTGCCGGCGCGCCTGCGCGTTTATGCCTACGCGGAATGGGTTCTTGGCAGCCATCGTTCGCGCACGGCGGCGACCATCGTTCCATCCAGGGATGCTGCGACGGGCGCGTTGCTGGCGCAAAATCCCTACGGGCTCGACTTCAGCGAGCGGGTCGCCTTCCTGGCCGCCGACGGCGCGGCACACTCGGTGACGGCCGACCGCGGCGAGTTCATCGGTCGCCACGGCACCAGCGAACTTCCGCATGCCGTGCTCAGCGGCGCAAGCCTGTCGGGCCGCGTCGAGGCGGGCGACGATCCTTGTGCTGCAATTGCACGCGACGTCGACATCCCTGCCGGCGGCGACGTGACGCTGCTGTGGCTGCTCGGCGATGCAGCCTCTGCCGAGGAAGCCAGCGCGCTGGTACAGCATCATTGCAGCAAGGATTTCGATCAGCGGCTGGCTGACAATGAACGCACCTGGCGAGGGTTTCTCGACACCATCCAGGTCGAGACGCCGGACAAGGCGCTCAACGCAATGG
The DNA here is from genome assembly GCF_900149755.1 of Mesorhizobium delmotii. Classification (NCBI taxonomy): domain Bacteria; kingdom Pseudomonadati; phylum Pseudomonadota; class Alphaproteobacteria; order Hyphomicrobiales; family Phyllobacteriaceae; genus Mesorhizobium; species Mesorhizobium delmotii. The sequence continues at coordinate 117,896 of NZ_FUIG01000018.1, read as the reverse complement.
TCAACCACTGGCTGCCCTATCAGAGCCTCGCCTGCCGCATCCGCGCTCGCTCGGCGTTTTACCAGGCGAGCGGCGCCTTTGGCTTCCGCGATCAGTTGCAGGACACGCTGGCCCTGCTTGTCCATGATCCGAAACTGGCGCGCGACCAGATCATTAACGCGGCGCGGCGGCAATTCCCCGAAGGCGACGTGCAGCATTGGTGGCTGCCGCGAACCGAGGCAGGCGTCCGCACCATGATTTCCGACGACGTGGTCTGGCTCGCCCATGCCACGGCACACTACTTGCAGGTGACCGGCGATACCGCGATCCTCAGGGAACAACTGCCCTTCATCGACGGGCCGCCTCTGGAAGAAGGCGAGCACGACGCCTTCTTCACTCCGGAGATATCGAAGAAGACCGCTTCACTCTATGATCATTGCGCACGCGCACTTGACCTTGCCATCAAGCGCAGCAGCTCCGCCGGACTGCCGCTGATCCTCGGTGGCGACTGGAACGACGGCATGAACCGTGTCGGCGAGCACGGAAAGGGCGAGAGCGTCTGGCTGGGCTGGTTCCTGCTGAAGACGCTGGGCGACTTTGCACCTGTCGCCAAGGCGGAAGGCGATACCAAGCGCGCGCAAGCCTGGACAAAACACGCCGACGTGCTGAGGCGGGCGCTGGAAAGCACCGCCTGGGATGGTGAATGGTATCGTCGCGGCAGTTTCGACGATGGCACGCCGCTGGGGTCGCGCGGTTCGCAGGAGTGCAAGATCGACTCGATTGCCCAGTCGTGGAGCGTGCTGTCGGGAGAGGGCGATCCGGCGCGGTCGACGACGGCGATGCAGCAGGCATTGAAAATGCTCGTCGACGACGAGCTCAAGATCGTCAAGCTTTTCACCCCGCCCTTCTCCAGGACGGAACAGAACCCAGGCTACATCAAGAGCTACCCGCCGGGTGTCCGTGAAAACGGCGGCCAGTACACCCACGCGGCGACATGGTTCGTCATTGCGCTCGCCGAAATGGGGCGCACCGACGACGCCTACCGCTGTCTCTCGATGCTCAACCCGGTCAACCACGCGCTCGACGAAGCCGCTGCCGAGCACTACCGCGTCGAGCCTTATGTCGTCGCGGCCGACGTCTACGCCGGGCAAGGCAAGGGCGGCCGCGGCGGCTGGACCTGGTATACCGGCTCGGCCGGCTGGCTTTACCGCGCGGCGGTCGAGGGCATCCTCGGCATTGAGCGCAGGGGCGAGCGCATCCAGTTCAGGCCGAAACTCCCCAGCCATTGGGATGGTTATACAGCAACGCTCAAGGTGCTGGGGGCCGAACTCAGGGTTCGCGTTGTCCGCGACGCCAAGGTCAAAGCCATCTCGCTTGAGGTAGATGGTAAAAAGACGAAGGCTTCGTCTTTCGAACCGAAAGCCGGCGACAATGCTGAGGTGGTCGTCAGGATACCGGCGTAGTTTCAAGGATTTGGAGCGTCTTTGCACGTCTTGGGGGCGCGCGTTGTTTAAGCGTGCTCTAGAAATTCTATTGCGCATGAGCTCTCCAAAAAGCCGATGCAGGCTTTTGTGATCCGTACATAACCAGTTGCTGATTAAAATTGCGGCAGTGCTTGCAGCCTGCCACGATTCTGCCGCAAGGCTGACATTTTACCTTTTTTCTCAAACCGTTAGGTGATCACGACAGATTTCGCAGCGTCGCCATCTTTTGTTCGCGAATTGGGAACTGAAGGGGTACACGAGCATTGTTTCGCGACACGTCAACAGGTACGAGTCAGAAAATGATGCAGTGCACAATAACAATTTGCCGGAGTAGCTGAAGTGTCCCTTCTGCAGATCTACTGGAGAGCGCTTGGTTATCTCGCCGCCGACAGGAAACGCGTAGCGTTTATCTGCGGAGCGAATGTCGCGCTTGCCATTATCGCCATCCTTGAGCCGATCATGTTCGGACGGGTGATCGATGCTATTTCGGACGGCGGCTCGGTCTTTTCGACGCTCGCCGTATGGGCCGGTATCGGCGTCTTCAACGTCGTCGCCTTCGTTCTGGTGGCGCGCGGCGCTGACCGCTTTGCCCATGCACGGCGCAGCGAGGTTCTTTGCCAGTCATTCGAGCGCGTGATCACCATGCCGCTTGCTTGGCATCATCAGCGCGGCACCTCCAATTCCCTGCATACGCTTCTGCGCGCGGTCGAGACCTTGTTCAGTCTCTGGCTCGAGTTCATGAGGCAGCATTTGTCCACCGTTGTCGCACTGGTTCTGCTGGTGCCGACGGCGCTCAGCATGGATATTCGCATGTCGATGGTCCTGCTGGCGCTGGGCGCGCTGTACGTCGGGATCGGGCGGCTGGTGATGCGTCGTACCAGGGAAGGCCAGGCGTCCGTGGAACGGCACTTTCACCAAGTGTTCGCACATGTGAGCGACTCGGTCAGCAATGTCGCCGTGCTGCAGAGCTACAATCGCATCGGCCACGAGACCGACGCCCTGAAGCGTTATGTCAAGAATCTGCTTGATGCCCAGTATCCGGTGCTCGACTGGTGGGCACTGGCCAACGCTCTGCACCGCCTGTCGTCGACCATTTCGATGATGGTCGTGCTGTTAATCGGCTCCTATCTGGTCATGCATGGCCAATTGCGTATCGGTGACGTCATCGCCTTTACCGGCTTTGCCACGCTGCTGATTGCCCGGCTCGACCAGATGTCGGCCTTCGCCAACCAGATTTCGGAAGCCAGGGCCAAGCTCGAGGAATTTTACCGCCTTGAGGACTCCGCGGCCGACGCCGCCGAGCCGGACGGGTTGCGTGATCTGGTCAACGTCACTGGTCATGTGCGTTTTGAAAACGTCAACTTCGAATTCGCCAATTCGGGGCAGGGCGTGAACGACGTGTCATTCGAGGTCCATGCCGGCCAGACCGTGGCCATCGTCGGTCCGACGGGCGCAGGCAAGACCACGCTCATCAATCTTTTGCAGCGCGTCTTTGCGCCGTCGAGCGGCCGTATCCTGATCGATGGCATCGATACCCGCACGGTGACCCGCAAGTCGCTGCGCCACTCGATCGCCACCGTTTTCCAGGATGCGGGCCTGCTCAACCGCTCGATCGAGGACAATATCCGGGTCGGGCGCGCCGAGGCGACCTATGATGAGGTCCACGCCGCCGCCAACGCCGCTGCCGCGCAGGATTTCATCCTGTCGAAGAGCAACGGCTACGATACGGTCGTCGGCGAACGCGGCGGACAGCTTTCGGGCGGCGAGCGCCAGCGTATCGCGATCGCGCGCGCCGTTCTGAAGGATTCGCCCATCCTGGTGCTCGATGAAGCGACCAGCGCGCTTGACGTCGAGACGGAAGACCGCGTCAAGGAAGCGATCGACGAATTGCGTCGCGGCCGCACCACCTTCATCATCGCCCACCGCCTGACCACCGTTCGCGATGCCGATCTGGTCGTGTTCATGGACAAGGGCAAGGTGGTCGAAATGGGTGGGTTCGCCGAATTGTCGATGCGCAATGGCCGCTTCGCCAGCCTGCTGCGCGCCGGCGGCCTGCTCAACGACGAGGAAGTCCGCCGCCTCAGCCGCACCATCACCGACGAGGCCGCCTGAGCGGCCAGGCTCGCCCTTCTCCCCTTGTGGGAGAGGGCGGCCGCGAAGCGGCCGGATGAGGGGTGCTCCAGCTTGGCACGGACGGCACTCCGTCCAGCACCCCTCAACCGTCTTGGCGCTGCGCGCCAATCCACCTTCTCCCACAAGGGGAGAAGGAAAGGCTTGGTGCGACACCGCCACTCGATTGCCCCAAACGCGTCGCCGGTTTATGTAAAGCCGCATGAGTGACCTGACTTCACGCCTCAGCGGCTGGATGGATTTCGCCAACCCGACGCGGTTTGTCGGTTTGGCCGACAAGGTGGTGCCGTGGCTTGCGACCATCGCCACACTCATCCTGGCCGCCGGGCTCTATATGAGCTTCACTGCGCCGGAGGATTTCCAGCAAGGCATCACCGTGCGCATCATGTATATCCATGTGCCCTTCGCCTGGCTGGCCATGATGTGTTTCACGCTGATGGCGGTTTTCGCGTTAGGCACGCTGGTATGGCGCCATCCGCTGGCCGACGTCGCGCTGAAATCGGCGGCACCCATCGGCGCCGTCTTTACAGCGCTCGCGCTGATCACCGGTTCGATCTGGGGCAAGCCGATGTGGGGCACCTGGTGGGTGTGGGACGCGCGGCTGACGTCGGTGTTCGTGCTGTTTCTGATGTATCTCGGCATCATCGCGCTGACGCGGGCACTCGATGACGCGGCGCGCGCCGCCTGGGCCGCCGCAATCATCACCCTGGTCGGCTTCATCAACATCCCGATCATCAAATTCTCGGTCGACTGGTGGAACACGCTGCATCAGCCGGCTTCGGTGCTCCGGCTCGGTGGGCCGACGATCGATCCCAGCCTGTTGCGGCCGTTGCTGGTGATGGCTCTGGGCTTTACCGTGCTGTTCTTCGCGCTGCACCTGATGGCGATGCGCACGGAAATCCGACGTCGCCGGGTCATTTCCATGCGCCGTGTCGCAGCGAGGCAGGCCGAACGGCAATCGGCCTGACCAATTCAGATTTGCCCGGCCCTTCGCAAGCTCAGGGCGTTCGAAGCTCGAAAAGCCAAGCAATTGGCTTTCCGTCGGCACCGCGCACCGATTCTCACCCCATGCGGCCGCGCGCCGCCACCGGCAGCGTCTCGAGCACCCGTTCTCCGGCGATCAGGTGGACCTCGTCGAACAGGTTGGTGACGACGCAGCAATGGTCAGGCACGACGCGCACGCGCTCACCGATACGCAGCCTGGCGTCGCCGGAAAGCGTGATGTTGCCGTGTTCCTCGCTGAGGCCGGTGACGGTGGCGCCCGGAACGCCCAGCAATTCGCCGAAATCGGGCAGCCCCAGCGTGTCGCTGGACAAGGCCTTGCTGCCGGCATCGAGGATGGCCCGTGTCGGCGTCGGATGGCTGACCACCGTCGACAGCACCGTCAGCGCGCAATCGTCGAGGCTTCCGACGCCTTTGGCGACCTGGTAGCGGTCGAGATAGATATAGGTGCCGGGGCGGTACTCGGTGATAACGGAAGCCTCGCTCGAGCGCCACATATCCGGCGTGCCGCCGCTGGAGATGCGTTGGCAGGCGAGGCCGGACGCGGCGAGCGCGTTGCGCGCATCGGCGAGCCACGCCTCGGCCTCGGCAGCGCGGCCTGCCGCCGGATAGGTCATCAGCCCGCCGAAGGCGAGTCCCTTGGCCTTGTCGATCTCTCTGGCCAATGCGACCGCCTCGCTGGCCGACTGGACGCCGCAGCGGCCCATGCCGGTGTCGCATTCCACCAGTACCTGTAGCGGCTGGCCTCGATCGGTGAAGGTGGCGTCGAGCCCGTTAAGCGTTTCCATGCTGTCTGATGTAACCGACAGCGTCACACGGCCGTGCAGCGCCTTGAGGCGCTCCAGCTTGGCCCTGCCCAGAATGTTGTAAGGCAGAAAAATGTCGGTGAGGCCGGCCTCGGCCATCACCTCGGCTTCACCGATCTTCTGGCAGGTGATGCCGACCGCACCCCCTGCGATCTGCTTCTTTGCCCAGTAAGGCAGTTTGTGGGTCTTGATGTGCGGCCTGAGCTTCAGCCCTTGGCGGTCGGCGTGGGCCTGCGCCCGCGCGATGTTGGCTTCGGCGCGGTCGACATCGATCAGGATCGCCGGCGTATCGAGGTCATCTATGCTCAGCATGGAATGCCACCATCAGGAAACTGGTTGCCGTTATGACCTTGATCGAACCGGATGTCATGAGGCCAGCTCATGCAGTTTACGTCGACACCGGATCGGCGTTCGGCTATTCGGTTTGGGGATCGCCTAGGCCGACTGGAAGGAACCACGATCATGAAACGCTCCGCTATCAACGACATCATCCGCGACGCCGATGCCTTCATCCGCTCGTTCGGCTACATCATGCCGCCCTTCGCCTATTGGACCCCGGAACAGATGAAGGCGCGTCGGCAGGATTCGTCGGCCATCTTCTCCTCCCGGCTCGGCTGGGACATCACCGACTACGGCCAGGGCAAGTTCAACGAGCTCGGCCTCTTCCTGTTCACCGTTCGCAACGGTCGCTACGAGGACATGAAGAAGGGCATGGGCATGCTCTATGCCGAAAAGATCATGATCTCGCGCAAGGATCAGCTGTCGCCAATGCATCGCCACAACATCAAGGCCGAGGACATCATCAACCGTGGTGGCGGCAAGCTGGTGCTGGAACTGTTCATGCACGATCGCGATGGCGGCATCGATCCCAAGGCCGAGGTATCGGTGCCTGTCGACGGCACCACTCACAGGCTGCCGGCGGGCGGGCTGCTGAAGCTCGACCCAGGCGAGAGCGTCACATTGCTGCCGGGCGTCTGGCATGCTTTCTGGGCCGAAGGCAAGGATGTGCTGATCGGCGAGGTTTCGACGGTCAATGACGATCTCACCGACAATGTCTTCCGCGAGCCGATCGGCCGCTTCGCGGACATCGACGAGGACGTCGCGCCGCTGCACCTGCTCGTGTCGGACTACGAGAAGTGGGTGGGTTAGGAGGCAGCCTTGCTGCCTTCTAATTTGCTCGATTGAGGAGCGCGCGGCGTCTGCGCATTTCGGCGATCAGGCGAGGAACATCCTGACGCGCGGCGGCCATGAAATCCTGGTCCGCGACCATCGCGCCGGTCATTTCGATGTCCTCGCCGCGGTCCGCCCCTTGGCCGGTCTGGATGAAACTTGAGCCGCCAAGAAAGTCCCGGCCCTCGACCCATGATTTCCACGGGCCAGCTTGGGCCGCGGCAGCTCGGGTTTCCATCTCTTGAAGTTCAAGCTCGGATAGAGATGTGTTCATGGCAGCCTCGTTGGTCCAGCGTTGCTACCGCGCGCGTGCTTGTCGGCCTTGCGGGTGCCGAGAAGAAGCTTGCGTTCGAGATGCGCCCTGAGATCCCCGTAATACGCCGTCAGGAACGGGCGGGCGTCATGCGCCTGCGGCGTTGAGCCGATCTTGCGTCCGATCGTTTCAGCCACCGCCCGCAGCGCGAAATAGTCGTCGCGGCGCAGCACCTCCTCCAGCTTGTGCAGTTCGGCGATGCCATAGGCATCGAGCTGCGCGTGGCTGAACTGAAAAGTCTTGGCGACCGGATCCTGCCTTGCCGACAGATCTTCCATCAGCGTGCGCTTAGGCGCCTCGACGACCCAGGTTCCCGCCAGGAGGTCGCCAATCCGCAACCGGTCGCGATTGAAAAGCGGGAACAGGGCGAACAGCAGCGCCCACACCAGTCCGAAAACTGTCGTCAGCGTATCGGCGACGCCCATCCCACTCCGTCCGGCGATAATCGACAGCGGCAGAAAGACTTCGATCTCGCGCATCAGGTTGCGGGCGATGACCTGATCAACCGACAGGCCGGCTCCGTTGCGCGATGCCACCCTGATGCCGACGATCCGCTTGCCGGGCGTCGACGCGCGCCGGCCCGCCTCGAAGGCGATGAAATAGACGTTGCGCAGAAAAAAGATCGCGATGATCCAGACGATGAAAAGCGGCTGCATTTCATCAAATCCAAGGCCTCTCACCCCGAACAGCGCGACAATCGTGACCGCGATTGCAGCCGTGGCGATAAACACGACATCGAGCAGGAAAGCGGCGGCCCGTGTGCCGGCGTCGGCCAGCTTTATCTGGAGATCGACACCTTCAGGCGTGATCAGCGATCGCATTGTCGCCAGCGCGGAGCGTCTAACGGTCGCCATTGCGCACCATCTGGAACAGGTAGAAATAGCCGATCCACAGTGCGAGCATGCCGCCGCCAATGGCATAGCGGGTGACATCGCTGGTGATTGTCTGCCTGCCAATACCCTCGAGCAGTCCGGCAAACAGCAGCATGACCGAAACGCCGACCATCGCGGTCGCCGCGACGCGTCCGGCATGGGCGGCTGCCGTCATACGGGTCAATTCGCCGGGAAAGGCGATGCGCGTGCCGATGCGCATGCCGGCAGCGCCGGCCAGCGCGATGGCGAACAATTCGGTGGTGCCGTGAATGGCCAGCCAGCCGCCAAGTTCCATGCCAAGCCCCTTTGCCCAATAGACTTGGAACACCGCACCCAGCATGCAACCGTTGAACAGCATCAGCAGCACCGTCGGCGCGGCGAAGGCAAATCCAAGGGCGAAGGCCAGGATTGCAACCTGGACGTTGTGGGTGAAAAGATAAGCGGCAAAGCCTGAGAGAAAGCCGTTGTCGCCATCATAAAGCATCGTGCGCAGCAGCTCGGCAGAAGCGTCGGGGCCACGGCCGGCGGCCAGGCCCGACGGGATGATCGCGTCGAACCAGCCCTTGTCGGACGCTACCAGCCAGGCGCCGGCGCCGATGCCGACAAACATCAGCGCCACCGACACCAGCGTCTCGCGCCACAAATCGCGGATGGCGCCGGGCCAGTCGTGCAGGAAGAAATCGCCAACACGCTGCCGTAGTCCGCGGCGTGCCCCATAGAGATAGAAATATCCTCGCAGCGACAGGGATTCGAGATAGGCGATCAGCGCGCTGTCGAGGGATGTCGCCCTCGCCACCGAAAGCGAAGACAATGCCGAACGGTAGAGCAGCGGCAGCGACAGCAGTTCTTCTTCCGACAGCGCCCGCGGCGCGCGTTTCTCGACACGGGCGAGAAGCGCCTCGAACGCCTTCCAGTCGGGCTCGCGCTCCCGACGGAAGCTGGCCAGCGACTGGCGTACGGCGTCACCGCGTCCAGCATCGCCGGGTACTGGCGCAGTCACAACAAATCCTCCCGCTTGAAATGCAGGTAGCGCTCGACCAGGGCCGGCCCCAGCCTTTGATGATCGGCTTCGATCACATGCGCACCAAGCAGCCGCAACCGGCCGATGACGACCTGCCTTTCGCGCAAAAGCCCGCCGGCGACGACGGCGCGAGCGACATCCTCGCTGGACAAAGGCGGCATGTCGGCCAAGCTCTCCAGCTCGACATCCCTCATCATCATGAACAGCACCAGATGCCGCTCGGTGAGCCGACCGACGGTGCGCAGCATCAATTCCGCACTGATCGGATCGACGAAGTCGGTGAAGATGATCACCAGCGAGCGCCGGTCGAGCCGTGCCGCAAGCGTGGTCAGCGCCAGGGTGAAATTGGTCTCCTCGTTGGAATAGTCGATCTCCGCCGCCCGCTTCTGGATCATCGCGAAGCTGGCAGAGCCGCGCACCGCGCCGCTGGCGACACGCGGCCGCGCATCGAAGCCGAACAGGCTGACCATGTCACCGCCCTTGAGCGCAATGAACGCCGACAGCAAGGCGGCCGCCACCGCCCGGTCCACCTTCGGCACGCCGTCGACCGGCTCGCACATCAGGCGTCCGCTGTCGATGGCCAGCACGATGTTGTTGTTCTCCTCGATGCGGAACTCGCGCGCCAGAAGCCTGCCGTGGCGGGCGCTGCGCTTCCAGTCGATCATTCGCCGGCCCATGCCGGGCTGATAATCCTTGAGCGCCTCGAATTCCCGGCCCTGTCCGGCCCGGCGCTGGGCGTGCCCGTCGGGCAGGGCCTCGCGCTGCAGCAGCGTGATCGCTTGGTCGCGGGCGCTGCGGACGTCGGGCAACACTGCCACCTTGCTTTCCATCGGCAGGACGACCTGATTCCAGACCAGTCCGAACGGCCCGCGCCATCGCACCCACAGACGATCTAAGCTGGCGATGCCGCGCCGCAGGGCCTGGAACCGCAGGTCGAGCGATCCGCCATCACTTGTGGGAGCCAGGGGTCCGCCGGTTCCGCCGATCGGCGCCAGGCGCTCATCATGACCGACGCGCGCCTCCAGGGTTCGCGTCCGGCTCGCAAAACAGGCGTCGACGTGGACGGTGAACTGCCCGCCGACGCCGACCTGCGGCGGCGCGTGGAGGCTGGCGGCCAGCGATTTCCGCCCGCGTCCTGCCGCAGCGTCCACCGCCAGGAACGCGAGCAGCAGGCAGATCCACAGCAAGCCGAGGTACCACAACGACGGCAGCGCCAGCGCGACCAGGAAGGCCGGGACCGCGCCGGCTGCAGCCGTCCAAACCGCTCGGCCGCTCGGATAGATCAACGCGGCACTTCCGTCTGGTCGACCAGGTCGGAGACGATCTGCTCGACGAGGCGGCCATCGATCTGCGCGGCCGGGGAAAGGATAACGCGATGGCGCAGCGCCGGCACCGCCAGCGCCTTGACGTCGTCTGGGATCACATAGGCGCGCCCGTCCAGCGCCGCCCGCGCTCGTGCCGCCCTGGCCAGCATGGCGCCCGCGCGTGGACTGGCGCCAACCTCCAAATCGGCGCTGTCGCGGGTGGCGCGCACCAGCGCCGCGATATAGTCGACGACGTCGTCGACAAGGGTCACGGAGCCGACGGTTTCGAGTGCCTTCTCCAGCGTCTTGCGGTCCGTTTGAGCCTTGATGCCGTATTGCCCGATGTCATGCGAGGCGGAGCCGCCGCCGTGATGGATGATGATGGCCCGTTCCTCCTCGGGGCTGGGATAGCTGACCCGGTGCTTGAACAGGAAGCGGTCGAGTTGCGCCTCGGGCAGGGGATAGACGCCCTGATGCTCGATCGGGTTCTGGGTCGCGACCACCATGAAGTTACGGCCCAGTGAATGCGTGGTGCCGTCGAAGGTGACCGCGTGCTCCTGCATCGCCTCCAGAAGTGCTGCCTGTGTCTTGGGTGGCGTGCGGTTGATCTCGTCGGCAAGCAGAAGGTCACAGAAGATCGGACCGCGCGTCAGCGTGAACTGTCCGGTCTGGAAATTGTAGATGTTCGATCCGACGATATCGCCAGGCATCAGGTCCGGCGTGAACTGGATGCGCCCGTAGGCGACACCCAGGGCCTGGGCGAAGCAGCGCGCGGTCATTGTCTTGGCCGTGCCAGGAGGGCCTTCCAGCAGGATATGCCCGCCGGCGAACAAGGCGATCAGCATCAGGTCGACAGTGTCGTGCTGCCCGGTGATCGCCTTGGCCACTTCTTCCCTGATCCGTGTCGCCAGGGCCTTCACATCATCGACGTTCACCGAGCCTCCTTGCCGTCCAATCGTGCAGCTGTTCCGCTGCCTCCTGCATTTGCGTTAGATTTTTCGCCTCGCCGGCGGCTTGCGCCCGCGCGGTGAATCCGCTGGCTTCGTCCTTATCGCGAGAATCGAGCCAGCGGTCGAGCGCTTCTCCCTGCAGCCCTTGCGGCGCTCCCAGCAGTGCGCCGGCGCGTACCCGCATCAAGGCCGCATAACGGCCTCCCAGTTCCTCGAGCCGCCCGGCGCGCCGCAACAGCATCGCCGTCGTGTCCACCAGCGCGCGCTTGCCAAAGGCAATAGCGCGCAATTCGGCGCGCGGTGGGCCGAAACGGCCGAGGCCGTGCAGGAAAGCCAGCACCGCCGCAGCCAGGATCGTCAGTGTCAGCGCCAGAAACGGCGGTTCGACCAACAGCTTGGCAAGATCATATTTTCGCCCCGCGCCATGCAGCGTGAGATCGAACATGACCGGGCCCTTTTCGGGTTGCAGCAATGCAATCAGGTCGAGCGCGGCTGCCGCCTTGTCGGGATTCCCAAGCGCGGCGTTGTTGATCAGGTCGGGGTCGGTCAGGACATAAAAAGGCTTGCCATCCACTTCGGTGAGCACAGCCTTGTCGTTGCCGGCTGCTATGATTGGATGCTCGTCCGACACCCACTGCAATTCGTCGGGGGCGGCAACGAGCCGGCCTTCGATGTCGAGTTGCCGCACCGTACTGTGGCCGACGCCGATCTTTGCATTGGCGATCCGGCCGAGCCACTGGTTCACCACCGCATCGGGCAATCGCCCGAATTTCATCTTCCATCCTTCGTGCTCCTCCAGCGGCAATGTCTGCCATTTGGGCAGCACGAAGAGGGTATCCAGGTCCTGCCGAAGTTCGAGGATGTGGTCGAGCGCCGCGGGATCGCTCTCGGGCGAAATGGTCACGATCAGCAACATGTCGGTGGCGAGATCATCCTCGGTCCGCGCCATCGAAGTCGGGTTGCCGGTGAGCCGCAACCATTCCGCCAGACCGGCATAGCCGACGCCGCTTTTCGACAGTGGCGTCGCGCCGCCGTTGCCGGGTTGCCGGAAGTCGGGAGCATAGGTGGACAGCAGGAAGAAGCCCGCTGCCGCAAGTAGGCTGGCGAAAATGCCCCAGAATAGCGTTCTTCGACTGAACGGTTCCTGTGCTGCGGGTTCGGCCGTCGCAGCACTCATGTCCAGGCATCCCGGAAGACGAAACGCTCATAGGCGCCGCGTGCCTCCCGCCAGCCTTCGTCGCCGACGGGCCGGCGTGCGAACAGCGCGGCTTCGACAATGCGTGCGATCTCGGTAAACGCCGCGCGGGCCTTGGCGGGAACCGAAGCAGCAGCGGCGATGTCGCGCGCCGTGAGCGACGGGCGCAGGAAGTCTGGCAGCCGGCCGGCAATATCGGCAACGCTGCGGCGAAGCAGGAGATGGACCGCTTCGTCGTAATCGCCTCGCGCGGCAAGCGCGTCGGCTTCCGACAGCAGGATCTGCGCGGCGCCGGCGTCGGGACGCCATGCTTCCTCCGCCTCGGTTTCGCGCCTCGCGCCCTGCCACGGCAGGCGCCAGGCGATACCTTTCATCTCGAGAAAGACCAGGAGCAGGATGATCGCGGCACCTGCTATCACCGCCCCCCAGAACAGATAGATCATGTAGGGGCCGAGTGACGACAACAGTTCCAGCAGCGGCTTCAGCCAGTCAGGCGGCTGCGGCGGCACATAGGCCGGCAGGTCGAACTGGATCGACTTGTCCGAGATCAACTGCTCATGCGCTTTTGCTGGCCATTCGGCTTCCGCTGTGCCTGGCTGTGCCACTGCCAACCGCTCCCCTGCAACCTGTGGTTCCCCAGCCGACACTGACAATGCACAACGGCAATTGCAAGTGGACTAGACGCCGACCTCCAATGTTGGCACATTTAATGCGGGGATCACCAGCCGATACGCGGCGATTGAGCGGGGGACGCATCATGGTTTCAACGACATTGGAACGGCCGGACAAGTTTCGCATCGGCAGGGTTTTCAACGACAGCTTTGCTGTCATCAGCCGCAATATCGGTCTTTGCCTCGGGCTGGCAGTGCTGTTTTCAGGCTTGCCAACGTTGCTCTACCAGCTTTGGCTCTGGCAATGGGCAATCGGCACCGAGACAGGCACTCCGGAGTTCTCGGCCCAACGAGTTATCGTTACAATCTTTGTCGTGCTGGCTTCCATGGTGTTGGCAGCGATTTTGCAGGCGACGCTGGTGCGCGCGGCCATCGAGGATCTGAGCGGCAAGCGGCCATCAATGGGCGACAGCCTCAAGATGGCAATCCCACTCCTGCTGCCGGTGATAGGCATCGCAGTACTGGTCTCTCTGGGCGCGGGATTGGGCTTCATGCTGCTCATCGTCCCGGGCATCATATTATGGCTCCGCTGGTCGGTCGCCGTGCCGGTTCTGGTTCAGGAACGGCGGGGGGTGTTCGGCAGCATGAAGCGCAGTCGCGAGCTGACCAAAGGGAGCCGCTGGGCGCTGTTCGGATTCTGGGTTATCTTGATCATAGCCGTAATCGCCATCCAGCTTGTTCTGAGCCAAATCGTCATGGTCTTTGGCGTGACCACGGCTCTCATCCTGGATGCTCTGGTGAGATCCGTCGTATCCGTGGTGACCTCGGTCGCCCCGGCGGTCAGCTATGTCGAACTGCGTCAGGTCAAGGAAGGCACCAGCGTCGACGAACTGGCGGAAATCTTCTCATAGCGGCAAGGCCGCCCTCATCGCATCAGGATCGGCCTGGACTGGACAGGTTACATCATGTCTTCACTGACACTGGAACGACCGGACAAGTTTCGCATCGGCAGGGTTTTCAACGACAGCTTTGCTGTCATCGGCCGTAACGTCGTGCTTTGCCTAGGACTTGCGGCATTGTTTTCGGGTTTGCCGACTCTTGTTTTTCAACTTTGGGCGTTGAGACAGGACCCGGCCGTCCCCTTCGACCCGAGCACTTTCGGCGAGCAGAACCTGGTATTCGGCTATACCGCCGTCACGATGGGCGCCGGCCTTGCTTCCTATATCCTGTCGCTGTTGCTTCAGGCGTCACTGGTGCGCGCCACCATCGAGGACCTGAACGGCAAGCAGCCTTCGTTCGGTGACTGCATCGCGAAAGCAGTCTCCTTCCTCCTGCCGACGTTCGCCATTGCCCTGTTGGTTGGTTTAGGCGTGGGCCTCGGTTTTATGCTGCTGATTGTGCCTGGCATCATGTTGGCGCTGCGTTGGTCGGTCGCGGTACCGGCGCTGGTGCAAGAGCGGCTCGGCGTATTCGGCTCGATGGCCCGCAGCCGGGATCTGACCAAGGGAAGCCGCTGGGCGCTGTTCGGCTGTTCATTATCCTGATCATTATCGCCATTGCCATCGAGTTGGCGCTCGGCACTGTAGCCGCACTGTTTGGAGGGGGGATAGTGGGTGCGGTGGTGGACGCATTGGTGACGAGTGTAACGTCTATGGTGATGTCGATCGCCACCGCAGTCAGCTATGTCGAGTTGCGGCAGGTTAGGGAAGGCACCAGCGTCGACGAACTGGCGGAGATCTTTTCCTGACGCGAGAGGTCGCTCCCGCCTTCCACATCATGAACGAAGCGACATCCGCGTCGGAGACCTTGCCTGCGGTCACGTCGGCGATTGCCTGATCGACGATGGCCGCGCCCTCAATGACTTCGTCCTCGGTCAGCGTCAGCGGCGGCATGAATTCGAGCACGTTGGCCTTCAGCCCGACATAGGTGAAGGCCGCACCCAGTTCGTAACCGATAGATGATCTTGGCCGTCGTCGTCGCCGCGACCGGCTCGCGCGTCTCGCGATCGGGATGTTGTTGAGAGCGGCGCCGGTAGTGAAGACAGCGCAGGCGGGGTTGTAACGCCGGTGGGCAGCATTCCCCGCGGCAGGGGTGACAGCGGCAGACAAATCCCGTATATTGACATAAAGATGTCTTTATGTCGCTTAAACGCGGCTGTCGCCCTGAGGACGAAATATGTCGCAAAACCCTTCATCGCTGGACGACCTGTTCGGCCCAGTCGCGGCTAAGCCCGATGGCTCGGAAGTCCTTGCGGCACTGACGGCGGCGGCGCGCGAACGCATCCTCATCCTCGACGGCGCCATGGGCACGCAGATCCAGGGCCTGGGCTTCGACGAGAGCCACTTCCGTGGCGACAAATTCGCGGAGTGCGCCTGCCATCAGCAGGGCAACAACGACCTGCTGATCCTGACGCAGCCTAGGGCGATCGAGGAGATTCACTATCAATACGCCATCGCCGGGGCGGATATCCTTGAAACCAACACCTTCTCCTCGACCTCTATCGCCCAGGCGGATTACGGCATGGAGGACGCGGTCTACGCGCTGAACCGCGACGGTGCGCGGCTGGTGCGCCGGGCGGCGGTGAGGGCTGAGCAGCAGGACGGCAGGCGCCGTTTCGTCGCCGGTGCGCTGGGGCCGACCAACCGCACCGCCTCGATGTCGCCGGACGTTAACAATCCCGGCTACCGCGCCGTGACGTTCGACGAATTGCGCCTTGCCTATGGCGAGCAGTTGCGCGGTCTGATCGACGGCGGCGCCGACATCATCCTGATCGAGACCATTTTTGATACGCTGAATGCCAAGGCGGCGATCTTCGCCTGCAACGAGATCTTCATCGAGAAGGCCGTGCATCTGCCGGTCATGATCTCCGGCACGATCACCGACCTGTCCGGCCGCACGCTGTCCGGCCAGACGCCGACGGCGTTCTGGCATTCGGTCCGTCACGCCAACCCGTTCACGATAGGCCTCAATTGCGCGCTGGGCGCCAAAGCCATGCGCGCCCATCTGGACGAAATATCAGGCGTCGCCGAAACCTTTGTCTGTGCCTATCCGAATGCCGGCCTGCCCAATGAATTCGGCCGATATGACGAGAGCCCGGAATTCATGGCAGCGCAGATCGAGGATTTCGCGCGCGACGGATTGGTCAACATCGTTGGCGGCTGCTGCGGCTCGACGCCGGACCACATCCACGCCATCGCACAGGCGGTGAAGAAATATCCGCCGCGCGCTGTTCCCGCCGTCGAACCGAAGATGCGCCTGTCGGGGCTCGAGCCGTTCACGCTGACCGACGAGATTCGGTTCGTCAATGTCGGCGAGCGGACCAATGTCACCGGCTCGGCCAAGTTCAGGAAGCTGATCACGGCGGGCGATTATGCTGCCGCGCTCGACGTCGCACGCGACCAGGTCGCCAATGGCGCGCAGATCATCGACATCAATATGGACGAAGGCCTGATCGATTCGAAGAAGGCGATGGTCGAATATCTCAACCTGATCGCCGCCGAGCCGGATATCGCCCGCGTTCCCGTGATGATCGACAGCTCCAAATGGGAGATCATCGAAGCCGGCCTGCAATGCGTGCAAGGCAAGCCGCTGGTCAACTCCATTTCGATGAAGGAAGGCGAGGAGGCTTTTCTGCACCATGCGAAGCTCGTCCGCGCGTATGGCGCGGCGGTGGTCGTAATGGCCTTCGATGAGGACGGTCAGGCCGACACCCAGGCGCGCAAGGTCGAAATCTGCACCCGCGCCTACAAGCTCTTGACCGAGCAGGCCGGATTCCCGCCCGAGGACATCGTTTTCGACCCGAACATCTTTGCCATCGCCACCGGCATCGACGAGCACAACAATTACGGCGTCGACTTCATCGAAGCCGCACGGCAGATCACCGCGACGCTTCCCCATGTCCACATATCGGGCGGCGTGTCGAACCTCTCCTTCTCGTTCCGCGGCAATGAGCCGGTGCGCGAGGCCATGCATGCCGTGTTCCTTTACCATGCCATCCAGGCCGGCATGGACATGGGCATCGTCAATGCCGGGCAGCTAGCCGTTTACGACACCATCGATCCCGAACTGCGCGAAGCCTGCGAGGATGTCGTCAACAACCGCCAGCCGAAGGGCGGCGGTACGGCGACCGAACGCATGCTGGAACTCGCCGAACGCTTCAAAGGCACGGCGGGCAAGGAAGTGCAGGAGCGCGATCTCGCCTGGCGTGACTGGCCCGTCGAGCAGCGCATTTCGCATGCACTGGTCAACGGCATCACCGAATTCATCGACCAGGACACGGACGAAGCGCGACTTGCCGCCGAGCGCCCGCTGCATGTCATCGAAGGTCCTTTGATGGCAGGAATGAATGTCGTCGGCGATCTGTTCGGCGCGGGAAAAATGTTCCTGCCGCAAGTGGTGAAGTCCGCCCGCGTCATGAAGCAGGCCGTTGCCGGCCTGCTTCCGCACATGGAGGCGGAGAAGCTGGCGAACGCCGCCAATGGCGTCGACACCGGCGAGCGCCAGACCGCCGGAAAGATCCTGATGGCGACGGTGAAGGGCGATGTCCACGATATCGGCAAGAACATCGTCGGCGTGGTTCTCGCCTGCAACAATTACGAGATCATCGACCTCGGCGTCATGGTGCCGGCGGCGAAGATCCTGCAGACGGCGCGCGAGCTAAACGTCGACATCATCGGCCTGTCCGGCCTGATCACGCCCTCGCTCGATGAGATGGTGCACATGGCCGCCGAGATGGAGCGCGAAGGTTTTGACATTCCGCTGTTGATCGGCGGCGCGACGACCAGCCGCGTGCACACGGCGGTAAAAATCCATCCGCGCTATGCCAAGGGCCAGACGGTCTACGTCACCGATGCCAGCCGCGCGGTCGGCGTGGTGTCGGCACTTTTGTCGAACGAGACCAGGGGCGGCTATGTCGACAATGTTCGTGCCGAGTACAAAAAGGTCGCCGATGCGCATGCGCGCAGCGAAGCCGACAAGCAGCGCTTGCCGCTCGCCAAGGCGCGGGCCAACGCCCACAGGATCGACTGGGCGGCCTACGCGCCGCCAAAACCGTCGTTCCTCGGCCTGAAAGTCTTCGAAGGCTGGGACCTGGCCGAGCTCGCGCGCTACATCGACTGGACGCCGTTTTTCCAGACCTGGGAGTTGAAGGGCCGCTACCCGAAAATTCTCGACGACGAGGCGCAAGGGCCGGCGGCACGCCAGCTCTTCGAGGACGCCCAAGCGATGCTGGCCAAGATCATCGCGGAAAAATGGTTCGCGCCGAGGGGCGTCATCGGCTTCTGGCCGGCCAACGCCGTCGGCGACGACATCAGGCTGTTTGCGGACGATAAGCGATCGCAGGAACTGGCGACCTTCTTCACGCTGCGCCAGCAACTGACCAAGCGCGACGGCAAGGCGAACGTCGCCCTCTCGGATTTCGTCGCGCCCTTGGATAGCGGCGGGGCCGACTATCTGGGCGGCTTCATCGTTACAGCCGGCATCGAGGAGGCAGCGATCGCCGAGCGCTTCGAGCGGGCGAACGACGATTACTCGTCGATTATGGTCAAGGCGCTGGCCGACCGTTTCGCCGAAGCCTTCGCCGAGCGCCTGCACGAACGCGTGCGCAAGGATTTTTGGGCCTATGCACCGGACGAGGATCTGGCACCGGACGAGCTGATCGGCGAACCCTATCGCGGCATCCGCCCGGCGCCCGGCTATCCGGCGCAGCCCGATCATACCGAGAAAGCGACGCTGTTTCGCCTGCTCGACGGCGAGCGCAATGCCGGCGTCAGCCTGACCGAAAGCTTTGCCATGTGGCCGGGCTCCTCCGTGTCCGGCATCTACCTGTCGCATCCCGAAAGCTATTATTTCGGCGTCGCCAAGGTCGAACGCGACCAGGTCGAGGACTATGCACGGCGCAAGCGGATGCCGCTTGCCGAGGTCGAGCGCTGGCTCGGGCCGATACTCAACTACGTGCCGGCGCAGGGGCTGGATGCGGCTGCGTGAAATCGTGCCGCGAGGCTGATAGGGCGAGAAGCCGGCACCTCCATGACAGCAGCCTTGTCCTGATTGCGCGCTCGTTCTGCACAGACACGTGATTGGCACGTCTGCCTTGGCCAGGGCGGTGGTGAGCCTGGCCTGCAGCGGTGGTGCACCGGCCCGCCTCGGATTGACGCGCGCCACTTTAGCTGCAAAGTATATTAACGTTCTGTTTACCAAATATTAGTCTCGGCAGGGGGGGCAATTTGGAACCGTTTCTAGGTGCGAACCGCCTTAATTGGGATGATCGGGCCGAGCTGCATTCGACCGACACGACGGGCAGCTACCACATAGAAAATGTATTGGCTGGCGGATCCAATCTCTATGAGCTGGAAACGCGCGAGGTCGGTGACATTGTCGGCAAGGATATCGTCCATTTGCAATGCCATATCGGGCTCGACACAATCAGCTTGAAGAATCTGGGCGCGGGCAGCGTGACCGGCCTCGACTTTTCACCGACGGCGATCGCAGCGGCGCGGGATTTCGCTGCAAAGGCAGGCACTAATGTGCGCTTCGTGGAGGCGCCACTGTTCGAGGCAGTCGAGGCGCTCGGCCGAACCTTTGACATCGCTTACGTTACCTGGGGTTCGGTAAACTGGCTGGACGACGTGTTCCGCTGGGCGCGGGTGGTTGCCGATCTCCTGCGGCCCGGCGGCCGGCTCTATCTGGCCGAGGGCCACCCGTTGATGTTCCAGTGTGACCGCAAGGCTGCGGCGCTGGAGTTCAAGCATGACTGGCGAACGCCAATAGCTCGACCACTCGCATGGAACGAGGAACTCACCTATACCGGCGATGACCGCATCTTGAAACATCCTCGCTACTATGAGTGGATTCATCCGGTCAGTGACGTGGTGAACGCGCTGATTTCAGCTGGGCTGACGCTTGATTTTCTCAATGAGCATGACACCGTTTCGTGGCAGCACTTTTCATTTGCCGTGAGGGCTGGCAAGGATATGTACGCCTTGCCAGAGAACTCTCCCAAGATCCCAATGGCCTATTCCATTGGCGCGACGAAGCGTAGCGTCGGCAAGATACCATACCTGGTTACCCCCAAGGCGATTGAGGGCCACTAGTCCTGCTATTGATCCCGTTTTGCATTGTCATCTCGTCGATTTGATGCCGGAAAGTGAGCGCGGTTATCCCTCGACGGTGGGGATCGCCGAGCTTTTCCTGCTCGCAGCGGCGGTCGAGTCGACGCCGAGGGCAACCCATGCACCTTCAGCGACTGCAAGCAGTTCTAATGCAGGTCGCGCAAAAGTGCGCAGCGGTTTTGCGATAACGACATGCATAAAAACGAGAACTTAAAGCGCGTCGCATGAATCCATTCAAACGCGACGCGCTTTAAGGTGTCAGCCGGAGCCGCAGGTCGTGTCAACCACTCCGGCCACCTCAGGCGGTTGGAAAGTGCAAAAATTTTAGGACCCGTGAAGGTCAAAATTAAATATTGATAGCTAATATTCCTTGCTCGGGTTGGCCCGAGAACCTGAATAGCAGCTGAGGAATCGCCTATTGGCTCTTTTCCGCGCTAGGTTCGGCGGTATTAAGAAGGCTGTTTTCTCGTCGGCAAATATCCCGGCGGCAATGGCGGTGATAGTTATTGCCGTTGGCGCAGCGTTTGCGGACCACCAGAACAAAGTCGTCTCGGATCAAGCCGCCCGTGCGGATGTCCTGGCCAAGGTCAATCTTATCCGCGCCAAGCTTGAAGGTAACATCAACGGAAACCTTCAACTGGTGCAGGGGCTGGTCGCGACGGTCGTGACTGAGCCCTATATGGGACAGCAACGCTTCGCCTCGCTCGCGAGCAACCTGTTTGGCAGGGGCTCGCAATTGAAAAATATTGCCGGCGCGCCCGATCTGGTCATTTCACTGATGTACCCGATGGAGGGCAACGAGAAGGCGATAGGCCTCGATTACCGCAAGGACGAGCGGCAGCGTGTGGCCGCGCTAAGGGCGCGAGACGAGCGCGAGCTAATTCTTGCCGGTCCCGTCGACTTGAGGCAGGGGGGGCAAGGCTTCGTCGGTCGTATCCCGGTTTTTGTACGGAGTGCGGGCAACACCGAAAGGTTCTGGGGCATCATTTCGGCCGTTGTCGACGTTCAGCGCCTTTATAAGGCGAGCGGCCTGCTTGACGATGATCTCGGGATTGACATAGCGCTGATCGGTAAGGACGCTCTCGGTCCAAGTGGAGATCAATTCTTCGGCAATGAGCGCATCGGCAAAAGCAATCCGGTGACAGCCGACGTTCTGCTCCCGTCCGGTTCGTGGCGGATCGCAGCCATTCCCAAAAACGGCTGGCCTTCGACGCCCGACAACGCGTGGTTCTTGCGCGCAATCATGGCAGTGGCCGGGGCGCTGGTTGTGATCCCATTCCTGGTTACGGGTCGCCTGATTGGCGAGAGACAGCGCAACTATGCGGAACTGAGTCAATTGTCGAGACGCCTGGAACTCGCTCTGGAAGCGTCGGCTATCGGCGTTTGGGAACACGATCTCGCGACCAACGAACTTACGTGGGACGACCGCGTCAATGAAATATACGGCAAACCAACTGGGGAGCGCCGCGGTTACCTGGACTGGGCAGGAGCAATCCACCCGGATGATCTGGCTGGCGCCCACGCCGATTTCGACAGCGCGATGGCCGGTGGCGGGCCATATTTGTCGGAGTACCGGATTATTCGGCCGGATGGCGAGATTCGCCATGTCCGATCCAAGGCGACAATTTACCGGGCCGCAAACGACACCCCAAAAATGATTGGCGCCGAATGGGATGTGACAGCCGATGTCCTGCTGAACAAGGACCTGGTTCGCGCAAAACAGCTTTCCGAGTCGAAAAATGCAGAACTCGAGTCGGCCAAGGCGCGCATAGAGCACATTGCACTCCACGATTCGCTGACCGGTTTGCCCAACCGGCGTTACCTCGACCAAGTGCTGGAAGATTACGCTGCAAACGCCAGGCGCGCCGGCGGGTATGCGGCACTGCTTCACATAGATCTGGATCGGTTCAAGCACATCAACGATACGCTTGGCCACGCCGCAGGCGACGCAATGCTTGTTCACGCGTCAGCTGTCCTCCGATCCAAGGTCGATGGTGAGGGATTCGTCGCTCGGATCGGAGGAGACGAATTCATTGTCCTGTGCGTGGCGCATGACGATATCAAGCAACTGGGGCTGCTCGCTGACCGCGTTATCAGCCAGATGCGAGAACCGGTCTACTATCAGGGCCATCGATGCCGTTTTGGCGTGAGCGTGGGAATTGCAGTCGATAACGGAAAAGATGTCGAAGCCAAACACCTGCTGGTTAACGCTGACATCGCGCTCTACCGAGCAAAGAGGCGTGGGCGCAATCGATACGAATTCTTCACCGAGCCGATGCAAAGCGAAATCGTCGACACAAAACGGATTGCCGACGAAATTCTCGGCGGCCTTGAGCGCAACGAGTTCATTCCCTTCTACCAGCCGCAATTTGACGCAAAAACGCTCGAAATTGTTGGGGTTGAGGCGCTGGCGCGATGGAGACATCCTGAGAAGGGAATATTGGCGCCCGATGTCTTCCTGAGGATTGCGGAAGAACTGAATGTCGTCTCGATCATTGATCGAACCATATTAGACCAATCGCTTTTGGATTTCGAGGGATGGTCTGCTGCGAATATTCACATTCCGCGGGTATCAGTCAACGTTTCGGCGCGACGCCTTCAAGATGAGGAACTCATAAAGAGTCTGAGGAAGCTTAAAATCAAGAAAGGAACGGTTTCGTTCGAGCTCGTTGAGTCAATTTTCCTTGACGAAAATGATGATTTTGTCACCTGGAACGTTGAGCAGATAAAAGAACTCGGCATTGACGTAGAAATAGACGATTTTGGTACTGGTTATGCCTCTATAGTCAGCTTGCTCAAGCTGCAGCCTCGCCGGCTGAAGATAGATCGCCAACTGGTCATCCCAATTGTCAAATCGCCGCAACGAAGGCAGGTCGTCTCGTCGATCATTGAAATCGGCAAGTCCCTGGGTATCGAGGTCGTAGCGGAAGGTGTCGAGACGATGGAGCACGCACGGATACTCAAGAGCTTGGGCTGCGACATACTGCAGGGCCATGCCTTCGGGCATGCGCTGGATTCCGACGGACTAAAGGCCTTTGTTCGATCTCGGCGTTTGCGCACGGAACGGATTTTGGATGAACCGCTCCGGTTGGGTAGAGTATAAGCGCATACGCCTCACGTCACAGTGTAGCGCTTCGCTTGAGTCTTAGGATTTGGAGATTGGCCGATCACGGCAGAGGAGTTCTGGGGGCCTATGCACCCGATGAGACCCGGCCCCGGACGAGCTGATCGGCGAACCCTATCGCGGCATCCGTCCGGGACCGGCTATCGACGCAGCCCGACCACACCGAGAAGGCGACGCTTTTCCGCCTGCTCGACGGCGAGCGCAATGCCGGCGTCAGCCTGACCGAAAGCTTTGCGATGTGGCCCAGCTCCTCCGTCTCCGGCATCTACCTGTCGCATCCCGAAAGCTATTATTTCGGCGTCGCCAAGGTCGAACGCGACCAGGTCGAGGACTACGCGCGGCGCAAGTGCATGCCGCTCGCCGAGGTCGAGCGCTGGCTCAGGCCCGATACTCAACTATGTGCCGGCGCAAGGGCTTGACGCAGCCGTGTGAGGCGGGAAATTACGGTGCCTAACTGATGGGGCGAGGAGCCCCATGAATCATCAAGGGGCGTCGGAGGATCGTCGGTCGACCTCCTCAAACGCCGCTGAGAACCCGATCCGAATTGGTCAGGGCTTCGCCAAGACGGCCTACGGCTTGTTTCAGTGCCTTTTCCGCGGAATCCGTCAGCGATTTGGCGCCTCCCTCGCAAACGGCGCCAGCATCGCCTTGCGCGTTGCCTCTAAATTTAGCGGAGACGGCCCAGCGGCTTGGTTGCGAGGGGGACTGGCAGCTGGAGGCCGCTGGGCCTTGACCACCAGCGAGCGTAAGTGGAGGCGCTGTGGTGGCCTGACCAAAAACTTGCGCTCAAGGCAACGGAATAGCATCATTCGAACGAACACTGTGACGGAACCTATTGTTCTGTCGGCAGCGGCTCATGGTCAGAATCTGCATGGTGGAGCACCTGGCCGAGGTCACGCATGTCGAATGTCTGGCCACAGACGGGGCAGAACTGGAAATGCCCTGCTTCGTCGTTGGCCGGCGGCCCGTGGCGCCTGCCCTTGACGCCGGTTGCCGGGGTTGTTGGTTCGATCTCGTCTCACGTTGGTCAACACCGCGCTTTTGATAGGACGGCCCGACAGCCTATCGGGGGTGACCAGCGGGCCGCCGGGCCTAACCGGCGTGGGGGGAATGAGAGCGGCGCCGGCTGGGGTGGCATTCTAATCCCTTCATGCGCTACTGCTAATATAGTAAGGCGGATGCGGCATGCGAGATCCTTCTCCCATTGCAGGTGCCGGCTACCCCCAATCTCCAAGTTGATCAAACGACAGTTGCTCCCTTAGCCTGCAAAAATTTCAGGTGTCAGCAACGCCGGGTGTTGGAACCCGGCAATTGGGGGCAATTGGGGAGACGCATCATGACCGATCCCATCATGGACTTAGTCGAAACGGCCATCATCCCCGATGTCTTCATTTCAGGGATGGCCGACATGGAAAATTTGGGAGACGGGAATTTCCGGTGCATATTTTACAGCCGGCAGCGAGCGATCTACGAGCGTGGAAAGTTCGAACACGTGATTGTGTGCCGCCTCGTCATGTCGGCTGGCGCGGCTCATGCGATGCTGAAACAAATCGCACATGCCGTTGAACGAGGATCGGATAACACTGATGACCCATAAGCCGATGAAGGTGGTGGGTGGCAAAAAACGTGGTTCACCGAACGATTCGGGGGTGATTTTGTGAGCGACTGTCAGTCGCTCGCGGGGGTGGCCGGCGCCACGCTCAATCCTTTGCATCGTCACCGTCTTGCACAGAGCCATCGTTTTCATCTGCCGGGCTTTCTAACCCGGCTAGTTGCCGGTCGGCCATTTCTTTAGCGAGGCCCACCAGGGCATCGACCTCTTGCATCTGGTCCACGTGACCGCCATTGGCGACGCGTTTCCGGATCCTCTTCAGTTGGTCAGAGGTAAGTCGCAATATTCCGGCGATGGACAGCTTCTTGGCCACGCCTGTATCTCCTGCATCTCAACCCACGAGACAAGCAAGCGTTCCGGCTCGGCGGTAATTCCGCTGTGTAGAAGCCATAAGGTGCCTCGCAATGGGTCAATACGTCTGGCACCGCAATTGCATGGTCAAGTATGGGGGAATGGGGTGGAGGCCCGTCGCTTCGCAAATGTAGCGGCGGGTCTTCTACATAAAGGTCGCGCCCCAGCCTACACGTTGCCGTCCGTCTCGCTTTCCTCGTCTATCGTGCGCACAGGCAGATAGGCGTTGGTTTTCAGCCATTCGCGCAGCACGATCTGAATGAGGTCGGACCGACCAATTTTCATTTCAGCCGCGATGGAATTGAGCGCGTCCTCCGTTGAGGGCTCAAGCGGCACGCCTGAGACGTTCCTGAGCATCAATACGGCGCGACGCAGGATGATCTGTAGATCCGCGCGCGACATGTCCGCGATGCGATCGGCAGCGTTAGTCCGCGATGATGCAACCACCGCCATGGCCTTCGCGTTTAACCGCCTTAATCCTGGCGAGCGATAAAAATGGCGGCGTTTATTCCGATTACAGTCTACCTGAATCACAAGCCGATGGTGGTCGCTTCGATAGCCGACGCCGAGATGGCGCTTCAGCAACCATGGCCACTCGTGGAAAAGCCGTCCCGGCTTGAAGCAATCCGAATGATCGAGGAATGCCTGGCCGGACATTGCAGTCACCAAGCTGCGTTCGCTGCTTTCAAGGCGGCCGCATCTGAACAGGGACTTCTTAAGCGAAAGCGTCCAAGCGCAGGCCTTAAGAAGTTTGACGGGGTTGCTGAAGACCTGATGTAATGAGGTGGAACGGCCCGCTCCATGTTGCTATCGCGATTTCCCGCAACCCTTACCAATCGTTACAAATCAATGACTTACGTTGCTGTTCGTTACACGCCTTTAGCAACATGGTTTTTAGCCGTTTTGGTAGCTAAGTGCTTGAAATTACTTGGCTGGGGAACCTGGATTCGAACCAGGACTAACGGAGTCAGAGTCCGTGGGTCTACCGTTAACCTATTCCCCAGCAGGCGCGGTTGAAGAAAACCGCGGCGGCGATGGCGCCGCGCGTGCCTTGTAGCCGCCGCCGGAAAATAGTCAAGCCTGCCCAGCCCTTCAATCGGCGCAATTGCTTCAGGTTTTGACTTGCCCTCACTCTTGCCGGCGTTAGCGCTGCCCCTCACCCCGACCCTCTCCCCGTGAAGGACGGGGAGAGGGGGTCGCCAGCGTTGCGGCCGGGCCCGTTCTTCACGGGAAGAAGATGCCGGCAGGCAGATGAGGGGCCAGCGCCGACATCGACAACTCGTCCTCTCCAAAACGGCGCATCGTCAGTCCGAAGCGATTGCCCCGGCGTCTCAATTCTCCCTTCGCCCAAGCTGCGAGTGCTCAAAGTACAGCACGACGCCGAGCGCTATCAGCAGCGGGATGATTAGGTAGAACAGCCGGAACACCAGCAGTGCAGCCAGCACGCCGACCGGGTCCATGTGCGACAGGCCGGCGAGGAAGACGATCTCGAAGACGCCGAGCCCGCCCGGCGCATGCGAGATCTGGGCGATCGAGAACGACACCAGGAAAACGCCGAGCACGACGAAATAGCCGGGATTGCCGGCCGCCGGCAGGGCGAAGAAGATGATCGCCGCCGCCGCCAGCAATTCGATCGGGCCGATCAGCAATTGCCGCGCGACGATCGGCAGCGCCGGATAATGGACCTGAAAACTGCCGATCTTCAGCGGCCTGAGATGCAGCCAGCTGCCGAAGACGTATGCCGCCACCAGCAGCAGCATGGCGAGGCCCGCGGCTATGGTCAGGCCATGGTGCGGTACGCCGGAGAACCGGTCGATGATTTCAGGCTCGAAGACCAGCACGAGGCCGGAGACGAAGATCGTCGACAGCACGAAGGTGATCCAGCAGATCGCCACCAGGACGCCGACATCCTGCCCAGTGAGCCCCCTTGTGCCGTAGGCGCGGTAGCGGATCACCGCGCCGGAAAACACCGAGCCGCCGATATTGTGCGACAGCGCGTAGGTGGTGAAGGAGCACAGGGTAACGAACAACCAAGAGACCTTCTTGCCGATATGCAGGAGCGCTATGTGGTCGTAGCCGGCCAGCGACGCATAGGCGATGACCGAGCTCAGCGCGGCAAGCACCCAGCCGCGGGCAGGGATGGCGACGATGCCGTCCCAGACGTCGTCGAGCGAAATGCCGCGCAGCTCATGCAGCAGCAGCCACAGCGAGAAGACGACCGCCGCAGCGCCGACGACCGGCCAGAAATAGCGCCTCCAGTTCATGGCGTGACGATCATGCGCTGCAGCCCGGTTGCCCCTTTCCGGGTTCGCGTCAGGAAAACTGCCCGCGATTCCGAATGTCCATTCCCGCTATTTCAGAAATGCCTTATCGAAGCCGGCTATTCAACCGCGAAGGCGCGCTGCGGAGGGAGAAGGAAAGGCTGGCGATCCTTCGCGCCCCCCTCTGTCCTGCCGGACATCTCCCCCACTTTGGGGGGAGATCGGCCGTCACCGCCGCTTTCGCCAATCCCCACCGTCGCAGAAACGGGCGGAGCGCCAAAGCTGCCAATCTCCCACCTCGTGGGGAAGATGCCAAGTTTGGCAAAGAGGGCAGGACAGAGGGGGGCGCTGTCCCGCCATCATCGGGCCGAGCGGAGCGGCGGGACAATGCCGCCGACAAAATTCGGCCCCTGCGCTCTTGGTGATCCGGCCCGGCGCTGCTAGTCTGGCGGCAACTTAGAACACGTCAAAGCGCCTGCTGCGTCCGGTCTCCGGTTCGCGCGGCGCCGGAAGGAACTGAAGTGGAAGACCACGACACCGGCGCCGGCGCGCCGGAAGTGGGCGTGTCCAGGGCTTCGCCGCCGCCTTCGGGCCAGGCAAGCCCACCCGCCGTCCGGCACAATGGCCGCCCGGTGCAGCCTTGGTCCGGTCACGGACAGGCAGGCGACGCGTCCCAGCATCAGAATGGCCAGAATCAGAAGGCCGAGACCAGGAAGCGGCGAAAACGTCGGCGCGGCCGCAAGGTTTTCGTGCGCGATGACGCTCACCTCGCAGCGGCCGGACTGTCGGCGCCCGCAAGCAGCGCTCCAGCCAGCAGCGCTCCAGCCAGCCGCGCTCCAGCCACCCGCCCGCCCGAGGCGATCGTCGCGGCTTTGCCGTCAGTTGCGCTAAACAGGCCGGAGCAGGATGTCCGCCGCCCGGTGCAGGAACTGCCGGTGTTTGCCGCACTCGATCTCGGCACCAACAATTGCCGGCTGCTGGTGGCGGTGCCGACGCGCCACGGCCAGTTCCGCGTCATCGACGCTTTCTCGCGCATCGTCAGGCTGGGCGAGGGTCTCACCGCCAACGGCCGGCTCGGCCAGCCGGCGATGGACCGTGCGGTCGAGGCGCTGAAGGTCTGCGGCGACAAATTGCGCAGCCGCAAGATCAGGAAGGCCCGGCTGATCGCCACCGAAGCCTGCCGCACCGCCGCGAACGGCGCCGAGTTCCTCGACCGCGTCGAACGCGAGGCGGGGTTGAAACTCGAGATCATCGACCGCCAGACCGAGGCGCGGCTGGCGGTTTCGGGTTGCGGCTCGCTGGTCGACCGCGACACGCAAGGCGTCGTCCTGTTCGACATCGGCGGCGGCTCCTCGGAAATCGCGCTGATCGACCTCACCGGCCACCGCTCGCCGAGGCTTGCCAACCACATCGTCTCCTGGACGTCGCTGCCGGTCGGCGTCGTCTCGCTGGCCGAGCGCTTCGGCGGCCGCGCCGTCACCCGCGAGATCTTTGCCGCCATGGTCGAGGATGTGGCCGTGCGCTTGCACGCCTTTGATGGGCGCGACCGGCTGAGCCATGTGCTCGCCAGCCCGAAATTCCACCTGCTCGGCACCTCGGGCACGGTGACGACGCTGGCCGGCGTCCACCTTGACCTGGAACGCTACGACCGCCGCCGTGTTGACGGGCTGTGGATGAACCGCGACAGCGTCGACCGCATGGTCGAAAAACTGGTCGGCTGGGATTTCCAGCAACGCGTCGCCAATCCTTGCATCGGCGCCGATCGCGCCGATCTGGTGCTGGCCGGCTGCGCCATCCTCGAAGCAATCCGCGCAGTGTGGCCGTCGGAGCGGCTGCGCGTCGCCGATCGCGGCCTGCGCGAAGGCATCTTGAGCGAATTGATGGCCGACGACGGCGTCTGGCGCAACAATGGGCGTGGCAGAGCATGATCCCGAACCGAAGGACCGCGCCAGCGAAAAGTGGCAACCGGTTTTCGGAAAAGATCATGCTCAAACAAGAAGTCAGGCAATGACCAAGAAACCGCAAAAACCGGGCTCGGCCGGCATTCGCGTGCTGAAGACGCGGGTCAAGAAGAAAAGCGGCCTGAAGGAATCGTCGCGCCGCTGGCTGCAGCGCCACATCAACGACCCTTATGTCCAGCGCTCCAGGGCCGATGGCTACCGCTCGCGCGCGGCCTACAAGCTGATCGAGATCGACGACAAGCACCATCTGCTCAAGCCCGGCATGAAGGTGATCGACCTTGGCGCGGCGCCCGGCGGCTGGTGCCAGGTCGCCGCCGCGCGCACGAAATCGACGGCCGAACACCCGCATGTCGTCGGCATCGACTATCTCGAGATGGATGCGGTGCCCGGCGCGCCGGTGCTGTTGATGGATTTTCTCGACCCGCAGGCGCCGGAAAAGCTCGCCGAAACGCTGGGCGGCCAGCCGGACATCGTTTTGTCCGACATGGCGGCGCCGACCACCGGCCATCGCCGGACCGATCACATCCGCACCATGTATCTGTGCGAGGTGGCGGCCGATTTCGCCCTCTCGGTACTGAAGCCGGGCGGTCATTTCCTCGCCAAGACGTTTCAGGGCGGCGCCGAAAACGAATTGCTCGCCAGGCTCAAGCAGAATTTCCGCTCGGTCCACCACGTCAAGCCGCCGGCCTCGCGCGATGAGTCGGTGGAGCTTTATCTGCTGGCGAAGGATTTTAAGGGCGGAAGCGGCGCAGGGTAAAAATCGCCCTGTAGTGATCCTTCGCGCTCCCTCTGTCCTGCCGGCCATCTCCCCCTCAAGAGGGGAGATCGGACGTCATCGC
>NZ_FUIG01000018.1:0-87792 GCF_900149755.1 Mesorhizobium delmotii | reverse complement strand
AGGGG
This sequence comes from Mesorhizobium delmotii, assembly GCF_900149755.1. Taxonomy (NCBI): domain Bacteria; kingdom Pseudomonadati; phylum Pseudomonadota; class Alphaproteobacteria; order Hyphomicrobiales; family Phyllobacteriaceae; genus Mesorhizobium; species Mesorhizobium delmotii. The sequence goes on along the minus strand of NZ_FUIG01000018.1, from coordinate 87,787 downwards.
GAGATGGCCGGCAGGCCAGAGGGGGGTGCTGTCCCGCCAGCGCTGGACCGCCACTCCTCAACCGCCCTGCGGACCAGACACCTCCAGCGTCCTGGGCGTAGTCAGCCCGCCATATCCCGATACGGCGTTGCCGGCGTCCGGCGCCGGCCGCATGAATGACAGCGATGCGGCCGCCGACATGGCGGCGACAAGCTCGCTTTTCGGCGTGGCGCGCACCAGCACAAGCCGTCCCACCGGCGTCATCATGGCGCCGCCAATCCCTTGCAGGAAGCGCGACAGCACGAAAGCCGGCAGCGAATTGGACACCGCGCAAGCGACCGAACCGACGATGAACACGGCGATCGCCGCCCGAAACACGGTCTTGGCGCCGAAGCGGTTGACCATCCAGCCGCTGATCGGAATGAACACCGCCAGCGATACCAGATAGGCTCAGCGCCAGCTTGAGCGCGACCGGGCTGGTCTGGAGGTCGATGGCGATCGCCGGCAGCGACGTCGCGATAACGGTCGAATCCATGTTTTCCATGAAAACGGCGACCGCCAGGATGAGCGGAATGGTGCGGTTCATGGAGCGCGTCCGGATTCGATTGTTGACCGCCGATTGCCGGTCCAGGGGGCAAGCCGGCAGGCAGGGCGGTTACCACGGGTTGCGTTGGATGTCGCCTTAACTTGCTGTCATATTTGTGCGACCTTGGCAGCCGTGCCAGTTCGGAGCCGGCGAAGAATGGCGCCCAAATAAAAAACCCGCGTCGGCGGCGGGTCGCTGGCGCAAATCAGCACCATGAATAAATTCCTAGCATAGTTGCCGTCACAAAGCAAGAAGTTCGCGAGCCCGCGTCCGGGATGATCGCTTCGGGCTGCTCCTCGGGGGAGACAAGGACGGCTGATGTCTATGGACATCTCTTGCCCACGGGCGATGATGGCAGCGGCAGTGCGCGCGCTATCGAATCTAGGGAGCACCAGATGTGGAAAAGAAAGCCAACTGAGTTGAGCCCGCAAAAGAGAACTGAACTCGAATTCCAAGAGGACTTCCGCGTCGATCCACAGCAGGCGTACGAGAAATACGGGCTCACTCCAATTCTAAAACGTGGGGTAGCTGTTATGTTTGTTCTGATACTCGGGTCAATTATTTGGGAAGCCTTCCGTCACTGAGCGCGAAACGGGCGGCGCAATCCTGAAGCGATTGCCCTGAGCCCGCGTCTCTACCGCGCCGAGCAGCGGTAATGCCGGTCACCAGTCCGTCACCGCGAAAAGGCGTCAAGCTGAGTTCGTCGCCCTGTCGTGTGCACAAGCAATCGGCTTTTCATCGGCGACAGGACGTGTTACGAGCCAGCGCCAATCCTGAAAGGGAAGAAGACGAGTCGGCGCTGTCCATCCGGTCCAGCGCTTTTCATGCATTCCGAGGGCTGGCCATGGCAAAGATTATCGAAACGTCCACGGGCGCATTGGCGCTGACCTTTGACGACGTGCTGCTGCAGCCGGGTCATTCCGAGGTCATGCCCGGCGAGACCGATATCCGCACCCGCATCGCCGGCGACATCGACCTCAACGTGCCGATCCTGTCCGCCGCCATGGATACGGTCACCGAGGCGCGTCTGGCCATCGCCATGGCCCAGGCCGGCGGCATCGGCGTCATCCATCGCAATTTCTCGCCGGCCGAACAGGCCGAGCAGGTGCGGCAAGTCAAGAAATTCGAATCCGGCATGGTGGTCAACCCCGTCACCATCGGCCCCGACGCGACGCTCGCCGACGCCCTGGGGTTGATGCGCACCTACAGCATCTCGGGCATTCCCGTAGTCGAGAATGGCGGCGCCGGCGGGCACACGGTCGGCCGGCTGGTCGGCATCCTGACCAACCGCGACGTGCGCTTCGCCTCCGACCCGGCGCAGAAGGTCTACGAGCTGATGACCCGCGAGAACCTGATCACGGTCAAGGAGAACGTCGATCAGGACGAGGCCAAGCGGCTCCTGCATCAGCACCGCATCGAAAAGCTGGTCGTGGTCGATAGCGACGGCAATTGCGTCGGGCTGATCACCGTCAAGGACATCGAGAAGTCGCAGCTCAATCCGCACGCCACTAAGGACGTGCAGGGGCGCTTGCGCGCGGCGGCCGCCACCAGCGTCGGCGATGACGGTTTTGAGCGCGCCGAGCGGCTCATCGATGCCGGCGTCGACCTTCTGGTGATCGACACCGCGCATGGTCACTCGCAACGTGTGCTCGATGCGGTGACGCGGGCCAAGAAACTCTCCAATTCGGTCCGCATCCTGGCCGGCAACGTCGCCACATCAGAAGGCACGCTGGCGCTGATCGATGCCGGCGCCGACGCCGTCAAGGTCGGCATCGGACCGGGTTCCATCTGCACCACCCGCATCGTCGCCGGCGTCGGCATGCCGCAGCTTTCGGCGATCATGTCGGCGGTCGAGACGGCGCAGAAGTCGGGCGTCTCGGTCATTGCCGACGGCGGCATCAAATATTCCGGCGATCTCGCCAAGGCGCTCGCCGCCGGCGCCAGTGCCGCCATGATCGGCTCGCTGCTGGCCGGCACCGACGAAAGCCCGGGCGAAGTCTATCTGCACCAGGGCCGCTCGTTCAAAGCCTATCGCGGCATGGGCTCGGTCGGCGCCATGGCGCGCGGCTCCGCCGACCGTTATTTCCAGGCCGAGGTGCGCGACACGCTGAAACTGGTGCCGGAAGGCATCGAAGGACAGGTGCCCTACAAAGGACCTGTGTCCGGCGTGCTGCACCAGCTTGCCGGCGGCCTGAAAGCCGCTATGGGCTATGTCGGCGGGCGCGACCTTGCCGATTTCCGCGATCGCGCCACCTTTGTACGCATATCCAACGCCGGACTTCGTGAAAGCCACGCCCATGACGTCACGATCACCCGCGAAAGCCCGAATTACCCCGGCGGAGCCTAACCAGCTCGCACGAAGCCTGACAGCAATGATGCTGCGGCTGTCACGCCACGCTGCAGCACTTTGTTTTGTCTGCGTGGCGGTTTTCGTCGCCATGACGGCGATGGAGTTCCTCTATTTCCGCCAGCTGAGCGGCGGCTTGCCGTCGCTCGATTTGCGCTTGACCGGTTTCACCCCGGACGAGGGCATGGCCTGGCTGACGGCGCTCGGCCGGCGCGGCAGCGAGATCATCCTGGTCTGGCACTACCTGACCTTCGACCTGCTGTTCCCGGCGCTGCTGTCACTGACATTGGTCAGCCTGATCCTGGCCACCGGGCGGCGGCTGAAGACCTTCCGGGCTCTGTCCGCGCAGTTCCAGTCGCTGCTCGCGCTTGTCCTGGTGCTGCCCTACACGCTTGCCGATTATGCGCAGAACATCGCGGTGGCCCGCCTGCTCTCCGATTTCCTGTCGGCCAATCCGGATTCGCTGTCGTTTGCCTCGGCACTGATCGTCAACAAATTCGCGCTTCTGGCGATACCGGTGATCGTCATTGCGGTTTTCCACCTGGCCGGTCGGCCGCGCCAGCGTTGACTCCCTTCTTCACCAACAAGGGGAGAAGGAATGGGCGAACGCTACAAATCGAACAGAGCGATCTTGCGCTTGTCGAACTTGATCGCGATCTCGCCGCGCACCAGTTTGAGCGCGGCCTCGCCGAACACGGCGCGTCGCCAGCCTTGCAAAGCCGGCACGTCGGCGGCCTCGCCCTCCGAGGCGATGCGGTCGATGTCGTCGCTGGAGGCCAGCACCTTCGAAGCGACGCCCTCCTTTTCGGCAACGATCCGCAACAGCACTTTCAGCAATTCCGCGGCGGCATTGGAGCCTTCGGGCGGCTGAAAACTCTTCGGCAGCTTCGGCATCTCTTCCCTGGGCAAGGCAAGCGCGGTGTTGATCGCGCCCAGCAGCGCCGTTGCCGTCGCCGACCGTTCCCAGCCTTTCGGCGTGGTGCGCAGCTTGCCGAGTGCAGCCGCATCGCGCGGCGCCTGCTGCGCCACCTCGTAGATGGCGTCGTCCTTGAGCACCCGGCCGCGCGGCACGTCACGTTCGCGCGCCTCGCGCTCGCGCCATGCGGCCACCGCTTGCACGATCGCCAGCTCCTGCGGCTTGCGCAGCCGCATCTTCAGCCGCTTCCAGGCGTCCTCCGGATGCGGGTCGTAGGTTTCGCGCGCGGTCAGCACGTCCATCTCCTCGTTCAGCCAGTGCGCGCGGTTTTCCCGCACCAGCTCGGCGCTGAGGTGCTGGTAGACCTCGATCAGATGGGTGACGTCGGCAAGCGCGTAGTCGAGCTGCTTCTCGGAAAGCGGCCGGTGGCGCCAGTCGGTGAAACGTGAGGACTTGTCGAGCCGAGCGCCGGTGATCTTCTGGACGAGCTGGTCATAGGAGACACTGTCGCCGAAGCCGCAGACCATCGCCGCCACCTGGGTGTCGAACACCGGATGCGGAACCAGATCGCCGAGATGAACGATGATTTCGATATCCTGGCGCGCCGCATGGAAGACTTTGACGATGGCTTCGTTGGCCATCAGCCTGAAGAACGGCTTCAGGTCGATGTCGGGTGACAGCGGATCGATCAGCGCCGTCACCCCGGGCGCCGCCATCTGGATCAGGCAGAGGATTGGCCAAAAGGTCGTCTCGCGAATGAATTCGGTGTCGACGGTGACGAAATCCGACTTTTCGAACGCGGCGAGAGCGGTCTCAAGTTCTTCTTGGGTGGTGATGACGTGCATCAAATCGCTTTTGGCAAAGGGTAAGGTCTCCTTCAATTTCAGCCGCGCGGGCTTTCGTCAAGCCGCAGCCCCGGTTCAAGACATTATCGGGCCGTCATCATTCGCAGGCCCGTCGGTATCATCGTTGCGCTTGGCCAGCCGGGCGAACACCGTCGATGTGCGCAAAAGGCCGATGAAACGACTGCGATGGCCGGCCGGCACGCCGGATCGCACTTGCATCCGGTACAGGATGACCACGACGAAGACGGCGTAGACGGTGGCGGTGAACACGAACAGTGCGCTTGGCCCGAAATACTGCATCGCCGTCGACGCGGCGAACGGCCCTCCAATGGCGCCGAAGGAATAGAACAGCATCAGCGCCGCGTTGATCAGCACAAACTCGCCCTTGTCGGCGCGGTCGTTGGAGTGCGCCGCCGATAGCGAGTAGAGCGGCATGGCGAAGCAGCCGAAGATGAAGACGATCACGAAGTTCAGGGACGGGTCGCTGCGCGCCCAGAATACCAGCGCCAGCGATGCAAGCAGCGCGCAGCACGTCGTTATCAGCAGCACGGAACGCCGGTCCCAGCGGTCGGACAGGTAGCCGAGCGGATACTGAATGATGGCGCCGCCGAAGATGCCGACGCTGACGAAGGTGACGACGTCGGTGACCGACATGCCGATCTGTTCAGCGTAAACCGGCGACAATGTGCGGAAGGCGCTGTTGGTGACACCGACGGCAATGCAGCCGAAGCAGCCGAGCGGCGAAATCCGCCAGACGCGGGCCAGGTCGAGCTTGACGTCTTCCGGCGAGGTCGGGTTGGAGCGGTCGCCGAGCGACACCGGCACCAGCGACAGCGTGATCATGATCGACATGACGGCGAAGATGGCGAAACCGCCGGCGCCGACGATCGGGATCAGGAACTGTGCGCCCGTGACCGAACCGATGTCGACCATCCGGTAGATGGCCAGCACCCGGGCGCGGTCCTTGTTAGCGGCCCCGGAATTGAGCCAGGCTTCCATGATGGTGAACAGGCCAGCGAAGCAGAACCCGCCGGCGAGGCGCAACGCGCACCACATGACCGGGTCGACGACCAGCACCAAAAGCAATGTTCCCGCCGAAGCGATCGCCGCCAGCGCGGAAAAGGCGCGGACATGGCCGACGGCCTTCATGATGCGGGGGACGGCGAGGCAGCCGAGCAGGAAGCCGGCGAAATAGAACGTGCCCATCAGGCCGATGGTCGAGGCCGAAAACCCCTCCTGCGCGCCGCGCAGCGCGATCAGGGTGCTTTGCAGGCCGTTGCCGCCGAGCAGGATGCCGGCGGCGATAAGGAGCGGGATCAGCGGGCGCATGGAGGACATGAAGGAAGGCCTGTCGTTGACCCTTCTTGAACCATCGCCCGCGCCAATGCCAGCGGCAATTCCCGGCGGTTAGCAGGCCAGCACCGACAATCAGTTTCTCATTTTGATTTTTAGCTGAGGGGCGATCTTTCGCGCTGCCGATGGCGCACTCGGGTGGCTGTCCGCCCTACCGCAGAATTCTGTTTGTCATCAGCCATTTCACGGAGCGGGGCCACGCGTAATTCGCACCCATGCGAAGATCGGTAAAGCCTTGGGAAACAGGTTTCCTGGTTTCAGCGTCGAGGATGCGAATGAACATGGTATGCTCTGTTCGGTTGATGCGCGTTACGACGCCTAGCAAGGCAAGAGACGCGCCGTGCTCTTTGGCAATTTTGCCCTCACAACCCCCGCAGTTGCGCAACCCATGCGGAGCAGCCGCCTGCATATCACTCGCGGGCACTTCAACGACTGTAAAGCGCCCGGACTGGGAGAGCATGTCCTTCGCCATTTGTGCCGACTCGGACAGATAGCGCCTATCGTGTTCATCCGGCGGAATTATTCCGGCGCCAGCGCTCTTGTCTTCCAATTCGAAAGGAAACACCTCGATTGACATCGGCTTTGTCTGAGCGTGTGCAAATGCGCAGGTGCCAACAAGCAGCGTCATCAGGACAGTCAATGTGCGAACGCGCATGGTCATCCTCCCGTCAATGTGACAGCCATTGTACACGGCTTGACCAGCCTAATCACGATCAAGGCAGAAGATAGCAGTCGCGTTCCGTCAGTCGGTCAGGCCTTGAGCTTCCGACACCCCGACTTGCTCGTCCCGTGAGGAGGATCGACCGAGGGCATAGGCGGTCAGCGGCCCGACGAGCAACCACTGCACGACCGTGAATGCCGTCTCGATCGTGAGGTAGTCTGGGACCGACGCCATCACGTTCTTTGCGGCGACGGCGAGCGTGGTGAAGCTCCACGACAGAACGGCGCCGAAGGCTGCGTAGACCAGTCCGCGCGACAGAAATGTACCGCTCCGCCGCGCAAACGCCTGTTCGTAGACCCAGGCGAAAAGGACTGCCTGGATCAGCATCGACAAGAAACCAAACGGGATGATGATGTTGCTGCGATAGATCGCAAGCTCCGCGTAGGTGCGCTCGAAAAGGATCAGATGCCAGACAAATCCGAGCGCGAATGTCGGCACGACATAGGCAAGAACACCAAGGAAGAAGCGTGTCATTCCCGTTTTCCTTTCGTCCGAGGCGGCTTTTGGCCGGGCAGCTTTGGCGGCAGGGTCTGCACGAAGGCGATCGCCGGTCGGAGCCACCTGCCGACTGCTTCACCGGTCAGCGCCGGGGGGTCGACGTAGATGTAGCCTTCCATCACCCGGCCTCTCATCTCCATCGCTCCGGGCTCGGCTAGCGCTTCGTGCTGGCGGTCCTTGCCGACGCGAACCAGCAGACCGCGCCGGGACGCAGCCGCGATCATGTTGCCGTTCAGCATGAAACCTAGCCCGCCGAACATCTTGACTTCGCGAATATCACCGACGCCCGCGAGATCGGCACGCACGCTTGCGGCAAGCTCGTCAGCGGTCATGCTGCAAATCCTGTGCTTCGAGCAACGCGGTCAACTGATCCAGAGCACCACGCCAGCCGACGGCGTGACGCACGATCGCGTCGCTGCGCGTAAGCTTTTCATGGCGGATGACGAGTTCGCTGCCGGCGCCGTCCGGCGTGATGATCACCGTCACCTCGGACTCGATGCCTGCATGCTCGTCCGGCGGCTCGATTATCCACGAAAAGACGATCTTCGCAGGCTGCTCGATCGATAGAAAAGCGCCACCGACGATGACGATTTCTCCTTGCTGCCGCTGGTAGGCGAAGCGATAGGCGCCATTGACGTGGAACTCGAACTGCAGGACGGCGAGTGTGATCTCCGGTGCCGGCTTCAGCCATCTTCCGACCAGCTCGGCCTCGGCAAAGGCGGCAAAAACTTCCTCGGGCGCGGCGCTGAAACGTCTGCGCACTTCGGCGACGGTCTTATCGATGGTCATCGTTTGCGCCCTCCGACAAAAGGCGATCGAGCTGCTCGACCGCACCCGTCCAGAATGCCTGATGGCGCGCGATCCATGCCTGCGCATCCTGCAGAGGCTCTCGGCGCAACCGGAACTGATGAACACGCCCCTCAATGGCGCGTTCAATAAGCCCGGCCTGCTCCAGCACCTTCAGGTGCTTGGAGATCGTCGGCTGGGTAGAGCGAAATTGGCGGCCGAGTTCGCCGGCGCTTCTGGCCTCGCCTCGAGCGAGCGTATGAATCATTGAGCGACGGGTCCCGTCCGCCAAAGCGTGAAACGTTCGATCGAGACTGGCCACCCTTTGCATAGCCATATGGCTATACGTCATTCGAGCGGCAAATGCAAGGACGTGCAAGGCCGAAAATCCCCTCTGCGCGCTGCGTCATACCCTGAAGGGGGCCCGGCTGGTTCCAGCAGGAAGCAGCCTGGCTGTATATTCCACCGTGCTTGCTATACTCCACCGGGCACGTCACGCAGGGGGGCTTCCCATGTCAGGCTATTTCGGCACAGAGGTTCAGCAGCGTCTGCAAGCTCAAGCTGAGGCGAGTTTCGACTTCATCAATGCAACCCCCGGCGCGTGCCAGACCGGGCGCACTATGGGGGTGCGACGATCCCGACCGGTTCGGGTGGGAAATGATCGACAAGATACTCAATCGCGACGGCATCTGCGGCTTTCGTATGATACCTGCAAGCAAGGCGGATGAGCTCAAGTCGCGATTGGCCAAGGGGGCTTCCGTTTCGATTCCTGGGACGTATTCTCCGCCGACCAGGCAAGTGCCCTGGCGGCATCGGAGGCGATTATCGGCCGGGGATTGCCCGATGGACTTCTCGATCAAGACATGGCGGCCGAGCCGGATGGTGAGTATACGATCCGCATCCAGGCCTTCATGGCGGCGTTGGGCGTGGTTCCGTTTTCGGGGTCGCTGCTTGCCGGAACCCTGGGGCCGGCGACGACGGTAGTGGTGGGTGACGAGACGGGGACCGTCGTGGCAACCGCGCATGGCTACCTGGCTCACAATTCCCATAGCGCCTATCACCGATATGCATGGGGCGGGCTGGTTGCGGTCGCGCAATCGCAGAGGGGTCGAGGGCTTGGCAACTACATCAACGCTCGCATGATCGTCAGTGTGGTTCGCGATTTGCATGCGACGCACATTTATGAGCTCGTATCGGCCTCGAATCTACCGTCCCGACGAATGGTGGAATCATGTGGACTTCGTCGCGATCCCGCTGTTGTGTGCGGGGTTGCCACGCTTGGCGATGGTGCGCGCTTCACCCGCTAACCACCATTGGCGGTTGATGCTGGACCAGGGCTCATTCCGAGCGATGACCGCTTAGGCTCGAAGCCGAACTTCGAACCGAGATGCTGCCCGTGCGCCGCCTGCCTTGACAAAGGCGGCCTCTCATGTGCTTTTCGCGCAAATTTTCGGGCCGGGCTATCATGCCTTGGCCGCAATCAAACATCCGGACCTACCAATGACAATGCATCGTTACCGCAGCCATACCTGTGCCCAGTTGAGGAAGAGCGACGTCGGCTCTTCCGTTCGCCTGTCGGGCTGGGTGCATCGCGTACGCGACCATGGCGGCCTGCTGTTCATCGATTTGCGCGACCACTATGGCCTGACCCAGATCGTCGCCGATCCGGATTCGCCGGCCTTCAAGATTGCCGAGACCGTGCGCGGCGAATGGGTCATCCGGGTCGACGGCGAGGTCAAGGCGCGCCTGGCCGAGACCGCCAACGCCAACCTGCCGACCGGCGAGATCGAGGTTTTCGCGCGCGAGATCGAAGTGCTGTCGGCGGCCAAGGAATTGCCGCTGCCGGTCTTCGGCGAGCCGGACTATCCCGAGGATATCCGCCTCAAATACCGCTTCCTCGACCTGCGCCGCGACACGCTCCACAAGAACATCATGGCGCGCACGAAAATCATCGCCGAGATGCGCAAGCGCATGGGCGAGGTCGGCTTCACCGAATTCTCGACGCCGATCCTGACCGCGTCGTCGCCTGAGGGCGCGCGCGACTTCCTGGTGCCGTCGCGCATCCATCCTGGCACCTTCTACGCGCTGCCGCAGGCACCGCAGATATACAAGCAATTGATCATGGTTTCGGGCTTCGACCGTTACTTCCAGATCGCGCCTTGCTTCCGCGACGAGGACCCGCGCGCCGACCGATTGCCGGGCGAATTCTACCAGCTTGACGTGGAAATGAGCTTCGTCGAGCAGGACGACGTTCTGGCGACAATGGAGCCGGTGATGCGGGGCGTGTTCGAGACCTTTGCCGCCGGCAAGCCGGTGACGCAGGAGTTCCCGCGCATCGCCTATGACGTCGCCATGCGCAAATATGGCACCGACAAGCCGGACCTGCGCAACCCGATCGAGATGCAGGCGGTCTCCGATCATTTCCGCGATTCCGGCTTCAAGGTGTTCGCCAACATCCTTGCCAGCGACCCGAAGGCCGAAGTCTGGGCCATTCCGGCCAAGACCGGTGGTTCACGCGCCTTCTGCGACCGCATGAATTCGTGGGCGCAGGGCGAGGGCCAGCCGGGCCTCGGCTACATCTTCTGGCGCAAGGAAGGCGAAAAGCTCGAAGGCGCCGGTCCGCTCGCCAAGAACATCGGCGAGGAGCGCACCGAAGCGATTCGCCTCCAGCTTGGCCTTGCGGATGGCGACGCCGCCTTCTTCGTCGCCGGCGACCCGAAGAAATTCGTCTCGTTCGCGGGAGCGGCGCGCACCCGCGCCGGCGAGGAGCTGAACCTCGTCGACCGCGACCGTTTCGAATTGTGCTGGATCGTCGACTTCCCCTTCTACGAATGGAACGAGGACGAGAAGCTCGTTGATTTCGGCCACAACCCGTTCTCGATGCCGCAGGGTGGCATCGAGGCGCTCAACGGCGAGGATTTGCTTGGGATCAAGGCATTCCAGTACGACATGGTCTGCAATGGTTTCGAGATCGCCTCGGGCGGCATCCGCAACCATCTGCCCGAAACGATGGTCAAGGCATTCGAGATCGTCGGCCTGGATCGCGAGACGGTTGAGGCGCGCTACGGTGGCCTCTACCGCGCCTTCCAGTATGGCGCGCCGCCGCATGGCGGCATGGCGGCCGGCATCGACCGCGTCGTCATGCTGCTGGTCGGCGCCAGGAACCTGCGCGAAGTGACCATGTTCCCGATGAACCAGCAGGCCTACGACCTGCTGATGAGCGCGCCGTCGGAAGCGAGCCCACAGCAGCTTCGCGAATTGTCGCTGCGCGTCGCGGTGACCAAGAAAGAGGGTTAAAAACCTCCCGCAACCGACTCTAAACGCTGTCGGTTTGCGCTGCCCCTCATTGCCATGCCGGGCATTTCTCCCCGTATAGTGACGGGGAGAAAGACGCTGTCACGAATGATTTCGCCAGCTGCCAGCGTCGCAAAAATGGGCGCCAAGGTCGCGGCCATTTCCCTTCTCCCCGTCACTATACGGGGAGAAGGTGCCGGCAGGCGGATGAGGGGCGGCGCTGACGCCCCCCGCTCCGGTCAGTCCTCGTTCGCCTTGACCGTCACGCCAAGCGTCTTCGGCAGGTCGAGCGGGTTGGACATAGCGCCCGCCATGATCATGGCGAACGGCACCGCTGCCGGCGGCTCGGCCAGGATTTCGAGGCTTTGCGGATCGTCGAGAAATTTGCCGACCGCCGCCGACACCTGCGTCGTCAATTCGGGATTGTTGAGCTGCGCCATGCCGAAAGGCACGATCGCCTTGGCCTGGTTGGCGATGTCCTTGCCGGACATGCCTTGCTGCTTGCCGACATAGTCCAGCACCTTGTTGGTCAAGGAATCGTCGTCGAAGCGGATCGAAGCGCTGTTGAACGAAAGCTGCTGCAGGACACCGAGCATGGCCATGCCTTGCGCCGAATTGTCGGCGCCTTCGGGCTGAGCCGCCATTTTCTTCTGCATCTCCTGCAGCGACTTGATGACGTCAAGCGTGTAGCCGCCGAGTCCGAAGGTCATGCCGAGCGTTCCGGCATTGTCGACGGAGATGTCGTATTTCGACAGCTCCATCTTGCCGTCCGCAGGCTGCCAGGTGCCCTCCATTTTAAGGTTCCCGGTGATGTTCTGGTAACCGAGCGCGTTGATCACGTCCTTGGACTTCGGGTCCTCGACCAGCGTCAGGTCGGCGTTGAACTTTTCCGTGGTCCCGGAAAATTCCATCGCCTTGCCGTCGGCCGGTGGGGTGATTTCGATGGCGAGCCCGTCCATCGAGAATGCGGTCTTGTCGGCAACCTTGACCGTCATGTTGTCGAGTTCGGCCGATTTATACATCATCATTGAACCCAGCGGGCCTGTGGCGCCGTCGGCCGGAACCGTCATGTCGTGGATGACGAAGGGGCTGAGGTCGAGCGTGACGCCGTCTTCGCTGTGCTGGAATGCCGAAGTCGAGACGGTTTCGATTTCATAACCGCCATTGGCTTCGGTCACGCCTTCGAGTTTGATGTCGCCGATCTTGAACGCTTCCTTTTCGGCCGCCGGTTTGAACGCCACGCCTTGCAACACCATGCTGGAGGCATCGCCCGTCACCCCGGTCCAGGAGATGTCGACGCCCTGGGCGGCGAGAGCCGCCTTCAGCCGGTCGGCGACCGCCGCATCCTGCGCCAACGCCGCGTTCAGCGGCAGCGTCAGCAAAAACGTCGAAAAAGCAAGTTTGTTGAGTGTCGAGCGTCTGATCGTCATCGCGAGTCCCCTGAGCGTGTCCTGAAGATTGTCTTTTCAATTCGTTGCGCCGTCACCCTTCCGTGACGAACTGGACGGGAAAAAGGCGTTCTCCCGCACAATGGTCGAAAATCACTGCGAAAGGCAAATCCGATCCATTGCCTTAGAGCCGGGATGTAACCGATTGATGTTGGTCGGCATCCAGTTCGTGTTGCGGAAGGGGCGGCGCATTCAGCGCCTCTTGCCGCGAATCACCCGCTCGGCTAGTTCCAGCCCATGGGAAAAAGGCTTTTACCGCCTGGCGATGGCGGTGGCGACAACATCGAGCCGGTCGATCTGAAGAAAGCGCTGGAAGAGCGCTATCTCGCCTATGCGCTGTCGACCATCATGCACCGGGCGCTGCCGGATGTGCGCGACGGGCTGAAGCCGGTCCATCGCCGCATCATGCATGCCATGCGGCTGCTCAGGCTCAACCCCGACCAGGGGTTCGCCAAATGCGCCCGCATCGTCGGCGAAGTGATGGGCAAGTTCCATCCGCATGGCGACCAGTCGATCTACGACGCGCTGGTGCGGCTGGCGCAGGATTTTTCGATGCGCTACCCCCTGGTCGACGGGCAGGGCAATTTCGGCAATATCGACGGCGATAACGCCGCCGCCATGCGCTACACCGAAGCGCGCATGACCGACGTGGCGACCGAGCTGCTGTCCGGTATCACCGAGGATGCGGTCGACTACCGGCCGACCTACAATGAGGAGGACGAGGAGCCGGTCGTGCTGCCCGGCGCCTTCCCAAACCTGCTCGCTAACGGCTCGTCCGGCATTGCCGTCGGCATGGCGACCTCGATCCCGCCGCACAATGCCGCCGAGCTCTGCGACGCCGCCCTGCATCTGATCGAGCATCCGGATGCACCGGTGACGACATTGATGGACTTCGTCCAAGGTCCGGATTTCCCGACCGGCGGCATCATCGTCGATAGCCGTGCCTCGATCCTCGAAGCCTATGAAACCGGTCGCGGTGGTTTCCGCCTTCGGGCGAAATGGAGCCAGGAAGACCAGGGCAGGGGCACCTGGAGCATCGTCGTCACCGAAATCCCCTACGGCGTCCAGAAGGCGCGGCTGATCGAAAAGATCGCCGAGCTTCTGATGGCGCGCAAATTGCCGCTGCTCGAAGACATCCGCGACGAGAGCGCCGAAGACGTCCGCGTCGTGCTGGTGCCGAAGAGCCGTTCGGTCGATCCCGGCATCCTGATGGAATCGCTGTTCAAGCTGACTGAGCTTGAAAGCCGCTTTCCGCTCAACATGAACGTCCTGTCGCGCGGCAAGATACCCAACGTGCTGTCGCTTAAAGGCGTGCTCAAGGAATGGCTGGAGCACCGCCGCGAGGTGCTGATCCGCCGCTCCAGGCATCGCCTCGGCGAGATCGAAAGGCGGCTGGAGATCCTCGCCGGCTATCTGATCGCCTATCTCAACATCGACGAGGTGATCAGGATCATCCGCGAGGAGGACGAGCCCAAGCAAGTGATGATGGCGCGCTGGTCGCTCACCGACAACCAGGCCGAAGCCATCCTCAACATGCGGCTGAGGGCCCTGCGCAAGCTCGAGGAATTCGAGATCCGCAAGGAATTCGACGGCCTCACTATCGAGAAAAAGCAGATCGAGACGCTGCTTGCGTCCGACGCCAGGCAGTGGTCGACGATCAAGTGGGAAGTCTCCAGCATCCGCGAGAAATTCGGACCGGAGACAGCGCTCGGCAGGCGCCGGACCCAGTTCGCCGACGCGCCCGAACATGACCTGACCGACATCGCCCATGCCATGATCGAGCGCGAGCCGGTCACAGTGGTCGTTTCGGAAAAGGGCTGGCTCAGGGCGATGAAAGGTCACCTGACCGATCATTCGTTGCTGACCTTCAAGGAGGGCGACAGCCTCAAGCTCGCCTTCCACGCCCAGACCACCGACAAGGTGCTGGTCTTCACCACCGGCGGCAAGTTCTACACGATCGGCGCCGACCGGCTGCCGGGCGGACGCGGCCACGGCGAACCGATCCGCATCATCGTCGACATGGACAACGACCAGGACATCGTCACCGCCTTTGTCCATGATCCCAAGCGCAAGCTGCTGCTGGTGTCGCATGACGGCAATGGTTTCATCGTGCCGGAAGAAGAGGTCGTCGCCAACACCCGCAAGGGCAAGCAGGTGATGAACGTCAAGGCGCCCGATGAGGCCCAGCGCTGTGTGCCGGTCGCCGGCGACCATCTCGCCATCGTCGGCGAGAACCGCAAGATGCTGGTCTTCCCGCTCGCTGAGATCCCTGAGATGGGTCGCGGCAAGGGCGTTCGCCTGCAGAAATACAAGGATGGCGGCGTCCTCGATCTCAAGACCTTCACGCTCGCCAGCGGTCTGTCCTGGCAGGATTCGGCTGACCGCACCTTCATCAAATCACGTGAAGAGCTGGTCGAATGGATCGGTGCCCGAGCCTCGGCCGGACGCATGGTGCCGAAGGGATTCCCGAGGACGGGGAAATTCGGGTAGTTGCTAATCTCCCCCCTCGAGGGGGAGATGGCCGTAGGCCAGAGGGGGTCGCCGCGCGTAAGACGCCAGCCTCCCCTGTTCGCAATAAGAGGTCGCGTCTGAACGTCCCGACCCCCTCTGTCGCCTTCGGCGACATCTCCCCCTCAAGGGGGGAGATTAGCGCCTCCATGCAAACATTTGGAATGTCGTCACGATTGCTGCACTATGTCGGTGCATAAGCATCGCTACATAAGGCGACGCGTTTGGGAGAAATAGGCATTTGAAAGAAACTAGAGTTCGGAAACCGGAAGGGCAGCAGCGCCTGTTCGGCCTGTCGACGCCGGTCAGATCCGCCGTGATTCCGCCGCTGTCGGCGGCGCGCTGGCTCCTGGTGCTGATCGTTGCCGCCGGGGTCTATTTCTTTCATGGTTTCCTGGTCCCGGTGCTGGCCGCTCTGGTCATCGCCTTTGCCAGCTGGCCGCTCTATCGGCGGCTGCTCGCTGCTGTCGGCGGCAACCGCACGATCGCCGCGACATTGGCGATCCTGTTCATTCTCACCTTCCTGGTGGTGCCGATCGCGCTCGCCGGCGCCTACGCCAGCAACGAAGTCCGCGAATGGGTCGGCTGGGCGATCGAGACCAACCGCGAAGGCGCGGTGACGCCGCACTGGATCGCCACGCTGCCCGTGGTCGGCGACTGGCTGAACGAGCAGTGGACGCGCAATCTCGGCCATCCCGGCGGCATCGGCGAACTGATCCAGCTGATCAGCGGCGCCAACATCGGCAGCATCTATCGCGGCGTGCTGGCCGCCGGCGGCAGCGCCTTCGGCCTTCTGCTGGCGCTGCTGTTCATGATGATCGCGCTGTTCTTTGCCTATCGGGACGGCGAGCATTTCGCCGGGCAGGTCGATCGTCTCGGCGAACGCATCCTGCCGACCAGGTGGGAACGGATTTCACGCGTCGTGCCGGCGACGATTTCCTCGACAGTAACCGGCATGACCATTATTGCCATCGGCGAGGGGGTGGTGCTGGGCGTGGCCTACTGGCTGGCCGGCGTGCCGTCGCCTGTGACGCTCGGCGCCCTGACCGGCATCATGGCGCTGATCCCTGGCGGCGCACCGCTGTCCTTCACGCTTGTTTCGATCTATCTCGCCGCCAGCGGCTCGCCGATGGCCGGGTTGGCGCTGTTCATCTGGGGGGCTGTCGAACTGTTCATCGTCGACAAGACATTGCGCCCGAAACTGGTCGGCGGCCCGATAAAGCTGCCGTTCCTGCCGACCTTTTTTGGCCTGATCGGCGGCGTCAAGACGATGGGCTTTCTCGGCCTGTTCATCGGCCCGGTGCTGATGGCATTGCTGGTCGCGATATGGCGCGAATGGCTGCGCGAGGTGGAATTGGCCGACGAACTTGCCCCCGCAGCACCGGTGGAGCTGGAGGGGGCGCCGCCGCAAATCGAAATCGTTGCCGAGAAGAAGTCTCAGGCCGGGTGACGGACCGCAAGGGTTGCGCGGCGCTTGCGCCCCTCTTGCAGCTGCCACAGTGAATGGGCGACCAGCGTGACGATCAGGATCGCACCGCCGATCAGGCTGTTGCGTGACGGCGACTCGGCAAAGATCATCCACATCCAGACGGGCGCCAGCACGGTTTCGAGCAGATAGAACATCGCCACTTCCGGCCCCGAAATATATTTCGGTCCGTTGGCGAGGCAGAAGAACGAGATCGGCATGATGACGGCGCCGTTGAAGATGATCCACCACGGCGCGTTCACCTGAACGCCTTCGCCTGAGACCATGAACACCGCGACGGCCAGCGGCAGGATCACGCCGATCAGCGATGTGAACCCCATGTCCTTGCCGCTGGCACGCGAGATGGTGATGGCCAGCGCGATGAAGAAAGCCGAGCACAGCGCCATAAGATCGCCGAACAGGTGCCCGGTGCCGATCGAGTCGCCGACGATGATCGCGACGCCGAGGATCATGGCCAGCATCGCGACCACGGTGACCAGTCGCGGCCGCTCCTTCAGGAACAGCCAGGACAGCAGCGCCGCGAACACGGTGTTGAAGGCCAGGATGAAGACCAGATTGGCGGTCGTGGTGTAATAGATGCTGGTGATGAAGGTGACCGAGGTCAGCCCGTAGCATATGGCGACAACGAGCCCCGACCAGCCGGGGATGAGCTGCGGCGCGTTCCTGCTCAGCGAGCGCCAGACGGCCCAGATGATCAGCGCCGCGACCAAGGTGGTGCCGGTGCGCAGCAGGAGGATCGTCCATGCGCCGCCGTCGGCGAGCCGGATCAGTGGAATGTCGATGGTCAGCGTCAGCCCGCCGATGGCGGTGATGAGAAGGCCCTTCTGGTGATCGTTGTGGGACGACATGGCAGTTCTCGCAATGAATTTGGAGGCGGCCAGCCGCGCTATTGCACACTCTCCCGCCAAGCGGAAAGGCCAGCAGGCGCTCCCTGGAAACAGTTTAAGATCGGATTTTGGAGAAACTATTCAGCGCGAAACCGCTTCGTGGTCGTAGCGTTCCCAGCCTTTCGGGCCGAGATGCTCCTGCGGCATGAAGCGCATCTTATAGTTCATCTTGCGCGAGCCATTGACCCAGTAGCCGAGATAGACATGGGGCAGGCCCATCGCCCTGGCGCGGGCGATGTGGTCGAGGATCATGAAGGTGCCAAGCGAGCGGTCCTCGAAGTCCGGATTGAAGTAGGAATAGACCATCGACAGGCCGTCGGCCATCTTGTCGGTGAGCGCCACCGCGATCAGCTCGCCCTGGCCCTTGCCGGTGATGAAGCTGTCGGGGCCGCGGCGCCGGTACTCGATGACCTTGGTGTCGACATGCGTGTCCTCGACCATCATGGCGTAGTCGAGCACCGTCATGTCGGACATGCCGCCGCGGCGGTGGCGGGCATCGAGATAGCTGCGGAACAGCGAATACTGCTCGGTGGAAGGTTGCGCGTCGTGCATCGCGCCGATCAGGTCTGAATTGTGCTGTATCACCCGCCTCATGTTGCGGCTTGCGGTGAATTCCTGGGCCAGGATGCGCACCGAAACGCAGGCGCGGCAGGTCTCGCAGGCCGGCCGGTAGGCGATGTTCTGCGATCGCCGGAAGCCGCCTTGCGTCAACAGGTCGTTCATCTCCGGCGCCTTGTCGCCGACCAGATGCGTGAACACCTTGCGTTCGAACTGGCCCTCAAGATACGGGCACGGCGACGGCGCGGTCAGGAAGAACTGCGGCGACTGGGTAGGATGGTGCGTCATCGAACCTTGGAAACACTCCTGCGAATCATCATACCTTTGGCGCGCACGGCGAAAAATTCAACAGGATTGTGAAAGCGTGGGCATCGGAGCCTTCACTTTGCACACAAATGCTCGCGGGACTCGTGAAAAAGCTGTCTCAGCGGTCACTGCGGCTGACCACCGTGCCCAGCAGCAGGTCGTGCAGCGTGCGCTTGCGGTCGGCAAACAGCGACACCAGAAGCACCAGCGGCGTCAGGATGACGTTGCCCGCCCAAAACAGCACCGAGTGCACTACCGCCGTCAGCCCGTCGATACGGGTGCCGTCCAGACGGTCGAGCCGGATTCCCATCATCTTCATGCCCGTGGTGGCCTGGTCGGCGCTGCCGAGCGTGTTCCAGATGTAGAGGATGGCGACGGCCGGCACGAGAACGGAAAACAGCATCCAGCCGAGGCCGAGCGTCAAAATCCCGAGCAAGAACACCAGGATCGCGAACGGAATGGTAAGCAGCGCGACGATGCAGTAGTCGATGATGAAGGCGAGGACACGCCGCGTGCGCACGCCGTCATAGGCCCGGATATCGTCGAGCCTGGAGGTGATGATTTCGCCGTCGAGAACGCGCGCGTTCATGTCATTTCCTCGTAATCAGGCCCAGCATAGGTTGCGGGCCGCCTGATGTTGAAATGGTGAAGTCTTGCGGCGGAATCAAGATCGGGCGTTTCCGCGGCATGCGGGGGAAACAGCGCCGGGTACAGCCCGAATCGGTTGAATTTGCAGCGCCGATGGCGTTAGTTTGCTGCAGCGCAGCAAAGCGCGCCTAGAGCGCGACGCGTCCTTTTGGACGCGCAAAGGACGCTCTAGTACTTTGAATCGGCGCATGATCCCCTTTCCGAAAACCGAAACCGGTTTTCGGGGTCATGCGCCAGGGCGAGGGCGACATGGACTACGACATGCTGGTCATCGGCAGCGGGCCTTCCGGGCGCCGCGCCGCGGTGCAGTCGGCCAAGCTGGGCAAAACCGTGCTGGTGGTCGACAGGGGCCGGCGTCTTGGCGGCGTGTCCGTGCATACCGGCACCATCCCGTCGAAGACGCTGCGGGAAACCGTGCTCAACCTCTCCGGCTGGCGCGAGCGCGGCTTCTACGGACGCGGCTACCGGGTCAAGCAGGACATTTCGGTCGGCGATCTGATCGAACGCCTGCACAAGACGCTCGATCACGAGGTCGAGGTGCTGCAACACCAGTTCATGCGTAACACGGTCAAGAGCGCGCGCGCCGCGGTCAAGTTTCTCGGGCCCAACAGAGCGAGCCTGACGACCGACACCGGCGACTACAGCGAAGTCGGTTTTGCGCATGCGCTGATCGCGGTCGGCACCCGCCCGCACCGGCCGCGCGACGTGCCTTTCGACAAGGTCCGTGTCTTCGACAGCGACGAGATGCTGGAACTCGAGCGCCTGCCGCGGACATTGACGGTGATCGGCGCCGGCGTCATCGGCGTCGAGTACGCGACGATCTTTTCGGCGCTCGACGTGCCGGTGACGCTGGTCGAGCCGCGCAACACCATCCTCGATTTCGTCGACCGCGAGATCGTCGACGATTTCATCCATCAGATGCGCGATCGCGGCATGACGATCCGGCTCGGCAGTGCGACCAAGGAGATCGCCTCGAAACCCGACTACGCCGAGGTGACGCTTGCCGACGGCCGCACCATACGCTCGGAGATGGTGCTCTATGCCGCGGGGCGCACCGGCAATGTCGGCGCGCTCGGCCTGGACGCGGTCGGCATCGAGGCCGATTCCCGGGGCCGCATCAAGGTCGATTCGCAGACCTTCCGGACCAGCGCGCCGAACATCTATGCCGCCGGTGACGTCATCGGCTTTCCGAGCCTCGCCTCCACCTCGATGGAACAGGGCAGGGTGGCCGCCTGCCATGCCTTCGGCGTGCCCTTGCCGCCGCCGCCGGAAACCTTTCCCTACGGCATCTACGCCGTGCCGGAAATCTCGACCGTCGGCCAGTCCGAGGAGCAGGTGCGCGAGAGCGGCGGCGCCTATGAGGTCGGCGTGGCGCGCTTCCGCGAAACCTCGCGCGGCCATATCATGGGCGTCAACACCGGCTTCCTGAAGCTTCTGTTCTCGATCGAAACGCGCCGGCTGCTCGGCGCGCATATCGTCGGCGAGGGCGCGACCGAACTGATCCATATCGGCCAGGCGGTGATCAATCTCGGTGGCACCGTCGATTTCTTCGTCAACAACACCTTCAACTATCCGACGCTGGCCGAAGCCTACAAGATCGCCGGGCTGGATGCCTGGAACCGGATGGGGCAGGCATAGGGCGACGGGCTCGTCAATTCGCCTGCGCGATCGCCGTTGCCGGGCCCGCCAGCCATTGCCTGACGATTTCAGCATCCCGGTCGCCGATTTCATGGCCGGAGGCGATGGTGTGGGCGTCGACCGCGGCGCCATGTGATTCGAGCAATGTGACCAACGCCGGCGCGAAAGGCGCGTAGGTCAGGTCAGCGGCGCCGGCGATGATTAGCACGCGCGCCTTGGACAGATCGGCCGGGAGGACCTCGTCGAGCACCGGCATCGGGCGCAGCAATGCCGCCCGTTCGATGCGGCCGGAATGCAGCAGCATCACGCTCGAAACCAGGTTGGCACCGTTGGAATAGCCGAGAAAGATCGTTTGGGAGAGATCGAGCCCGTGGCGCTTCGCGGCCGCGGTGATGAAGCCGGCGAAAGCATCCGCCTCTTTGCGGATGCTACCCTGTTCGAAGCGTATGGGTGAGATCCGTCTGAACCAGCGGAAACCGTCCTCCTGGGCGATGCGGCCACGCACCGCCACCAGCACGGCGCGCGGTGCGATTTGCTGCCCCAGCGCCATCAGCGTCGACTCGTCGACACCGGATCCATGCAACAGAAAAAGGCATTCGCCGCTCGAATCCACGGGTCGATAGAGTCGGTAGAAAAACGGCAGGTCGCGCCGCAAAAAGCCGTCTTCCGGAGGTTTTTCGGCCATATTGCATCCTTTTGATTTCGTGTCGCTTTTATTCATTTGCCGGCTTCAAAACGGAATATTTTCGGGCTCCTTCAAAGTTGATTGAACCGGGCGCATTTCAGTCCGTTTGTTTGCCGATATGCTCCTGCGGGAGGAATCGAAGCGGTGCGCCGGGCGGTCGCATCGCTCGCGGCATGAACAACCAGCTTTGAGGCCTTTTATCGATGACCATGCCAATTTCATCGGATCGCGTCACGCGTATCCCGGATCGCGGAACGCGTATCCTGGATCGCGATGTGCGTATCCCGGATACGCGTATCCCGGAGCGCGATACGCGCATCGATGTGTTCCGCGCCCTCGCTCTGCTGATCATATTTGTCGACCATGTCCCGGGCACGGTTTTCGAAACCCTGACCTACAAGAATTTCGGCTTTTCGGATGCCGCCGAGGCCTTCGTGCTGATCTCCGGCATGTCCGTCGCGCTCGCCTACGGCTCAAAATTCCAGTCCGGAAACCGGCTCATGGCGACACTGAAATTGTGGCGCCGCGCCGGTGTGCTCTATGTCGCCCACATTGTAACGACGATGGTGGTGCTGGCCATCTTCTGCGCGGCAGCGGTGTTCGCGAAGCGGCCGGACATGCTGACGCTGATCAACATCGAGCCATTGATCAGGAACCCGCAGCAAGCGCTGATCGGCATCGTCACGCTTGGCCATCAGCTTGGCTACAACAACATCCTGCCGGTCTATGCGGTGCTGCTGCTGATGGCGCCAACCTTCCTGCTGTTAATCAGCCGCAGGCCTTTCACGGCACTCGCCCTATCCGGAGCTCTGTGGCTGGTTGCCGGGGTCTACCAGATCGCCCCGCCGAATTATCCTGAGCCCGGCTTCTGGTTTCTCAATCCGGTGTCGTGGCAATTCCTCTTCAACATCGGCCTGGCGAGCATGCTGCATATCAGGCGCGGCGGCACCATTCCGGTCAATCGCTGGCTGGTCGGCGCGTCGGCGGTCTATGTCGCGGCGGCGTTGGTCTGGGTGCACAGCCCGCTATGGGGGCACGTGTCGTGGCTGAACCTGCCCGTGGTGCTGACCGGCTTCGACAAGACGTTCCTGTCGCTGCCGAGGCTGCTGCACATCCTGGCGGTGAGCTACCTGATCGTGGCGTTTCCTTCTGTCTCGAACCTGTTCCGTACCAGCCGCGACCATCCGCTTGCCATATTGGGCAAACGATCGCTGCCGGTTTTCATCGCCGGCACGGTGATGGCCATGGCGGCGCAGGTGATGAAGCTGATCAACCCGGGTGGGTTTGCCTACGACAGCTTGCTGATCGCCGCCGGCATCGCCATGCAGTTCGCGCTCGCCTATTACCTCGAATGGCTGTCGGGTATTGGCGGCAACAGCAAGCCGGTCCGCAGCGAGCCGCCGCCGGTCAATGCATCCTTCGGCGTGGGCGGCATGGCGACAGGCTGAATCGATAGCGTCTGCCTCACGCTGTTTTGGGCGGAGGTCCGGAAGATGCCCTGACGACGAGCTCGACGCCAAGCGTCTCGCGTCGCACCGTGCCGTCGAAATCGAGGATCGTTCGCGCCGCCCGGCGTCCGATCTCGGCGATCGGCTGGGCAACCGTGGTCAGCGGAGGATCGCAAAGTGCGGCGTCCGGCACGCCGTCGAAACCGACGACGGAGACGTCGCCGGGAACCGCAATGCCACGCGCGGCCAACCATTCGATCGCGACCATGGCGATCCGGTCCGACATCGCCAGGATGGCGGTCGGCGGCTCTGTCGAGGCGAAGATCGTTTCGAGGCCGGCCGTTGTGCTGGCTTCGTCGTTTTCGGTTTCGTATACTGGTATCCCGGCGGTATCGACGCCGTACCGGGAAAACGCCTCGAAATAGCCGACGAGGCGATCGCGCGTGCCGGTGTAGACGGCCGCCCGGACTTGGCTCGGCGAGACAAGACCGGTGCTGTCGTCGGCGAAAGGCAGCGCCAGAACGGCGAAGCGCCGATGGCCAAGCTCGGCGAGATGGTGCGCCGCCAGGCGGGCGCCGGCGACATTGTCGACGCCGATCGCCGAGATGGTCTCATCGTGGAAGCCGAGCTCAAGCGCGACAAAAGGGAGCTTGCGTTCGCGCGTCAGTTCGACAAGGCGTGAGCCGCCCTCGATGCAGAACAGAATGAAGCCGTCGACCAGCGCGCTCTGGATGTTCCAGGCAAGTTTTTCCTGATTGCCGGCCGACACCAGCGCTATCCCGGCGCCGGTGGCGTCGCATGCCTCGGAAATCCCGGCCATCATCGCGCGGGCAAAGGGGTCGTCGAAGAAATAGGACAGCGGCTCGGTCGTGGCGACGCCGATCGCGTTGACCTTGCCGGCACGCAGCAGCCGGCCCTTCGGGTCGGGACCGGCATAGCCCATCGCCTCGGCCGCCGCCTTGACCCGTTCGCGGACTTCCTCGCGTACGATCTCGGGACGGCTGAACACGTTGGAGGCAGTGCCGTGCGAAACTCCGGCGGCCTTGGCGATGTCTGCCAGCCGGATGGGTTTCGTATTGCTTTCGGTGGATGACGCCATTTTCTGCTTCCGGACTCCTTATCCAGTATCTAGCACCTTTGTTGGATCGATTCAAATTTTGCTTGACATTGGTGCATTTGGGCGTATTTTTGAATCGATCCAAATTTCGCTAACTGTCGATGGGATCGATTCAGGAAGGAGAGAGCCATGCACCCCGTCAATTATCTGTTCGAAGACATCTATCGCAACGACTGGAGCATAACCTCGAACGCGGTGACCCGGACGCGTCGCGGCAGCGCCGGTCCGTGGATCCGCGATCTGCGTTTTCTCGTGGAGCGCAAGCCGAGCTGATCGGTACGGCATTTTCTGGCCTGTCAATTGGATCGATTCAAGTTTAAAAAAGGAGCCAAGCCATGCATCCGATCAATCATTTGTTCGAAGACATCTATCGCAACTATTGGGGCATCTCGCCGGCCATCGATAGGCCGGAGCGGCGCCGGCTGACCAAGCCGGCGGCACGCAATCGCGACCTGCCGGTCCGGCCCGAACGCCGGCAAGACTGGCCATCGTCTGACTGACCGTCGTTCGGCGAAAACGGGACCCGGCCGTCTTGTCCGCAAGCGACGCACTTTGAACTGGGGAGGGCTACCAGCCTAGCTCTCCCGCTGAGCTGCGGGAATGCCGTTTCAGGAGCGCGGGCGCACCAGTGCCGAGGCTGCAACCGCCAGCCAGCCGGCGATGAGCAAGGTGCCGCCGATCGGCGCCGACATCGGGAAAAGCCGCGAGCCGAGGAAGTCACGGGCAAGGAGATCGCCGCAGAACAATACAAGCCCGACGAGAAGAATAAGGCTTGCGGTTCGCAGGATCCGGTTTGCGCCGACGAGGCCGACGGCAAGAAAGACCGGCGCATGCATGAGCAGGAACGACGCGACCGTACCGACGAAAGCGCCGCCCAGATGTGCCGCCGCGGCAGAGAGCGCCACGCCGGCCGCGCCGCACAGGCCGCCGACGAGAACGAGGATGCGGCCGCTGCCGCTTGCTGGTTGCTCGGCCGTGCTCATGTCTCTGGTCTCCGTGAAGCAGTGATAGCCCGCAAACCGTGGCAGGATTTGCCCGCCTGCACCAGCATGTCGCGCGCGCGACGCGACTGGACCAGCCAGTTATACGCCGCACCGCCCGCCATCAGCACGGATGTGCCGAGAAACACCGCGCGCATGCCGAAATGACCGCCGACGAAGCCGCCGAGCAACGGCCCGGCGACCTGTCCGACATATTGCGCCGAGATCGACAAGCCCAGCACATTGCCGCCGACGCCGTCCGGAACATTGTGACGGATGACGCTGGTGATGCAGGGCAGGAGACCGCCAAGCGCCAGCCCCATCAGGAAACGCAGGCCGACAAGCTGCCAGCCCTGCGTCACAAAGGCCTGCGGGATCAGCAGCAGCGCCGAGACGGCAAGCGCCGCAATGATGACATTCCAGTGACCGACGCGGTCGGCGAGCTTGCCGAGACGCGAGGCCGACAGGATGGCGCCAAGTGCCGCCGCCGACATGACGACGCCGGAGGTCAGTGTTAGCAGGCTCTGGTCCTCGATGAGCTGCTGGACGTAGACCGTGATGATCGGCTCGATCGACATGGTGGCGAAACTCAGCAGCATGCCGGTCGCCAGCATGGCGACGACCGGGCGCTTGTCGGGGATTTGCGCCCAGCCGCCTTTCGGCTTCTCAGTCGGTGCTGATTTGTCGGCTGCCGGGCGAGGGTTCCCCTTGATGAGAAATGTCGTTGCCAGGAACGCCAGGAAAATGACGCCGCCGGCGAGCAGGAAGGTGGCGCGGATGCCGATCAAGGGCGGCAGCGCGCCGCCGAGCAGGGGACCGACGAGGGCGCCTGCGGTGATGCCGGCCGACAGCACGCCCAGCGCCCAGCCCGACCGGTCCTTCGGCGTTTGCATGGCGACGAGAATGGTCGAACCCGAGGAATAGCCGCCGGCGAAACCGATCAGCAGGCGCAGCAGCACCAATTGCCAGACAGTCTCCACCATGCCGGTCAGCGACATGCAGACGGCCATGCCGAAACTAGCGCGCACCAGCATCAGCTTGCGGCCGTAGCGGTCGCCCAGCCGTCCCCACAGTGGCGCCACCAGCGCGGCGGCGAAGAACGTCGCGCCATAGGCGATGCCGGACCACTGCACAA
Source organism: Mesorhizobium delmotii (assembly GCF_900149755.1). Lineage (NCBI taxonomy): Bacteria > Pseudomonadati > Pseudomonadota > Alphaproteobacteria > Hyphomicrobiales > Phyllobacteriaceae > Mesorhizobium > Mesorhizobium delmotii. Next base: position 61,618 of record NZ_FUIG01000018.1, on the reverse strand, counting down.
CAGCCGCGTGCCCCTCGGCACCCAGCTGCTCGACGTAAAGCGGCAGGAAGGGTAACAGCAGCGTCATGGCGACAAGTGTGCTGAACGAGCCGGCAAAGCACACGGCGAGATTGCGGCGCCAGTGGATGTTGTGGGCGCCTTGCATGGCAGGGGTGGCTTCTTGCGGCATGTCCTGTCCTGTCCGGCAAGTCTCTCGGCGACTTGTTCCGGATACCATTTTGGGATACCAAGCTGGTATCCGTCATGGACGCAAGCTCGACGGCTGTCAATGCGGCGCTCTCAAACGTGATCGGCAAACGATGGTAGTCGAGCCGATCGCCAGCAAAACGGCCAGAAATCGGAAACCACAATGTCGCAGATGCAGAATGTCGAAAAGCAGCTTCGGGAGATGATCCTCGGCCTCGAGATCGGTCCCGGCGAGCGGCTGACGGAACGCTGGATCGAAAGCCGCTTCGGGGCGTCGCGCACGCCGGTCAGGGCCGCATTGCTGCGGCTCGAGACGGAAGGTCTGGTCTGCCGCGACGGGCGCGGCTGGACGGTATCCCCAATCAACCTCGCCGAGATCGAGCAGATCGCCGTCTACCGCGAGGCGGTCGAGGTCGCGGCGGTCAAGCTGACTTGTGCCTTGGAGGACAGGAGCGCCGTCGACGTCATCGAGGCGATGCTGGACTCCTGCGACGCCGGCACCCCGCGCGAGGAATGGCACCGCGTCGGCATGGACTTTCACATCGAGCTGGCACGCCTGTCCGGCAACGAGTTCCTGTTCAGGGCGGTTCGCGATGCCATGACGCGCCTGTCGCGGGCGCGTTGGCTGGAGGTGCGCGACGAGGCGGCACTCGGCCGTGCCTGGGCCGAACACCGTGCCATTCTGGCGGCGGTGCGGGCCGGCGATGCGGATGAGGCGGCACACCGGCTTTCGGCTCATATCGTCGGCGGCCGCGACCGGCTGGTGACATCATTGCACAATGACCGGCGCGGCCTGCGTGCCAGGGGATTTGCCGTCGTTGCGGTGTGATTGCGGAGGCAACCACTTTCGCCCTCGCTTCGCGAGCGCCGATGGCGTAAGAGCGGCGATGGAAAACAACCGATTTGAAACACCCGTGACCGTCAAGTCGGCGGACGGAACCACTCAGCTCTTGCGGACCGCGCGCGAGGCTTCCGACTACCTCCTCAACAATTGGCCCGGCAAGCGCAGTCCAAAGCATCGCGAAGCGCTGCAGGCCTGCCATGATGCGCTGGCCGGCGACAAACCGGCGATGACCGCAAGGCGCGCCTTCATCGCCGCCGCGCGCGAGGTGAACGTGTTCGTCAGCGACAAGGCGCCGGCCTGAAGACGCAGCGGGATTCCTAGGCCAAATCCGATCCGCCTCGCGGGCCGGATGCGTTTTACTCTGCCGTTTCCGTTTCGGTCTCGGACGTGGTCTCGTCTTCGGGCTTCGAACGTTCCTTGGCTGCCGCCTTGGCCGCCTGCTTTTCCGCCTTCTTGGCGGCCTTCTGCCGGTCGCGTTCCTTGCGTTCCTGGCCGTAATTCGGTGCTCGCGCCATATCTCTTCCTTTCACAATCCCAAAGGTTCTCAGCCCTGCCTAGGGGCATTGGGCTACAAACACAACACCGCAAAGGGCGATCGGCTCCATACACAGCCGGCAGGCCGGCTGAACACGGTTCCGTGGCTTGCAAGATAGCCGGCACAATGGTGTAGGAGGGGCCGGGAGGGCAAATCACAAGCCGACTTTTTCACCAAGTGACCGATGGCCACCCTTCAAAGAAACGCACAGAAGCTATTCTACTATGCGCGCAATGCCGTGCGCGATATCGCACCGCAGGCGCTGTTCCGCCGCAGGCTCGCCGGGCTGCTCAATCAGGCCAGGCTTTCGGACGGATCGGTCCGCGCGCGTCTCAACTATTACAACAGATTGCAGGACGCTTTCGCGCCGAGCGCCGGGGCCGTGCCGCTAAGCCGGCTGCCGAGAGGCCGGAGCATGTATTACTACGATCTGAAGGAATTTACCCGCTACTTCGATCCCGATTTGCGCATCGACCTCGAATTCGGCGACGTCGTCGAAGTGCCTGCGATGCCGTCGATCGTCAAGGATCGGCCGATCGCCGGCGACAACAGGAACGGGGTCCTGTTCAAGCTCAACAAGTTCCGCCACTTCCACATGCCCGCCGACGAAATTGCCTTTGCGGACAAGCTTCCGGTTGCGGTGTGGCGCGGCGAGCTCAACAACCCGATAAGGACCTTGCTTCTGGAGGCCGCGCGCGATCTGCCCTTTTGCGATGTCGGCACGCCCAAACCGACGGCAGCGCCGGAATATCGCAAGCCCTATCTGAGCATCGATCAGCAGCGGCGCTGTCGCTACATCATTTCGCTCGAAGGCAACGATGTGGCGACCAACCTAAAATGGATCATGAGTTCGAATTCGCTGTGCCTGATGCCGCCGCCGACATATGAGACATGGTTCGCCGAAAGCGAACTCGTGGCTGATGTTCACTATGTGCCGCTCGAACCTGATTTCACGGATCTTGCCGAGCGGGTGCAGTATCTCGAACGGCATCCGACTGAGGCCGATCGCATCGTCGCCGCCGCCAACGCCTATTGCCGCAAGTTCGCCGACGAACGGGCCGAGCAGGCGATCTGCTTGCTCGTGCTCTACAAGTATTTCGTGCTCAGCGGTCAGATCGAGCCTGATCCCGAGGTCTGGCGTTTTATCTCCGGCTAAGCCCGCAGCGGCCTTCGACCTGATCCGGATCCGTTCAAATACCCTCCCGGTCGAGAACCAGATCGGCCGGACCGAACCGGTCCTTTGCCGTGAACTGCTGGTGCCAATAGGGGTAGAGAACGGGCGGGCGGCTGACTGCGTCGAGGCGTGCGCGCTCATCGCTGGTCAGCACAAGGCTTGCAGCGGCGATATTGTCCTTGAACTGTGCTTCGGTCCGTCCGCCGATGACCAGCGAACTGATGGCCGGCCGGCCGAGCAGCCAGGCAAGCGCCACCTGCGCCGCCGACACGCCATGGTTGTTGCCGATATTGGCAAGCACGTCGACGATCCGCCATAGCCGCTCCTCATCACGGATCGGCGGTTCAGACCAGCCGCTGAGCTGGCGGGCGGTGGCCTGGTCGCGGTTGTATTTGCCGGACAGCAGTCCACCGGCGAGCGGGCTCCACACCAGCACGCCAAGCCCCTGGTCGACCGAGATCGGCAGCAGTTCATATTCGGCTTCGCGCGCTTCCAGCGTGTAGTGGATCTGCTGGGTGACGAAGCGCGGCTGGTGCTGGCGGTCGCTGATCCCCAGCGCCTTCATCACTTGCCAGCCGGAATAGTTGGAACAGCCGACATAGCGGACCTTGCCCTGGCTGACGAGCGTATCGAGCGCGGCGATGGTCTCCTCGAGCGGCGTCGTGCCGTCCCATTCGTGCAGGAAATAGATGTCGATGACGTCGGTCCTGAGGCGCTTCAGGCTCTTCTCGCACTCGCGGATCAGATGGTAGCGCGACAGCCCTTCGTCGTTGGGACCGTCGCCGATCCGCATGCGCGCCTTGGAGGCGATCAGTACATCGCGCTTGCGCTTGCCGCCGAGCGCTTCGCCGATGATCTCTTCCGAAAGCCCATTCGAATAGACATTGGCGGTGTCGATGAGATTGATGCCGGCATCGATGCAGAGGTCGATCATCCGGCGCGCCTCGTCGAGATCGGTCTTGCCGACCGCCGAAAATGCGCCGGCGCCACCGAAGGTCATGGTACCCATGGTAAGCGTCGAAACCTTCAGTCCGGAACGGCCGAGAGTGCGGTATTCCATATCAGATCCTCGCAATTGCGTTGAGAAGGGCTGCTTCGAAGGCTGCCCGAAGGAACGTGGCATTTGTAGGACAATTTGAGCCGCTTGTCGCCCATGCCAAGGGGGGCGGATTGATCGCATCTCACGGATTTGGGCGCACCGGCGCACAGGCCGGCTGAAATAAAACCGTCATTGCCGGCCTGTATGCAAGTCGGCTCAAGGTGTTCGATCTTGGCTGGCAGGCCGGACGCCGACAGGGCGTGCACGCGGAGCAGCATAAATGACCGAAGCAAAACAGAATTCTCCTGCCAAGGACTGGCTGGAAGCGGAGCTAGGCGACATGCTCGACGAGGACTACGAGTTGGAAATGTCGGAACCGGCGCTGTCGCTGGAAATCGCCAAAATCTACAAGAACGCGCATCCGCCCTCGATGGATCGCCTCCAATATTTTCGCGACCTGATCACGCTGCAATCCGAATTGATCAAGCTGCAGTCCTGGGTGGCTTACACCAGGAAGAAGCTGGTGGTGGTTTTCGAGGGCCGCGACTCGGCCGGCAAGGGCGGCGTCATCAAGCGCATCACCCAGCGGCTCAATCCGCGCATCTGCCGCGTCGTCGCCTTGCCGGCGCCGACCGAGCGCGAGAAGTCGCAATGGTATTTCCAGCGCTACGTCCCGCATCTGCCGGCAGGCGGCGAGATCGTGCTGTTCGACCGCTCCTGGTACAACCGCTCCGGTGTCGAGCGTGTAATGGGCTTCGCTGAGCGGGACCAGGTCGAGGAGTTCTTTCGCGACGTGCCGGAGTTCGAGCGCATGCTGGTCCGCTCCGGCATCACCCTGGTCAAATACTGGTTCTCCATCACCGACGAGGAGCAGCAGATGCGCTTTCAGATGCGCATCCATGATCCGATGAAGCAGTGGAAGCTGTCGCCGATGGACCTGCAGTCGCGCGTGCGCTGGGAGCAGTACACCAAGGCCAAGGAAGAGACCTTCGCCCGCACCAACATTCCCGAAGCCCCCTGGTTCATCGTCGAGGGCAACGACAAGAAGCGGGCACGGCTGAACTGCATCGATCATCTTCTCAAGCAGATGCCTTACGAGGAAGTCCCGCACGAGGAAATCATACTGCCGGAGCGCGTCTTCAATCCCGAATATGAGCGCCAGGTGCTGCCGCGCGAACTGTACGTGCCTGAGAAGTATTGAGGCCAGAGTTCTCGCCAGAAGCGCACTGCCGCGCCTGAGAACGCCCCCTCATCCGGCCCTTCGGGCCACCTTCTCCCCGCTGGGGAGAAGAGGCTGGCGCCAGCGCTGGCGATCTCCTCTCCCCCCGGGGAGAGGTCGGATTGCCCCGAATTGCTCTTCGCAATTCGGTTGGCAATCCGGGTGAGGGGGCTGCTTTATCATCACAGCACTACGCGCGCTCGATGATGACATGCGTGGCATTCGGCGTTGCGACCTGCTCGCTGCAGCGGTAGCCGAGGCGGGGGATGTCGATGCCGGCAAAAAGGTTCTCGCCTGAGCCGAGCAGCATCGGCGATATCGCCAGATGCATGTCGTCGACGAGCTTTTCCTGGAGATATTGCCGGATCGTGGCGACGCCACCGCCGAGCCGTACGTCCTTGCCATCAGCCGCTGCTTTCGCCTTTTCCAGCGCTGAGTGGATGCCGTCGGTCACGAAATGGAAGGTCGTGCCGCCCTCCATGACGATAGGATCCCGCGGATGGTGGGTGAGCACGAAGACCGGCACATGGTAGGGCGGATTGTCTCCCCACCAGCCTTTCCAGCTTTCGTCCTTCCACGGTCCCCGAATTGGCCCGAACATGTTGCGGCCCATTATCCACGCCCCGATATTTTCGAAGCTGCGCGTGACGAACGCGTCGTCCGTGTCCGTGGTCCCGTCATCTTCGCCAGACATGTTGCGGAAGGTTCGAGTGCCGAGCATCCATTTGTGCAGGGCTTCCCCGCCGACGCCCAGCGGCTCTTTCGGGTCCTGGTCGGGACCGGCGCCGAAGCCGTCGATCGACAGGGTGAAAGCGTCGACACGAAGCTTGGACATGAGTACCTCCCTCTAATCCAGTTGTGAAATGCAAGCAGTTGTTTTTAGCTAGACTGATTGCATTTTGCAAGCGGTACTTTGAATCGCCGCCGAGCGATGGGCGGCTCGTTGGGCCAGCCGCACCAGAACCACCGCCAAAAAGGCGGTTGCAGCTGCAGTTACTTGCGCCGCGTTGCCTCGAGGATGCGCTCGACAGCTAGGCGTAGCGGCGACAGACTGTCTGTCACTACGGTCCAGACGATAGCGTCGGAAGTTTTGTGGTATTCGTGACGCAAAACATTGCCAATTCCGCGGATCTGTTTCCAGGGAATTTCTGGAGCAAGAGCGAGCAAATCGTCCGGGATGTGCCGGGTGGCTTCGGAAATAATCTCGATGCCGCGCTCCACGCCATGGCGTAGCAGCCAGTCGTTACGAAAGTCATCCAGAGTCTTGCCGGCGGTGGCAGCGCTGATGCCATCCAAAGCCGCTATGATCTCGGCTAGGATCGGCGGACTGCCATCAGAATACGCGCACGGCCGATTGTTCGATCTCGGCCTTCAACATAGGATGAAGGCTGTCGCGTGTGGTGATGTCGATTTCCGCTGACATCTTCTCTTCCAAAAATTGCTTGATGCCGACCAGATCGATTAGAGAAAAGCGCCTCGCCGGACCATAGTCGATGAACAGATCAAGATCGCTGTCCGGCTGCGCATCGTCCCGCGCTGCCGACCCGAACAGATAAAGCGAAGTCGCGCCCATGCCCTTGATGGCATCTGCGTTCCTCTGCAACCGTTCGATGACGTCATTCCTGCTCATGGGTCCATTCTAGCGGATTGCAGCAAAATCCCAAAACGATGCTTACCCCTTAAGCATCGTCGCCACTTCAGGCGCGAAATACGTAAGAATGCCGTCGCAGCCGGCGCGCTTGAAGGCCAGCAGCGATTCCAGCATCGCCTTGTCGCCGTCGATCCAGCCATTGGCGGCGGCCGCCTTGATCATCGAGTATTCGCCCGACACCTGGTAGGCGAAGGTCGGCATCCGGAATTCGTCCTTCAGCCTGCGGATGATGTCGAGATAGGGCAGGCCGGGCTTGACCATCAGCATGTCGGCGCCCTCGGCGAGGTCCTGCTCGGCCTCGCGCACGGCCTCGTCGGAATTGGCGTGGTCGAGATAGTAGGTCTTCTTGTCGCCCTTGAGCAGGCCGGCGGTGCCGACCGCCTCGCGATAGGGTCCGTAGAAGGCGGAGGCGAATTTCGTCGCGTAGGACATGATCGCCACGTCCTGAAAACCATTGGCATCGAGCGCATCGCGGATGGCGCCGATGCGGCCATCCATCATGTCGGACGGGGCAATGATGTCGGCGCCGGCCGCCGCCTGGATGACGGCCGCCGCCGTCACCTGCTCCACGGTCTGGTCGTTGACGATGATGCCGTCGCGCAAGATGCCGTCGTGGCCGTGCGAGGTGAAGGGATCAAGTGCTGCGTCGGTGATGATGCCGATCTCGGGCACCGCGTGCTTGATGGCGCGCGTGGTGCGGTTGATGACGTTCTCCGGATCGAGGATGTGCGAGCCGGTCTGGTCGCGCAGGCCGAGCTCGACATTGGGGAAGGTGGCGATCGCCGGAATGCCGAGCCTTGCCGCGCGCTCGGCCTCCTTGACGGCAAGATCGAGCGACAGGCGGAAGACGCCGGGCATGGCGGCGATCGGTTCGCGGATATTTTTCCCATCGACGACGAAGATCGGCCAGATCAGATCATCGACGCTCAGCCGGTTCTCCTGGACGAGACGGCGCGACCAGTCGGCCTTGCGCATGCGGCGCAAACGGCGGCTGCCGGTGATCTCGTCGACGCTGCGCGCGCCGGCAGGCTTTGCTGGGGTAAATTTGTTCATCGCCAAAACTCCGGATCGGGTGGTTTTTACCACGAGCCCCCGCCGCTGACCAATGCGGCACGATTGTGCCAGCATCGTAAGGGAGGGGTATGCCGAGTTTCAGGTCAGGCCGAGCCGGAGTCGAAGACGGGCGCGAAGCGACCAAACAGGTGGATTCCGAGAACCGGAACGGAGCGTACGTTTAGGTACGCGAGTACTGGAAGCGCAGGAAACCGCCGTTTGCAGGCATCACCTGAAACTCGGCATACCTATGGCTGACCGTTGCCGGACAGGATCTGCGCCGCTCCCCGCATGGCGACGCGGAACGCCTCGTCGAAGCTGACGCCGCGCACCTGCCAGCTGTAGGTCCTGCCGCCCGTGGCCAGCCGCCAGTCGGCGATCCAGCCCAATTCCTTGTCGCTCCAGACGATCCTGCCGGCAAGCGCCTGGTCGGCGCCGGCCTGTTTGGCGTCCTTGTCCAGAGCCGCGATATCCACCTCGTGCAGCGCCTTGTCGTCCAGCCCGGATTCGGAGAGCAGCGACGCCTTGAGGAATGCGATCCGCATCGCCAGCGGGTCGGCAGCATTCACGAACGATTCGCGCATCGATGCGCCGCGCTCATCGTCGGCGGCCAGCGCGAAATGCCTGGCGCCTCGCTCCGTTGCGAGAAAGATCGCCAGCCGCGGCCGCTCGGCGAGCCACGGCTTGCTGCCGAGCGAGGCCAGTACCGGGTCGATCACACCAGGCCTGTAGAGGCAGGTAAGATCGTGCGGCCGGTCATGCGTGCCTTGCTCGTCGTGGATCGGAATGCCTTCCATCCGGTCGCGATAGCGGAATTCGGCAACGAAGCTGCCAGCCTTGTCGCGCAGCGCCGCCATTTCAGGCTTTTTCGGCAGCCGCTGATCGCCGGAGACCCTGACCAGAACCGCATCCAGACAGGACTTGAAGCCGATCCGGCGGTTTTCTTCGCCCTGGCCGGTGACGATGGTCTTCGCGCGATAGAGGTCGTCCCCGGCCAATGCGGGACGAGCGGTCGCGCATACCATCAGGCCGATCGCCAATAGGGCAAGACGCGAAAATCCAAGCATGGCTCAACGTCCGGTTTGAAAGCCCGTCATCAAGATGGTCCCGTTCTAGCATCGGCTGCCGGCGGTGGCCAAGGCGGCAGGATTGCGCCCCGCCATTGACGCGCCCATGCGCCGCGTTTTAGCACTTCAGTCCCGGCGGCGCGGGGGAGGGATTCTTAGGCGATGGATTTTGGCGGCGGCAACGAGATCCGCTTCGAACGATCGGGCAGGGCCGGCGTTGTCACGCTGACGCGGCCGCAGGCGCTCAATGCCGTCACCCATCGCATGGTCAAAGCGCTCGACAAGGCGCTGCGCGCCTGGGAGCGCGACGACGGCGTCAATGTCGTCGTCGTCAAAGCCGAGGGCAGGGCGTTTTCGGCCGGCGGCGATATCCTCCACATTTATGAGGCCGGCCGGGCCGGAAAGCCGCCGGTCGATTTCTTCGCCGACGAATACCGGCTGAACGCCCGCATCGCGCGGTTCGAAAAACCCTATGTCGCGCTGATCGACGGCATCGTCATGGGCGGCGGCGTCGGCATCTCGTTCCACGGCTCGCATCGGGTACTGACCGAGAACGCCCAGTTCGCGATGCCGGAAGTCGGCATCGGCTTTTTCCCGGATGTCGGCGCCAGCCATCTCCTGCCGAACCTTGGCGGCAGCTTCGGCATGTATCTGGCCCTGACCGGAAACCGCATCCGCTATGGCGATGCTTTGTGGTCTGGCCTGGCAACGCATACGATCAAGGCGCAGGACCAGGCCGGTTTTCTCGATAGGCTGGTCGCGACCGGCGACCCGGAACCGGCGCTGCGCGGCTTTTCCGTCCCGGCCCGGCGCGAGACGGACAGTCCGACGCTGGAAGCGATCGCCCGCCATTTCGCGCAACCGTCGCTGGGTGACGTCATCGGCAGCCTGGAGCGCGCCGCACCCGCCGATGCGTTCGCGGCAAAGACGCTGGCGACGATCCGCACCCGCTCGCCGACCAGCCTGCACGTCGCCTGGCGCGAGATCAGCGCCGGACTGACGCTGTCGATGGACGAGTGCATGCGGATGGAGTTCCGCATCCTCAACCGCATGCTTGCCGGCCACGATTTCTACGAAGGCATCCGCGCCGCCATCATCGACAAGGGCTCGACGCCGCAATGGCGGCCGGCAGGCATCGACGACGTCAGCGCTGCCGACGTCGATGCCTATTTCGCTCCGCTCGGCGAACGGGAAATCGAACTGTGAGCGACGTCACGTCGAGACGCTTCGTGCTCCAGCCCTCGACGGCCGAGGTCATCTTCGCCTGGTTCCAGCGCGTCATCGCGGGCTACTGCCTGTTATTCGGGATTTTGTACTGGATCCGGCTGATCGGCTTCTATCCCGGTTCGTTGTGGCGCTTCGACCTGATGCCGGTGCATTGGCAGGTGGCGGCGGTGACGCTCGCCGTCTTCTTTCCCTTCGCCGCCGCCGGTCTGTGGATGCTGGCCTCCTGGGGGCCGGTGATCTGGTTCATCTGCGCGGCGACCGAGACCGTCATGTATGCCGGCTTTCCCGAACTCTTCGGCCACCGGCCGCTGATCCTAGCCTCGCATGCGGCGGTGGCGCTGCTCTACATCGTCTTTCGCGTGATGATCTGGATGCAGAAGCGCCAGAGCCGGCGATAGAGCATAGGAGCGATGCTCAACAAGAATAGCCGCGCGTCCGGTTGGACGAGCAAAGGACGCTCTAACTTGTGTCGGCTTCCGCCCGGAATCATTGGCTAAATCTTTAGGTTAATCATCCTTGTTCGGGTGACCCTTCGTTAAGCCTCTTTCGAAACCTATTACCGGTAAGCTCTTGTTAGCCCTAGCGTTTAAGTCGAATTTTATGAGTATTCGATAGTGTCGCGATCAAGGTGAAAAACAAAAAATCACCAGGCGACAAACGAGAGGCAAAGACAATGATCAATTCCCGTCCGGCGGCGAAGACCGCCAACGTATCCGACGACCGCCGCGAGGCAATCCGTTCGCTGTACATGGAGTCGCTGCAGCTGGTGGAGCGGCTGCACCGCCGTTTGCTTGACGTGATCAAGGACGAATTCGACCGCAACGGCCGTTCCGACATCAACGCCATCCAGGCGCTGCTGCTCTTCAACATCGGCAATTCGGAGCTGACCGCCGGCGAACTGCGCTCGCGCGGCTACTATCTCGGCTCGAACGTCTCCTACAATCTGAAGAAGCTGGTCGATCTCGGCTTCATCAACCACCAGCGCTCGCGCATCGACCGTCGTTCGGTGCGGGTCTCGCTGACGCCGAAGGGCAGTGAGGTGGCGGAAGTCGTCGCCGGCCTCTATGAGCGCCATGTCGGCTCGATCGAGCAGGTCGGCGGCATCAACACGGAAGAATTCAAGCAGATGAACCGCGCCCTGCAGCGCCTCGACCGCTTCTGGAACGACACCATCGCTTACCGGATGTAAGCAAATCCCCGACATGAAGGGGAACCGCGCCACGGAAGCGTGGCCGGGGAGCGATCTAAAGACCGGTGCCGAAAAGCACCGGTCTTTCCGTTTCGTCACGCCAGCCGATCCAAATCGCAGTTAGGGTCACGTTGCCGCCATATTCCCGGTGAAAGCGAGAATGCGGGTGATGTTGCGGCGAGAGCCAACCGTCTCCCTGCCAACGTCTCTGAGAACGCGCGTCGCGCCCGGCGCGTTTCTCGCACAGCAGCAATGGGGGCCATGGTTGGCTAATTGTTAAGGACGCCAACCCTAGAGTGCGGGCGGGATCGCCCGGTGAAAAAATTGTTACAGGAATATCTGGAGCGTACATGAGAACCAGTCGCCGTTTCTTCCTTTCCGGAGCCTCCGCGTTGGCCGCGACGATGATTGCTGGTGGCGCCAGCGCGCAGGACGTGATCGCGGATATCCTGAAATCCTCGGGCCGCGGCAACTGGGACGACCAGTTCGACGCCCGCGCCAGCCAGGGCGGCAAGGTGGCCTCGACGCTGCCGATCGTCAGCCTGCAGACCGTTGCGTACACCGAGCAGGCGATCGCGCAGTATCAGAATATTGTCGCGCAGGGCGGCTGGGAGCCGGTCCCGGACACCAAGAAGTTGCAGCTCGGCGTCATCGATCCCGACGTGGTGCCATTGCGCAGGCGCTTGATGATTTCGGGCGACCTGGCGCAGAGCGCCGGCCTGTCGGAGGCCTTCGATTCCTACGTCGATGCGGCGGTCAAGCGCTTCCAGGCGCGCCACGGCCTGCCTTCCGACGGGACCCTGGGCCAATATTCGTATGCGGCGATGAATGTTTCGGCGCAGGTCCGGCTTGGCCAGCTGCAGACCAATCTGCAGCGGCTGAACGAACGCGCCGGCACGCTGGGCAACCGTTATGTATTGGTAGACATCCCGGGCGCCCAGATCGAGGCGGTCGAGAACGACCGCGTCGTGCTGCGCCACACCGCCGTTGTCGGCAAGATCGACCGCCAGACGCCGATCGTCGATTCCAAGATCAACGAGATCATCGTCAATCCCTACTGGAATGCGCCGGTCTCGATCGTGCGCAAGGACATCATTCCGCTGATGCGGAAGGACCCCAACTATCTCAAGGACAGCAACATCCGTCTGTTCGCACCCGACGGCAGCGAGGTCGATCCGCTGACCGTCGACTGGTCGACCGACGACGCGGAGAAATACCGCTTCCGCCAGGATCCGGGCGCCGGCAATGCGATGGCCTCGGTCAAGATCAATTTCCCGAGCCCGGACGGCGTCTACATGCACGACACGCCGCAGCAGAGCCTGTTCGGCAAGATGATGCGCTTCGATTCCTCGGGCTGCGTGCGCGTCCAGAACGTACGCGACCTCGTCACCTGGATCCTGCGCGACACGCCGGGCTGGAGCCGCCAGTATTTCGAGGCAGCGATCAAGAGCGGCGAGAACATCCCGGTGCAGGTCACCAACCCGGTGCCGGTCTTTTTCCTCTACATCTCGGCCTGGTCGACGGGGCCTGGCGTCGTGCAGTTCCGCGACGACATCTACGGGCTCGACGGAGCCAACGAGCTGCAGATCACCTCCGCGCTCTAAGCGACTGATTTTTTTACTGAAAGGGCCGCCGGTGAGGGCGGCCTTTTTGCATCCGGCTGGGGGGCGCGCTTTGCGCCGGGTCCGGAAAGCGCCGTTCGGTACAGGCCCATGCAAGTCGCCATCTTCATCCTGATCGTGCTCGTCTTCGTCGCCGTTTCCGGCGCGCTGGTCCGGCTGGTGCGGGTGCCGTTGCCGGTGCTGCAGATTGCCATAGGTGCCGCACTCGCCTGGCCGATGCGCGGCATCCATGTCGAGATCGACCCCGAGCTTTTCCTGCTGGTGTTCATTCCGCCGCTGCTGTTCAGCGATGCCTATGGCGCGCCGAAGCGCGAACTGGTGGCGCTGCGCGGGCCGATACTGGACCTTGCCATCGGGCTGGTCTTCTTCACCATCGTCGGCTTCGGCTACGCCTTGCACTGGCTGGTGCCGAGCGTTCCGCTCGTCGTCGCTTTCGCGCTCGCCGCGGTGCTGTCGCCGACCGACGCAGTGGCCGTGTCCTCGATCGTCGACAAGAATGTGGTTCCGGCACGGCTGATGCACATTCTGGAAGGCGAGTCGCTGCTCAACGATGCGTCGGGACTGGTCATGTTCCGTTTCGCGGTGGCGGCGGTGTTGACCGGCAGTTTTTCCTTCGCCGCGGTATCTCTGACTTTCCTCTACGCCGTGGCAGTCGGCATCCTGGCCGGCGTGGTGGCATTGTTCGTTGCCGCCAAGGCGCTGCAATTGCTGAACCGCATCGGCGGCGTGCCAGCCGAGGCGCAGGTGCTGATCATGATCCTGCTGCCCTTCGTCGCCTATCTCGGCGCCGAGCATGTCGGGGCTTCGGGTATCCTGGCTGCGGTCACTGCCGGCGTGCTGACCGGCGGTTCCGGAATATTCCGCTTCCTCGGCGTTTCGGCGCGTATCCAGACGATGTCGCTGTGGACGACGCTGTCTTTCGTTTTCAACGGCGCGCTCTTCATCCTGCTCGGCCTGCAGTTCCCCGACATCATTGGCAACGTGCCGCCCGAGCTCAGCGGCCGCTATCCGGTCATCCAGCCGATCCTGACGGTGTTGGCGCTGACGCTGTGCCTGATCGCGCTGCGCTTTGTCTGGATCTGGATTGGCGACACTACGGCCCGCGTCGTGGCGCGATTGCGCAAGCGCAAGGCCGAGCCGTTCGGACTGCGTATTCTCCTCGCCGGCTCGGTGGCCGGCGTGCGTGGCGCGATAACGCTGGCCGGCATCCTGTCGCTGCCGCTCGCCATGCCGGACGGCTCGCCCTTTCCGGCGCGAGACGTGGCGATCTTCCTGGCCGCCGGCGTCATCATCTGCTCACTGGCCATCGCCAGCCTCACGCTGCCCTGGATTGCGCGCGGGCTGGTTGACCCGGGCGAGGATGCCGGCGCTGCCGAGGAACGCCTGGCGCGTGTCGGCGCGGCCAAGGCCGCCATCGACCGCATCGAGAGCATCGCCGGTGCGGAAGACGGGGACGAAGGTGAGGTGCCCGGCGCCCGGCTCGCCGCGGCCGACAGCATTGTCGCCGGTTACCGCCGCCGCATCGCCGCCTCCGACGAGGCTGATGAAGCGCGCACTGAAGCCCGTGAAGCCGGACGGCTGGAGCTCGAAATGAGGCTCGCCGGCATCGAGGCCGAGCGCAAGGCGGTGCGCGCCATGTTTCGCAGCCGTGAGATCAACGATCACACCATGCAGGCGCTGCTTACTGAGATTACGCTTACGGAAGCTTTGCTGAAGGGCCGTCAGGCGAGGAAATAGCCAGCTCTTCGCCTTGCTGCCGCAATCCGGCCAGCAAATTTCGCGCTGCAAACGTGGCGGGGCGAAAGCAACTGTGTTAATGGCGCGGCAGGCCCCCCGGACGACAAGGATCTCAAGCATGGCAACAGCAGCGGCAGTGTCGAACAAATTCGAATCCTTCTTCGAAACCACGCTTGCCGATGCGGATCCGGAGATTTTCGGCGCGATCCGCAACGAACTCGGCCGCCAGCGCCACGAGATCGAGCTTATCGCATCGGAAAACATCGTCTCCCGCGCCGTTCTGGAAGCGCAAGGGTCGATCATGACCAACAAATATGCCGAGGGCTATCCAGGCAAGCGCTACTATGGCGGCTGCCAGTTCGTCGACGTGGCCGAGGACCTGGCCATCGAGCGTGCGAAAAAGCTGTTCAGCTGTAACTTCGCCAACGTTCAGCCGAATTCCGGCAGCCAGATGAACCAGGCGGTGTTCCTGGCGCTGCTGCAGCCCGGCGACACCTTCATGGGTCTCGACCTCAATTCCGGTGGCCACCTGACGCACGGTTCGCCGGTCAATATGAGCGGCAAATGGTTCAAGGTCGTTTCCTACGGCGTGCGCAGGGACGATCATCTGCTCGACATGGATGCGATCGAGAAGACCGCCCAAGAGACCAGGCCGAAGCTGATCCTGGCCGGCGGCACCGCCTATTCGCGCGTCTGGGACTGGAAGCGTTTTCGCGAGATCGCCGACTCGATCGGCGCCTATTTGATGGTCGACATGGCCCATATCGCCGGCCTGGTCGCCGGTGGCGTGCATCCGTCGCCGCTGCCATATGCCCATGTGGTTACCACCACCACGCACAAGTCGCTGCGCGGCCCGCGTGGCGGCATGATCCTGTGCAACGACGAGGAGATCGCCAAGAAGATGAACTCGGCGGTGTTTCCGGGCCTGCAGGGCGGGCCGCTGATGCATGTCATCGCCGCCAAGGCGGTGGCCTTCGGCGAAGCGCTGAAGCCGAGCTTCAAGGTCTATGCCGAGGGCGTTGCCGCCAATGCCAAGGCGCTGGCCTCCAGCCTGCAGGAAACCGGTCTCGACATCGTCTCCGGCGGCACCGACAACCATCTGATGCTGGTCGACCTGCGCCCCAAGAACGCCACCGGCAAGCGCGCCGAGGCAGCGCTTGGCCGCGCCAACATCACCTGCAACAAGAACGGCATTCCTTTCGATCCCGAAAAGCCGTTCGTCACCTCGGGTGTGCGGCTCGGCACGCCGGCCGGCACCACGCGCGGCTTCGGCCAGGCCGAGTTCCGCGAGATCGGCAAGCTGATCGCCGAGGTGCTGGACGGGCTCAAGGCCGCGAATTCCGACGAAGGCAATGCAGCCGTCGAGGCCGCGGTGAAGGCGAAGGTGGCGGCGTTGACGGATCGTTTTCCGCTCTATCCCTATCTCGGTTGAGCTTACGCAAAGTGTCATCCGTTATCGGCCGCACGAGAAGCACTGTTGCAGTGGGGACCGAGTCCGGACAGGAGGCTTGACGATGATGCAGATTTTCCGTGTCGCTGGGTTTTGCGCGCTTGGCGTAGTGGCGACATTGACCGCCTTGCCGCTGTCCGCCGCCTTGGCACAGTCTGCGCCCACCCCAGCCGCACCGAAGACCGAAACCTTCGGCATGTGGTCCACCACTGTGGACGAGATCGATACCGGCGAGGATCTGCGCAAGACCTGCGTCGCCTCGACCGCCTTTCTCGACGCGAGCGGTACCAGCGGCACTCTCACGCTCGCCATCTCGAACGGCGATGCACTGCCGCCCAGTGGCTATCCGACGCTTGTCATCGCCATGAAGAACAAGGACTTGCCGACTGGCGAGAATATTTCGGCGGTGTTCGGCGACAGCAACGGCAAGGTCAAGGCGACGGTCAATGCCATGGCCGGTGCCGGCGGAAAATGGATGTTGAACAACAAGCCCGAGATCAGCCTGGCGCTGCTGCGTGCCATGCGCCGCGCCAGCGCACTCGATGTCACGTTCGCCGACACAGCGGTCGCGACCGTATCGATGGACGGCTTCACCAAGGCCTATCGCAGCCTCGGCGTGTCATGTGGGTTCCCGACTGGTGACGTCGCTCCGTAATCGGCCGGTGTTGCCGTCTCGTATGATGCTGGCAATTTTTCTCGCGCCTCGCTATCTCTGAGGCGCGAGAGACCACCCCGGTGCTTTGCCATCCCGGCAAAAACCTCTAAGCCTTTCGCTCCACGAGAATCGCGAACATAAGGCTGTCCATGCGCTGTCCCTACTGCCAGTCCGAAGATACGCAGGTGAAGGATTCGCGCCCCGCCGAAGATGGCGCGGCGATCCGCAGGCGGCGCGTCTGCCCCGATTGCGGCGGCCGCTTCACCACTTTCGAACGCGTGCAGTTGCGCGACCTCGTGGTGGTGAAGAAGTCCGGGCGCAAGGTGCCGTTCGACCGCGACAAGCTGCTGCGCTCGGTCGAGATCGCCGTGCGCAAGCGCAATGTCGATCCCGAGCGTATCGACCGCGCGGTGACCGGCATCGTGCGCCAGCTCGAAAGCTCGGGCGAGACCGAAGTCGCCTCGGGCGAGGTCGGCCGCCTGGTGATGGAGGCGCTGAAATCGCTCGACGACGTCGCTTATGTCCGCTTCGCCTCGGTCTATCGCAATTTCCGCGAGGCCAAGGATTTCCACGACGTGCTGGGCGAACTGAAGGGTGACGAGCTCAAGGAAGAGGACGCCGGCTGAGCATGGCAAGGCGCAGCCAAGCCGAACAAGAAGTTCTTGATCGCCGCTTCATGGCGGCAGCACTCAGGCTGTCGCGGAAAAATGCCGGGCGGACCTCGACCAACCCGTCCGTCGGCACACTGATCGTGCGCGACGACGGCACCGGGCCGATGATCGTCGGCACCGGTGTCACCGCTGTCGGCGGCCGGCCGCATGCCGAGACCGAGGCGCTGGCCGAGGCCGGCGAGCTCGCACGCGGCGCCACCGCCTATGTCACACTGGAGCCCTGCGCCCACCATGGCCGCACGCCACCTTGCGCCACTGCACTGCTCAATGCCGGCGTCGCGCGGGTAGTTGGGGCTGCGAGCGACCCCGATCCACGCGTGTCCGGCAACGGCTATGCGATCCTGCATGCCGCCGGTGTCGAAGTGGTCGAAAAGGTGCTGCTGGCAGAAGCCGCCGAGCAGATGGCCGGCTATCTCATTCGATCTCTGAAAAAGCGTCCGGAAGTGATCCTGAAACTTGCACTTTCCAGCGATGGCAAGATCGGCATGGAAGGCGAGGGGCAGGTCTCGATCACCGGCGACGTCGCCCGGCGCGAAGTCTATATGATGCGGGCCGAAGCCGACGGCATATTGATCGGCATCGGCACGGCGCTGGAGGACGATCCGGCGCTGACGGTGCGGTTGCCGGGGCTGGAAAACCGTTCGCCGGCGCGCATCGTGCTCGACCGCCAGATCAGGCTGCCGGAAACGTCGAAACTGGTCGCCGGCGTCGAGCGGGTTCCGCTCTATGTCGCCGCCTGCGCCGAAGCCGACCCGTACCGGCGGGCCGCGCTCGAACGCGCCGGCGTGCGCTTCATCGGCACCGAGACGTATGAGGGCGATATTGCGCTGCCGGAACTGCTCGAGGATCTGGCGGCGCTCGGCATGGCCAGCGTGCTGGTCGAGGGTGGCGCCAAGGTGGCCAAAGCCTTCCTCGCCGAAGGGCTGGTCGACCGCATCGTGCTATTCCAGGGGCAGAAGCCGATCGGCAAGAGCGGCATTGCATCGCCCATCGACGCCGACCATATCCCGGCAGGATTTCGCAAATTGCGCGACATGCGTTTCGGCGAAGACAGCTACGCCGAGTGGATAAGGGACATCTGATGTTTACCGGGATTGTCACCGATGTCGGCACCGTCGCTGCCGTGAAGCCGCTGAGAGAGGGCGTCGGCCTGCGCATCGACACCGCCTATGACCCGCAGACCATCGCCATCGGTGCTTCGATTTCTTGTGGCGGCGTCTGCCTGACGGTCACGGCGCTGCCGGAAAGCGGCGCCAATGCGCGCTGGTTCGAAGTCGAGGCCTGGGAAGAAGCGCTTAGGCTGACCACAGCGATGGGCTGGAAATCCGGCACGAGGATCAATCTGGAGCGGGCGCTGAAGATCGGCGACGAACTCGGTGGGCACATCGTTTCAGGCCATGTCGACGGCATGGCCGAGATCGTGTGGCGCAAGGAGGAAGGCGACGCTGTGCGCTTCACGCTGGATGCGCCGCGTGATCTGGCCAAATTCATCGCACCCAAGGGCTCGGTCGCGCTCGACGGCACTTCGCTCACCGTCAACAAGGTCGAAGGCACCCGCTTCGACGTGCTGCTGATCCATCACTCGCTGACGGTGACCACCTGGGGCGAACGCCAGGTCGGCGACCGGGTCAATCTCGAGATCGACACCATGGCTCGCTATGCGGCGCGCTTGGCCGAGGCCGCGAAAGAGGGGCTTTGAGGCAACA
The DNA here is from genome assembly GCF_900149755.1 of Mesorhizobium delmotii. Classification (NCBI taxonomy): domain Bacteria; kingdom Pseudomonadati; phylum Pseudomonadota; class Alphaproteobacteria; order Hyphomicrobiales; family Phyllobacteriaceae; genus Mesorhizobium; species Mesorhizobium delmotii. The sequence continues at coordinate 42,593 of NZ_FUIG01000018.1, read as the reverse complement.
GCCTTGAAGTTTCCGGCCATTGGCCGTACATTGTCGGCTGGAGAATGACGATGACAGCACATGCACACCCACCTCGCGGCCGTGTCCGTGGCGAGCGTTTGGAGACGCGCGTTACGGCCGACCAGAAAAGCCTAATTGAACATGCTGCGGCCCTGCAGGGCCGGACGGTGACGGATTTCGTGCTGACCAGTGTGCAAGAAGCCGCCCGCAGGACCATCGAGGAGCATCAGCGTCTCGATTTGTCTGTCCGCGACAGCCGGGCCTTCGTCGATGCCCTAATCAATCCGCAGCCGGTAAACGATCGTTTGCGCGATACCGTGCGTCGGTATCGTCAGGCCACCGGCACCTGACGAGTGAGCGCCTCCAACGAGGATTCTCTTCGGGTTGAGGTGCTTGGCCCACATCACGAAAGGACTTCGTTCGAGAGCGACGTAGAGCCGCTCGATCGATATTTCCGAATGCAGGCTGGACAGGACGCGCGCAAGAACATCGCGGCACCGTTTGTTCTTGTCCTGCCGGACGGAGCCATCGCCGGCTACTACACGTTGTCGGCGACTGCCGTGGATATTGGCGAGTGGCCCGCCCAGACCATCCGCAAGCTTCCTCGCTACCCCCTCATTCCAGCGACGCTGCTTGGTCGTCTCGCCGTTGATCGGCGATATCGGGGGCAAGGCCATGGTCGCTATCTCTTGGCCGATGCACTGTCCCGGTGCGTCAGAAGCGAGATTGCCTCGTTCGCTGTTATAGTCGATGCCAAAGGCGAAGACGCACGCCGCTTCTATCAACGCGAGAGCTTTCTGCCGTTCCCAGATCAGCCAATGAAGCTGTTCCGGCCGATGGCTGATATCGCTGAGCTGTTCAAATGAGGAAGGGACTTTGATGGAAAGCAGGGATTCCAAAGAGGAAGAGCGGCTGACGCGCCAAGCCTTGGCCGACGTGGATGACGGCCGTGTGGTGGATCACGAGGCCGTTCTTGTGTGGGCTGAAAGCATCGGTGCTGGCTGCCCCCACTCCGCACCTCGCCCAAAGATGCGATAAGCCTGGCTCGTCTCCACCAATCTTCTGCTTGCGATCAAACCGGCTTCGGCCTAAGTCACCGGCGATCCCGGAGACATCTATGGCTGGCACATCCCAACACGGCAAAGCGTTCATTCGCCCGAAGAAGAAGGCCCACCTTCTTGTCATCGAGGCACGCTTCCATGACGACCTTGCCGACGCGCTGCTCGAAGGTGCGACAAGCGCGCTCGACGAAGCGGGCGCGACATACGATGTCGTCACCGTTCCGGGCTCACTCGAAATTCCCGCGGTGATTTCCTTCGCGCTCGACGGCGCCGCCGAAGGCGGGCCGAGCTATGATGGTTTTGTCGCCCTCGGCACCGTCGTGCGCGGTGACACCTATCATTTCGACATCGTCGCCAATGAATCCAGCCGTGCCCTGATGGACCTGTCCGTGCAGGAAGCGGTCTGCATCGGCAACGGCATCCTGACCACCGAAAATGACGAGCAGGCCTGGACGCGGGCCAGGCGTTCGGAAGGCGACAAGGGCGGCTTTGCCGCGCGTGCGGCGCTGACCATGATTGCCCTCAAGCAACAGTTGGGGGAGCGATCGTGAGCGAACCCGCATCACCCGGCCAGCCCGCGGTACGCCACGCCAACAAGCGCGGTGCTGCCCGTCTGGCCGCCGTGCAGGCGCTCTACCAGATGGATGTGGCCGGCAGCGGCGTCTTCGAGATCACCGCCGAATACGAGGCGTTCAGGCTCGGCAAGGAAGTCGACGGCGCGCTCTATCGCGAGGCCGACGCACAATGGTTCCGCGCCATCCTGGCCGGCGTCGTCGAGAACCAGAAAACCATTGATCCGATCATCCGCCAGGCGCTGACCGAGGACTGGCCGCTGTCCAGGCTCGATTCGACGCTGCGCGCCATATTGCGCGCCGGCGTCTACGAACTGATGAAGCGAGAGGACGTGCCGGTGGCTGTCATCGTTTCGGAATATATCGACATCGCCAAGGCGTTTTACGAAGAAGACGAGCCGAAGCTGGTCAACGCGGTGCTCGATCGCGTGTCGCGCCGGGTGCGCGGCGAGGGGCGTGGCAAGGACGCTTCATGACGGCCGTCGCTATCGCCGACGCTGGCAGGGAAGCGCGCCGCACGGCGCTCATCCTTGCCGCTTCGCAGGCCATCATCGGCTCGGCCGCACCCATCGCCATTTCCGTGGGTGGGTTGGCCGGGCACTATCTGCTCGACTCCGACAAGTCGCTGGCGACGGCGCCGATCACCGGCTTCAACGTCGGCGTGGCGCTCGGCGCCCTGCCGGCCGCAGCCATCATCCGCCGGCTCGGCCAACGCGACGGCTTCATGACCGGCACGATCGTCACCGCGCTCGGTGGTCTGGTCGCCACGCTGGCGCTGTTTTACGCCAGCTTCTGGCTGTTTGCCTTCGGCCTGCTGGTGATCGGCATCGGCGGTGCCTTCGTCCAGCAATTCCGCTTCGCGGCCGCCGACAACGCGCCGTCTGAATTCAAGGCCCGCGCCATCTCCTTTGTGCTGGCCGGCGGCATCGTCACCGCCGTCCTTGGGCCGCAGATCGTCATCTTCACCCGCGAATTGTTTGCGCCGGTGATGTTTGCCGGCTCGTTCGCGTCAATCCTGGTGCTGGCGGCGGTCGGCGCCGCCATCCTGTCGTTCCTGCGCATCCCGGCGAAGGCGACGGGCAAAGCAGAAATCGCCGACAGCGACGCGCGGCCGCTCGCCGAGATCGTCACCAGACCGCGTTTCGTTGCGGCGCTGTTCTGTGCCGTCGGCAGCTATGCGCTGATGAGCTTCGTCATGACCGGCGCGCCGCTCGCCATGGTCGGCTGCGGCCTGTCGACGGACGACGCCACTCTCGGCATTTCCTGGCATGTCATGGCGATGTTCGCGCCGAGCTTCTTCACCGGCTCGCTGATTTATCGCTTCGGCGCCGAACGGATCGTCGCAACCGGCCTTGTGCTGCTGATCGGCTGCGCCGTGGTGGCGCTGTCGGGCCTGGCACTGTGGCAGTTCTGGACGGCGCTGATCCTGCTCGGCCTTGGCTGGAATTTCGGCTTCATCGGCGCCACCGCCATGGTCGCCGACAGCTACCGGCCATCCGAAAAGGGCAAGGTCCAGGGTTTTCACGACTTCGTCCTGTTCGGCTCCGTCGCCTTCGCTTCGCTGATGTCGGGCGCCGTCTACAATGCCTGGGGCTGGGAGATGCTGAACTGGATCATCTTCCCGGTGACGGTGCTGTGCTTCGTGGCGCTGGGCGTGCTGAAGATGACGGGCGCCCGGCCGACCAGCGCATGACCCCGAACCGAAGGTTCGGAAAGGATCATGCGCAAAATCAAAGTGCTACAGCGTCCTTTGCGCGTCCAAACGGACGCGCGGCGCTGTAATGCATGTCGCGCAAAAGTGTGCAGCGGTTTTGCGATAACGACATGCATAAAAACAACAACCTAAAGCGCGTCGCATGAGGCCGGTCAAACGCGACGCGCGATTGCACGCTCCTTGCCGGAAATGGACTTCAAACAGCGATTTCCATGACCCGGCCGGGTTCTGAAGTGAAAGATAGCGGCTCTACCGAGAAGCAGCCTTCGATCGCTTCACGCAAGTTCTCGACAAGTTCGTCCAAGGTTTCACCCTGGGTCGCGCAGCCGGGAATTGCCGGCACTTCGGCCCAGTAGCCACCTTCTTCGGCTTCGTGAATGATCGCCTTGAACTTCATGAGTCATCTCCCAGTTCGACCTGGAAGATAGGCTGCCCGCCGGTATTTGCAAAACTGCATGAGCGCTGATCTGCAAGTTCTTCCTGCCTGGCAGCCCAACATCTGCAACGGCCAGCAGAAGGCTTTCATGTTCTACATGCTGGCGGTGCGGATCTTCGTCGTCAAGCTGGACTGCGACCTGCGCAACGGCTGACGACCGCCAGCCGATTTCATTCGATCTAATTGGGTGGCGGCGCTGGCGAGCGTGTTGCCGCCCATTGCTTTTGGGCGAAAGGCGGGGCCTTTGGGCGAAAGCCGGGCAAAAACCGAACAATATCTTGACGTTCGCAACCCTGTTTCGCATAAGCCGATGCGAAGGGAGCGGATTCCGCGCGCGGAATCCGCTCCCCTGTCTCAACGGCCCAGGGAGGGGTTCTTTTGGGTCATCAAGCGAGGAAAATCCGGCAATGACCATAATTTCAGCCGTCATCGCCTGCGGTCTGCTTTCAGTCCTTTACGCCATCTGGGCGACACGTTCGGTCCTCGCGGCCGATCAGGGCAATGCACGCATGCAGGAAATTTCCGCGGCCATCCGCGAAGGCGCGCAGGCCTATCTGGCGCGCCAGTACACCACCATCGCCATCGTCGGCGTCGTGGTCCTGCTGCTCGCCTGGTGGCTGCTTTCGATCACCGCCGCCATCGGCTTCCTGATCGGCGCCGTTCTGTCGGGCACCGCCGGCTTCATCGGCATGCACGTCTCGGTGCGCGCCAATGTCCGCACCGCGCAGGCGGCTTCCAACAGCCTCGCTGCCGGCCTCGAGATCGCCTTCAAGTCGGGCGCCATCACCGGCATGCTGGTCGCTGGCCTGGCCCTGCTCGGTGTCTCGATCTACTACCTGATCCTCACCCAATTCATGGGCCTTCAGCCAAACGACCGTGTCGTCATCGACTCGCTGGTTTCGCTCGGCTTCGGCGCCTCGCTGATCTCGATCTTCGCCCGTCTCGGCGGCGGCATCTTCACCAAGGGCGCCGACGTCGGCGGCGATCTCGTCGGCAAGGTCGAAGCCGGCATTCCCGAAGACGATCCACGCAATCCGGCCACCATCGCCGACAATGTCGGCGACAATGTCGGCGACTGCGCCGGCATGGCTGCCGACCTGTTCGAGACCTATGCGGTGACCGTGGTCGCCACCATGGTCCTCGCCGCCATCTTCTTCGGCGGCACCGCCGTTCTCAGCGCCACGATGCTCTATCCGCTGGCCATCTGCGGCGCCTGCATCCTGACGTCCATCGTCGGCACTTTCTTCGTCAAGCTCGGCTCCAACGGCTCGATCATGGGCGCGCTCTACAAGGGCCTGATCGTCACCGGCCTGCTGTCGATCGTCGGCCTCGGCATCGCCACCTCGGCAACGCTGGGCTGGGGCGAGATCGGAACGGTCGCCGGCATGGCCGTCACCGGCACGAACCTGTTCATCTGCGGCCTGATCGGTCTCGCGGTGACCGGCCTCATCGTGGTGATCACCGAATACTATACCGGCACCGGCAAGCGCCCGGTGAACTCCATCGCCCAGGCTTCGGTCACCGGTCACGGCACCAACGTCATCCAGGGTCTTGCGGTCTCGTTGGAATCGACGGCACTTCCGGCGATCGTCATCGTCGGCGGCATCATTTCGACCTACCAGCTCGCCGGCCTCTACGGCACCGCGATCGCAGTCACCACGATGCTCGGCCTTGCCGGCATGATCGTTGCGCTCGACGCCTTCGGCCCGGTCACCGACAATGCCGGCGGCATTGCCGAAATGGCCGGCTTGCCCAAGGAAGTGCGCCAGTCCACCGATGCGCTCGACGCCGTCGGCAACACCACCAAGGCGGTGACAAAGGGTTACGCCATCGGTTCGGCCGGTCTCGGCGCGCTGGTGCTGTTTGCGGCCTACTCCAACGACCTGAAGTTCTTTGCCGCCAATAGCGACAAATATCCTTACTTCCAGGGTATGGGCGAAGTCTCTTTCGACCTCTCCAACCCCTACGTCGTCGCCGGTCTGATCTTTGGTGGCCTGATTCCGTATCTGTTCGGCGGCATCGCCATGACGGCCGTCGGCCGCGCGGCGGGCGCCATCGTCCAAGAGGTGCGCAAGCAGTTCCGCGAGGATCCGGGCATCATGGCCGGCACGTCGAAGCCGAACTATGCGCGTGCGGTCGATCTTCTGACCAAGGCGGCGATCCGGGAAATGATCATTCCGTCGCTGCTGCCGGTGCTGGCGCCGTTGGTCGTCTATTTCGGCGTGCTGCTGCTCTCGGGCTCGAAGGCGTCCGCCTTTGCAGCACTTGGTGCCTCGCTGCTCGGCGTCATCGTCAACGGCCTGTTCGTCGCCATCTCGATGACCTCTGGCGGCGGCGCCTGGGACAACGCGAAAAAATCGTTCGAGGACGGCTTCACCGACAAGGACGGCATCAAGCACCTCAAGGGTTCCGAGGCGCACAAGGCCTCGGTGACCGGCGACACGGTCGGCGATCCCTACAAGGACACCGCCGGTCCGGCTGTCAACCCGGCGATCAAGATCACCAACATCGTCGCCCTGCTGCTGTTGGCCGTGCTCGCGCACGGCTGAGGCCGCTCGGCCCTTCCGGGCCCGAAATCCAGAACCGAACCCGCGGGAGCGATCCCGCGGGTTCTTCTATTTTGGACGTCCCGCATCAAGGCATTGACGCCCTTCAAGTCGTCTGCGGCCCGCAGCCCGCGACGCTGGCTTGCTGTCTCAAAACAAAAACCCGCAGGATCGCTCCCGCGGGTTTTCGGTCGCCTGAGATGTTGCTGCTTCCAGGGAAGCAAAAGGAAAGGATGAGAAGCAGATTCTGCCGGGATGGATCAGGTGCCGGGCGAGCCGCCGCCGCCGCCGGGGAGGCCGGGCGCCAACTTGCTGGCGCCGCCGATGATCTGGCTGAGGAAGTTCTGGTCCTTGCCGCCGGTCGGCGTGGTCCGCGAGATAAAGTCGAACACCTTGCCGTCCTTCAGGCCGTAATTGGCGATCTGGGTAACGCGCCCGTCCTCGCCGAAATAGACGGCCAGCACCTTCTGGTCGACCAGCCGCGGCTTGTCGAAGGCGACGTAACGCTTGCGCGTCTGTGAGATGTAGTAGAACGCCTCGTTGTCGAAAGTCGCCTTGGTCGACGGGGTGCCGAGCGCCAGAAGCACCTGTTCGCGGCTCGAGCCGACCGGCACCAGGTCGATTGCCTGCTGGTCGATGACGTAGCCCTGCGTCAGCGTCTCGCTCGGATTGAGATCACCGATCATCTTCGAAGAGTTGCAGGCGGACAGCGCCGATGCAACCACCAGCAGCGAGACCGCGCCGGTGGACCTGGACAAAGCGGACCTGGACAGAAAAGTCGACTTGAATTTCAGCGCGCGCAACTACAACTCCATTAGCTGGCCGCAACTTGCGCTGGGCCGCAAAACCGGTAAACCAGCTTGCTCGCCGATGCAACAAGGCCAATTCAACATACGGTCCCCGGGAGACCACCCTCAATGTTCCAGCGCCTTTTTGGTCGCGAACGTCACGCCAACCGCGCTATCACCGAGGCGCTTTACTCACAAATCGTGGCAGCGGCGCGGCAAACCGTGTTTTATTCCGACTGGAATGTACCGGACACGCCGCTTGGCCGCTTCGAGATGCTGTCGCTGCACATGTTCCTGTTTCAGCACCGGCTGCGCGGCGAGGGCGGCGTTGCCGGGGAGGTCGCGCAGGTGCTGATCGACGAGTTCTTCATGGATGTCGAGCATTCGCTGCGGGAACTGGGCATCGGCGACGTCGGCGTGCCGAAGCGCATGAAGAAACTGGCGAAGATGTTCTATGGCCGCACCGCCGCCTATGACGATGCGCTGGAACGAAACGACCAGGATGCACTCGTCGCCGCCCTTGCCCGCAATGTCAGGCCCGATGCCGCCACCTGGCCGCAAGCAACGCAACTGGCCGGCTATGTCGCCGATGTCTCGAGGCGACTCGCGGAACAGCCGACCGAATCGATTGTTTCCGGCACGGTGGCATTCCCCGTGGCCCAGACTATTTAAGAGAAACAAAGACTATCTAAGGAAAAGATGAAACACGCCGATTCCCAGAGCCCTGTGTCATTCGTGGCCAATGTCGCCAGGCTGCCGCAAAAGGGACTGCCGGTGGTGATCGAGGCCGACGCCGCGCAGCGCGCCGCGCTGGCGGGCGAGCACGATTTGCTCTCGGTCGAGAACTACCGTGCCGAACTGCTGGTGACGCCATGGAAGCGCAACGGCGTCAAGGTCAGCGGCCGCGTCGAGGCCGATATCACCCAGGCCTGCATCGTCACCCTCGACCCGGTCGAGGCGCATATAGACGAGGCGGTCGACGGACTGTTCCTGCCGGAGCAGTCCAAGCTCGGGCGGCAGGGTTTCGAGGGCGGCGGCGAGATAATGCTCGATGCCGAAGGGCCGGACAGCCCGGAAACATTTTCCGGCAATACGATCGATGTCGGGGCGCTCGCCGAACAGTTCTTTGGGTTGGCGATCGATCCCTATCCGCGCAAGCAAGGCGTTTCAATGGAGGCTGCCGACGATGCCGGGACTGCGGAAAGCGAATTCCAGCAAAAGCTGCGTTCCCTGCTGGGAAAATCCTGAAAACCCGACCCAATCGGAGAAAGCCGGTTGTGCGGCAGCCCAAAAACGCTATTTTCGCCGAACCTTCGCGAGCCCCAAAACCGTTGCCAGCGCCAGGCGCTCGCTCAAGCAAACTGTGAGATGAACACCGCGTGATCAGGATTTCCATCGATGCCATGGGTGGCGATCACGGACCAAGCGTGGTCATCCCGGCGCTCATGACGGTCGCGACGCGGCGTCCCGACATCCGCTTCGTCATCTATGGTCGCGAGGAGGCAGTGCGCCCCGAACTCGCAAAACTCCCCAAGCTGGCGGAAGTGTGCGAGTTCATTCACTGCGAGATAGCAGTCAGGATGGACGACAAGCCGAGCCAGGCGCTGCGCCATGGCCGCTGGAAGTCGTCGATGTGGAAAGCGGTCGAGGCGGTCAAGGCAGGTACTGCCGACGCCTGCATCTCGGCCGGCAACACCGGCGCGCTGATGGCGATGTCGAGGTTCTGCCTTCGCACCATGGCGACCATCGACCGTCCGGCGATCGCGGCGCTCTGGCCGACATTGCGCGGCGAAAGCGTGGTGCTGGACGTCGGCGCCACCATCGGCGCGGATGCGCATCAACTGGTTGATTTTGCCATTCTGGGCACCGGCATGGCGCGCTCGGTTTTCGGCATCGAACGGCCGAGCGTCGGCCTGCTCAATGTCGGCGTCGAGGAGATCAAGGGCCAGGAAGAGGTCAAGGAGGCGGGCCGCATGTTGCGCGAGGCCAACATGGCCTCGATGAACTACCATGGTTTCGTCGAGGGCGACGACATCGGCAAGGGCACGGTCGACGTGGTCGTCACCGAAGGATTTGCCGGCAACATCGCGCTGAAGACGGCGGAAGGCACGGTAAGACAGATCGCCGGTTATCTGCGTGCCGCGATGGACCGGACGCTGATGGCCAGGATCGGTTATATATTCGCGAAAGGCGCCTTCGATCGCCTGCGCGAAAAGATGGATGTCGGCCGCTCCAACGGCGGTGTTTTCCTGGGTCTGAACGGCATCGTGGTGAAAAGCCATGGCGGGGCTGATTCGGACGGCTTCGCGGCGGCGATCGAGCTTGGCTACGACATGGTGCGCAACAATCTGCTCGATCGCATCGAAGCCGATCTCGACCTGTTCCATGCGCGCAATCCGCATGCCCAGACATCCAGGAAATCCGACGTCGTTGCCGACGCAGAGGAATAGGAAAGAGCCTTGATCAGATCAGTCGTGCGCGGCACAGGCGCCGCGCTGCCCCGCCGCATCATGAAGAATGCCGATTTCGAAGGCATGGTCGAGACATCAGACGAATGGATCGCCCAGCGCACCGGCATCCGCCAGCGCCATATCGCGGCCGACGACGAGACGACGGCTTCGCTCGGCGAGGCTGCGGCGCGCGCAGCCCTCGACAATGCCGGCCTGACGCCTGCCGATATCGACCTGATCGTGCTGGCGACCTCGACGCCCAACAACACCTTTCCAGCGACCGCCGTCGACATCCAGAAAAGGCTCGGCATGCATCACGGCTTCGCCTTCGACATGCAGGCGGTGTGCTCGGGCTTTGTCTACGCGGTGACGACAGCCGACCTCTATATCCGCGGCGGCCTGGCCAAACGCGTGCTGGTGATCGGCTCCGAAACCTTCTCGCGCATCCTCGACTGGAGCGACCGCTCGACCTGCGTCCTGTTCGGCGACGGCGCCGGCGCGATGGTGCTGGAAGCGGGAGAGGGGGCGGGCAGCATTGCCGACCACGGGGTGCTGGCGGCCAGCCTGCGCTCCGACGGGGCCCACAAGGACAAGTTGTTCGTCGACGGTGGACCGTCGACCACTGGAACGGTGGGCCATCTCAGGATGGAAGGCCGCGAAGTGTTCAAGCACGCGGTCGGCATGATCACCGACGTCATCGAGACGACGTTCTCAGCTGCCGGCATCACCGCTGAGGATCTCGACTGGTTTGTGCCGCATCAGGCCAATAAACGGATTATCGACGCTTCCGCCAAAAAGCTCGGGATAGCAGAACAAAAGGTGGTGGTTACGGTCGATTTGCACGGCAACACCTCGGCTGCTTCCGTGCCGCTGGCTCTGTCGGTGGCAGTCGCCGACGGCCGCATCAAGAAGGGTGACCTGGTGCTGATCGAGGCGATGGGCGGGGGCTTCACCTGGGGCGCGGTTTTGGTTCGCTGGTAAGTGCCGAACTGACAGGTTCGGTCCTTGACCTTGCCGGATCAATTACTTAGGCTCTGTCTTTGCTTGTATAGAGTTATGTTTTTGAGCTGATGGGGACGGTTCGCATGGGGGGAAAGACACTTACGCGCGCCGATCTTGCTGAAGCCGTTTATCGCAAGGTTGGCTTGTCGCGCACTGAATCGGCCGAGCTCGTCGAAGCGGTTCTGGACGAGATTTGCGAAGCGATCGTTCGCGGCGAGACGGTGAAATTGTCGTCGTTCGCAACGTTCCATGTCCGCTCCAAGAACGAGCGCATCGGGCGCAATCCGAAGACCGGCGAGGAAGTGCCGATCCTGCCGCGCCGGGTGATGACCTTCAAATCGTCGAATGTGTTGAAGAACCGCATTCTGCGCGCCCACCAGAACAGCAAGGCCAAGGGCAGCAAATAGCGGCTGCGCATCAAAGCCCGGTTGAAAACGGTCGCCCCCTTTGACGCCGGGCTTGAATATTGTTTCATAAACCGCTGAAATAAGGCCCGATTCGGCAGAACCAGCCGGATCGGAATGACTCTTTGTTGAGCATGATCTTGGCCGAAAACCGATTCCCACTTTTCGGGATCATGCTCCAGCGTGAGGATTTCGCCCATGGACAAGAGCCCCGATGCTTTCCGCACCATCAGTGAGGTCGCAGAAGATCTCGACCTGCCGCAGCATGTGCTGCGTTTTTGGGAAACGCGTTTCAACCAGATCAAACCGATGAAGCGCGGCGGCGGCCGCCGCTACTACCGGCCGCAGGATGTCGAACTGATCAAGGGCATCCGCCACATGCTCTACGACCAGGGCTATACGATCAAGGGCGTGCAGAAGCTGCTGCGCGAGAACGGCAACCATTTCCTCGTCGCCATCGGCAGTGGCGACATGGCGGCCGTCGAGGCGATCTCGCAACGCCGGCAGGCCGATGCGGTGCCGCTGACGCCGGCGGCCCAGCCGCGCGGCGCCGATGACGAGATGCTGGTCGGCGAGCCCAAGGTGAAACCCAGCCGGCGCTTTTTCGGCCTGGGCAAGACCGACGACGACGGGCCGGTGCAGCCGGGCACGTCGAAACTCTCGCGCGACAACCGTGCTTTGCTGCAGGAGGCGCTGTTCGACCTTCTGGAATGCAAGCGCCTGCTCGATCAGGTGCGCTAGCGCATGACCCCGAAAATCGGAATCGATTTTCGAAAAAGGATCATGCGCAAAATTAAGTTGCTACAGCGTCCCTTGCGCGTCCAATAGGACGCGTGGCGCTGTAGTGCATGTCGCCCAAAAGCCTGCCCTCGGGCCTGACCCTGGGCTTGAGCCGAGGGTGTGCAGCCGTTTTGGAATAACGATACGCATAAAAGGAACTTAAAGCGGGTCGCATGAATCCCTTCAGACCCAGCGCGCTTTAAGGCCCGATCGATCGCCGGCAAAAACCGGAACTGCTTCCGAAATCATGCGTTCTTTTTCGCAAAGGAAGGAAGCATATCATGGTATCTTTTTCGACCCTCTCCGACATCGACCTTGAAAAGCAGGTCGCATCCCTCTCCAGGGAGCTGGCGGCGCTGAGAAAAGCCGTGTCCAGGCGCGGCAGCGCCTATTACGAGGACGGGCGTGACACCGCGTCGGACTATTACTCGGACCTTGCCGAGCGCATCAGTGACGCTCTGCCTGCGATCAGGAGGCATAGCAGAGTGATAGAGAAGACAGCCCGCGATCATCCCGCGACAGCGGCCGCTGTCGGGCTGGTTGTGGTCGGGCTCGTCGCCAGCCTGTTGCTCAGCCGACAGCAGAAGACGTCGCGACCGACATCCAGATCGGCACGTTGAGACAAAGAAAATGGCGGCGCGGACGGCCGCCATTTTCGTTGAAAACAAAGTCGATCAGCGCGCGAGCTTGAGCTGGTTCTTCGGGCTGACCTGCGCGGTCTGGCTGCATTTGCCATAGACGGTGCCGTTGGAGTCGGTGGCATCCGTGTATGTACCCTTGCAGTCGAGCTGCAGCACCAGGCAGTGACCCGCGCCCTTACAAACCGCGCCGCCGCCGCTCGGATGCGTGCCGTCGGCGAAGGCCGAGCTCGGAACGGAAATCGAGCCGAAGGCCGAGACGACGATGGCAGCGGCGAGCGACAGGCGCTTGAAGTTCGAAATATCAGTCATTTGAGCATTTCCTTCTCTGGATCGAGGATCGCCGTCAGGGCGTCCTTCTGGTTGGGGACCGCCTTTGTGGCGTCCATACGGTCTTGGTGCGGCCCGGAGAGGAAAGGTTCACGCGTCGGTTCAAAATATTCGCAGCCCCCTGACGCGTTCTGCCTGCATCAGGCTCCCGCCGCTGATTCGATCCGTTCAAAACGGCTGACGGGCCAGCGACTGCCGCTTAACAAGGGAGCGGCTCAGAACCGTGGAACAATTCGGCGATCGGCCAGTCAAAGAACCCGATCGGGATGACGGTCCGTGCCGGTGTGCCGAGGCCTGTGCCGGGCTGCGCCGATCGGAATCACGATGCCGTGACGGCATTTTTGGCGCTTGGCAAATCACCATTGAGAGGGCATTCTCTGCGCCGTCTCAGGCAACTTCTTGATTTGATCAAACTCTTTAAATCCACGGAGTTGCCAAATGCCCCAAATAGCAACAAGCGAAGCTTTTTCCGAACTGTCGGCGACCGAAGCTGCCCCCGACCACAGCGCCCTCAAGGCCATCCGAGAAACCAGGGGATACAGCATGGAAGAGCTGTCTCTGACGTGCGGCCTGGCGGTCGATGAAATCGCGGACATCGAGAACGGCAAGAATGCAGATTTGTCGAAGCTTCGGCGAATAGCCTCCGCGCTCCGGCTTCCGGAAAACGCGCTGATCAATACGGGCGTGCTGACACAACCTGTGGAAAATCGACGGCCCGTCTCATAACAGCGACGCCAGAGGATCAAGCCAGACAAACGAGTGTGATTCTGGATTTGAAGTTCCTGAATGCTGACGACGTCCAACGGAGCAGGAACTTCAAATCCACCATGCTGGGGCATTGGCGCAACGGCCGCCGAATTCGGTTGACCCGAACCGGGTTATCACGATACATCGCGACCGGTCCGGAGTGTAGCGCAGCCCGGTAGCGCACTTGACTGGGGGTCAAGGGGTCGTCGGTTCGAATCCGGCCACTCCGACCAAAATAAAAACAAGGACTTGCCCCCAAAAGTCCACCTTCAATTCCCGCAGATTTTTCAGCCAGGGTAACGCTAGGGGTAACTCAGATGCTTTCTCGGCCGATCGACGCGCACGAACTCTATGTGCGCATCGGGCACCATTTAGCGGCGATGCCTGCCGACATGAGCCAATACACGGCAGAGAAAGAGGTCTGGGTCAGCAAAGCGGTTGCGTTGGTAGAGGCCGTTGGCGACCTTACGGACATGGCCCAGATCAAAGACGCTGCGGACCACTATCGCAGCCATACAGCGATTTATGGTCCGAGCTTGTGGTCCATTTTGCAGAGAGCACTGGCGCGGGCCGAACTCGCCGCTCCTGCGTCGTCTTCAGGAGCCTTCCTACCGGTCGGCAGCGCGATGGACGCCATGACGGCGATCGGGAAGGTCTTCAAGGAGCCGCGCAGTAGAATCTTGATCGTAGACCCATATCTCGATGAGACAATTCTCACTGATTTTGCCCCTATGATCCCGGAAGGGGTGAAAATCGATCTGCTTTCCGACTCCGCTACCGCAAAGGCCACCTTGGCTCCGGCGGTGAAGCGATGGACGTCACAGTACGGCGCTGTACGCGCCATAGAGGCGCGGAATACGGGCCCACGCCTGCTGCATGACCGATTGATTGTCATTGATGACAATAGGGTTTGGAACGTGAGCCAGTCGTTCAAAGACTTCGCGGCGAGGTCGCCGGCTTCCCTGGTGGTCGTGACCGCAGACGTAGCTGCGCTTAAGATCCCTGCTTATGCAGCCTTGTGGACTGCCTCGATCCCGCTCTAGAAGCCCCCGTGAGGCAGCGGGCCGTGCTCCGGGTCTGGGGACTTGCTCCCGTTTGTCTCTGCCTCAGAGATCGGTGTCTTTGCTGACGAAGGCCCAGCCGTATCCGCCGACGATCTTGCGCTTGCGCGTGCAGAGACAGGCCGCTCGAATATCACTGTAAGAAGTTCCCACGTCCTCGGCCGCAGCAACGATCGTTCCGTAGGTCTTGCCATCCGAGCGGCGCACAGCGCGGTTGCTGCGCCTGTTGCGACATTGCTCTGATTTTGTCGACCAGCGACAATTCTCGGGACTATAAGGACCGTCATTATCGATCCGGTCGATGGACAAGCGCTCGTTTTTCGGAAGGTGCGAGCGATCCTCCCAACCATTGGCAAGTGCCCAATCGCGGAAAACGACAAGGTCATGCCATTCGGCGCAGACCTTGATCCCGCGCCCGCCATAGTGACGAAAGTCTGAGTTGGTCGGGCTCTCGCACCTTTTTCGTATGCCACGCCAGATGCGCCAAAGAGGCGTGCCCTTGCCACCATGACGATACTGTGTCGCCGCCGCCCGTTCTCGTGCGAGACAGCCGCATGAGCGACTGTTGCCGGTCTTCAGACTGTTGTTGAGGACAAGGCGCTCATTGCCGCATTCGCAACGACAAAGTTGCTGAGGCCTGTTGCGACGATCGTTCTCGACCTGTCTGATCACTGTTAACCGCCCAAATACGTCGCCTGGTTTTATGGTTGTCGGCCTTCGCATCCTCCACCCTTAGCTTGTCCTGCGACCTGTGAGGCGGTCCGTCATCCCCTGAACCGCTCGGTATGCCAATGGATCTTGCCATTGATCTTCATAGGCATGTGTATCATCAACCGCTTCGGCAGATGCTCCGGATGCATCTCAAGCAGCGATCATGCAGATCTGGACTTCTCAGATTTCAAGGGAGACACGGGCGAGTTTGACACAAGCACGGGGATGCACGACAGTCAGCGGCTCTTTGGGAGGGTAAAATGGCACTGACGAAAAACGATGCTCGATTGATTGTCGGAATGGCGGCCCGAGGCGATAAGCACCACGACATGGCCGCCTATTTCGGTGAGAATCAGGCGCGCATTGCGGAAGTTCTTTCTGGCGAGATGTTCGGTCATGTTGAGGCCGCGCCGGCGGCAGAGTTACCGCCGAAAGGCGCGCCAGGCATCAAAGGGCGTAGGGTCTATGCCCACCTCGAAAAGGCCCTCGCCGCCTTGGATGCTGGGAATATAGACGAGGCGAAGGAAACGCTGGCGGCAGGCGCCAAGCGGTGGAACCTTCACGAATAGTCACTGTTGCGTTCCAGCGACTTCCGACACGGTGGCACCCACATAAGGCGTGGCTCTGCGGTGCCGGCCTTTTCCCACACGAACCAAGCATAGCCAGTAGCCGTTGATGCCTTGCGGTCCAGCCTACCTTTGACCATGGGTACGCGCTCGACAAATTGCGCGAACTTTGTCGGCGGGCGATGCTGAAAAATGTCCTCAAAGCGCCCGACACTCTCAAGAAACACGGTTCTCGCAAGAATAGCGACACCGACGCGCGCAACGGTCAGCGCCCGATCGACGAATTGCTCAGCCAAGCGAAAAGGCGGATTCGTGATCACCCAGTCGTGAGATCCTGCCTCGAATGGATACTCTAGGAAGTCGCGGATTGGGCCGAAGCCGTAGTGGAAGGCGTCTGACGATTCGACCTCGGCAAAATATTCGGCCAGCGGTCTCGACATATGGCCCTGGCCGCATGCCGGCTCCAAGCACGTCATGCCGCGGACCTTCGCCAGATTTCCAATTACATGCTCGACCAGAGCCCGCGTGGCCCATGGCGGCGTTGGGAAATTGTCAGTGCTGTCCTTCGCTTCGAAGCGCTGAGACATGACCGCGTGCGAGGTGTTTTGCATATGCCGGCTCCGATTGCGGATTGAACATACGCTGGTTTCGCTAAAAAAGATTCCCCCTCTGACTAACTTTTCTGCCATGTGAATGAAGCTGTCAGGGTCGAGCCAAAGGCGTCCACCAGGACATGCCCGATGGCCTTGGCAAGCGGTCAAACATTGGGCCATGGTCGACCTCTTTTCGACCCGGTGCCTCGGCATGAACTGTTCGGAGGCTCCATCCATCGTATTTGGAATCACCAAGCCACCGCTCAGCAGCCGCGATCAATGACTCAGGGGTAGCCGTCGACAATATACCCTCGAAATCCTCTATGTGCAGGAAACCAATCCGGATCATGTCCTCCTCGGCTATGTCAGGTGCTTTTGACTGCCGGATTTCCCGAGCTAAACGGAAAATCTCTTCGCGTGTCGGCCGTGACATGTCCGCCCACGTATCGAGCGTCAGCAATACTCCTATCGGTGACGCCGAAAGGATCATGTCTTTACCCACCAGTCTTCGACGATGGTGGGAGACATGCCGCCAGATCTGAAAAATCCCATGAGCGAGATCGGAGAGCCCTTCGGCTTCGGAAGGGCTCTCGGCGAACTTCGCGCTATGCGATGCCCTCTTTGCCTTGCATTCCACGATGAACGGTGCAACGCCGTTGATGGTTAGGACCAAGTCAGATGAACGGTAATTCTCACCTTTGCGGATCGAATATTCCGTTTCGCGTCGAACTCCGATGTCAGGCAAAAAGGTATCGAGCAACAAGGCGACGTAGTCTTCGAAGCGCTTTCCCATGCGTTCATTGATCGCGCCGTCACCGACGATGTCGTAGTAGATCCCGCTCGAAATCCGCAATGCGATTAGATCAGGAAGAGGTGCAATAAGCTGCCTGCCATCCGGTAGAATTAGGCAAGGGCTCTGCCTTAACACGCTCTTCTTGTAGCCCGTCAAACCAGCCTCTGCCCGCAAGTTCGTCGCCTGCCTTCGTGCGGCAAGGAGCGGCAGAGAAACCTTCCGAATCGCCACGTCTCTTTCGTGAGGCGATATCCCGATCTCCTGCAAATCTATGTCCATTGCAGCAAAGGGGGTTGTGCCCAGATGCGCGCGCAAAGCGAAGCCGCAAAGCGCAAATTGGCTGATTGAAATTCCAACTCGCCCTTCGAACCTAGCTTCCGCCTCTGGAAAATCAAACACGAACAGCGGGCGGTAAAACTGCAAGAAATATGCAAACCCTCGCTGCCAGGGAAACTGCCTTTGACTGAGGTGACCTATCAAATGGAAAATGTTGCCTGTCTTAAGCCAGACCCCGTCCTCTGCATTCTCTAGTGCACTGAGCGCGCCGACCAGACCGTTGGCAGAGCCCGGGTGTTTCAAATCAAGAACCTGACGACCTGGATTGAAAGAGGTTGTCAGGTATTCATTGACCAAAGTCTCGAGCCACCAGGGAGCGAAGCGAAATCGCTCTCTCGCTTGCTCCATTTCGATTCTGGAGAAATTGGGACCGAAACGCTTGGCGAGATCGAATTGGCCGTTCTGCAGGGCATTGAGAGACCAAATCAGTTGCAGAAAATCGGTAGCTTCCGATTTGCCCAAAAGTTCGGTCAGACCCTTTCTGAATTTGTCGCGCCTTCGCTTTAGTGCGAAGAGGGACGTCCGGCTGGGATCAACTTCGTCCGCCCGATCATCTTCCACAATGAGCTATCCATTCGATTCAAGGGGTACATGTGAGGTTCGACGTACCGGATTCCAAACGAGACGCAAAACACTAGCCACCTTTTCTCTGCTGTTTCAAAAAAGATAAAAAGCCGCCGCCCGAAGGCAGCGGCTTGCACGGTCATTTGGCTTGGGAGCGCTCGTAAGACCCTTGATTCCGGCATTCTGCGCAACAGTAGGGAGCCGCTGGACTGCCGGGCTGGAACATGCCGCCGCACTGATCGCACTTTCGGGGCGTATCCGAATCTAGCCTGCGTAACTCCTCTAAGGAACCCGAAATGCGTATCCTTTCTATTGTGCTCGCCACCAACCCTGGCGACGCGCGTTTTCCGTGCGTCGCCAAGTTCGATGCAGAGATCACGGCAGCCTCGAGCGCCATCCACGAAGCCCCCTATGACCACTTCCCACACCGTCACCATCGGCGACGGCACCGTTCAAGCTCGCCGCATCAGTTGGAACGAATTCTGGAAGATCAGGCCAGACTTGAAGCCCGCGAATGACGATGAGCAAGCGCCCTATGGCGGCTCGCCGAACTCTGCCTCGTCGCTTGCCGTCGGGCGATGCTCGTCATCGACAGGCGGCGATAGCAACGCTTCGGCTTCGGCGCGGCCGTATTCTCTACCAATTTGGAATGCCGCGTAGAGGGCGCCTGCAGCGAGCAACAGTCTAAGCATAGTTGTCTCCCTTAGGCGGTAGAAACCATGCGGCCGGCAGATAGTTCCACATGGGTGGAACCTCAACGTTCGACACTCGTTGCTACTGACCGTGGAGCAAGGAGGCGCAGAGGTGGCCCGAAAGAAATCGACCGATGCGAGCCGGGTCAAGAAAGGTGCAGAGCTTGAGGTTGAGCACTTGACGGAGGTCACAGACGTGACGCCGAAACAAGCGCGAGCCCTGCTTCGCAAGCACGGGGCCGACTGGCAAAAGCTAAGGGAAGAAGCCGAAATCCAGAAGGAAGACGACTAGAGGCCTTCCGATCCTTGGCTGGCGCG
Organism: Mesorhizobium delmotii; assembly: GCF_900149755.1. Lineage (NCBI taxonomy): Bacteria > Pseudomonadati > Pseudomonadota > Alphaproteobacteria > Hyphomicrobiales > Phyllobacteriaceae > Mesorhizobium > Mesorhizobium delmotii. The sequence continues at coordinate 23,491 of NZ_FUIG01000018.1, read as the reverse complement.
TTTGATTTTTCTACCGTCCCGCACTTTGCGGAAACGGACTGCCCGGCCTGGCCGGTTCACCACCATCCTGGCGGATGGCTTCATGGGGAAAATCCAATGTCTTTCAAACAGCTCGATCAACTTGCGCTCGAGGCCGGTATCGCCGTTAACGACAATCGTAGAAAGCCCGAGACCGATGAGATCGAATGGTCGCCATGCCGCGTCAAACGGCCCTAGGAACGCCTATCACTCGCTCGGGAGACGGCCCTTACCGGAGCAATTCATCGCGTCGGGTTTGGTATGCCGGCGAGCCACGCGAAGCAGCCAATGACAACTGGCCGCTCGCGAAGGTGCTGCGCCGGAACGGCCTGGATCACGGCCTTACATTGGCCGAACGATATCTTGAAGAGTTTTAGATCGCCCATCGTTATGAACTCTGGGTCTGCTGCCTCGACAGCGCGGCCGACCGGCCTGTTCGAGCATCCTGACCGCATGCTGCATTTGTTGCATGGGGGAGGCTGTCGCGTTGGATCCTCCGGATCATCCAGCTTAAAATCGTACCTTATGCGTGTGTAGTCATTTGAAAGACGTCGCGAGTGGATGAACTTCTCCACGGCCTTTGGCACCACAAGCCCGAGGCGCTTGCTCTCATCAAGCATTTTGCCGAAACGGTGCTGGTACTCGCGGACTTCATCCGGCGTTTTGCCCAGGAGCAGAAGGAAGCACCGGAGATAGTTTTCTAGCGCCTGGAAGTAGAGAAACCTTCTCGGGTGATCGGACAGGCTTGGCCCGATCTGTGGGACCACTAGGACATCGGCGTTCAACCTGTAGGTTTTGGCGAAGATGAACACGCCATAGGGCGTCATATCGGCGCGTAGACCGTCTTTGGCTTTTTCGCTGCAACATCCCCATGGCTAGGAAGATGCCGGTTTCGAGCCGCGAGGGCAAGACGGGCTTCCGCCCGGACGAGGCGAGGCCCTGTTCCATCAAAGTCTAACGACTGTGAAAGCGCACTGTAAAGCACGTGCGGTAACAGTTGATTCAACCGTTGCTGGTATTTTGGAGGAATGTGGTAGCGGCTCCGACAGTGGCGCGGGAAGGCGAATTGCCGGAGCCGCCAGCGCGGCCCGTTTGGGGGTTTGACCGCGCCGTCCTATTCTGGGACAGCGCGGTCAACGATTCGTTAAAATTTTCCGGAACTAATTAAGAGCATGCTAATTGAATCGCGGTTTTGCGAGTCAAATGCATGCGTTTGAAGTTTGTCCCGCCACTACTGCCGACCTTGGTTGAGAAGCCTCCCGAGGGTGGCGTGTGGCTTCATGAGGTCAAATTCGACGGCAAGAGCGCAAATGATCGTTGACGAAATCGGCACGCGCATTTTCACCCGCCGTGGCTTGGACTGGACGGCGATACCGCGACCTGGCCGCCGCATCGAAGTCACTCGCTTGGACAGCGCCATCATCGACGGTGAGATCATCGTGCTCAATGATGCCGGCCTGTCGGATTTCGCGGCTTTGCGCAAGGCCATCACGCGGCGCCAGCACGATCTCTACTTTGTTGCCTTCGATCTGCTGCACCTCAACGGCCACGACTGACCTGCGCGACATGGCGCTTCAAGAGCGCCGCGACATCCTGACCGGCATCATCCCGCCTGACATCCGCATCCAGTTCAGCCAAGCGCTCCCGGGCGACGCCAATGCGATCTATCACCTGATCGATCAACTGTGAAGTCGCCTTGGAAGTCGCATTTGCAGCCTTGGTGACCGCCTCGGAAGCGAAGGGGTGGACGCCGCGCGAAACGGCTGCAGCCCTACTGAAACTCGCAACGGAGCATGCCCAGCGGTTCAGGCTTGTGCCGGCTGAGCCGCCAAGGTGGCGAACGCGAAGAGGTATGTTGATCGCGGGTGCCGCGTTCGTGTTTTTGCTGTGTGCGGCCATCGTTTGGTGGATGCTTAGATGACGATCAACGTTTCGCCCCCGGATACGGCCGTTGCCGCGGTCGTAGTGATGGCGTTGCCGCCTATACCTTGGATTGCGCAACGCTCGCCTAAGTTCATCCGGCCAGCGCCATGCCGACGGCTATGCCTATGCCCATCACCAGCCCTGTAGCGAGTTCCCGCCATCTTCGACGGCAATGGCTAAGACCAACACTCGCTACGCCCACGTGCTGGACGAAGAGGTGGCCGCAGCAATGGAGTTGCTACAAAACGCTGCCGCGAAGGCCCGAAAAAAGTCCCGAACTAGGAAGGGGAAAACGGCATAACGCGATGACTTTAAATAGAAATCCGCTTTGCGCCCAATTTCCTCGGGGTCAAGGGGTCGTCGGTTCGAATCCGGCCACTCCGACCATTTCAAAACTTAGACTTGCCCCCAGAAATCCATCATGCCTTAGCCGCCGGCGCAGGCAGCGCCAGCGGCCGCAACTGCCGCTGATGGCGGTATTCCAATGCGATGGCGCCCCAGATCAGGCCGAGCAGCAGATAGACGTGGCGCCAGTGATCGATGTCGATGAAGGTGCCCAACGCGATATTGCCGATGAAGGCGACATAGGCGCACAGAAGGTAAGGCTGCCACGGCCTGTCACGCAGGAGAATGCGGAAGCCGGCTGACATCGTCCAGCAGGTCAGCGTCAGAAACGACACGAAGCCGAGCCAGCCATAGTCCATCAGCATCTTCAGCCAGATGTCGTGCGTGTCCTCGCCGAAAATCGTGCCGAAGACGAGCGGGCCGATACCGAGCGGATGCTCCAGCGCCATCTGGAAACCGATCGTGTAGCGGGCGAAGCGGCCGAGGCGGGCGGTGTCGTAGCTCTGTTCCAGCTGGGCGCGGCTGGAAAACATCTCCGAGACGCCCGGCAGCTGCAGGATGACGAGCATCGCGATGACCAGCAGCGAGATGGCGGCGATGGTCATGACGACGACACGCAGCCGGAATTTTCCGCTGGCGCTCTGCAGGAACAGGGCGCCGGTGAGCAGGATCGCCGAAACGCCGAACATGCCCCAGGCGCCGCGCGAGAAGGAGAAGAAAATGCCGGCCGTGATGATCAGCAGCGGCACTGCCAGCAACGGCATGCGTGAGATCGGCCCTGTCAGCAGGAGATAGAGCATGTAGATGCCGGGCAGCACCAGGAACGGCCCGAACACATTCGGATCCTGGAAGGCGCCGGTGGCGCGGTCGTATTTGGTGAAGATCTCCGCCTCCGGGAAGGCATGGAAATAGCCTGCTATGCCGAGCAGCGAAGTCAGCACCGCCGACATCACATAGGCCAGGAAGATCACCCGGTAGAGACTGGGCTGGACTGATGTCACCGAGGCAAAGAACACCGCGGTGAAGGCAAGGAACAGCGACACGGAGAGATAGAGCGGGGTGCCGGCAATATCCGACATCTGGGTCATCGAGATCATGCCGCCGATGTTCATGACCACCAGCAGCACCAGCAGCGGCGCCGCCGCGCGCGATATGCGCAGGCCGAACAAGGCCCACACCACGATCAGCCCGGCCATATAGAGGTCGTATGGGGCAGGCTCGGCAATGACGAAGCCGGACAGGGAGACGCCGAGGAAAACCGCGCCCGACGCAATCAGCGCGATCAGCTTGGCGTTGACTGCGGCCGGCGGCAGTTCACGCGTGACGGCGCTCAATAGGCATTTTCCGTATTGAGCAGCCGGATCGGTGTCAGGAACAGGATCCTCAGATCGAACAGCAGCGACCAGTTTTCGATATAATAGAGGTCGTATTCCGTTCGCATGCGGATCTTCTCGTTGGTATCCATCTCGCCGCGCCAGCCATTGATCTGCGCCCAGCCGGTGACGCCTGGCTTGACTTTGTGGCGTGCGAAATAGCCGTCGACCACCTCATTGTAGAGAAGGTTGTGCGACTGGGCGGCAATGGCATGCGGGCGCGGCCCGACCAGCGACAGCGAACCGAAAAGCGAATTGAAGAACTGCGGCAACTCGTCGATCGAGGTCTTGCGGATGAAGCGGCCGACGCGGGTGACGCGCGGGTCGTTCCTGGTCACCGTCTGCTTGGCCGTCGGGTCCGCCTTGTCCGTGTACATCGAACGGAACTTGTAGACCTCGATGATCTCGTTGTTGAAGCCATGCCGCTTCTGGTGGAACAGCACCGGTCCCTTGCTGTCGAGCTTGATGGCGATCGCGGTCACCAGCATGACCGGCGAGAACACGATGATGCCGATGATCGAGAAGACGATGTCGAAGGCGCGCTTGGCGACCGAATCCCAGTCGTTGATCGGCTTGTCGAAGATATCGAGCATCGGCACCGAGCCGATATAGGAATAGGCGCGCGGCCGAAATTGCAGCGCGTTCGAATGCGCCGAGAGCCGGATATCGACCGGCAGCACCCACAGCTTCTTCAAAAGCTGCAGGACACGCGTTTCGGCGGTCAGCGGCAGCGACACGATCAGCATGTCGATGCGGGCGATGCGGGCGAACTCGATGAGCTCGGAAACGGTGCCGAGCTTCGGATATCCGGCGACGATGGGTGGCGAGCGCTTGTCGCCGCGGTCGTCGAAGATGCCGCAGATGCGGATGTCGTTGTAGGGCTGCTTTTCGACGGAGCGGATCAGGACTTCCGCCGCCGTGCCGCCGCCGACGATGACGGCCCGGCGCTCCATGCGCCCGTTGCGCGCCCAGCGCCGGATCAGCTTGGACATCATTTGCCTGAGACCGAAGATCAGCATGAAGCCGACAACGAACCAGGTGCCGAAAAACAGGCGCGAATAGTCTTCCGACATCTTCATGGCGAATGCCGTAAGCGCCATCAAGGCGAAGGTGCCGGCCCAGACCAGCAGCAGACGGCCGAAACTGGCGAGCGGCCGCATCAACGAGACGACCTGGTAGCAGTCGGTGACGTCGAACAGCACCACGGCGAGGAACGAGGCGGCGGCGATCGTCAGCGGGTATTGCCAGGCGAGATGGCTGAAGAAGCCGACATGGTAGAAATAGACGCAGAGGCCCGACAGGAAAAGCAGCGCGAATTCGACCATGCGCAGGACGCCGCTGACCATGATCGGCGACATGGTATCGCGCCGGTATTGCGACGCGACCTGACGGGCGACGTCGTTCATCCCGCCAAGCTTATCGCCGCTGGCCGGGCCGTCGAATTTGCGCACCGCGTCTATCGAAAAGCGGCGTGCGGGATCGATCTCGTTCATGGGTGCATCCGCAAAGCTTCCCTCAGGTGAATAGCAAATGAGAGCTAAGAAACCCTTGAAACAACAGGTGGCTTTGGAGAAGCTTTTGGGGTTAGGCGCCCTTTGGGGCTAACGCTTGATCGCGGCGAAATAGGCCGTCTCGATCGCGGCGGCCATCACGTCGGCGCCGAATCGCGCCTCGAGGTCGGCGGTGTCGGGCATCAGGCTGCTATAGGCCTTAGGGTCGGCCAGCGCCGCGCTCATCTTGTCGGCGAGTTGGCGCGGGTCGGGCCGGATCAGGGCAGGGGAACCGGCGCCGAAGATTTCCGGGATGCCGCCGACGGCGGTGGCGATCATCGATTTGCCGGCGGCGAGCGTTTCCAGCACGACGTAGGGCATGGCTTCCGCGCGCGAGGGAACGACAACCAGTTCGGCCAGCGCGAAGGCGTTTCGCGCCGGCATCGGCGGCAGGAAGCGCATATGGCCTTCGAGCCCGAGCCGCTTCACTTGCGCATGGTAGCGCGGCAGGTCGTCGCCGTCGCCGACCATCACCGCTTTGACTGGGCGGCCGAGCCGCGTTCCGGCAAGGACCAGCGCATCGATGAAGATGTCCGGTCCCTTGAGGTCGCGCATCATGCCGATATAGAGGACGTCGGCCGCATTCTGCTCGGTCCGCACCGGCTCGAACTCGGCGGCGCTCAGGCCGTTGTAGACAAGGTCGTTCGGGATGGGCGGTTCGCCGACCTTCCTGCGATATGTCTGCCTTTCATAATCGGAGACAAACAGAAGATAGTCGGTGAAGCGCGCCATGAACCGTTCGAGCGCGAAGAACAGCTTCCCCGTGGCGGTGGTCTCGTCATAATGAAGAGAGCCGCCGTGAGGCGAATAAAGGCGGGCTACGCGAGACCTTGATACCCGCAACAATGAGCCGAACAGGCGGGCATAGACGCCACCCTTGGCGCCGTGCCCGTGGAGCACGTCCGGCCGCAATTCCTTGATAACCCCGAAGGTGCGCCAGGCCGAGGCCAGATCGCCCGGTCCGACATGCCGCTGCATCGGCGTACGATGGATGCCGAGCGCCATTGTGCCCTTCATCTGTTCGAACAAATGTTCCTCGAAGTCGCCGCCCGTCGTCGAATCGCAGACGATGCCGACGGCATGCCCGGCGGCGACCTGCGCCTCGGTCAAGTCGCGCACGTGACGAAAAATCCCTCCGACAGGTGAGCGAAAGCAGTGAACGATCCTGAGTATGTCCGCCACGTGGACTAGAACAGGCGTTCGCGAACATAGACCGTGTCGCCGGGCAGGAGCGGGTCGGAGGTGGCCACGCGACCGGTCATGACTTTGCCGTTGATGTCGCGGGTGATATCGACGCTTTCCTGGTTGGCGCGGGGACTGAAACCGCCGGCGATGGCAATCGCCTTTTGCACGGTCAGGCCGGGAACATAGGAGTACTGGCCCGCGGCACCGACTTCGCCCATGATGAAGATCGGCCGGTAGCGGTCGATCTCGACCGAAACGTCCGGATCGCGCAGATAACCCTGGCGTAATTTGTCGGCGATCTCGCCTTCGAGTTGCTGTGCGGTGTGGCCGCGCGCCGGTACGGCGCCGACGAGCGGGATCGACAGGTAACCGGATTGGTCGACACTGTAGACGTTGGTTAGCCCTTCCTGCTCGAACACGGTGAGGCGGACCCGGTCGCCGGCACCGAGGCGATAAGGCTGATCGAGCATTTTATGAAAGGCGGCCGGCGCCGGCCGGTAGCTGGAGCAGCCGGCAAGCAACGACACGGTGAGCAGCGCACGGAAGAGGGAAGCAGTGCTTTTCATGACCGGACACGTACCTTCGACTGGCCGCCGTTACACCGCGGCAAACTCTGGAGATCGAGGCCCGTTATCATCCCGTTAGGGTTAATGGCCGGTAAAGGCGCGCGGCCGAAGCGGCGGCAACCGACAGAAGACGGCCGGTTCCGATGCTTTTACCTGCCGCTTGCGAGTAAAAACCTAACAGATGCTTACCGCGATATTAACGGCTGAGTTACCATAGTTGTTTACGGTGCATCCTGACCAATGCATGTCGCCCAAAAGTGCGCAGCGGTTTTGGGGCAACGACATGCATGAAAACAAGAGCTTAAGCGCGTCGCATGAACCTGTTCAACGCGACGTGCTTTAGGTACCGGAGCAGGATGCATGTCCGTTCAATCCGCGGCCGCAGATGTCGACGTCGATCTCAGGCAGCTCTTCGCAAGCCTTGCGAGGAATTGGCTGCGCATTCTAGTCGTCGCGCTGGTCATAACCGGCCTGGCGTTCGCGCTCACCTGGCTCGCCACGCCGCATTACAGGGCCGAAACACGGCTTTTGATCGAAACGCGTGAATCGGTCTATACGCGCCCCGACGGCACCAATGACAACGACAAGCCGATTCTCGACGAGGAAGGCGTGACCAGCCAGGTCGAGGTCATTTCCTCGACCGACATCCTCAAGCAGGTGGCGCAGAAGCTCAATTTGTCGCGGCTTGCCGAATTCGACGAGACTGCGGACATGCCGGTACTGAGCCGTCTGCTCGTCATCGCCGGCCTGAAAAGCGACCCCAACGAGATTCCGCCGGAAGAACGCGTGCTGACGAAGATGCGCGAGAAGCTCAACGTCTATCGCGTTGAAAAATCTCGCGTTATCGTCATCGAATTCTCTTCGGAAAATCCCCGGCTCGCTGCTGAAATTCCGAACGCCATAGCCGACGCTTACATCTCCGTCCAGGGCAATGCCAATATCGAATCGAATTCCGCCGCGACCGACTGGCTGGCGCCCGAGATCGCCGACCTGTCGAAGCGGGTGAAGGATGCCGAGGCCAAGGTAGCAAGCTACCGCGCCCAGTCCGATCTTTTGATGGGCGGCAACAATTCGGTGCTCGCCACGCAACAGCTTTCCGAACTGTCCAGCGAACTGTCGCGGGTGCGGGCCAGTCGCGCCTCGGCGGAAGCGACTGCCGACAGCGTGCGCAGGGCGCTGCAGAATGGCGGCTCGCTGGATGCGGTACCGGAGGTGCTGTCTTCCGAACTCATCCAGCGGCTGCGCGAGCGGCAGGTCGAGCTCAAGACCAACATAGCCGACCTTTCCACCTCATTGCTCGATAATCATCCACGCATCCGGGCGCTGAAGTCGCAGCTTGCCGATCTCGACCGCCAGATCCGCAACGAGGCGGAAAAGATCATGAAAGGGCTGATGACGCAGGCGCAGACCGCCCAGGCCCGCGAAAACCAGCTTGTCGCCGACGTCAACACGCTGAAGGCGGCATCGGCGCGCGCCGGCGATCAGCAGGTCGAACTGGACGCGCTGCAGCGCGAAGCGACCGCCCAGCGGCAACTGCTCGAATCCTATCTCACCCGTTACCGCGAGGCGTCCTCGCGCAAGGACAGCAACTATCTGCCGGTCGACGCCCGCGTCTTTTCCCGCGCGGTGGCGCCGTCCGAGCCCTATTTCCCAAAAATCCTGCCGATCACCGGTGCGGCCTTCGTCGGCTCGTTGCTGGTCATGGCGATCGTTTCGCTTCTGCAAGAGCTGTTTTCGGGTCGCGCCATGCGGCCGGCCGCCGGCGCCCGCTTCGAGCGGATCGAACAGGTCGCGATGCCGGTTGCCCGCGAACCGTCCAACTGCGAACCGGCCGATATCGAGGACGTCGAGGATCGGGCGGCGGAAGCGCAGGCAGAGCCGGAAGCGGCTGCCGCGGCGCAAGCAACTGCCCCGGCAACTGGCGAGGACGTCGAGCCGGCGCGCCCCACCCTTGGCGAGGTCGAAATCGACAGGGCGGTGGAAAAACTGATCACAAGCGCTGCGGCACGCGCCATATTCGTGTCGCCGGAAGGCGACGAGGCGGCCGCCTCGGCGGTGCTGGTGGCGCGTGAGGTTTCCGACGCCGGCCTGCGTGTGCTCCTGCTCGATCTCACCGCTTCGGGCGCCGCCTCGCGGCCAATGCTGGACAGCGGACTTTTCCCGGGCATCACCAATCTGCTCGCCTCCGAAGCGCAGTTCAGCGACGTGATCCACCCCGATCTCTATTCGGACTGCCACGTCATTCCCGTCGGCACCGCCGATCCGGTCCGCGCCATGCGCGCCGCCGACCGCCTGCCGATCATCATGCAGTCGCTGACCACCGCCTACGATCTGGTCGTGGTCGAATGCGGACCCGCAGACGCGCAAGGCATCAGCCGCCTTGTCAGCGAGGACACCGAGGTCTTCCTGTCGCTGCTGGAGCCGGACGACGAGGTGGCTCAGGCCGCAGTCGAGCTGATCGAGAGCGGCTATCCCGACCTGACGCTGGTGACGCCGGTCGGCCACGAGACGCCAGGGACGCCGGTACCCGGACGGCGCTCCGCCGCCTGAGACGGTTCGATAACTCTCTTGAACATCCCGGAAATCTCGGCAGCGATCAGCTGTCGTCTTCGCCCGCGGCAGGTGCTGCCTGTCCGGCGGTCCTGCGGCGCAGCATCTTGGTCAGCTTCCAGATCGTCGGACTGTTCTTGACGAAGGCTTTCAGGCGCGCGCTTTGCCGCAGGACAAACACCAGCGCGCGGCCCTTCATCGTCAGCGGAATCAGGACCTCGAAATGCTGGGTCTCGATATCGCACCACAGCCGCTTGTAGGGTTCGTCGCCGACCGAGAAATCATAGACATCGAACCCCCTCTCGCAGGCTTCCTCGATGTTGTCGAAGAACAGGAAGTCGCCGGGGCTGGCATGGGCGACGTCGTCGTCGGCGATCGCTCCGAACTCGCAGATCAGGCGCTTTCCCGAGCGGCTCGATCCGGTGACGGCGCGAAGCTTGCCCGCGACTTCGAGCCCGTGCAGCACGAAGGACGGCTTGTCGTCGGAAAGCGCTTCGACGAACAACGCGCGGAAGAAAGCACGAACCTTCGGCTCGCCGAAGACGTTAGCGACGCCCATCTTGCGGAAGCGGAACTCCTTCATCTCGAAAAATGCATCGAGCAGTCTGTTCACCTCGTCCACTGTCTGCGCCTCGATGCGGCGGTGGCTGCCGACGGCTTCTAACTTGCGCGCCTGCGAGCGGTGCCTCTTGCGCCTGCGCTTGCCGCTCGCGCGGGAGAGCAGTGCATCAAAACCTCCCGCCAAGTCGACGGCCAGCGACAGGTTGGGGCTGGGAAAATGCGGGACGGATAGAAGCGGATTGGCAATGCCGTCGAGATCGGGCAGCAGCCGTTCCAGTGCGACGAGGTCGATGTCCGGCCGCGCCCTGGCGATCGCCGCCAGCATCGAGCGGACTGCCGCGCCATCCGCCTTGGTCAGCCAAGACAGGTCGGCGGCGGCGAAATTGCCGTTGGCATGGCGGCCGCCCATGAAACGGGCGACGCGGAACGGACCGCGGCTGGTGACTTCCAGCGCCAACGAAAAAGCCGGCCTGCCTTCAGCGTTCAGCGTCGCCAAAACGGTGTCCGCTTCGGCATATCTGGCCCAGTTCAGAATCCAGGCCGGGCTCTGCGCCGGCGCGAACAGCGCCGAACCGCAGAACTCGGCATAGGCCGCAAGTGCCGCACCGTCGGCGACCGAGACCGATAGGCCGGCATGATCCGCAGGCAACGCGCGCGGCGCCGCCTCCATGGCTTCGAGCCGATTGCCGTCAAATGACGCGGTGGCGTCAACCATACCTCAATCCTTTAGGGCGTATTCACCGCGATTGGGGGCTCGCATAGGCGCATTCCGTGCTTGGATGAGCCTAGGCGCAAAAGGTGAATGAATGATCGACGGGGGCGAGGCGGTCCGGAAGCTGGCGCTCAACATCGTCCGCTATACCGGTCTTGCCCCGCTGGCCAAGCCGTTTGTCGGCGGCATCGGCGCCATCCTGATGCTGCATCGGGTTACTGCCACGCCGGAAAAGCCTGATAGTGTCAACCGGCATCTCAATATCGCGCCTGAGTTCCTCGACGCCGTGATCGCCGACATGAAGGCGCACGGCTATACATTCGTCACGCTGGACGAGGCAATCGAGCGCATCAAGGCCGGCGGCAAGGGTGGCCAGTTCGCGGCGATCACCGCCGACGACGCTTACCGCGACAACATGACCGAGGCGCTGCCGGTGCTGGAAAAGCACGGCGCGCCGGTCACCATCTACGTTGCGCCGGGGCTGATAAACGGCGCCGCCGATCTATGGTGGGAGGTGGTCGAGGACATCGTCAGCGCGCGCGACCGCTTGATTCTGACGACACCCAACGGTCCGGTGACGATCGACTGCTCGACCCCGGGCAAGAAACTCCAGGCCTTTGCGCGCCTGCACGACTATCTGACGCTGGAGGTCCGCGAGGAGGACCAGCGCGCGGTGCTGCGCGAATTGGCGCGGTCGAACGGCATCGAGTTGGACGCGCGCCAGAGCATGTTGATGAACTGGGACGAGATCCGCGCCATGGCAGGGCATCCGCTGGTGACGATCGGCGCACACACCGTCAATCATCGCAATCTGAAGCGGCTTCCCGAAGCCGATGCGCGGCACGAGGTCGACGACGTCAGGCGCATATTGCAGGCCGAACTCGGCGAGGCGCCGCGCCATTTCGCCTATCCCTATGGCTATGCCAGCGCCGTTGGCGACCGCGAAGTCGGCTTTGCCCGCGACGCCGGCTATGCCTCGGCGGTGACGACGCGTCACGGCGTGCTGCGCGCCGAACATGCCGGCTTCCTGCAAGCGCTGCCGCGCATTTCGGTCAACGGCCGCTATCAGAGCGTTGCCCATATCCGCACGATGCTGTCGGGCGTGACGACGCCGCTGGCCAATGCCGGCAAGATGCTTGTCACCATCTAGTGGTGAAAGTCTGACACTCCGGTGGACGGCAAGAACCGACCCCTTGCGGACCATCCCTGATGGGAGGTCAAGGGAACGTCGTGACCCGAAGGCGACAACCAAATTGCTCGACCAGATGTCTGCTTGCGCCGACAGCGGACGCCCAGTCTTAGTTCGAATCTCGTACGGCGCGCCAAACTTTCGAACGTATAGATTTGAATGCCTGTTTGAAAATGCCGCCGAACAAAAGAGAGAACCTTTTGGGGAGCCGCCTTTGGGCCGCCGCACGGCAACCCAAGTTGACAGGATCGCGTTCGGTCAGCGATCCGGGCACCTCATGCATGACGCCGTCCTTGGTCGATGCATAGGACAGCCCGGTCTTCTCGATGACCGGCAAGGCGTCGAGCTCGGCCGTAAGCCCGATCGTGCGGCCACGCCCGCTGCGAAGGACGCCGACGACTCCGGGTCCACCGATGCCTATGAGCCTCCAGGCCGAGCGACTTGAGCTGATCGGCGACGAAGCGCGCCGTCTCCTTCTCCTGGAAGCCGAGTTCGGGATTGGGGTGGATGCGGTGACGCCAGGCGATGACTCTGGCGTAATGGGGGCGATGGGATCATTATGAAGCATGGTTCTCTCCTGCGTTGCCGCGTGGATAGGAGAGTTGGCCGGCACTCGTCTTGAACCAGATTGACCAGCTCGAGGATTGATGCGTGCAGGAGAGGAAGGAGTTCTCGCGCTACGCACGCTTCCGCGAACCTTGGCTTGCTCAAGGCACGCTTCAGGCAGCATAGCTTTGAGCTTCACACCCATCCGACCTACGTCATCGCGCTGATCACCGAGAGCTGCGAACGGGTTGGGGACTGTGCGGGACCACTGGAGTACCGACTATGAAGGCATTGACCATGGCCAGATTGCTAATCCGGTTATTTGGAGTTGTTGCCCTAATGACACTCAACTCAGTGGCCGCTCGGGCGGAGATCGCGATAGCGGTCGCCGGCCCGATGACTGGGCAAAACATCTTTAGGGGCGAGCAGATACAGCAGGGCGCCCAATTGGCCGTGGCGGATCTCAACGCCAAGGGTGGCGTACTCGGCCAGCGTGTCCAACTGTTGGTCGGTGATGACGCCTGCGATCCCGAGCAGGCTGTGGCAGTGGCGCGAAAGCTTGCGACTGACGGCGTTGTCTTCGTCGCGGGGCACGTTTGCTCTCATTCCTCAATCCCGGCGTCGAAAGTATACGAGGAAGAGGGCATTCTCATGATCTCGCCGGCCTCGACCAATCCGAAACTGACGGACGAGGGTGGTGCCAATGTTTTTCGAGTGTGCGGCCGCGATGATCAGCAAGGACTTGTGGCCGGCAATTACCTGGCGGATGTGTGGGCAGACAAGAGCATCGCCATCCTGCACGACAACTCAGTCTACGGTAAGGGCCTTGCTGACGAAACCCGGAAGCAATTGCACAAGCGCGGTGTCAAAGAGGCCATGTACGCAAGCTATATGCCGGGCAAAAGCGACTACGCGGAGCTGGTGTCCGGCATGCGAGCGGTGGCCATCGACGTCATGTATTTCGGCGGTTATGGCGCCGATGCGGGACTAATACTGCGTGAGGCCAACAATCAAGATTTCGAGGTTCAGCTTGTTGGAGGGGATAGTTTGACCACCGAAGAGTTCTGGATGGTTGCGGGTCCAGCGGGCGAAGGCACGCTGATGACATTTGGCGCTGATCCCCGAATGAATCCAGAAGCAGCTGAGGTCGTCGATCAGTTTCGTGCGCAGAATTTCGAACCCGGGGGATACACGCTTCACACATATGCGGCGGTACAAGCTTGGACGCAAGCTGCCGAAATAGCCGGTTCACTCGACCTCATGGCAGTAATCAAGGCTTTGCGAACCCATCGATTCCACACAGTTTTGGGGGAGATCAGCTTTGATCAAAATGGTGACGTAACGGCTCCCGGCTACGTCTGGTATCGCTGGACGAAGGGGGAGTACGTGCCAGCAAAGTAAGCCGTCAGAAGTCACGGAACCGCGAACACCGCCGGTCAAACCAAGGGAGGCGGCAACTATTGCAACAGCTTGGGGTTCGTGGTCGTTTATTCTTGGCCTTCTTGGGCATCAGCGCCTTTGCCGTATTCGCCGCGGCGGCCGCCATGTATGCATTTCTCCAGGTCGGTGAAGTCCTCGACCAAATCACTCAGAAACGCGTCCCGGCCGCCTTAGCGTCTCAGCAATTGTCTCGTCAGGCCGAGCGTGTCGTCTCGATGGCCCCGGCCTATCTTTCTGTCGCAACATCTATAGAACATGAGCAATTGTCGAGTAGGATCGCTGTAGAGGTCGAGCGACTCAAGGATCTACTGTCCGACGTCAAGCTCGGCGGCGTTAGTGCTAAATATCTCAATCTAATAGAGCCATCTGTAGAGCACCTAGTTATTAATCTAGATTCGTTAGGCACCGAGATTTCTCGGCAACTTGAGGCCCGCGACCGCAAAGCTGAGCTGCTTCGCCAGCTGTCCAATACGCATATTGCTACCCTGCGTTTACTCGCACCCGGCCTCCGGGTGATGGAGGCAGACCTGTCGCGCTTGCGTAAGTCGATTGACGATGGCGACATCACGTCTGACCAAAAATCGCGGACGATCGCTAAGGTGGCCCAATCAATTGCCACTTTACAGCCACTGCAGAAGGCGCAGTTCGAGGAATCAACTATCTACGACACATTGCTTCGTGCCTCGGTTTCTCAATTGGCGGATCTACCGATTCTGAGCTTTCCGCTGGAGCGTTCGGTAAGTTCGTTGGAGCGCGTCGCTGCCGACATGGATCAAATGCTGCGATCACGCATATCGGATCGAACTAAGGAATTTCGAAGCTTGATAGACGGTCCGAATAGTATCCTTCGTGCCCGCGAGCACGAGCTCGAAATAATGAACAACGCGAGACTGCGGCTGGATGGAAACGTCGACCTTTCTCGCCAATTGACTGACGTGGTGGATCGATTGGTCGCAGCGACAAATGAAGACATAAACATGGCGAACCGTAGCGCAATTTCCGTGCAGCAATGGAGCACTGGGGTTTTGCTCGCAGTGGTCGGGTTGAGCCTAATAAGTTCAATTCTCATCGTCTGGCTCTACGTCGGACGCCATCTGATTGCCCGACTGACCGCGCTCAGCGACAGCATGCTGGCGATCGCCGATGGTAATCTGGAAGCGACTATTCCGGGCGGCGGCGATGACGAGATCAGCGGCATGGCTAAGGCACTCGTTGTGTTCAGGGACACTGCGGTCGAGGTCAGAGAGAGCAACTTAAGGGAAATCAATGAGGCACGCCGACGCTTGATTGACGCCATCGAGAGCATTTTCGAAGGTTTTTCGCTCTACGACGCCGAAGACCGGCTGGTGGTCTGCAACAGCAGGTACAGGAAGCTTTTATATCCGTGGATAGAGGATGTCGTGAGGCCGGGAACATCCTTCGAATCGATCATTCGCGCAGCTGCTGAGCGCGGGCTTATCCGTGATGCTGAGGGGCGCATCGAAGCCTGGGTTGCCGAACGTCTAGCGCTTCATCGCAACCCTGGTCAGCCTCACCTTCAGCGAAGAAGCGAAGATCAATGGATTCTGATCAGCGAGCGAAAGACTGAAGATGGCGGCACCGTCGCGGTATACGCGGACATCACTGAGCTCAAGCACCGAGAGCAGGAACTTTCCGAAAAGTCTGAAGCGTTGGAGCAAAAATCTAAGACCTTAGAGCAGCTGTCCAGCCAGCTAGCGAAATATCTTTCCCCTCAGCTCTATGATTCGATTTTCAGCGGCAAGCAAGAGGTCAAGGTTGCCAGCAGCCGCAAGAAGTTGACGGTCTTCTTTTCGGACATCGCCGGCTTTACGGAAACCGCGGACCGAATGGAATCCGAAGAGCTCACTCAGCTGATCAACCACTATCTCACGGAGATGTCCCGAATCGGTGTGAATTATGGCGCGACCATCGACAAATACATTGGCGATGCCATGCTGATTTTCTTCGGTGATCCCGAATCCAAAGGTGTCAAAGAAGATGCTCTCGCGTGTGTGAACATGGCTATCGCCATGCAGAAGAAATTGCATGATCTGACCGACCTGTGGCGAGACTCGGGCATTGAGAAGCCGTTGCGGGTCAGGATGGGCATTCATACCGGCTATTGTACCGTGGGAAACTTCGGTAGCGCGGACCGGATGGACTACACCATTATCGGGGGGGCCGTGAACACCGCGTCTCGCCTGCAATCACTGGCCACGCCAGGGGAAATCCTTATCTCGTACGAGACTTTCGCGCACGTTAAGGATCAGATCCGCAGTGAGGAACATGGCGAGATAGAGGTGAAGGGCATCTCGTATCCAGTCGCCACCTATCGGGTTGTCGACACTTTCGAGAACCTCGGGAGAGAACGGCGACATTTCCGGGAAGAGCATTCCAACGTGAGGATCGATATTGATCTTGAAGCGATGACGAAAGACGACCGAGAACCCGCAGCAGATATTCTGCGGCGGGCATTGAGACTGCTTACTGAAAGTGACAAACTCGAGTAACCGCAACGTGTGGTCCAAAAGAGACCGTAGGCTGTCCCCAATCCGTCTATCGCGCAAGCCTGCCGTTGCGACCGATCACGCCCTTCGTGCCCTGCACCTTTGTGCGCGGGGTCTGGGGCACGCGGCTGCGCGAGGCTTCCGGCCATGCAGTTCAACTGCGTGGTGAGTACCAACGAACGCGCGGTCAAGCTTTGGCGTCATCTTGGATTCGACGTTGTCGGAACGATTCCGCAAGGTTTCGAGCATCCGGTTCTGGGGCTTGTAGACACGCTGGTAATGCGCCGAGCGCTCTGACTGCCTTGCCCAGGCGCGCATAGCCCGCATGTCCGGATGTGGCGGCGCGTCCGTGTACTTGCCTGAGTGGAAGGAAATCGGCCCAGCGAATCCTTCCTTTCGCCGCGGCCATGGCCGGGCGATACCGCAGAGGATCGACGACGAGCAAGAAGGCCGCAGATGGCTGGCGGCGGACTGGCATGGACTCTATTCACCCTCAAGGTATCGAGCGTTGCTTTAGCCTCTTTGAGGTCCGGTGTCGCAAAGCCTTCGGTGAACCCAGCATAAACCGGCGCGAGCAGATCGCAGGCGTCGGCATGCTTGCCCTCGTCGCGCCAGAGTCGGGCGAGACTGGTGGCAGCGCGTAGCTCCCAGGACTTCGCGGATTGACTTCGGGCGATCTGGATCGCGCGCTGCAACGCGGCGCTTGCTTCGGCTGGTCTTGCGCCGTTCGGCAGAGCTGTCAGAAATTGCCCCTGCAATCGATGCAGTTCGGCGGCCGGCCAGCACTGCCCTGTACGCTCGACCGCTGTCAGAGCCTCTCCCACTAAGTCGAGTGCCCGTCGCACGTCACCGGAGAGTGCGCAGGCGTCGGCAAGCAGGCTCAAAAAGAGAGGGCGCATCCATTCCGCGCCACTGCTCGTCCACTCCGCGAGACCGCGCTCGATCGCCGCAATGCCGGCTTCCCCGCGCCCTTGGCGAGCAATGGCCCAACCTTTGACCACCGTCGCGCCAGCTCTCCACAGATCAAATTTTTGCTCGCGAGCCAATTCCAGCAACGATGCCGAGTGCTCCGCGGCCAATCCGGCGTTGTTGCCATAAGCACCCGCCATCGCGCTGTACATTAGGGCAAACCGTAGCGTGTTCTTGTGGCCAACACGGCGCGCCAACGCCAATGCTTCGGCTTGCCGGCGAGATGCCTGATCGGGGTAGCCCAGCAGCCACAGGACCCAAACCAGATGCGACAGCACGGCAACCCCAAGATCTTGTCCGAACGTAAAGGCCGTGGAACCGTGCCGCTCCGGGTCGTACAGCGCAATGGCTTGCTCGAGGTGCTCCCGGGCGGCGGGCAACTCGCCCATCATTTCGTTAGTCGCCCCGCAAATCCGGTGCGCTACGCACAGTCGCTCCGGGTCGGGGTGCTGCTCGGCCAAGGCGAGAATATGTCCGGCGAGGTTCTGCTGCTCTCGAACCGCCATCCGGACGTATTGGACAGCCCAGAACCCATACAACACGGGGAATTGTTGTGGCACGTCGCCTACGGCCTCGACCAGATCCCGGGCGCGGGCGAAAGCGGCGGCGGTTTCGGACGCGGCGTAGCCGTGGCGAGCGATGCACGCCTGCCCGAGCATCGTCTGGAGATGCAGCTCGCGCTTTGCTTGAGCGCGGCCCTTCCTGCAAGCGCTGCCGCGCATTTCGGTCAACGGTCGCTATCAGCGCGTTGACCATATCCGCGCGATGCTGTCGGGGGTGACGACGCCGCTGGCCAATGCCGGCAAGATGCTTGTCACCATCTAGTGGTGAAAGTCTGACACTTGGTACCGGTGGACGGCAAGAACCGACCCCTTGCGGACCATCCCTGATGGGAGGTCAAGGGAACGTCGTGACCCCTAGCTGCCGTTCCGTGGAACCACCTTTGGAAGTCCGGGTCAGGTCAAACCCCGGTCGTTTGCGAATGGCAATTTTGAAGCCGTGTGCGAAAACGCGATCTTCGGTCGGTAGGCGGGACTTATGCCGGTGTCCCGTTGTCGCAAGTGCGCCACGGGATGGAGGTCCAATGGACGATCATTAAAACTAGAATTATGCTGGTAGTGGCAGAACCGACTGGGATTGGATTTCGCCGCTACAAAGGCGGAAACTGTGCGTTGAGGTCAAAAGGAATAATTGCCAACGCCGTCCTTCGGGTAAGCTTGGTGCCTCCCTCCTCATCGGCCGCCATTTCCTTTAGGATGCTTCAGGATTGCGGGAGCTGGCTATGGCCGCGGATCGCGTTCAGCGCAGAATGGCTGCCATCCTTGCAGCCGATGTGGTCGGCTACAGCCGGCTGATAGGCAGGGATGAGGAAGGTACTCTTGCGACCCTGAGAGCCTATCGCCAGATCATTGACCGGCTGATTGTGCACCATGAGGGACGGGTGTTCGGCAGCGCCGGAGACAGTGTCATCGCGGAGTTCGCAAGCCCTGTCGAGGCGCTGCGGTGTGCCACCGAAATCCAGTTGGAGATCGATAGACAGAACGCCGACCTCCCCGAGCCAGGCCGCCTGCGATTTCGCATCGGCATCAACCTCGGCGATGTCGTCGTAGAGGGTGACAACCTCATGGGCGACGGCGTCAACGTCGCCGCGCGTTTGGAACCGTTATCACGGCCGGGCGGAATATGTGTCTCCGAGGCGATCTATGCGCAGGCTCGCGATCGGCTTTCGCTCGATTTCATCGATCTTGGCGAGCACAAGGTGAAGAATATCGCCCGGCCTGTGCACGTCTATCGTGTACCCCTCGCTTCGGAGGAACAGGTCAGGTCGCCTTTTCGCGGTCTCGACGTCTTCGAATTTGAAAACGCCGACCTCTTTTTCGGCAGAGCGCGGGCGATCACTGCTTGCACCGAAAGGCTGGAGCAGCTGGCAGCCAACGGCAAAGCATTTTTGCTCATCTACGGGATGAGCGGCTCCGGCAAGTCTTCTCTTCTGCGCGCGGGGCTGATGCCTTCAATCACCCGACCCGGCGCAGTGGTAGGCATCAGTTTGTGGCGCCGTTGCCTGATCCGCCCGTCCGAAGGGCCTGATGCTGTCGCCTCGTTGACCGCGGGACTGCTTCGCGAAGGTGCTTTGCCCGAGTTGGCTCTCGAACTGACAGCGGCAGAGTTGACTCAACTCTGTCGAAGCGCTCCCGATCGCGCGCTGACTCTGATCCGCCAGGCACTCGGCAAAGCGGCCACCGCCGCTGGCTCGGTCCCTTCGCAAATACGATTGCTGATCGCCATCGATCAGACAGAGGAGCTGTTCACGACGGAGAAGGAACCGGCGTCGCGCGAAGGGCTTGTGCGGCTCTTGGCGGCGTTCGCCGGCAGCGGACTGGTCTGGGTGATTGCGACGATCCGGTCGGATTTCTTTCACCGCTGCGGCGAAGTCCGAGGCTTCTCGACACTGAAGGACGGCCTCGGCAGCTATGAGCTCTTGCCGCCGACGAGCCCTGAGATCGCCCAGATCATTCGCGAGCCGGCTCGTGCTGCCGCACTCCGCTTCGAGGAGCGCGCCGATCTGGGGCGGCTCGATGATGTGCTGCAGGACGCGGCAGCCGCCGATCCCGGATCGTTGCCGCTTCTCGAATTCGTTCTCGATGCGCTGTACGAGGTAGGCCGGGAGCGCCGGATCCTCACCTTTGCTGCGTATCGTGCGCTTGGCGGCCTCGAAGGGGCGATCGCGCGCCGCGCCGATGAAGTCGTCGACGCGCTCCCGCCCGACATCCAGGAGGCATTGCCGGCGGTGCTGCGCGCTCTCACCACGGTGCGTCCGGGCGATGAAACTGTTACGGCAAGTCCAGTCCTGCTCAGCGAAGTGGCTGGAAAGCCGGCACGATTGGCTCTCGTCGACGCGCTGATCGCCGCCCGGCTCCTCGTCAGTGATGAAGATGCCGCGGGCCATGTCTTCGTCCGCGTGGCCCATGAAGCGCTGCTCAGCCGCTGGCCGCGCGCCAGCGACATTGTCAACGCGAATAGGAGCTTCCTCGAGACGCGGGCTCGGCTCAAGGCTGACGCCCATCGATGGCACTCGGACAACAGGAACCGCGATCTTTTGCTGCCGTCCGGCAAGCGTCTCGCCGAGGGCGAGGAATTGCTGCTGTCGAGACGCCAGGAAGTCGACGATCAAGTCGTTGAATACATCGAGGCGTCCTCACGTGCCCAGAAGGAGAGAGAGGAGAAGGACCGGCAAGCAGAGCGGGCACTGATCGAGGCTGC
The DNA here is from genome assembly GCF_900149755.1 of Mesorhizobium delmotii. Taxonomy (NCBI): domain Bacteria; kingdom Pseudomonadati; phylum Pseudomonadota; class Alphaproteobacteria; order Hyphomicrobiales; family Phyllobacteriaceae; genus Mesorhizobium; species Mesorhizobium delmotii. The sequence continues at coordinate 2,796 of NZ_FUIG01000018.1, read as the reverse complement.
TGAAGTAGCAAGACGCGAACGCTTGGAGCGCGAGGCCGACCGGCTCGCGGGAGAAGCTGAGCGTCGGGATCTGGCAGCAACTGCTGCGATACAGCTGGCACGACGTACGCGCTATGCGGCCAGTGTCGCGACGGTGTTGGCTCTCTTGGCTGGAGCAGGCGCATTCATTGGGTTCAGAGGACAGCAGGAAGCAATGCGGCAGGCGGTGCTGGCGCAAATGAGCGCGGACAAGGCCAGGTCGGCCGAGAGGAAGGCCCTTGAGGCGCGCGACCAGGCGCTGCGCAACCAGTCTCTTTCGCTTGCGTTTCTTTCGCAGCAAACCGCAACGAGCGGTAATACTGAGGCCGCGGTTTTGCTGGCGCTCGAAGCGCTGCCGACGGGCACATCTGAACACAGACGCCCGTACATCGTTGATGCGGAGGCCGCGCTTTACAAGGCTTTGTTAGCGCATCGTCAAACGAGGATCTTCCACCAAGACGCCAGTGTGACACATGCAGCTTTCAATCGGACCGGCGACCGCATTGTCACCTCATCGCATGACGCAACGGCACGCATTTGGGACGCCCTGAATGGTACCGAGACTGCGGTTCTGAAGGGCCACCAAGGCGCCGTTGAGAGAGCCGAGTTCAGCCCGGACGGAAGCCGCGTCGTTACAGTTGCTAGAGATGGCACCGCGCGCATCTGGAACGCCACCTCAGGGGAGCAGCTCTTTTTACTTCAGCCGGTCGGCAATTTTCCTACGGCGATTTTCAGCCCAAACGGCACCCGGGTGCTGACAGCGGGGGAGAACAGCGATGCATCACTCTGGGACGCTCAAACCGGAAGGAAAATCCTAAGTGTAGAGAGACGTGGAAGCTCCCTGGCTAGCTTTAGTCCCGATGGCCAGAGCTTCGCAATCGCACAAGGCGATCGACGCTCCGTTCTTATCTGGAATGCGGAAGATGGCAAACTGAACCGGACTCTGCGGGTTAACGCTTGGCCGTACAGCGTCGCATTCAGCCCGGACGGAAGCCGGATCCTGATAAGCTCGTGGGGCCCAATTTCATACCCTTTCCGTTCGCATCTTTGGGACGTGTCGAAAGGCATGGAAATTGCGACATTGGCCGGCCACAAGAGCGACACACAATTACAAGGCGTAATGTTCAGTCACGACGGCCGTCGAATTGCGACGGTATCACTCGATGGTAGCGCACGACTCTGGGACGGAATCTCGGGTAATTTGCTTGGCGTGCTCGGCCAGGAGTCCTCGGGGCTCAAACTAAGTTACATGGGCCCGGATGAGCGCGATCAGGAGATGAACAGCGTCTTCAGCCAAGACGATCGGTTCTTGGCTGCCGCTTCCCTCAACGGCACGGTTCGTATTTGGGATGTCGAGCGCACGTCGCTGCTCACCACCATCATCGGCCATGACGCCTTGGTCGAGCATGTGGAATTCAGCCCAGTTAACAACAGCATTCTTCTCACTGCATCTCACGATCGCACCGCTCGGCTCTGGGATATCGACGGGGTTCTGACAACTGCGCTGTCCCATGAATATCCGCCGACCTTTGCGGTCTTTAGTCCCGATAATGTGCACCTTTTGACTGGAGGTGGGGATAGCGCAGCGCACCTGTGGGAGGTTGTAAGCGGACGTCAGATAGCCGAGCTTGACACACACGAAACTGTCCAAAGTGCGACGTTCAGCCCTGATGGAAGTCGCGTTGCAACCGCATCTCTTGGGGGCCGAGTTCTTGTTTGGGACGTTGCAAGCAGACGCGAGGTCGCGCAGCTCAAATCTCGTGACGGGCTACTTCAAGTTCAATTTAGTCCCAAGGGAGACCTGTTAGCGACGGGTTCGGCTCACGGTACCGCACAGTTGTGGGACGCGGCAAGCGGCGCCGAACTGGCCACCATCAAGACAAGCGGGAAGTTGCCACAGGCGATTTTCCGCCGGGACGGGGATCTCGTCCTTACCGCGACGGACGACAACGCTGCCCACCTTTTGAAGACGGACGGAACTGAATTCAAGGTTCTCATCGGGCATCAGAACCGAATCACCGCGGCCGCTTTCAGTCCAGACGGCCAACTGGTTGTCACGGGTTCACTCGACCGCACCGCGCGGATCTGGTCGATCAAGGACGGAAACAGTGTCGCGACGATGAAGGGCCACAGCGACGAGCTGACAGCAGTCGCGTTCAGCCAGGACGGTCAGTCTCTCCTAACTGCCTCACGCGATGGGACCGTTCGAATCTGGAGCGTTCCGGTAGGAACAGAAAAGGTCGTTCTCAGGGGTCACAGCGGCGCAGTGGACAGCGCGCAAATCAGTCCTAACGGTTTGTATGTCGTGACGACGTCGTCTCAGGATCGCACGGTCAGGCTCTGGGCGGCGCAGTCGGGGCGCGAGATCGCAGTGCTTGCCAGCCGGGAGGACGAGGCCAACCGACCGGCGCTGATGCGCGCGGCTTTCAATTCCGATGGAACGAGGATCGCAATCGTGTCCGGTGATGATAGCGTCCGAATAATTCGCGCGTTCCAAACACCTCTGGACCTCATTGACTACGCACGTGGGATTGTTCCACGCGAACTGACCGCCTGCGAACGACGACGTTTCTTCCTTCCTGTCGAAGGTGAAGTTGGCGACTGTCCAAGCTGATATCGCTCCAATGCGCTGTCACCTCACCACGCGATGGTCGGCGTCAGCCGTTCCGAGCTAAGAGCGAATGGCAGTTCTGGCATTCAAAAATTCTGCCTTGCTGAACCGCAATTTTGAAACCGGGTGCAAAAAAGTGATCTTCGGATAGTGTCCTGAAGGTTCTG
>NZ_FUIG01000044.1:425-149642 GCF_900149755.1 Mesorhizobium delmotii | reverse complement strand
AGTCAGGATAACGGCGTCCTGCCGGCCGACGAGCTCGACGACGCCGACGTCGAGATCCTCTTCGAGTACGATCCCTATAGCGGCGGCCGGTCGGTTCAGTAACCGACCTTCTCCCGACTGCCCTCAGGCGGCGCCCCCCGCGCCGTCTTTGTCCTTTCTGGCGCCCGCTCGCCGCCCCGTCCTGCCCGTGGTCCTGGCGGAGCCAGGCGGTCGGCGCAACGGCGTTGCCGTCCTCCGCTCCCGCTGCGGCCCTTCGGGTGCGCAGCCAGCCTTCCTGCTCCGCCGCGGCGGACCCCGTGACGGGGCCGCGATCGGCGCGGCCTCCAGAACCGGAGGTTCATAAAATGAGCAGGAAAGAAGGAAAAGGACCGCGCATCGACATCTACGCGCGCATCACCGACCGCATCGTCGCGGAGCTCGCGACGGGTGTCCGGCCCTGGATGCAGCCATGGCATTCTGCCAATGCCATCGGCCGCGTTACGCGGCCGTTACGGCATAACGGTCTGCCCTACAGCGGCATGAACGTGCTGCTTCTCTGGTCCGAGGCCATCGCGCGCGGCTTTGCCAGCCCGATGTGGATGACGTTCAAGCAGGCGCTCGAGCGCGGCGGCGCCGTCCGCAAGGGCGAGACCGGCTCGATGGTCGTTTTCGCCAGCCGCTTCACCAAGACCGAAACGGATTCCGCTGGTGAGGAATTCGATCGGGAGATCCCGTTCCTCAAAGCCTACTCGGTCTTCAACGTCGCGCAGATCGACGGTCTGCCGAGCCATTATTACGGGCACGAGGCGGAACCTGTTCGCGATTCGATTGTGCGCATCGAACATGCCGATCGCTTCTTCGCCAATACCGGCGCGATGATCCGGCATGGCGGCGATCGCGCCTACTTCTCGCCTGCAACCGACCACATCCAGATGCCGCCCTTCCAGACGTTCCGCGACGCCGCGGCATATGTGGCGACCCTAAGTCATGAAGCCACGCATTGGACTTCGGCGCCGCATCGGGTGAACCGCGACCTCAGCCGCTACGCCAAGGATCGCAGCGAGCGGGCACGCGAAGAACTGATCGCCGAGCTCGGGAGCTGCTTCCTCTGCGCCGATCTCGGTATCGTGCCGGAGCTCGACCCGCGTCCGGATCATGCGAGCTATCTCGATTCCTGGCTCAAGGTGCTCGCCGACGACAAGCGCGCGATCTTCTCGGCCGCTGCTCACGCACAGCGCGCCGTCGCCTTCCTGCACGGCCTTCAGCCGGCGGCCTCGGAAGAACGCGAGGCCGCCTGATGTTCCACGCACCCATCATAGGCGGGGGGAAGGTGACGCACCTTCCCCGATCCGCCTGCGCCTGTCGACGCTGGCCGATCACGGCCAACTCGATCTGTGGGTCAACGAGTGCGATGGGATGTGTGGTGTCTGATTCCATCCTTCTCCCGGCCAAGCAGACCCGAAGGCTTGATCGCTCGATCGCGGTCGAGGTCCGCAATCCGCTGCGGCGCCTGCCGGCGCCGCAGCGCCTTGCGGCCCTGCCGCCCGAGTCCCGGCAGGTGCTGGCCGACCTGCTTGTCGAATTGGCCGGCGACGCGCGACAGCGTGCCAACCGGAGCTGGGCGCGGAACAAGGCGCCCATGGCCGCCTATTGACCGCCAGCATCTATGCCGGCCACCTCCATCGCGTTCTGCGGCCGACCGGACGACGCGGGCGCAGAGCATGACGATGGGGTCTCACCTTCTCTTTCTGGATGTCGCCTTCCGGTCGATCGAGCGCGATATGCTCAACCAATGTCTCGTCGCCTGGGGTCATAAGATGGGCCCGGTCCGACGACCGACGGGCGGCTGGTCGCGCGCTGTGCTTGTCGATGGCGAACCCGTCGCCGTCGCCGCCACGGATACGCTCATCCGTCCGCGTGTCGCCGGTCTCAGCCGCCACGAAGCCATCGAGCTGTGCGGCTATGCGCAGCCCGGACCGATCTGTCCCGCGTGATGTTGCGCATGTGGCGCGCCTTCGTCTTCCCGGCGCTGTGCCACGAATGCGGCTTCGTCTGGGGCCTCAGCTATCAGGACGCCGCGATCCACTCGGGCAATCTCTATCGTTTCGATGGCTGGGTGCGGCTTGCCACCTCGCGCAGCGGGACCGATCCGCGCTCCGGCAGGAAAGGCCGCCGCAAGATCATCTGGGGCTGGTGCGACGAGGCTGGCGAGTGAGGGCGGTTCGGCGAGATCGGGCTGATGGCCGGCTCTATCCTCGGTGCCGCCCACGGCCATGGTGTCCGTGCGTTCGCAGACCGTGGATCCTTCAGCCTGTCAAACCATCTCACCATGGCGTTGCCGGCCTCAAGTGCCAATGTGTGGGACGCTGTTCGGCGGCGCTGAACGCCCTTGTCGCGGTCTTCATGTCGACCCCGCAGCACAGGGGGCGCCTGGCATCGGCGACGGGCCGGATCTCGTGAGTTAGAATTTCGGAGTGTGCGCGGATACCGGCAGGTGAAACGGCTGTGCCAATCCTGCCCATCTGAGCTGCCGGTGGATCTATCCCTCCGAAACGAATTGAGCCCCTAAGTCCATTCGGTTTCCGCACGCAACCCCGCGCGGCGGCGGACCGAGTTGGCGCTTCGCGCCTGCCCGCACCACTCCTTGCCTTGGGGGCGAGCCGTCGCGTTCCGCTCCGGTTGCGGGCGTCTCCCGCTGTCCTTGGCCGGGTCTCGTTCGGAGGGACGGTCCCCCGGATGAGCAAGATGGAGACAGGAAATGACCAACATCGTTTTTCTCGCCGGCAACATCGGCAACGACCCCGAAATGGTGAACACCCGCGGCGGCACCAAGATCACCGACTTCCGGCTGGCGACCTCCCGCCCGAAGCGGGCCGACGGCAAGGTGGTCAAGGGCGAAAACGGCTACACCGAGCAGGACACCGAATGGCACCGCATCAAGTGCTTCAACGGCCTCGCGGAGACGGTGCAGAAGCACTGCGCCAAGGGCATGAAGGTCGCGGTACGCGGGCGCATCCACTACACAAGGTGGACGGACGACGACGACATCGAGCGCTTCAGCTCCGAGATCATCGCCGACGCCATCGACTTCCTCGCCTGGCCCAAGCGCGACGGCGCCGGCAACCAGACCGAGGACACGGACGACATCCCGTTCTGAGCCCGGATCGGATGGCCCCGCCGCGAGGCGGGGCCACCCCTCATGCAGAAAGAAGCACCGAGGATGTGCAAAGTTCTCAATGCCCGCATCGTCGGGAAAGCGCCGCTCCCGGGCGCGTCTATATCGGGCGGCCGAGCAAATGGGGAAATCCCTTCGTCATCGGCCGGGATGGTTCACGCGAGGAGGTCATCGAGAAATATCGCGCGTGGCTCGCGTCGCAACCCGAGTTGCTCGACGCGCTCGACGAACTCCGCGGCCGCGATCTGGTCTGCTGGTGCGCGCCGCAGGGGTGCCACGGCGACGTGCTGATAGAGCTCGCGAACCAGGTCTGACCTCAACGGCCCCGTCACGCCGACGGGGCCGTTTCTGCATGCCGAGCGCCAAACTTGGGTCGATAGCCGCGGCGCCGCTTGGCGCGCAACAGTTCCAGGAAAAGGCCCACGGCCTCGCCCTCGTCATCGAAGGAGTGCTGGACCATGCGGCCGGTCGTTCCGATCCGACCCCATCGGCGCACGAGGCAGGTCTGCCCGAACATTGTCCCTTCGATCGACAGCGCATAGAACCGGGCCATGTTCCGACTCGCGTCCATGCGTTCGATGTAGAGGCGATAGCGTTGCGCAACCATGCCAACAGGATCGCGCAGGCGGAGTCCGCCGTCCAATGATAGCTTTGAATCGCTGGACCCGGATCGATTCATTCTCGTGATGGGTCGTTGGACCGGCACACGCCCCGAGGCGCCGAGGTTGACAACATTCCTGCCAATCGATGCAGTTCGCGAACCGAGCCTTCAATTTCTCGGCGATCTCGGCCCACCGGAAACGAGCCGCCAGAGCGGTCAGCCGTTTAACGCATCCTTCACCGCCTTCGCCGGCGCGAAGGTGAGCTTTCTCGAGGCGGCGATTTTTATCGTGGCGCCGGTCGACGGGTTGCGCCCCTCACGCGCCGGCGTGTCCTTGACCTTGAACTTGCCGAAGCCCGGTATGCTGGTTTCCGACCCCGATCGGGCGGCGCCTGAGATCTCGTTGAACACGCTCTCCACGATTGCCTTGGCCTGCGCCTTGCTCAGGCTCTGCTCGGCGGCAATCTTGTCGGCGATTTCGGTTGTTGTCGTCATGATCTGCATATCCTCTGCTGCATCATCCTCGCCTACCTATGGCAATCACAACATGCCACTGGAACTCACGGAGCGGGGGGTTTCGTCGGCAATCCACTGGAAATAGCCGCGGATACCAATTTCAGGATCTTCCATGCTCTGACAAGAGGCGGATGCACACCAGCAGCTTCCGAAGTCTCCAGGCGGCATCTCTTCTCACCGCGCGCTTGCGCCACGTCAGCGCCTGTAGCTTCTGCCCTCCAGTTCGTCATATCCCCCCGCGGCCCGGGGTCGCTAGCCCGCGTCACGATGATCGAAGCACACGCCGTTGGTCGACCAGTTAAGGTCTCGTCGATGTAGCCGACGAACTCCTGGAGTTGGCGAAATCGTCGCAAACGGCGCGTCAAGCGCGAAGCGGGTTTATCAACCGCGTAGTAGGTTCCGTCCGCATCGGCGGGCAGAATGCCCCGTGGATGTTCCCAAGCCCCCGTGACCGTGGCTTGAGCGCTGTCAAGGTCGCGAGGATTTGCGCCGCAGATCAGCGCGCCGCGAAGCGGTTGCCTTGACAGCGCGAAACGCGGTCACATTTTCGGAAGGCGATCGGCGTGCTTCTCCAGAAAATCGTTGACCGCTTCAACATAGTAATCGTTGACCCGCCTGCCTTCCGAAGCAGCGAGCAAGCGAAGGCGCCGCTTGTCTTTGGCAGCGACATAGATGGTTGTCGGCTCTTTTTTGTCCTCCCGGAGCGATTTTCCTGCGACAGGATCACGTTTTTCGCCCGCTTCCTTAACCTTGCGGATATCGGTGCCGCTCAGTTCCAGTTTCGGGCGGCTCAGCTTGGGAAGCGCAGGCGAAGCCGGCTGCATCACGCTCAGCAGGGCGTCCTTTTTGGCGTTGTTGTCCATCACGTCACTCCGCTGCGGCCGACCGGTTTGCCTCAATCACATACTGGACAATCTCGGCAAATATCGCCTCGGATTCGACTATCGCCTTCGGGTCCACTCGGCCGCCCGCGTAGAGCGTCGCGCCGGTCTGCATGTCCTTGTAAGCAATGCGGTAGGGCATTTCATCTCCGGCAATTCGTGTGCCGTTTTGCTGGATGATCTCCCGCAAGTCGGCAAGCGCCCTTGCCCGCTTGTCGATGAAGGTGTTGTTCGTGAACACATACATCACCGGCAGGGCAAAGCCGCGGTTCTCGGCGACCAGGGGAATGTGGCCGTTCACAAGCTGATGAGCGGCGGTAATATCGTCCATCGCAAGATGCACCGGCACCACGGCGATGTCGGCAGCAAAAAGCGCAGCGGTCAGCTCATCGTTGGTCTTGCCTTCGGTGTCGATGATGACCAGCTTGCCCTTTCTATCCTGTTCCTGCGCGAGCGCGAGGATGTCGGTGGGCGTCGTGACCGCCACGATCTCCAGATTTTCGGGCTTGTTGCCGAAGCGATTGAGCAGCATCGACCAGCGGTCGATATTCCTGCGCTCGTCGGCGTCGATGACAAAAACTTGGTGGCCTTGGTGCGCGGCGACACTCGCCAAGGCACGTACGAGCGTGGATTTTCCAACGCCGCCTTTTGCCACGGCAACGGTGATGATCATCAGGCTCCGTCCTTTGCTGAAAGCGCTATAGCGTTCTGATTTATAACGTTGCGGCGCTGCAACTTTCAAGCAATTTGATACTTTAATTTATGCCGCTGCAGGGCCATGCCATCATGATGTTATGCCGCCATGAATTGCAGCGTTGTGCCGTCGTGACGCCATGCCATTGTGATGGCGTGTCGCTACACCGTTGTGACGGCACAGAGTAATACCACTATGAAGGTAAAGCACCCTTCAATTATAAATGCTACAGGCGCAGCAGCGTGTAGGATAAAAATGAATGCACCCGAAGCGGCGCATGTGGCTCTCTTGTTTTTCACCCATGTTTAATGTATTTCTTCTTTGGCAGGATAGCGAGATTTGTGGAACAAATCCCTTTTGCGCGCCCGCTTCGCGGGCTTAGGTCGGAAAACATGGGGTAAAACAAGACCGTGCCGCGTAAGACCGCCAGCTACCGAGAAGTTGTTCGCTTCCGCATCAGCGCCGACGAAAAGGCGGCATTATCCGCCGTCAGTGAGCGCGAAGGCGTACCGGAATCGGAGGTCATTCGCCGTCTTTTGCGCGCCGACACAGGGCTGTTTCTGCCGGTGGCCGATGTCGATCGACCGGCGATCGAGGGACTTCAGGAGCAGCTGCGCAAGATCGGCGGCAACCTCAATCAGGCCGTTCGCGCCATGAACGCCGGCCGCGTCGGCTACGAACCAGCACTGGCCAAGAGCCTCGCAGCACTTCTCGGAATGATGCAGCCGATGAATAGGCGGCTTGTGGCCATGTCGCGGGCGGCCCGGGCGCGACGGAGCCCGGATCAATGAGCGGGTATTTCACCGAGCTGGCGCTCAGCATTGACGCGATCCTTGGCGGTACCGCGGCGGCGGTCGAGGCAGGGATAACGGACGACCTGTCGGAGGCAGCGGAGATCCGACGGCGGGCCTTTGCCGCTACCGTGGTGGCGTGGGGCTCGCCTCCAGCGGGATTTGGCGCCGACAATGCTCCGGCGACGCGGTCGGCCGGACGTGCTGCGGGGATAGGGAAGGGCAGCGCAAAGTTTTCGTCGAGACAGCAGCCAGCCGCAGCGGCGGCCGTGAAATTCGCTGCCACCGGAATTTCGACGCCCGCCGCGCCGCACATCGCAGCGGCGGCAGCCGGCCCGATGGGCTCGGCAACCATCACCGCCGCCTTGCGGCCGTTTACCGGGCAAAATGATCCGATCGCCGTTTTCACCAAAGTCGCAGCACTGGTGGTCGCCAATGACGAGGATGAAAGACGGCGACGGGGTGGGGGTGGCGGTGGTGGCCGCCCGGTTCCGACCGCCATCGCAAAAACCACGCGCGGACCAAGCCAAGGGCAGCGAATAGCGGCGCGCGCGGGAATTGCGGCCGGCGCGCAGCCGGCGGTGTTCAAGGTCATTTCGACCGCCGGGACGAAGGGTGCTGCCGGCGCCTTGCTCGAATATCTCGGCACCAGGGCCGATGAGGACGGCAAGAAACACGATATCGAGGTTTTCACCAGTTCGGGGCTCAGTGTCGAGACCCGCGAACAGCGACGGTCGCTTCTGGAGGAGTGGCAGGAAGACTTTCGCGAGTCCTTTCAGAACACGAATTTCATCGAGGTCGACGTTGAGCTCTCCGGCGATCCCGGGCGCAATGAACTGCACGACGCGTTGAATGCCGTGTTCGGCAGCAAGCCCTTCGTCTATGCGCGCGCCGGCAGCACCGTGAAGGTCTATACCTACACGGACATGAAAGCGGCGGCGCTGGCCAAAGCGTTGCAGAAGGTCGATCACGAAAGCGGCAGGCGAGGGGTCCTGCAACGGGCGGATGACGGGATCACGGCCCGGTTGACGGACGCCGGTGTTGAAGGCAAGGCCGAGATCAAAGCGGCCGTTTCGACGACAAGAGGCGGGCAATACTTTCTGCAAAAGTTCATTCGCGCCAATGCCGGCATAATCAAGTCCGACGGCGACGAGCTGACGGCCGGCCAGCGTGCGGACAAGGCCGCGCAAGCCCTCTACGCGTCGTGGAAGGCGGATTTCAAGACGGTGGAGCCACGCAACGTTTATCACGTCGTGTTTTCGGCCAGGGCCGGCACAGATGCGCGTACGTTGCTGCGCGCGGCCGAGAACGTGCTTGCCGAAAAGATTCCTGACCACAAGTGGGCGATCGCGCATCATCCGGAGACCGGGCACGTCCACGTGCATGCGATGATCCTTGCGCGCTCGGAAAGCGGCCGGCAGCTGCATTTCAGCAAGGCGGACCTTTACGACTGGCGGGCGGCCTTCGCCGAAAAAGCCCGCGAGAAGGGGATTGCCATGGTGGCGACCAGCCGCATGGACTTTGCCGCCTCGCGGCCGTTCAACATGCGCCAGGCCGGTGCGTACGAACGAGCGAAACAGGATACGCGTTACTCTGTATCGCCGACGATCGCGCAGCGCGTCGAAGCTAAGCGGCAGGCCGTTTTCGAGGTAGAGACGGTTGCCGCCTATGGGGCAGGGATCTCGCGTGGCTGGCAGGTGACCGCCACTATAACGCGCGAGGCTATGCCCGGGTCGCAAGCCGAGGCAGGCGCCGCCGCGTTTTCGGCGGCGGTCGCCGAGCTGGCGGCCGCGAAGCGGTCCGCACTTGGCTCACCGCTGCCGTCAAGCGGGGAGGGGACACCACTATCGCCGTCCGCCAACAAAGTTGATACTCTAACTGATCTAACCAACCACATACGGGAGATCGTGAGCATGGAATTGTCGCCGCTGGAACTTCGCCGGAAGATCGCGGATGTGAACAAGGCTTTCGACCGGATCGACGGTTCCTTGTCAAAGAAGGAGGACAGGCAGGAGCTCGCCGGCATACGCGAGGAAATGAACGGCCTTTTGAACGAACGGCTGAATGACGTGCGGGTGCAGGCGGCTATTGGCGGAACCGGGGCCACTGACACGGTGCGCGACGAAGGCCGTTCTCTTCGCGAAAAAGATCAGCAGGCCAAGACACAGGATCGCGCAAACGAGCAGAACCCACGGCAGCCCGACAAACAGGCGGCAGCGGGCTCCGCGGCGGGAAAGGCCGCGCAGCAGGCGGACCGTGTCGAACGGCAAAACCGCGACACCCAGCGCTCTTTGGACGACGACCGGGAGCGTTGAGCAGCGCGGGCGGCTTTCCAGACAACGGGAGTCAACCGCTTGCGGACCATCGCTGATGGGAGATCAAGGGAACGTCTTGACCCGATACAGCCATTGGCGTGATTATCGGCGCATCGGATATCGGCTACAGTAGCCGAGCAGCAGCTCTTGACCACTGGTCCAGGATGCCGCGTCTCAGCTGGTTCGGTTGAATTCCGGATCTCCAGAGCATCGTGCCGAAAAGTGGATGCTGGTTTTCGGCAAAAACGATGCGAAAACAAAAAGCTAGAGCGAGATGCCCGATTCCAAAATCGGGCGGCTTGCTCTAGCAGCAGCCACATGGCGCCGCAGTCGCCAGATCCTTGAAGATCACGCAATCCTGCCCGGGCCCGCCCGCGCACGCCACACTGCAGCGTTCGACGAAACCTGCGAGCCGCTTTTCCAGAGTCCGGAGTTCGTCAAGCTTCTCGCGGACCTCATCGAGATGCCTCTGGGCAATATCCCGTGTTTCAGCACAGTCCCTTTCCCTGCTGATGGAGAGCTCCAGCAGTACCCTCACCTGGTTGATGCCGAACCCGAAATCGCGGCACTGCTTGACGAAGGTGAGTCGGCTCAGATCGTTTTCATCGTAATTGCGCTGCCCGCCGTTGGTCCGGCTTGGCCGCGGGAGTAGTCCGATCTCCTCATAGTACCGGATCGTCGGAGTCGTGACGCCCGCAGCCTTGGCGAGCGCTCCTATGGTGAACACGTGGGCGTGAACGTTCATGGCTCATTTTCCCTCTTGAACTTCAAGTTACTTGAAGGAGTATCTATGCACCAGTCCGATATTTAGAAAGGCTGGAATCCATGAACACAACTTTGAAACTTGGCGGCGGCGTTGCGGCGGCCTCCGCCGCATGCTGCGCGGTATCGGTCGGCCCGGCGCTACTCGCCGGAACAAGCCTCGGCACCATCGGTGCCGCTGCCTTTGCCCCGGAAATATGGATCGTCGCGCTCGCGGTCCCGGCTGCCGTCGGGGCGTACTTTCTCGTGCGCCGAAAACCCGCCTCGATGCCGAAGACATCGTTCCAGACACTCATGTCTTCTGCCCAGGCCGACGGGTGCGGCTGCGGCGACTCCTGCAACTCGGCGGCGGCCAAGGAGGAAGCGCCGATTGCCTGCACCTTGGACGCTGGCGATTTCAAGGAGCGTACCGCAGCCATCCGCGATCTTGCACGCCGTTCCCTGAGGCACGCGGCGCGCACGCCGCTCGCCTTGACCCTCAGCTATGGACCGGAAGCGCTCGAAGAAGTTCGCGGCCTCGTCGCGCAGGAGCAGAGCTGCTGCGCCTTCCTCGATTTCGACCTGAAACACGATGAAGACGCGGTGCTCCTGACAATCACGGCGCCGGAGGCTGCCGCGGAAGCCGCCGACATGCTGTTCGGTCACTTTGCTCCCGAACTCGCCGCATCCGGCACGAAGGAGATTGCCTGATGAACCGCCGCCGTTTCATTGCCCTGTGCCTCGCACTGACGGCTTCGGCCAAGAGCGTCTACGCGCAGGATGGCGACGACGTCATTCCCGGCTTCGACGATGCGGCAGCGGCAGGCGCTCCCGTCCTGGTCCATGTCACCGCGCCTTGGTGCGAGGTCTGCCAGATCCAGAAGCCCATCGTCGCCGACCTGCTCTCGCGGCATGGCTTCGAGGGAATGAAAAAGTTCGACGTTGACTACGACACGCAGAAGGAAGTCCTCGCGCGCCACAGGGTCACTACACAGAGCACCATGATCGTCTTCAGGGGCGGCCAGGAGGTCGACCGGGCTGTCGGGCAGACTGATCCGGCGGCAATCGAGGCGCTCCTGCGCAAGGCTCTATGACCGCGCTGCTCGCCCTGCTCGCAGGCGCGCTCTCCATACTGTCGCCGTGCGTGCTGCCCCTGGTCCCGGTCGTCCTGGCCGGGGCTGTCGCCGAACATCGCCTTGCGCCCCTCGGCCTGGCGGCCGGAGTGGCGGTGTCGTTCACGGCAATAGGGCTTTTCGTTGCGACGATCGGCTTTTCGGTCGGCCTCGACATGGGCGCGTTTCGCATGGCGGCGGCTGTCCTCCTGATAATGGTCGGAGCAGTACTGATGGCACCGCGCCTGCAGGCGCAGCTTGCCGGTGCTGCCGGCCCAGTCAGCGGCTGGACCCAGAGCCGCTTCGGCGGACTCTCGACGGCAGGAGTGTCAGGCCAGTTCGGAGTCGGTCTGCTGCTCGGGGCGGTGTGGACGCCCTGCGTCGGCCCCACGCTCGGTGCAGCCTCTGTGATGGCCGCGCGTGGCGAGAACCTCGGGACGGTCGCCCTGACGATGCTGGTGTTCGGGATAGGCACGTCCCTGCCTCTCCTGGCCCTCGCAATGATGTCGAGGGAAGCCCTCATGAGATGGCGGGGCCGGATGCTGGGGGCGGCCGGAGGCATGAAGATGGCGCTCGGCCTGCTGCTGATGCTGGCGGGCACGCTGACCCTGACGGGATTCGACCGGACGATCCAGGTCGCGCTCGAACAAGCCTTACCGGATTGGCTGTTGGCGATCACCACGAGAATCTGACAAGCTCGTCAAATGCCAGCAGCTTTGAGCACGCCCCTGATCTTTGCCGCCGCCGCACTCGCCGAGATCGCCGGCTGTTTCGCGTTCTGGGCGTGGCTGAGGCAGGGTCAATCGATCCTCTGGCTTGCACCCGGCATGGCTTCGCTGGTGCTCTTCGCGTATCTGCTCGCGCTGGCTCCTAGCAGCTACGCCGGACGAGCGTACGCGGCGTATGGCGGCGTCTACATCGTTGCTTCCCTGCTCTGGCTCTGGCTGGCCGAAGGAAGGCGTCCGGATCTCTGGGATCTCGGCGGCGGGGCGATCGCGGTGACCGGAGCCGCAATCATCCTGTTTGGCTGGCGGCCATCGTAACCGCGATCTGCCCTTTTGCGCTACGGTCGCCACGGCTTCGTTGCCATCTGAAAGACCTTGCCCGTGCCGCTCCCGGCGCGGGCTCGATCATGGAATAACCTCTGGTTTCAGCCCAGCAGAAGGACCTTGCCTGGCCGGTATTGCGACTCATTTTGAACAGACCTCGTGTGAACACGAGTGCGCAGTGGCGATATCCCTGAGCGCGAGGGCGAAAGTCGATCCGCTGGAATTTGAATGATATGATCTCTAAATCCATTCAGCGCCGAACATTTACCTTCATCGGCTTCGGCACGGCACTGCTCGCCGTAGCGATCATGTCCTTGGTAATTCAAGGTGCATCGTCCGGGTTCTTCACACTGTGCCTCGCGCGTCTTCCCGCGGCGGATCCGGCGAACCTCTGGCGCGAGTGGAGTTTCGCCCCCGCAGTCGCGTTCCCTATGGCCTTTGCCACCCTCCTATACGTGCTTGGTTTCAGGCGGCTTGAGTTTCCAAGTGAGCGGCCCACGATTGCTGAGAGGGTTTTCTTCACCGGGGGGATGTTGGTGCTCGGGGTTGCCGTACTCTCGCCGCTTTGCCGAATGGCATCAACGCTGGCATGGGCTCACATGTTGCAGCACGTTGCGCTCGTTGCGGTCGCTCCGCCACTGCTTTTATTAAGCAATCCGGGAAGGGTACTAAGCACGGGGCTGTCGTTAGGCTGGGGTCGATCACGTGCCCGACGACCTATCCGGAGTGATCATTTCCTTTTCGTCAGTGGCGCCTATGGTGCGGCGATATGGTTCTGGCATGTTCCACTTTTTTACGAGGCTGCGCTGCTCAATGAGAGTGTTCATCTTCTCATGTACGGTACTCTGCTGACGGTCAGCTTCACCTTTTGGAAGGCAGTGATCGACGCAGTACGGGCACCTAGCGAGCGCTCCGGCGTCGTGGCTTTCAGCCTCTTCGGAACGATTCTGCACACAGGTCTGCTCGGCGCGCTTCTGACGTTCTCGCAAGCGATCTGGTATCCATTGATCGCACTGAGGGTGATGTCTTGGGGAATTTCCCCACTTCAGGACCAGCAGCTCGCTGGCCTCATCATGTGGGTGCCGATGGGAATGATCTATCTTGCTGCGGGGCTGGCTGTTGTTGGATCCTGGCTAAGCGCATTGGACCGGCCAAACCGAGTTCGAGGTTGAAAGCTTGACTCCCAGTGGACGGCTGCAACGGGCGGATGGAGCTGGTTTTCTCCGCAACAGGCGATGGCGAACGCAGTGATACGTCAGGACCGCGTCATCTCCAGCGGCTTGTAGCCCCACCTATAACCTATGCGCTAAGATAGGTGTTGCAGCGGGGAATCGGTTGTGATTCTACGCTGCGATGACTCACGAATCGCTTGTAGATGACGGCTGGGCCGAGACGATTGAACTCCTCGGCGGTGAAGAGTTGATCACAGGGAGTGCTCGCGAGACGAGGGCGTTCCTGCGGCCGCGGGGTGTCAGGTCGGCTACTGATCTGTTGCGCCTGACGCTGGCTTATTGCCTTGGCAAGGTGGGCATGCGGGGCGTCGTGGCCTGGGCGGCGGCAAGCGGGATCGCCGACATCTCGGATGTGGCGTTGCTCGGCCGGCTGCGCAATGCAGGGCCGTGGCTGCAGCAGTTGATTGGGTATCTTTTGAAGCGCGAGGAGAAAGGCCTGGCCAAAGGCCGGCTGATCCGCATCCTCGATGCGACGGCGGTTGCCAAGGCCGGTGTGCATGAGAAGAAGAACAATGGCCTTTGGCGGATGCACTGCGCCTTCGAGCTTGAGCGCGAGCAGTTCGATTTCATCGAGATCACCGACCAGAGCGAGGCCGAGCTGATCGACCGCGTGCCGGTGATACCGGGCGAGATCCGCATCGGCGACCGCGCCTATCTGCAGGCCGAGCGGATCGCAAAGGTCCTGGCGCAAGGCGGCGACGTTCTCGTGCGCGCGGCGTGGAAGAATGTGCGATGGCTCGACGCCAGCGGCACGGCGTTCGATCTCATCGGCCACCTGAAGAGCTGCCGCGAGGAGGTCATCGAAACGCCTGTCTGGCTGGGCCTCAAGAAGGGCGATCCCCTGAAGATGCGCCTGATCGCCTTGCGCAAATCCGAGGCCGCGGCACAAGAAGCACGACGCAAGATCAACAAGGAAGCCAAGGCCAAGGGCACGCAGGTTCGACAGGAGACGCTGATTGCTGCCGGCTTCGTGATCCTTGTGACCTCGCTCGACCAGGATGAGTTTGACGCCGACACAGTTCTCAAGCTCTATCGCATGCGCTGGCGCATCGAGCTCGCCTTCAAACGTCTGAAGAGCCTGATCGGACTGCGCGCTCCCCCCGCCAAAGACCCAAGGATCGCAAAGCCTTGGATTCTTGCCCACTTCCTCATCGCGCTTGTGACCGAACCCCTCTCGCAGGAGTTTGGTGTCTCTCCCCCTTGAGCGACGGGCGCCCGCTACTGTGGCGCGCCACCCGCCAGATCGTCGCCTCTCTGATCGCAGCGATCTTTGCTCAACCTCCCTTGGCAATCCTGCGCCAAAATCTCCCTGCCTTGCGACATCGATGGCGTGAGCCACCACGAAAGCGCAAATTTCAGTCCATGCCAAAACTATCTTAGCGCATATGAACCTATAACCGAGGAGACGGCCTAACGTCCGGTCGGAAGACACTACGCGCAAGGATTTGTGTGGTGTGGCTTGCAACCGTCACTGCCCCCATCCGTTCCCAAGCAATTCAGGAAGTGGAATGCATGGGCCGCCATTCGCACATTGAGATCGAAAAAGGCACTCGGCTTATCATAGCGCTTGCGCTGAATGTCGGAATTACAGTGGCGCAAATCGTCGGTGGCCTGCTCTCGGGCAGCTTGGCTGTACTCGCGGACGCCGCCCACAACGCCAGCGATGCGGCCTCGCTTGGCATCTCGTGGGCGGCATGGCGGCTATCGCGACGCAAGGCCGACGAGCACCGGACATTTGGTTATCGTCGCGCCGAAACGATCGGCGCGCTTATCAACCTCACGACCTTGTTCTTAATTGCTCTCTATTTGCTCTATGAGGCAGTAGACCGATTCTTCAATCCCCAGGAGGTCGGAGGGTGGGTCATGATCATCGTCGGAGCGGTCGCGGCGGTTGAAGACGCGCTATCTGTCTGGATCCTTTCGAAGGATCGCGGCCTCAATATAAGAAGTGCGTACCTGCACATGATTGCCGACACGCTGGCCACGGTTGGTGTGGTGATCGGGGGCGTTCTCATTCTGCTGTTCGACGTCATATGGGTCGATTCGGTGATAACGGCCGTCATTGCCTTGTATATCTTTGTCCATGGCTATTACGAGATTCGGAAAGCCATCGACATTCTAATGGAGAGCGCGCCTGCCGATTTCGATCTTCAGGGCATGGTAGCCGAGGTGCGAGGTTTCGAAGGCGTGGAAGACATACATCACGTCCATGTTTGGCGACCGGATGAAGAAAGGCTGGCAATGGAAGCGCATCTGATGGTCTCAGAGCGAGACCTGATGAAAGCCGATATCCTGAAGCGAGAAATAAAGGCCCGGCTCCGCGATCGATTCGGACTGGACCACGTCATGCTGGAAGCCGAATACGCGCCAACCGTCGATCACGATCGGGCTGTAATCCGTCGAGAGTAACGATCAGTTGCAGCCAATCGTCCGCCTTTGAGCGCTTAAGTAAGCCTTTGCCGCCTTACAACGCCGGTTCAATTCAATTACACTTCATGAACGCGTCGCGTTGGCGAAGCGAGCTTCCAAAAAGATGCTGTATTTCGAGATGCCGAAGCAGATCACGAAATAGATCGCCGCGATAAACAAATAGGTCTCAGCGAAAGGACTCGGCCAATCCGGGTCGGTGAGGGCAGCCTTTCCAGCGCTTAAAAGATCGAAGAGTCCGACGACCAACACGAGCGCGGTGTTCTTGACCATGACGATGACGGTGTTGGTAAGTGGTGGGATCACATTGCGCAGCGCCTGCGGAAGCACAATGAGACGCGTCGTCTGCACCCAGGAGAGCCCCAGCGCGCGAGCTGCTTCCGGCTGGCCAGCCGGGATCGATTGGAGGCCCCCGCGCACCACTTCCGCGATGTAGGCTGCGGAAAAAACGGTTAGCGCCACGCAGGCACGTGCCAGTTTGTCCAGGGTCATTCCATCGGGCAGCATGACCGGCAGCATGATCGAGGCCATGAAAAGAAGGCTGACGAGAGGGAGACCGCGGATGATCTCGATCAGGCCTATCGAGAGAAGTCTTGGCACGGGCAAGACCGACCGGCGCCCGAGGGCCAGAACGACACCGAACGGAAATCCAATACCCAGAGCGGATATAGCCAGGAGCAGGGTTACCGGCAGCCCGCCCCAATAGGCCGTCGGGACTGGGGCGAGTCCAAAAACACCTCCAGACATGAGCGTCAAGAATGCGGCGGTGCCGACAATCCAGCCGACCAGGAGCGAGCGCCGCCAAGCGGCGGGCTGAAGGCTCACCACGACAAGGATCATGACCACAATCGATCCCAACAGCGGACGCCATTGCTGTTCTGGCGGATAGATGCCAAACAGGATCTGACGGTATTTGGCGCGCAAAAACGCCCAGCAGGCGCCGTCCGCCTCGCGGCATGCCGTTCCTTCCGAGGGTGACCAGATTGCATCCAGAATGCCCCACCGGATGAGGTTCGGAAGCGTGAGGAGAAGAAAGGCAAGGGCCGCCAGCGTCAGCGCGGCGCTTACGATGTCGCCGAAGAGGACGTGCCAGAGGGGCTTCTTGGCTTCCACCGGGCGCTCGACAACGGTCGCACTGACCGAAACCGTGTTGAATTGCTCGGCGACCATAGTCATCGCTGCACCAGTGCCACGCTGGCATTATACCAGTTCATGAACAGAGAGATCGACAAGCTGATAGAGAGGTAGACCGCCATCAGGATTGCCACGCCCTCTATTGCCTGGTTTGTCTGATTGATGGTCGTGGCGACCACTGCGGCGAAATCCGGATAGCCGACCGCCAGAGCGAGGGTCGTGTTCTTCACGACATTGAGATATTGGCTGGTCATGGGGGGAACCATCAGCCGTAGCGCCTGGGGCAAAACAACCAGCCGCAGGATTTGTCGCTCCCGAAGGCCGACTGCCCATCCGGCCTCCCATTGGCCCTTCGGGACCGCGGCAATGGCGCCGCGAACGATTTCGGCAACAAAGGCGGCCGTGTACAATACCAGGCCGACCATCAGCGCCGTGAATTCCGGCGTCAGGGTAGCACCGCCTTCGAAGTTGAACCCGGACAGCGCTGGCCAGTCGAAACGGACGGTGCCCGTGGCAATGGCAGCGGCGATACCGACTGCCGACATCGCCAAGATGGTTTTGTGGATGAGAGATCTTCGCTTCAAAAGGCGGCCGTCCCGTCGGGAAATCGCCGCAATTGAGATGCTCGCAGCAATTCCGGCGACTCCAATCATCAAGAGAAGTGCGATTGTTTCGTTCCACACCGGCCAGGGAAAGAAGAGGCCGCGCAATGACAGAAAGACACCCGGAACCGGTTCCAGGGCCGCGCGGGAGGCTGGCATGGCCAGCGTGAGAAGCCCGTACCAGAAGAGAAGCTGCACGACGAGGGGTGTGTTGCGGAAGACCTCGACGTAGACCCCGGCCATATTTGCCACGACTGGGTTCGCCGAGCGGCGGCCCATGCCGATAACGGCGCCGAGGATCGTGGCGATTACGATCGTCAGGATCGAGACGTGGAGCGTATTAATCAGCCCTACCGTAAAGGCCCGCAGGTAGGAAGACGTCGGATCATAGGCGATCAGGCTCTCGGCAATTGGGAAGCGCGCGGCGCCGGACAAGAACTCGAAACCAGTCCGGATGCCTCGCCGCGCGAGGTTTTCGGCGGTGTTCACCGCTAGCCAGGAGATCGTGCCTACGAACCCGGCGAGGATGACGATCTGGATGAACCAGGCGCGAACGCGGACATCGTACCAAATCCGGCCCATCACGTTTGTCATCCCTGTCCCTTGCCCGTCAGTTGAAGACCAGCGGGAACATCAGACCGCCATCACGCGCCAAGCGATTGTAGCCGCGCTCCAACTTGATGGGGCTATCTTTGCCCACGTTGCGGTCGAAAATCTCGCTATAGTTGCCGATCTGCTTGATGATGTTATAGGCCCATTTTTCATCGAGCCCGAGCGCCTCGCCATTGCCCGGCTCGACCCCAAGGAATCGCTGAACCTTCGGATCGTCGGATTCCACCAACTGATCCACATTCGCCTGGGTTATGCCCAGATCCTCGGCGGCGATCAGTGCCTGGAACGACCACTTGACGATGTCGAAGAACTGTTCGTCGCCATGTCTGACCGCCGGCGCCAGCGCTTCATAATGGCCGCTTGCGGGAATGATGGCGTAGTCATCCGGATTTTTCGCCTGGGTGGCGCGGGAGGATGCAAGCGCAGAAGCATCGGAGATGAGGGCGTCGCAGCGTCCCCCGAAGAAGGCCTGGCGTGTCGCCGGCACATTGTCGAACAGAATGGGTTTTAAACCGAGGGTGTATTTTCGGTCGAGGTCAGCGAGTGTCACCTCCGTCGTCGAGCCCGACTGGAGACAGACGGACGCCCCCTTCATGTCCTTGGCTTCGCTAATGCCCAAACTCTTGGGGAGTATGAACGCGTCATACTCGTAATAGTTGGTGAACGTGAAGTTCACGCCGTTGGCGTCTCGCCGCAGCGTCCAGGTTGTCGTCCGTGGGAGCACGTCGATCTCGCCCGTTTGCAGAGCGATGAGGCGTTGTGCACCGTTGAGCGGGACGAAGCGGGCCTTCTCCTTGTCCCCGAGAATAGCAACCGCAATCGCACGGCAGGTGTCTACGTCGAGCCCTCGCCAGACCCCCTTTTCATCCGGTGCGGAGAAGCCCTGGTTTCCCTGGCTTGCGCCGCAGATGACGTAGTCTCGCTTTTTGATCTGCTCGACGGTCTGCTGGGCAAACGATTGTTCGGGAGCCAACACGGTAGCGGCGAGCAATGCCACGTAGGCAGATATACTCCATTTCATTTCAGTCACCTCTGGATTGCCATGTTGTTTCCAGCTCGGTGCCGGCAATGCGACCGGGCCGCGCCTGCTTTGCGCCGGCGATTACGGAGAGAAAACCGGTCAGATCCTCGATCAGGTCAATGACATTCTCGAGTCCGATCGAGAGGCGCACCACCTGCCCATCCGGTAGCCAGTCAAGGTCTGGCCGGCTGTCGCGGGGATCGCTCGGAGCCATCAGACTGGTTGCCCCGCCCCAACTCGCGCCAATCTTGAAATACCTCAGCGACCCGAACGCTTGCTGCAGAGCTCCTTTGGACGCTGGCGCAAATACGAGCGAAAACACGCCGTTGGAGCCGTCGAAGTCTCGTTTCCAAATCTCATGCCCGGGATGACTTTGAAGAGAGGGATGAAGCACCTTGGCGATAGCATCATGGGAACGGATTGCCTCGAGGATCTGAATTGCCGAGCGCTCCGACTGGCGCAGGCGGAGCGGCAGTGTCTTCAAGCCACGGGCGCATAGAAAGCAATCGTCTGGATTCACACCCAGTCCGAGCAGGCGGGCTGTATCCTTGAGCTTTCTGAACAGCGTTTCGTCCCGCACAGCGAGCGAGCCCATCAGAAGGTCGGAATGGCCGCTCGCATATTTCGACAGCGACTGCATTGAGATATCCGCGCCATGGACAAGCGGATTGAAGAGGATCGGCGTCGCCCAGGTGTTATCCGCAGCTACCACAGCACCGACCCCGCGCGCGGCCGCTACAACGGCAGGCAGGTCTTGGACTTCAAAGGTCACCGAGCCCGGTGATTCGAGCCAAACCAGGCTGGTCCGCACGTCAAGCAACTCGGCGATGCCGGTCCCGATCATCGGGTCGTAGCCGACGGTCTCTATGCCCAGCGCCTGAAGCAATCTGCTGGCCAGCAAACGCGCTGGCCCGTACATCGAGAACGGCATCAGGATTCGGTCGCCGGTTTTGGCCACCGCCAGGCATACCAGGGCGATTGCCGAGAGGCCTGAGGGCGTCAGCAGCGCGCGTGTCGCGCCCTCAAGCGCTGCGATCTGCCGTTCGAGCGCTCTCGAGGTGGGCGTGCCGTAGAGCCCGTAGGAATAGCCGTCATAGATCCGCTCGTGACGCGATTCGAATGCCTCCGCTGTTTCGAATACGACCGTGGAAGCCCGATGTATCGGAAGGGATAACCCCCCGAACTCGCTGTCGTCAGCGGAGGGGGGATGGACATGTAGCGTTTCGTTTTGCATGCGGTTCCTGCTTTCCGGCAACTACGAAACCATAATTGACCTATTCAAGCCATGACCGCAGTAGTACGACTCCATTCAAATTTGACATGGAAGACCGAATGAACCTGAGGGATGTTGAAGTATTCCATGCCATTATGATCAGCGGCGGTGCTAGCAGCGCCGCCGAGCTGATGGGGATGTCGCAGCCGTCAGTGAGCCGGTCGCTGGCGAAGCTCGAGCGCTCGGTCGGTTTTTCCTTGTTTCAGCGCGTCAAAGGAAGGCTCGCCGTTACGAGAGAGGGGCGGCTCTTTCACGAGGAGGTCGTGCGGAACTTCGTCGGCTTGGACGCTTTGCGGCAAGCAGCACTGAGGATCCGCGAGGTCGGCGAAGGAACCGTTCGCGTCGCCTCGCTCGCTGCGCTCGGAACCGGCCTGGTTCCCCGTGCTGTCGCTCAATTTCTGCAACAGCATCCCAACGTGCATGTCTCGCTTCAGGTGCGAACGTCGTCAATCGTCCGGGATCTCGTATTATCCGGACAGGTGGATATCGGCCTGGCGGCCGATGAGATCGATACGAGCGGCCTTCATTCCAGCGTCTTCGCAACGCCGCGCGCGATGTGCGTGGTGCCGAAACATCATCGGCTTGCTTCTCGCGCGGTGGTTCGATTATCCGACCTGCACCACGAGAGATTTGTCGCGCTGTCGCCGGAGGATACGGTCCGCCAGACACTGGACCGGATGCTCGCGGCGAACAACATCGAGCCTCATATTGTGGTCGACACGCCGTTTTCGGCGACGGTCATAACACTCGTCGCCGAAGGTGCGGGGATCGGAATTGCCAATCCGTTTTCCATCGACCCGGCAAGGCGGAGCCAACTCGCGATCGTTCCGTTCGAGCCGCAGCTCAACTTCCGGGCCCTTATTCTGCGTCCACCCGGCGATGCCGCCTCGCGCCTCGTGAGTGCCTTTGTGGGAATGCTGTACGACGCGCGGAACGCATTTCGCCCACTTACATCAGGTGAAGCCACGTGACTGGGGGGCACTAGGTTCGCGAAAACTGCGGCCGCCATCGTCACTTTCCCGAGTTCCTCGAAACGGCCACGCCGATCGGATGCTGTTTCGTTAGAACGCTGGCCGCGAGACGCTCTCGCGGCCAGAACGGGTACTGGATCTTACCTATTTTACCGATCCGGTCGGCATGTGTTTGGTCTTGGAAGGGATTTGCGAAGCGTAGGCGATAACGTGATAAATCAGGTTCTGCTCGACCACGCCGCGGAACAGGTGTGCCCACGGGCCAGCCGCGAAAATTGCGACGTCATCGCCCGCATGTGTTTCGCTCTCTTCCAGTGGAACCAGCGCCTGCTGAAGATAGTCAACCTCGGTCGTGTCGACGCCACTAAGGTCCGCGCGCGGTTCAGCCTTGGCGCCAGGCCCGTTGGCGTAGCTCAGCGTCGTGTACGGCTTCTTGTCGTCGCCTTCGCCGGCAACGCCTAGGATCGGATTGTTGCGCTGCGGGTAGCCATTGATCGTCATTGTATGGCTATGATCGGCCGTCAGGATTATCAGGGTTTCCTCGGGATTGACCCTGTCGAACGCGGCTTGGACCGCATCGGCAACAGCAATCGTGTCGGTCAGCGCACGAGCAGCATTGCCGGCATGGTGGGCGTGATCGACGCGACCAGCCTCCACCATCAAAACGAAGCCTTGGTCGTTCTTCGAGAGGACGTCGATGGCCTTCGATGTCATTTCGGCGATCGAAGGTTCTCCACCCTTATCATTGGCGCGATCGGCTTCGTATTGCATGTGGGAGCGTTCGAATAACCCGAAGATACGGCCGGTATTTTCCGGATCGATTGCGTCGAAATCCGCCTTGTTCCAGACATAGGCGCCGTCATTGTACTTCGCCTTCCACTCCTCGACGAGATTGCGGCCGTCTTTGCGCGAGCCCGTCTTGTCCGCCGCTTCAGGGTCGGCGAGTTCGGCCGGCAAGAAATTGCTGCGGCCGCCGCCGAGCATGACCTCGAAGCCGTTGCCGGCGTTCCATTCGATCAGCTGCGTCGCGATATCCTTGCAGCCGTTCTGCTTGGCCTCGTCGGTCAGGTTGGCGTCGCTTTCCCAGTCGCGCGCCACAGTGTGGGCATAGGTCGCAGCCGGAGTCGCGTGCGTGATGCGTGCCGTCGAGATGACGCCGGTCGCCATGCCGGCCTTTTCAGCGAGTTCGAAAATCGTCTCGGCCTCCGCGCCTTTCTGGCTGGCGCAGTTTTCGAGCTTAGCGTTCTGCGTCACTCCGATCGTGCCGTTCAGCGATTTGACGCCTGCCGTCATCGCGGTCGCGGTCGGTGCGGAGTCGGCCACCTGAGAATCGTGGGTGTAGGTCTTCGCGAGAGCGGTGTAGGGCAAGAGCCGTTCGTAGGCTAGGGAATTGGATTCACCGTCGACACCGCGCCGCTGGCCTTCATAGATACGCGCGGCAGTGATCGTCGGAATGCTGAGTCCATCAACGACGAACAGTATGACGTTCTTGGCGCGACCGGTTTTTGGCTGCTCGGCAAGCTTGGAGAACAACTCCTGCTGGGCCGCCATGAAGTAGCTATCGGTTGCCTGCGGCAGCTCCGCCTGCTGCGCTAGAGCGGCTGCGGGCAACCCCGCGGAAGCTGTGCCGAATAGGAGTGCCTTGAAGAGCCTGGTCATCGAAATGGTCCCTTTCCCGAGGATCAATGAACGGCCTGTCTGCGTTGAACTGCGGCCGGTCTCATCCATTTAGAAGGTCGATGTAACAGTGGTGTGTAGTCTCTGATTTTTCCATGCAGAAGTCGGCTTACAACCAGATCAACTTGTGTCTCGATGGCATCCGGCCAGCGGGGCGCGGAGACTGCCGCGCCTGACGACCTCACTGGGTCCGGTATTTTGTCCGCGCGACAAGGCCGCAGAGCTCAACAACGAGACCCGCAGAGATATGGCGTTGACCCTGGCATTCCTTTCCTGAATTCTCGATGCCGCAAGATGTCCGCGCTTATTGCGGACGTGACACGGCCCGGCCCGAGGTATGCAGCATGATCCCGTTTCACTCGCCATATCGACATGGGTTCGTCCGTATTGCCGCTTGCGTGCCGCGTATCGACGTCGCGAATCCCGTGTTCAATCTCGAGCGCACACGAGAATTGCTGCAGCAAGGTCAAGAAGAACGGATCGCACTGATGGTCTTTCCCGAGCTCGGCCTGTCGGCTTATGCAATAGACGACCTCCTGCAGCAGGATGCGCTGCTGGACGCGGTCGAGGCCGCTATCGCGCAGCTTGTCGCCGACAGTTCGGAACTGTTTTCCGCTTTTGTAGTCGGCGCGCCGCTGCGGCTCCAAGGTAGGCTGTACAACACCGCGGTAATCATCCACGCAGGCCGCATTCTCGGCGTAGTCCCTAAAGCCTATTTGCCCAATTATCGCGAGTTCTATGAGAAGCGGCATTTCACGCCGGGCGCGCACGTTCGCGGCGGGAATATCGAACTACTCGGCGCCGCGGTTCCGTTTGGCGTGGACTTACTCTTCCGCTCGAGCGGCACTTGTCCGTTCACCTTCCACGTCGAGATCTGCGAGGACGTGTGGGTGCCTCAACCGCCAAGTACGGCCGCTGCGCTTGCGGGAGCCGAAATCCTGCTCAATCTGTCGGCAAGCAACATCACCATCGGCAAGGCCGAGGACCGGCGCCTCCTCTGTGGCTCGCAGTCCATGCGTTGCATCGCCGCCTATGCGTACTCGGCCGCAGGACCAGGAGAATCGACGACCGATCTGGCTTGGGATGGCCACGCGGCGATCTTCGAGAACGGCGTTCGGCTCGCCGAAACGGAACGGTTCTCCACCCGGTCAACGATTGCGGTGAGCGACGTCGACTTGGGCCTGCTTCGGCAAGAGAGAATCCGGCGCGGCAGCTTTGGCGACTGCAGCCGCGCCATGGGCGTGCGGCCCGATGATTTTCGGACAGTGATCCTCGAATTGAATGCTCCCGAAGATTCATTGCTGCTCCGGCGCAGCGTGGAGCGGTTCCCGTACGTGCCATCCGATCCTGCGAAGCTCGCCGAGAATTGCCACGAGGCCTACAACATCCAAGTCCAGGGACTGGCAAAGCGGCTGGAGGCGACCAGGATCGAGAAGGTCGTCATCGGCGTTTCGGGCGGCCTCGACTCGACGCAGGCGCTGCTTGTCTGCGGTCGCGTCATGGATCGGCTCGAGCTCCCGCGCACCAACATCCTCGCCTATACCTTGCCGGGCTTCGCCACGGGAGAGACCACCAAGAGCAACGCATGGGCATTGATGAAGGCAGTAGGCGCGTCGGCTGAGGAGATCGACATCCGTCCCGCCGCGCGGCAGTTGCTAGCCGATCTCCATCACCCCTTCGCCGCTGGAGACCCGGTCCACGACGTAACCTTCGAGAACGTGCAGGCGGGCCTGCGGACCGACTATCTGTTCCGCCTCGCCAACTATCACAACGCGCTGGTGGTCGGGACGGGCGACCTTTCCGAAATCGCACTCGGCTGGTCCACCTACGGGGTCGGCGACCACATGTCCCATTACAATGTGAACGCGTCAGTGCCGAAGACCCTGATCCAGCATCTGATCCGCTTCGTGGCGGCATCCGGCGACGTGCGGAAGGCGACCGCCTCACTTCTTCACGCAATTCTCGCCACCGAAATATCGCCGGAACTTGTCCCTGTCGCTGAAGGCACCCGCCCGCAGTCGACGGAGGCGGCGGTCGGCCCGTATGCACTCCAGGATTTCAATCTCTACTATGTCACCCGGTACGGCTTCGTGCCGTCCAAAATCGCTTACCTTTCATGGAATGCTTGGAGCGACGCGGAGCGGGGAGCGTGGCCTGCCAATATCCCGGATGAGGCGCGGCGCGCTTACGATCTTGCCGAGATCCGGAAATGGCTGAAGCTTTTCCTGTTCCGCTTTTTCACGATCAGCCAGTTCAAGCGGTCGGCGATGCCAAATGGCCCAAAAATCTCCTCCGGTGGGGCACTCTCGCCGCGCGGCGATTGGCGGGCGCCCTCGGATTCCTCAGCCGGGGTGTGGCTGGACGAACTGGAGTGCAACGTTCCAACGTAGTATGCGAGGGGGCTACGGAGCTATTTTTCGCCGTCGCGCTTTTTCTGGTATCGCGCCCTCAGCCAGAATAGAAGGAAAAAGGCCGCCACGAACAGGATGGCAAATCCCCCTGCGGCGCCGGTCGAAAAGTTGCCGATGGCGATGGTTACGGTAGATAGATAAAGTGGCGCCGTCGCGAAGACGGCCATGATGCACGCTGAGGCAATAAGCGCATTCCGGTCTTTGCGTTCTATTTTCCCCAGAGGTCGACGTCCGCGGGCGACGAACTGGGCGAGGGTTTGACGACCCAAGCCCTTGCTTCCATGCCCGCGCAACTCGGAGACAGCCTCGTGCCTCTTTTTCGTTCGACCTCGATCGCCGCAGGGGGCGCGGTCGCCGGTATCTTTTGAGCCCTTTGTTGAGCGCACGTCAGTCAATCCTGCGGATCGGCCGCCGTTGAGGCTTCGACGTAAACCTGCAGGCGATGGCCTACGACTTTATAACCGTGTTGAGCGGCCAAATTGTCCAGCAGCGTCTCAAGTTCGGGGGAGTGGAATTCGATGAGCTTTCCAGTTTTGTGGTCGACTAAATGATCATGATGCAGGCGACCTGCCAGTTCATAACGCGAGCGACCATGCTCAAACGTGTGACGGATGACCATTCCAGCCTCGACGAGCTGCCGTAGGTTGCGATAGACCGTGGAAAGAGAGATGCGTCTGTTTACTGCCTGGATGCGCCGGTGCAACTCCACTATATCGGGATAATCCGCCATTTCAGAAATGACGCTGATGATGATCCGTCGTGGCCCGGTGATCCGAAGCCCTTTCGAGCGGCACATCGCTTCAACTATTTCCCTTTGTTCCGGCGCCGGCTGGTTTGGTTCCATGAGAGGTATTGGCGCGCACTTGCCGCTATGATTCAAGAGCTCAGTTTCACGCCTGAGCAGAACGGTGCGAACTGATGACCCGCCCACGGTGAGCGTTCTGATGCTCTTGTTTGGAAACAGGTGGCCACGAAGGACAAGCGGCACTCCTCCTGGCGGCGGATTCCCATCCCAAATCGTCCTGCGGCTTGGCCGATTAACGATTTCTCGGCTTCTTTCGACTAGTGAGTGACCGCTTAACGAATAACGTCCGACGGATCGGGTTTCATGCCAGCACCAGTCTTTTTACGATGCGTGTTCTTTCTGATTTCGGTTGCCTTCGTCGTTGCGCCGGCGACTGAACGAGCCTTTGCGAAGGCCGCCGAATGCACCGGTGGCAACCTGATGGCAGCTCTAGAAAAAGCGATCCGGCGCTTCTCGAGAAGATAAAAGCGGAGGCCGCGGGCACTCCGAATGGCAAGGGGCTGCTATGGAAAGTTGAGAGAGACCGGCAAGAGCCATCGTACCTCTACGGCACGATGCATGTGACCGACCCGCGCGTCGTCAGTCTGAAGCCGAATGCTCAATCAGCGTTCGACGCTTCAAAGACCGTTGTGATCGAAACGACCGAGGTTCTGGATCAGGCAAAAATGTTGGCTAGTTTGATGCAGAAGCCGGAGTTGATGATGTTCACCGACGGCACGACCCTCACATCACTGCTTTCGCCCGAAGATGCGGCAAGGTTGAACAAGGCGCTAGAAGCGCGCGGCATTTCCCCCGCGAGCGTCTCCAAGATGAAGCCCTGGATGTTGTCAGCCATGCTTGCACTGCCGGCATGCGAAATGGTGCGGAAGGCCGGCGGAGCAGCGATCCTAGATATAAAGCTGGCCGAGGCATCCAAAGCGACTGGCAAGAATCTCGAAGGTCTGGAGACAGTCTCGGATCAATTTGAGGCGATGGCGTCCCTGCCGATGGAAATTCCATATGAAAGGCCTCGTGGATACGGCCCGGCTAGGCGATCGCATCGATGACGTCACGGAAACGATGATCGCCCTCTATCAGGAAGAGGAGATCGGAACAATCTGGCCGCTGTTTCGCGCGGTGATGCCGAGCGGCAGCGCCAGCGAGCCCGGCTATGCGGCGTTCGAGGAAACCATGGTGATCACCCGCAACAAAACTATGATTGACAGGGCGGCGCCGATCCTTTTCAAAGGCAGCGCGTTTATCGCCATCGGCGCCCTTCATCTGCCGGGTCCCGACGGGCTCATCGAACTCCTTCGCAAGGGCGGATATACGGTTTCTGCCGTGAATTAGCTTGCCGTTTCGAGCCGGACCGCCTCAAGAGCGAAGTTGGCGGCCTTTGAACCTTAGGCCGTAGCTGCCAAACGCCCCATGACAATTTCAGCGGCGGGACCGCCACATGCCAAGCCATACGCTTGGCGCGCGGGGAACAACGCTCGCCATGCCCGGAACGTACCCATATAGATTCGCCGTGAAGAATGGAAAGACCAGGTATGCCAGCTCGGTGATCCCGCTGGGGTGAAAAACATGCACGCGAGATAATAGCCAAATTTGATACCCACGTCCCACGAGGTACCGGACAGAAGCCATGCTCCGGCGAAGGCGGAGAGTAGAATCAGTCGAAAACGAGCTGATCCGACAAGCCTTCCAACGCGAACGCAGCCGCTAAGCTGGCGACAATGAGATTTGTATCTTGGCGCAAAAAAACCCCTTGTCCCTCTAGTTGCTAGAGGAACTAGGCTGGGGTTGATGACGGATCCGGAAGGCAATCGGAAGGCGCGACGCAATGGATGAAACTGTGCTCAAAAGTCGGTTCAAGGTCGAGGGCATGGACTGCGCTAGCTGCGCCAAAAAAGTCGATGTCGCAGCGAGACGGGTCGACGGCGTCAAGGACGTTTCGGTTTCGGTCACGGCCGGCACCATGACGATCGAACATCGTCCCGAGGCTGATGTCGCAAAGGTTGCAAAGCTGGTGAGGAGCCTTGGCTACAAGGTTGCGCCCCTCGGCTTGGCGCAAACAAAAACCGGCTCCCAGCTCGAGATCGACACAACGGACCATGATCACCGCGATCATTCCAAGCCCGCGCACGGCACAGACCGTCACGAGGAAGAAAAGGCCGGTCGTCACGACCATGGGCCCGCTGGCCTCCATGGCCACGATCACGGAAGCGAAGAGGGCCCGTGGTGGAAGGCCGCGAAGGCCAGGCTGACAATCCTTTGTGGCCTCGCGCTCGGCGCAGCCTTCGTCCTCGCAAAACTGGTTCCTGATACCGAGCCCTGGGCGTTCATCGCCGCAATGGCGGTTGGACTCATACCAATCGCTCGACGGGCCGTGATGGCGGCCCTTAACGGTTCGCCGTTCACCATTGAAACGTTGATGACGATCGCAGCAGTCGGCGCGGTGATCATCAACGCCAGCGAGGAAGCCGCAGTCGTCGTCTTCCTGTTTCTTGTCGGTGAACTGCTGGAGGGTGTAGCAGCCGGCCGGGCTCGTGCCAGCATCAAGGCTCTCGCCAATCTGGTACCCAAGACAGCGCTCTTGGAAATTGACGGAAAAACGTCGGAGGTTCCCGCCGAAAGCCTTGCCGTGGGCGCGACCATTCTCGTGCGGCCGGGAGACCGTGTTCCAGCGGATGGGACGATTATCTCTGGGTCAAGCTCGATTGACGAGTCGCCGGTGACCGGCGAGTCCGTGCCGAAACCGAAGGGCCCCGAGGATCAGGTCTTTGCCGGAACGATCAACCAGGACGCGCCGATCCGGGTCAAGGTTACGGCCGCCGCGGCCGACAATACGATCGCGCGCATTATTCAACTGGTCGAGAAGGCGCAGGAATCAAAGGCGCCTACCGAGAGGTTCATCGATCGCTTTTCGACATACTATACGCCCGGGGTCATGGTTGTCGCCGCCCTGATTGCGGTCGTGCCGCCGCTGGGGTTTGGCGGGGGCTGGTCGGAATGGATCTATAAGGGTCTCGCGATATTGTTGATCGGCTGCCCCTGCGCTCTTGTCATCTCCACGCCGGCCGCTATCGCGGCAAGTCTTTCGGCGGGCGCCCGCAGGGGACTGCTGATGAAAGGCGGCGCGGTGCTCGAGTCCCTGGGCAAGATCACCAAGGTTGCCCTCGACAAGACGGGTACGCTTACCGAGGGCAAGCCGAAAGTCACCGATGTAATTGCCGCGGCGCGATCCGAAGCCGAAACGCTGACGCTGGCCGCCGATTTGGAAATTGGGTCCAGTCACCCGCTTGCGATGGCCATCTTAGCAAAAGCGCGAGAGCAGGGCATCAATCCGACCTCGGCTAGCGACGCACGGGCGATCGGCGGCGAGGGCGTCGTCGGAACTGTCAACGGCGTTGAGCTTTTCCTCGGCTCTCCGCAAGCGGTGGAAAAGCGGACGCCGCTCACTCAGGAGCTTCGGGACCGAATCGCAACGCTCAACGACGATGGAAAATCGGTCTCGATTCTGCTTGTTGGCAAGCAGGTGGCGGGCATCATCGCTATGCGCGACGAACCGCGCGACGACGCAAAGGAAGGCATCGCCGCGCTGAAAGAGCTCGGCGTCGGCGCCGTGATGCTGACCGGGGACAACAGGCGCACGGCTGCAGCCGTAGCAAAGAGTCTTGGCCTCGAGCCTCGAGCCGAACTGTTGCCCGAAGACAAGCAGCGGATCGTCGGCGAGCTAAAGAAGGCCGGTCATTTCGTGGGCAAGGTGGGCGACGGCATCAATGATGCGCCGGCGCTCGCTGCAGCCGACGTCGGCATCGCAATGGGTGGTGGCACCGACGTAGCGCTGGAAACTGCGGATGCCGCAGTTCTTCACGGCAGGGTAAAAGACATCGCCGCCATGATCGCGCTGTCCCGAGCCACGATGACAAACATCACCCAGAACATAGTGATTTCCCTTGGCCTGAAGGCGGTCTTTTTGGTCACCACTGTCGTGGGAATCACCGGGCTTTGGCCGGCAATTCTCGCGGATACCGGCGCCACGGTGCTCGTCACGGCCAACGCCATGAGGCTGCTTGCCTGGCGCGGGCTCAAGTGATTCCAGCGTTCGTTCCCGAACGAGGTTGCTGGATCCTTGCATGACGTGCTCTCTCCAAAGCCACGCAACCGTGTAAGGAAAACTCGTGTCAATCGAAGTATCGGCAATTGGATTGGTAACGGCGGCGCTGGCCGGCGCAATTTCCTTCGTTTCGCCTTGCGTCCTGCCTCTCGTTCCGGGCTATCTGTCGTTTGTCTCCAACGGTGTTGATCCGGCTTCGAGTCGCTTGATCGATCGCTTTCGGGTGACGTGGCCTGCGCTCTGCTTTGTCACCGGCTTCACTACGGTATTCGTGCTCCTTGGTCTGGGGGCACAGGCCCTAGGCGGACTGCTGCTTCGCTACAGTGCCGAAGCAAACCTCGTCGGTGGGCTGCTGGTGGTCGTCTTTGGACTGATGATGACGGGCTTGTTCAAAATCCCCTTCCTGATGCGCGAATTTCGATCGCTCGGACCACGTTCGGTAGCAGGTCCAGGCAGCGCATACGTGCTCGGTCTCGCCTTCGCGTTTGGATGGACGCCCTGCATCGGACCTGTGCTGGGTTCCATACTGACCGTGTCGGCGATGTCGGCAAGCAGCGGCGCCGTCTTGCTCGCGGCCTATGGTCTTGGCCTGGGCGTACCGTTCCTGTTGGCGGCATTGCTCTTTGGCAATGCCGCGGCGGGGCTGAAGCGCCTGCGCTATACCGGGCGGATTCTGAACTTGGTGGCCGGCGCAGTGATGATCACGATGGGCGTGCTGATGATGACCGGACGCCTACAGCTGATTGCTTTTTGGTTGCTCGAGCGGTTTCCTCGCTTGGGATCGATCGGCTAATGCGCCGCCCAAGCCCTACTTCACAGCAGCAACGTGCTGCTCCTGACCTTCGCGTATCGCGATCCAGCGTCCTGTATGCTCGCTCGCCTGCCGTTTCAGGTATAGGTAGCCTGTCTCGTCCCAAGGACGGACGTCATCGTTCAGATTATCGAGGATAAAGTCACCGCGATCCGTTCGGACAGTAAGAACCGCGTGGCCTTCGCCATTGCGTTGGCGAACCACCGTGATCAGGAGATTGGACGCAGGTGTCCCTTCTTGCATCAGGATGCGACGCTTCAGAAGCACGTAGTCTTCGCAATCTCCCGTGTTCTTCGGGTAAGTCCAATATTCATCCTTGCCGAAAATGTCGCTGTCGCTCATCGGCCTGACGGCCTTGTTGACAGCCAATGATACGGCCGCAAGCCTCATGCGAAATGCGTCCGTCATGCGCTCTGGCTCAGGATCGACCGAACGAATTGCGCACTCCCGCGGAAACCGCTTGCAGAACTCCAGGTGGCCGATCGGTTGCGACGTCAGATCGCCCGTCGGCATTGGGCCGGAGCCCGCGTACGCGTAGTCCGCCTCAGCGTTCGCTAAGGCAAGGCCTAACAGCAGGCTCGCAAAAAGGCGGCCTTGTGCCCCGATGCCGATCATCGTGAAACCCCCTGCCCATGTTTTCTTCTCGTTAAGAGAACGTTAATGGTTCACGCGGTGCCTGGTCAATTGCAAGAAGGTCACACCTTTCGGGTAAACGCCGACGGCGATTTGGCGGAACCAGCGTGGAGCTGAAATCCGACCGGACACTGCGCTTCTTCGCGAGTTTCGGCGCCTTGTAGCGCCCCGTACAAGGTCGCGTCACTCCTGGAGTGCGGCGCTCAAGAGCGATAGCAGCGTCTCGAGCGCGGACCGTCGTCCGTGCCAAGGATTGTCACAGCGCCGGAACTGTGCTCCAGCACCGCAACGAGCCGCAGATTGCCATCGATCTACATTATCGAGTATCTGAGCCATACCAACCAAGTCGAAAGTGCGCCTTCTGCCCGCGGTCTGACGGAGGAGGATCGGACCAGATACGTAGCGATGGCTTCTCGAGGGCAGATATGAGGAATGAGACGATTACGCGCCGAGCGCTGTTGCTTGGCGGTTTGGCGCTGTCGACCACCGGGTGCATGTCGACGATACAGGATGTGGTGCAACCAGTG
This sequence comes from Mesorhizobium delmotii, assembly GCF_900149755.1. Lineage (NCBI taxonomy): Bacteria > Pseudomonadati > Pseudomonadota > Alphaproteobacteria > Hyphomicrobiales > Phyllobacteriaceae > Mesorhizobium > Mesorhizobium delmotii. Next base: position 117,553 of record NZ_FUIG01000044.1, on the reverse strand, counting down.
CCGGTCGCGCTCAAGGCGGAAAACTATCGGGTGGATCCGCGTTACCGAAAGCAGCGCGTGCCTTACGACGGTGGCGAGGCGCCTGGGACGATCATCGTCAACACGTCGGAATTCTACCTCTATCATGTCGAGGAAGGCGGGTGGGCGACGCGCTACGGCGTCGGTGTCGGCCAGCAGGGACTCACCCTAAAGGGCAAGGCGAAAATCGGCCGCAAGGCGGAATGGCCGTCATGGACGCCCACGGCAAACATGCTGCGACGCAAGCCGCATCTGGTGCAGTATGCAGGCGGTGTCGGGGGAGGGCTGAACAATCCGCTCGGCGCGCGCGCCCTTTATCTCTACCGCGGCAACCTTGACACCATGTTCCGGATACACGGCACCAACGAGCCCTGGTCGATAGGCAATGCTATGTCGAGCGGCTGCATTCGTTTGACGAACGACGACATCGTCGATCTCTATGAGCGCACTCCAGTGGGGGCGACGGTAGTGGTCATCTGACAGCGAAAGGCTTCTCAGCAGCTCGCCGGGACGACGCATGTGTCGAATTGACGCTTCAGGCTGGCCCGAATGTGACCACGAATAGCGGCAACAAACCTCTTACTCTCGCCCAGTCCCCCGCACCTTCCCGGTCCTGCCCGTCTTCGCGGGGCAACATCTGGATTTGGCTTTTGGATCATCGCCATGGCCCCTAACCGGCACTGTAGCTAAACCCACCCCGCGCCAGGCGCAGCAACCGGTGCTGCCGATGCCAGAAGAAGAACCGAACAAAGAGCGAGATAAGGAGCGTTGCCGGGCCTGCTTCGATCTCGACCCGGTCGGTGTACCGCGTTTTGCCGCCCGCGATCCTTTCCACTGAAATCAAGTGGCTCCACCATCTGACAAAATCGCTGCTTCCGTTGTCATGCAGGAATCTGATCCGATCTGCCTCGGGCGGCCGATCGATAGCAATGCCGGCCAGTCGGAATGAAGCCGAAAAGCAGCATCCGGACTTGATGGTCATTCGCTTCCCAAGCCAAGTCCAGTGCCAGCGTTTTTGAGGGGATGAAGCGTATCAAAGGCCTGGCGACCTCGATAAGCAGGCGCGGTTTGTTGACCTCCATCCAGACCCGGTCAGCGCCTGCGTCCAACACGATTGATCTGCGAATAGTCGCCATCGCCCCCATCCTGCTGCCGGCGAGGATTGGAGCGCGGGCAGGCACCCGGATCATGGAAATGGACAGCTCCCGGTTCAGCGCCGGACCGTCATATATTCTGCTGGTCTGATCGAAAATGGCCATGGGAGCAAGACAAATGCTTGATCCGCTCCTGGCGTTTAGGCGCGCGCTGCTCATTCATTCGCGCTGTGTGGATCGGCAAGAGCGGCATCCGGCCTGCTGACCGGCACTGCGGTGACAGAGGTCATCTTCGCCAAATCCTTCGCACCGCGATTTCTCAGAAGCTTGCGGAAACTCGGATGCATTCCGCCGTCCGAATAGGCGTGCGCGGATATCGCTCGGCTGCCGGCCGGTGTCCCAACACCGCCCGTACTGTTTTCAAAGCTGGTGGCGACTGCCAATCCTTCGGCGTTGGGTTGTGGCGGGCAGGCGGCCAGGGGATCGCTTGGCTCGTCGGCACCGAACTCGGCGTCGAACACATAACGCCCGTCGCAATATGAGACCTTCGGCTGACGTTTGTTGGCTTCAAAAATATCATAGCCCCGCTTGAGGTCGGCCCAGAAGCTGAAATTGGGATCGTTACGGTTCTTTGCCATATTCTCAGCTGTCATCCGAAATGGAAAGGCTTGAACCTGAAACGCGGCCTGGCCGCCCCGTAGAGCTTCACGCGCGACCGCATATATTTCGGCCACACCTTGGTCGGTCAGAGCGTAACACCCGGACGATGAGCAGGCGCCGTGGACCATCAGCGCTTCGCCGTCATAGCCGAGCGCGCTTTCCAGTCTGTTGGGATAGCCGAGATTGAAGGAGAGGTAGTATTGCGAGTTCGGGTTCAGCATGCTTGCCGAGACGTGATAGAAGCCTTCCGGCGCCTGACGGTCCCCGTCTTTCTTCTTCGGCCCAAGTTTGCCCGACCAACGGCACATTGGATAGGTCTTCAGCAGCGCATAACGGCCTGTCCGCTTGCGCTTCCAGATCTCCAGTTCGCTTTCTTGCTTAAATATCCGGACGAGAATTGGATCGGCGGGCGACATCTTCCTCTTGCTCATCTCGCCGACCAGCTTTGCAGGAATGGGCTGGGCGGATTTGTTGTCGACCTCCAAGACGGTGGAAACGCATCCTGAGATCACCGCCGAAAGCGCGATCAATGCCAATAGTCCGAACAATCTCTGCAGCAAACAACACCAACCTGTTTCGCGGACCGATGGACGAGCCGAAGGGAGTTTCGCGTGTACTGACCCCTCTATCAAAGTCGCCATTCTTCGTCAGTATGATTAACACAAAATTGATGCCGGAGCGCTTGCACCTCACCCTGCTAGAGGCCTCACTGATTCTGATCGCCAAATTCCATGACACGAAAAGGTGATCGCGATGGCTGCATATCGAATTGAACCAGCGAATTTGATGTTCGCCCTGCTTTTCATGATCTCCGCAGTTTCGGCGGATCAATTCGCAAAGACAGTCATGGTCGAACTGGTGATGCAGCCGCCCCGGAGCATCCCGGTAACGAGCTTTTTCAATCTCACGCTCAGCTACAATGAAGGGGTGAGTTTTGGGCTGTTCGCGGACTTCTTCAAAACGCGGCCGCAAGTGATCATTGTCGCCACATCCATTGTTGCTCTTATTCTGATCCTATGGGCAGCAGTGGCAAAGAACCGCACCGAGGTCGCAGCACTCGGCCTTATTTCTGGCGGGGCGATTGGCAATATCGTCGATCGTTTCCAGCGGGGTGCGGTTACAGATTTTATCGATATGCATCTCGCTGGTTGGCATTGGCCGGCGTTCAACCTGGCGGATGTAGCAATCGTCGGCGGAGCCGCTCTGTTGGCAACGGCGTCGTTTGTTTCGGGATCGCCATCCGGTGAACACACGCTGCGATGATGGACCGGTTTGCGCGAAGCTATAGCGCCGGCAAAGGATGAGGATATGGAAATGGCGGTGCTCAACTTGTCGGAGCCTGAAATGCGTGAGCTTGTTCGCAAGCGAAAAAGAAACAATGCGATTCTGATGATCGCACTCCTGCTTTTTGTTACCGGCATGTTCGCAGGTAGTTTCCTGCATTTGCAAAAGGAAAGCCGCCTTTCGGCTCCCGGGACAGCTTCGCGATCATCGATCACCAATCAGTGAGTGGCTTGTCGCTGGCGAGCGGATCATAATTCCGGCAAAAGAAGCTTACCGCCCGGATCGAGATGCCCGTCCTGAACAGACTTGGAATTTTTGCCGCCGTTGGAGCCACGGCCTATATCGGATTGGCGTTCGTATTTTGGCTCAATTGCGTGATCGGCGGACACAATCTCATCGAAATGTTCTACGGCGGAACCGCCACTGTTCTCCTCGCGTTGGCAGCCGGTGTGACGTTCGCATGGTTGGCGCCAGACCGGAGTTCCGCTGGCAAATGACGGGTCAGCCGCTCGCAAGGCTGACCCAACTGTTCGGGTCCGTCTGAGCTTGCCGCTTCAGGAAGTAAATTTCTGCGTCGCGCCACAGCAGCTCTTCTGCTCGACATTGTCCAACACGAAATCTCCCATATTCGTAGTAACCGACCGGTATCGTCGTCCGTCCGAAGGTCTGCATGTTCGATGCGCCCGCCGGCGGAGCCGGATTGAGATGCAATGCGTTTGCGCCGGCCGCGGCGCACGACAAGGCAAGCGCGAACGCGCTTAAAACAAGCCTTTTCATTTTTTGACACTCTCCCCAGAGCTTTGTGGGAGGAGCATACAAAACGGATACCAAAGCCTCGCGAAATCAGGCACTTAGATTTGAGCCAAAATCAAATGACTGGCTTTGCCGATTGAACATATTTCACTGAGGGTCGCGTCTCGATCGAGGGCATGTGGTGGAGCGTCGAAGGCCTCTGCGGATGCTTTAGCCCCAATCGCGCGCGCTACCAGTGAAAGCTCGACCGATGGCGGTTCCCCGAGGTCGCGAAAAGGCCAGCTCGATGAAAAGGGGCGAACCCCTCCCTCATCACGAACTGTCCGACTTGTCGGAGACCTTTCGCTTGTTGGGCGACCCAGCAGGCTGATGATTTTGCCCAACTGCATGACCGGTGTGAAAGTCCGTCACCAAGATAGCGGACGATCTCGATCTTTCGCGTCTCTTGTCAGCAATACTCCAGGGCTTTTGCGCAGCAGCGCAAGGCTGGTCCGAGAAGTGCGCGTTGCCAAGTATATGTTCTTCCAAATCTCGGATCAGCACGTGAACGCGATCCTCCAGGCATGGCATCTCATATTCGCGAAGAATATTGCCATAGCTGAAACTGAGGGTATGAGACGAGACACTGTCCAAATCGTATCCGCGATGTCGGCAGGCAGGGCAACACGCCCGAGCGTCACGGCGGGAGTTCATCGGTCACCCGACCCTCACCCCTAGGTACCGCTGCCCTGTTTAGCCAACTGGCGCCGATAGGCTGGCAGGTCGAAATCGTCATCTCCTCCCTTTGCCAACAGCCGTGAAGCGAGCAAGGTCTGGCGAAAGCAACGGCGTCAATGACTGAAGACGGAAGATGTCGGAAACCCTGTCGTTGTATTTGCTCGATATTGAGATATCAATTGGCCCTGTCTCGTCCGTTCCGACGACCGCCATCCCGACCTAAGGTAATTCAAACAGATGATTTCTTCTAAGCCGAAGGCGCGCTTTACAAAACAGGACCTGCCCGAAGGGCAGGGCGGCATTGCGGCATCCGCCCAGCCCCTCGACCATTCCTCGCTGTCGCAGAACGAAGTCGCCATTCTGGCGGAGACTTTCCGCCTGCTTGGCGATCCATCCCGACTGAAGATCCTTCTAACCTGTCTGCCGGGTCCGATATCGGTGGGCGACATCGCCGAGAAGCTGGACTTGTCCCTGTCCCTTGTCAGCCATCATCTGCGGCTCCTGCGTGGCGCCCGTCTCGTGAGGGGGGAGCGTCAGGCGAAGCAGATTTTCTACGAGATCGCCGACCAGCATGTCAGCCAGGTGTTGCAGGACATGGCAACGCACATCTCGGAAGACCACACGGACGAGTAGGCCGGCCCTGCGAACGTCTCTCTCCCGGCGCCTGCGTTTGCAGGCGACGGTTTCCCTTGCCTAGCGCAATCCCGCAGTCGAATCCGTCCCGACCCCTGTGGGGACGAAAATATTGTGCGCGAACACTTGAATAATTGTTCAATTGATTTATGGTCTCTTCCGAAGCCGCGCAGATCCCGAAGGCGAACGAACGCCCGCTGCGCCGGTGAGAAAGGAGTTTGGAATGACAACAGGACGTTCAACTTCGAATGCCGGCGAACGGCTCGGCTTCCATGTCGGCGGCATGGATTGCGCAAGCTGCGTCGGAAAGATCGAGACCGCCTTGGGCCGTATGGGGGGTATCTCCGACGTTGCCGTCAATTTCACCACCGAAACCTTGGCTCTGTCGCGCGACGCCGCCAGCAAGACTACGGCGAAGGACATTGCCAAGAAAATTCGGTCGCTCGGGTTCGATGTCACGGAACTGCCGGCATCTGCCGTACCGGCCGCACCAGCCGAGCACCCGACCGCTCGTGCTCACAAGGAGCACGATCACAGCGGTCGCTGCGGCGATCACAATCACGATCATGACCACAATCATGATCATGATCATGCGCATGACCACGGTGCTCATGAACACTCTGGTTGTGGCGGAAGCCATGATAGTAAGCACGATCACAGACATGACCACGATCATCGTGGTTGTGGTGGGGATCACAAACACGAAGAAGATCACAGTCATCACGACCATGATCATGGAGGCTGTGGCGGCCACGATCATAAGCATGACCAGGATCACGGAAGCTGCAGTGGTCATGATCACGCAGCACATGCCCTTGTCCAGCGCGCTGCTCCGGGCAGCCCACCCAACGTCTCTATGCGGGTCGACGGCATGGATTGCGCAAGCTGTGTCGCAAAGATCGAGGTGGCGTTGGCGCGCATGCCCGACGTTTCCGATGTTCGGGTCAACTTCACTGCGGAAACCCTCGAGCTCACGCTAGCGCCTGGTTCGACCACCAAGGTCCCCGCCATCGAAAAGACGATCAAGAGCCTCGGTTTTGGCGTGTCGAATACGCGCCAGCTTGATCAAGCCTCTGATGTGATCGTCGATGCCGCGCCTGCCCCAGTCATGCGCAATCAGCGTTGGTGGCAGACGCGCAAGGGCAAGCACGTCATCGTGCTTGGCCTGCTGATGGGCTCGGCTTATGCCATCGCCCAATTCTTCCCCGCTTACGCAATTTGGATCTTCGCCGGTGCGGTTATAACGGGCGTCATTCCGTTCGCGCGTCAGGCGTTTGCGCTCGCCATGTCCGGCTCGCCGTTCTCGATCGAAACGCTGATGTCAGTGGCCGCCGTCGGCGCTCTTGCGATCGGCGAGGCGGAAGAGGCCGCCGCGGTTGTGTTTCTCTTCGCCGTCGGCCAGCTTCTGGAAAGCGTGGCAGCTGGGCGTGCCCGTGCCGGCATCAAGGCGCTAGCCTCCCTCGTACCGAAGACGGCGGTCCTAGTTGATCCCAATGGCGGCCAACGCAGCGTCTCCGCGGCGTCGCTGCGCGTCAATGATCTCGTTCTGGTGCGTCCGGGTGATCGTGTGCCAGCAGATGGTCAGATCGTTCAGGGGACCTCCAGCCTCGACGAGGCTCCCGTTACGGGCGAGTCGGTACCACGTTCAAAGGCGAATGGAGACAGCGTTTTCGCTGGTTCGATCAACGTCGATGGCGTTCTCCATGTTCGCGTGGAAAAGACGGCAGCCGACAACACCATTTCGCGCATCATCCAGCTTGTGGAACAGGCCCAGGGTTCCAAGGCGCCGACCGCGCGCTTCATCGAGAACTTCAGTCGCTACTACACGCCTGCCGTGATGCTAATCGCAGCCCTGATCATCGTCGTTCCTCCGCTGATGTTGGACGGCGACTGGGCGGGCTGGCTCTATCGCGGCCTTGCCCTGTTGCTGATTGCCTGCCCCTGTGCGCTGGTGCTCTCCACTCCGGCTGCGATCGCCTCGGGCCTGGCCGTGGGTACGCGCCGCGGTCTCCTGATCAAGGGTGGCAGTGCGCTCGAAACCATCGGCAAAGTGCGCGCCATCGCCTTCGACAAGACTGGTACCTTGACCGAGGGCAAGCCACGCGTCACCGAAGTTCTCCCGTTTGGAAAGCGCGACGAGAATGAAGTGCTTGCGCTGGCAGCTTCCGTCGAGAGCGGCTCGAACCATCCTCTTGCCAAGGCGATCATCGGGCGTGCCGAAGCGGCCGGCATCGCCATCCCGGCGGCGAAAGAAGCGTCTGCGACCCCTGGCAAGGCGGTCCATGCCACGGTGGGCGGACGCCGGCTGGCCGTCAGTTCCCCGTCGCATGCTGCACAGACCGTAACAGTCGGGACCTCGGAGCGCGAGGCCGTCGAAAGGCTCGAGGATCGCGGCAACACCGTTGCGGTTCTCTTCGATGAGGACACGAAGGAACTCCTCGGTCTTGTGGCTCTGCGCGACGAGCCGCGGCGCGATGCGCGTGAAGGCGTCGCCCAGCTCAAGGCGATGGGCGTTCGTTCCGTCATGCTGACCGGAGACAACAGGCGCACTGCCCAGGCAATCGCCACAGGTCTCGGCATAGAATGGAACGCCGAACTGCTGCCTCAGGACAAGCTCGATCTCGTCAATGAGATGAAACAGAAGTGCAAGGTGGCCATGGTAGGCGATGGCATCAACGATGCCCCCGCGCTTGCGACAGCCGATGTCGGCATAGCCATGGGTGGCGGCACCGACGTGGCGATCGAGACGGCGGATGCCGCCCTGTTGAAGAGCCGCGTTACGGACCTTGCTCATCTGGTTGCGCTATCGCGCGCCACCATGGCGAACATCCACCAGAACGTCGTCTTCGCTCTGGCGCTAAAGGCTCTCTTCCTCGTCACCAGTGTGCTCGGCATCACCGGGCTGTGGGTCGCCGTGCTCGCCGACACCGGCGCCACCGCGATCGTCACGCTGAACGCGCTGCGGCTTCTGTTCTTCAAGGGAGCGAAGTCGGCCGATGATGGCCGGGACAAGGCGCTTCCGTCCCACCCATTGGTGGCTGTCGAAAGTCACTGATCAAGCTACGGACCGGCGGTCAGGAATGGCCGCCGTCCACCTCCTCTTTAGGAGGCCAAATAGGAGCGGCATGCTTGAGTGCCGCGGAAATAAGAAGACGGCGAACCGCAACGCTAGCCGGTCTTCAATCAGGCGCCAGGAATGCAGGCCCGCGCAAAATCCACGGAAAGGAAGTCGCGTGATGTTGAGCATTGGAGAACTGTCTGCCGCGACCGGCGTGAAAATCCCCACGATCCGCTACTACGAGCAAATCGAGCTCTTGCCGAAGGGAGATAGGGACAAGGGAAATCGCCGACGCTGGAGTCAAGGGGCTATTCAACGCCTGTTATTCATCCGCGCGGCACGGGAGCAGGGGCTCACAGTCGAAGCGATCAAGGATCTGCTGCGCGTCACTGCCTTGCCGGCTGCTCAGTCCGCGCAAACAGATAGTGTTGTGAACATCCAGTTAGCTGCTGTCCGACAGAAAATCGACAAGCTCGATCAGATGAAAGAAGTGCTGACCGACGCCGTTGACGGCGTATGCTGCATGACAACAACTGCGCAGCGTCTCGTCCAGCTTGCACAGGAAGGTGTCCTTCCTGAGAGCAAGAAGGTTAGTTAAGTGGACAGCTCATCAGCTCAGGTCAGCGCAATGCCCAGCCTAGATCTCAACGGCTTCGATTTTGCAAGCAGTGAGGTCACTGAGGCCCTTGTGCGCCCACTCCATGGCTGCGGGTTCATGGACGCTGCCAAAGAGCCGACGCCCAGATGGCAGGATCTGCCGCGCGTGGGTCCGAGCCGCCTTCCGCCTTGGCCGGCCCCGGGGGCATTGGCCGCTCGCACGGCAAAGTCTTTGGCAAATGGGCGGCGAAACCGCAGCATATTCTCGCGGGTCGAGCCGATTCAACACAAACGGCCCCTCGCGCTTGTTATAATGCCGCTGATGGAGCCCACGCAATCTCCGGGACCGTCAGCCTCAACCAGCTGCGCGGATCGCGAAAGGGAGGCGAAATGTGGAAGATAATTCTACAGCGTGTAACGATCCTCGTCATGATGCTCTTCATCGTGTCGGTGGCCGCCTTCTGTGTGCCACTGCTGAGCGACGGTGATCCCGCGCGCACGATCCTGCTCTCGCGAGTGTCGGACCTGGACCTCGCGCCGGAGGCGGTGGAGGCGCTGCGCAGGGAGCTTGGGCTCGACCGGCCCCTGCCAGTGCAGTACCTCTCCTGGCTCGGCTCCGCACTGCAGGGCGATTTCGGTTATTCGTTCGCGTCGCGACAGCCGGTCGCCTCTGAGATCGCCCGCGCTCTCGGGGTTTCGATAACCCTGGCGCTGTCGGCCCTCGGCGCGGCGCTCCTGGTGGCGCTGCCGCTCGGCACTGTCGCTGCCATGTGGCCGGGCGGCAAGGTCGACGGTTTCACGACTCTCCTGATCCAAACGCTGGTCGCGACGCCTGAATACTGGTTCGCCCCGGTCTCGATCCTGGTCTTTGCGCTCTGGCTCGGCATATTGCCGTCGGCCGGCTGGCAGAGCTGGGAGTCGCTGGTCTTGCCGGCAATGGCGCTAATGCTGCGGCCGATGGCCTATTTCACCCAGGTGACGCGGGCGGCGATGCGCGAGGTGATCGCGGCCCCCTACATCACCGCGGCGCGAGCGCGCGGATTGTCGATGAATGAGGCGGTGGTGCACCATGGCCTCCGCAACGGCTCGCTGCCGGTCGTGACCTTCTTCGCGCTGTGGTTCGCGGGGTTGCTGGGCGGGTCGGTGGTCATCGAGGTGATCTTCGCGGTTCCGGGCATGGGCCGGCTGCTCTACGAGGCGGTGGTCAACAACGATGTGCCGGTGCTGCAAGGCGGCTTCGTCGCCCTCGTTGGCCTCTCCATCCTGATCAACACGATCACCGACGTGCTCTACGTCCTCTTCAATCCGGCAATGCGAGGCAGCCATGGACATTAAGATGGCCGACCCAGGGCTCACGTTCGACGAACGGAGCCGCTCGCCCCTTGCCAGTACCTACGCCTTCGTGTCCTCGCGGCACTGGACGTTCAAGGCCGGCTCGGTGCTGCTGGCCATGGTCCTGGTCATGGTGTGCTTCGCGCAGTGGGTCGCGCCCTACGACCCCGCCGCGCAGGACCTGATCAACCGGCTGCAGGCGCCCTCGGCCGAGCATTGGCTGGGCACCGACCATCTCGGGCGCGACGTGCTCTCGCGGCTCTTGGTGGGCGGCCAGTTTGCAGTGACGATCTCGGCGATCACCGTCATCATCACCCTGGTCGTCGGTACGCTGATCGGCGTGGTCGCAGGCCGGGCTGGCGGCCTGGTGGACGAGGTAGCGATGCGGGTCGTCGACCTGCTGATCGCAATCCCCGACGTGGTGATCGCGATTTTCCTCATCGGCGTTTTCGGACCGAACTACGTCACATTGATCCTCTCGCTAACCCTGATCGGCTGGACACCATACGCTCGGCTCGCCCGCGGGCTGGCCAAGGAGGTCAATGCTCGGGAATATATCCGCGCCGCCGAGGTTCTAGGCATGAAACGAAGCTTCGTGATCTTACGGCACATCGTTCCTAACACGATCCGCCCGGTTGCTGCGGTTTCCTTCCTGCGCTTCGGCCACAAGCTGATCACCGTGGGCGGGCTGTCGTACCTCGGGCTGGGCGTGCGGCCGCCCAATCCCGACTGGGGGCTGATGATGGCGGAAGCCCAGCCCTACCTCGAGCGCGCTCCCATCCTGATGATCGCGCCCGGCGCCGTGATCTTCCTCGCCGCGCTCGGCGTGACCTGGATCGGCCACGGCCTGGAGATTGAAAGCCGCGGCGCGCGCAGCCGAGCAGGGACCAATGCGGAGGAGGCTGAGAATGGCTGTCCATGACATGACCCGGGTGAACGGCAGCGCGCCGCTCCTCGAGGTCCGCAAGCTTCGCGTCTCGCTCGAGAGCGGCAAGACGGTGATCGACGGGGTCGACCTGACGATCGGCCGCCGCGAGGTGGTGGCGCTCGTCGGCGAGAGCGGCTCCGGCAAGAGCGTCACCGCGCTCGCGCTGTCGCGGCTGTTGCCAGCCGCGCTGCGGATGACCAGCGGCTCGATCCGCTTCGATGGGCAAGACATCGTAGCGAAGTCTGACGCCGAGCTGAACCGGTTGCGCGGCGCCGAAATCTCCATGCTGTTCCAGCAGCCGCAGGTGATGCTCGACCCGACGTCGCGCGTCCAGGCCCAGGTCGCCGAGCCGCTGCGCAAGCATCGCGGCCTGGGGCGCCGCCAGGCCTTTGCGCGGGTAGTCGACCTCCTTCGGAGCGTCGGCATCCCCGACCCGGCCGTCAGGGCGCGTGCCTTCTCATACCAGCTCTCTGGCGGCATGGCGCAGCGGGTGATGATCGCGGCGGCGATGGCGGCCGGCCCGAAGCTCTTGATCGCCGACGAGCCGACGACCGCGCTCGACGTGACCGTGCAGGCTCAGATCCTTCGGCTGCTGAAGGAAGAGCGGGAGCGTCACGACCTGTCGATTCTACTCATTACCCACGACCTCTCGATCGTGTCCGCGTTCGCCGACCGGATGGCAGTGATGTACGCCGGCCGCATCCTCGAGGAGGGGCCGACTCAGGAGATCATGCGCCGACCGGCGCATCCCTACACCCGCGCGCTGATTCGGTGCTCGCTGCTGGTGCCCGAGAGCGACGGCAAGCTGATGTCCATCCCGGGCTCCGGCTCCCAGGCGCTCGCCATCAAGGAAGGTTGCCGCTTCGCGCCTCGCTGCACACTGATGCGCGAATATCCCGGGCTGCGCACGGCCTGCTGTAGCCGCGAGCCCGAACTAGAGCAATTTGCCCAGCACTGGGCGTGCCGCTGCCATGCCACCGCAGAGGGCTTGCAGGAAGGAGACGTCGCATGATGCGCCGACCGATCGCCGCGACCAGCGCCACGATTGACTGTCCGCGGCGCACCGCGCCGCGCTACGCCGACCTTGCGCACCGCGAACCGGCCTTCCTTTCCGTCGAGGGCGTCGTCAAGCACTACCGGCTGCCAAGTCTGACCGGCGCGAAGGTGGTGAAATCGGTGGACGGCATGTCGCTCCACGTGCGGGCGGGCGAGGTGATGGGGCTGGTCGGCGAATCCGGCTGCGGCAAGAGCACATTCGCCAGGATCGTCACGCGTCTGACCACCGCGACGCACGGCAAGGTGCTGATCGATGGCGAGGACTGGCTCGCCCCAACGGGGGAGGCGTTGCGCCGCCGGCGCCGCGATGTGCAACTGGTTTTCCAGGACCCCTATGCGGCGCTCGACCCGCGGATGACCATCGGCACTAGCATGAGTGCGCCGATGGCGCACCACGGAATCGGAGGGGGAGCGACGGAGCGGCGGGCACGGGTGCTGGAGATGCTCGAGGATGTCGGGCTTGATGCGAGCTTTTACCACCGGCTTCCGAAGCAGTGCTCGGGCGGGCAGTTGCAGCGCGTCGTGATTGGCCGGGCGCTGCTGCTTGAGCCGAAGCTCCTCATTTGCGACGAGCCAACCTCGGCGCTCGACGCCTCGATGCGGACGCAGATCCTCAATCTTTTGATGGACCTCAAGTTGCGGCGCGGACTCACGATGGTGGTGATTTCGCACGATCTGCGCGTCATGCGATACCTCTGTGACCGCATCGCCGTCATGTATCTCGGCAAGCTGATCGAGCTCGCCGATCGCGATACCCTTTTCAACTCGCCGACGCACCCCTACACGAAGGCGCTGCTCGCCGCATCGCTGCTCGACCAGAACAGTCTCTCCGCAGCCGACTCCCTGCTTGAGGGAGATCCGCCGAGCCCGCTCAATCCGCCCTCCGGGTGCAGTTTTCATACTCGCTGCCCCCACGCGCGGCCCGACTGCGCCGCGTTTGAGCCGGAGCTGAAGCTGGCTCGCCCTGGCCAGTTCGTGCGCTGCCGGTACTGGGAGGCGCTGGCTGAAGAGCCTATCGCCGGGCGCGAAACAACGGAATCATCCGGAGTGCACGCGCAATCGACACAACCTGCCGCGACGGCTTTCTAAGATCATGGCCGGCCCCTATCGGGCCCAAATTCAATGGGAGAGTGAAATGATGCAACGCTTCTTGTCCGTATCGACCGCATTCTTATTAGCTGCGGCACCAGTTCTGGCGCAGGATGGCCAGCTTGTTCTGGCTGACAACCTCGCACTAAAGGCCAACTGGGCTATGTCTGGCGACGACGCGTTCATTGGCGCGCATGCCGGCTGTTACGAAGGGCTCACGCGGGTGTCGCAGGATCTGAAGGTCGAACCGGCGCTCGCGATGGAGTGGGTGCTGGTCGACCCGCTGACCTGGGAGTTCAAGATCCGCGAAGGCGTCACCTTCCAGGACGGGAACCCGCTCGACGCCAAGGCGGTGTCTGAGGCGCTCAATCAGGCGCTCAAATCGGAGGTGCCAATCCGCGGGTTTTCACCAAAGCAGATCGCATCGGTCGAAGCAACCGGGCCGATGACGGTCACGATCAAGACGATTGCGCCGCTGGTCACCCTGCCGGGGAGCGTTGCCAATCCAGGGACGGCGATTCTGTCTCCAGCTGCCTATTTGAAGGACGGGATCAATCCCGTTGGCACCTGTACTGGGCCGTTCGAGATCGTCGAGGTCGACCCGCAACAATACGTGAAGGTAAAGCGGTTCGAAAATTATTGGGGCGGGAAGGCGAAGCTGGCCGGGGGGACAATCCGCTTCATTCCGGACGCCAACACCCGCGGCACGATGGCGCGATCTGGCGAGGCACAAATCTCCCGCCTGGTGCCGCCCGCAGCGGTGGCGACGCTCTCCTCTGGCGGCGATCTCGCCGTGCTCGAGGTCAATGCACCGCGGGTCCTGGAACTCCTTCTGAATAACGCGCGCGCGCCCTTCGACAACCAGAAGGTACGTCAAGCGGTCAGGCTTGCGATCGACACGGCCGGCATTTCGAACGCCATCTTCGAAGGCAAAAGCCCGCCGGCGGGCGACCCGTTCCGCTCGGGTCAACCCTGGGAAGCGCCGAACGCGCCGGTAATCGAGCGAGACCTGGAGAAGGCGCGTGCGCTTCTGAATGAGGCGGGCGTTGACCCTGCCGCGCTGAAAATCGAAATCCTCGCCTACACTGGCAAGACCGAACTGCGCGACGTCGCGCAGATCATCCAGGCGATGCTGACCGAGGTCGGGTTCACCGTCAATGTGCGCGTGGCCGAATACAGTTCGATCGAGCCAGACATGTTGTCGGGCAACTACGACCTGGCGCTCTTGTCGCGCGGCTACATGACCGACGTGCCAGAGCCCATCGGCTACCTGACGGCCGACTACTCGTGCAAAGGCAGCTACAACATCTCGCAGCACTGCAATCCTGAATTCGACACTATGCTGGCGGCAGCGGCGAGCGAGGAGGATCCGACGTCGCGCTACCGAGCCTACGGTAAATTGGCGCAGTACGTCTACGACAACGCGGTCACCGTTTTCCTGGTCAACGAGACGGTCTTCGACGTCGCGTCGTCGGGCGTCACCGGTTTCACGCCGCATCCCTTGAACTACTATGTCTTCGATACCGATCTCGATGCCCAGTAACCCAACTCCTGCCCGGCGCCTCGAGCGCCGGGCAGGTTGCGCCCGCGGCGCTCGCCGCGACGGCTGCGCCGTCGAGGTCTTGTGCGACCGTCCGCCCGGTAGCGACAAGAGGGCCGCGTCGCTCTTCTGGCCGAACGCCGGCTAACCGTTTCATCGTCGGAAGGTTTCCCGATCGTGGGCATTGAAAATTCCTTAGTTAGCAGGAACCGCGATCAAATCATTTAATCGGGCGGTCTCGCAGATGATGGGAGCCGGCAAGCGCACAGTTGAGGAACTCCCCCACGCGCTTGTCGATATCCGTGGATCCGTGCAAACCTGCGACCGTTGTTCTTCGAGATGCCCGAGAGCCATGGATCTGGACCAGTTCGTCCACCCGGCGTGGGCAGACGCCGATCCAGGCCTCCTAAATGAACGCGATGAGCGCCTTAGATTGTGACTAGCCGAATTCTATGTCGGCAGGGCGCATGTTCCGGCAGCAAGCGTCGGCGGGGGGCGTCACGCTCCGGATGCGCAGAATATCCTGCGAAAGATGGCGGAACTTCCAAACATCCTGCTGGTCCGATCCCAGCGATCTGACATTTCGGCGCGACTTCGCCGGAGTAACATCAGCCTGTGATCGTTCCGAACCGGAGGACAGATGCGATCCCAATCCGGACTGCCATTATCTCATGTGATGATGCTGATGCTGACGCAGACGCTCGGCTGGGGTACTTCGATGTCGCTCATCGGAGTGTTGGCCGCGCATATCCGCGCCGATCTCGACCTCTCCAGCGCCGCAATCTTCGGTGGAACGACCGTCATGTTTCTGACCGGAGCGTTTCTGGCCCCCATAGCCGGAGGGCTGGCCGATCGCTTCGGCGGGCTGCGCGTGCTCTGCTACGGGACGCCGGTCCTGGCTGCGGCGCTGCTGGTGCTGTCCGCCGCCAATGGCCCGACTGCGTATTATGCGGCATGGGTGCTGTTCGGTTTCGGGATGCATTTCGGGCTGGGCACGGCCACCTATAACGGCGTTGCCCAAACCGCCGGAAAAAGCGCCTACCGCGCCATCGGTCTGTTGACGCTGGCGACCGGCCTGTGTTCGACGATCTTCTGGCCGCTGTCGGAAGCGCTGCTTGGCCTGATGGACTGGCGTCAGCTGTGCCTGCTCTACGCCACCGCAACCATGGTGATCGCCTGGCCAATACATATTTGGCTGGCTGGGCGCCACAACCCGATGCGGGAGAATGCGAACCAGGACCAGAGCCGCGCCAGTCCAGCCCATGTTCCCCCCGAACTCGCTGGTCGGGCGTTCGCATTGCTCATGACAGTGCAGGTTCTGACGGCCTCCTTGACCACAGGGATGGCCATTCTTGCCATCGATATCTTTGTAGCGCTGGGAACGTCGCGGGCAGAGGCCGTATTTGCCGGCTCGCTCATAGGTCTTGCCTATCTGGTGAGCCGAGGCGGCGACACTTTGCTCGGCAACCGACTGCCGCGGATCAGGCTGGCCCGGTTCGTACATGCCGCCCTACCATTGAGCCTGCTCCCACTGCTCGTCTGTGCGGTGCTCGCCCTGCCCGTGCCCGGCTGGCTCGCAGCGGTCGCGGCGGTCTGCTACGGACTTCCCGCGGGGTTGCTGGGCATTCTCCGCCCGGTACTGCCGTACCACATCTTCGGATCCTTCAACTACGGCCTCCGGCTCGGCCGGCTCGGTCGAGCCGGCGATCTGGCGAATGCCGCAGTACCCGCCGCATTCGCATGGGTCATGTCCCGCTCGGCAGAGGCTGTGCTCTGGCTCGGGTTCGGTATGGCGGTTGTCGCCTTCGTCGCCCTGATGGTGCTCAGCCGTATCATCTCGCAAGGCATAGGTCACCGGCATTACAACAGCACCGCTTGAGGCACCGATCAGTCTCAGCGGAACGCTCCGGCGACGGCAGGTGACACTGTGGCGAGGACTCCCCTGTTGAGGTCGTCGGAGAATGCCGAGTGGCAGAAATGACGATGGTGATGAAGCCTTCGACACCACGTTCGAGGGCGAGAATGAGTTCTACGCCTCCAATACCATCGCCCATTGCTATGCAAAGAAGCCGATCAAAGTTATCCGCAACCGGCACATATTGCCAAACCGCTGGGGCATCTGCAGGGTGTTGTTGTACCCTCTCCAGGAGGATAGGATAATTGGATGAACGACATCATCAAAGTTCACGAAAGCCACCCTCGGATCGTCAAGCGGCTGAAGAGGGCCGGTGGCCATCTGCGCGGCGTCATCGAGATGATCGAAGCCGGCCGACCCTGTCTCGACATCGCCCAGCAGCTCCATGCCGTCGAAAAAGCCATCGCCCATGCCAAGAAGACCCTCATTCAGGATCACCTCAATCATTGCCTCGAAGAGGTTGTGGGACCGCTCGCGCGCAGTCGGCGGCGGTCGATCGACGAGTTCAAGGAAATCGCGAAGTACCTCTAGATGCTGGCGATCCTGAAGAACCGCACCTATCGCCATCTCTTTCTTGCCCAGGTCGTCGCACTGGTCGGCACCGGCCTTGCAACCGTCGCCCTCGGCCTGCTCGCCTTCGAACTGGCTGAGGCCGATGCCGGCGCGGTGTTGGGGACGGCGCTCGCCATCAAGATGATCGCCTATGTGACGGTTGCCCCGATCGCCTCGGCGTTCGCCGAGCGCGTGCCCCGGCGCGCCATGCTGGTCGCGCTCGATCTGGTGCGCGCCGCCGTTGCGGTGCTGCTGCCTTTCGTTACCGAGATCTGGCAAGTCTATGTCCTGATCTTCGTGCTGCAATCGGCCTCGGCCGCCTTTACGCCCACCTTCCAGGCGACGATCCCCGACATACTTCCCGACGAGCAAGAATACACGCGCGCGCTGTCGCTCTCGCGCCTCGCGTACGATCTGGAAAGCGTGGTCAGCCCGATGCTGGCGGCGGCACTCCTCGCTTTCATCTCCTTCCACAACCTATTTGCCGGCACGGTGATCGGCTTCCTGATCTCGGCGGCGCTGGTGGTGTCGGTCGTGTTGCCGAGCCCGAAGCCTTCACAGCCGCGTGGCATCTACGACCGCACGACGCGAGGTACCCGCATCTATCTGGCGACACCGCGCCTGCGCGGGCTGCTCGCCATCAACCTCGCCGTCGCCTCGGCCGGCGCGCTGGTGATCGTCAATACGGTGGTCTACGTGCAGGCCGCCTTCGGGCTCGACAACCGTGCGACAGCGCTGGCGCTGACGGCATTCGGAGGCGGCTCGATGGTCGCGGCATTGGGCCTACCGAAGCTGCTGGAAGTGGTACCGGACCGAACGGCGATGCTCGCGGGCGCGTCGGTCCTCTCAGTGGGAACGCTGGCAGCGGGTGCGCTGCCCGATTACGGCTGGCTGCTGCTGCTTTGGTTCGTACTGGGCCTCGGCTATTCGACGGCGCAGACGCCATCTGGACGGCTGCTCAGGCGTTCCGCAAATCCCGAGGACCGCCCGGCGCTGTTCGCAGCACAGTTCGCGCTCTCCCACGCCTGCTGGCTTATCGCCTATCCGCTTGCCGGCTGGGCCGGCGCGGCCCTCGGTCTGCCGCTCGGGGCGATCATCCTCGCCGCTCTGGCCGGAGCCGCTGTCGGCATCAGCATTGCGGTCTGGCCCGCCGACGACCCGGAGATCGTTGAACATCGTCACGACGAGCTTCCTCCAGATCACCCACATCTCGCCCGCGCCGGTCGCCCGCATCACCATGCCCATGCCTATGTGATCGACGATATGCATCTCACGTGGCCGCGAAAGCGCTGACCCAGAAGTGGAGGACATACTCTCACTAGGCGGACTGTCGCGGTCGCTTTCGTCGGCGCTACCATCCTTCCGGCTCAATCCGAGGCCGTGCTGGTCGCGCTGCTCGTTTTCGGCGAGCTTCGCCACCACTGTTGGTGATCGTTGCGACAATCGGCAATGTCCTGGGCTCTGTCACCAACTGGCTGCTTGGGCGGTGGATCGAGCACTACCACGACCAACGCTGGTTTCCGGTCACCGAACAGGCTCTGGACTGCGCGACAGGATGGTCTAGACGCTGGAGCTGCTGGAGGCTTCTGCTCTCCCGGGGCGCCAATAGGGGGCGATGCTCTGACAGTGGCTGCGGCGTGTTGCGCGAGCCGTTTTGGAGCTTCTGCTGCTGGTGACGATCGCGAAGGCCGGGCGCTATATCGCGCTGGCAGAAGTTGCGCTGCGGGTTCTTTGACCTGACGCATCTATCGGGAACCTCTAACCACTCCAGTGCGAAATCTATCCCGCTTTCTCCCATCACACCGGCTCGGTCGCCGCGGGGTTCCCGAGACAGATGCGGTCATTGCAGCCGCTGGTTCCGACACTCCCTGAGCGGCCACGCCGTCAGACGGTCAGCCCCGGCGGAAACTGACCGGAAGCTGTGGCGGCATGCGGCGGATCACGAGATCATCTTGCCATCCTGAAGAGGCCTTCGCGTGCTCTCCGTTCCAGTCGCGGGAGGGAGAGCGGGGCCGGGAGGAGTGCGGCCCGGCCGGGGCGCAGAGAGAGTGCCGGCGGGCAGACAGAATGGTGAGTGCCGCGTGACCTTCGCCGTCGGTTTACGCACGACCGTGATTAGCAGGTTCGATAACGCAGTTCCTTCTTGCGGCAGGATGCGGCGCTTCAAGAAGACATAGTCTTCGCAGTCTCCTACGTTGTTCGGCTAGGTCCAATACTCGTCCTTCCCGAAAGCGTCGAAGCCGCTCATCGGCTTAACGGATTTTTTGACGGATGACGTAATGGAAGCGAGCCTCAGACGAAATTGTCGGTCATTCGTGCCGGCTCGTCGTTCTCCGAACGGCTTGCGCATTCGGAGGGGATCCTCTTGCAGAATTCGTAGCCCGATTGTCTGCGACGTCAGATCTCCGGTTAGCATGGGTCCCGAGTGCGCAATCGCCTGACCGCGGGGCAAGGCTCACTCCGTGCCGTCGGCAGCCTTCGCGTAATTTGCGCTCCAGAATCCGGCGCTTGCGGGCAGGTGCCCGCAAGCGGTTTCTCCCCCAGGCGAGCCTGATGGAAACATCAATGAGCCAGTGTCTGCGGCTCATATCCTGCGGCGCGGATCGTCTCGGCCGCGACAGCCGCATCGCCCGCGACCGTAACTTCTCTTTTGTCGAGATCGATGCCGACGCCGACGCCGGGCATCATCTGATCGAACGCCTTGCGGATGGTTCCGGCGCAATGGCCGCAGGTCATTTCGGCTACCTTGAAAGTCGTTCCCTCGACCTTTTCGTTCGCCGTCTGCGACGTGTGTTCGTGAGTGCTGCACATAGTGCTTCTCCTTTTTGAATCTCTGCAGTTTTTCCAATCTGCACGTTTCCAACGTTGTAAGGTCAAGCGCAATTTTGGTTTGCTGCCACATATCGCCTGACCTGCCAGCGGCTACGGTTTCAGGGCTCGATTCTCGAACCCGCGCGCACGTTTCCGCAGGATGGCAGGCCTTTGCGCGCCAGCGCCGCCCGCGGCGAGATCCCGGATAATCGGGCAGTCCGGACGGTCGTCGCCGTGGCAGTTTTCGGCGAGATGGCGCAAGGTGCTCGCCATTGCCTGCAACTCCAGCATCTTGGCTTCCAGCGCCTCCACCTGCTCCAGCGCGATGCGTTTCACATCAGCTGACGCTCTGTCGCGATCGCGCCAGAGAGCCAGGAGTTCCCGCATTTCGTCGATCGAAAAGCCGAGGTCGCGCGCCCGCCGGATGAAACGCAACGTGTGGGTTTCGCTCTCCGAATAGACGCGATAGCCCGATCCCGTGCGCAAGGCCGCATTGATCAGGCCGATGGATTCATAATGCCGGATCATCTTGGCGGAAACGCCCGATGCGGCCGCTGCTTCTCCGATGTTCATGGCTCTCTCCTGATGCTCTCGCGACCATGCTCGGCCGATCGTGGCCTCATTGAATCGCGTGTTCCGGGGTGAAGAAGACGTCCGCATGGATGTCGGCGGCGCGAAGGCCGTGTTCCAGCAGCATCGGCCCGGCGGCATCCACCATTGCCGGAGGGCCTGCAAGATAGGCCTTCCAGCCATCGAGATCGCCCAGGTCGGCGGCGACTGCGTCGGAGACATAGCCCGGCCGGAAGCCTGAGCCCGAATCCTCCGACAGGACCGGCACGAAGCTGAGATTGGAATGTCTCTCCGTCAACGCGGCGAAGCGGTCGAGCAGATAGAGGTCGCGTTCCGATCGCGCGCCGAAATAGATGCGGATAGGTTGGCCCATGCATTTGGCAAGCGCGGTCTCGGCCACAGCCTTGACCGGCGCCAGTCCCGAGCCGCCGGCGATGCCGAGGATCGGGCCGGAATGCTTGTCGCGCAGGAAAGCTGAGCCGAGCGGACCTTCGATGGCGACCCTGTCGCCAATTGCGGCGCGCGCCCAGATCCGCTGGCTGGCCGTGCCTTCGGGGACGCGTCGGACATGGAACTCGACAAGCTCCTCGTCAGGCCGGCTGGCCAACGAATAATCACGGGAAGGCGCGCCGGGATAGAATAGGCGGGCATACTGCCCGGCTTTAAAGGTGAAAGCGGCGCGATCGTCGAGCCTGACCCGAATCAGCTTGATGTCGTGGGTCGCATCCTCAACTTCCGCGATGGCGCCTTCGAACCGGCAGACCGGGATGTCGGCGATCTCGTCCGCGCCGCCGAGCCATGCGACGGTGGCGTCGGTGAGCGGCTGCGCCCGGCAAGCGAGGATCAGCCCATCCGTCCGTTCCTCCGGGGAGAGCGCGAACGGCGTGTGCGGCAGCAGATCTACCTCGCCGGTGACCAGGCGCGATTTGCAGGAACCGCAACGTCCCGATTTGCAGCCGTGCGGGTAAGGAATGCCGGCAGCTAGCGCGGCGAGGAGAATGGTCTGGCCGCCATTGACTTCGAGGCTGCGGCCGGCCTGCGGAATGAACACTTTCGGCATGGAAGCAACTCCTTTCAGTCGGCCTGGACGAGGCCGAGAGCGGCCGCGACCCGGGGTTTCTGTTGCGGGAAAGTCCCGTAGAACACCTCGCCGCTGACGATGGTGATCGGCGCCACGCGCACGCCGGTGCGGCGCTTGGCCTCCTCGGCGATCGCCGGATCGCGAAGGTCACGCTCGACGAAGGGAATGCCCTCGCCTTCGAGCCACGCTTTCAACGCGCGGCAATCGGGGCAGGTCGGAGTCGAGAAAATCTCGATCCAGGGATGATGATGGCTGGACATCGCTTTGCTTTCGAAATCGAGTGCTGGGGATTGGGGAGCCGCCCGGAGGCGGCACCGGATTCATTCAGCGGGGGCGAGGCGCGCCTCGCTCGCCTCGGGGACGCTTTCGCCGCGCCCGAGCGGCTGGCGGAAAGCCTTGAGGCGCAGGGCGTTCGACAGGACAAAGATGCTGGAGAACGCCATCGCGCCAGCGGCGAGCATCGGCGACAGCAACAAGCCATAGGTCGGGTATAGCAGGCCGGCGGCGACGGGGATCAGCACCACGTTGTAGGCAAAGGCCCAGAACAGGTTCTGCTTTATGTTGCGAATCGTCGCCTTGGACAGCGCGATAGCGTTCGCCACGCCGCGCAGGTCGCCCGACATCAGCACTATGTCGGCCGATTCGATCGCCACATCGGTGCCGGTGCCGATGGCGATGCCGACATCGGCCTGGGCCAGTGCGGGCGCATCGTTAATGCCGTCGCCGACAAAGGCAATCTTGCGCCCGTTGGCCGCGAGCCGCTTCACGGCGTCGACCTTGCCGTCGGGCAGCACCTCGGCAATCACTTCGTCAATCCCGAGTCTTTGGGCGATCGCCTCGGCGGTGCGGCGGTTGTCGCCGGTGATCATTGCGACCTTCAGTCCCAGCGCATGCAGCGCCTTGACCGCTTCCGGCGTCGTTTCCCGAACCGGATCGGAGACCGCGATGATTGCCGCCAGCTTGCCGGCGATCGCCGCATAAAGCGGCGACTTGCCCTCTTCGCCCAGCCGGCGCGCCGCTTCGGCAAACACCGTCAGATCATGGCCGAGGCGCACCATCAGGCGATCCGCGCCGACGTCGACCTTGCGGCCCCCGACCGTCGCCTGCACACCGTAGCCCGGCGTGGCTTCGAAGCCACTGACACTTCGTAGCGTCAGCCCCCGACGCCCGGCCGCCTCGACGATTGCTTCCCCGATCGGGTGCTCGGAACGCGTCTCGACCGATGCGACGAGGGCCAGGACTTCGTTGTGGTCCAGCCCTTTGACGGTGACCAGGTCGGTCAGCTCCGGCCGGCCACGGGTCAGCGTGCCGGTCTTGTCGACGGCGATCACTTCGGCGTCCCGGAGCGTCTGGAGAGCGTCCCCCTTGCGAAACAGCACGCCCATCTCGGCGGCGCGGCCGGTCCCGACCATGATCGAGGTCGGAGTGGCGAGCCCCATGGCGCACGGGCAGGCGATGATCAGCACCGCCACGGCGTTGACGAGCGCGAAGGTCAGCGCTGGCTCTGGCCCGAATACCAGCCAGACCACGAAGGTGAGTGCGGCCGCCGCAATGACGGCAGGCACGAACCACATCGTCACCTTGTCGACGAGCGCCTGGATCGGCAGCTTCGCGCCCTGCGCCTGCTCCACCATGCGGATGATCTGCGCCAGCACGGTGTCCGCACCGACCTTGGTTGCCCGATAGGAAAAGCTGCCGGTCTTGTTGATGGTGGCGCCGACAACCTGTGCCCCTTCGCCCTTGGAGACGGGCACGGGCTCGCCGGTGATCATGGATTCATCGACGAAGGACGAGCCCTCGACGACCTCGCCGTCGACCGGCACCTTCTCGCCCGGCCGGACCAGGACGATGTCGCCGACCCGGACCTCCTCGATCGCAAGTTCGAGGCTCTCGCCGTCGCGGACGATGCGGGCGGTCTTCGGCGCAAGGCCGACAAGCCGTTTGATGGCTTCGCCGGTGCGGCCCTTGGCTCGCGCCTCCAGATAACGGCCGAGCAGGATCAGCGTCACGATCACGGCCGCCGCCTCGTAGTAGACGTTCGCCGTGCCGGCCGGCAGGGTCTGCGGCGCAAAGGTGGCGACGACCGAATAGCCCCAGGCGGCGATGGTGCCGAGCGCGACCAGGGAGTTCATGTCCGGCGCGAAGCGGAACAGCGCCGGGATGCCTTTCCGGTAGAAGCGCAGGCCGGGCCCGAACAGAACCAGGGAGGCGAGCGCGAACTGGGCAAACCAGCTCTGCCGCATCCCGATATTGTTCATGACGAAGTCGTGAATGGCGGGCACGAAATGCGAGCCCATTTCGAGCACGACGATCGGCAGCGTCAGCGCCGCCGCCACAGCGAGGCTGCGCTGCAGCCGCGTCATCTCGACCGCGCGGGCTTCCTGCTCCCGATCCCCGGTCTCGGTCGAAGCAACGCGCGCTTCATAACTGGCGGCGCGAATGGCGCCGATCAGGTCGCCGACGTCGACAACGCCGCGCAGATAGCGGACGGCCGCGCGTTCCGTGGCGAGGTTGACCGATGCCTCGGCCACTCCCGGCACTGCCCGCAACGCCTTTTCGATCCGGCCGACGCAGGAGGCGCAGGTCATGCCTTCGACGGAGAGTTCGATAGTGTCCTCGGGCACGGCATAGCCGGCTTCGGCGATCGCATTCACGACTGCTCCGACGTCCGGCGCTCCTGCGAAGGTAACATCCGCGCGTTCGGTTGCGAGATTGACGGATGCCTTGGACACCGCTGGTAGTTTGGCGACGGCGCGTTCCACCCGGCCTACGCAGGACGCGCAGGTCATGCCCTCGATTGAGAACTGGCGAACGGTCCCACCGGCCGTGACGGGTGAAGAAATGGTCATGATGCAACTCCGGTCCAAACGGTGATGCATGGACGTTTGCACCTTCCCATCACTGGAAGGTCAAGCGTTATTTTGCACAGCCGCATATTTTCTCATGGGAGGTTCAGTCCCGCGCATTTTTCACTTGACCTTCCCATCGTTGGAACCAGTAGCCCGCAAGAGATGTGAACGCTGCAACCCTTTGCCCGTTCGCCCTTATGGCACCGATCCGGGATGCAACAGATGAAACATTTATCGCGCCGTCAGTTCCTAGCCACGTCCGCCGCAACAGGGGCGCTTGCCGCCGCACCGGCGCTGCTGCTTCCGGCGCGGCCGGCCGCTGCGTCTTCGTATGCCACGATCACCGCGGGAACGCGCGTGATCGAAGTCAACGGCCGTGCCGCCACCGTTTTTGGCCTAACCCAGCCAAACGGCGGACACGGCCTCGTCATGAATGCTGGTGAGCGCCTCCGCGTGCGGCTCGACAACCGCACCGGTGAGGACACCTTGATTCACTGGCACGGTCTGACTCCACCTTCGCGGCAGGATGGCGTGGCGGGCATTTCGCAGGATCCAATCCCCGCGGGAGGGAGTTATGACTATGATTTCGCTGTCGGCATCCCGGGCACCAATTGGATGCACTCGCATCTGCGGCTGCAGGAACAGAGGCTGCTGGCAGCTCCCCTGATTGTGCGGGACCCCGCGGAAGCAGGGGAAGACGTCCAGGAAGTCGTGGTCCTTTTCCACGACTTTACGTTTCGGGATCCGGAGGAAATCCTGGCAGAACTGAGACAAGGGGGGCACGGGGCGGCGCCCACCGTGGGCTTGAGTTCGGGTGGTCACGGAGGTCACGGCGCCCCGGCGGAAGCTGCGACCGTGCATGGTGCGCACGGGATGCAGGGAGCGCAGGCACAGCCGGCGCCGACGGCAGTCGCGGCGCACCTTCAGGACGTGAAATACGACGCGCTGCTTGCCAACGACCGCACGCTCGCTGATCCGGAAGTATTTCGGGTGGACCAGGGCGGCCGCGTGCGGCTGCGCCTCATCAATGGCGCTGCCAGCACCAATATGTGGATCGATCTCGATTCTCTTCGTGGAAGGCTGATCGCGGTCGACGGCATGCCTGTCCGGCCGGTCGAGGAATCGCGCTTCGAATTCGCCGTCGCCCAACGGCTGGATATTCTCATCGACATTCCGCGGGAAAATGCCGCATGGCCGATCTTTGCGACAAAGGAAGGCGGTCGCGACCGTACCGGCGTGGTGCTCGCAACCTCAGGCGCGAAAATCAGCGCCCTCGCTGCAGCCGCCGATGCAGATTTCCCCGCCGTCGGGGTCGATCTGGAGCGGCGGCTGCAGGCCGCAAACCCGTTGCAGGACAGGCCTGCGGACCGCCAGCACACGATGATGCTCGGCGAGGCTACAGGCTATGTCTGGACGCTCGACGGCAAGGTGCATGGCGATGACTCGCCCCTGCCTGTTTCCGAAGGCGAACGGTTCGAACTGACCTTCATGAACCACTCGACCATGTCCCATCCGATGCATCTGCACGGGCATCATTTCCAGGTTGTCGCAGTCAACGGGAGTCGCATCGTTGGCTCGTTGCGCGACACCGTCTTGGTGCCGGCGACGGGGACGGTCGCTGTCGCGTTCGACGCCCGCAACCCCGGAAACTGGGCGCTTCATTGCCATCACCTCTACCACATGGCGGGCGGCATGATGACATCCGTCAGATATACCTGACCTGGGCCGGGAGCAATTCGCTTGGAACACGGCCTTATTTTGGAAGACCGGAAGATCGTCCTGAGACCGACACCGCAAACGCCGACCGAAGCCGTCGAGGTTATCCGGCGTCAGGCGATCGTTCCAGTCGAACTGACGCAGTAACCGGCCGGAGTCGGTCGCCGAAGACCGACAAAACCGCTCGGGGGGCGGAGTTATCTGTAGACATGAACATATATTCATGTATTGAATTGATAGACGCATCCCCTTAGCCGACGCACCCCTGAACTTGCCAAGGAGTCAATCGATGAGCAACACGACAGCCGGAGCATCCGCCGCTACGCCGCTTACCCACGATCACGACCACGACGACGGCGGCCACGAGGGACACGGGCATTCGCACACGCATTCCCATGCGCACGGGCATCATCATGGGCACGGGCATGACCATGGGCACGGGCACAGCCACGCCCCGGAGGTGACGTCGCAGAACGAGCGGGTGGTGCTCATCGGCTTCCTGCTGACCTTCGGCTTCATGTTCGCCGAGATTGTCGGCGGCCTCTTGTCCGGGTCGCTCGCGCTGATCGCCGACGCCGGGCACATGCTGACCGACGCGGCGGCACTGGCGCTCGCCTGGGCCGGCTTCCGCTTCGGCCGCCGGATCGCGGACAAGAAGCGCACCTTCGGCTATATGCGCTTCGAGGTGCTGGCGGGCTTCGTCAACGCGGTCTCGCTGCTCTTGCTCGTCGGCTGGATCGCCTACGAGGCGGTCGAGCGGCTGATCACCCCGGCACCCGTTTTAGCCGGCCCCATGCTGATCGTGGCGGTGCTCGGCCTCGCGGTGAACAGCGGCGTCTTCTACATGCTGATGCGCGGCGACCGCGACCACGTGAACATTAAGGGCGCCATGGTGCACGTGCTCGGCGACCTGCTCGGATCGGTGGCCGCCATCGTCGCCGCCATCGCCATCTGGTTCACCGGCTGGACGCCCATCGACCCGATCCTGTCAGTCCTGCTCTCCGCCATCGTGCTGCGCAGCGCCTGGGGCCTGCTGAGGTCCTCCATGCACATCCTGATGGAGGGCGCGCCTCTCGGGTTCGACCCCGGGGTCATGCGCGACGGTCTGGTTGAGGGCGTGCCGGGGCTCGCCGATGTTCGCCACATCCACGTCTGGTCGATCACCTCGGGACGGGCCACGGCCACGATGCACATCGCGTTGGACGAGGCCGCCGATCCGGCCGTGACCGTCGGTCGCCTCAAGGCAAAGCTGGCCGAGGACTACGGCGTCGAACATTCGACGATCGAGATCGACTGGACGGGGTCGGAAGTCGCCTGCTCAATGGCCGCGGCCCTGAAAGCGCCGGGACACGACCACCAAGGCCACGATCATCGCGTCGACCATGCGGCGCACGCCCATCACGATCACGATCATACCGGCGACCACGCGGCGAGAGCACACCACGACCACAACCACGCGGATGCGCCAGACGCGCCCGCCAAGGCAGGTGGCGGGCACAGCGGCAGCGGGCATGCCCATTGAGCGTCGACCTGAAAGAGATCGACGTCCACCCGATCGCCGAGATGTTCCGGCTTCTCGGCGATCCGACGCGCCTGCGCATCCTGCTCGCCTGCCTCGACGAGCCGCGCTCGGTTGGCGAGATCGCGGCGCATGCCGGCGCCTCGCAATCGCTGGCGAGCCACCACTTGCGGCTGCTTCGCGGCGCGTGGCTCGTGAAGGGCACGCGCGATGCGCGGCAGGTCTTCTACCAGGCGGCCGATCAGCACGTCCGCCACATGCTCGCCAACGTGATCGCCCATAGCGTCGAGGAGGTCCACGACCCCTGACGTGACAGCTTGAGCCGCCGCGCCCCCGTCAGTTGGCAGCCAATTGCTCCCTGGGCAGTTAACCTGCGAGCGCAATCAGGGAGTCCGCGGCGCAGGCCGAGACGAAGCAGCTCGAAACCTCGGGGCTCACGGCGCGCCCAATCCCCCGAGACGACATCGGCTAGCTGCACGAGCTCTCTGTCGGAGTGGCTTGGCCGCACCGGGCCGAGGACTGGCTGCCTCCTGATCGACTTCGGCCGTGGCATCGTCGCTTGCGACGAGATCGGTCGGGTCGTCGGCTCGGCCATGTGGTTCCCGACTGCTGGAGGACCGTATCGCTCTTTCGAGTGCCCGCCGCTGACGACTGCTGTATCGCGCGGAACACGTTGTTGCCGGAGAGCACTCCAGTACGGCGGAAAATCCGTCGGGGCAGGCCTTGTCGGTGCGAAGCTGATCAGCGGTGGGACGCCTTTGCGCGGATCTGCGCGTCGGCCATGTAGAGGACCTGCAGGGAGATGCCCGAACTGTCGAAGACCGTGATTTCGCTGTCGAGGCGGCGTCCGGGCGCACGCTTTTCAATGACGTCGCCGATTGGTGTTACCGCAAGCACGCCGGCGTCGATCTCGTCGCGCAAATGTTGGAACTCGCCGATCTGGACGGACTGGGAAAGCAGATCACAAAACAGACGTGCTTGGGAAGCCTTACCAAGGCCACTTGGCCCAAGCATGCCGTCACCACATTCATTCTCCTCGCAGTCCTACTCTTCGCGCGGCGCGCCTGCGCGCTGACGGCGTTGAGGCTCGGTGAGAACAAGGCGGCCAGCTTCGGCGTCAAAGTCGGCTGTTTGCGGCTTGAGACGCTGATGCTGGTGAGCCTCAGCTCAAGGCGTGGCCGGCCAATCCATAAACCCACGGCCCATTGTCTTCCCGGCTCAGAAACCGGCGGCCCTTGGACATTGTCGTCACGGTCTCGGCAATGCCGAGGCCGCTCTGCTGAAGAAACTCGGCAAACACGCCATCCTTCTCGCGCGTATCGACGCGGGCGAACCGTCCTGCCAGAGCTTTTAGATGTACCGCTGTGAGATGGACCGCGTCTTGATCGTTCCGCGCGACCATGGGGCCGATCACGTGGCCACGCCCGAACTCGCGACACATGGAGTAGCCGACGATCTCGCCGCCGCGACTCAACGTATAGATTGAGGCATCCTCTGAGAGCAACGCAAGTAACCCCGCACGATTTGTCCCAAGCGCACGCGCGTCCAGCTCGGTGATCTCACTGAGTCTGTCGCTGGGCAGTTCACTCAATTCACCGTCCAAAGCTGGCATCGGCAGCAGTGTTTGAGGGACCTGTCCCTGGCGCATATAGACGATCGCCTCGCTCGTGAAGTCGAGCGAAACGTAGAGTGGATAGGCAGCATGGGTTGCGTTCAGGGCCAGATTGCGATCTCCGCACTGCTCGAGGACCAGGTCCATAAGCCATCGGCCACCTCCCTGCGCCTGTACGCGGGGCGTCGTGATCACCAGGCCAATCGTGGCAAAGTCGTCCCCGTGGGGAAACCACATCGCGCTCCCGAAAACGCGCCCGATACCATCAACGGCAACGATGCCGTGACCGGCGCGACGCAGCACGTCCCAGTCCTTGGGTCGATGCGGCCAGCCGACCGAGATCGAGAGCGCATGCAGCAGATCGACGTCGACATCATCAATGTCGCGCGCGACCAATTCGAAGGACTTCAGGCGCACTGATCTCCGCATTCGTCGATCCGCTCCTTCACCGAGTGCCCAAGGCACGCGGTTTTGATCCTGGCGCCGATTGCCATGTTTGCGACAGGCCTCTTTTGCCGCAGCTTTACAGGGGAAAGCCAGCAGGTTTCGCTGGTTCGAGGCGTTTTTTCGCAATCTTCAGCCAAAGCACGACGCGATTCGGCAGGTAACACTGCTGCCTAGGGATAGGCTGGTCGCACCGGTGACAATGTGCAAGCAGAGCGGACCGCCATGAACGTGGAAGAAATCCTCGCAACCCTGACGCGGCGGAATATGCAATGCGCGGCAAGAAAGGGATGGGTCTCCATGATGTCGTCCCACGGGCGGAAGAGCGCTTTCCAGCAGGTCAGATGTTCAGCCTGCGGGACAACATCCACAACCTCGCCTTGAAGGGCGTGTCCACAATTGCCGAGACATCGTCAAGTCGGTGTCCGGCGACCTGGAATTCAAAGACGCTGTAAGATTGGCACTCGGTGGAAACAACTGTAATCTCCTCGCCAAGGAGGTTGCGGAAAGCATCAGTATGAGAATTTCGGCGAATAATCCAGGAACAACCTTTCCAAGCGAGTATTGTTCAGAACTCAAAAAGCTAAATCCTTGAATCCCGGGGTCAGATGTTATGTCCGATCAACTTTCCAGATGATGAGTCTAGGTGAAAACTCCATGGCAGCGATTATCGTTCTGCGAGCAGGCGCCGGATTTTCTGCAGTGCAATCTCAGCCGGCTCCTCGCGATCAATCGTTCCGGAAAAGCTGCCGCTTCGGTCGAAAAGAAGCACACTCGCAGTGTGATCCATCGTGTAGTCGCCGTCCTGCGTCGGCACCTTTGCATAATAAATCTTGTAAGCCTTCGCGAATCTGGCGAGTTCCGCCGGCTCGGCCCTCAATGCGATAATCCTGTCGTCGAAGGACGAGATGTATTGCTTCAGGATGTCAACGGTATCCCGTTCGGGATCAACTGTTACCAGGAATCCGCGAAGATCGTCCGCCTCGGCGCCGAGCGCGTCGAACCAGGATGACATTTCCGCAAGGGTGGTGGGGCAAATGTCGGGGCAGTTCGTGAAACCCATGAACATCAGCCATCCCTTGCCCGCGTAGCTCTGTTCCGTGACCGTTTTGCCTTCGTGTGAAACCATATTGAATGGCCCGCCGAGCGCCAACTGGCCCGTTTGCGTATCAGAACGAGCCAGGGAATTATCCCTGGAAGCTGTTCCCGCGACCAAAAGATAAATCAGCAGCAACGACGCCGCAGCGATCAGGGTCCAAATCGCCTTCCGAAATGTTGCGATGCTCATTGGGTATCGTCCTCACCATGATGATGGTCGGTAGGGCGCGTCCCAACGGGACGTAGAAGAGCGGTCGCCGATACGGTGGTGCCATCGCGAAAACTCAGCGACAGGTTCACCGCGTCACCAGGGCTGAGGTCGATCTGCGGGTCTTCCACCATCATGTGAATCCCACCGGGCTTCATAAGCAGTTCGCTGCGTCCTGGGATCCGCAAGCCTTCGTTTATAGGCCGCATTTTCGCCACGCCGTCGACGATCTCGGTTCGATGAAGGGAGACGCTGCCAAATGCAGCGCTTTCGACGGAGGCAAGGTCAGCCTGCTGCTGCGTGCCGTTCCATACCGTAACATATCCGGCCATCATGCCTGCGCCGGAAGGGGCAAGGATGATCTCAGCGTGCTCGACCACGAGTCCGTTTTCCGCAGACGCATGGGTCTTGGGTTCTATGCCGAAGGCATGCGCCATGGCCCAAATTGCGGCCACCGCAACACAGGCGAAAAATGCAGAGGCACGTCGAACCATTTGAAGATCCTCCTGATGGCGCGCAGCCGATCGTTACGTCGGACAGGCAGTCGCGGTTCGACAGCCCATCATTCTCTCTTTGCCCTATGACAATGCCCGGCGATGCACCGTCAACGTGGCAAATCGCGCGGTCGTGCCGGTCTTTCCGAAGCGTTCAGCGTGGATCACCCCCCGATTAGCGGCGCTGGATCTCGATCGGGTAACCGCCAGCTTCACTGCGGCAAATCCTCCTAAGCGGCTGCGATCGATTGACGAAATTCAAGGCAGCCGCCATTTCTCTAGTCACCATAGGAATTGGAGACGGATATGCTCACAATCGGCGACCTTTCCCGAAGGACCGGGGTGAAAATTCCAACGATCCGCTATTACGAGCAGATGGGCCTTATGAACCCCGCCGAGCGATCGGAGGGCAATCAGCGCCGCTACACGCGCCAGGAACGTGAGCGGCTTTCATTCATCAAACACGCCCGCGAACTCGGCCTGACGATCGAAGCGATCCGCGAACTGATCGATCTCAGCGCCCATCCAGAGCGGCCTTGCTCGCAGGCCGATCGTATCGCGGCCGAGCAGCTTGTCGCTGTCCGGGAGAAGATCGAGAAGCTTCGGCGATTGGAAAAGGAGCTGGAGCGTATCGCGACGCATTGCGCCGGCGACCAGGTCAAGGATTGTTACGTCATCAGGGCGCTGGCGAACCATGAGCTTTGCGAAGGGGACCATTAGCCCGCCAGGAAATCGATGAGCAGCTTGACATTGAGCGCGGCAATAACGACCGCGATGAAGGCAGCGAGTACGACTAGCCAGCGCGGCGCCACCAATGCGCCCATCTTGGACTTGTCCGCAGTGAACATCACCAGCGGGAACACGGCGAAGGAGAGCTGCAGCGATAGCACCACCTGAGTGAGGATCAGGAGCTGCGCAGTGCCACTCTCGCCATACCAGATAGTAACGATCGCTGCTGGCACGATGGCGATGGCGCGGGTGATCAGGCGGCGCATCCAGGGCGGCAGCTTGATATGCAGGAAGCCTTCCATGACGATCTGGCCGGCGAGCGTCGCAGTCACCGTCGAATTGATACCGCAGCACAGAAGCGCGACGCCGAACAAAGTCGGTGCGATGGCTAGGCCAAGCAGCTGCGCCAGCAGCGAATGCGCCTCGCCGAGCTCGGCCACACTGGTCTGGCCGGTGACATTGAAGGTGGCGGCGGCGAGGATCAGGATCGACGCGTTGATGAGGAGCGCGAACATAAGCGCCACGGTGGAATCGATGGTGGCGAACTTCAGAGCCTCGCGCTTCTCCTGAAGGCTCTCGCCATAGGCGCGGGTCTGAACGATGCCCGAGTGCAGATAGAGATTGTGCGGCATCACGGTGGCGCCGAGGATGCCTAGCGCCAAGTAAAGCATCTCGGGATTGGTGACGATCTCGGTGGTCGGCGCAAAGCCGCGGATCACCTCGCCCCAGTTCGGATCGGCAAGCGCAATCTGCACGGCAAAACACGCTGCAATGACGCCGAGCAGCGTGATGATCAGCGCTTCCACCCAGCGGAAACCGAGCTTTTGCAGGTAGAGGATGAGGAAGACGTCCAGCGCCGTGATGATGACGCCGAGTTCGAGCGGGATGCCGAAGATCAGGTTGAAGCCGATCGCCGTGCCGATGACCTCGGCGATATCGGTGGCGATGATGGCAATCTCGGCCAGCGCCCAAAGCATATAGGCGACCGGCTTTGGAAACGCGTCGCGGCAGGCCTGGGCGAGATCGCGTCCCGATGCAACGGCGAGACGGGCGCAGAGCGATTGCAGGACGATCGCCATGATGTTGGAGACGAGCGCGACGACGAGCAGCGTATAGCCGAACCTGGAGCCGCCGGCGAGCGAGGTCGCCCAGTTGCCGGGATCCATGTAGCCGACGGCGACCAGATAGCCGGGGCCGACAAAGGCAGCGGCGCGTCGCCAGGCGGAACCCGACTGCCGGACTGCGATGGTGCGATGGACGTCGGACAGCGACGCCTCGCCACCGGCGCGGTTCCAGCCCAATTTCTCAACACGTTGATCCACTTTTCCGTTCAATCGCAGTTGCAACGCATTTGCAAATATGCGCAACTCGCCGGCCTCACAAGAGAGAGGCCCAGCACCAGACGGTCACAGCGGTCGCCAATTGCCGGTGGAAGCGGTGAGTGCGGACACCTCGGCTGCCGACGCAAGCTGCTAGTTGCTCTCCGTGTCATCCTTTGGCCGAGCAGGGCTCGTCGTTTTTGTCTGGCCTCGCGATCTCTGCTGAAGAAATGCCCGGAAAGCTTCCAAAGTCTCAGCGCTCACGTGATGCTCGATCCCTTCAGCATCAATCCGAGCAGTTTCCGTGCTGATCCCAAGCGCGCAAAGGAACGATTCGACAATTTGGTGTCGGGCCCGGCTTCGTTCGGCGAGCAATTTTCCTTCCGCCGAAAGGAACACGCCACGATAGCGACGCTGCTGGATCAGGCCATCGGCCGCCAACCGCTTCAGCATCTTCGCAACGGTCGGTTGCGCTACTCCCAGCCGCTGGGCGATATCGACCTGGCGCGCCTCGCCGTCATGGTTGATGAGGTCGGCGATCAATTCGACGTAGTCTTCCACCAGTTCGCTGCGCCGGTTGCTTCTTGTTTGGCGGAAACTTTCGACTTGCGTGCCAGCGTCAACCAAAGCGCCAGGGTTTTCGCCGGAAACCGCATTATCGACCATGCCTCATCTCCTTGGATATTCTCACCTTAACCAACAATCATAGCCAAGGCTATTGGTTTTGCTATCGACATGCAATTCTTTTTCATACGCACGAGAGTCGCAGGGGCTCAGCCCGGCCTCTGCAATATAGCTATTGCTATAATTGAGGTGCTATGCTTTTATTAATCGAAATTGCTAATTGGAGTCTCCTCTGCCATGCGACAATGGTTGTCATTCAATCCGGCTCGCCGCGGTTTCCTGGGAGCGGGGCTCTTGGCGGCAGGCGGTGCCGCATTAAGCGCCGGCCGCGCGGCCGGCCAGTCCAGCCACGGGGCCGGGCACCAGGCCCCGCCAGCGTCGGGCGCCAACGCAAAACCCGACCATAGGTCTGCCCACGGCGCGATGATCACGGTCGGAGATGTCGACAACGCCCGCAACGGCTTTGATCCGACCGCGATGCTGACGGAATGGTATACCGGAACCGTCTCAACCATGCCGGATGGTCGCAAGCTTCGTACGTTCGAAGTCACCGCCGAGGACAAGGAAATCGAGATTGCCCCGGGGGTCATGTTCCCGGCCTGGACCTTCAACGGCCGCGTACCTGGACCGGCGCTCCGCGCGATGGAAGGCGAGCGGCTCAGGATCGTTTTCAGGAACAACGGCTCGCATCCGCACTCGATGCACTTTCATGGCATCCACGCTGCGCGCATGGATGGCGTTCCAGGTGCAGGGCTGATCAATCCGGGCGACGAGTTCGTCTACGAGTTCGAGGCGAAGCCATTCGGCTGTCACCTCTATCACTGCCATGCACTTCCGCTCGCCCGCCACATCCACAAGGGAATGTACGGGCTGTTCGTCATCGACCCTGATCCGGAACGTCATCCTGACCAGGCAGACGTGGCGCGGTCTCGTCTTCTCGGTTCGCCGGAGAATGCCGAGTGGCAGGAGATGGCAATGGTGATGAATGCCTTCGATACGAGTTTCGACGGCGAGAACGAATTTTACGCCTGCAACACGATTGCCCATTGCTATGCGAAAAAGCCGATCAAGCTCGCGCGCGATCGGCCGGTCCGGATTTATCTGGTCAACGTCACCGAGTTCGACCCGATCAACTCCTTCCATCTGCATGCCAACTTCTTCGACTATTACGACCAGGGCACCACACTGACACCGACCCTGAAGACGGTCGACCTCATCACACAGTGCCAGGCTCAGCGCGGCATACTGGAATTTACTTTCAAGGACCACGAGCCGGGCCTTTACATGTTTCACGCGCATCAATCCGAGTTCACTGAGCTTGGCTGGATGGGCATGTTCGATGTGGTGGAGGCGGTATCGTGAACGAACACGTGTCTCTCCGAAAAAGCGAGGAGTTGATGAACGGCGTCCCGATCAAACGTGAGCGAGCCAATCTGGTCTGGCTTCTGGCGCCACTCGCCGTCTTGGCCATCGCCATCGCATGGCTGTATTCGGCCAATCCGCTATCCAGCTTCAACAATGGTGCGCCGCCCGTCGAAAATCTGACTGTCGAGCGGACGATCCTTGATTCAAACGGGCTTCGCCTGCTGGTCAGGGCTGGTGGATCGGAACCGATGTCGATCGCCCAAGTCCAGGTCGACGCGGCATATTGGGAGTTCACGCAAGATCCTGCGGGTGCGATCGCGCGAGGGGACACCGCCTGGGTGAGCGTTCCATTCCCTTGGGTTCTTGGCGAGGCTCATAAGGTCACATTCGTCACCAATACAGGTGCGACATTCGACCATGAAATTCCCGTCGCGGTGCCAACGCCGGTGCCTACGTCCGGGAACTTGGTCCCGCAGGCCCTGCTCGGCGCATTCGTCGGCATTCTTCCGGTCGCAGTCGGCTTGATGTTCTATCCGGCCCTGCGCGGGGCCGGCCCCGCAACTATGAACTTCCTGCTGGCGATGACCATCGGCCTGCTCGGTTTTCTGCTCGTGGACACCTTCGAGGACGCGTTGGAGTTCGCCGGCGAATCCGCCGCGATCTTCCAGGGTCCCACGATGGTCGTTTTGGCCGCAGCGGCAAGCTTCCTTCTCCTGATGGGCGTTTCGCGACGTGAGGGTCGACCGAGCGGCCTTGCGCTTGCCACCTATATCGCTTTCGGCATCGGCCTTCACAATCTCGGCGAAGGGTTGGCGATCGGCGCTGCTTTCGCCGCCGGGGCTGCGGGGCTGGGCACATTCCTCGTGATGGGCTTCACACTTCACAACGTTACCGAAGGAATCGGCATCGCTGCACCGATGTTGAAGGTGAGACCGCCGCTATGGACGTTCGCGGGTCTCGCACTGCTCGCCGGTGGTCCAGCCGTGATCGGAATGTGGATCGGCAGCCTCGCTTACGCCCCCCATTGGTCGGCGCTGGCGCTAGCTGTCGGAGCCGGAGCTATCTTGCAGGTGATCGTTGAGGTGAGCCTCTATCTGATGCATTCCGAGCGGCGAGGACCGGCTGCCATCTTTTCTCCATCTGTTCTTGCGGGTCTGGCGGCCGGAGTCGGCTTCATGTATGCTACGGCGATGCTCGTGAAAATCTGATCGCAATCGCGTTTTCCGACAAACCGCCGTTCTGAAATGTACAAATATCGTCTGACCGTGGTTGCCGTCTCTGCGCTGGTTGCCACCGGTTCATTGGCCCATGAGGGCGCCATGGGGGTCATCGCCGAACGCATGACGGTGATGAAGGAAATGGCGCAAACCATGAAGACGCTAGGCGAGATGCTGAACGGCCGCCGGGAATTCGATGCACGCCTTGCGCGTGCCAGCATCGCTGCCATGCATGAGAAATGCCATCAAGCCAGCGAACAGTTCACGTCCGGAACAAGCGACCACGCCAGTCGTGCGGCGCCAGCAGTCTGGGAAAAGCCGGACGAATTCAAGGCTGAAATGGAGCGGTTCGACGCCGCCGTCAAAGCGCTTCTGGCCGCTTCAGAGGCTGGGGATCTTGATGCAATAAGGGTTCCGTTCAAAAAAGTCGGGCAGGCGTGCTCAAGCTGCCATGGGGCATATCGAGTACCTGAATAGCTTGGTCCCTGGATCGGCATGAGGAATTGGCTAGCAGCCGCCTTTTGCTGACCGTCAGGTTTCTGTCGCAGGCTCTTCGAAACGACAGTAGTAAACAGTCCGATCCTTGCCGGCGTCGTCAACGGGGATATCGTGAAGCGTCACCGCTAACACTTGGCTGCCTGGCTTTGCAACAATCGTTCCCGTGATCGTTGTGTCAGGATGATCGTCGGGAACGAGAGTAAATGGAGTTTCGCCGCCCTTCGTCGGTCCGAGCTTCACGTCGCCGCCGTCAAGATCCCCTTCAGCGGAGAACGTCGGCTCCATTCGGTTATCCGAGAGGACAAGATAATACGGTCCCATACCTGGATCGACATCCGGCGTCCTGCCCCAAAGCCATTGTTCAACCTGTTTCTTTGAAGGCTTTACCCTCTCCACAAGGGCCTGACAGTCGGCATCGGATTTGGGTGCTCCGGGACCAGGAAACCAAAGAAATATTCCGATCGGCACCTCTTCGGAAGACGCCGAAAGCAACGTATCGGTCTGCGACAGGAATGACGAGGTCGAGGCGATGAGCAAAGCTGCGATGCACTTAGACACGTCTCGTCCTCTAGATTTGGGACGGCGCCTCTTCGGCGCGCAATTCCTCATCTTCGATTTGAACTGTGACATGTTCGAGACCAAATTTCTCCTTCATGGCGACCCGCACTGCTCGAAGGATGTGGGGCGCTTCGCTCATATCCGTCACGACGATATGTCCGCTCATCGAATCCAGCCCTGAGGTGATCGTCCACACGTGAAGGTCGTGAATTGCTTCGATACCTGAAATTTCAGGGCTTTTTCCAGCAGCCCCAGATCCACATTCGGCGGAACTCCCTCAAGCAGTATGTGAACCGCCTGGCTGATCAACCGCCAGGTGCGCGGTACAATGAACAAGCCAATCAGGGCGCCGATGATTGGATCCGCCAGCGTCCACCCACTCCACATGATGACGAGTGCGGCTACGATAACGCCGAGAGAGCCGAGCATGTCGCTGAGGACTTCGAAATAGGCGCCCTGAACGTTAAGGCTTTCGGACGATCCTCCAGAGAGCAGGCGCATGCTGATGAGGTTCACGACGAGGCCAATCACAGCCACGATCAACATCGGCAAGCTCAGCACTTCGGGCGGATTTTGGAAACGCTGATACGCCTCGAAAAGAATGTATCCGGTGAGCGCCAGCAATACGACCGCGTTCAAAAGAGCGGAAAGGATTTCCGCACGCAGATAGCCGTAAGTCTTCTTTGGCGTAGCGGGGCGCATCGCAAAACGGATGGCCAGGAGCGCGAGCGCCAATCCACCGACATCGGTCAGCATATGCGCTGCGTCGGCGAGCAAAGCCAGACTGCCGGTCACGAAAGCGCCAATTGTCTCGGCGACCAAGTAAGTCAGTGTCAGCCCGAGCGCCCAGGTAAGGTTGCGCTGGTAGCGCCCGCTGGCCGTTTTGCCCGTGACCGCGGTTGTGCCGTGACTATGACCTTGTTGCATGGGCTCCTACTTCGTTTCCTTCCACAATCCGATCGGGAGAGTGCCTGAAAACTGGTTTCGGCTGATCAAGCCAGGCAAACGGCACCGTTTGACCAGAAGAGCATCGATGCCGCTCGCCCGGCTGACAACTCATCCGAACAAGCTAGCCCGTTTCGCTTTGAACGACACTGTTTCTTGCTTCGAGGACCAGGGTCGCCATCAAAAGCAGACGCCGAGCCTCGTCTCGAACCGAAATCGCCAGTTCCGCGCGGTCAGGGTGTGGCAGTGTGTCTTGGCTGATTTCTGCCAATATCTTCAGGGCCTGGTCTTTGGCTGAGGCCAACTCCTCTAGTTCCAACCCTTGATCGTCGGTATAGAGCTCACCGCCAGCCCGATAATTCGAAATAGTAGCGAGGCATTCCATTCCAACGAGGCCGCCGCCGAAAGGTTCAAAGTGGAAACGGTCGATCGCGACGACAACGCGGAACTTTCGCGCGATAGGACTTGGTGCACGGAGGAAATCGGGAGTGCCGAACATGGCAGCATCAGCCGTGTGCTCGTGATCGAGCGCCGCCAGTTTCCGGCCTATGGTGCGGCGCTTGCGCCTTGGTCGATCCGCCCGATCCGAAGTAAGACCGGTAAACGACAGAAGCGACTACGCAAAACTCCGCGCCAGGGGAAGGATCAGGGCGAGCAGAAGAGGGTTGATGCAAAAGATAGATGGCGAGGCTGTGTCGACCCATCCAGACCAGCGCCGTGAAAGCGTACCTCCGGGGCAGGGGTCTGCCCACCAGCCTCAACAAGTCGTGCAAACGCAAAAACTTCGTCGCCGAGATTGCCACAAGCGTCAAACCAGCCCATGGAAAAACGGGCACATAGTCGTTGCTCGCCGGAGGATCGACGGCGAACCCGATCCATGCCAACCATCGCGTATCGAAAGCGGAGTAAGAAACGGCGAAAGGCAGAATGAGCATCGCTGTCCCAGTTGCGAGTGCGGCCGCCAGAGGCAGCCTTAGGAAGGCACAGCCGATCAGGGTCGCCGCTGCGATCCCGTGGAGGATTCCGAAGTAGACAAATGTGGACGGAAATATCAGCCACGTAACTAGTGTGATCGCGACAGCCGACAGTACAATCATTCCCAGCCTGCGCGCGAACGGCCGCCACCGAACGCCATCGGGATGGGCGAGGACAAGGCTGACGCCCACAAGCGCCATGAACGTACCGGCAAGGAAGCGCCCGAACGCGAGCCACGCGGGATGCCGAGCGATTCCGTCGACAAGGCCTGCGAACTCCAGGTCCCAGATCAGGTGGAAGACCACCACGCCAAGAATGGCCGTTCCGCGTATCGCGTCCAAACCGACGAGCCGATTACGGGTGCGACTGGACCAAGACAATTCCAAACAAGTCGACAAGCGATGGCAGGATTTTCGAACCTCAACCTGCTTGAGGATCAACCCCATTCAGGCATTTTGTTGCGTTCGCCCTTAGCCGCCCTTGCACCTCAACCTGCTAGAGGTCCTAAACTTCGACACACAAAAAAGGAGTGATCATGAACCGCCGCCATTTTATTGCCGGGGCGTCCGCGCTGGCAATCCTTTCCAAACCGTATACGGCCGTCGCCGCGTCCACGCCCGAGCAACTTCTGAAGCCAGGGCCATTACCCGAACAGGACTTCGGCAGCGCGGACGCTCCGGTCACGGTTATCGAGTATGCGTCCCTGACATGCCCGCATTGCCGGACGTTCCACGTCGAAATCTGGCCCGCCGTGAAGGAGAAGTACGTCGATACCGGAAAGGTGCGCTTCATCATGCGCGAATTCCCATTCGATCCTCGCGCCTCCGGCGGCTTCATGCTCGCCCGCTGCGCCGGCGAGGACAGATGGTATCCCACAGTCGACCTTCTCTACCGCACCCAGGACAAATGGGCCCGGGTCTCGGACGCGACCTCCGCCTTGAAGTCGATCATGGGAATGACCGGCATGAGCGGTTCGGCGGTCGAGGCCTGCCTCAGCGACCAGGCGCTTCTGGACAAAATCACCCAAGTGATGCTGGCGGGCCAGGTTCATGGCGTCGATTCAACGCCGACGTTCTTTATCAATGGCGAGATGCGCAAGGGTGCTCTCACCATCGAACAATTCAGCGCGATCGTCGATCCGATGATCGCGGCGGCGGAGTAGCCCGATGACTATGAGACACACGACGCACGGTGCATGTCACGCGCAAATGCAACTCCTTAGGCGCCTTGCCCCGAGATCGATCCTCAAGGCGTTGCTGATCGCTTCCTGCATTTCAGCCGCTACCCCTGCGGCTGCCCAGAACGATAAAGTCCTCGCACGAGTAAACGGCGTCGACATCACCTCGGCGGATGTTGCCTTCGCCACGGGAATGTATGCGAACCGCCTTGGAGACATGCCGGAAGATGCGCGGCTCTCGGCGGTGGTGGATGAACTGATCGGGCTGCGGCTCGCCGCCGATGCCGCCAAGGCGGCGAACGTTACCAATGACGAAGCCTACAAGCGGCAGATGGCGTTCTTCGAGGCACAGACGCTGCGCTCCGTGTTCGTGGCCCGCGAGGTCGCCAAGCGCGTGGACGAGGAGGCGGTCCGCAAGGCTTACGACGACCAGATTGGGCGGATGCCTTCTGCCCAAGAGTCCCGTCTGCGACATATGCTGCTTTCCACAGAAGCCGAAGCACGCGACGTAATCGCAGAGCTAGACGCAGGCAAGGACTTCGCGACGCTTGCCGGCGAGCGCTCGAAGGACGAGGCGTCGAAGGCAAGTGGAGGTGACCTGGGCTATTTGACGCCCGGCCAGACCATGGCTGAAATCGAAGCGGCGGCAGTCGGACTTGAGCCCGGCCAGTACACGCGCGAGCCCGTCGCCAGCGCCTTCGGCTTCCACATTGTAAAGCTCGAGGACCGCCGCACCCGGCCTGCGCCCTCGTTCGAGGCGTTGTCCGGGCAGATCAGGGACTCTCTGGAAGCCGCCGCCACACAGTCCATCATGGCCGACCTGCGAGCAGCCGCGACCGTCGAGAAGCTGGTGCCGGATGTCGCTCCGCCCGCCGCGGACGATGGACACGATCACGGCGCCGAGTGAGGCGGACGGCCATGGCGACACGTCGTGCCTTCCTGCTCGGCATTTT
Organism: Mesorhizobium delmotii; assembly: GCF_900149755.1. Lineage (NCBI taxonomy): Bacteria > Pseudomonadati > Pseudomonadota > Alphaproteobacteria > Hyphomicrobiales > Phyllobacteriaceae > Mesorhizobium > Mesorhizobium delmotii. The sequence continues at coordinate 75,565 of NZ_FUIG01000044.1, read as the reverse complement.
CGGCGCGATCGCAGCGCCGGGCCTGGCGTGGGCGCACAAGCGGCGGAAGCCCTTCGTGCTTGATCCTGTCTTTCAACCGCAGTTGGTCGAGTTTCCGGGTCAATTCAAGCCCGGTGCCATCGTGGTCGATCCGGCGGCGAGATTTCTCTACCTCGTGGAGGATCTGGGTGCCGCCCGGCGCTACGGCGTCGGCGTCGGCAAGGCAGGGCTGGCATTCAAGGGGAGGGCGGTTGTAGGTCGGAAGGTGAAATGGCCGTCCTGGCGCCCGACGGACAATATGATCCGGCGCAATCCCTCCAAGTACGCCAGGTATGCCGGCGGGATGAAGGGCGGATCTCGAAACCCGCTCGGCTCGCGCGCCCTCTATCTCTACCGCGCCGGCCGCGACACCTTTTACCGCATCCATGGGACGACGGAGCCCTGGACGATCGGCAGGGCGGTTTCGAACGGTTGCATTCGTATGCTTAACGAGCACGTGAAAGAGCTCTATGAACGCGTGCCGATCGGCGCCGAAGTGATTGTGTTGTGACGGTCCAGCACATGAACGTGCTGGTGATCGGTGGTGGCCAGGCTGGGCTCGCTGCAGGATATCACCTGCGGAACGCCGGATTGACGTTCCTTATCGTCGACGCCGCCGCCCGCGTCGGTGATAGCTGGCGCCAGCGCTACGCTTCGCTGACGCTGTTTACGCCGCGGCAGTACAGCGCCCTGCCTGGGCTGGCGCTCGGGGGAAACCGTGAGCAGTATCCCACGCGCGACGAGTTCGCGGACTATCTCGAGACGTACGCCTCAACATTTTCCCTCCCGCTGCGGCTTGGGACAAGGGTCGTTCGCCTGACACGAACCGGCCAATGCGAGTTCGCGGCCCTCTTGGATAACGGCGCGACGATCGAGGCGTCCCGGGTCATCATCGCGACCGGCGGTTTCCAAGTTCCGCTCATCCCCCCGATCTCCAAAGGGTTCGGCATGGCAGTCAAACAGCTTACAGCCGACACTTATAACGCGCCCTCCCGAGTCGCTTCCGGCCCAGTTCTCGTTGTGGGAGACGGGGCGAGCGGCAGAGACATCGCGGCCGAGCTCGCTTCGTTTCACCCGACCATGCTTGCCACCGGAAAGCCCAGGAAACTCTTCCCCGAGCGAATTCTCGGCAAGAGCGTCTGGTGGTGGCTGGACCTGCTCGGCCTGCTTCGCGCAGCACCGGATTCTCTGATTGGGCGCAAGATGAGGAAGGCTGACGCATTTCCTGATCGCGACCGCGGCATTGCCAGCCTCGAACGGCTTGGAGTCCGAATGACGCCGCGGCTGACGGAAGCATCCGGGTCGGTAGCGATATTTCAGGATGGCTCGACCGCCGAGGTTTCGACCGTAATCTGGTCGGTAGGGTACAGAGACAATAGTTCGTGGGTTCAAATTCCAGGCGCGACACAAGGCGGCGCATTTCTTCACGTTGAAGGCCGTTCGCCAGTGCCAGGCCTCTATTTTGTCGGCCGCTCCTGGCAGAGAAACAGAGCCTCGGCACTCGTCATGGGGGTCGGCCGCGACGCTGAAATCATCGTCAGTCAGATAATGGGGCAATACGAACATGCAATCGCCGCCGACGGACAGGCGTGGCGCCGTGCCTGATCCGAAAAGGGGCAACGACCTCGCGTTTCTTGTCACCGAACCGCTCCCGCAGCCGGTCGAGCGTGGGCATTTCAGCCGGCAGGGCGCGCTACGTCGCTCATTCATGGGCAGCACCACATTGCCGCGCTCAAAGGATCGCGGCTCTTCCGAGCGTCGCGAAGGCCAGTTCGGGCAAGGGCTGCGGCTCCTCGTACAGAGCCCTTGCCCACGGATTGCTGGGCCCGCGTTCGCGCTTGCAAGGACGGCAAGCGCCTTCACTGTATCTTCTCCTCCGCGCGGCTGCTCGGCGCTCCCGCTCCGGCCAGGTGCTTTTGATGAAGGCGAGGACGCCGCGGATTTCCTTGTCGCTCAGCACACCCCGGAATCCCGGCATGTCGCTCTCGTAGCCGCCGCCCACGACAGCGGCGGGGCCTTCCTTAGTGATCCGGAACAGCACCCCGTCCGGGTGGTGCCAAGTGTGCCCGGACGCGTCGTGCGGCGGGGCGGGCATGCGTCCCGACGGCAGCGGCCTCTTCCAGTCGAGCTGGCCTTCGAGGTTGGCTCCGTGGCAGGAGGCGCAGTTCGCGGCATAGAGCTGCCGCCCCTGTGCAATCGCCGCGGTTTCGCCGGGGCTTGCTCCGAACAGCCAGATCAGGACCAGGGCCGTAGCACCCGAGAGCGCCGCCAGTGGGCGCACCACAGAGAACTGACGAAGCCGAGGAGTGTTGCACGACTGCATTGACATCAAGACAGCCCCGATTAACCTTTGATTAAAAAATAGAACATCTCTGATACGGGGCGGGCATATGAGGCGGAGTGCCACTGGGATTATGGGGGGAATCCTTGCAACTTTGTTGTTTGCTGTTCCAATCTCGTCGACCGCTTCGGCACATCCGAGCAGCATGGTGATAGGTCGGCTGACGAGGCAACCAATCGGCCACTTCGAATTCTGCAAGCGCTATCCTGCTGAGTGCTCGGTAAAACCGGCAGAGCAGGCACTGCTTCCAATTTCCAGGGACTTGCTTGGAAAGCTTGCCGCCATTACGGCGGAGGTCAATAGGGCCGTTCGCCCGGTCAGGGACGCCGATCTCTATGGCAAGCGGTGCGCACCTGCTTGCCGTGCTGTGGGAGCGCGCTTGGGCAGTCGGCGATGGCGACACGCACGTAGCCTCGACAGAGGCGCTGTCCGCGGCAATGCGCATATGCGCCGACCTCGACTTCATTCCCTCTGTTAGTATCTCCCGGATTGGCGTTCTTCTGAATCCCCTATGGTTTAAACCACTGCAGGGTCATGGCTCGCCATAGGATGTCATTTGAAGAAGTGCTAAAGCGGGCTCTAGTTGACGCAAAAGCGCATCAGGCACTCGGGCGACACGTTCCAGTGAACATTCCTTTGCGGCATCGGACCGGTCGTGCCGGAGCTAGCTGTGACATTTTGGTGAGCGCCTTTTCAATCGGAGCGCGCTATGCCAGACTTTCCATGATGACCTCGCTGCCATCCATCGGTCGACTGCTGGCGTTTCTTGCTGTCCTCGGGCTTCTGCTCGGGCCGCTCGCGTCTTCCGTGACTGTCCCGGCAATGGCCGCGCCCGCGCCGATGGAAATGGCGGACGGCATGCCGTGTCCAGACAATCCCCCAGCACTCCCGGATTGCGGCAAGGGCTGCCCGCTGGTGGCGCTGTGCCTGACAGCGTTCACCTCGGCAATGGCGTCCGCCGACGAGTCGCTTCTCGGTCCCTCGGTCATCGGAAGCAAGATTCCGCCGCATGGATATTCTCCCGGCGCCTCGCTTCACCACGAACCTCACCCCAGACCTCCCAAAGCCTGAGCCATCCGAGACGGCCAGCGGCCGTCTAACACCGTGCGAAGATTCGCGCGGCGATGGGGCGTGGCTTTTCGCCACGAGATAGTATGCGCCGGCTGTGATCCGGCGAAAACACAGGAATTTGGAAATCATGCGAATTCAGATCAATCGGCGCGCTCTGGCGGGGGCGTTCGCCGCAGTCGTTGCCGCGACCGCTTACGGTCCAGCGAATGCCGGAAGCGCGGACTATGCATTCGAACTCCTCGAGAACGAGGTCAAGCAGGGCGAAACCGCCACGGTCGCGGTGCGGCTCGTCGACAAGAGAAACGGCACACCTGTCAGCGACGCGGTCATCTTCGCCACCCGCATGGACATGGCTCCGGACGGGATGGAGGCAATGACGACATCGGTCGAGGCGATGCCCTCCAACCAGCCCGGCGTCTATCGCTTCAAGACGAACCTCACGATGGCGGGTGGCTGGCAATTCTCGCTTGCGGCCAAGGTCCAGGGCGAAGCCGAGACGGTACAAAGCAAGCTGGTGTTGAAGGCGGTGGAATGATGGGCGCGATCGCACGCATCACCGTCCTTGCGGCCCTTTCGGCCGCGGGCGCCGGCGGGTACTGGGTTGGGCAGCACGGCCTCTCGGCGACGGACATTTCCCGGATGACGGGGACTTTCGTGGAGCGCGCACTGGGCGGCGAGCCGGAGCCGACAGCGACTCCACCTGCCGTCAGTGGTCCGATTGTCTATTACCGGCATCCAGACGGCGAGCCAGCCTATTCGGTAACGCCGAAGCGCACCGGCGATGGACGTGAATTCGTCGCCGTCCACGCCAGCGAGGACGTGAGTTTTGACGCCGTGTCCGTGCCGGAAGGCACGGAAGACAACGGTACGAAGAATGATGCTGCGAGCATCACCTCGGGCGAGCGGCGCATCCTCTACTATCGCAACCCGATGGGGCTGCCGGATACATCTCCGGTCCCGAAGAAGGACTCGATGGGGATGGACTACATCCCCGTGTACGAGGGCGAGGCCGACGATGCGTCTGTCGTTAAGGTTTCGGCCGGGAGGCTTCAGCGCTCTGGCGTCAAGACCGCGCTGGCGGCGAAAAGCGCGATCTCGCGCCCCGTCCGGGTGCCGGGCACAATCGTCCTAGATGAACGCCGTGTCAGCGTCGTGTCGATCCGCACCGAGGCCTTCCTTGAGGAGGTGGCGGCCATCACAACTGGAGACATAATCGAGCAGGGTCAGCCACTCGTACGCTTCTATGCCAAAGAAATTGCGGCTGCTGGAGCGCTCTACGCTGCCGACCTGAAAAGCGGCGGCGGACGCAAGGCCGCTAGCGGCAGCTTCCAGCGCCTCGAAAATCTCGCAGTCCCGGCCGAGGCGATCGAGGAAATCGAGAAGACGAAGAAAGTGCCGATATCGGTCACGCTAACCGCCCCGCGAAGCGGCGTCGTCCTCGAACGGATGGCCGTCGACGGGATGATGGCCGAAGCAGGAGAAACGCTGTTCCGGATCGCCGATGTCTCCGTCGTTTGGGCGGTGGCGGACGTGCCGGAATACGAGTTGAGCTCGGTTCGGGTCGGGGACAAGGCAGCTGTGCGCATCCGCAGCCTGCCGGGCAAGACGTTCGAGGGCAAGGTCAGCCTGATCTATCCCGAAATCCAGGGCCAGACGCGCACCGCGCGGCTGCGCATCGAACTGCCCAATCCCGATCGGCTCCTCATGGCGAACATGTATGCCGAGGTCGAGATCGCCACCGGCGCGGCCGAGCCTGTCGTGACGGTGCCTGACGGCGCCGTCATCGACACGGGCGCGCGCCAGATCGTGATCGTCGACAAGGGTGAAGGCCGTTTTGAGCCCCGCGACGTCAAGATCGGCATGCGCGGCGACGGCATGCGCGAAATCACGGAGGGCATCGCCGAAGGCGAACGCGTCGTCGTCTCTGCCAATTTCCTGATCGACGCCGAAAGCAATCTGAAGGCCGCGCTTTCCGCACTCACGCCGGAAGCGCAGCCATGATCAGCAATCTCATCACGTGGTCGGCGCGCAACCTCGTCCTGATCTTTTTCGCCACCGTGCTGGCCTCGGCGGCCGGCGTCTACGCAGTACGCACCCTGCCGCTCGATGCAATACCGGACCTCTCCGACGTGCAGGTGATCGTGCTCACCGACTATCCGGGTCAGGCTCCGCAAGTGGTCGAGGATCAGGTTACCTATCCGCTGACGACATCGATGCTGACGGTACCGAAGTCGAAGGTGGTGCGTGGCTTCTCCTTCTTCGGCGTCTCTTTCGTGTATGTGATCTTCGAGGACGGCACCGATCCTTACTGGGCGCGCAGCCGCGTGCTCGAATATCTGAATGCAGCGGCCAGCCGCCTGCCGGACGGCGTTACGCCGGCGCTCGGGCCGGACGCGACCGGCGTTGGCTGGGTCTACCAGTATGCAGTGGTCGCCAAGGAACTCTCGCTCGCCGAACTCAGATCCCTGCAGGATTGGGTCATCCGCTTTGCCGCATCAAAGGCCGAGGGCGTCTCGGAGGTCGCGAGCGTCGGCGGCTTCGTCAAGCAATATTCGATCGTCGTCGATCCGGCGCGGATGCGTGCCCAGGGCGTGACGCTTGCCGAGATCGGCGAGGCGGTGCGCGCGAGCAACATGGACACGGGCGGGCGCACGGTCGAGATTTCCGAGTTCGAATTCATGGTGCGCGGACGCGGCTACCTGAAGAGTGTGTCCGACATCGAAAGCATCGCGTTGAAGTCGGTCAGCGGCGTACCGCTGCGATTGGGTGACGTCGCCTCGGTCGAGATCGTGGCAGACGAGAGGCGCGGCATCGCCGAGCTCAACGGCGAGGGCGAGGTCGCAAGCGGCATCGTGCTGCAGCGTGTCGGCGCCAATGCGCTGACCGTCATCGACAATGCCAAAGAGAAGCTCGCCGAGATCGGCAAAAGCCTGCCCGAGGATACCGAGATCGTTCCGGTCTACGATCGCTCGAAGCTGATCGACGCTGCGATCGAAACGCTCAAGTCGACGCTGGTCGAGGAGAGCATCGTCGTGGCCCTGGTCACGATCGTCTTCCTGCTGCATGTGCGGAGCGCGCTGGTCGCCATCATCATGCTGCCGGTCGGCATCCTCATGGCTTTCGCAGCCATGAAGGCGCTCGGGCTGGGGTCCAACATCATGAGCCTCGGCGGCATCGCGATCGCCATCGGCGCAATGATCGACGCCGCGATCGTCATGATCGAGAATGCCCACAAACACCTGGAACGCGCGCCTCCGGGCAAGCCCCGCATCGAGGTGTTGATCAAGGCTGCAGCCGAGGTTGGGCCAGCGCTGTTCTTCAGCCTGCTGATCATCACGGTTTCGTTCCTGCCGATTTTCACGCTGGAAAGCCAGGAAGGGCGGCTGTTCGGGCCGCTCGCCTTCACCAAGACCTTCGCCATGGCGGCGGCCGCACTTCTGTCGGTGACGCTTGTGCCCGCGCTGATGGTCGTCTTCGTGCGCGGACGCATAATCCCGGAACACAGGAATCCGCTCAACAGGCTGCTGATCGGTCTCTACCGGCCGATCATCGCCGGCGTGCTGCGGGCAAAGACGTTCACGATCCTGCTCGCGATTGCCGCCCTTGCAGTGACCGTCTGGCCGGCGCGCCAGCTCGGCAGCGAGTTCATGCCGAACCTCGATGAGGGCACGCTGATGTACATGCCAACGACCTTGCCGGGCCTGTCGGTGACCAAGGCCGCCGAACTCATGCAAATGCAGGACCGCATCATCAAGTCGTTCCCTGAAGTCGAGTCGGTCTTCGGCAAGGCGGGACGCGCACAGACCGCGACCGACCCGGCGCCGACGGAGATGTTCGAGACCATTATCAATCTCAAGCCGAAATCGGAGTGGCGGCCGGGCGTGACGACAGACAGCCTGAAAGCTGAGATGGACGCGGCGCTGCAGTTTCCAGGCGTCTCGAACGCCTGGACGATGCCTATCCGCGCGCGCATCGACATGCTCTCGACCGGCATTCGGACGCCGGTCGGTGTCAAGGTCTACGGCACCGATCTTTCCGAGATGGAAAAGGTCGCACGTCAGATCGAGGCGGTACTCAGGGCGGTGCCCGGCACATCCAGCGCCTATGCCGAGCGGGTGATCGGCGGCTATTACCTCGACATCGTGCCAGATCGCATGGCGCTTGGCCGCTACGGACTGTCCATCGGTGACGTCCAGGATGTGATCTCGATGGCGCTCGGCGCCGAAACGATCACCTCGACGGTCGAGGGCCGCGAAAGGTACGGCGTCGCAATCCGCTATCCACGGGCCTCCCGTAGCGATCCCGACGCGATCGCGCGAGAGGTGCAGATCGCCCTGCCGGATGGCGGCTCCGTCCCGCTCGGCGAGGTCGCCAAGGTCGAACTGACACGCGGCGCGACCTCGATCCGCACCGAGAACGGGCAACTCGCGGTTTACATCTTCGTCGACATCGCCGGACGAGACCTTGGTGGCTATGTCAGCGAGGCGCAACAGGCCGTCGCCGCCGAGGTCAAATTGCCTGCGGGCTATTCCATCGAGTGGAGCGGTCAGTTCGAGTATCTGCAGCGCGCCGAGGCGCGCCTCAAGATCGTCGTGCCGCTGACGCTGGCGCTGATCTTCCTGCTGCTCTACCTGAACTTCCGGGCTCTCACCGAGACACTCATCGTCATGCTGTCGCTGCCCTTCGCGCTGGTCGGCGGCATCTGGATGATGTGGTGGCTTGGCTTCAACACGTCGGTCGCGGTCGCCGTCGGCTTCATCGCGCTGGCGGGCGTTGCGGCGGAAACCGGAGTCATCATGCTGATCTATCTCGAGAACGCATGGAACGAGGCGAAGGAGCAAGCCGAGCATCATCGAAGGCATCTGACCAAAGCCGACCTTCACAAGGCGATCATGGTTGGAGCAGTTGAGCGTGTTCGGCCGAAGATGATGACGGTCGTCGCCATCATGGCCGGACTATTGCCGATCTTATGGAGCACCGGCGCCGGCTCGGAGGTCATGCAGCGCATCGCCGTGCCGATGATCGGCGGTATGATCTCCTCGACGCTGCTGACGCTGATTGTCATTCCTGCGGTGTACGGCATCGTGAAGGGTTGGCGCCTGCCCGAATGGGCCGAGAGCCAACTTCAGACGATGCCGGCCGAACTCAAGCTCGCGGCAGAATAGCAGACTCCATTTGTAGTAACCCAACCAAACCAAGGGAGCCCGCAAACATGCGTCGGGATGGACTTCATTCCCACAATCATGCGATGACGATGACGTGAAGTAGCAATCACTCAAGCAGACTTGTTTTCGGCACAGTTTAAGGCGATCTTTGGTCCGCTATGAGGCACTGGTCGGTTCGACGGGTCTTCGTTTTCTTCCTCGCCGTCTTTGTGACGGCGGGCATGGCTTCGTCTTATGTCCAGGCTTCCGACATGGCGGCAAAAATGGCGTCCGATATGGCCGCGATGGACAATGGCGACTGCAAAGCGTGTCTGCCGACGGGCGGCAGCAACGGCAAGGCCATGATCTGCATCAGCGGCTGCGTAACTCCGGTCCTTGCTGTACTTCCGCAGGCAGAGCCCATGGCGATCGGTGACGTGCCGATCTCCTTCACGGTCCTTCATCCGTCGCTCCACGGCACAGAGCCGCTTCCCAATCCCGGTCCTCCCCGAACCACCGACATCGTGACGCTCCGGCTGCTGCCTGACGCAGCTTAGCCGAGCGAAAGAACGCGTCCTTGCACTCTTCCTGATCGGACGGGTGTTCCCGGCAGTCAAAGGCCGGCGGCGCGTTCGCCATCCAGGATGATCGGAAGGGTCGAACGTGAGTACTGATTTTAGCTATCCCGTGTCGCGCCGGAGCCTGCTGATGGCGGGAGCCGGACTGGTGCTTACAGCACCGCTGCGATCGGGGCCGGCACGAGCCGCGGCGCCCAAGGAACTCCGGCTCGCCGCCGAGCCGGCGCGCGCGCAGCTTGCCGGCGCAGACCACCCGCCAACTATTGTATGGGCCTATGACGGCAGCATTCCCGGCCCGACGCTTCGCCTTCGCCAGGGTGAGCCGGTCCGCTTCCTGGTCGAGAACCGCCTCGACCAGGACACGACCGTACACTGGCACGGCATCAGGCTGCCGAACGCCATGGACGGCGTGCCGGGCCTTACGCAACCGCCGATCCGACCGGGCGAATCCTTCCTCTACGAATTCACCCCGCCCGACGCCGGAACCTTCTGGTACCACCCGCACGCCAACAGTCTGGAGCAGCTCGGCCGCGGCCTCGCCGGCGCGCTGATCGTCGAAGAACGGGAGCCCGCTCCTGTCGACCGCGACGTTCTCTGGGTTCTGGCGGACTGGCGCATCGATGAACAGGGCCAGATCGCGGCCGGCTTCGGCAACATGATGGAAGCCGGAATGTCGGGAAGGGTCGGCAATACGGTTACCCTGAACGGCACTATCCCTGCAGATCAGCCCGTCCGCGCTGGCGAGCGCATCCGGCTCCGGCTTCTGAATAGCTCGCTGGCGCGCATCATGTCATTGCGTTTCGAGGGGCATGATCCCCTGATCATCGCCCGAGACGGGCAGCCATGCGATCCGCACCAGCTCGAGGACGGCCGCCTGTTGCTCGGCCCCGCTATGCGCGTCGACCTTCTCCTCGACATGCAAGGCGAATCCGGTCGTCGCTATCGGATCACTGACGATTTCTACCAGGGGCTCGGATACGAGCTGAGCCGGTTCGCTTATTCGGATGAGCCGCCGCTTCGGACGAAGACGCCGGAGCCGATCCGGCTCCCACCGAATCCTTTGCCCGAACCGGACCTGGCGGCCGCCGAACGTCGTGAGCTGACCCTCGAGGGCGGCATGATGAGCCGCATGATGGGCAGCGGCATGATGAGTGGCGGCATGATGCAAGGCGGCGGCATGATGCATGGCATGGGCGGGATGTCCGGCATGGGGCAAGCCGTCTGGTCGATCAACGGCACGTCAATGACGGGCGACGGTCACGCGGGCATGGCGCCGCTGTTCAACCTGGCACGCGGCAAAAGCCACCTCGTCACGATACGCAACCGAACCGCATGGTGGCACCCGATCCACCTGCACGGTTTCAGCTTCCGGGTGCTGGCGCGCAATGGGGCCGCGGTCCCGCATAACCAGTGGGCCGACACGGTGCTGCTTGCTCCCGAGGACACGGTCGAAATCGCCTTCGTCGCGGACAGTCCCGGAGACTGGATGCTCCATTGTCACGTGACCGACCACCAGACGGCGGGCCTGATGACGGTGCTCCGCGTTGCTTAGATATCCGAACCGAGAAAGGAAACGAACATGCTACGCATCCTTGCCCTGACCGCGCTCATGGTAGCAGGGCTCTCCTTCGCCCAGGCCGACGAAACGCTCAAGGCGACGCTCTACAAGAACCCGCAATGTGGCTGCTGCGAAGGTTACGCCGACTACCTCCGGAAGAACGGCTTCGAAGTCGAGGTCAAGCCGACGAACGACCTCGCCTCGATCAGCAGCAAGGCGGGCGTCCCCGCGAACCTCCAAGGCTGCCACACGATGTTCGTCGACGGCTATGTCGTCGACGGGCACGTGCCCGTGAAGACCGTCAGGAAGCTGCTTTCCGAGCGACCTGACATCGCGGGCATCGCTCTGCCGGGGATGCCGATGGGCTCTCCCGGCATGGGCGGCGAGAAGACCGAGCCGTTCACGATTTACGCAGTCACCAAGGACGGCAAGCCGCCCACGGTCTACTCAACCGAATGAGGCCATAGCGATGGGAACCGACATCCTCGAATGCAGTTTCAACGGCTTGCTTGCTATGGCATTCATTTCGGCCGGCGGCACGCTCGGCCTGCTGGTTCTGCTGCTCGCGATCGCGGCACTTGGTCGGTACGTACTGACCGGGCGCCGGACCAACCACCCGAGCGCGCCATGACCGCCGGTGATGACATCCGAGCCGATGCGGATCCGACCGAAGTTGAGCGGCGCATGGTGCCGCGCCGGCTGGTCTTCCTCTTGCCGGTGACGCTTTTCGCCGTGCTTGCAGGCCTGCTCGCGTGGGGGCTTACGCGCAACGCAACCGACATTCCCTCGGCGCTGATCGGCAAGGCCGTGCCGGAGTTCAGTCTGCCGCCGGTTCAGGGCCGCACCCTTGGGCTGTCGAGCAGCGACCTTCGCCACGAGGTCTCGCTGATCAACGTCTTCGCTTCCTGGTGTGTGGCATGCCGCGAAGAACATCCCGTGTTCATGCAATTGGCAGCAAGCAAGAAGGTGCCGCTACATGGACTCAACTACAAGGACCGGCCTGACGATGCGGCGCAGTGGCTCGACACGATGGGCGACCCCTACGCGCGGACCGGCGCAGACCTGAATGGCCGCGTCGCCATCGACTGGGGCGTCTACGGCGTGCCGGAGACCTTCGTGGTCAGCGCCGACGGACACATCGCCTACAAGCACATCGGCGCGGTGACGGAGCAGGCGCTCAACGAAACCATCTTGCCGCTCGTCGAGCGCCTGCAGACCGAAGCGAAGGAACGGCAGCCATGAAGACGCTCGCTCTCGCTTTGCTCGGCATGTTGCTCGCTCTGACCCAAGCGACATTGGCCACCGAGCCGCCAGCCAACTTTGCCATCCATGACACGCCGCAGCCAGTGCCGGAAATCTCATTCCAGGATGCGGACGGCCAGCCGAGGACGCTCGCCGATTTTTCGGGAAAGATCGTGCTGCTGAACATCTGGGCAACCTGGTGCGCCCCTTGCCGAAAGGAGATGCCGACTCTCGATCGCCTCCAGGCTGAGCTCGGCGGACCGGATTTCGAGGTCGTCGCGCTGTCGGTCGATCGCAAGGGACACAAAGCCGTGAGGAAGTTCTTCGACGAGATCGGCGTCAAGCACCTCGCGCTCAACATCGACACGTCGAGCAAGGCGATGTTCACCCTCGGCGCGTTCGGCCTCCCGCTGACGCTCCTGATCGACCGCCAAGGCCGCGAAGTCGGCCGAGTCGTCGGCCCGGCCGAATGGGATTCCCCCGAGATGCTGGGGTTCATCCGTGATCGCATCGCAGCCAAATGAAGGAGCCACACATGACCACGACCGAATCCTCCCAGCCGTCCGACGCTTCGCTCGGCCGCGATATTTTTCATGCCGTTCGCTACTACCTCCGCGGCTGGCGCGGCCCGGTCGCACTGACTGCCGTCGTCGCCGTCATCGGGATTGCATTCGGCTGGAGTTGGCTGGTAGCCGCCGGAGTTGCGCCCCTCATTCTCAGCGTCCTTCCCTGCGTCGCGATGTGCGCGCTCGGCCTCTGCATGAGCCGACTGACTGGTCGGCAATGCTCGACCGATGCCATGTCGCAAAAGGCCGTCGAGCAGGCCGGGGCTGAGTCCGATCCCACGGAGCTGCGATCAAGCCGTGATTGAAACAAAATCGGTCCAGAGCGTCCTCTGCAGACCTGCCACTTCCGGAGGTTTGACGCGCTTCTTTACACTGTGGATCGCCGTCCTGGTGTGGGTCTTGGCGTTCGCGCCCGCAGCGCAGACCCACTCGCTTGACGAAGTCGATGCTATGCTCGGCGACAAGGAGAAGTATTTCCAGGTCATCGACAAGCCGGCGCCGGATTTCAAGCTGCAATCATCCGATGGCCGCGCGGTCCAGCTTGCGGACCTTCGCGGCAAGGTCTTGATCTTGCATTTCATCTACACGTCCTGCCCCGACGTCTGTCCACTGCACACCGAGCGGCTCGCACAGATCCAGGCGATGGTGAACTCCACGCCGATGAAGGACCGCGTCAGGTTCGTCACCATCACCACAGACCCATCGAAGGACACGCCCGAGGTGCTGCGTGACTACGCCGCCGCGCGTGGGCTCGACACCGCGAACTGGCTGTTCCTGACCACGACCCCGGATCAGCCGGAGGACACAACCCGCAAGCTGGCGGAAGCCTTCGGCCACAAGTTCAGCAAGACCGACGACGGTATGCAGATGCACGGCATCGTCACGCACGCCATCGACAAAGGCGGCCGATGGAAGGCGAATTTCCACGGTCTCAACTTCGATCCCGTCAACCTCGTCACCTTCGTCAACGCGCTCACCAACGATGTCGGCGTCCCGCATGGTCACGAGAAGAAGAGCTGGCGGAGCTGGATGTGGGATTGGTGATGAGGACCGACATAGGCAAGCCGATCCGCCCACAGCTGGGCGGCAACACGGAACAGGGGGAGGCTTTCATGACAAGCATCGGCACGTATCTACGAGTCATCATTTGGTTCGCACCCGCCCTTCTGCTGAGTGCCATCGTGTCTCAGGCGCCGGTCCGCGCCGACAGCATGCCCCAGGCGGAGTTTGAACAACGCGTCCGCGACTATCTTCTGGCCCACCCCGAGGTCGTCGTAGAGGCCTTGCAGGCATACGACGCTCGCCAGAGACAAGCCCAAGGAGATCAGATACGCGCCGTCCTGGCCGAGCGGGCCGATGAAATCTTGCGAGACCCGGTGAGCCCGGTCGGCGGCAACGTCCGGGGAAACGTCACCCTGGTCGAGTTCTTCGATTATAATTGTTCGTACTGCCGGCAGATGATGCCGATCATGGCGCAGGCCGAGGCCGCGGATCCCGAGTTGCGGATCGTCTACAAGGAATTTCCGATCCTCGGTCCGGACTCCATCTTCGCAGCCAAAGCGGCGCTCGCCTCTCATCGGCAGGGAGGCTACGTGAAATTCCACAGAGCACTGTATCAAGTGAAGGGCAGAGTAACAGAGGCGGTCGTGCTCAAGGCCGCAGCCGAAGCCGGCCTCGATGTCGAGCGCCTGAAGACCGACATGGAGAGCCCCGAGATCAAGGCTTCGATCGATCGCAACCTGCAGCTCGCTCAGGCGCTCAACATCAACGGCACGCCGGGATTTGTCGCCGGCAAGCAGGTTTTACAGGGTGCGACCGACCTGGCGACGTTGATGCAAGCCATCGAGCAGGCAAGGAAGGGAGAATGACGCGGTCGCCGAGAAAAGAAAGGCGCTGACCGGTGCTCGAGATTTCCAACATCGGCGTGCTGACGGCATTCGTGGCAGGCATCCTCTCGTTCCTGTCGCCCTGCGTGCTGCCGCTCGTGCCGGGATACGTCTCCTATGTCGCAGGCCGGAAACCGGCGGTTGTGGCGGCGGACAGCGCGTTTGCACCCAGCTTGCCGGCAGTGGGTCTCAGCCTCTGCTTCGTGCTCGGATTCTCGACGGTATTCATTGCCCTCGGAGCTAGCGCGACGGCACTGGGTCAAATGCTTCTCAGCTACCGCGTCGAGCTCAACCTCGTCGGCGGTGCGATCGTCATCCTGTTCGGGCTGTTCCTCACCGGCCTCCTGCGTTCGTCCTGGATGATGCGCGAGATGCGGTTTCATTCCGACATGCCGGGCGGACATGGGGCATCGGCCTATGTTCTCGGGCTTGCTTTCGCCTTCGGCTGGACTCCGTGCATCGGGCCGATCCTCGGCGCGATCCTGACCGTCGGTGCCGTGTCGGCGACGGTCGGCCAAGGCATTGCGCTGCTCGCGATCTATTCGCTCGGCCTCGGCATACCGTTCCTGCTCGCCGCCCTGTTCACCGACGGTCTTGCCAGGCGGCTGAAAGCGATGCGGCGAGCGGGCCGGATGCTTCAGTTCGCTGCTGGCGGGATCATGGTCGCCATGGGACTCGCCATGATCACGGGGCAGTTGTCGGTCTTTTCGTTCTGGCTGCTGGAGAATTTCCCGATATTCACCCGCATCGGCTGAGGAAAGGAGCACGAAAATGATCAGGCACGTGGGATGCAGATGCAACCTATCCCGCAGAGACTTTTCGATCGCGGTGGGTTTTTTAGCGCTGAACTCGCTCATGCCCCGGCTCGCCGAAGCTACCGGGCAGCAGACCCTCGACGAGCGCTTCGATTTCCTGAGCAATCACGGCAACAGCACCTGCTCGCCGGCGTTCACTGATTCGATTACCAAGATGTCGACTGTGGGGCGACTGCAGGGGTCCTGCTGCTCGCCGATGGACAGGCATCGTTACGGCGAGCAGGTGGAGGCGCTCAAGAAATACGCCTCCGTCCCGGAGATTCCGCAGGACCCGTACGACATTGCGGCGGGCACTGCGCAAAAGGCGATGAGCTACTTCGATCTGGCCCTCTCCCCTGATGAGCAGAAGGCCTACCAATATGCGATGGACAACTCGGACGAGAAGGGGCCGTGCTGCTGCCAATGCTGGCGCTGGCGCGTCTATGGCGGCCTCGGCAAGTTCCTGATCCGCGAGCATCAGTTCACCGGCGAGAAACTCGTCGAGGTGTGGAACCTGTCGAGCGGCTGCGGCGGAGGCGAGGAGCACCAGCACGGCTGAGGAGCCGTCCTCCGTGTCCGGCAGCGGTCAATGTGCCGAGCGCTTCGACCGATGTCGCGAATCGTTGTCGATCAGAAGAACGGCTTCTGTGAGCACCCCCTCGCAAGGGCAGCTGGCATTCAGGCGTTCCAGGGCTTGCAGGATCACCTCCGAAACTTCGAACTCTCGTTCGTGCAGGGCCTGTTTGAAAGTCAGGGCAATGGTCTCAGCAAGCAGCGGTCGGTGTGGAGTCATTGTACGGCCTCCTTCGGCCCACGATCCATCGACGCTACGGCTTCCAGCCAGTGGAAGGTCAAAGTGAAATCGCTCGTCACTTCGTGGCGACGACCTATTGGGCGGATCAAATACGGAAAGGCATTCATTTCAGAGATTTGCTTCGTGCTTCCGAACTCATGCTGTACGCTCTATGGCGGCCGCAACCCACGCTGGGTCAATCGTCAGCAATTGAAGGTCTGGTTCGGATTTCAGCCTGAAGGTCTGCTCCTGGCGCAACCTTCCGGTTCTCGAACCGGAAAATTTGACGCGATGCGGCTGTTCGGGGCGACACAGCCCAACGGCAATTTCCTCGGGAGCAGACCTCCACGCTACCGGTAACCGTGAGCACGGCCGGCGCAAAGCAGGCTGGACTACCCACGGCGGAACGTCTCGCGCTCATGGCCTCGTTCCCTTCACTCCTGGCCGTGATCGCCCGATCAGTTGATCATCTCTCGTTGAACAAAGTCTCGATCAGCGGGCATTCCGGCTGCGTGCCGCCGGCGCATTGCGCGACCACGTCCTTGAGCACCCGCTCCATGCGCTTCAGATCGGCGATCTTTGCCCGCACATCGTCAAGGCGAGCTGCGGCGACCGCGCTTGCCTCGGCGCAGGGCTGGTCGCGCTCGTCGACGAGACGCAGCAACTCACGGATCTCATCGAGGGAGAACCCGAGCTCGCGCGCCCGCAGAACGAAGCGCAGGCGCCGCTCGTGGGTGGTGTCGTAGTTGCGGTAGCCGGCGGTCGTGCGCGGCGGCTCCGGCAGAAGGCCCACCTTTTCGTAATAACGCACTGTCTCCAGATTGCAGCCCGTCCGCCGGGCCAACTCGGCCCGCTGCAAGCCATTCACGCCAGCGTGATCGCCCATCGCAAATACCCTCTTGACCCTGTAGTTGCTACAGACCGCATGTTACGACCCGGATACGATTTCGACAAGGACAGCAAGGACGGACATGGATATTTCGCGACCCGGCACGGCGGGCATGACGCCTACCACGGATGACGTGCTCGCGTCGGATCGAGGCGAGGTCCAACGGCAGCGCCTGGTCGCGATCGGCGGCATTTTCGGTGCGCTCGCCGCCTCCTCCTGCTGCATCGTGCCGCTCGTTCTATTCAGCCTCGGAGTCGGCGGTGCCTGGATCGGCAATCTGACGGCGCTCGCGCCGTACAAGCCGCTCTTCGTCGCCGGGACGACGGGCGTCCTCGGCTATGGCTTCTATCTCGTCTACTGGAAGCCGCGGCGGGTCTGCGCCGAGGACGCCGCCTGCGCGCGCCCGATCCCCAACCGCCTCGTGCAAATCGCGCTCTGGACCGCAACGGTGCTCGTCGCCGCTGCTTTCGCCTTCGACTATGTCGCGCCGCTGCTGCTTCGCGCCTGAGCAAAGAGGAGATCCATGCCATGAAGACGTATTTGAGCGCTCTCGCCCTGATTGGCTCCGTGATGACGGCGCAGGCTGCTTTCGCCGCCGAACGCATCGTCACCTTCGCCGTCGACAACATGACCTGCGCCTCCTGCCCCTACATCGTGAAGACCTCGATGGCGGCGGTCCCGGGCGTGACGACGGTGGCCGTTTCCTTCGAGGCCAAGACCGCGACCGTGACCTTCGACGACGCGAAGACGAACCCCGATGCCATCGCGGCAGCCAGCATGAATGCCGGCTATCCGGCCCGCCCGACGCAGCGGCAAGGCAGCTGACATGAACGACCGCGCGCTCATCCTCACCGGCACGGTGGGTGCGATCATCGCCGCGATCTGCCGCGCCACGCCAGTGCTTGCGGTGGTTCTGCCGGCGATTGGCCTAGGGCCTGGATTGCGGGAGCGGACATGATCGTGTTCCCGCTGCTCTTTGCCTTCCTCGTGGTCCTCGCCCTGGGCCTCTATCGCCATCCCACAACGATCCGATGTGAGACAAAGCCTTCAAGGAAAGCCTGAAGCCATGAACGATTGCTGCGCATCCTCTTCGTCCCGGGAAAAGGTTGCGGCTTCCGCATCCGAACCACCGCCGAACTTTGCCGTGCGGCCGGGCGTGACGTTTCCGGACTGGTCGGTGGTTTCATCGCCCGCAGTCAAGGACGCCCTGCTGGCCATGGTCGGCTCTGACCATGTGCTCAATCGCTGGAGCGGCTACGACCCCGCCACGGACGGCGTGCGCGTTGCCCTTCTCCAGCACTACGTGGAACACGGGCGAGCGCCGACGCCAGCCGTGCTTGCCATACGCGTGGGACTGAACGAGACGGCCATCCAATCGTTGCTCGACGAGCTCCGCCGTCGCGACCTTGTCGTGCTCGACGGCGACAAAATCGTCGGCGCCTATCCCGTCACCGACCGCGACACCGGCCACCGGGTCACACTGGACGGACGCTCACTCAATGCCATGTGCTCGGTCGACGCCCTCGGCATCGGCGCCATGACCGGCCACGACATCGCGATCGCATCGCGCTGCCGCCATTGCGGCGCGCCGATCCGCATCACCACGCGAGATCGCGGTAAGGGCTTAGCCCAGGTCGAGCCGCGGACGGCGGTCATGTGGCAAAGCGTCCGATACGAAGGTGAGTGCGCTGCGAACTCGCTCTGTGCGAATACGGCCTTCTTCTGTTCGGAGGATCACCTCGCCACGTGGCGTCAGGAGCGTCAATCCGATGAACCAGGATTCCGGCTGTCGATCGAGGAAGCTCTTGAGGCAGGTCGGGCGATATTCGGGCCGAGCCTTGCCGGTGTCGACGCAATCGCGAGCCAAGACAACGATGCGGCCGGAGCACAAGGCGAGTTTCAGTCGCCGGGCAACACCGCATCGCACGACAGGCCCGTGACACATCGGCGCCTTGGCACGAATGGCCGCAATAGTGGTTCCTACGACCTTGCCGTGATCGGCGCCGGCTCGGCCGGCTTTTCGGCCGCGATCACGGCTGCCGATCAGGGCGCGCAGGTCGCGCTCATCGGCAGCGGCACCATTGGCGGCACCTGCGTCAATATCGGCTGCGTGCCGTCAAAGACGCTGATCCGCGCCGCCGAGACGCTGCACAATGCTCGGGCGGCGGCACGTTTCGCCGGCATTACGGCCGAAGCCGAAGTGACAGACTGGCGGGGAACCGTTCGGCAGAAGGACACGCTCGTTTCCGAGCTGCGCCAGGCTAAGTATGTCGATCTGCTTCCCGCCTACAACGGCATCGCCTACCACGACGGGCCGGCGCGTCTCATGGACGGCGGTGTCGAGGTGAACGGCACGCGCATCCCCGCCGCCAAGATCATCATCGCGACCGGCGCGCGACCGGCCGTGCCCGCCATCGCCGGCATCGAGACTGTACCGTATCTCACCAGCACGACGGCGCTCGACCTCGAGGAGCTGCCCCGCTCCCTGCTTGTGATCGGCGGCGGCTATGTCGGGGTGGAGCTCGCCCAGATGTTTGGGCGCGCCGGTGTCAAGGTGACGCTGGTGTGCCGCTCCCGCCTGCTCCCCGAAGCCGAGCCAGAGATCAGCGCGGCGCTGACGGGGTACTTTGCCGACGAGGGGATTGCTGTTGTCTCGGGCATTGCCTACCGCGCGATCCGGAAGAGTAACGACGGCGTTGCGCTCACGGTCGCGCACGATGGCCAGGAGACGACGATCGACGCTGATCAAGTGCTTATCGCCACCGGGCGCGCGCCCAACTTCGAAGGCCTCGGGCTAGCCGAGCACGGGGTCGTCGTCTCGCCGAAGGGCGGCATCATCGTTGACGACCGCATGCGCACCACCCGGTCCGGCATCTATGCCGTCGGCGACGTCACCGGCCACGACCAGTTCGTCTACATGGCCGCCTATGGCGCGAAGCTCGCCGCCAGGAACGCCCTCAACGGCGACGACCTGCGCTACGACAACAGCGCAATGCCGGCCATTGTCTTCACCGATCCGCAGGTGGCGAGCGTCGGCCTGACCGAGGCCACGGCGCGTGCGGCCGGCCATGCCGTCCGTGTCTCCACGATCGGTCTCGACCAGGTGCCGCGCGCGCTTGCCGCCCGCGACACCCGCGGGCTCATCAAGCTTGTCGCCGAGGCCGGCAGTGGCAGGCTGCTCGGCGCGCATGTTCTTGCGCCGGAAGGGGCGGACAGCATCCAAACTGCGGCACTTGCGATCCGGCAGGGCCTTACGATCAATGATCTTGCAGACACGATCTTCCCCTATCTCACCACCGTCGAAGGCCTGAAGCTAGCGGCGCTCGCCTTCGATAAGGACGTGGCGAAGCTCTCATGCTGCGCAGGCTAGACCAGCAATCCGATTGCCTGAATAGCCATAGGTGCGTCCGCCCCCTGAACGCGCTCGACGGGCCGAGATTTAAGGTTCGAGAAGCCGCCTATTGTGCGTCCACCATGGTTCCGGCCGAACCACTCCGCTGGGCAGGACTTTGCCTTACACTCGACTGAAGCTACTCGGTGGACTGGGGTCGCACGCGGCTCGCCTTCGGTCCGGCATCGCTCATCTTCCGTCCGCCCGGAGTGCATTACAGTGCGCGCATTTCGCACGAAGGCAGCCACTGCCTGACGGTGGCTATCGACCCCGAGATGCTCGGCGCCGGCGACACTGTCGTCGATTTCGAGCGCTTGAACGCAGCACGCCGTGCGCCGCTGCATTGGCTCGCCTTTCAATTACGCCGGGAAATTGAGACATCGGACGATCTGTCGCCCACCTCCGTTGCGCATACCCTTGTTGTGCTTCTCACCGAACTCACCGAGCGTCCCGGTCTCGAAGCGCGGAGCGCTCCACCGCCGTGGCTTGTGCAGGTGCAGGAGCAGATCCACGATCATTCGCTCGATAGCCTAGCGTGGGAGGCCGGCGTTCACCACGTGCACTTTGCCCGCGAGATCCGCCGCCGCTTCGGGTGCGCGGTCGGCCACTATACCCACTTGGCGCGGGCGCTGACGACGACGACCGGATATCGGTATCTTCTTCAAGGCGGCGCGCCGCACTGACTTTGCAAGGTCTTGACTAATCAACGCCCTGCAAGGCCGTATCGAGATCCCGCAAGCCGGCGCCGGCTTCCGATTTATTGGCCGCCTTCGCGGCGACCTTGGCGACCCGGCTGATTGCCTCAGCGATCTTTGCCTGTGCTTCTGTCGATACTGCGTCGTTGTGCCCAGCGGCGCGCGTAATCGCAGCCAAGTCGGGCTTGTTCCGAGGCAGGGGTGGCCGCCGGGTCGATGGTTTAGGGTTGGCTGCAATGTAGGTCGTCACGGTGACCGGACGCGCCGGCGGGGGAGGGCGCCTGCCAGCCTTGGCCGCGAAAACGGCGCCGCGCGGCCGCGTTCGTGCCGGCGCCGCTTCATTCGCGCGCGCAAACCGCGGCGGAACCAACATGTCGCCAAAACCAGCACTCGGCTTTGGTGCTGCTTTCCGGCCGGCATCCGGTTCTGTGTCCACCTTGGCGGCCGCCGCCTTGAAAGCCGGAATCGGCATCCAGGCACGTTTCGACAGCTCAGCGTCGGCAAAATAGAAATTGCGTGTGCCGAAAATCGCGTGCGAACCGCGAGGAAGGATTATGCATTTGTTCCGGCTCATGGTGCGGATCTCGTCAGGGCGCATCAAAGGCCGCCGGACCTCCTTTACATGTACGGTGCGCGCGTGGTGCATGTCGAACATCGTCGCTTGCGTCTTGCTGACATCCTTCTGGACTTCCGTGCGCTCGCCCAGGGTGTCGGAAATGTATTTCAGGTCTTCGGCGTCCTGCGCGCCGAAAAACACCTGGACACGCGCGGAGTTGACCAGCGTCTTGCGGCCTTCCTCGCGATAGATGGTGTCCACCGACTTGAGCGACTGGACAAAGAACCAGGTCGGCACGCCATAGCCGCCGAGGATGGTGGCCGCTTCCATGACGTTTTCGAGTTTCCCGAGGTTCTGGAACTCGTCGAGCAGGATCAAGACGCGGTTCTCACCCCGCCCAGGCAGCTCTTTGGCCATATAGTTCATCAGCTGCGAAATCAGGACGTTGAACAACGGTCCGATGGATCGGATTTGCTCGATACGGAAGTCGAGATAGAGCGAGACCTTTTCGCGCTTGAGATTGCGGATGTCGAACGTGCTCTTGTCGGTCGCGCGCAAAAGCCGCTCGTTCATGAACGGGTTTAGCCCGGTTCGCACGCTGCCAAACAGGCCGGAAAATTGCTTGTCCGACATGTCGGCGTAACTGGCGAGCATCTGCAGAGTGTAGTCGGAAAGTTCCCGTGCTTCCTCCTCGCGGAGTGCCTGAATCCAATCCAGGAACGGCCGGTCGGCACCATTCATGATGCGAAGCGCCTGGCGCAGCGTTCGCTGGCTGTCCTCGAGGCGGGGCGTTTCCATGACGTAGGAGATCACGCCGGCAAAAAGCATGCGACCATCGTCGACCCAATAGGTTTCGCCTGTCGTCGGACGCGGAAAGAGCGCGGCGGCGATGTTGCGGATGTCGATGTCGCGCTGGTCGGTGTCGAGGCTAATGAAATCGAGCGGATTGTAACATTCCGTCTCGCCTTTTTCGTCGGCCGGCGAGAACCGGATGACCTTGGAAAAGGTCGAGCGATAGCCTGCTGTCGCCTGATACGTCTCGCCCCGCATGTCCAGCACGACGAGCGAATCCGGCCAGAGCAGGGCATTCGGGATGACCAACGCGGCACCCTTGCCTGATCGCGGCGGCCCGACGACGAAGCCGCCGACGTCGTCGCCATCGACCCATAGCTTTTTTCCGCCTATGAACTTCGGCTTGGTCAAGTGCCTCTTGTTAGAACCGCGTTGGGTGAACGCGCCGATGACGTTCACAAGGCTGCCGCCCACGCGGCCGATGAAGACGCCGCCGCGTTTCGTCAAACCGGCCCGATTGACTTCCGCCAAGCTAAGAAACCTGGCGTCATTCGATGCCTTGCGCGTCATCAGCACGGTCATGACAGCCAGCACCATCACGCCGATCAATGCCAGGCCGGCCGCATAAAGCGCCTGCTGATAGCGGCCGAGAATGGCGACGTCGGCGTAGGCGCGGCGCAGGGTGGCAAAAGGATCCTGGTCGAGATCCTGAA
Organism: Mesorhizobium delmotii; assembly: GCF_900149755.1. Taxonomy (NCBI): domain Bacteria; kingdom Pseudomonadati; phylum Pseudomonadota; class Alphaproteobacteria; order Hyphomicrobiales; family Phyllobacteriaceae; genus Mesorhizobium; species Mesorhizobium delmotii. Next base: position 52,538 of record NZ_FUIG01000044.1, on the reverse strand, counting down.
TCAGGGCGAAGGAGCCCGTTTCGTACCAATGGACGGCGGCATAGGCGATGGCGAAAAAAACAACGCCCACGGCCACGACCATGAGCGTCACGAACAATCCCTTTATGATCTGTGCCATCACGCCCTCATTCGTCGCCTTCTCAGATTCAGCCGAGGCGTTCGGCCTTTGTGAATTTGATCTCGCTCACGACGCGCCGGCCGGCATCCCGGCGCGAGAGCTGGACCACGATCGGGATCACCTCTTTCAGGTAATCCATGATCTCGTCGCGCGAGAGTTTCACGCCGCCCTGCATGACCATCAGCGCCAGGCGCTCATAGGCGGCGCGCGCCGAATTGGCATGCACCGTGGTCAAGGATCCGGGGTGTCCGGTGTTGATCGCCTGCAGAAAAGAAAAAGCTTCCGCGCCGCGCAACTCGCCGAGCAACAGCCGGTCCGGCCGCATACGCAACGACGCCTCCAGCAGGCTTTGTGCGTCGACCTTCGCTAAGCCCTGGTCGCCCTTGGAGGAGAGCAGGGCCACCGTATTCGGCGTGGCGGGCTTCAGCTCGCGTGTGTCCTCGATCGTGATGATCCGTTCGCCCGGAGGAATGAGCTTTAGCAAGGCGTTCAGGAAGGTCGTCTTACCGGTCGACGTGCCGCCCGAAACAACGATCGACACGCGATTTTTGACCGCATGCTCCAGAAATTTCATCGGATCGGAGTCGCCGATCAGCCCAACCAGCTCCGTTTCTTCTTCCGACAAACCGAGCTCGTTGCCCATGCGCGTTTCCTCGAAGGCGCCGCGCTTGGCGTAGTCGTCGACGGTCATGTCCATGATGACCTGCTTGCGGATCGAAATTGCGCCGCCGTCCGGAGCTGCCGGCGGCAGCACGAACTGAATGCGCTCGCCGCTGGGGAGCGCCGCCGACAGGATCGGCTTTTCCTCATTCACCTGTTGATTGGTCGAGCTGGCGACAAGTGTTGCGAGATTGCGAATCCATTTGTCGGTCAGCCTAGCGTCAGCGATCCGCTCCATTTCCGTGGCGCCAAGCCGCTCGACAAAGATTTCGCCCGGCCTGTTGACGGAAAGTTCGGAAACATCGTCCTGCCGTAGCAGTTCGTGAAGCGGTTCCAGTTCCATTGCCAGAATTGGGAACTTGGCATATGGGCCCGACGCGGCGACCGGGTGTTTGATCATGTTCATTTGGTCACCGGGGGTGCTGCCGGAAACCAGTTGTCCTTCGGCGTCATGTAGAGGGGAACAGGGTCGATCGCGACACGCGGCTTGCCGCCGCGTTTCAGTCTCGCCAGCTCTTCTTGGACCGGATCGGCGTAGATCTCCGAAAAATCGAGATCGCGCCGCACGAAAACGATCACCGACGTCCCTTGGTCGACATAGATCGTCGGCGGGATGTTGCGCGAATCCTCGAAAGCCTCCTTGGCCAGTTCGGTCATTGTGCTTGCGGAGCGCTCGATCGCGATCTCACGGGCTTCCTCTTCCGTCCGCTCCGGATCGATCGTGATCGTCGTTACCTCGCCAGTGACAGGATCGACACGGGTAATGGTCTCCTGGCGCCGGCCGCCGCTCGGGTCGGCGAGCGCCGAAAGGTATTCCGCCGCACCGCCAACGATCGACAGCACAATCGCCGAGCCGAAGCGCTCCAGCCAGTGGCGATCGACGCGACCGGCCATGCCGCCACGGCCGAGGCTGTCAGCGCCAGGCGAACCGATGTTGACCGACACGCCGTCGGACCGGATCATCCGGTTCCAGACGATAAAAACGCGCGTTTGGCCGCGAGCAATGCCGGACTTGTATTCGCCGGTCAGCCGAGATCCCTTCGGGATCAACACGCGGCGGCCGTCAAGGGAATACACATCCTCGCGAACAACCGCACGGACCATGCCGGGCAGGTCGGTGTTGATGGCCGTTTCAAGAAACCCGCGGATCATGGTGCCCTCTGCAATCAGGGCATCCGTGCGGTAGTTCTTCGTCGCCGTCGCCTGAGCGTTCCGACTACTTTCGGCCTGGGCGAGGAATGCCTTGTTGGGGTCCAGGTCTGCCCCAGGGACAGGACTGAGCTGTCCGTCGCCGGCGATGGCCGCGGCCGCGTCGCCTGTCGGGGCGTCCTGTTCCCCGTCGGTGACGATCTGGTTCGAGCGCAGCCGCTCCCACAGCTCGGTTTCTTCCTGCTCCTTGCGCTTGCGTTCATCCTCCGCCAATCGCGCTTCCTCCTCCCGCCGACGGGCCTCTTCCTCGGCACGTCGGCGTGCCTCGGCCTCGCGCATTTGCTGTTCGAGCAAGCGGCGCTGCTCCTCGAGATCGACGCCAGGTGCGACCGTCTGGTCGACATCGGTCGACTGTTGCGGCGGCGGAGTCGGAGGAGGCGGAATGACAATCTGGTCTTGCGGGGGCAATGCCGTCGCCGGCGTCGCCGGCTCGCGCGGCTGAAAAGTCGAGGTCTCGAAAGCCTCGTCCTCGTTCGATGTCGCGTTCCGGTCGGACGGCCCGCTCGGCCAATTGATATACAACAGGCCACCGGCCAGAAGCAGCCCGATTCCGGCTATGCCGAGTTTCGTGCCCAAACCTGCATTTCGCCGGGCAACCGGGCTACCGCCGTCGAGCTCATGATAGTCTATGTTCGACATCAGCGGTTCCTCTGTTCGAACTGCCCACGCTCGCTCTTCTTGTCGAGTTTTGCCGGGCCATAAATGTCTCCAATCGGGTCCGGCATGCGCTGCGATGGGGATTGACGGTTGTACAGGCACAACGTCTTGTCGCCGGCCCGCAGGGTGAATTGCCCCGCAACCTTGTCGACGATCATGTATTCGCCTTCGGTGCGCAGGTTCACCAGAGATTCACGGCCTTTGGCTTCGACAACAAAGATCGCCGGCACGTCGCCCGTGAATTGCAGGAACATTTTCGTTCCGTCATCGAACACGACGCGCGGTTTGAGCGAGTCATCACCGCGATAGGCATAGTCGTAGTTCAGCATCGACGGGTCGATGTTCTTCAGCGATGGATTGCGGGCGCTTTCTTCGGCTTGGGCGAGGAGCCGCGCGTTCACGTCCTCGTCGGGGTATTTGAACCGAACATGAAACGACGCCCGCAAGGACGGTTCGCGCGAGCCGACCAGGAGCAGGGAATAGACCCGCTTGTTGGTGACGATGTTGACGTTGGTTTCGGCCTTTTCGACCAGCGGCTTGACGAACAGGATGCCCGAGCCCTTTTTCGGCACGATCGACCATCCGATCGTGTCGCCGGCCGATATCGTTTCGATAACTTCCGTCGGGCTCAGCTGTATCATCGTCGAGACGCCGATCGCCGCTTGGACCGTCACGACATTGTCGTTGTTGAAGGTGACGTAGCGAATCCGGCTGTCGCGCGAGAGCGCCGGGACCGACAACGCCAGGCAAAGGGCGGCCGACAGCGCCACCGTTTTCAGGCGCCGCCTCACTGTACCGTCCTGTCGGCCGGCGCGGCGTCGGGCAACGATTCCTGGTCACGCCGGTATTCCGTGACCTGGAAGCCTAATGGATTATCGAACCGATACTCATTTTTGAGCGGCGTGCTGGTGTAGCGGAATTTGATTACCGCCACCCAGTGCTCGCGCCGCGTTGTGTTCTGCCGCGTTTCCTCGGTCGAAAGGCGGACCGTGGCTGTCGTGCGATTCAGGAACGAAACCGATTTCACTGTTACGGCGATGGTCGTGTCCATCCCGTAGCGCTTGTCTCTGGAATTCGGATTTGATGGCGTAAATTCCCGCACAAGATCGTCGGCAGCTGCTCCGGTCGAATAGAGCTGGGCCAGATCGAAATTCGATTTGATCATGCGCGGGTCATAGGTCTCGCGCGCCCTGATGTAGCGCACGATGTTCGCCGCCGTGACCGCTTCATCCTGGGACAGGTCCCCCGGTTTCAGGGCTCGTGCAATCTCGAGGTGGCCCGTCGTTTTGTCGACGGCGACCATATAGGGTTCGTATTGCTTGAGCGGAAAAACCAGGACGAGCGCCACCAGTGAGAGAAGCGCTATGACGCCGAAGACGCCGGTCAGCAGCCAAGCGAATGTTCGCGACCGCCGTAAACGGCGATGGGTGTCGTCTTCCCACGATTTGCCTTGCTGGTAGTAGCGCTGGTCGACCAAGCCAGTTTCAGTCGGTGCGTTTGACACTTTAATTTAGCCTTGCTTTCAAGTTCGCTTCTCGCCGCCATCAGATCGCAAGCGATTGATGACGAATTCGGCGCTTTCTGCCGTCTCCCGTGGACCCTATAGCGAGGACGCGTTTTTGGCCGTCTCGCGTTGAATGCTTGCCTTCCCCACATCAGCCGCAAATCGGGGACGTCCCTCGGCTGATCTCCTAAGAAGCGAACTGCCAGCCCGCCTCGTGGTCCGCGTAACTGCGTTGTCCACTGTTCCCCTTGCCGCCCGCCGAATGCCGTGAATGGCTCCGGCGGTGCCTATCGGTCCGCTCCCGGTCAAAATGCCGGCGATGATGGGTATTTGTAACAGAACATAGAACCCGACCAACGTGACCAGCAGGAGTGGCATCACGTGAGAAAGCTTGCCGGTTATGTCGGTCCCGGCGCCGCCCTCCATCGCGGAAACCGAGAGCTGAACCATGTAGTAGTAGAAACCCAGGAAGCCGTAGATCAGCAACTGCTGCACCACCAAATTCGCAGTGACGGAGAAAAAGCCTTCGGTGAATTTGAAGGAATAATTGAAGAGGGCCATGATGATCCACACCGGCCCAAGAGCCAGGATGATGAAAAGAAGGACTTTTGCAGCGATAATCGCCGCTACGGCGACGCCGATGAATAGCAGCGTAAAAATGATGATGATGATCGCCAAAAGGGCGCCGAAGAAGTCGGTCAACACTGACGTGTAGAGTTCGGGCACCACCCGCAACGTCGCTTCGTAGAGGGCGTCGAACATTGCCGGCACAGCATCGACCGACGAGACCTGAGTGCCGGTCGTCGACGAAATCGTTTGGACGATGCGGTTGGCCAGAACTTCCGGGATCGACTGGACGAGCGTATAGATCGTCTCGGAGAACGGAGCCCAGTTCGTGACCATCCAGTAGATGAACATCGCGCGGCCGAGACGCCACGCGGCCTCCAGCGGCGAGGCCGTCGAGCGGCCGAAAATCTGCATGTAACCCCAAATGACCACATAGAGGACCAGCATCGCGAAGAACAGGTTTTCGCTATAAAGGCCGATGCGCTTGTACAGGACCTCTACAAAGCGAGCCCCGGCCTGATCGACACCGCTCAGAAGGTCGCTGATGATGGTCGAAACGGGGTTCATGCCTTATTCCGACATCACCTTGTCGAATGCCGAGTTTGCCGGCTTCAACTCGCCGCACGCGTCATTGGCCGCGTACGAGGAAATCGGGCCGCAAGGCGCCTTGAGCTCACGGCCCGGTCTCGCGCAGGCAGTTGCCAGCGCGACGATCATCAGCGCCAAAAACACCCGAGAATTCATGAGCTTTTCTCCGCCGTCAGAGTCACGATCGCCGGCACCGTTCCCCGGATCGATGCCGGCGATCTCCGCCCCCGTAGCAAACGATTTACTGTGAACCGCCGGCATCCTTGAACGGGTTAACGTCTTTGAATTGCAGCAGCTTTTGTACCTGAGATTGTTGCGTCAGCCGGAACTTCAGGTCTTCGTTGAGGGCCGATACCGCGCCGTTCTGGACGCCGATCAGCTCGTTGATCGAGCGCGCGGTTTCCAGCTGCATGCGTGTGTTTTCGTCCACGGAACCCTTGACGTTCTCCGCCTGACCGATTTGGCCGGTCGCCGACTGCAATGACTGTTCCCGGGTCGTCACGCCTTGCGAAGCTTGCTGCGTCAGTGCGGCCAGCAGCGCCGAGGCGTTGACGCTGCCGCTGTAAAGGCTGTTCACGGCGCCTGGGTCCTCACCCTCGATGACGGCTTTCAGCTGTTTGACCAGCTGCAGGCCGTTGATCACCGCGCCGGCGATCTGTTGCGCCTGACCACCAAGCCCGCCAAAGGAGAGTGTCCCGCCGTTGAGAACCGATCCAAATGACGGCGCGGAGGCGATCGACATTCCCCCGCCGAGCCCCTGTTGACCGATGCCGAGTGATCCGTTTCGCGTCCCGGAAAGCGCCTGCAGGATCTCCTGCGACTTCTCAAGGATGTCCTCGTTGCTCTTCATGATTGAGCTGGTGTTTTCGGCGTTTTCTCGCGCGACATCCAGATTGGCGCCGTCGATAACCGCGATTTGCGCATTGCCGAGCGCAGTAGACGCGACCAGGAATAGCGATGCTGCAACAGTCCGTTTCATAACGGGGCTCCTTTCACTCTATTGCGCGTTGCGTTGCATGATTTCCAAAGCACCCGCCGCCGCGTTGGCATTGGGAACCAGTGTGCTCTCTTCCGCGCCGCCCGATCCTGTGACGCGTTTGGCGCAGCCGGGCCACAAATGCTCCGGCACCTCCAGCCTGCCCAGGATGACGGGATCGCATGAGAACGGGTTTTCCGTGCCCTCACTGGTACCGAATTTTGACACCTGAGAGAGCTTGGTGTTGCGCTGGAGAAGACGAGCGTTCAGCAGCTCGTTCACCGCTGCAGAGCCCTGGATAAGCTGGTTGAGCAGGTCGGCATTCAAACCGCGCGACGTGGAGTTTTCGTCCCAGGCATCCATGTATTCTTCCTTCGTCCCGACACCCGCCGCCAACGTGTCGATGAGGCTGGAATACTGCGATCGCTGCGCACCGCTTGCTTCGAGCCCCGCAGCCGTCTTGTTGACGGCATTGACACCGCCAGTCTGTGCGGCACCGGCAGCGGCGGTGCCGCTAACCTGGATGCTAAAGGGCGGCGGGGCGGCAGCCGGCGCTTTACCGGACCCCGCATACTCATTGAAGTATCCATGCCAGCGCCCGACGCCAGCCGACCAATTGGCCTGTTCGGCCGCCGTCGAACCGTTGTAGTAAGAGGCGAGGCATGCGTAATTCGTGCCGCCGCATTTCTTGACCGCTTGACTCAGCAGCTTCACTCCGCCCTCGACATTCTGTTCGTTGATATCGCGATCGAAGCCGAGGCCGCGGCCCGTACTCTTGGTGAGCTGCATCGCGCCTTTCACGCCAGTATGGCTGCCGGCGCACGTGTCGAAGCGCGCTTCCTGGTAGGACACGGACAGCGCCAATCCTTCCGAAATGCCATACTTCTTCGCGTAGTGCCGGATGAGCGACACATTGGCCGCATCGCGCGCGAGCGCCTGTTTTGGCGAGCGCCGGAACATCTCGTTTCGGTATTTGTTCGAATAGGTGCAGACGACGGCCTTGCGCTGTCCAGTTTCAGACTTCTTTTCCTCATTGGAACTGTCGTTCTGGAACTCATCTTTTTTCCGCTCGACGAGGTTGGGATCGTCTTCAACAGCGATTTGCGCCAGACCAATGCTTGGGGCGATGAGCATCGGCGCCGTCACGGCCGTTGCGAACAATACGGCCGTCGGGCCGGCTCTAAGCTGCCTGCTCATCCGCTTCCGTCTCCCATCCACAAAAATAGGGGAGCCACGCGGTCGGCTCTTCGCCATAGTGCTTGCGCAGCTCCTCACACTCGCGAACCGTCTTTTCGTTGCCCGACAGGACCTTCACCAAGTCCGGCATCGTCGAGAGGTCGAGCTTGGCGACGATCGAATCCGACGCATGTTTCACAAGGAATGCGCGGCTTTCCTTCGCCGTCTCCCTGACAAACCGGAACTCCTTGGCCGTTAAGGTGAACCGTCTGCGGTAGGATTCCTGATCGGCCTTCGGATTGGGGAAGAAAATGTTGGTGGAGGTCTGCTCAATTAGCGTGTTCGAGATCGCCGACTTTGCAACATCGTCAGCGGATTGGGTGCCGAAGCCGACCACGCCGTTGCGCTTACGGATCGTCTTCAACAGGTCCTTGATGAACTCGACGAAAACGTCGTCATCCAGAAGCTTCCAGCCTTCATCGAGGAATACCAGGAAGGGATCGCCGTTTATCTCCTGATCGATGCGGAAGAACATATAGAGCAGCGCCGCGGTGCGAATTTTCGGCTCATTCAGGATTTTGGTCATGTCGAAGCCGATCACCACCGACGAGAAGTCGAGTTGGTCGGTCGCATTGTTGAAGAGCCACCCTCTGCTCTTCATGTCGAGCCACGGCTCGAGCCGTTGTGTCAGGTCGTTCATCCCCGGTTGCAAACGACCGCGCAGGACCTCCGGCAGCATCGAAAAGACGCGACGCTCTTTCGGAATCCTGAAAATCTGATCGACGGCATCGCCGATGACCCGGATCTCGGCGGGCTCCAATGTGCCGTTGTCGGGCTTCAGCAGATACTGGAGCAACGTATCAACGAATGACCGATTTTCTGGCGTGTCGTCCAGCTGCAGGGGCGCGAACCCGGTTTGAACACCGGGTTCCAGAACTTCATAGCGGCCGCCGAGCGCCCGCACGAAGATTTCCGCGCCGCGATCCTTGTCAAAATACACGCAGCGCGGCCGAGGCTCGACCCTCATGCTTTGAGCCAACAGGAAGGACATTGCCACGGTTTTGCCCCAGCCGGTCGGTCCAAAAACCGTGAAATTACCCACGTCGTCGACATGGAAATTGAAATAGTAGGCCGTTTGGCTTGTCGTCTCGAGCAGGGCGATCGGACGCTTCCAATGCAGTCGATCTTTCTGGCCGGACGGGAAATTATGCCCCGAAAACAGTCCCGCGAAATTCATCGACGAGATCAATGCCTTGCGTGCGATGTAGCTAAAATTCCCCGGCAGTTGCGCCCAAAACGCCGGCTCCATGTTCAGACGCTCTCGTACCGGAATGATGGCCAGACGCGACATTTCCGACTGCACGTTGGAAATTGCCTTGTTGAGCTCCGGAACTGACCGAGCGACCACGCAAACGGTCATATGATGGTCGCCGAACACGACTTCACCTTGCGCCAGCTTGTCCATGCCGTCGTGAACGGATTGCTCGACTGACGTGCCCCCTTCGTCAGACCCGACAACCTGTCGACCTATCTTGCGGATTTGGCCCATCGCGGCAACGCGGTCCTCCAGGGCGAAGGACTGTGTAATGATGATCTCATGAGGCAGGCGAAGAAGCCCGTCGAGGCCGCCCGGCGTTGTGTAGGGGGGATACTCCTTCATGGAGATCATCGCGGCCAATTTCGAACCAGAGGGCTCTGCCCCCTTGATTTCGATCGCCTCGCGCCCGAACAGCAGTTGCCGCGTCGGAATCGCCTCAGCCAAGCTCATTCGGGGGAGCGGGACTTCCACCTCATCGGCGCCCGCCAAGATCTTCGCTAGAAATTCCCCAGGCTCCGAAAATACGCTGCCGTTGCGCTCGACCACGCCGAGTTTGCGCGCCCCATAGGCGCCGAAATCCTGCACGATGCTGTCGGTCACATCGTGCAGTTCCTTGAGTGCTTCGGCGCGGGTTTCCTCGCCGGCCGATTGCAAACGAAACTGATCAAAAATCTTGTCCACCCAGCCGATCTTGCCGACCATCGGTCGGCGCATGACCGTCATGTAAACTTCGTTGACGAACAGGTTTTTGGAGGACAGCGCCTCCATGTAACGCGCGTCCAGCTCCGCGACAAACGGGTTGTCGAAGCTACCTTCGATCTCCGGCGTGATGTGACGGCGGATGATCGTCGCATAGACGGCAAAGCGCGACGACGAGAGATTGCGGAATGTGGTGTTGCGGTTCAGGACACGGGCGTTGAGCTCTGACTGGTCCATCGTTTGGAACGGCAGACCGCCCATGCGGATGATGCAGGCCACAAAGCCCGCCTTGGTCACCAATACATTGTCATCCACATGACGCAAGAATGGGACGTGTTCACTCACGCCCTGCTCTTTCTTGCGCTGTTTGCCGTATTTGAGATCAGCGTTGATGCTCACGGAGAATAGCTCCTGGCTCCCCAAAACGAGGTGTTTCCCATCGCCCGCTTGGTCAGAAAAAGGCGCTCGAAAATATGAAACATGTGAATGTCGCGTTGGCACAGATAGGCCGACACCCCGTGGCCGATCACGGCCACCAGGGGCGGAAGCAGAATGTTGCTGGTGGCGATGAAGAACACGACGCCGATCAAACCGTTCAGCCAAAAAACCTCGTAACGCACTCCCAACACCATCAAGGGGCGCGTCAAGGCGAGGCTCACAGGCTCGGCCGTGGGCAGGTCATCTTCGTTGTCGTTCATGTCTTAGCTCGAGGCGGTCTCACGGATTGCGTCGACCAGTGTCGAGGCGCCAAACACGAAAGCGATGCCGACGACGATCGAGAACGCCAGCGGCCAGGCCAGACGGCCGGTCATTGCCATAAACCCGAGGAAACAGACCGCTATGATCGCAATAGAGCGCGCGATGTTGCCCTGCAGGACGCCGACCAGCCAATCGAAGACACTTTCAATTGGCGCCGCGTCCTGAGCGAAAGCGGCGATCGGCTGCAAAATCGTGCCGATTGCAACGGCAGCCGCGAACTGCAGCGTGAATTTACTCCACTTCAATAACATGTCCGTCCTTCCACGCATTTTCGAGTTTCCCTTCTCCATTGACCTCAGACACGTTCGCCGGCTGCGACGAGCCGACCATGGCTGACAGCTTCCAGCGGTTGAGAACCTTGATGATGTAGCCGGCTGTCTCCGGAAACTCCGGAATGCCCTGGCTCTGACGTACGTTTGCAGGCCCAGCATTGTATGCGGCGAGCATCAACAGTGGGTCGCTGAACTCACCGTAAAGCTGCTTCAGATATTTGATGCCGCCGCGAACGTTCGCCTCGACATCACACCTGTCACGAACGCCAAGATCGCCCGCCGTTCCCGGCATCAGCTGCATGATCCCCACGGCGCCTGCCGACGATTGTTTGCGCGCCGCGCCATGCCGGCTTTCCACCCAAGCCACCGCATCGGCCAGGTCAGCATCGACACCTTCCTCTGCTGCCACCGCGCGCACGAGGTCGCTTACGGCCTTGCTGTCGACTCCCGGACACTCGGTTGCCGCTGGCATCTGCGTCTCAGGCGACTGATGATTCAATGTCACGGTGTACGCGGCAGGTTTCTCGTTCCGAAACGCCGCTGCCATGCGAGCTGCTACATTTACCGGTTGCAGAGCGTGCCGAGGGACGGCATCCTGCGCATGGCCCTGTGTTGCTAGCGCAACCCCCGCCGCAAGAATTCCGACGAACGAAACTCTGGCCATTGCGTCGCTCCGGTTATTACTTTAACTTACGTCATAACCGCGGCAACCCTGCTCGTCAACAAGCGACTACAACCATGGCTTTCTTTCTCGTCGGCAATTCGCCCCTTTTGCTGCTGACCATAGCGCGGGCGACCTCAGCGCGTCCAAGCCGCCCGTGTTGCGCCTTCGGCGCTGCCCGCGCCAGCCGCTTGACGCTTTCGGTCAGCCGCGCACAAATGCAGCCAAAACGGAGAATACCGTCATGAAATTGATCGCTCCCGCTTTGATTGCCGCCGCTGCCTCGATGAGCGCGGCATCCGCCCAGGACGAGCCGTCACCATTCGCCGAACCGCGCGTTGAATATCTCAGCCAGTTCGCCGAACCTCACAAGAAGGTCTTCGTTCTTGAACGCTACGATGCATCCGGCAAGCTCGTAGCTCGCGAGGTCGACGAAATCTCGTCTCCCGTCGAAATCATTGACGCGACGCATCGCAAGATCAACGGCGTCGAATATGTTTTGCGCGGCCTCACGTCGTGCCCGTCCAAGAAGGTCATCTACAATCGGGTGCAGACGTGGGATTGCAAGGACGCCGCGAAAGACGACGCCGGCACGATCTACAACGAGCGCGCCAGCGTGATCCTGTGCAAGACACTGGTCCTGCAAGCGACGCCCGGAACGCCCGATCCTGTGTCCTGTTTCGCCCGCGTTGGCGAAGGGTCGAACAACGATCCGTTCCTCGTCGCCAACGACGACGACTCTATGGTCTTCCAGGGTTTTGCTCAGATCGCCGTTGACAAGAAGGGCAAGCCGCTTCGCCCCGACCTCCTCGAGTCGGCCGTCATGGGAAAGGAAATGGGCCTTGGCGATACGAGCCAGTGACATTCTTTTGACGGCGATGACAATCGCCGCAACCTTGCTTCCGGCCTATGGCCAGCAGGTGGCATCGAGCTTCACAGTCCCCAAGAACATCACGTTGCAGACCGGCGACACCTGGGAGTTCAATGGCCAGGTCTACCGACTATATGGCATCCAGTCCTGTATACGCGGCAGCATCGCTGTCGACGCCGCCGGCAATAAGCGCGACTGCGGAAGTCTTTCGCTGGCTCAGCTCGGAGGCTTGTTTCAGACGGCGGCAGTGACTTGCCAACCGATCGGGCGAGCGCGGGACGACGCGATTTTCACAGTTTGCGCCGCCGAGATCGAGGGTTCGACGATCGACGTTGGCACAGCCATGATTTCTTCGGGCTTCGCCTTTGCAGCAACCTATGCCGATGGCAATGCCGTCAACGTGAGTTATGTTGTTGCGGAATTGACCGCAAAAGGCTCCGGCGAGGGCTTGTGGGCTTTTAAATTCCCACACCCCGTTCAGGCGCTTTTGCGGTCCTCGCAGCCGGCAGCTACGAAAGGAGCTGGCCAATGACCATGCCAGAGTCCCAATACAACCGCCCTATGACAATCGTGCAGGCAGAGGCGTTGGAAGCGCAGAAGCAAACCGAACGCGATCTCGCCGATCTCCACAGCGGTAACGGTTGGGCTGTAGCCGCCATCATTTTCCTTCTGGCGCTCACATGGCTGTGCGATCAATTTCCGGCTCTAGGTGATTTGCTCCTTAGTCTTTGGTACTCATGAACAGCATCACATCCTCTGCAATCGCTCTCGTGATCGGTGTCGCCATAGGAGTTGGCGGAACCTATGCACTAACATCGCCGGCGTCTCGAAACTCCCAATGGGAGATTCCCACTGAGGAAGAAGCTCGTTCGTCGCTGCAAGCTGCCAAGCCCAATGATTGGCCGAATTTACAATTGTCGTTGGGGCAATGCGACAAAGACACCCTGGGACCCGGTGTACGATGCGCCGTTGACGTCACTTATGACGGTCTCGGCGGCCAAAGGAAGAGACAATCCATCGTCGGCTTTTCTAAAACCCCGAGCGGCTGGATGGCCTCGCTCTATCAATAGCCGTCATGATCTGAAAACGACTGCAAAAGCGTCTCCCAGTCCTTCTCGTCCAAACCGCTCCACCGTCGCGCAGCAGCGTCCGCACATAGGCCGCCTTGGCGGCTACATCGAGCATTGACGTAGCTCTGATTAAGGCACGGACGTCCAAGTTCCGCGATGCGGAAGCCAGTCCCCTACCCTTTCCACATTTGTCGAACCGAGAAGAGCCTGCATGTGCTCTGCCAAGTCGAGCTCGCCGCGGCCCTCGATCCTCAAAAGATATCTGGCCTTGGCCCGGCGATCACCTTCCCTGACCGCAGGATAGGCACAGACAGCCAGCAGTGCCCTTTCCTCGGCCCGGCTGGCTCTGTCGTGTTCGCGATTACTGCCGTCCCTTTCTTGGATTGCGTTGCCGAACGCCGCGTACGTTGCCTTGTGCGCCTTTATCAGCGCCCGCAGGTCGCGGGACGGTTCTCGGTCCCGGCGTCGCGGCTCTCCGGCGTGAGCCGTTGCCGCAATCGTCGAGGCGATGACGGCGCTCCCGGAGCTGAGAAGCAAGGCGCGGCGGCTGATCCCGGACATGGTGAACTCTCCTCTTCACTTCATGGCAGGCTGGCAGATCGGTATCGTAAACACCGGCCGACCGTTGGCGCAATTCCTGTCAGGATGGGTCGCACTGTCGTCCGCGTTACAGCCAGGGCGACCGCCTGGATCGGGCTTGTCGCGGACCTGTTCGATCGATCAATTCCCCTCGGACGTCGAACGCGAAAAACCTTCACCTTTGCGGAAGTTCACTCGCGCTCGGCCGAACTCAGGCCCATGACCCATTACTGACCTTCGCGGTGACTACACCGAAGGTCGAGAACCAGGTCCAAACCGGACCTACGTCCTCGGCGCGGTGGCGCTCGGGGCCGACAAGTTAAAAATCAGTGCGCTCCGTCGAGCGCGGGCGAAGGTTCGGGAGAAAAGCTTGAATCGTTTGGTGTTCTGTCGCTGGATAGCGAAGAAGGCGCCTTCCGAGCGTCCGCCGGAACTGGCTCCCGAGGAGCCGAAGCTGTGCACGTGCATTTTAAGACAACGGCATCCTGCCCGTCCCGAAGCCACTGACGTCCGGTCCCATCCACGTGGTGTCACGCGCAAAGCGGACGTTGATGCCGCCAGCTTGCATTGGCTTTCCGCTCTTTCCGCACGAACTTAGCCCGACCGGCGCCATTTCCCCAAAGATCAATAGGCAGCGCTCCGATTTTGGCCCACTGTTGCTTCATACCAGATGTTGAACCACTGACAGGGCAAATGAACCGAGCCTGCGAGCGAGATGCTCAAACCTCTCCCCGCGAACCGCCATATCCCGATATGGTCTGGATCTCCGGTGGCGAATTCCTGATGGGCTCGGACACGGCCTATCCCGAAGAAGCTCCGGCGCATCGCGCGCGTGTCGACGGCTTCTGGATGGACCGCTTCACCGTGACCAATGCCGAGTTCGGGCGCTTCGTCGCCGAGACCGGGTATGTGACGCTTGCCGAAAAGCCGGCCAACGCGGCGGCTTATCCCGGTGCGCTGCCCGAAATGCTGGCGCCTTCCTCGACCATGTTCAAAAAGCCGTCGGGGCCAGTCGACTTGCGCAACCACTACAACTGGTGGGTCTATGTCGCCGGCGCCAACTGGCGCCATCCAAGAGGGCCGGCAAGCAAAATCAAGAAGGTGTTGGATCATCCGGTGGTGCACGTCGCATTCGAGGATGTCGAGGCCTATGCGAAATGGATCGGCAAGGAATTGCCAACCGAAGCCGAATGGGAGTTTGCCGCGCGTGGCGGACTTGATGGCGCGGAGTTTGTGTGGGGCGACGAGCTAACGCCTGACGGAAGGTACATGGCCAATATCTGGCAGGGCGAATTCCCCTACCGCAACATGCTGGAGGACGGCTTCGAATACACTGCGCCGGTCGGATCGTTCCCACCTAATGGCTACGGCCTTTTCGACATGGCGGGCAATGTCTGGCAGTGGACAACCGACTGGTATCAGGACCACGTCGAGGTTGATAGCCCGTGCTGCAGCGCCGCCAACCCGCGCGGCGGCACGCGCGAAGGCAGCCTCGATCCGAGCCAGCCGGACATCAAAATTCCGCGCAAGGTCACCAAGGGCGGTTCGCATCTGTGCGCGCCGAACTACTGCCGGCGCTACCGGCCTGCCGCGCGCATGGCACAGCCCATCGATACCTCGATCTCGCATCTCGGGTTTCGCTGTATCGTGCGACCGCAGAACCGGAGCTGGGAGTGATCCCGCAACCAACGACCGCTTTGGATCCGAGGACTACGTTTGATTCGGCGGGTTGGAAGGTCAGGAAATGGCGCTACCTGTGCACTCCGGCAGTCGGCTTAGACAGCAAGATTCCACCCTTTCGCGACGGCGAGATGGCGCCTTCTGAAAAATCTTCGTTTTCTAGCAGGCACCTTTGGCGTCCGCACGCAAGCTTTAGGAGAAAGCGCCGGCGGCCACCGGGGTACTATTCACAAACGACTGCAACAGCAGATTCCAATCGGCGTCTTCCAATCCGCTGTCGCCCTCGTTGAGCAACCACCGAAGGTGCTCGGCCTTGGCAGCGCAATCCTCGATGCTTTCGACCGCAAATCGAAGCATCTCGTCCCGTGCATGCTCTTCCTGGGCAAGGAGCTCGTTCAGTCGCATCTCGAGCCGCGCTGAAAACCGACTTTCCGTCTCGCACTCGACGAGACGCCGACACAGACGCTCCACCTGCTCTCTCAACTGACGATGCCGTCGAAGTACCGTTGTGAGCGGCCTTTCAGTGATAGGATCCTCAAGGCGTTCACCATTAAACGTTATTACAGCCAGAGCCATATCGCGCATCCTCCTTGTGGGGTGAGAAGCTACGTTGGGCGTCCCTCGCCCGCTCCAAGGAAATGATTTCGGCCATGTTCCTTCCCAAAATCAATCAGTTGTACGCTTCATCCGGGGGCGCATGTCCAAAGCTTGGAAGCGCGCTGCGAAGTTGCATCGAGTTGATAAATACGTTGATTGAGGACGAAGGCACGATAGGATACGAAGCCTAGCGAAACGGAACGAAACAAGAGCCTATAAGTCATTGTTTAGGAACGGAAAGTTATTTCTCCCTCCGCCGAGAGACGGGAGTGATTTCAAAGAATTGTTCAAACGATTGGCGGCGGCGGGTGCGGGTCGGCCGTTGGGCAAAGACGGGTTTCCTGCAGGCCCATGGACGCCCGAGCTTCTTGCAGAGGCGATTTCACAGATTGATTCCAACCGGGTTGGGGTCGATCTGCGAACGGTGCAGCTTTGGTTTCAAGAGAACGAGAAGGGAATTAGCACTGCCAACATTCGTTGGCTGGCGAGGATTTTTGGATGCGATGATCCGGTCGCAACTAGCGAATGGCAGGTGGAGCTTAGTGCGGCGCAATCACGGTTATCGGCCAAGAGACGAGAATGGAAGAGAGCCGGAAGCAGCGTTGCACAGGAGATTCCAGATACGGCACTGACTGCGACCTTCGATGACGAGACAGACTCCCCGGCAGAGTTGACACGGGATACTGACGCCAAGGGGCCGAGGCGACGTTTTAGTTTGGCGAGGAAATCGGAGGCGTTTTTTAGTCACGGATCTCCCCTGAATTTACCGGCGTCGGTGTTTGCCGGCATGACCGCCCTCGGCTTTTTGTCCTACATCATTGGTATCCACAACGTCACCTACGAGCGAGCGGACGGGCTCGTTAAGCAGGTTGGATTCCTTTGGGCCGCAAATTGGACACTCGACTTTATGGTGTTCTTACCGCTGTTTTTCTTCTTCGTTACAGAGTTGCTGGTCTTCTGGAAAAGTGAGGGGCGCAGAAAGCTCGCAGTGCAGGGCGATCAGGTGGAAAGCGACGACGCCTGGTTGCGCAACGTTGACGCTTCCTCGTACACATATTGGTCGGTTTTTTTGATTTGCTTGCTGTTCGCCGGTCTTTTTCAATGGATCGGCGTGTCCTTGATCCCGTTGATGAAGGGCGGTGGCAACTATGCCATGGATTGGGGAAAAATAGCTCTTGTGCGTCCTGAGGTCATATCTGTCCCCGAAACAGTCGGTTTTACGGGGCTCGCTTACCTATACATGTGCCTGGTGTTTTATCTTTTCTTCGCAGGTCTCATTTTGCTCTATACGGTTGTTCATGATCTTTGGAGAATTGGAGACGGATTGAAGAAGCTGCCGCATGTTGATCATCAGCAAGAGCTCAATGAAGCCGGCCTCACAGTGATGCGTGGGGTTTTTCGGTGTACTGTTTTGGGGGTTCTGGTCGCCATATGGATGAAGGTCCAAAGCTCTTATCTGGCGTCCAGTGGTGAGAATATTATGGCGTGGTTGGTCGGCGATATGTCTTCGATGTTCCAAGGTCGCGATGATGTGAGCACCGGGTTCCGCTATCGTATGCCGACGCATTACAGCAGCCTTCTTATCGTTATTTCGACCTGTTTTGTATTTCTGTATGGCTCCATCCGATTAGGTGTCGGAGGTCGATTTCATGCGCCTTTGTGGAAGATGTCGGCGGTCGTGGCGTTACTTGTTGTCAGCTACTTGTTGATCGACGCGTTTGCCGGCTTTTCGACCCTTCTGGCCATTTCAGTGCTAGTCGCACTATACGGCCTGTTCGATCCAGGATTAGGCCGCTGGCGAGCGAGCGAGTTAGGAAACAATCAGAGTGTTTCATAGTTGGCTCGATCGTTGGGACGAACGCCGGGCCCTTCGCGGAGAGGAAGGGAAGAAACTAACGGATTTCGTCCTTGACGCGGAACGCGCCTTTCCAGGTGCGAAGAAGATAACAAGTATCGAGGAATTCTGTGCCCTTGCGGACCAAGCCGTGGCTGATCCAGCCTTTTTCGATGAGCCGAGTGTGAGTGATCAGGGTTTTGAAAAGCTAGATGGGTGGGTCAAATTTCCATCGGACATTTCTACTGATATCGAACAAAACAATGTCGTCTCGGCGAAAGTCACAGAAAGCGGGTCGTTCGATCAGGCGATGGTGATTTTTCACCACTGGAATGCAAGCGCCCGGAATCGTCAGATTGCCAACTTTTTCTCGCAGCGTGGCATCACGGTTGTCGAGATTGCTATGCCTTATCACTTCGAACGCAGCCGTCCCGGCTCCGTGCACGCCGACTATATGCTTAGCCCTAATCTCGGTCGAACGATCCAATCTGTAAGGCAGGCAGTGTTGGATGGGCGAAAACTCATACGGTGGTTGAAAAGCGAAGGCTATCGAGAGATTTCGGTTCTCGGAATGAGCTTAGGTTCCTGGGTTGCGGCCATAGTCGCGGCACACGACTTGGCTGTGTCAAAAGCCTCGTTGTTTCTGACGGCGGGGAGTCTAGCGGATATGGTTTGGACGGGCCGCGCGACACGATCGATACGCGATAGCCTTGAGCCTGAGATTGAGCTGACCGATCTCAGAAGGGCCTGGGGTCCACTTAACTTGGAGAATTACGCGCATAGTTTGGCACGGCCTGATCTCGATCTCCATGTTGTGTTGGCTAAGAGAGACAAAGTGGTGTTGCCAGAGCTATCGGAGAGGTTCATGCAGAGGCTGAAGGACGCCGGGGCTAGGCCAAATATTTTGGAATTAAACTGTGGCCACTATTCGCTCGCCACGCCGCCTTACATTTTGTTGGCCGGTTTGAGCTTGAAGCGGTTACTAAGGCGCGGCCGTTGAGCGGTTTCTGTCGTCTGCTGACAAGTCGGCCCGGCGATCCTGACCTGTGTAAACGATTATCTGTATGGGCTGGCCGCGCGCACCCGCCTGTTTCTCGGGGCAGCGGCGTTTGTGCGTATGGCGGAACGGCTGGGTTGGGAGTACAGGATGCTGGCATTCCTAGGACCACCGTAAGCATCCGCCGGGCACCGCGGAATTTCCTCCGCGCTCAAGCGTCCCGGCCACCAGTATCAAAGTCTGTTTGGCAAAATCTCTTGAGGCGGCGTTGAAGCATGTCGCAAAAAGGGGCTGGTCCTCGATCGCCGGGACCTGAAAAATCTGCATCGGCACCTCGCTGCCGAAATCCGACGAAGCCGCCATGTGCGGCCGCGGATTCCGACATGATGTCGCCCCTGCTACCGTTGATTGTCGTACTTTAATTGAGGTTTGTGACAAGCTTTTCGCTGCTGCTTTTTTGAACGATGGCTGGGCCGGCCGCGGGGAACTGTGTTTTCCCGGCATCACATGATGCGCTACGTTTTGCAAATCCCCGCCTAGCTCAGCAATGCCCCGACGAGGACCGGCGCAGTCTTGCCCGCCTTCCCTCATGTGAATCCGGGGATGCTGTGGGGAGCGACAACGTCGCAGAGGTGAACAATTTGGCTGTTTTTTTGCCGGTCCGCACGCGGCGATTGGCTGGTATCGATTGGACGGGAACAGTTCCCCTAGCGGCGAAAAAATCGCATGCCGGCGCAACGGCGGCAAGGCTCAGCTGCGTATCCCACACCGTTCTTGAATTCGGCGGCGTCGCGATCGTTTTCGAGCGCCTGCAGCCCGACGCCGTGACACGATACGCAAGGCACGCTGCCTTGCTGATCCTTGCCAAGTTCAGCGGCCCACCATCGGAGTTCCCGACGCTGCCTTCGGGTCAAACTGTCCGGTGTCATCCCTTTGGCATTCCCGCAGATTCTGGAAGGCAAAAAACGCCTTGCGTGATCGAAAGCACGACCCCTCCTTTCGGTTCGACAATGGCTCCCGTCCAGGCTTGCGAGTAAGTGCGGCTCGCATCGACCGCCGTCAACCACAGGACGCGGTTGTCCGCCAGCTCGACTTTCACCTCCGCCTGCAGGGGACTGTCATTGACCGTCTGCCGGTAGTGTCGCTTGATCTTCACCGTCCCGTCGGGAAACAGCGCACGGCTGTTTTCATATTCGATCTCGAACTTCACACCTCCTGCATCGCCGATTTTGCAAGTCCCGTCTCGCTCACAGATCGTGCGGGCCGTCGCTTCGCACGTCCAATTATACCCTGACTGCCACATCGGATTGCCTGCCTGCGCAAACGTGAATCCGGGCACCAGCAGAGTGATGATCGCTGCGGGGGCGATCGCACGCATTCGAAAGAGTGACACGCTGTCATTGTTCATGGTTCTTCCGGCCCGTTTACCTCAGTCGTCGGCGTGACCAGCAACGGCCCTTGTCGCCGATGAAATCCAGTGCTGGCGCTGTTCTGATAGAACGCCAGCGTCATCGCTGCCACATGCAACGCAGCGTCAATCCCCTCGCGCTCTGCGCGTTCGCGCAGTTCCTCAAAATACATGTTCGCGATCTGTTGGGCGTCGCTCATGCAGCGATGTTAAAGTATCAACTCCTTTGTCGCTAGAGGGGAAAGGCGGGCTCTGCCCCCTCTCCCCAAAAAGGCGAAAACCGGCATCCCCCCATTCTTCCTCCGCGGCTTCGCGGACTCCGTGCAGGACCGGCTGCGGATCCGCATGCGAGAATCGGCCCTTCGGGTGAGTGGTCCCCCTACCGGTTTTCGCCTTACAGTCACGATCCTGAGCGGCACGCGCCGACTGGATCAAGAACAACGTGAACGTTGGCGACAGCTTTTACGTGGAAGGCCGGGTTGGCAAACTCGCCCAACGAAAAGGACGGCAAGACGGTCTACACGACCGATGTTATCGCGCCGATATTCACCCGCGTCCATCCTCGCTCCGAAGCGAATGAAAACACTGACGACAGCGACGAATAGTTAACGACAGGGGCGGGGAAAGCCGCCCTCCCCTGTGCAGCGAAGGCGATCGGCCGGGAACGGATGCGCCGACGGCGCAAAGCCGAACCGCCTCGGCGGCACCGCGTATTCCGAGGTTGTCGGCAATCATGTTTTTACTTTAATTTATGCGTCGTGCCGCTTACCGTGGCAAATCATCGAATCGTAGGAGAACTGATAGGCAAAAAGAAAACCCGGCGCGAAGGCCGGATTTCCAAGAGGTCGTAGCTAGAACGGAACGCCAATTCCGTCGAATTGCCACCAAAACAAGATGGCAAAATCTAGCTTCTTCCCCTGACAGTCGCAACAGGAAAATGCGCTTTCGCGCCACGGATTTTCTTTGCCGCAAGCAAGGGAAAGACGTGGTGACCATACACACCGAAATGGCCGAGTGGCTTGCCGACATCACGACGGTCAAGCAGATCGACCACTATCTTGCGCTGGTCTGGCGAGGGCTAGCCGAGGGCGCCTTGAGGGACCAGGAGGCGCAAGAGCTCAGCGAGGCCGCCCATTCGCGGCGCTCCCTGCTGCAAGTGGCGCGCGAAACCCGATTGCCGCCGGCGCGGACCTACTTTTCGAAGCGCCCCAAATCCGAGCAGTCGCGCCACCAAGCGGCGAGCGGGTCGCGCTGCCCCGTCCGATGGGCGAGGAAACGACGCTTGGGCGATATGGCTGCCCTACCCCCAAATGTGCGGGATCGCTTCACGGAGGGTGAACGGGCCGTGCTTTATATTGTTGCCTCGGACAGCCGCCAGCACGGCTCTTGCGGATCGAGCGTCAAAGAGATCGGCGACCGCGCCGGCGTCGGCGCCACCACCGTCCGCAACGCGCTGCGCCGGGCACGCCATCTTGGCCTGCTCGACATCACAGAGCGCCCACAATGGCGCGCCAGGCATCTGCCAAACCTGATAAAAATTCAGTGCCGGCGCTGGCTCGCATGGCTCAAAAAATTTCGGCCGAACCTCGGCCTTAAATTTTGTCCGACAGGGTTCAAAAAAGCGGCGTCCTCAGGAACCTACGGCAATGAACAGAAAGGCGGACAGCCTTCCTACAGCCGGACGGGTGGCCCTTCGGGCCGCTTTCAGCGGTTTGCTAGACGCAAACCACCGTCCGGCTGACGGCTGGGACGCATAACCCAACCAGTCCGCGCCCAATCGAACCGTCGCAAAGGGGGCTTTTGAACAAGCCTGCCGGAGCCGCTTGCGCCCGGCAAGGCAAAAATCAGCGCTTGGGGACGCGGCCGAGGAGCAGAGCGGCCGTCGGCACGCCAAGCCCTTTGGCGATCATGCCGATTATCGCCAGCGTCAGGTTCTGCTGCCCTTGCTCGATCTTGTAATACGTGACGACCGAGATGCCGATCAGGTCGGCAACATCCTTCTTCATCATGTCCTTGCGGCTGCGGAAGCCATTTATCGCGCGCGCGATATTGTCCTTGATCTGCTGGACGTCGAGTCGCTTCATGGATGGCTCCAGGATTGCCGGCGGCAGCAGCAATTCAGCGACGCTGATTTCAAGGGCCCGTGCAAATAACGCGACCGTCGCGAGTGTCAGGTTCTGCTCCTGGCGCATCGTCAAATAGTAGGTGCGGTAGGAGAACTCCTTTTCGCTGGCAAAGTTCTTGATCAGCGCCACGAAATCTCGATTCGCCAGATTCCGCCGCTGTCGTTCTTCTTCGAGTTTTGCCGCTATTTGCGCCTGCATCGCATCGCGCTCTGGGTTGTCCAAAACGTTTCTCGGATCGTATTTTTCCACCGCCGTCCAACCCCATACAAACCTCCTTTCGTGGCCGCAAGAAATAAGTTAAAGTATAAACTGCGACACCCGTGAAAGGAGCTCCTTTTGACCAAATCTCTGCTCTATGCCGCCGCCATTGCGGCTGGCTCCCTCTACGCCAGCAGCGCGCCGGCATCCGAATGGGGCTGTCAGGTACTGCTGTGCGTTTCCGGGAACTGGCAAGCCACCCCAAGCTGCCACCCGCCAATGTACCGGCTCCTCGCCGCCATGAAGCGTCCTGGTTTCTCGTGGCCGACGTGTCCCGCCGCGAGTTCCTCCGCGGCGCGGAAAGACGTCTATGCCGACTGCCCCGAAGGTTGGACCGTCGGCTACAGCGACGTCGGGCACAACTGCAACCGCTCGAAACCAAACATGTGCGAGAAGCGCGAGAATCTGTGCTTCAACCATCGCAACGGCAGGCCAATCTTCAAGCCAGTCACCAACCGGCGTGACGGCGACAGTTGCCAGAAGACCATCAGCATGCCGCGGCCGGTGCGGTCAAAGCCTTGGTACGTTGAGTACACTGACGCCAAGGGTTTTAGACACCGGGCCTGGTTCAATCTCAACATCTGACTGCTGCTTCCGTCGATTCTATTATGACACTCTAATTGACGTGCGAACGGAAATCGAGCCACCTAATTACAGAAGGGATCCCAATATGCGCAGCATCAACCGTTTCACCGTTGCCGGGAACGTCGGCAGCGTCACCAGCTTCAATAAGGCGGTCAAGGTCAGCATCGCGGCCGACCGCCACTGGACCAACGACGCCGGGAAAAAGGAAACCAGGACGGACTGGGTCACCGTCACCGTGTTCGATGATCAGGCCGCCTGGATCAAAGACAACGTTTCCAAAGGCCAGCCGGTCATAGCCGAAGGCCGCATCAGCAACTCATCCTACGAAAAGGACGGCGAGACGGTCTACACGACCGATCTGGTCGCAACGACGTTCAACGCCTTCCAAGTTGCCAATGCCAATACGAGCGATTGACAGAACGTCCGACGATTCTGCACGTTTTCGCTTTGCCCTCCGGCAACGTCTGCAGCGGCCTAGTCGTCGCGGCGGCGCAATCCGGCAGGGCACCGCTATCGCAGCTGGGTTCGTGCCCCCCTCCCCTTCGGCCGAGTGGCGCCCTGGCAGACCATCCGACAACAAGATGATTGGTAGACGACTTACTGGATGTGATCACGGTCGCGACCACTGGCATCGTGTGCTTCTTCATCGCCTTGACTTTTGGCTTGGACACCATCCCTGCCCTTCTGAGCGGGGGCGCAGGCAGCCCTGCTTACAAGCAGCTCTCATCAGTGGTGTGTGCATTGCTAGCGAGTGAGGGTCTCCCGGCAGCGGACAATTCCTTTGAACGTCAGAAGTCCCGGCCCGATGCTCGGGGACGAAGACCGTGTCACCAACGAGCGGATCGTCGCCGTGGATCGCGCTGACCTCCCCGAACGGCTGCCCGATGACGAGGCGGAGGTTACCTTTATCGCGGAATCCAACTTTTCCCGCCTTGGCCGTGAGCCGGGGGTCATCGAAGGGTAGGCCGAACGGGCTGAAGCGAGCCGACAAGACACGCCGCCTGCCGAACTACGGATACCGCGGCGGAGCGAGCGCGTGAGCGCGATAGCGATGACCGCGAACGGTGACAGCGTCCGCAGGCGGCAAGGTTCTCAACAACCGTAGTTGACCGGCCAGGCGTGATCGATGCGGCCCGGCCGCCTCCATCCGTCGGGGTGATTTGACGGACAAGCTACGATAGCCCCTCCCCCATGCAACCGCTGTCGCGGTCCTTCTCTCCGTTGCGGCCCCTTCGGGGTGCATGAGCGTCATCATGCTGTGGGTCGCAGGCCAGACATTCGGCTACGAGGAAAACACTTGGATGACTTACCGGCAGGCCCAGGACTTCGGCGTCCAGGTCCGCAAGGGCGAAAAAGGCACCCTTGTCGTCAAGTGCGGCACGTTCACGCCGAAGGATAACGAAGACAAGGAAGACCGCGCGATTCTTTATCTGGAGGGCTACACCGTCCTCAATATTGAGCAGATCGAGAACATGCCGGATCGGTCCTTCACCCCGGCTGAGGATCTGCCGGGCAATTCGGTTCCATACATTGAGACCGTCGAAAGTTTTGTCCAGAACGCCGGTGCAAGCGTCAGCTACGGTGGCACCAAAGCTTGCTACCGGCCCAGCGTCGACGACATCCTCATGCCTGACCGCGGGCGCTACGACAGGGAGGTGCACCTTTACTCAACTTTGCTACACGAGGTTTCGCATTGGTCCGGCGCAAGGCATCGCCTGGAGCCGCGAATTGTCGGGCAGGTTCGGCAGTGAAGGCTTTGCCGTCGAGGAGCCTTTGCGGATCTCGCATCGTTTCTGCATGCCCACCTAGGCGGGGCGCATGCCGCGCGACAACACACCCGCCTATCTGGCGAGCTGGCTCCCCGTCCTTAAGAATGACAAGAGAGCCATCATCGCGGCCGCTGCGAAGGCGCAGGCCGCTGCCGAGTTGTCACGGCCCTGCAGCCAGCCGCCGGAGAGCACGCCGCGTAAGGAGAAGCGGCTATCGGGACGGCGGCCGGGGACTTCGGCACTGTCACGCAATCGATCCTTCATCGTTTCACGTGACTTGCCATTTGGTTGTCCGCGGACAACCACTGCTCGGCCTGGGAAGTTCTTCTCCATTCCCAATTAGTTGTCCGCGGACAACTGAGTCCGAAACGGCATCAGGGTTAAGCGTTTGTAAATTCGTAACGAATCGGGTCTTATTGTAACTGCGCTGTTTATCGCATCTTAGCGTTAATTGCGCAGTTCGAGGGTCAAGGATGTTACAGACTTCAATTCAAAGCGGTGAACAGGAGCACCTGCCGTCTATGTTGTCGGCAGATTCGCTCGAACTGTCACGTCAGTTGCAGTTGCACCAGCAGAAGATATTTCCTCCGAATTCTCAGAAGGCGATTCGCAATTTCAGCCCGGCCGAGGCCTCCTATTACATCGGCATCGGAGAAGGATATCTCAGGCAAGTCGCATCCGAAGGCTACGGGCCAGAGCCGCTGGCTAACGGTCGGCGCATGTACACGCCGGACGACATGGGGCGGATTCGGCAGACTCTCGACGAAAAGAACGGGTCCCCAAAATATGTCCCGAACCGCCGTCCTGGAGAGAAACTTCAGGTGATTGCGGTCATGAATTTCAAAGGTGGTTCCGCAAAAACAACCACGTCCGCGCACCTTGCCCAGTATCTGGCACTTCGGGGTTATAAGGTGCTTGCGATTGATCTCGATCCACAAGCGTCGCTATCGGCTTTGTTCGGCCATCAGCCCGAACTCGATGTTGGCGAGGGCGAGACGCTCTTTGGCGCTATACGATACGACGAACCGCGACCGCTCTCGGAGATCGTCCGAGCGACATACACGCCGAATTTGCACATTGTGCCGGGGAACCTCGAATTGATGGAATTCGAGCATGAGACCCCAAAAGCGATCATGGCTGGATCCGCAGAATCGATGTTCTTTGCCCGGATCGGCGAAGTCCTGACCGATATTGAAAGTCTGTATGATGTGGTCATTATCGACTGCCCCCCGCAACTGGGCTTTTTGACGATGTCGGCGCTTTGTGCCGCGACGTCGGTTCTCATTACCGTTCACCCACAAATGCTCGATGTGATGTCGATGAGTCAATTTCTGGCGATGACCAGCGAGTTAATGGCTGTCGTGGAAAGGGCAGGGGGACGCACCAGCTACGACTGGATGCGCTATCTCGTGACACGTTTCGAGCCGAATGACGGCCCGCAAAGCCAGATGACTGGATTCATGCGCGCCATCTTTGGGAATCGGATGCTTCACAACCCCATGCTCAAATCGACGGCGATCTCCGACGCAGGCGTGACAAAGCAGACCCTCTATGAAGTCGAGCGGTCGCAATTCACGAGGGGAACGTACGACCGCGCTATGGAGTCCTTGAATCAGGTCAATTCGGAAATCGAAGGCCTGCTGAAGGCGACCTGGGGGAGGAAATAATGGCCCGCAAGAATCTCATTGAGGTTTCGGTTGATAACCCAGCCACTGAAACTTCATCGCCGATGACGGCTGCGAGACCGATCGCGGGCTTCGTCCCTCCTGCTATGCGCAACACTCCCATTGGGGGGATCACCAAGACCCTCGGCAACATTACGCAGAAGTTCGAACGCGCTCAGGATATCGAAAAGCAGCTAGCCGAAGGGCAAACGATCATTGAGATCGATCCAGCCCTCGTTGACTCCTCTTTCGTCAGCGATCGAATTGGCATCGATGTAGTCAAGCTTGCCCAGCTTAGCGAGCAAATCAAGGACCACGGACAACAGGTGCCGATCCTTGTGCGCCCTCATCCAGACGCTCGGGGACGGTATCAGGTCGCCTATGGCCATCGGAGACTGGCGGCCGTCAAGGTATTAGGTATCAACGTCCGCGCGGTGGTTCGGGAACTTTCCGACGAGCAGCTCGTCGTCAGTCAGGGGCAGGAGAACAACGCCCGGACTAATCTTTCATACATAGAGAGAGCATTGTTTGCAGTTCGCCTGGAAGATCGCTCGTTCTCCCGAGAGACCATCATGGCGGCCCTTGGGATCGATAAGGCTGCTCTGTCTAAAATGGTCTCTGTTGTGCGGCAGGTGCCAATCGAATTGATCGAAGCCATAGGCGCTGCGCCTGAAATCGGCCGTAGGCGGTGGATGGAACTCGCCGAGCTGCTGCCGAAGGCAAACGTCAATAACGTGCTGGCATTGCTATCGGAACCAGAAACTAAGGCGCTCTCGAGCGATCAACGCTTTCAAGCAGTGGTCGATGCCCTGACAACCAAACCTGAGAAGACGCCCAAAAGCAACGGTGCTCTCAAATCCTGGGCCCCCGCTGACAAATCGATTCGCGTCTCTCTGAAAACCAACGGAAAAACCGCCACAATCGCTATTGGCGCGGTCAACGGGCCGCTCTTTGCCGCATACATTACCGAACGGCTAGATGGCCTCTATGCCGATTGGCAGTCGAAGCAGGAGAACTGAAACCGCAAAAGAAAAAGGCCCCCGACGGCGAACCGTGGAAGCCCTTCTCGATCTGTAGCAAGCCGAGAATCTCATTTCCACGAATCAGTGTCAAGAGTTTTAAGCGTCGATTCGGCGGATGGATTTCTTTTGCCTAATTGAAGGCGAAGGAAGAAATGGAGACGGGTATTGCAACGACGCCCTTTGGGCGGCGGCCGATGTCGCTTGCCATGCTGGCAGCGCAAAACGAGTCACGGGAGATCCCCAAGGGCAGGGTCGTCGACAAATGGCAGATCTACCGGAACCTCTGCGAGGGCAAGAGCATCGTCGGCATCGGCGATCGCGCCCTGGCCGTCCTGAATGCCTTGCTGTCATTCTATCCTGACAGTGAGTTGAGTGATGAAAATGGCCTCATCGTGTTTCCCTCGAACGCACAGCTGTCCCTCAGGGCGCACGGCATGCCCGATTCCACCTTGCGGAGGAACCTGGCGGAGCTCGTGGATTGCGGTCTGGTCATCCGTCGGGACAGCCCGAACGGCAAGCGTTATGCACGGAAGGGCAGGGGTGGGGAGATCGAGGAAGCATTTGGTTTCTCGCTGGCGCCGCTGCTGGCCCGTGCTCAAGAGTTCGAGGCGGCGGCCGAGCGTGTTCGCGCCGACAACCGGGCGCTCAGGCTAATGAGGGAACGCATTACGCTGCACCGCCGGGATATCCAGAAGTTGGTCGAGGCGGCCGTTGAGGAAGACGTGCCGGGCGACTGGGGAAGCCTGTGGAGGCGTTTCCGCGCCATTGTGGAGACAATTCCGCGCCGAGCCCGCATTGCCGAGCTCGAACCTATCGTGGCCGATCTGGCCGCGTTGCGTGACGACGTGGATAAGCTGCTGGAAATCCATATGGAATCTACGAATCCGAGCGCCAATGAGTCCCAAAACGAGCGGCAGCAATCTGATTCAAATACCGATTCTATTTTTGAATTTGAACCGGCTTTGGAAAAAAGCGGGTCGGCGGCCGAGCCAAGGACGAGGACCGCAGAGGCCCCGAAAACCTATCCACTGGGGCTGGTGCTGAAGGCCTGCCCCGAAATTGCGGACTACGCCGTCGACGGCATCGGCAACTGGCGCGATTTCATGATAACCGCCGCCCAGCTGCGGGGATATCTGGGTGTCTCGCCGTCGGCGTATGAGGATGCCTGCCATGTCATGGGTCAGGAGATCGCCGCGGTGGTGATTGCCTGCATTCTGCAGCGTGCACAGCACATCGAGTCAGCTGGTGGCTATCTGCGCGTGCTGACCGAGAAGGCGAGGGCAGGGGAGTTTTCCGTCGGGCCGATGCTGATGGCGGCATTACGAGCGAACGGCGCGACAGCAAAGATGACAGGCTGACCGTTGGCGGATCGGTTCGCGCTGATGCGGGGCTTGTATGGAGCATCATGTGAGGCTATATTCTGCCTCACATGGAATGGAGAGTGAAATGCTAGCGTTCGGAAATGTCGCCGACGTGTTGGGGCTGCCCGTCAAAGAGGTGGCGGCACGGTCGCCTTTCGGGCTGATCTCCAGGATCGAGCATGGACTTCCCATTGGGGCGCTCGAGCGCGTTGCGCATCTTCTGGCGCCTGGCGATGCTCAGTTCAAATACCGGCTGATCCCCAAGGCGACCTACGAGCGGCGCAAGGCGGTACATCGCCTCTCGTCGGACGAGGGCACACGATTGGCCCGCGTGGCGCGCGTCTGGGGCCTTGCTGTCGATGTCTGGCAGAACGAAGAAGAAGCGCGCGATTTCTTGTTTCGGCCGCACCCGATGATTGAGGACAAGCGACCGATCGACGTCGTTATCATGAGCGAGTTCGGTGCCGAAATGGTGGTCGATATTCTCGCAGGGCTGAAGTACGGCAGTGCTGCGTGACGGCGCAGGCTCTCGATCGCACGCTATCGTCCTTTCGTATCGGTGATCCGGCCGGCACCTACCCTATCTTCGACGCGACCGGTTCGACAATCGCGCCTGGGCGGTGGAACACGCCCGGAAGTCCTATCATCTACACCAGCGAGCATTATTCGACGGCGCTGTTGGAAAAGCTGGTGCATGGCAGCGGCCGACTGCCGCCCAACCAGCACTACATCGAAATCACAATCCCGAGCGGCGTGAGCTACGAGGTCTTTTCCCAGCCGTCACTGCCCGGCTGGGACACGATGCCGGCGACGGTGAGCAAGGGATTTGGCGAAACCTGGTGTTTAGAACGGCGCAGCGTCATCCTGCTGGTGCCGAGTGTCGTGGCGCGTCTCGATTGCAATGTGCTGATCAATCCGGCGCATCCGGAGTTTTCAAGGATCCAGACAAGTCTGCACCAGCCCGTCTACTGGGACCGGCGGCTGTTTGGCGCGTAACGGGGGAGGGGCATTCTGTCGCCTACAATCCCGAGGCCTTGGTGAGATTTGACGTCACGTCGGCGCTTGTATTTGCGTCATCTCGGCCGAGGCGTGGCCGAGCTGCTTTTGCACATTAGCGCTCGTCGACCCCGGCCGATGAGGCAAGGCCCGCGCGCAGCGTTGGTCGGAGAACTTTTGGCTCCGTTCGCCTTGTGAGAGGTCGCCGCGCACGCCGGTGGCAAGCGCGGCTGCCTCGGAACCAATTGTCCTGGAGCTGACGCCGCAAGCTGTGATGGGTCGATCTGCGACTCAGACGATTATCCGCGCCGCCCGCCCGAGCGTGCGTTCGGCATCGTTGTAGTAGTTCGACGCCTGCTGCACCGAGCGATGCTGTGACTGCTGCATGGCTTCGGGCAGCGGAATGCCGCGGCGGGCGGTTTCGGTGAGATAGCCGGAGCGCAGGCCGTGGGCGGAAAATGCCATCGGATCAAGCCCGGCCTCGGCGACGCGTCGCTTCAGGATAAGGTTGACCGCCTGCGGCGTCAGCGCGCGTTTTTTGAGATTTCCCCAGCGGTCGATGCCGCGGAAGACGGCGCCCTCAGATATTTCAGCACGCTCCAGCCACGCTTGCAGCACCGTCACCGGCCGGCCGACGAGCAGCACGAAAGCGTCGCTGTCGGCCTGGGTCGTTTTGGTGCGGCCGAGCCGGATCGACAGGCACGGCAGTTTTTCGCCGCCGGAATTCTTGGGGTCGGCGGTCACCGGCTCTTCTTCGACGATCTGCTCGAACCTGAGCGAAGCAATCTCGCTGCGGCGGCGGCCGCCGGAGGCGAAGGCGGTGATAAGAAGGGCACGGTCACGCAGGTCGACGAGACGGTCGCCGGCGCAGGTGTTGAGCAGGGTGGTCAAAATATCGGCGGTCACCGCCCTTTTGCTCTTGCGGCCCCGGGGGCGGGCGCTGGCGCGCACGGCGAGTTTTATGGCGCTGCGCAGGCCTGGCGCGTTGAATTTTCCCACAAAACCGCGCCAGCCGGTCAGCGTCGACCAGCTGGACAGACGCCGGCGTACGGTGTTCGGCGCGTGCGGTCCATCGACGCGCAACAGTTTTGCCGACTTCAACGCCGCGGTCACGTCTTCCGGCATACCGTGCGACACGTCGGTTTCACGCTTTGCAGGATCCCACAGGTGATGGGCGACGAATTTTATCAGCAGTGCCTCCGGCGCCGGCCAGGGGAGCGAAAAACCGGTCGCGGCGAGCGACCAGGCCTCGAGATAGCCGAGGTCGGAGGCCAGCGCCCGCAGCGAATTCTCGCCGATGCCTTCTTTGGCGAGATGGCGCAGTGTGGCGACATCGTCGTCGGTGAGGATTTCGGCCAGAAAATCGCGCCGGTCGAATGGCAGCACCGAATCCAGCGCATCGAGCGCCTCCGCACGGCGCAGTTTTTGGTCTGGTAAGGGCTTTGGCAGGCGAAGATCCATGACGGCGGCTCAGAACAGATATTTTTTGTCTGCCCAGGCGAGCAGCACGGCGGCATCGCGGTCTGGCAGGCGCACCCGTCCTTGGCGCAGGCCTTCAGCGATCGCATCGCCGACGTCCGGATCGACCCAGTGCCCGTGCGTCATCAGAAAGAACCAGGCGAAGGGCAGGCCAAGATCGGCGTCGATCGCCTCGGTCCGCTCCATCAGGCGATGCACCGAAATACTGTCTTCCATCGGCAGCCGCTCTGCCGGCATTTTGAGCGGCCGCGGGATAAAGCCGATCTCGCGCCGGCCACGATCTTCGAGATCGTGGATGTCGAAGGCCCAATGGTCAAAAATGCGGTGGGCGCAAGCGCTCGACCGCTCCCAGTCGGCAAAAAAGCGGTTCTCGCGCGGCACAAAATCGAACCAGTCCGGATTGGCGTCTAAAAACGTGGTGTCGCGCGTGCCGTCTGGGCCGCCCTCACGAATGACGCGGTTCTCGAGCTCTGGCCGCCGCGCCGCCCGCTGCTCGCGCTCGACGCAGTCCCGGCGCCCCAAAAAACTCCTCATGTGAACGATGCCGCCGCCAGCGCGGCCGCGCAGGCGGTAGACCGGTCCTGCGAGCTGCTGCGCCTCGGCAGCGGAAGCGCGAGAAACCCAGGTCGGCTCGAAGAGCTGGTCGACGCTGTTGGGGCGGTAGTCGGGATCAACTACGGGGCCGGCCAGAACCTCGATCTCGCGGCCGAGCGACAGTTGCACGAAGTCGGCGACCCCCGGCCCGGTCGGCGCAATGGCGAAGGCGCTGGCGCCGCGCCATTCGGTGAATTTTTCCCCGTCCTTGCGATGCCGGTTCCAGAAGGCGGTGAGATCGCCGTTGAGTTCGGCCAGCCCGCGTTCGACCCAGGCACGGTGGTCGCCGCGGCGCGTGCCGTCGGCAGCGACAACAGCGTGAGGGTTGCACCAATAGGGATCGTCGATCGTCGCGACGGTGAAGGCAAAGCCTGGAAAGGCCTTGTTGAGGGCGGGGGCGAGCTCGGCGTCGGCCGACTGCCCCTCCAGAGATGCGAGCACGGTTTCGACGGAAGCGGGGTCGGGCAGGCGGACGGGTTCCGTGGTCATGGCAAGGTTCTCTGCGGCGGGGAACGAAAGAAGCGGTTTCTCGTCGAAGGCGAGCCCGATTGTCGTGGCTGGCGGGCTCCTGGGGGGCGAAAATGACTGATTTGGGCGGCGAGATCAATCACTATCGATAAGAGGTCATTATCGATAGTCATCTTTGTCGCCGAAGATATCGCCTGTGACGGAAGCGAATAGCAATATAGCCTCCGTTACGCGAATCGGTTACAATCGAATCAATGGCTTATGATCTTGCCAACTTGCCCCTGAACGCCCTGATCGCGCCGCTCGCCCGCGCCGAAGACCTTTTGGCCCGCCTCGACGAGCGCGTGCAGAAGAGTCCGCTGCGCGACGGTTTTTTGCAACGCTCCCACTTCGCCGACGCGGCCGCAGCACTTTGGCTCGACGGCGAACTCGTCCACACGGAAGACCTCGTCCTGCACGACGCCCGTATGGACATCCGCACCCCGACCCACGAGCTCACTCGGGCGCACGCCGTGCTGCGCGCCCGCCGCCGGATTTTTGGCCAAAAGCCGGACTGGGCGCTTTCTCGCGTTGGCATTTTGGCATTGCGCGGCCGCGAAGATCAGGGCGGCGGCAACGGGGCGAGTCATGGACGGGCCGGCTCCGACCCCGATGCCGCGACGGCGGCCACCTGGCCAGAAGACGACGCCGGCGAAAGCCTTTCCGAAGACACCGACCAGGAGGACGCTCTTGCCGAGGAACTGGCCGAGATCGATGCCGTGCTTGCCCGCTCCAGCCGGCTGCTGGCGGGCGAAAATTTGGCGCCGCGCAGGGCGGACAGCCCGGATGTCGACGCGGCAGGGCAGGGGGCAAAAACCCCGGAGACGGCTTCCTTTGACGGTCTCGGGCCGCTGATCCGCGATCTCGACTGGGACGAGGACCAGCGGCTGGCCGACTGGTTCGCCGTCGTCGACCAGGTGAAAAACATGCCGGCGGTGCTGTCCGCGGCGATCGCCTGGGAGGCCTGGCAGGACATCGAACCGCTGCAGCACCAGCATTGGCTCGGCACGCTGCTGGTCGCCGCGCTGATCAGGCAGCGCGGCAAGGTCGCTTCGCATCTCTTTTGCCTCAATGCCGGTCTGCGCATCATTCCGCGGGAGCGGCGCAAAAGCGCGGTCCGGACCACAAGGCTGCTGGCCGTGCTTGATGCCTTTGCAGAGGCGGCATCGGCGGGACTGAAGGAACTTGACCGGCTGGCGCTGGCCAAAGGTCAGATGGAACGCCGGCTCAGGAACAGGCGAAAAAACTCGAGCCTGCCGGCGCTGATCGAGCTGGTGCTGGCGCGGCCGGTGGTGTCGGCGGGATTGATTGCGGCCGAGCTGAAAATCAGCCAGCGCGCCGCGCTCGACCTGGTCGCTGAACTCGCCGTCCGCGAAGTGACGGGCCGGGGGCGCTACCGGGCGTGGGGGATCCTTTAATACTTCTGTCCGTGCTGCGGTGCTTGTCTCGCCACCGATCTCGGCCGCGCTGCGGCCAGCTCAGTTTTTTCGGATCTGGCGGCTGAATGGGCTGGTCATACCGCATCGTCCGGCTACATAGTTATGGCCGGGACTTCGCGGGCGGTACTGTCCGCAGCAATACCATTGCCCGGTCCCGTCTTTGTGCTGCATCCGTCCGCGATCCCGATGGGACCAGGCCACATGGAGGCTACCATGCTGGTAAAGGAAGCGATGACGGGCGAAGTGCGTTGGTACTCCCCCGATACGCCGATCCAGGAAGTCGCGCGCGTCATGCGTGATGAAGGCATCGGTTGCGTACCGATCGGCGAGAACGATCGGCTCGTTGGTATGATCACGGATCGCGACATCACCTGCCGCGGCGTGGCCGCGGGCGAACGCCTCGAAGCGTTGACATGCCGCGCGGTGATGTCGCCCGGCATATTCTTCTGTTTCGAGGACCAGACCCTGGAGCAGGCGCTTGGACAAATGCAGGAGCGCCAGGTGCATCACCTTCCAGTGCTCAACCGGCAGAAGCGGATGACCGGCCTCATCTCACTGGGTGATATCGCCCTGAAGGGCGAAAGTTCGATCCTCGCGCCGCTTGCCAAAATCGCCGCACGCGACGCTGAACGGCACGTGCAGGCTGCCTGAGGTTTCAGGGAGGCTTGCGTCAAATAGACGGGAGCGGCATGAGCGCTAGCGGCATGCCGCCCCAATGTCAAATCGGCGTGGGGTCTCCGCGCCGATTGACACGATGAGCTATTGCAATCTCAGTGGCGGGTGGGTCACACTGTGGCGCCTGTTCACAGGCGCTGCATGCATTCGGGTCGAAGAAGGCTATCAAAAACCTACGGAGATCGCGAATCGACGTCCTCGCTCATTGTTGGCTCCCGGAGGCACTGATACACCCCGACCCCCCTGAACCTGGTGGTGAAATCCGAGAGCGCGTCGCATGATGGCGCTGTCCCAGGCTGAAGCTGCCGAAGCCTTGGGACTGTCGAAAGGCAGCGTCTGAACGCGGCACCCGTCGCGGAGATGACCGCCCGGTCGAAATCCCAAAGACCGTAGCCCTGGTATGGTCGGCGCTGTTCCACCGACTGCGCGAATGGCCGGAGAACTTAGGCAATAAATGCCACGGTGAATGCGGCCAATCACTCATACCCGCGAAAACTGGTGCCCGCGCGCGTGGGGAACCCTCAACGCGTATGCACCGTTAAGACGATTGCCAGGGAGAATCACCATGAATAGCGCGGACCCGACCCACCGAATTCGGCCTGAAGTGCGCGCCGCAATTAGCGCCTTCCTCAACGAGGTCCAAAGAGACCCGAAACTATTTGCTCTCTCGGAAGCCCTAGCAGCAATAAGACAGATCTTTCCTGAACTGGAAATCTCCGACGCCGATCTTGCCGACGCCATCGCGAGTGAAGCTCTATCGGCTGGCGTCGGCATTGAGTTCGACGTGCTTAAGACGCGTAAGGCGCTCGAACGGAGGGCGATCGAGCGATGGGAGAATGAAGGCGGCACTAGCGGAAGGAAGAAGAACTCAGATCGGGCTCAAAGCGACGCTGCGCAGCGAGCGAAAACCAATGACACCAATGGCAGAGGGCGACGGGCAAACGAATCTAAGAAGCGGCATCGGTTGATCTAGCCAAGTCACTTCCTTAAGCCGCCCGCCACGAGTTGCAAACTCTCATCCTCAATGATGCTGATCATTTCATTGTCTCCACATGATGTGCAAACGACAGGCGAGATACGCCAATCCGAACCTTTCTCTTGCTGAGCAGTTCGAATTCCGCGAACGTCCCTGACTAGGTGCAAAATTTGCACGGAGCCTAAAAAAAATGGCAGGGACGCGCGGAATGAAAACTTGATGGCCGACGAGAAGAAAGCTCCGGAGAGCGAGAGCGATCGGGATGACCAATCGCGGCCGTCATTTGGCCGCAGCGGCAGGGCGGCAGGTGAACTCGCCGTCGCGCTGCGCCAGGATTTTTCCGTGGCGGCACATAATGCGGCGCGGAAACTGTCGGCGGCGGCAGCACGGCTGCGGGCGAGGGTGGGGGAAACCGACATTTCGCGGCTGGAAGCCCGGCTCGGAGCCATTGCGGGTTCGATCAGGGGGCTGCCGGGGACGATGACGCCGCTCGCGGAGCGGTGGCGCGGCTTTCGGGCGGCAAGCGAAAGCGGCCGGCCGGCGGGCGCGGGCAGACGGCGGTTGACGTGGTTCAGGGCGCTGGCGCTCGCCTCGATCGCCGGGCTGGCGCTGGCCGTCGGGCTTTTCTACTGGGCGCTGCGCGACGTTCCGTGGCAGGAGATCGCCGAAGGATCGCTGAAGCCGGTGGTGGTGCTGGAAAGCGCCGACGGCACGCCGATCGTGCAGCAGGGGCCGTTTCAGGGCGGCTACGCCAAGCGCGAGGAATTTCCGCCGCATCTCATCGACGCCGTGCTGGCGATCGAGGATCGGCGGTTCTATGAGCATTACGGCATTGATTTTCGTGGCGTCGGGCGGGCGATCTGGCGCAATCTGCGCGCCGGCGAGGTCGTCGAGGGCGGCAGCACCATCACCCAGCAATTGATAAAAATCCTCTATCTGGAGAGCGACCGGACGTTCAAACGCAAGATCCAGGAACTGGTCATCGCCTTCTGGCTGGAGGGCAAGTTCGGCAAGGACGAGATCCTGACGCGCTATCTCAACAACATCTATCTCGGCGCCGGCGCGACCGGCGTGCCGGCGGCGGCGCGGGTCTATTTCGACAAGGCGGTCAACGAGCTCGATCTGCGAGAATCAGCGCTGCTGGCCGGCATCATCCGGGCACCGTCGCAGCTCAACCCGCTGACCAATCCGCAGGGTGCCGCCGAGCGCACCTCGGTCGTGCTCGACGTGATGGTGGAGAACGGCAAGCTCGAGGCGGCGGGCGCGGCGGCGGCCAAGGCGGAATTCGCCACGCTGCATCCGACGCGGCCCGCCGAGCGCGCCGGCAGCTGGTTTTCCGACTGGGTGATCCAGGACGCGCGCGAGATCGCCGGGCCGTATCGCGGCACGATCAAGGTGCGCACGACGATCATTCCAAGGCTTCAGGCGCTGGCGGAAAAGGCGGTCAAGGACGCGCTAGACGCCGAGGGACAGCAGGCCAACGCATCGCAGGCGGCGCTGGTCGCGATGACGCCGGACGGCGCGGTGGTGGCGATGGTCGGCGGCCGCGACTACGGCAAGAGCGAGTTCAACCGGGCGGTCACCGCGATGCGGCAGCCGGGCTCGACCTTCAAGCTGTTCGTGCTTTACGCAGCGCTCAAGGCCGGTCTGTCGCCGCGCGACCGCGTCGAGGACCGGCCGATCGAGATCGCCGGCTGGGCACCGGAGAACTTCGGCGGCGAGTATAATGGCCGCGTCTCCATCGCCGAGGCCTTCGCGCGGTCGCTGAACGCGGCGATGGTCAATCTGGCGCAGGAGGTCGGCATCAAGAATGTCGCGGCGGCGGCGCGCGAACTCGGCATCGACGCTAAGCTGGCCGAGACGCCGGCGCTGGCGCTGGGCGCATCCGAGGTGAACCTGCTCGACATTACCGGCACCTTTGCTTCGGTGCGGGCGGGCGTCGCGCCGATCGAGCCATGGGGCATTATCTCGTTTCAAAGCGAGGGCCAGCCGCAGGCTTTTCGCGTCGGCCCGTCAAAACAGCCGGACGTGGATCTGAGCGCCGTTCAACGCGACCTCGTCGGGTTGCTGCAGCTGGTCGTGGCGCGCGGCACGGGCAAGGAAGCGGCGATCGACGGTTTTGCCGCGGGCAAGACCGGCACCAGCCAGAACCACCGTGACGCCTGGTTCATCGGCTTCAGCGAGCCACTGGTTGCCGGCGTGTGGATCGGCAACGACGACGATTCGCCGATGAACAAGATGACCGGCGGAAAACTGCCGGCGGTGATCTGGCGAAACTTCATGTCGGCGGCACTTGCCGATGCGGCCGGCGAGCCCCAAGGCGAGGCCGTGACAGCATCGGCGGATGCGGATGCGCCGGTCGCATGCAATGTGCGCGCTTGTTCCCGGTCCTACCGCTCGTTCAGGGCCGAGGATTGTACTTTCCAGCCCTATCGCGGGCCACGGAGGCTTTGCGAAAAATAGGGTCCTGGCCTTCTTCACGCGATGGCGTGTGAACCGGCGCCAAACCATTACCTCTACCCCAATGTGTGTGAACCGTTTGATTTATCCCGCTTTTCCTGACCAGCTGAGGGGTCACGACCGGCACCGATGTAGCCCCTCTTTCAGCGCTGGTATGATCGCGATACCAATAATATAGGGGCGAATTGCGTGGGGTCATGGTTCGGCGCCGAGTCACAGGCAGGGCGCCGTTTTCGTCATAACACGGAGCGGGGCGGACTTTCTCGCTCGCTGGGTCTCCGGAGTGGCAATCTCTTCATGCGCCGGCATGCGGGACGAGGAATCGGAACAGGCTCTCGTCGCTGCATATGGCAAAGACGAATTGGAAGCGGGTGACGCGTCTATACCGGAACCGATGACTTGCCAGACGCGCGATGCTAGCTCAAAGCCTCTGGCTGGTGCTTGCCTTACGAGTGACGTGACGCCCTGGACGATCGATTGCGAGACGCCAAGCCAAAAGAAAAAGGCCGGCAAGATGATGTGCCGATCTTTTCCTATCTGTGGCCAGCGGGAGGAGGTGCTGGCCGCTATTTTCCGGAGGTGCCGGTCTTCCGGGTATTTCCGATCGGCTAAACCAATCAGGCGACCTTGAGATCCTTCATCGCCTTCTCGAAGGCGGCCTTGATCGGCTTGGACACGTCTTCGGCAGCCTTTGTCGTCACGGCCTGAAATTCCTTCGCCTGCTCGACGGTCTTTTCGATCTGAGTGCGCAGGAAGGCAGTCTGCAGTTCGATGAACTCGGACGGCGACTTTACCGCAACCAGGGCTTCGAGGTGTGAGAAGCTGGCCTCGGCATTGGCGCGCAGCGCTGCGATCGTCTTCAGCGACAGCTCATTGCCGGCGGTCTTGGCGGTCTCGAAGGTCGACTCGAGAGCCTTCTGTGTCGTCTCGGCGCCGGTCGTCAATTTCGAAAGGGCTTCTTTCGACTGTTCGACGCCCTTTTCGGCGACAGCGCGGAACTGGTCGGTAGCCTTCGAGGCATCGAAGGTGGGGAATGCGGTATTTTCAACGGTATCAGCGGTCTTGGCCATAGTTTCCATCCTTTTCGGTGAACGGCCTTTCACAAAAGCCATCTCGTTCATTTATGAAACTGACGTAACGGAACGTACGGTGCATCGCAACATTTTTGTGCATCGCACCATAAATTTCTTCCCCCAGCGTTACGTCATCGTGCCGAAGCATAGGTTCAGCGCGTTTTCACAATCGGTTGCGGCGAAAGGCGAGCAGCGTCGACACGACAGAGGTTGTTGCTCCGCAAAACGGCGAAATCCCTCTCGGCTTTCCGAATGGCAATGGCCTGGAACTGAAGAAGTTCCTACCCGAGGATGGACTCCTCGATGGCATCGAGCCCGACGTCGGTGTGCTGCTCCCGTCTTCGACGAGTCTGAAGAGCTTGATCGGCCAGCCGCTGCGGTGGAAGGTGCGACTCAGCAAGGCGCCTACTCGGACGTTGGATTACTTCTTCATGCGGTCTTCTTTCGATCCCGAAGAGACAGCGGCCCGGCACAATATTGACTCGCGAGTCCAGACTCCCCGAGACGCCACGTTCGCCGGGAGCATCGGAGTTGAACTCACGGTAAGAGAGGACGGCACCGCCGAACCTGTTTTCGTCTATGGTCATGGAACACAAGGGAACACCACCATCGTTTCTGGACGACCGTTCTACATGGACATGACCTACGCAACGCAGGACGCTGGGGGAGAGACCTATCTCGGCTTCGACTTTGGCACGAGTACCTCGTCGCTTTGCTACGTTAACCAAAACGACATTCGGGTCTACGCCGATCGGGCGAATGACCACACTTGGCTAGGTTTAAGCTCGTTGATCGAGGTGCTTCCCTACCCTGCCGCTTATCCTTTGGCGCGATTTTTGTCTGAGACTTCGGTCGATCAGATGGATCGCTGGGGCCGTGAAGCTTTCGAAGGCATGCTGACTATGGCGGCGTATATCGCTTATGCGGAGCACTGCTCCGTGGGAGGGGCGAACGGAAATATATTCAAGGCGTTCCGGCAGCGCTCAGCGGGTCCGCTCTGGGCGATGTTCAAGAAATGTGCGGCGCTGACCGGCCCAAAGTGGCAGTTCGCGCAGGAACTGCTGGAGCTTTCCGACGGTCCGGTGTTCGAGGAGTTCGACACTGCCGTGTCGAAGGTGGCACTGTCAAAGCACGGAAAGAGGGTCAATGGTCTCGATTACCCCCGGCTACTTGAGCGGATGGGCAACATCCTGGCCAGAGCATTCACCGGCAAGGTGTTCGGCTACTTCGAGGACGCGCGACGCAAGCCGTTCAGCATTAATCGCTTCCAGGGCGTGTTCCGAAATGCGCGTGGCTCCTCACCGCCATTCATAGACATCTACGAGTATGAGGGTGCAGAAGGTTTGCCGTCCGAGTTCGTCTTCTTGTTTGATATACAGAAGGGTTCGGGACTTCAGCTGTCTCCGATGATTGCTCGGGGGCTCGATAGAAATCGATCTCATCATGAGGAGCCTGACTTCTTCATCTATGATATCGTCCGAGCCAACGAAAAGGAGATCGCCTTCAGAGCTATTCAGGAGCGGGAAGAGGTCGTACTCGATGGCGACAAGAGCTTTCCCGAACTCTTTCAGATTGTCTCGGCGATCCTCAACCAGGATGGGCCGGCTCCTCTAATCCAGAATATCGAGCTTCGATCGAGATCGCGCGAAGCGTAGCGCGCATCTCAGAGCGTCCGGCTGCGTTCATCATTCCGATCGGGGCATCGGGCCCGTCTGAAGACCTCCTGATTGTCGCCGTTGCGCGCGTAGCGCATGACCTTGAAGCGCACCGCCGAGCTTATACTCACGTTGGTATTGATCCTTATTCGGAATCGACGCTCTTCGCATCCTGGGGCAAAAGGTTGATAACGCCTTCTCCATACTCTATGTATCAACCCACGTTATCAACCAGAGAATGAGAGCATTCCAAAAAGTGAATGCGAGTGAGCGAGAAGATGACAAGTGAGCAGGCGACCACGAGCGGCGATCTTGACCCGGTCGTGCGCGCCGTCGCGGAAGCTCGTGCCAGGGAGGCCGGGCAGAGCATGACGGACTATCTGGCTGGGCTGATCCTGGCTTCCTCGCGCGGTCCTGGGCCGTCCGACATCGCTCTAAAGGCGGTGACCGCTATAACCAAACATCAGGATGAGAGCGACCCTTGGCCCAACAACTTCAGCCGGCAGTTGCTCGCGACCGTGCATGATCTTTATCATCAAGACAGCGGCGAGGATTGGCGCAAGCTGGTCGCCGGCCCTGAACCCTGGCTGGCTTCCGAGCTCTCTGTCAGTCCGGCACTGCATCTCGTCGCTGTATTCAACTACCGCATCCAGTGCGCCGCGCTCTTGATGGGGGCAGCGTTTCACGAGGCGGACGTCACCGATTTCAAGTTTCACAAATACCGACATTCCGCGGTTCACCGAAGTCATGTGAAGTCGACTTGGTACGGGAGTATCATCAGCGACTGTGTCGTTCGATCGAAGCAAATCAGAAGTGCGCTGACCCATCGATGGCAGCCGACCCCACGCGCGGAGCGTTTGGCGATTGACGCATTCGTGCTGCTCAGCGACCTGACACCGGCGCGAACGGAGTTACTGCGCCTATGCCGATATGACAGGCCGCGCGCGTTTTCGGAGCTTGCAAAGCACATCGATCTCGCGACTGACCAATTCAGGTTGTCTGCCGATCTCCTTGCCGAAATGGAAGGGACACAGCGGCGGCTCGGCCAACCTGTGGAGCAGAGCTTCTCGGATGTCAGTATTGCCATTTTGGAACGATCCGGCGGCGGAGTGTCTCTCACGGAGGGAGCGAAGCTACTTGGTACAACCCGGCAGGCGCTGCACAAGCGCGTCAAACTAGGTTCGGCTCTGGGCATGATGCACGGCAGCGAGTTGACGTTGCCGAAATTCCAGTTTGTGAATGACAGACGTCGCACTCACATCGTCGAGGGCTTGGGAAAAGTCGTCAAACTCTTCGACACATCGCGGGCCGGTCGCTGGTCGGCGCTTCAGTTCCTGATAGAGAAGGATCCGAACCTTGGCGATACACCCACCCATGTCCTGATCAAGGGACGTGTCGACGACGTCGTCAACGCAGCGAGGGCATATCTCGGCGCGGACGAGGCCTGATCCTTGCCGACATTGTCCGCGCCAACCGCACGCTTCCCGTCCGGTTTGCTCTCCAGCACGTTGGAGGCAGGCGAAATCATCGTACGCGTCCATCGGAAAACTCTTGGTCCGGTCTTCTTCGGCCCAAATCCGGGAACGCCACCGCAGAACCGGTTCGATGCGACAGGAGGTGAATATCGAGTTCTCTACGCGGCCCAACGATTGGAAGGAGCATTCGTCGAGACGATCCTGAGGAGACCGGCACACCGGGTGTTGCGACGGGAGTTCGTGGAGGAGCGGATGTGGACGCCCATTCGACTAGAGCGTCCTGCCACCGTGGCCAAGATCATGGACGAAGGTCTGCTCTTTCACGGCGTTGACGCCTCGATCAGCTCAACAGACGACTACACTTCGTCTCGCGCACTAGCGTTGGCGCTATATGCCGATTTTCCGCATCTCGATGGCCTCGCCTACAGGTCGCGACATAACAACGGAGAGGTGTGTTTCGCGTTTTTTGATCGCCTGCTCCCTTCAGACTTCAGCCATCTGGCAGGCAAGCGCTTTGAGAACCATAGAGAACGCACAGATGAATTGATGCGCCTACACGGCGCGGTCTTTGATGCGAGTGCACAGGTTGAGTAACTGTAAATAAGCGTGGAATGTGGTCCCCAACGCGTTCGTACTAAGCGCCTGACATTGTGCGACTTTTGGCGTTGCGGCATGGTAACAATCATGATTCAATGCCATAGGCCAATGAACCGCCGGACCGTCGTCGTTGAAGGGCCTCTCGCCTTCCGGATGCGTCGAATCGCTGCCGCGCGCCGCGGCGAAACAGGCGTACAAATCCTCACTATGCCGCAACTGGCCGCTCGCTTGGCCGGCGCCTTTACACAACCTGCCCGATCCGCGGACCTCGATCCGGCCATCCGGGCGGCACTCGAAGCCGGAGGGTTTGCCGAGTTAGAAAGTATCCGGCAGCTTCCAGGTATGATCCGTGCCGTCGCAAGGACGCTCGCCAAAATCTGGCAGGCCGACCTTTCGCTGCCGATAGGCGACGATCGCAGTGCCCGACTGGCGGATATTGCCGAGATCGAGCAGCGCGTCCGCGCAAACCTACCCAGAGGCGTGCTGACGACGCGCGACCTTCGCGCCGCCGCGCTCGAGCGCCTCGTCCACGCTCCGGCCGTGCTCGGGTCGGTGGAGCTTGACCGCGTCGTCCGCGTCGCCCCGGTCTGGCACCCTCTGCTTCAGGCCCTCAATGAGACGGTGCCCCTCTCCTGGCACAGTCCCGGCGCCACGGATGTCAGCTGGTTCCCGGGCGAGATCACTACTAACCAGCGCCCAACAGCTGTCGCCATGGAGATGG
Organism: Mesorhizobium delmotii; assembly: GCF_900149755.1. Classification (NCBI taxonomy): domain Bacteria; kingdom Pseudomonadati; phylum Pseudomonadota; class Alphaproteobacteria; order Hyphomicrobiales; family Phyllobacteriaceae; genus Mesorhizobium; species Mesorhizobium delmotii. Next base: position 8,906 of record NZ_FUIG01000044.1, on the reverse strand, counting down.
TGTCCTGCGCCAATCCTGCTGCTGAAGTGGTGGAAGCGCTACGCTGGATGCGCGAGCTCATCGCATCCGGAAGGGCGAGACCCGAAGAAATTGCGATTTGCGCCACCTCGACCGGGGAATGGGACGAGCACTTTCTCGCCCTGGCAGCGGACGCCGACCTGCCGCTTCATTTCTCTCACGGTGTGCTGGCCCTCGCGTCGCGCGAAGGCCAGGTCTGCGGCGCGCTTGCCGACGTTCTGTTGAACGGCCTCAGTCAGGACCGCCTACGCCGGCTCTTCAGTCATGCCGCAGGCCGTAGCCGAGCCTTGCAAAACTTGCCGCTTAACTGGGCGCTTGGATTGCAACCTGGTGCCGCGCTCTTCGAACTCGATCAATGGCTTCGCGCGCTCGACGCAGCGACCCGGCTTCGATCCGACGGCATTGATCCGAGGCCGATCCTGATCCCGGTCCTCGAAATGCTGGCCAACGGCCCAGCCGCGGCCGAGCAGGCTGGCACTATGTTGCTGGGAACCTCCGCTCGCGTGCTTTGGAGTGAGGCACTGAGGCGGGCGCCTGCCGAGGCGCTGGAATTCTCACTGCAGGAGGTTCGCTTGCCCGACGGCCGCGATCCCGGCGCCTGTGCCGTGTGGTGCCCGGCGAGTCATCTCGCCGCGGCACCTCGCCAATGGGTTCGTCTGCTCGGAATGACCACACGCTCATGGCCGCGCCGCGCTGCGGAAGATCCGCTGATCCCAAGCCATGTTTTGTCCCGTGGCACACTCGATCCAGATCCTGTCACTGCGCAGGACCGACGAGCGTTCCAGGTAATCACTGCCCAGGCATCCGGGGGCTGCATCCTGTCGAGAAGCCGCCGGAATGCCCAAGGCGGGCTCCTCGCGGCCAGTCCGCTCGTGCCGCAAGGAGCCCGTGTTCAAGGGCTTAAGCGGGCGCGAATCCCGACGCACGCGTTCAGCGAGGCCGATCGTCTGCTCGCCCGACCGGACGAGGCCGCGAACTCGCCGGCGCTGGCAGCGGCTAACGCGTGCTGGCGCGACTGGGGAAATCCCGCGATCACCGCCCATGATGGTCGAACGAGGGCCGATCATCCAGTCATCGCACGCGCAATCGATGAGGTTCAGTCCGCGAAGTCGCTGCGTCTGATGCTCCGCGATCCGCTCGCCTTCGTGTGGCGCTATGCGTTGGGCTGGCGGTCAGTCCCCGAAGACGATCAGCCGCTGACGCTCGATGCGCGTGCCTATGGCGATCTCGTGCATGAGCTCCTCAAGCGGACCGTCGATACGCTCGAGCCCAGTCCAGGCTATTCCCGCGCCGCGCGGCACGAGATCGAGACCGCCCTGGCAGAGGCGACGACGACGGTCAGCGCGGAGTGGCCGCTAAAGCGATCCGTGCCGCCGTTGCTGCTGTGGCGGCACACCCTGGACGCTGCTGCCCAACTGGCGCTCAAAGCCTTGACGCTTGATGAGACGTTTCAGCCGGGCACCCGCAGCTGGACCGAGCTGGCGTTCGGCCGTGCCGACGAGGCAGTTGCTGCGGCGATCGATCTTCCTTGGGATCCGACCGCGCCGGTCATAATCACCGGGACCAATATTCGGGTCCAAGGCAGCATCGACCGACTCGATCTGACTGCCACCGGAAACGCGGCTCGTGTCTCGGATTACAAGACAGGCGCAGAGCCAAAGAAGGCCGATCAGATCGTGCTTGGGGGCGGCGCCGAGCTCCAGCGCGTCATCTATGCGCTGGCGGCACGCCAACTCGTGCCGGACAACCCGCGCGTTGTCGCCCGCCTCATCTACCTCGGCGGCGGCGAGCCGCGGGTCTACAAACTGCCCGATCTCGATCAGGCCATCGCCGAGATCGCAGACCATGTGAGGGCGGCCGGTGTCCTTTTGCGGCAGGGCAGGGCCTTGCCCGGTCCGGACGCGCGCGAGAACTGGAACGACTTCCGGCTGGCGCTTCCGGCATCGCCGACAGCGTACTTTCAAATCAAACAGTCGGTGCTGAGCCGCGCCTTTGACGATTTTGCGCGCGTCTGGAGCTGCCGATGATCCAACTGGCGGACAGTTTCGCGCGCCGGCGGGCTCTGACCGATCTTGACTCGACATTGCTCGTCGAGGCGGCGGCTGGCACCGGCAAGACCGCCCTGATGGCGGGGCGCGTGACGATGCTGCTTGCGCGTGGCGTCCAACCCGGTGAGATCGCGGCCATCACTTTTACTGAGTTGGCGGCCAGCGAGCTGTCGGTGCGCGTCCATCGCTATGTCAACGAACTTCTGGCCGAACGCGTGCCGGCCCCATTGCGGGAAGCCCTGCCCAAAGGCCTCGACGCGCCTCAGCGGCACGCAATGTCCGCCGCCGCTGCCAAACTTGACGAACTTACGACCGCAACGATCCACGCCTTCTGCCAGACTATAATCTCAAGCTACGCGGTCGAGGCTGACATTGATCCAGGCGCGCAGATGCTCGATGCGGTCCAGGCTGCCGCTGCGTTTGACTCCATATTCGAGCAATGGCTCAAACGGCGGCTCAACAGTCCGGAGCGGCCGGGCGATCCGATCGTAGTCTTGTCGCGCCAAGACCCGCGCCGCGTTGTCTCCACCCTTCAGGAACTGGCGCGCTTTCGTCTCAAGCATCGCGATGCTCGGGCGCTGCCTGCGGACCTCACCGGCCGTCCGGACATGGACCTGGTCGAAGCGGTCGCGGGCTTCCGGCGCTGGATAGCCGCTCAACCTGTCGAGCCCAAAACGCTCGAGCTGGTAGGCGAGCTCGAGACGCTGGCAAACTTTTACGCCAGCAGTTTTGAGACGCCGCCCGATTTCCCCCGGCTCTGGGCGCTCGCCCATCCGATTCGACTTTCCTGCATGCGGAAGAACACGTTCGATCTAATCAGGCCAAGACGGAAATCGGCCTGGGAAAAGGTCGCCGGCAAGGATCTGGGTAGCCAGCTCAGTGAGGAGGCGGGCCAATATTTCGATCAAGTCGACCACTGCTACCGAGTGGTGCTCGGCCGCATTGCCACGGCACTTGTCGCAGGGCTATCCGATGAACTCGACGAGGTGCTTGACGACTATGCCGCCTTCAAACGCGCCGCGGCCGTCCTTGATTTCGACGATCTTCTTGAGAGGGCGCGGGCCCTTGTCCGCGACCACGATGCCGTGCGCCGCGCTCTCGGGGCCCGCTACCGGCACATCTTCGTGGACGAGTTCCAGGACACCGACCCCATTCAGTCCGAAATCCTGTTTCTGATCGCTGCAGAGCACCGCACTCCGCGATGGCAGGACAGCGTCTTGAGTCCTGGGGCGCTCTTCATGGTGGGCGACCCGAAGCAGGCCATTTACAGGTTCCGCGGCGCCGATGTCGGATCTTATGCGCAGGCGCGTGCTGCAATCGAACGGCGGTGGCCGGACAACATCATCCAGATCACCGCAAATTTCCGCTCCCGACCGGACATCCTTACCCATGTCAACCGCTGTTTCGAGACGCCACTTTCTGGTGTCGGGCAACCTGGCTATGTGGCGCTCACGGCGACCATCGATCCCCCCACTCACGACCTTCCGTGTGCGGCCAGGATCACCGTCGACGTGCCGCCCAATTCGCGGTCAGAGCATATCCGCGATGCCGAGGCAGAAGCCGTCGCTGAACTCTGCGTGCGGCTCATCGGCAACCTGCACGTTCGCGACGACGACGACGTGATGGTTCCACTCACCGCCGGCGGAATAGCCCTGCTTGCGCCGACAGGCACCGAACTCTGGCGCTATGAACGCGCGCTGGAACAACGAGGCCTGCCGATCGCGTCCCAAGCAGGCAAGGGCCTGTTCCGACGTCAGGAAGTGCAGGATATGCTCGCCTTGGCTCGTGTGCTCGCCGACGCCGGCGACAGCCTGGCCTTCGGCGCGCTGATGCGAGGCCCGCTTGTCGGGCTGACCGAGGAAGAGCTTCTCGATATCACCGCGGCTTTGCCCCAAAATCCCGATCGCCCGCACGCGGTTCCGCGATTCTCGTTGTTGACCGAGCTGAGCGATGTAACCCATCCGATTGCCCGTCGGACACTTTCGATCCTGCAAGAACTGAGATGGAAATCTAGAGCGACGACACCAGCGCTGCTGCTCGCCGAAGCAGCCGAGCGACTGGCCGTTCAACCCATTCTTGCCGCGCGCGAAGGTGATCGCAGCGCCCGCGCGGCTGCGAACGTAGAAGCCTTTCTCGAACGCACGCGGCCTTACGGCGTCACCGGTCTCAAGCGGTTCGTCCGTGACATCACCAGGGATTGGAGTCAGGGGGTTCCGTCCAACGAGGGCCGGGTCGATGCCGAAGGCGACGCCATCGAGATCATCACCATCCACAGCGCGAAGGGGTTGGAATGGCCGGTGGTGATTCCGGTCAACACAGCCACATTGCTCCGCTCGCGCGAGCCGTTCGTACATCGCGGGTCCGATAACACGGTGCATTGGGTTATCGGCGACGTCGTCCCGCCCGATCTTCTGCTGGCGCTCGCGTCCGATGATCAAAGCCTCGCCCGTGAACGCGAGCGCCTTTGGTATGTCGCATGTACTCGCGCTCGGGAGCTCCTCGTCGTCCCGGAGCTGCCGCAGGCGGAGCAAAGATCCTGGGCGCGGATCGTCGACCTGGCGCACCATGATCTCCCGCTGCTAGACCTATCGCGTTTCGATCGGGCACCTCGCTCCGCCGCGGCCGATCTGCCAAACGGACAGACGCGGGACATCTTCGAGACGGAGCGCGCCGCCATCTCGGTTGCCGCCGTCCCGCTCACGTGGCTTCAGCCGAGCAACCAGGATCCCGATCGCGTTCCTATGACCGAAGCGATCGCGATCGACTCCGGCGACGCTCCGGAGACGGAGCTGCCGATCGGCGCAGGACGCGTCCGAGGACTCGTCTTGCACAAGGTGATGGAGGAGGTCCTGACTGGCGAACTTGATGAAGACCTCGCCGGGTTCGCCAGTCGCGCCCGCGCGCTTATCGCCGAGCTGGTGGTGGATGACGGAGACGGGGTCGGTGTTCCCGAGATCGAGGAAATCGCCTTGACCGCCTGGCGAACCCTGCATCTTCCGGAGATCGCCGCCCTACGACCGCGTCTCGTTCCAGAATGGCCGATCTACACATTGCTCGCGGATGCGAGCGAGCCCACAGCCCTTGCCGGCCGGATTGATGCCGTCGCATTGGACAACGGTCGCGCCGCGATCGTTCTCGACTGGAAAAGCGACATCGCGCCGACGGAGGAGGACATGCGAATTCACGCGGGCCAACTCGGGAACTACTTGCGAACCACCGGAGCAAGCCGCGGCGCCTTGGTCTATATGACTCTTGGCGCTGTGCGGTGGGTGGAGCCGGGTGTCCGCGCCGATTGAAGCCGTGATTTGTCAAATTCACACCTTTGACCCGGAGCGGGCTCTTGGCGGGTGGTGCTCCTGACGAAAAGCAGACATTGTGAAGAATGTAGGCCCGCGCAAGATCAGCATGCGATGCAACTCTTAGCAGGTTGCGCATACTGGTAAATCTCACAAGTGCGCCCAAGACAGATGGAAATCCGACACGTGGTTCTGCGCTATGGCCAATGACCAGATTCCAATAACGCCGGAATTGGTCACTTGGGCGCGCACGCGCGCCGGTTTGAGCGTGGCCGAGGCCGCGCAGAAGTTCCCGCGCATCGAGGAGTGGGAACTGGCGAAATCCTCTCCAACGTATCCGCAGCTAGAGGCCATGGCCGATGCGTTCAAGCTGCCGATCGCCGTGTTCTTTTTTCCGGAGCCGCCCAAAGTGCCGGCGATCGCCGAGACTTTCCGGACCTTGCCTGAAGTCGAGTTCGAGCGCCTGCCATCGGCGATCCGCCTGTTGCTGCGCAAGGCGAAAGCCCTGCAGCTCAATCTCGCCGAGATGACGCAGGGCCAGAATCCCGCCAAGCGGCTTATCACCCGCGACCTTGCGCTTGATTTGAAGCGGCCGATCGGCGACCTGGCCGCCGAGGTACGGGAGTATCTCGGCGTCACCGTCGTCCAGCAGCAGGGCTGGGCGGATACGGATGCAGCGCTGAAAGGATGGCGCGATGCGTTGCAGAATGCCGGCGTGTTCGTGTTCAAGGATGCATTTTACTACGACGAGTTTTCCGGCTTCTGCCTGTATGATGACGTGTTCCCGATCATCTATGTGAACAATACCGCCTCCAAGACCCGGCAGATATTCACGCTCTTTCACGAGCTGGCGCACCTGTTGTTCCATACCAGCGGTATCGACACGCTGCACGACGAATTCATTGCCAACATCGAGGATCGCGACAAGCAGGCGATCGAAGTTCTCTGCAATGCGTTCGCCGCCGCGTTCCTTGTGCCCGAAGCCGCTTTCGACCAGGTGGCGAATGGCCGCGCGCCGTCCGAGGCCGTGGCCGAGGAGATCGCCGCGCGCTTCCATGTCAGCCGTGAATCCATTTACCGCCGCTTTCTCGATCGACGCCAGATCACGCAAGACGCCTATGCCAAGGCGGCCGCCCGCTGGGCTGCGCAGCAGAAGAAGGCCGGCGACGGCGGCAACTACTACCGCACCAAGCTTGCCTATCTCGGCCGCGCCTATGTGGGCCTCGCGCTCGGGCAGTATCATCGCAACGTCATCGACCAGGAGCAGCTCGGCAACTACCTCGATACTAAACCGCGCAATCTGCAATCGCTTGAGAGCTATTTTGCGGAAGGGGGGGCGTAATGTACGTCTTCGACACCTCGCCGCTCTCAACGCTGTTCAAGAACTATTATCCCAAGCGGTTCCCGACGCTTTGGGCTCAGTTCGATGAGCTGATTAAGAACGGCGCGATTGTTTCGACCCGTGAAGTCGGCCGCGAGGTCGATGATGGTCCTGTGCCGAGTCTTCGCGCTTGGGCGAAGAATAACCCCAACGTGTTTGCCATCCCGACCGCCGAGGAGGGGGGCATTATCGCGAAAATCTATGCGGTCCCGCATTTTCAGCAGAACATTGAGCAGCAGAAACTCTTGAAGGGTGGGCGCAATGCCGACCCGTTCGTGATGGCCAAGGCCTGCGCGGAAAAGCGTACCGTCGTGACGATCGAGGCCGACAAGCCCAATAGCGCGAAAATCCCAGCCATCTGCAAGCACATGGGCATCGGCTGCATGAACCTTGAGGAGTTCATGGAAGCCGAAGACTGGACGTTCTAAGTTCGGCGGGAATTTCTGTGAAGGGGTCTCGATGCCGTTCGGCGTTCTATTCAGTTGATTTCATTGCAAGTAGGAGGGGCAATGCATGACGCCGATTCACAGTCTGAGGGCAATGGCGTCCTGCTGACCTGGATGAGCTCATCAAAACCTGGCTCTCGCGCTCGGGGTCCCAAGACGGAGATCGATGGCGCCGTTTGGTGGCCGCCAACTCTCGACGAACTAAGGGCCGCAAAGAAAGGCGGCTTGCTCATGGGAGAAAGGCGGACGCGGTTGTGAACAGCTACTTGCCGTTGACGTCCTGCTCAATCTGCCGTGCTGATTCCAGAATGTCATCGAAACTCGGCGGAGTGCCGAAGATCATGGCCGCCGTATTGGCATAGTCGCGCGTGAGCGCGTCCACCATCTTTGGAGCGGGCGCGATCGCGAAGCTGCCCGGGACTGCTGAGGCGAGGTCATAGTCGGGCGGTCGAAAAACATTCGTGCGTGCCGCACACAATCGGCGCCAAGATCGAGATCGCCGAGCGCGGCCTTTCCGGTCTCGGATCCGAGAAGACAGTGCAGGTCATAATAGTGCCGAGACACCCGCTGGCCGTTCGCCGCGCCGCTCGTACCAGCGGCGCAATCCATGGGCGATCACCACCTTGTCCCAAAAGGTGGGGGTCGCCTCGATCGTGGTCACGTCGGCGACGGTGAGATCAATGCCTGCCGCTTCCTCCGCGACATAGGGCGTGATCGTGATGGGGCGATTGGGATCGAGCGCCGATTTCGCCCCGGACTCGAGGCGTATGGCCGGTCGCACATAGGCGCCATCACGCGGCTCGACCTCGGGATACCAGAGCAGCAGGGTCTGACCATCGGCATCGGCTTCGTCGAGCTCCACCCGTCCGGCGCCGTTCGTAATGTCGGCAAGTTGGGCGGTGAGGAAGTCTCGCAGCGGCCCTGTGATATACGCACGGCAGGCGTCCCGGATGGCGTCGAGCTTGGCGCGGCGCTTCTTGTTCGACAGTCCCTCAAGCTCTTCGACGGAGGCAGCCTCGTCGAGATCGTCGCGGAACACGGTAACGTCAATGTCCTCGGAAAAACGCTGGATGAGGCCATAGCCTTTTGACAGCGACGTCCCGCCCTTGAAAAGCAGCCGTGGCTCCCCCGCAGGCCGTTCGTGGTAGAGCGAATTGAGGGTCCAGCAGACCCAGAAATCCTTTTCGACATTGCCCACCGGAGCTCCGATCCGATTGGCCGTGGCGAGGAACAGGTCGAGCCGGTCACGTGCGGATGCCGCGATGATCTGGCGGTAAGCATCGGTACTCATG
>NZ_FUIG01000044.1:0-415 GCF_900149755.1 Mesorhizobium delmotii | reverse complement strand
CGCCGTGCTTGGGGTCGGCAAACAGGCGGCGCAACGTCGCTTGGATACGCTTCCGTTCGCCCTTCTGGGTCAGCATGTCCTGCATCCAATGCAAGGCCTGGACGACCCGCATCCCCGGCCGATCCGCCCAATAGAGGCGGCTAGGGGCAGCGTATTTGAAGTGGATTTCCTGCGTGCCGAGCTTGATTGGCTTCAACCGCGCATCGACCAGCACTTCTATTCGGGCGGGGACGGCGGTCGTCAGGCCGAGGTCGTTGGCGGCCGTCATACCATCGATGACGGCGCGCGCCCGATCGCGGCGCGTGACGGCGCGGATCACAGCGCGATAATCCGGCACGGTGGCGCGGCCAGTCAGGTTGTTCGTGCGCGGCCGGTCATAGAGGCCTCGGTCGATCCGGCGCAGCTCCCCGGCGGC
>NZ_FUIG01000024.1:443889-444101 GCF_900149755.1 Mesorhizobium delmotii | reverse complement strand
CGCTCCTGGCGCGCCCAAACCTGCGGTCAGCCCATCCTTGGTGTTCACCTCTGGTATTCGCCGTGACGGAACCACGCTCCACCCACCTTCCTAAACTTGCGGTGGCAGAAGGTAGATCGTCATGGCGAAGATCAGATAGACCATCAGCAGCAGCACTCCGACGAACCATGCGGAACGTCCGTTATTGGTCATCAGAAATGCCGTTATCGTCG
>NZ_FUIG01000024.1:138645-443879 GCF_900149755.1 Mesorhizobium delmotii | reverse complement strand
AGCAGGCTGGTTTGCAGCCTGGCGCTGACCCTGTTGTACTCCTGCACATGATACTTGATACCGCCTAGCAGGAACGAGGCGCCCAACATGAACAGAGTATTGGCGACGATTGCTCCGGCGATAGAAGCCTTCACCAACGTGTACTGGCCGGCTTGCAGCGCAGCCAGCGCAATGACCAGTTCCGTCAGGTTTCCCAACGTGGCATTCAGCAGCCCGCCGACCGTATCGCCCGTCTTGGACGCGACCGACTCGGTAGCCGCGCTCAGCAAGGTGGCCAGCGGTACAATCGCCAGCACAGAGAGCACAAAGAGCAGCGTGTGCGCTTCCGGCTCCAATTGCTGGACGACGAATACCACCGGAACAAACGCCAAAAGCCAGAGAACGACGTTGCTACGGATCTCTTTGATCAAGGGGCCCATTTCCAGCCTCATTCAGGAGATTGCGCTCAGCCGCCCTCAGCGCCTGCACGGCGACCGCCGCAACGAGGCCTGTCATCACTATGCCGGCAAAACCGATTGCTATCGCCAGTAACCGCGTCAGAAGGTGCTGCGGCGAGAAATCGCCGTAGCCGATCGTAAGACCCGTCACGAAGGTGAAGTACAGAGCTTCGTCGACGCGCCAATTTTCAATACGCCCGATGATCAGCCCGCATCCCGCCATGGCGAGAAGGATGCCGGAGAAGATCGGCCAGACCACGCGAAGCTGCTGCACGAGCGCATAAAAGAAGCTGCGTCTCAACTGCCGCGATCGGGGCTTGCCGGGTACTCCTACTGCCACCGAAGTCCCTTTCTCAGGTCGGATTTCAGTTCGCCATCACGCCCACGATCACCGTCCCCCAGGTTGTGAGCAGGATGTGGCCGATCGGAACCGCCGGCGTATAGCCAAGGACGGCAACCGGACTACCCGAGCGGTCCTGCACCGCCGCCATGCTGGCGGTCATGGTCTGCGCCCCAGCCAGTCCTCCCAGGAGCAGTATGGGGTTCATACGGAGCAGGTAGTGCCCGAGGTACAGTCCCGGCCCCACCGAAGAGAGGGAAGCGCATACGCAGATGCCCGACAACCAGTCCTGCCAGCAGCGCCCTCAGCGACGGAGAAATCGTGATCCCAAGCTGCCTAACGATGACGGCTGCAATGGGGGTCGCTGTCACCGCTCCTAAGCCGAGATCTTCATACATAAAGGGGCAGAAATAATAGCAAATGGCTAGAGACATGAAGGTCAAGATTTCAGGACAGCTGCGAAGCGTGCTCACGAACCCATTCAACCATGATACCCTCCTGTTGCAGGTTCAATACTAGAACAAGCGGCCAGAAGCTCTCCGATTGCTTCCGCCGTTAAGGTAAATTGTATGAAAATTTGTCTAATGAAACCGCTGATTGTAATGCCAGTTAATTTGAAGTCGTACAATACACCCTTGCGTGCCTGATTCAAGGTGTTATCATCTGTGTCTAAAAACTGCGCGAGAAAGTAGTTTAACAATAGAGAGTTGAGGGCCATTGAAGGGGTGTTCCTGTGGCGCATCAATTTTCCAGTGAGTTTGGCTCTGTTCCGAGCTTGAAGCGACGGCTCACCCCGTGTGACCGGTTAAACCATACCGATGCCGCGCAAACGGTTTCCAGTGCAAGCCATATTCGCGAACGCTCCAACAGCGGTGGCGCGGCCGGAATGCCCGACCGATGCAGATCGGACGCGCAAGGACTGCCTCTGGATGTTCAGCCCAACGCGAATTTTGCGGCTTACTATCGGAACCCCTCGATTTCGAATTCTGGCTGCGCAAATACCAAGGCGAGGAAATGGTTACATGGCTGAAGAAGAATGTTCATCCGCTGGACCTGGTCTATCGCCTGGCGGAAAACCACTCGATCGTGCTGCTCAATGGCGGGGGTTTCGATGCTCCCAACTGGAGCGTGCGTGTCTCCTTCGTCAATTTCCAGGACGACGTCTATGACGACATAGGCCGCGCCGTTCGCGCTGTAGGGCGGAGCTACGTCGACACTTTCAACGCCGTGCAAATGAAATAGCTCGGCGATCGCTACCGTAGGAGCAGCCAGATGACCCATTGTTCCAGGTTCGGCCTCGTTTCAGTCGGCCTTGCGGCCCTTCTGCTTCTTTCCGCGCCGTTCGGTGCGCCTGCCTACGGCCAGACCCCCACTCCGACTCCGCGGCCGGCGGCCGACAGCGAACCGGCCGCCGCCACCGAGGAGCCTGCTCCTCTCACGCTCGACGAACTGAAGGTTCTGACCGCGCCGATCGCGCTTTATCCCGACGATCTCGTCGCGCTCACCATCGCGGCTTCGCTCTATCCGCTACAGATCGTGCAGGCGGCCCGCTTCCTCGACGAAAAGGCGAAGTCTCCCGACCTCGAGCCGAGCGACAAATGGGACGGCAGCGTGATCTCGCTGCTCAACTATCCCGAGATCGTGAAGATGATGAACGACGACCTCGAATGGACCGAACAGTTGGGCAATGCGGCCGCCAACCAGCAGAAGGATCTGCTCGTCGCCATCCAGCAGTTGCGCGACGAGGCCGTGGCCAAGAACTACTTGAAGACGACGGAACAGGTGCAGGTCGTCAACGAAGGCGACAATGTCGTTATCAGGTCTGCCGATCCGCAGACCGTCTATATCCCGACCTATCCCCCCGAAATGCTGTACGAGCCCGACTACGTCATAGCGGGCGACCCGATCGCCTACGACCCGTACCCCTCCTACTACTATCCGACGGCGCCCTACTGGGCCGCGCTTGCCACCGGTGCGATGTGGGCCGCCGTGGTCGACTGGGACGACTGGGGAACCTGGGGCGGCGACGTGGATCTCGACGTCGATATCGGCGACAACATCGATATCGATTTCGACAATATCGACATCGACAATATCGACATCGACAAGCTGAAGGACCTCGATCTCAAGAACATCGACCGCGACAAGATCAATCTCAAGAACGCGAACATCGACCGCGACAAGCTCAAGCAGAACCTGAAGAGCAAGGACTTCAACAACATTGCCAGCAAGGCCAAGGACCGCCGGGAGTCGGGCAAGGGCAAGCAGGCGCGGGCGCATGACCTCAAGGGCAAGGATGTCCGCAAGAACGTCGCCGAAGGTTTGAAGGACCGGCCGCAGGCCAAGCTGCCGAAGTCGGGGACGAAGCGGCCCGACGCAAAACGCGTCTCGGACCAGCACAGAAAGGCGAAGCCGGCGGTCAACAAGCCCGCGGCCAAGAAAGTCGCTCAGAAAAAGTCCTCCAGGAAAAAGCCGGCTGCGCGCGCCGACAATCGTCCGCGCAAGCCGTCGGCGATGGGGAATCCGCGGCCCGGCAGGGTTGCGACCAACCATTCGAACCGCGGTGCCTATAGCCGGGGTGGCGGCCATCGCCAGGTGCAGAGCAGAGGTGGAAGAGGAGGGGGCGGAGGCGGACGAGGCGGAGGCGGACGAGGCGGAGGCGGAAGGCGCCGATGAACGCGAACAGGCACGCCCTTTGTTGCACCTTACAGGGAACACGATCATGGTCCGCTATCTCATCACGGCAACTCTCGCACTTTCGCTGAGCCTTCCGGCGCTTTCGGCCGGCAGCACGCAGGAAGCAGAAGCCAGCACGGTGAAGGATCTCGAGTCCTTTGTCGGCGAGGCGCCCACGCCGTTCGCAACAGTCGACGAACTGGTCGAGGCGTTCCGCAAAGCGCTGGAAGAAAATGACAAGGAGGCCGTCGCCTCGCTTCTCGGACTGTCGCCCAGCGAAGTGCTGAAGTCGAAGGAAGTGGAGGCGAGCTTTCCGGAAATCCGCGAAGAGGCGGCGAAGGCCATCGCCGTCAAGGAACTGGCATCCGACCGCCGCTCGCTTCTTCTTGGTAACCAGGTATGGCCGTTTCCATTCCCTGTCGTGCAGACAGAGGGCAAATGGGCGTTCGATACGATAGCCGGGCTGGAAGAAGTCATCAACCGCAGGATCGGCGAGAACGAACTGACCACCGTCGCCAACCTGCGCGCCTATGTCGAGGCCCAGGAGGATTACAAGGAAACCGACTGGGACGAGGATGGCGTCGGCGAATATGCTCAGAAGCTGATCAGCACGCCCGGGACATATGACGGGCTCTATTGGCAACCCGGCGACGGCGTGCCGGAAAGCCCGTTCGGTTCGCTGATCAGCCAGGCCGAGTTGGCGACGGCCGCCGAGGACGGCTATTTCGGATACCGCTACCGCATATTGAACGGTCAAGGCGCTAACGTCGCCGGCGGCCAGTACGACTACGTCATCAACGGCAACATGATCGCCGGCTTTGGGCTGATCGCGATGCCTGCCGAATACGACCGCACAGGCATCATGACCTTCGTCGTAAACCAGTACGGCACAGTCTACGAAAAGGATCTCGGGCCCGATACGGCGGCGCTCGCCGAAAAGATCACGGCGTTCAATCCCGATGACGGTTGGGCCGTGGTCAACGATCCGGGCGAGTGAGCGGACCCATGCACATCCCGGATGAGTGCTTTGGGACTAGATGGCTGTCGCGTACCCTGCATTCAGAGGGAGGCCCCTAGTGAAAACGATAGCCCTGCTTCCTGTTATCACCTATCCCGAACCCAACCCTGAAATGGTAGTGCCCAGGGCGGTCGCGATGGCGGCTGCCCTCGGCGTGCAACTGCATGCGTTGGCCATCAACGTAGAGATCCGAAACATCTCGAATGCGCTGTCGCGGAGGCTGGTCGACGTCCCCAAAATGACGCGGGAGGCCGAAGCGCTGTGCCGGGATCGCGGCGAAGCGTTTCTAGCAAAGGTTGTGCTGGAAGCGAAACGGGCAGGCGTGGACTCAACCACAGACGCGGTCGCGTCGAACGCTCCCTTGCTGAATGACACCGCTGCAATTCAAGCGCGTTACTATGATCTCGTTCTCTGCGCCTGGGAGCCGAACAACCCCACGAGCAGGACGACCGCGCAGGCCATTATCTTCGGGTCGGGAAGGCCGACGATCCTTCTGCCAGAGGTCGAGCCGGCAAGGAAGCTGGACAAAGTCGCTATTGCCTGGGACGGCAGCCGCGTCGCGGCGCGTGCCGTGGCGGATGCACATCATGTATTGCGCCGCGCTTCCAAGATTACGGTGCTCACCGTGACGGGCGAGAAGTCCCTGCAGGAGACGGACGCCGCCCAACGCTTTGCTCAAGGGCTGAACCTACGCGGGCTGTCAGCCGAGGCCATGCCATTCGTATCCGAGGATTGCCCGGTCGAGGTGTCGCTTCAGGAGCGAGCGATCGAAATCGGCGCCGACCTGATGATCATGGGAGCGTTCGGTCACACCAGACTGAGGGATTTCGTGCTCGGTGGGGCTACGAAAGGCATCCTGTCGGACGTCCGGCTGCCGATAATGCTTTCGCATTGATCGTGTCGGTGACGAGTGGCGAAGCGCCATCGAGCTTATTCGGAACCGGGTGGTCAAGGAACGGCAATCAATGGTGTATTTGGCAATGGTGTATATTTGGCCTAGGAAGGATATTCGCATGAAGGCTCGTTGGCTATTTACAGGAACAGTTTTCGCTGTCATTGCGCAATCGTCGCTTGCCTGCATGTATAGCCCTGAAGCACATGCCCAAGAGGGATCGTTCGAGGACTTCCCTTTCTTGGTGCGTTGTGAATTAAGCGGCATCGTTCGTGCTTACTACTTGTCCAAAATTGGTCCAGACGGGGTTGCCGTTTATATAACCCCCGACAATCAGGCCGGCACAATCACCATGCGAGGCAAGGCCGAGCCAGTTGGCGGAGATTGGTCGGGAAGTTGCGCCGGAAAAACACTTGAGCAACTAAGGTCGGCAGGCCAAGCGTATGACTTGCCGCATTGATCCCTTCAGACGCCGTTGTTGCTCCGCGTTATGTCGGTTCAAATCCCGTTCCATTTAAGCACGAACGGCCATAGCGAGCTTAAGATCGCACTTTGGTGCACATGACGGTATTTCCTTTGGCCGCATGTTCGATGGCGCGTCGGTTCCTCAATGCCCGCCCGAAAAGACGAGTGTTTGCACAGGAAGAAGGAGCGCCTGGAATCTCAATATGATCGCATGCACCAGCCCGACCGTATCTATGACGTGCAGGAACAGCCAGTGCGCTGTGCCCAAATCTTCCTCGGCAAGTCGGTCGTGATTGTTGGTGTAGGCGTTGGCGATGCAACTGCTGCCTGGAGGCACGCCATCGAACCCTCCCGCGAACAGCGGCTCCAGAAAGACGGTGATCGTTCCGGGCCGGACCACCTGTTGGGCGTCGATCAACTGATCCGACGCCCGAACCTGACCGGTCGCGATGAGATCCTGAACCTCGGTGACCACCATCGGAATGATCGTCAGAGGCATCGAAATACAAGTCGCTTCGGCAACCATGCCGACCTTCATGACCTGGGCTTCGAGCTGGCTGAAGCCCCCTATAAGCGCCTTCCGTCCGGCTTCCGCCGGTATGAGAACGCCGGCGGGCCGCATAAAGGGATTTACGATGTCTCCCTTGCGCAGGGTGAATTGCTCCAAAGTGCCGGCGACCCCAGCGTAGACGACGGTCTTGTCCAGTTCGACCTGGGCCTGGGCAAGCGCCGCCTCGGCGCTTTTCTTCTGCGCCGGCAGCACGGACGAAATCTGCGATTCGACGGACTGCTTGCTCGCCATGACCGCGGAAATGGCGGCCTGCCGCCCTTCCACGATGTTGGCGAGCTTTTCGATCTCGCGCTGCGCGACCGTGCTGGCGTTTCGCCGTTGAAGTTCGGTCTTGGTTTCGAGTTCGTCCAAGGCCTGCTTGTACGAGCTTTGCGCTTCCTGAATGCGGGCGTCGGCCCCTACCAGCTCGGTCTTGGCCAATTCGAAACCAGCGTCTATCTCCGATATGCGCCGTCGCGCGGTCTCGAGCGCCGCTTCCTGCTCCGAGCTGTCAAGCCTGAAGATGCGCTGGCCAGCCTCGACCTTGTCCCTTATGCCCACATAGACTTCCTCGACGCGGCCGGAGCCTTCGGGGAGGATGGGAATGGTGCGAAAGAACGAAATCGCACTCGACGTCGACGGATGATAGTAGAGAATGAGCGTCAGCAGAATCACTGTCAGAGCTATGCACGCCGTTATTCCGTATCGCAGCTCATACCATACAGAATAGAGCGTGATCTCGTGACCAATCCTCTTTCCCTGTACGAAGCGGCGGACGAGAAAATCGGGCAGGACGGTCAGGACCGAACAAAGCAGAACCTCGATCATCGTTCATGACCTCCCACTGACACCGGCTGGCGCTGATGGCGGTCGGACGGCTCCGGCGCATGCGTCTTGGCGATTTCGTCGCGGGGGTCGCTTCGGGCTTTCTCCAAGGGGGTCGGAGAAGGTACGACCTCCACTTTGACCGGCGTATAGTTGGCAAGCACCTCGGGAGCCGGCTCAGACGGCGCCTCCGCGGCGGGGGATCGAAACCGCCCCGTCGCCATCCTGGCGAGCGAGTCGGCCATGCTGGCCAGGGGCGTCCAGAAGTCGGGCACAGGAATCAGCGCCAGAAACAGCGCGGCAATCCAGAACGCATGGATGTGGGTGAACAACGCCAGCAGCGACAGCACCGCCACCAGCTGGAACTGGATCTGACTGCCGCCGTGGGACATGCGCTCCGGCAAGGAATGGAGCCAGAAGTACAAACTTCCAATCCCCATCACGGCCAGCACAAGGAAGATGACCGACCCCGTGAACAACACATCGGTCTCGCCGGGGGCCGTTATGAAAGGCGGAAGATGATGCGGCGCCGCCGGATGCATTGCCTCGGACATGCCTGCCACTCCCCAATTTCGCTCGTGCGAGGACGCCCGAGCACTAGGCGCAGCAACGTCCAGCGCCCAAACTTAAGGATACTCCGTCCGCATCCGAATGCAACTGAAGAGGCCAGCAGTCGCGGAGCCGCCGCCCTACGCAGGACAGCCATCTCGTTGCTATAGCAATGCCAAGGCGACCGCCAGAAGGCTAACGACCAAGGCGGCGAGGCTTGGGACAAGCACGGCGGCTCCCGAGTAGAAAGCCAACGCCGCCACCCAGTCGTACGGCCTGTCACCAGCTTGAGACATTGTCAAACCCTTCCGTCCGTTCTGCTCCTTGAGAAAACGCCGTCGGCGGTCGGCGCCTTCCCGCCCTTGGGGCGAGCCTCATGAGCGGCCGCCTCGCTTTTCCACCCATACTGACGAAGGGGAACGTCCGCGGCGTCTGAAACCAGCACCCTTTCGGCGGCTCCGTCGAGATCTTCATATTGGCCGCTGCGCATCGACCACAGGAACGCCGCGAGACCCGCGACGCCCATGCCCAAGGCAATTGGAACAAGCCAGACGAGATAGTTCATGCCGCCTCCGCCAAGTCGAGCCTGCGAAGAGCCGAAGATCCTGCGGGCGGAGGCTCGCCCGGAAGGCGCAATGCGTTGCCGACCACGAGAATCGATGACGTCGACATGGCGACAGCGGCCATAAGGGGCGTAACATGGCCCATCACAGCGAGGGGCACGACCAGAACGTTGTAGGCGATGGCAAGGGCGAGGTTCTGCCGCACCAGCCGGGATGCGTTCCGGGCGACTCTTATGGCATGTGGTACGGCCTCCAGGCTCGTGCCCAGGAAGACAAGGTCGGCAGCATTCCGCCCGATGTCTGCCGCCGACGAGGGCGCCATTGAGACATGCGCGGTGGCGAGCGCGGGGGCATCGTTCAGCCCGTCTCCAACCATAAGGATGCGGCGGCCGGACCGCGCCAGCTCCTCCAGACGCTCGACCTTGTCCTCGGGAAGCGCACCGTGGCGGATTTCCGAGATTCCCAACGCAGCCGCCACCCTGCAAGCCTCCTCCACTCGATCGCCGGACAGCACCTCTGTCGCCAACCCGAGGTCAGCTAGCTTTCGGATGGCACGCGTCGCGCCAGGACGGATTTCGTCGGCAATCGCAAATGAACCCGCAAGCTTTCCGTCTTTCGAAAGCCACGTGGCGGCTTCACTCGGGACGTTGGCCACGCTTGCGGAGACCCAATCCTTCCTTCCTAGCCTGTAAAACGCTTCGCCAACGCGCCCTTCGATCCCGTACCCGGCAACTTCGCGGAACCCTTCGATAGCCACTCTTGCGACTGTCATCGCGGCCACCGCGCGCCCCACCGGGTGCCTGGAAAAGGAGGCGAGTGCTGCGGCGGCCACAACATCTTGCGGAGCTACCGTGTGCCGTTCGACGCGGGCGGCGCCCGTCGTGAGTGTGCCCGTCTTGTCGAAGACCACGGTGTCGGTCTCGGCAAGGCGCTCGAGCGCGCTGCCATCCTTGAGGGTGACGCCGAGATCGAACAGCCGGCGCGCCGCCACGACCTGGACCATCGGCACGGCAAGGCCGAGCGCGCACGGGCAGGTGATGATGAGGACGGAAATCGCAATCGTAACCGATCGATGCCAGTCGCCTGTAAGCAGTATCCAGGCGGCGCAAGTCGCAAGCGCCAGCAGATGGATGACAGGGGAATAGAGCGCGGCCGCGCGGTCGGCGATGCGGCGATAGCGGGCGCGGCCGTGCTCAGCCGCCTCCATCAGCCTGACCACGTCGGCGAGGAAGGAATCCCGTGCACGCCGCTCGGCACGGACAGTGAGCGCGCCATCAAGACTTAGCGCTCCCGAAAGAACGGCGCTGCCCGGCTGCGCGCGTTCGGGCTTGGACTCACCGCTCACCACCGAAACGTCGAGGCTGCCCGCGCCCATGACAACCGTCCCGTCCACCGGAATGCGTTCTCCGGGGGCTACCAATATCATGTCACCCGGCTCGATTTCTGTCAGGTCGCGGAACTCGCGGCTTCCGTCCGCCCCGACCACCGCCGCCCCCCTCGGCATCAAGCGGGCAAGACCGGTGACGGCGTTCCGCGCCTTCCGCCTCATCGCATGGTCAAGCGTGCGCCCGACAAGCAAAAAGAAGATCAACGACGTTACCGCATCGAAATAGGCGTGAGGTCCTCCGACAGACGTGTCGTAGAGGCTCAAGCCCAGAGCCAGCAGGATTCCGACTGAGATGGGAATGTCCATGCTGGCGGTGCGCTTCATCGCCGAATTCCACGCCGAAACGAAGAATATCCGTCCGGAATAGGCGACGGTGGGGACGGCCAGCAGCGCCGAGATCAAGTGAAATGCATTTCGAGTTCCCTGATCTGCGCCAGACCAGACGGACACCGACAGCAACATGATGTTCATGGCGGCGAATCCCGCCACGGCTGTGGCCCGCAGCAGCCGCGACAACTCGGCATCGCATGCGCCGTCTTCCGTCTCCGCGAGGCAGGCATCGTATCCGACAGCCTTCAGGGCGTCGAACATCGGAGGGACACGACCTTCATTCCTCCACTTCACGGCGACACGTCGGGACGTGAGATTCACTCGTGCCGCGATGATTCCGTCGAGACTTTGCAGCGCGCCTTCGATCGCAGCTATGCAGGCAGCGCAATGCGCTTGCGGTACCGAAAACTGGGTCTGGAAAGCGCCATCCCCCATGTCGCGGCTGGCGAGCACGATTTCGCGCTCGGCAATCTCCCGCCTTGGCGCCAGCAGCAATGCGGCTTCGGCTCCCGGCGCGCAACAACTCATGGTCTCACCCCTCTGGACGTGCGACCGCCCTGTACGCATGCCAGGTTGCGTGCCCCAGCAGAGGAAAGATGACGATCATCCCGATAAGCCCTGTGACCACGCAGACTGCGAAGAGCAGGAGCACCAAGGCGCCCCAGGCCAGCATCGGCGGAAGGTTGTTCCACACCAGTTTCGCGCTGATAGCCATAGCCGTCAGCGCGTCCACGCGCCGGTCGAGCAGCATCGGCACTGCAAAGACGCTGATGGCGAAAGCGAAGGCCGCGAAGAGGCCTCCTATCGCCGTCCCGATCGCAATCATCGCCCACCCATATGCGGTGCCGAAGAGCACTCCGACTATGCGGTCGAATCCGGGAAAGGGCGTCACGCCGAAGAAGAGTGCCCAGAGGAGCACCGCCGCACGCGTCCACAGAAGCAGGAGCAAACACAGTAGTAGGCCCGCGAAGAAGACCTGTGCGCCGCCGGTGGGGCGCACCAGGAGCATCGAGGCGAGGCCGATGGCGCGTCCTTCCTCTATTGCCCGGCTCTTTTCATACAGGCCCAGCGCCAAAAAGGGGGCCACGATCATGAACCCGGCAAGCGCCGGAAACAGAATGTAGTCACGACCGAATCCGACAAGCGTCCAAACGAAGGCGACGGACAGGAGAAAGACGACAATCCCATAGGCCAGGCTCGACGCGGGCCGGATCCAGAAATCCCGCCAGCCCGCAGAGAGCCAGCGGAGTCCCTCGAAAAGCGGCAGTCCCCGGTCGAGACGTCGGTCGCGCGTTTCGCCAATGCCCGAGGTCTCGCTGAGCAGCCAATACGACTTGTCGGTCTCGCTCATCTCACTCCTCCTCAGCACGCTGACTTCGCCGCGCGGTAGCCTTCGCCTTCGCCCCCGGCCTTCAAGTGCTCCACGCAGTCCGGTTGCGACTGAACCGCCACATAGACAAGGTGCGCGTTCGCCCCGGCAAAAATCAGCAACCCGGCTGGAACCAGCACCCAGGCTATCCATGCTTTGCTGTGGGATATCTTTGTGGTCATGGCTGCTGCGTTCCAAGATCGTGGACATAGAGCGCGAGCGTCTTGATCTCGGCCGTCGTCAGCCTCTCGTCCCAGGTCGGCATGTGACCCTGCCGTCCGCCGTGCACGGACGCGATGATCGTGTCCAGATCTTCACCATAAATCCAGTGCGAGTCCGTGAGATTTGGAGCGCCGACATCCCGCTTCCCCTTGGCATTCTCCTCGTGGCAGGTCGCGCAGGTCGTGACGAATACCTCCCGCCCTGCTTCTATCTGCTTGATGTTTTCATGGGTAGAGTAGTCGGGGTGCGTCAGCGAATAGACGTAGGCGGCCACGTTCCGGACCTGTTCGCGGTCGAGCATCTCATCGCGCCCGAAAGCCGGCATCTGTCCGATCCGGCTTTCCGGGTGCCGGGTGTTGATGCCCACGCGCATCGTCTGCTCGATGAGTTCGGGGCCGCCGCCCCACAGCCAATCGTCGTCCGTAAGGTCGGGATAGTTCGCTCCGCCTTTGCCGTCCCTGCCGTGGCATGCCGCGCAGTTGTCGCCGAACAGCTGCCGTCCGGTGCTGCGAACCGTTTGCATCAGCGCCTCGTCGGCGAGGATCACATCGTAGCCTTCCGTCTCGATGCGATTCATCCAGTTCACCCGATCGCGCCGCGCCTCGACGAGGCGCGCCTCGACCGTCTGTCTTTGGTCAATTCCGAGAAGGCCCCTCGTATAGGTCGTTCCCAGCGGCCAGGATGGAACGAGAAACCACCAGGCGATCGCCCAGACGTGGGTTACGATCAGGAACATGAGCACGCCGCGCGGGACCGGCGTATCCAACTCCTTGATGCCGTTCCACTCGTGACCGGTGGTCTCGCGGCCGGTGACGGGGTCGCGTTCATTCACTTCCATGGCTTGTCGTCCTCGTCGAGGATGCTGTGCTTGGCCCTGTCGAAACGCTTCCTGTTCGAAGGCCAGAAGGTATAGACGAGCACGCCGAGTGCGAACGCGATCAGGTAAAAAAGGCCCCAACTCTTCGAGAATGCGACAACGGCGTTATAATCCAGGTCCATCCGATAGCCTCCGCCATTAGCCTTCCGGGTCCGGCTCTTCTTCAGGGGCCGCGGTATTCCCGTACGCTGCTGCCGTCAGTCGCCCCAGGACCTGGAGATAGGCCACCAGTGCGTCCATCTCGGTGACGTCGGTCGTCACTCCGTCGAACGCGCTTACCTGGGTCTCCTCGCCGTAACGCTCAGTGACGCCTGCGGCGAAGTCCGTGTCCGGAGTCGCCTGGCCATAGGCGTCGCGCGCCGCGTTCTCCAGCATCTCGTCCGTGTAGGGGACGCCGAGCGCCCGCTGCGCCGCCAGGTGCAAGGGCAGGTCTTCAATCTTCAGAGACGTACGGGCCAACCAGCGGTAGGCGGGCATGTTCGACTCCGGGACCACGTCACGAGGGTTCGTCAGGTGCGCGACGTGCCAGAAGTCGGAATACTTGCCGCCGACACGGGCGAGATCCGGTCCCGTCCGCTTGGACCCCCAGAGCATCGGGCGGTCATACCGGGACTCTACGGCGAGCGAGTAGGGCCCATAGCGCTCCACCTCGTCCCGGAGTGTCCGGATCATCTGGCTATGGCAGGCGTAGCAGCCCTCGCGGATATAGATGTTGCGCCCGGCGAGCTCCAGCGGGGTGTACATCCGCATGTCCGGAGCTTCTTCCACCGTCTCATCGATGGTGAACAGGGGCGCGATCTCGACGATGCCGCCGACACTCGCCGCCGCGATGATTGCGATTACGAACCAGATGGCAGAACGCTCGAGCTTGCGGTGGAAGAGTTCAGGCATCCGTCATTCCCCCGGAATGGTCGCCGGGACTACGGGCACGTCTGCTTCGCGCGGCGCAGCGAGCGGCGCGGATTGGACCGTCATCCACATATTATAGCAGCCCACTACCGCGCCCAGCAGGAAGAGCAGCCCACCGAAGGCGCGGGCGATGTAATAGGGGTACATCGCCACCAGCGAGTCGACGAAGGAATAGGCGAGCGCGCCGTCTTCCGTGTAGGTCCGCCACATCAGCCCCTGGATGATGCCTGAATTCCACATCGCGAAGGCGTAAATCAGCGTTCCGGCAATCGCCAGCCAGAAGTGCACCTCGACGAGGGTCGCCGAGTACATGCGCTCGCGCTTCCAGAGGCTGGGCACGAGCGTATAAAGCGAGCCGAAGGTGATCAGCGCGACCCAGCCAAGGGCGCCTGCGTGAACGTGCCCGACGGTCCAGTCGGTATAGTGAGACAGCGAGTTCACCGGCCGGATGGCGAGGAACGAGCCCTCGAAGGTCGAAAGGCCATAGAATACCACGGCGGCCATCATGAAGCGCAGCGTAGCGTCGTCGCGCACCTTGTGCCATGCGCCATTGAGGGTCAGAAGCGCGTTGCCTGCTGAAGCCCAGGACGGCACGAGCAGCATCACCGAGAACGTCATGCCGAGCGTCTGCACCCAGTGCGGAAGCGCGGTGTAGTGCAGGTGGTGCGAACCCGCCCACATGTAGAAGAAGGTGATGCCCCAGAAGCTCAGGATCGACAGGCGATAGGAGAAGATCGGTCGCTGCGCCCTGACGGGCAGGTAGTAGTAGAGCATGCCGAGGAAGCCCGCAGTCAGGAAGAAGGCGACCGCGTTGTGGCCATACCACCACTGGACCATCGCATCCTGGACGCCCGGCCAGATCGTGTAGCTCTTGGCGTGCCCCCATGAGACGGGAACGGCGAGGTTGTTCACGATGTGGAGGATCGCGACGACCAGGATGAACGCCATGAAGTACCAGTTGGCGACGTAGATGTGCGGCTCCTTCCGTCGCGCGATCGTAGCGATGTAGAGGATGAAGTAGGTCACCCACACGATCACCAGCCACAAGTCGGCATACCACTCGGCTTCCGCGTATTCCTTCGACTGGGTGACGCCTAGCAGATAGCCGGAAATGGCCAGAACGCAGAACAGATTGAAGCCGAGAAGCACGAACCACGGGCTGATCTGCCCAGCAAGCCGTGCACGAGACGTGCGCTGGACGACGTGGAACGAGGTCGCGATTAAGGCATTTCCGCCGAACCCGAAGATGACGCCGGAGGTGTGCGCAGGCCTCAGCCGCCCGAAGCTGGACCACGCCGCATCGAAGGCAAGGTCGGGCCACGCGAGCTGTGCGGCCACCCAAACGCCCATGAACATGCCGAATACAGCCCAGGCCATCGAAAGCACAATGCCGACTTTGATCGGATCGTCGTAATACGACGCCTCCCGGTCCTCCGTCGGCTCCGGCTCGTAGAACGAGGACAGCACTCCGTAGAGCAATCCGCCTGCGAACAGCATTACGATAACGCCCTGGACACCAAGCGTGTCCGAACGTCCCAGGGCTGCCATCGCCGCTCCAGTGATCACCACGGCGAGCGCGATAGCTGCGCCGCGCTGGCGTTCCGAGGACGTAAGCTGCCGGATCATGTCCGCTCCTCTGCCTTCACGCACAGGACCATCACGGACCAAAACTGCGTAAGATGGGGAGCAGTTTCATGAGTACGGCCCTACGGCATCGGCTAAGGTACAGCCGTTCAACGAAGATGGAAATGCCTTTAGCGCTTCTTGCCAAATCTTTCGCTTGTGGCCGCGGGGAACTTGATGTGTGCTCATCGTTCAGCGTGCAACAGAAATTTGTCTTCTTTTGCCTTGCCACCGCGTTTCACGTCTTCGGTTCTTGCTCGCGCTTTGTCGTTTTGGGCTACGATTGGGAAAGTCATCGCGCAGTTATCCGCCAGTGATCATGGCTCAAGGGTGCTCTCGATGCTCAATTGGCGGTTTTCAATCGACCGGCTGATGAGGGCCGCTCTGGGTCCAGGCTGTGTAAAACGCTTTTTTATGATAGGTTTAGGTCGGTTGGAGGAGAGCCGGACTTTGAGACGATCGCTAACTTCCGGCGTGACAACGGAGCCGCGATCAGAGCGGTGTGCGGGCAGTTCGTCGAACTGTGCCGCCGGTTGAAGCTCTTCACGCGTGCCATTGTAGCGATCGACGGCAGCAAGTTCAAAGCGGTGAACAACCGCGACAAGAACTTCACCGTGGCCTAAGTCGGCAAGCGGATGGAGCAGGTCGACGCCATGCTTGGAAGAAGAAAGGCGCTCGCGCTACGAAATAAGTTCACCCAACGCAGTCATTGCCGCCACACAGGCGGGATGTCTGGTTGCACGGCGGAAGCGGACCCCTTGCGGTTAGTTCGGCGCCCCTCCCCAAAAAGGCACCATTTCCACTAGGATGTTGCGAGATCGCGGGAGGGTTCCGGCTTGGATCGCGTTCATCGCAGAATGGCTACCATCCTCGCTGCCGACGCAGTTGGCTATAGCCGTCTGACAGGCAGAGACGAGGAAGGGACGCTTGCGACGCTGCGGGCGCATCGTCAGATCATTGACCGGCTGATCGAGAAACATGAGGGACGGGTGTTCGGAAGCGCTGGCGACAGCGTCATCGCCGAGTTCGCGAGCCCCGTCGAAGCGGTTCGGTGCGCGACCGAAATCCAGCTCGAAGTCGACAAACAAAACGCTGAGCTCTCGGAGGCGAGCCGTCTGCGCTTTCGCATCGGCATCAATCTCGGCGATGTTGTCGTCGAAGGTGATAATCTCATGGGCGACGGTGTGAACGTCGCCGCCCGCCTGGAGGCGCTGTCACACCCCGGTGGAATATGCATTTCGGAAGCGGTCTACGCACAGGCCCGCGATCGGCTCGCCCTCGAATTCATCGATCTTGGCGAGCACAGGGTGAAGAACATCGCTCGGCCTGTACACGCTTGCCGCGTGCCGCTCGCCTCGGAGGAGCAGGTCACGTCGCCCTTTCGAGGTCTCAACCCCTTCGAGTTCGAAAACGCTGACCTCTTCTTCGGACGAGCCCGCGCGATTGCCGAGTGCATGGAACGCCTGAGGCAGCAAGCTGCCAATGGCAAGGCATTCCTGCTCATCTATGGTATGAGCGGCTCGGGCAAGTCCTCTCTCCTGCGAGCAGGGCTACTGCCTTCCATCACTCGGCCTGGCGCAGTGGCTGGCATCAATTTTTGGCGCCGCTGTCTGGTCCGCCCGTCGGAGGGTCCTGATCCGGTCACGTCACTGGCTGCAGGGCTGCTTCGCGAAGGCGCCCTCCCTGAGCTGGGTTGCGAACCGGCAGCGCTGGCTCAACTCTGTTGGAACTCACCTGATCGAGCTCTGGCGCTCATGCGCCTGGCCCACGCCAAAGCGGCGGCCGCCGCAGCTTCGGTCCCCACCCAACTGCGACTGATCGTTGCCGTCGATCAGATGGAGGAGTTGTTCACGACCGAGGAGAAGCCGGCATCGCGCGAAGCGCTGGTGCGGCTCCTCGCGGCACTCGCCGGCAGTGGACTGGCTTGGGTGACTGCGACGATCCGATCGGATTTCTTTCACCGTTGCGGCGAAGTCCCCGGTTTCTCGGGGCTGAAAGATGGGCTTGGCAGCTACGAGCTCTTGCCGCCGTCCGGCCCTGAGATCGCCCAGATCATCCGCGAGCCGGCCCGCGCCGCCGGGCTCCGCTTCGAGGAAAGTCCTGATCGCGGGCGGCTCGACGATGTGCTGCGGGGTGCGGCATCTGCTGATCCCAGATCCTTGCCGCTTCTCGAATTTGTGCTCGACGCTCTCTACGAGGCGGGGCGGGAGCAGCGCATTTTGACCTTTGCTGCGTATCAGGCACTTGGCGGTTTCGAAGGGGCGATCGCGCGCCGCGCCGACGAAGTCGTTGACGCGCTCCCGCCCGACATCCAGGAGGAGCTGCCAGTCGTGTTGCGTGCCCTTACCACGGTGCGCCCGGGTGATGAAGCCGTTGCGGCACGTCCGGCCTTGCGCGCCGAAGTCACGGGCACACCTCAACGATTGGCTCTCGTTGAAGCACTGGTCGCCGCTCGCCTCCTCGTCAGTGATGAGGATGCCGCAGGCCACGTCTTCGTCCGCGTGGCCCACGAAGCCTTGTTGAGCCGGTGGCCGCGCGCTGGCAACATTGTTAATGCAAACAGGAGATTCCTCGAGGCGCGGGCTCGGCTCATGGCCGATGCCCAACGCTGGCACTCGGATAACAGGAACCAGGAACTCCTCCTGCCATCCGGCAAGCGTCTGGCCGAAGGCGAGGAACTGCTGCAGTCGAGACGGGAAGAAGTCGACGATCAGGTCATCGCCTACATCGAGGCTTCTTCGCGTGCCCAGAAAGAGCGGGAGGAGAAGGACCGGCAAGGCGAGCGGGCACTGATTGAGGCCGCTGAAGCTGCCAGACGCGAACGCCTCGAGCGAGAGGCTGAACGTCTGGAGCGCGAGGCTGAACGTCTGGAGCGCGAGGCCGAACGCCGTACTCTCGCAGCCACGGCAGCGGGCCGGCTCGCGCGACGCACGCGCTATGCTGCGATCGTGGCAACCGTATTGGCGCTCATGGCCGGCGCGGGCGCGTTCTTCGGGTTCAAAGGACAGCAGGAAGCGACGCGGCACGCGGAGTTGGCCAGGTCGGCCGAAAAGGAGGCCCTCGCAGCACGAGATCAGGCGCTCCGCAACCAGTCTCTTTCGCTCTCGCTTCTCTCAAAGCAAACCGCAGCGAGCGGCGATACGGAGACCGCAATCCTGTTGGCGCTGGAGGCGTTGCCGAAGAGCGGAACGAAACGTGCGCGACCACATCTCTTTGAAGCGGAGGCCGCACTTTTCAACGCTCTGCTGGCACACCGCCAGACGATGGTGTTCAAACACGACGCCGAAGTGGCGCAGGCCGTCTTCAATCGGACGGGCGATCGCATTGTCACTGCGTCCCACGACAAGACGGCACGCATTTGGGACGTCTCGAAAGGTACCGAGATTGCAGTCTTGAAGGGCCATCGGGGACCCGTGGAGAGAGCCGGATTCAGTCCGGACGGAGGCCGGGTCATTACGGCCGCAAGGGACGGCACCGCGCGCATCTGGGATGCTGCGTCCGGTGAGCAACGTGCTGTGCTCGAGCCTTCCGGCGCCTATCCCACGGCCGCGTTCGATCCCAACGGCGAGCGGGTGCTGACAGAGGGATTAAACGTTCAGGCGTCACTCTGGGACGCCCGGACGGGAACGAAACTCCTGAGCGTAGGCAGCACCGGAGGTGCATCAGACATTGGAGATGCATTGGCCGACTTTAATCCGGATGGTCGCAGTTTTGCGACTTCACAAGCGCGGAAGGTCTTCGTCTGGAATGCCACGGATGGCACTCTGATCCATGAATGGTATGTTGGCACTTGGGCATCCATGCTGACATTCAGCCCCGACGGAAGCCGGCTGTTGGTAGGCTCGTTGGGCACAATTTCATTCAGTAGTTTGCCCGCCCTTTGGGACGTTGGGAACGGGACTGAGATCGCCAGACTGGCCGGCCACAAGAGCGACACCCAACTGCAGGGTGTCATCTTCAGTCACGGTGGCCGCCAGATCGCAACGGTCTCGCTCGATGGCAGCGCACGGATTTGGGACGGCAAGTCGGGAACCTTGCTTGACGTGCTTGGCCAGGAGACCCCGAACTTGAAACTGGCTGACATCGGTTATAACCCTGACAACGAAATGAACAGCGCGTTCAGCCTCGACGATCGCCTCCTGGTGACCGCATCCATCGACGGTCCGATACGCATCTGGGACGTCGGTCGAGCGTCGCTGTTCACAACCATTGTCGGCCATGATGCCTTGATCGAACACGTGGAGGTCAGTCCGGTCGACAGCAACACTCTTCTCACGGCTTCACACGATGGCACCGCTCGCCTATGGGACGTCAACGGGATTCTGACGACGGACCTGCTGCATGAATATCCGCCGACCTTTGCGGTCTTCAGTCCCGATAGCGTGCATCTTCTGACTGGAGGCGGGGACGCCAAAGTACACCTTTGGGATGCCACGACCGAACGCGAGATTGCCAAGTTCGACACAGGCGAGGTCGTCCACAGTGCGACGTTCAGCCCGGACGGAACTCGGGTCGCAACCGTATCTCTCGCGGGCCGAGTTCTGGTCTGGGATGTTGCGAGTAAACGTCAGCTCGCGACCATCAAATCGCCCATTGGACTGCGTCATATTCAGTTCAGCCCGGCGGGAAGCCTTCTGGCGGCGGGTTCGGGTCGCGGTACCGCCCTGGTGTGGGACGCGGCGAGCGGCGCCAAAGTCGCCACCATCCCTTCAAGCGAGAGGTTACCGCAGGTTGTTTTCAACCGGAATGGCGATCTCGTCTTCGCTGCGACCGGCAGCGCGGGACACCTGGTGAAACCCGACGGGACCGAACTGAAGAAACTGGTCGGGCACGAGCGCTCAATAACCGGCGCGGCATTCAGTCCGGATGGCCAACTGGTTGCCACGGCTTCGCTCGACCACACGGCGCGGATCTGGTCGGTCAAAGACGGACGCACCGTCGCGATCCTGAAAGGGCACAGCAACGAGCTGACAACAGTGTCCTTCAGCCAGGACGGCCGGTCCGTGCTGACTGCCTCACGCGACGGCACCGTACGAACCTGGGGCGTCCCGGAAGGAACGGAAAGAACAGTTCTGAGGGGGCACAGTGGCGGAGTGAATAGTGCCCAATTCAGTGGCAATGGCCTTTATGTCGTGACGGCTTCATTCCAGGATCGAACGGTCCGTCTTTGGGCAGCTCAATCGGGGCGCCAGATGGCAGTACTTGTCAGTCCGGACGAGGAGAACAAGCGACCAGCACTGACGCGCGCGGCCTTTAATTCGGATGGCACGAGGATAGTGATTGTATCCCATAATGAACGCGTTCGCGTCATACGGGCTTTTCAGACACCCCAGGAACTCATCGATTTCGCGCAGCAAACTGTTCCACGCGAACTGACCGCGTGCGAACGGCGTCGCTTCTTCCTTCCCGTCGAAGGCGACGTTAGCGATTGTCCAAGCTGATATCGCCCAACGCCCATGGCTGGCAACGTTATCTCGACGGCCACGCCGTAGCCCATCGCCGCTGTCTCAAAGGCGCGTATTGGATCCCATAGCGGTCAATGCTGAGCCGTTCGCAGCCGACTGCAGTGGCGCAACCTTGGCCGTGATGTCGACTGAGCGATGTCCGCTTTTGGAAGATGGGAGGGGCCGGCGCAATGGCCGAGATGGGCGCAACCTTCCCGTTCTCAAACCGGAAGGAATGACCCACGCGGACATCCCGCGTTGCCGCGCCGGACGTTGAAAGCTCGGCGACATCGGTCTATTGATGAGGTTTTCGCAAACCTTTGCAGCGCGGTGCGACCAGCCCGCCGCGGGAGTAGATCATGTTGAAAGCTACCGAAGAGGAAATCTGGCAGCCTGCTTAAGAAGTCGAGACCGTTTGCGTCAGTCGGGGAAGGACTGTTTCGGGCGGCCAGATCGACTCACAAACGTCTGAACCAGGTCATTGGCGCTGATTCCTTTGAAAGTCGGCTATAGAGAGAAATGCGGAAGAGCGCTGAGAATGTCCGCTCAGGGTCCGACTTCGGCCATTGATCCCGAAAACTGGTTTCCGGTTATCGCTGACGCGGACCTTCGGTTCGGGATCATGGCCTACTCCAGCCATTCGGTTATGAAGCTGCCGTTTTCGTGGATGTCGGTGGTCTCCAGCGGACCTGGGCCGAGATTGGTGAATTTGTGCGGCGTGTTCGGCGGCACGATCAGGATCTGGCCGGCCGACGCCTCGATCTGCCGATCGCCGACGGTGAACAGGCCGGTGCCAGTTCGGATGATGAAAATCTCGCAATAGGGATGCATGTGCAGCCGCGGGCCGCCGCCGATCTCCGGCAGGTAGTTGAAGATCAGGCAGCTTCTGGAGCCGTACGCGCCGCACTGCAGTTCGCCCTGCCAATGGTCGGGGCAGCGATCGGGCGTCCTGGCCCATTTGTCGCGGTCGATGACATGCGCCATGAGCCGAGGATAGACCGAGGCTGGGTCTCCTGTCGAGGCAAACACCGGCGCCGGTTTTGCCATTGTTTTCCTGTGGTTTCGCCCTCTTCGCCGCCATGCCGCCCGACGCCGAATTGCGTCCCCGCGACAATCTGCCCTTGTGCCTTCACCCGTCTGGACAAAAACGGGCTTCACGCATAAACCGAAGGCCAATTGCCGGAGGAATTCGCTAGCCTGTTCGCCATGCGCTGTCGGGTTGGCGTGAAAGAGCGGGGAACAAGCCTCGGCCACCGGCACGGAAGAGGCGAAAGGATCAGGCACCCGTGAGCGCAACCGACATCCAGGATCCCAACCGTCGTGATTTTCTCTATGTCGCCACCGGCATGGCCGCGGTGGTCGGCGCGGGTGCCGTCGCCTGGCCGTTCATCGACCAGATGCGCCCTGATGCCTCGACACTGGCGCTGGCCTCGGTCGAGGTCGATGTCTCCTCGCTGACGCCGGGAATGTCGCTTGTCGTGAAATGGCGCGGCAAGCCGGTGGTGGTGCGCAACCGCACCGAACAAGAGATGAAGGACGGCGAGGCGGTCAATCTGGCCGAGCTCAAGGATCCGCTCGCTCGCAACGCCAATTTGCCGGCCGATGCGCCGGCGACGGACGCCAACCGCACCATGCCGGGCAAGGAAGCCTGGATAGTGATGGTCCAGGTCTGCACCCATCTCGGCTGCATCCCGCTCGGCCAGGAAGGCGAGTTCGGCGGCTGGTTCTGCCCGTGTCACGGCTCGGTATACGACACCTCGGGCCGCGTCCGCGGCGGGCCGGCGCCGGAGAACATGTCGGTGCCGGTGTTCCAGTTCATTTCCGACACCAAGATCCGTATCGGCTGAGGCTAAGGGATATTTCGATGAGCGAGGGACACTCGACCTATACGCCCAAGACCGGTATCGGACGCTGGTTCGACGCCCGCATGCCGCTGCCGCGGCTGGTCTATGACAGCTTCGTCGCTTATCCGGTGCCGCGCAACCTCAACTATGCGTGGACCTTCGGCGGCATCCTGGCGACCATGCTGGTGGCGCAGATGCTGACCGGCATCGTGCTGGCCATGCACTATGCGGCGGACAGCACTCTCGCCTTCGATTCGGTCGAGAAGATCATGCGCGACGTGAATTCGGGCTGGCTGTTGCGCTACCTGCATTCGAACGGCGCGTCATTCTTCTTCGTCGCCGTCTACATCCACATCTTCCGCGGCCTCTACTACGGTTCCTACAAGGCGCCGCGCGAGCTTCTGTGGATCCTCGGCTGCATCATCTACCTCCTGATGATGGCGACAGGTTTCATGGGCTATGTCCTGCCCTGGGGGCAGATGTCGTTCTGGGGCGCGACCGTCATCACCGGCTTCTTCAGCGCCGTCCCGCTGGTCGGCGAGTGGATCCAGCAGCTTTTGCTCGGCGGCTTCGCTGTCGACAACCCGACGCTGAACCGCTTCTTTTCACTGCACTATCTCTTGCCGTTCATGATCGCCGGCGTCGTCGTGCTGCACATATGGGCGCTGCATGTGGTCGGCCAGTCGAACCCGACCGGCATCGAGGTCAAGTCGAAGACCGATACCGTCGCCTTCACCCCTTATGCGACCATCAAGGACGCGTTCGGGATGCTCGTGTTCCTGTTCATCTTCGCCTACTTCGTCTTCTACCTGCCGAACTTTCTCGGCCATCCCGACAACTACACAGTCGCCGACCCGCTGAAGACGCCTGCCCATATCGTGCCGGAATGGTACTTCCTGCCGTTCTACGCGATCCTGCGCGCCATCACCTTCAATATCGGGCCGATCAACTCCAAGCTCGGTGGCGTGCTCGCGATGTTCGGCTCCATCGCCATGCTGTTCCTGGTACCGTGGCTCGACACCTCAAAGGTGCGCTCGGCGGTCTACCGGCCCTGGTACAAATTGTTCTTCTGGCTGTTCGTGATCGATGCCGTCCTGCTTGGCTGGCTGGGTTCGCAGCCGGCCGAGGGCAGCTATGTCTTCATGGCGCAGATGGCGACATTGTTCTACTTCGCCTTCTTCCTGGTCGTGCTGCCGGTGCTTGGCCTGATCGAGACCCCGCGGCGGTTGCCGAATTCGATCACCGAGGCGGTACTCGAGAAGAACAAGGGTGGCGGTGGTGGGCATCCGGCTCGCGCGACAGCCGCACCGGAAGCCAAGGGCTGAGCATGTTGCCGAAAAGTGGAGACCGGTTTTCGGACAAGCTCATGCTCGAGACGACGACGGCGCGGCAGAGAATCTCAAGGGGATTTGGCATGAAGACGATTCTCACCTCGCTGGCGCTGCTCGGCCTTGTGTTGGCAGGCACTGCGGCCTCGACCACCGGGGCCATCGCCCAGGAGGAGGCGCACAACGAAGCCCAGCCGACGCATTTCCCGATACACGAGCCGAAGGAGATGGACTGGAGCTTCGCCGGGCCGTTCGGCACGTACGACAAGGCGCAGCTGCAGCGCGGACTGAAGGTCTACAAGGAAGTCTGCGCGGCCTGCCATTCGATGAAATTGGTGGCGTTCCGCACACTGGAAGACCTTGGCTATTCGGAAGCGCAGGTCAAGGCGCTGGCCGCCGAGTACACGATCAATGACGGTCCCAACGATGCCGGCGACATGTTCGATCGTCCCGGCATACCGTCCGACCATTTCCCGGCGCCGTTCCCCAACGAGCAGGCAGCGGCGGCCGCCAATGGCGGGGCTGCCCCGCCCGACATGTCGCTGCTGGCCAAGGCGCGCGGCGTCACGCGCGGTTTTCCGCGTTTCGTCTTCGACATCTTCACGCAATACGCCCAGGGCGGTCCCGACTATATCCACTCGCTGCTGACCGGCTATGACGAGCAGCCGCCAGCGGGCATGGAGATACCGGAAGGCACCCACTACAATCCGTACTTCATAGCGGGCGTGTCGCTGAAGATGCCCAACCCGCTTTCCGACGACCAGGTGACCTATGACGACGGCTCGCCGCAGACGGTCGACCAGTATTCCCGCGATGTGTCGGCCTTCCTGATGTGGGCAGCCGAGCCGCATCTTGAAGCCCGCAAGAAAACCGGCTTTCGCGTGCTGGTTTTCCTGTTGGTGTTCGGCGCGCTGGTCTATCTGACCAAGCGCAAGGTGTGGGCCGGCGTGGCGCATTGAGCTACGCAAACCCACGAGACTGAAAGGGCGTCGAAAGACGCCCTTTTCGTATTTCCTACCGCATCGGCCCGAAAATCGGAATCGATTTTCGGAAAGCACGATGCGTAGATTTCAAAAGTTTTAGAGCGTACTTTTGTGCGTCCAAGTGGACGCACGTCGCTCTAAAGGCGGCCGGCTCAGTCCTTTGCCGGACAATTTTCTTCCAGGCGCCACATCGCGGTAGCCGTCGCCGGCCGCGCCGGGTTACGATCGGCCAGAGTTCCTTTTCACGTCTTCAAGTCGAATCGGACGAATGCCCGGAGAGCCGCCCATGAAACCTTCGCTCGAAGACACGCTGCTTGCCGCGATCCGCACCATTCCGGACTATCCCAAACCGGGTATCCTGTTTCGCGACATCACCACGCTGCTAAGCAATGCGCGCGCCTTCCGCCGCGCCATCGACGAGCTGGTGCATCCCTATGCCGGCAAGAAAGTCGACAAGATCGCCGGCATCGAGGCGCGCGGCTTCATCCTTGGCGGCGCCGTCGCCCACCAGCTCTCGGCCGGCTTCGTGCCGATCCGCAAGAAGGGCAAGCTGCCTTACGAAACGGTGCGCGTCGCCTACAGCCTCGAATACGGGCTGGACGAGATGGAGATGCACAGGGATGGCGTATCTCCGGGCGAAAAGGTGATCCTGGTCGACGACCTGATCGCCACCGGTGGCACGGCGGCGGCGGCGGTCCAGCTGTTGCGGCAGATCGGCGCCGACATTCTCGCCGCCTGCTTCGTCATCGACCTGCCGGACCTCGGCGGCCGCGACAAGCTCGAAGCACTCGGCGTGCCGGTCAGGACGCTGATCGGGTTTGAAGGGCATTGAAGTGCAGCTCCGAGACGGAAGAGGGGTGTTGGACGGAGTGCCGCAGTGCCAAGCTGGAGCACCCCTCATCCGACCGAGCTTCGCTCGGCCACCTTCTCCCACAAGGGGAGAAGGAAGAGACTATCCCACTTTCACCAGCACGGCGCTTTCGAACTCGATGACCTTGTCACCGGTCGAATCGAAAGCCTCCGAGCGCAGCGTCAGCACTCGCCAGCCCGGCCGCGATGCGATGGGGCGGTGGGCAAGCGTGGTGCGGGTGAAGGTCACGGTTTCTCCGGCATAGACGGGCTTCAGCCATTTGAGGTTCTTGAAGCCGGGCGAGGGGCCGAATTCGGGTGCGGGCTCAGCGCCGGCCCAGCGGGCGCCCTCGGCCTCCACGCCGGTCTCAAGGTTCAATTTCATCCAGGTTGCGGCTGTGTGCCAGCCCGAGGCGCACAGGCCGCCGAACACGCTGTTCTTCGCCGCCTCCTCGTCGAGATGGAATATCTGCGGATCGTATTTCCTGGCGAACGCCTTGATCGCCTCGGGTTCGAATTTGTGCGAACCGAGCGTGACGGTGATGCCGATGCAGAAGAACTCGTCCAATGTCATGAGCGGCCCTGTGCGGCATCACGGGCGAGGAACATGACGGTGTTCTCGAGTTCGAAGACGCCTTCGCCACGCTGGTTGAAAAGCTCGCTGCGCATGGTGACGAGGCCGAGCTGAGGCTTGGACCTGGACAGACGCTTGGCAAGGACGGTGGTGTTGCCGCTCAAGATGTCGCCGGCCAGCACCGGCCTCTTCCACCGGACCTGATCGACCCCGGGGGCGCCTTGCGAGGTCGAGTCGAGCAGGAAGGCGTCGCACAGCATGCGCATGAACATCGCGCAGGTGTGCCAGCCGGAGGCCGCCAGCCCGCCAAGGATGCTGGCTCTGCCCGCGGCCTCGTCGAGATGCATCGGCTGCGCATCGAACTCTTGCGCGAATTCGATGATCTCGGCCGCGCTCACCAGCTTCGTACCGAGGTCGAGCGAGGCGCCCTCGACGAAATCCTCATAGGCCCAAGTCTTTCCGGTCATGGTATGGAGTTCTTTCCGGTCATGGTCTGGAATCCGGTTCAAGTTTGTACGATCGCCACGGATAGGGTCCCGGATGCAGGCGGGACGGGATTTGGTCAAGTCATTTCTGATGCGCCAGGCCATCGCGCCCAACGCAAGAGAAGCTCCGAAGCCTCTACAACCAGCCGCGGCGGCGGAAATACCAGAAGGGCAGGATCGCCGAGAGGATCATCAAGCCAATGGCGAAAGGATAGCCGAAGTTCCAGGTCAGTTCGGGCATGACATTGAAATTCATGCCGTAGATTGAGGCGACCAGCGTCGGCGGCAGGAAGATGACCGCGGCGACAGAGAAGATCTTGATGATGGCGTTCTGCTCGATCGAGATCATGCCGAGCGTCGCGTCGAGCAGGAAGTTGATCTTCTGCGACAGGAAGGTGGCGTGGTCGGCGAGCGACAGCACATCGCGCGACAAGGTCTTGATACGGGCGCGAATGTCCTTGCTCATCTTGGTCTGGGTCGAGGCGTGGGTGAGGAAGCCGGCGAGCCGCTGCAGCGAGATCAGGCTGTCGCGGATCGAGGAGGCGATGTCTTCCTTGCGGCCGATGGCCTTCAGCAATTCCTGAAAATCGCGGTTGCGTTTGGAAGCCTTGGTCGAGCTTGGCTGGAAGATGTCGCGCGAGATCGTCTCGATGTCGCGGCCGGCGCGCTCCAGAATGTCGGCGAGGCGGTCGACGATCGCCTCCAGCAGGCCGATCAGGATGGTGTCGCCGCTGGTGCAGCCGGTCGCCACTTTCTCGGCACGCTGCGGAAAAGTCTTGAAAGCCTTCGGTTCGTGGTAGCGCACCGTGATCAGCCTGTTGCCGGCCAGCACGAAGGTGACCGGCGACATCAGGGGATCATCGGCCTCGGTCTGGGCCGGCAGAATGGCGGTCATGAAATAGGCACCGTCCTCGACATAGAGGCGGCTGGAAATCTCGATCTCCTCCATCTCCTCGCGCGTCGGAATGGCAACACCGAGCCAGGCCTCGATGGCCGCTTCCTCTTCCTTTGTCGGGCTCACAAGGTCGGCCCAGACGACCTGGTCGCTGTTTGCCAAGAGATCGTCGGCAAGGCGCAGGCGATCATTGTCCACGACGAATGCCTTGATCATCGCCGGGTCTCCCTTGCTGAGGCCAAAAGGATGGGTTCGAGCGTCGTTTCGGATTGCACCGGACGGGCGCTTTGACGAAAGCGCGGGGCCGGGCGCAGACGCCCCTTAGACCGGGCATTGCGGGCAGTCAAGCCGCGCGGAAAGGGCTCGTGCGGCGTGCACGAGGCTGTGATCGCGCCGGCGGCCATGATGGCTGCCGGCGCGCCGTCGGTCAGCTCAGGTGTTGAACTTGAACAGCATGATGTCGCCGTCCTGGACGACATACTCCTTGCCTTCGTCGCGCGCCTTGCCGGCCTCCTTGGCCGCCACTTCGCCGCCCAGCGTGACGAAGTCGTTGTAGGCGATGGTCTGGGCGCGGATGAAGCCGCGCTCGAAATCGGTGTGGATGACGCCTGCAGCCTCCGGCGCCTTGGCGCCCTTGTGCACGGTCCAGGCGCGCGTCTCCTTCGGCCCGACGGTGAAATAGGTGATGAGCTGCAGCAACTCGTAGCCGGCGCGGATCACCTTGTTCAGGCCGGGTTCCTCAAGGCCCAGCGTTGCCAAAAATTCCATTTCCTCTTCATCGCTGAGCTGCGCGACCTCGGCTTCGATCGCCGCGGAAATCACCACGGTGCGGGCGCCTTGTGCGGCAGCCATCTGTTCGACCGCTTTGGTGTGCGCGTTGCCGGTAGCGGCGTCGGCCTCGGCGACATTGCAGACATAGAGCACGGGGTGCGACGTCAGCAGGTTCAACCCCTGCAGGATGCGCAGATCCTCCGCGGAGATACCTTTGAGCAGGATGCGAGCCGGCTTGCCGGCCTGCAGGAGTTCAAGAGCTGCTTCCATCATCGGAAGCACGGTCAGCGCCTCCTTGTCCTTGCCGGAAGCGCGCTTGCGGAACTGCACGATGCGGCGCTCGAGGCTGTCGAGGTCGGCGAGCATCAGCTCGGTTTCGACGGTCTCGGCGTCGGCGACGGGATCGATGCGGCCCTCGACATGGGTGATGTCGTCATCTTCGAAGCAGCGTAGCACATGGACGATGGCGTCGACCTCGCGGATATTGGCCAGGAACTGGTTGCCCAGCCCTTCGCCCTTCGAGGCGCCGCGCACCAGGCCGGCGATGTCGACGAAGGAGATGCGGGTCGGGATGATCTCCTTCGATTTGCCGATCGCCGCGATCTTCTGCAGGCGCGGGTCGGGCACCGCCACCTCGCCGGTGTTCGGCTCGATGGTGCAGAACGGATAGTTGGCGGCCTGCGCCGCCGCCGTCCTGGTCAGCGCGTTGAAAAGCGTCGACTTGCCGACGTTGGGCAAGCCAACGATGCCGCATTTGAAACCCATTTTTATCCGGTCCTATCGGGAAATCGAATTTGATGAGGGCTATGGGCGAAAGGGGTGACGAACGTCAACCCCTTCGGCCCCGATCCGTGGCGAGGCTCATTCCTTGCCGCCAAACAGCTTTTTCAGCATGGCGGCCATCGGGCCGGTTTCGGGCAGCTTGACCGCCGGCTGCTGCGGCCGCGCCTGACGGACGTGGCTTTGTGTTTTTGGCGCCTTGGGTGGCGGGCGGTCGTCGTCGCCCGTCGGCGTGAGCTTGTCGCGCAAGGCCAGCGTCACGCGATTCATGAAGGAATTGTCGTCGCCTTTGGCAAGCAGTCCGGCAGCGTCAGCGATGGTGTCGAGCAGCACGTCCAGCCACTCGCGGTCGCTTTTGGCGAAATCGCCGAGCACATGACCATGCACCATTTCCTTGGCGCCGGGGTGGCCGACGCCAATGCGCACACGGCGGAAATCCTTTCCGACATGCTGGTCGAGCGAGCGGATACCGTTGTGGCCACCGGAACCGCCGCCGACCTTGATCCGCACCTTGCCGGCGGCAAGGTCGATCTCGTCATAAAAGACGGTCAGCGCCGAAGCGTCGAGCTTGTAAAAGCGCAGGGCTTCGCCGACCGACTGGCCGGACAGATTCACGAAGGTCTGCGGCTTGATCAGGACGACCTTTTCGCCGCCAAGCGTGCCTTCGGCGATCAGGCCCTGAAACTTTTTCGACCACGGCGAAAAGGAATGGCGGCGGGCGATTGCGTCCGCCGCCATGAAGCCGACATTGTGCCGATTGTCAGCGTATTTCGCGCCCGGATTGCCGAGGCCTGCAAACAGCAGCATCGTCACCTCCGGGCGGAAAGGGATTACTTCTCTTCGGCGGCAGGAGCCGCTTCGGGCTCAGCCGTTTCGACCGCCTCTTCCTCCGCCTCCGGTTTCATCGCCGCGGAGCCGGCGATGGTTGCGACGGTGAAGTCGCGGTCGGAGATCACCGGCTTGACGCCGGCCGGCAGCTTGACCGCCGAGATGTGGATCGAATCGCCGATATCGGTGCCGGTGAGATCGACGGTGATGAATTCCGGGATCGCATTGGCCGGGCAGTGGAACTCGACTTCGTGACGCACGATGTTGAGCACGCCGCCGCGCTTGATGCCGGGCGACTTGTCCTCGTTGATAAAGTGGACCGGCACGTCGACATTGACTTCTGTGTCCTTGCCGATGCGCAGGAAGTCGACATGGACCGGAAAATCCTTGACCGGGTCGAGCTGGTAGTCCTTGGGCAGGACCTGGATCTTCTTGCCGTCGACATCGATCGTGGCGATCGTGGTCAGGAACCCGCCGCCATGGATCTTGTAGTAGATGTCCTTGTAGGTGAGGGCAATCGCCAGGGGAGGCTGCTTGTCACCGTAGATTACTGCAGGCACTTTACCGTTGCGGCGAACTGCACGGGCGGACCCCTTACCGACCTGTTCGCGCGCTTCGGCCTTGAGCTCGTAAGTATCGCTCATGGCATTTCCTTTCGCGTTGTTCTGGAGCGTTCGCGGCCGGCGAGATGCCTGGGCCGTAAACGTCGAAAGCCGTCATGGCCTTACATGATCTGGTCCAAAATCTTTTTTGGGATCACGCGGGCCGGACAGCCTTCCGCCGCGTTGCCTCCAAGGGTGTCTACGCGGGTGGCGGCTCTATAGCGGAAGGTGGGGCGGGGTGCAAGCCAAAGGGCGGGCATTGCAATGAATGTCTGCCTTTGGCCCAGGAGCCGACATTGTCACTCCGAAAGCCCTGAAGCAACCGACTGCCGGACAGCCGGTGCATTCGATTGCGAACATCGCCGGGATGGGTTCTTTCGGAAGAGTCGGAAGATGATCTATCTTGGAAAATCGGATGCGGCTGGCCAGGCTTCGGCATCGTGACAACGGAGAACCAAGATTCCGAAGCCCACTTTCCTTGAGATAGCCCACCGCGCCGGGGTCGGCACAGCGACGGTCGAACGCGTGCTGAACGGCAGGGGCGGTGTCAGGCCCGCAACCGCCGAAAAGGTCGTCGCCGCCGCGCGCTCGCTCGACTATCCGCGCCGCTTGCCGGAAGCCCATCGAGGGGTGATCAGGATCGAGGTCATTCTGGTCCGTCCGGACGCCACCTTCTTTGCCCGCCTGTCTCGCGCCTTCGAGCGCATCGCTGCCACGTTGGATCGGACGATCGCCGTACACCGGACATTTCTCGATGAGGCAGATCCCGCGGCCATCGCGCGACGGATACTCGATCCAGACATACGCCGTGCCGCCCTCATCCTGGCGGTCCCCGACCATCCGCTGGTCGGTGCGGCGCTGAGGCGGCTGGAGGCGGAGAAGATCCCGACGGTGCAGATTGTCACGCAGATTTCCGGCACCAGCGGCGCCTATGTCGGCATCGACAATTATGCCGCTGGGCGCATGGCCGGGCTGCTGATGTCGCGCATGCAAAGGCGGCCGGGCAAGGTGGTGGCGATCTGCCATAGCCAGATTTACCGCGTGCACCGCGACCGCGTGCGGGGCTTCTTCGACTATGTGATGGCGGCCGGCGGCGATTTCGAACCGGTCGCGGCCCTGTTCGGCCATGACGAGGGCGACCGAAACGCCGGG
Organism: Mesorhizobium delmotii; assembly: GCF_900149755.1. Taxonomy (NCBI): domain Bacteria; kingdom Pseudomonadati; phylum Pseudomonadota; class Alphaproteobacteria; order Hyphomicrobiales; family Phyllobacteriaceae; genus Mesorhizobium; species Mesorhizobium delmotii. The sequence goes on along the minus strand of NZ_FUIG01000024.1, from coordinate 412,312 downwards.
CAACTGGTCGAGACGCTAACGCGGTGGCCGGACCTTGCCGGGCTTTATAATGCCGGCGGCGCCAACGCCGCGCTGAACGACGTGCTAAGACGCCATCCGCGTGGCCGCGAGGTCTTCTTCGTCGGCCATGAACTCACCGAGCGCAGCGCCGCTGCCCTTCGCCAAGGCACCATGGATGTCGTGCTCGATCAGGCGCCGGAGGCGCAGGCCAGGCGCGCCATGGATCTGGTGCTGTCGAAATTGAACCTGCACGACCTGCCGGTCGACAATCCGCCGATCCGCTTCGTCACTTTCACTGCCGAGAACGTTTGATCTGATTTGATCAAGGAATAAGCGGCCTTCCGCCAGCCGCGATGTTATCCCCTCAGCAAACGGGAGGATGACAGGTGACCAGACGGCTGACGGCCTACGATCTGCAGAGCGCCAAGGGCACTCGCAAATGGCTGCAACTGCATGTCGATACGCCGGCCGAAGCGGCTGCGGCGGTTGCCTGCGACATCACCATCCTGTCCTGCGAGCCCGACCACAATCTCGGAGCTATCCGCGCCGCCGCACCTCACGCGTTCCTGTCGGTCGGCATGCCGCATGGCGCGGTTGCCTCGCCCGACGAAGCGGTGCGGCTCGGCTTCGCCATGATGAAGCGCGGCGCTGACGCGATCTATTGCTCGCATTCGCCGCGCTTCATCGAAGCCATGGCGGTGGAAGGCATTCCCGTCACCGGCCATGTCGGCCTGGTGCCGAACCGTGCCACCTGGACGAATTTTCGCGCTGTGGGCAGGACAGCCGAGGAGGCCCTCAAGGTCCTGCGCGCAACCAAGGATTTGGAGAATGCGGGCGCTGCCTGCATCGAGGTCGAGGTGGTGCCGGTGCGGTTGGCCGAGCACATCACCCGCTCGACGCCGCTGATCACCATGGGCATGGGCTGCGGCTCGGCTTGCGACACGCAGTATCTGTTTTCCAGCGACGTGCTCGGCACCCACACCGGCCACTACCCCCGCCATTCCAAGCGTTATGCCGATTTCGTCACGCTGGAGGCCGAATTACAGGCAAAGCGCATCGCCGCTTTCCGTGCCTTCGCGACCGACGTGGCCGGTGGCACTTACCCCCAAGCAGGGCATCAGGTCGACATGGACGATGCCGTCTTCGACCGCTTCCTGACCCTCTCCCAAGCCTTGTGAGAAACGATATGGACGACCTGAAACACGGCAAGCGCAACAAGCGCGGCGACTGGGCCCCCGATGAACCGGCCGGCGCCGCGCCGCTCTTCGTCTTTCCGCCACGGCCGCTCGCGCTGCTTAAGTGGCTGCCGCACTACTTCCTGCCCTACAATCTGCTGTTCGCCCTTTCGGCGGTGGCCTGGTGGCACTTCGTGCTGCCCGACATCGAAATGATGAAGACGCTGTCCTGGGGCTGGATCGTCAGGCTGTTCCTCGTCAACTGCGCAGCCCTTCTATTGTTCTTCGGCGTCTTCGAGCTCCGGCTCTACATCTTGCGGGCTCAGGGCAACAGGTTCAAATACAACGGCAAATGGCCGTCCGAGCAGAAGAGCAAGGCCTTTTTCTTCGGAAGCCAGAACATCGACAACATGCTGCGCACCTTCGGCACCGGGCTGCCGATCTGGACGGTGATCGAGGTCGCCATCCTCCATGCTTACGCCAACGGTTACGTGCCGTGGCTCACCTTTGCCGAGCACCCGCTCTACCTGTTCTGCCTGGCGCTGGCGGCGCCGATCATCCACGAAACCCATTTCTTCCTGCTGCACAGGGCCATCCATTGGGGGCCGCTTTACCGATGGGTGCATTCGGTCCACCACAATTCGGTGAACCCCTCGCCATGGTCGTCGCTGTCGATGCATCCGATCGAGCAGTTCGGCTATCTCGGCGTATCACTCTGGCATCTCATCATCCCGTCCAACCCGATCCTGGCGCTCTATCAACTTCACTTCGCCGGCTTCGGCGCCATCCCCGGCCATGTCGGCTTCGACAAGGTCGAACTCGGCGAGGACAAAGCCGTCAATAGTCACGCCTACATCCACTACCTCCACCACAAATATTTCGAGGTGAACTACGGCGACGGCCTCATCCCGTTCGACAGGTGGTTCGGCACTTTCCACGACGGCAGCAAGGAAGGCGAGGCCCGCATGCAGGCCCGTTACGAGAAGAAGAAGGCGCGCGCCAACGCCGCGGCCAAATAGCGCTGTCAGCCATCCCGAAAGGGCCGGTATTCCAAAAAGGAGTGAGCCGGCACTCCACGTCCAGAGGGAGGAAATCCATGAAGAAACTTCTGTGTTCGGCAGCGTTGGCGACAATGATGTCGACCGCTGCGATGGCAGAAACGATCGGCGTCAGCATCGTCAATTTCGACAACAATTTCCAGACGCTGCTGATGCACGGCATGCAGGACCGAGCCAAGGAAAAGGGCGCCGGCATCCAGGTCGAGGATGCGCAGAACGATGTCGCCAAGCAGCTCGACCAGGTGAAGAACTTCATCGCCAACGGCGTCGACGCCATCGTCGTCACGCTGGTCGACACCAACGCTTCCAAGACCATCAGCGACGAGGCCGCGGGCGCTGGTATTCCGCTCGTCTTCGTCAATCTCGAGCCCACCGACATGGCCAATCTTCCCGACAAGCAGGTCTATGTCGGTTCCAACGAGGTTGAATCCGGCACATTGGAGGCGTTCGAGGTATGCAAGCTGCTGCGCGCCAAGGGCAAGTCGGCGGGCGCCAAGGCCTACATCGTCATGGGCAGTCTCGTTCACCAGGCAGCGCTGCAGCGGACGAAAGATGTCGAACAGATCTTCCGCACCGACATGTGCAACTTCATCGAGATCGTCGATAAGCAGTCGTCCGAGTGGGCGCGCGACAATGCGCAGAACCTGATGACCAACTGGCTGACCGCCGGTCAGGCGCCGGACGCCGTCATCGCCAACAATGACGAATCCGCCATCGGCGCCATCCTGGCGCTGAAGGCGAACGGCGTCGACATGAAGGACGTCGTCGTCGGCGGCATCGATGCCACCCAGGATGGCCTGCAGTCGATGAAGGCCGGCGATCTTGCGGTGACGGTGTTCCAGAACGCCAAGGGGCAGGGCGGCGGCGGCATCGACGCGGCACTCGCTCTTGCCAGGGGCGAGAAGGTCGATCGCGTTGTCTATGTCCCGTTCGAATTGGTCACGCCCGCGAATATGAACGACTACCTCAACAAGAATTAGGCCGCAGCAAACCTCCAGGGCGGAGGCATTGGCCGTCCTGGAGGTGCCCTGCGGTTCATTATCGAAGGAAAGCACATGTCCAGCTGGATCAGGGCCTGCAGCCTCGACGACATCGAACAGGAAGGCGCCCGCCGCTTCGATCATTGCGGCCGGACCTACGCCGTCTTCCGCTCGCCGGATGACGAGGTCTTCTGCACCGATGGCCTGTGTACGCATGAGGCTGTCCATCTCGCCGAGGGGCTGGTCATGGACTACGAGGTCGAATGCCCCAAGCACGCCGGCGCCTTCGACTATCGCACCGGCGCGGCAATGCGGCTGCCGCCCTGTGTGAATCTCAGGACCTATCCGGCCAAGGTGGAAGCGGGCTCCGTCCTGGTTGCGATCAGCCAGTAACAGGAAGTATGGCTGGGCAGGAGACTGGGTCGAAAGCCGACCGCAATCGATCAGTGTCAGACCGGAAACAGGAGTGCCGAAAGCAACGCAGCGACATACAGCCCGACCCCGAAGGACAGATGAGTCATGAGGCTGCGCAGACGCGCAGTGTGCGGATTGGGAGTTTTCGATGCCGCAATGCCGGCTCCAAAAGCTGGCTGCATTAGGAAGAATGGGGCGACGACAGTGGACATGCCGACAAGAAGGGCAGGAAGCAATGTCGGATGTCGTGCCCAGTCGAGGCCCCATACTCCCATCAGCAATGCAGCAAAGACGATGCCGATCGCGTAATGCGCAACCCATCCGATAGGCGTTTCGCCACGAATTCGGGGCGCCTGCGCGATATTCGCATGCGCGAAACGTCCTCGCGGAAAGTGCCCGATCCAGCGGCCGACCCAGGCATAATCAAGCGATGGAATTGCGAACGCAAGCTTCAGAAACAACCCCCAAAGATCCATCACCGCCGTCGCTCCTGCTCCGATCGCGGCTGCGCGGACAACGAACTCAACCTGCTCATCCATTTCTATGCTCCCGCCTTGTCCACGGAGTCAGACACTAGCCGATTAGAACATCTCATTCAATGTATTGATTGATCGTTTGATTGATGGTAGCCATGCGGTATGAAAAACGCAGACGTCCATCATCCGATCTTTGACGAAATAGCCGATCTCGCCCGAACGCTGGGACATGCACACCGGCTGGTTCTCCTCCGCCACATTGCCGACGGCGAATTGGCGGTAGAACAGCTGACGCAGCTTTCCGGGATCGCGTTGGCCAACACCTCGCAGCATCTTCAACACCTCAAGCGGGCCGGCTTGGTGCAGACCCGGCGAGACGGGAAACGCGTGCTCTATCGTTTGGCAGATGGGCCAATCGAAGACGTGCTGGCGGCCTTGCGAAGCCTTGCGAACCATAGGCGCGAGCAAATCCGTGAGCTCATCAACGACACTATGAGCCGGCCGGACAGGCTGGAGAACATCTCGCGCGAGGAACTCGTGCGCCGCATGCGGGACGACGAAGTCGTGCTGCTCGACGTTCGGCCGCAGGAGGAATACGCAGCCGGGCATTTGCCGGGTGCGATCAACATTCCCGTTGGTGAGCTGGAGGATCGACTTGCGGAGCTTCCACGAGAGAAGGTCATCGTCGCCTATTGCCGTGGTGTCCAGTGCGTTCTTTCTGCCGACGCGCTGGCAATCCTGAGGACGCGAGGCCGGGCCTCACGCCGGTTCGAAGGCGGTTTTCCCGAGTGGCTGACCTCAGACCTTGATGTCGACGGCATGAACTACGAAAGCGGCTGACAGAAGCCAAAGTCGGCGTCGCCGGCCCAAGCCCGAATATGAATGGAAACTGGAACCGCCACAGGGGCGATGCCCGCGGCAGACCGGACGGCACACGCCGGAAGCGCGTTGGCGCCTGCTGGCAAGGCATGCCAATGTCATTCACCGCGGCCTTGCCTGATGTCGGCTGGCCACCTTGCTCTGCTGGACGCTCTCCCGGTCACAACCTCACCAGGCCGAAGCCGGCAAGAGCCAAGGCGATTCCTGAAGCGATGGTTCGCGCCTAGTTCCAGAACTGCCACCGTTGTGAATAGTCCTGCCAGATCTCTCGCGCAGTCTCGATATCCTTGGGAACGGGAATTGCTGCCAATGCCTCGTTCATCGGCACGTTCACCGTCAATGTGAGGAAAAGGCCCGATGTCAGATAGACGAGCGCCGCGGCAGCGAACCAGAACGCAGGCGACTTGCGGCCATCGACAAGCATCGCGGCAGCCGTGAGCCCCAGAACGACCGGCGTCAAAAAGAATGCCGGAAAGAACACGGCGTTGCGAACCGATGCATTCATCGCCTGCATAGCCTCGATCGCCACTCGGGGATCGGTCTGGTCGAGGCCCCACATTGTGGAGCAGACCCAGGCGTAGAAAAATCCGAAAATCGCTCCGGAAAAGACGATCGATGTGACCGACAATCCTGCCACTATGCCAGGCATCACTGCTTCCATAGAACCGTATCATCGTGTACGCTTTCACATATACGTACAAAAGTGTACGGTTTTGGTCAAGTAGATTCAGAGATTGGCAGTTTCGGGGATTGGAATGCGTGAAGACACCAAGGCTGCGCGTCGGGCACAGATCGAGAGGGCAGCCTACAAGCTTCTCAAGGAGAGAGGCTACGGCGGGACTTCCATGCTTGGCATAGCCAAAGAGGCAAAGGCGTCAAATGAAACCCTCTATCGCTGGTATGGCGACAAGAAGGGCCTGTTCAAGACGATGGTCGAAAACAATGCAAGGAGTACGAAGGCGGCACTGGATGCGGCAATCAGGGACGAAGCCGATCCTCTGGTAACCCTTGAAGATGTTGCTCCGATCCTCCTTTCGATGCTGCTTGGCGAGCGGGCAATCTCGCTGAACCGCGCGGCTGCTTCTGACGAAAGCGGCGAATTGGGTGCGACGATTGCCGCAGGCGGCCGCGATTCGGTATTTCCGCTGATCGAGAAATTGATCCAGCGCGGCTTGGAGAGCGGTGCGCTGGCCGCGCCGTCTGCGCGCATAGCGGCCGATTGGTTCCTGAACCTGCTGATCAGTGATCTGCAGATCCGGCGGGTCATTCACACTCTTCCCGTTCCTTCAGACAAGGACGTCCATTCCAGAGTCGTCGCTGCGATCAGTGCGTTTAGAAAGCTTTGTGGCACGTGACGACAAAAATCGACCTGTGACCATACTCACGCGTAGGGTGAGCAGGAAGACGGCTGCTCCTGAGAGCAATGACAGCGTAGCTTAAGGCCGAAATCCAACTCAAGCTTCACCGATCGTGGTCTCTTCATCGATCTTCCTGGCTTGCCTCATGTTGGGAAGGAAAACCGTCAGCAGCCCGAGCAACGGCAGGTAGGAACAGATCTGAAAGACGAAGTCGATGCCTTTCATGTCGGCGACGACGCCGAGCACGGCGGCGGCGATGCCGCCCATGCCGAAGGCGAAGCCGAAGAAGATACCGGCGATCATGCCGACGCGGCCCGGCACCAGCTCCTGGGCGAAGACGACGATGTTCGAGAAGGCCGAGGACAGGATCAGGCCGATCAGCACGGTCAGGATCATCGTCCATTCGAAATTGGCGTAGGGCAGGGCCAGCGTAAAGGGCAGCACGCCGACGATAGAGAACCAGATCATCGCCTTCTGTCCGTAGCGGTCGCCGAACGGGCCGCCGAGCAGGATGCCCAGCGCCGAGGCGCCCAGGAACAGGAACAGCATAACTTGCGACATCTGCACCGAAACGCCGAATTTATCGATGGCGTAGAAGGTGTAGTAGCTGGCGAGGCTGGCCATGTAGGCGTTCTTGGTCAGCACCAGCAAGGTCAGCACCGCCAGCGCGCCCATCACCCTGCGGCGCGGGAAGGGCGAGACGAAGCCGGCCGCCTTGCGGTTGGCGAGCGAGGCGCGCAGGCGGCTGTACCAGCCGCCGACCCGCCACAGTACGAGGATGCCGATCAGCGAGCCGGCGGCAAACCAGGCTATGCTGGTCTGGCCGAAGGGCACGACGATGAAGGCGGCCAGCAGCGGCCCGATGGCCTGGCCGAGATTGCCGCCGACCTGGAACAGCGATTGCGCCAGGCCGAACCTGCCGCCCGAAGCGAAGCGGGCGATGCGGGAGGATTCCGGGTGGAAGATCGCCGAGCCGATGCCAATCAGCGACGCGCCGATCAGCAGCAGCCAATAGTGTCCGGCATAGGCCAGCACGATCAGGCCGATCAGCGAGGACGCCATGCCATAGGGCAGCGAATAGGGCATCGGCCGCTTGTCGGTGACCATGCCAATCAGCGGCTGCAGCAATGACGCCGTCACCTGGAAGGTGAAGGTCAATAGACCGATCTGCCAGAAATCGAGACCGTAATTGTCCTTCAGCAGCGGATAGATCGCCGACAGCAGCGACTGCATGACGTCGTTGACACAATGGCAGAAGCTCACCGCAAGAATGACGGTGAAGGCCGTCGCTTGCGCCGAAGTGTGGCTGGCCGTCGCCGGCGTGGCGGCGGTGGTGGCTGTCGTATCGGTCAAGGCAGGCTCCATGGTCTTTTTGGCGGGCGCTCCCGCAGGCGGCCCTTATGGCCCCGCTGCCTTATAAGTCACTTGTCGGGCGACTTCTTTCGTGGTTTGGTCCAATAGTTTCGCGAGTGGGCCAATACCCAATGCCGCATGACAACGAAATCTTCAAACCGGGCGACACCGATCTCGGCCAGTCCACCGATCTCGGGCAGTTGCATCAGCGCCGCTGGCAGTGGCTGGAGCAGGCCGTCGGGCCGGCGGTGGCCCTGCCGACCGAATATCCCGACGGCTACCACGTGCCGCAGCACCGTCACAGTCGCAGTCAATTGCTGCATGCGCTTGTCGGCGTCGTGCTGGTGACGACGCGGCATGGGCGCTGGATGGTGCCTCCCGATCATGCCATGTGGATTCCCGCCGGCACCGAGCATTCCGTCGAGATGCTTGGCGACGTCAGCATGCGCTCGGTCTATGTGATGCCGGACGCCATTGCGGGGCTGCCTCATGGGCTGCGCGTCGTCGGCATCACAGATCTGATGCACAGCCTGATCGTGGAATCGGAAAAGCTGCCGCAGGGCGCCGAGTTGGAGGGGCGCGGCGGGCTGATCATGAGCCTCCTGCTGTATGAAATCCCGAACCTGCCGGAACGGCCGCTCGGCCTGCCTTTTCCTTCAGATCCAAGGCTTGCGGCACTCTGCCGGCGCTTCGTCGCAGCACCCTCGCCGCACGCGACGATCGACGAATGGGCCGATATCGTCGGCATGAGCCGCCGTTCCTTCACCCGCGCCTTTCATCGCCAGACCGGATTGTCGCTGTCGACATGGCGCCAGCAGGCCTGTCTGTTCGCGGCCTTGCCGAGGCTGGCCGACGGCGAGCCGATCACCAGGGTGGCGCTCGACCTCGGCTATGACAGCGTGCCGGCCTTCATCACCATGTTCAAGCGCATGCTGGGGGCATCGCCGCGCGGCTATATGCGCGGGTCAAGGGACAACATCAGGGTGTCGACGAACGGATAGCGCATGACCCCCGAACCTTCGGTTCGGAAAGGATCATGCGCAAATTCAAAGTGCTACAGCGTCCTTTGCGCGTCCGCTGGACGCGCGGCGCTGTAGCGCTGGCAGATTTCAGTCGAATAGGCTCGACACCGATTCTTCGGTCGCCGTGCGCGAGATCGCCTCGCCCATCAGGTCGGCGATGGAGATGACGCGGATGTTGCTGGCGTCGAGCACCGCCTGGGTCGGCTGGATCGAATCGGTGATGACCAGTTCCTGCAGTTTCGAGGCGCCGATGCGGGCGATGGCGCCGCCCGACAAAACGCCATGGGTGGTGTAGGCGGTGACGCTGGTGGCGCCGGCGGCAAGCAGCGCATCGGCCGCATTGCACAAGGTACCGCCCGAATCGATGATGTCGTCGATCAGCAGGCAATCCTTGCCGCGCACGTCGCCGATGACGTTCATGACTTCCGATTCACCGGGGCGCTCGCGACGCTTGTCGACGATGGCAAGCTGGGCATCGATGCGCTTGGCGAGCGCGCGGGCGCGGACCACGCCCCCGACATCCGGCGACACGACCATGACATTGGCAAGCTTCTTGTATTTCGCCTTCACGTCGCGGGCCATGACCGGCACCGAGAACAGATTGTCGGTCGGGATGTCGAAAAAGCCCTGGATCTGGCCGGCATGGAGATCTAGCGTCAAGACACGATCGACCCCTGCCCGCGTGATCATGTTGGCGACCAGCTTGGCCGAGATCGGCGTGCGGCCCGAGGCGCGGCGGTCCTGCCTGGCATAGCCGAAATAGGGAATGACCGCCGTGATGCGCTTGGCCGACGAGCGCATGAAGGCATCGATCATGATGAGCAGCTCCATCAGGTGATCGTTGGTCGGGAACGAGGTGGACTGCAGGACGAAGACATCCTCGCCGCGCACATTCTCCTGGATTTCGACGAAGATTTCCTGATCGGCGAAGCGCCTGACGCTGGCTTTGCCCAGCGGGATGTTGAGATAGCGGGCGACCGCTTCGGCCAGCACCCTGTTGGAATTGCCCGCGAAAAGCTTCATGCACCGTTCCTGGTGAAGGATGGAGACTCTGGCAGACTCTCTTGAGCCCCTTAGTCGGGGCTTTTAGCGGCCCGTGCCGGTATTGCAAGCGTCGTGATCGGGAATCCGCCGGCTAATCTCAATAAACGTCGACGGCGAGGGAAGCCGGCAACATGTCAGCCCGCCCGTCAGCCCGCTTGGCCGCCAAGCCATGTGGCGAACTGGTCGATCGTCTGGTCGGCGATCGCCTGCATGGTCTCCGGCGCGACGGCAGCCCAGCCTTCGCCATCATTGACCGAGGGCGCCTTCTGCTGACCGTTGATGCGATGCAGCCGGTTGCCTGCCGGGTCATAGACGTCCCAGACATAGATGACGGTGGTATCCTTGCCTTCCGACATCGTCGAGAAATAGCCTTTCAGCACGTGCGTCGGGGTCTGGCCGGCGCTGCCTGCCAAGGTGATGCCGCGCTGCTTGGCTCGCGTCTGAAGCGCCGCGGTCAGCGGTGTCGCGGCTTCCACCGAGGCGCCGACGATCGGCGCTACCTGCAGGCGGGTTCGTGCGATGACGGCGGCGCTCTTTGCGGGCGGCGCGGTCGTGGTTGCGGGCTGCGCCGGCGCGGACGGCTCTGTTGCTGCGGAAGGCTGCGCGGTCGTTGCCGGTGCGGTGGGCGTTGCAGCCGTGCCGGTTCCGGCCGTTGGCGACTGCGGGGCGATGGCCGAGGGTTCGAGAACGTCCTTCGCGTTGGTGCAGGCGGCCAGCGTCAGCGCCGCGAGCAATGACACGGTCGTCACGTGCGATCGCCTCATTCCCTCAAAACTCCCTGGCGATGAACGCCCTTGCATCCGTACCATTATGGATTCATTGCACAATCAAGTCGAGATCATGGCGGGACAGCGGTTTCGGCTGCGATTCAGTCGTCAGATAGGTGCAGCCGAGCGTCATTGCCGTCTCGGTTTCGGAGTCCATGATGATCATGTGGGCGAACAGCGTCATGTTTGGCGCAATGGGTTCGGGATTGCCCTGATAGAACATCGGCATGTCCATCCATGATGGGGTGAAGCGGGCGCCGAGCGAATAGCCGCAGGCGTTGAGCCGGTGTTTGGTCAAGTTGTGCGCTTCGAGCGTGCGGGCATGCGCGTCGAACACATCGCCGAAGGTGTTTCCGGGCGTCATCGCCTTTTCGACCGCCAGAAGTGCGGCGCGCGCAGCATCGAACAATTCCTGGTGACGTTTCGACACTTTGCCGGTGAGCACCGTGCGCATCATCGCCGCATGGTAGTGGTGGAAGACGCCGGCCCATTCGAGCGTCAGCTGGTCGTTCTTGCTCAGCTTGCGACGGCCGGCCTTGTAACGGCAAAGCAGCGCGTCCACGCCAGAGCCGATGATGAACTCGTTGGCCGGATAATCGCCGCCGCCGGCAAAGATCGCGCCCTGCATGGCGGCAAGGATCAAGGCTTCGTCGCCACCCTGCTTGATCAGCGGCAGGGCCGCATCCAGCGCGTCATCGGCGAGATTTGCGGCCTTTTCCACCTTGGCGATTTCGGCCGGGCTCTTGAACAGGCGCAGCCGGTTGACGATGCCGGAAGCGTCGGCGATCTGGCCAAAGGTCTGCAATTGCTCGTCCAGGCGCCGGCCATTGTAGGCGGTCAGGCCGTGGGTGTCGTATTCGACGCCGATGCGGGCGCCGAGCAGGTCGAGGTCGTTGAGCAAATTGCGCAGGTCGATCGCCGGATTGGCGCCGTCGCGATCGGTCCACAGCACGATGTTGTCGATGATCGAGGTGTGGCGCGCCTGGCGCAGATCGGCCGAGCGCGTGAGCAGTATCATCGAACCGTCTGCCTTCACAACGAGGCACTGGAAGAAGCAGAAGCCGAACGTATCGTAGCCGGTCAGCCAGTACATGCTCTCCTGCGCAAACAGCAGGACGGCATCGAGCTTCTTCTCGGCGATCTCGATCATCAGCCGATCGCGCCGCGCGTCAAATTCCGACCGTTCGAAATGCAGCGCCATTATTCTGTCTCCAAAACGATTGCCGAAATCTGCCGCCCGTAATCCGGCTCCTTGCGATGGGTGCTGCGCCGGTAGGAATAGAACAGATCCTCCTCGGCGTAGGTGCAGCGGCCGAGCCCGTCGGCGATCACGCCGGCCCGGGTCAGCCGATCGACCGTATAGAGGTTGAGGTCGAACATCGCGTGCCCTGATTTCGCGGAAGGCGCGAAATAGCGGATGTTGCCGGCGTCGGCCTCGACGAAGCGGTCGACGAATTCCGGTCCTACCTCGTAGTTTTCTGGTCCGATGGAAGGACCGAGAACCGCAACGATGCGCTCGCGCCGGGCGCCGAGGCCTTCCATCGCCGCAATGGTGTTTTCCAGCACGCCTGACAAGGCGCCCTTCCAGCCCGCATGGGCTGCGCCGATGATACGCGCCTCGGCATCGGCGAACAGCACCGGTCCGCAATCGGCGGTCGAGGCGCCGACGGCGATGCCCGGCCGGTCGGTGACGACGGCGTCGGCCTTGGGCCGCTCGCCGGGAAAAGGCTCCCTGGCGATGACGACGTCGGGCGAATGGATTTGATGGGCGGTCAAGAGATGGCTTGATGGCACGCCCATCCAATCGGCGACGCGGCGGCGGTTCTCGGCTACTTGCGTCTGGTCGTCGCTCGAGCCGGTGCCGATGTTGAGGCCCCGATAGATGCCGCTGGAGACGCCGCCGACGCGGGTGAAATAGCCGTGGCGAATGCCTTGCGCCCGCGCCTTTTCCAGCAAGGGCGACCGAACGGGATCCGGTTTGGTCTGATTCAGCATGGCGGCGTTGTTGTCCGTGTGGGCGATTTCGTCAAGCGACAGTCCAAAAATCGGCGACAGTCCAAGATGGGCTACAGTCCAAAGATCGGCGACGGTCTGAAATTGGGAGAGTGGGAGAGGCGGCAGCGAAAAGTCAATCCGCTGTTGCAAAGGGTGGAACGGCGATGCCGGCAGGCAGGACGGCAAGCACCTTGAACAGGTCGCCCATGGCTTGCGGGCCGGCGAGGCGTTCGACCTCGCCTGCAATCCTTTCACGAGCCGCCTCATCGGCATTGGCGCCGAGCTGGCCGGCGCGTTCGAGAAGGCCCATTTCCACCAGGAATTCGCCTTGCGTGGAGAGATGGGCATCGAGGCCGTGTGCCCGCACAATTGCGGCAAGGGCGGCGAAATCGACATGGGCGGTGAGATCGGCTTCGCCCGGATTGGCCAGCACATCTTCGTGATCGTGCTTGCGCAAGGCCTGCAACGTGTCGCCGATCCCTGGTCGGAGATAGCCATAGTCGAGGAACAGGCCGGCGCCACCGAGTCCGGCCAATCGCTCGGCGATGGTCGCCATCAGAGCGGCTCGGGCCGGCGCGACCTCGACGATCGCGCCCTGTGGCGCGTTTTCGGCATCGTTCGGCAACAACGTTGGATCGACCGAGCCGGCGCCGGCGAAGAAGTGCAATTCGTCTGCGCCGTCGAGGCCGATCATCCGTTCGCGCCAGCCTGTTCCGGCGTGGACGAACTGGCGGATGGGCACCGCGTCGAACAATTCGTTGCCGACGATGAAAAGCGGAGTCTGCGGCAAGGTGTCGATGCTTTCGTGCCAGCCGATTGTGGCCGGCGTGGCGGCAAGCGTTTGCCTTTGGACATCTGCCAGCCGCGGGCTGGTCTCGATCATGGCGAACGATGCGCGGGCGGTCAGCGCCGGATCGAGCCGCGAAAGCGTGCGCAGCATGTCCTTCATCAGCGTGCCGCGGCCGGGGCCAATCTCGGCGATGGTAACCGGCATCGGCCGGCCGGTCGCCAGCCAGGCTTCATAGAGCCAGACAGCGACCAGCTCTCCGAACATCTGGCTGATCTCCGGCGCGGTGACGAAGTCGCCGGCAGCCCCGAACGGCTCGCGCGTCGTATAGTAGCCGTCCCGCGGATCGAACAGGCAAAGTGCCATATATTGGTTGACGGGGATCGGCCCCGCCGCACCGATCAGTTCGACGATGCGGGTTTTCAGCCGGGTCATACCGGCTGTGGCTGTGTCACCGGTGTACGGCGACGTGCGTCCATCTGGAAAGTACGCCCTAGCGTTTTGATTTTACGCATCGTGCTTTCCCAAAATCGATGCCGGTTTTTGGACCGATTCGGTAGCCGTCGCCATCGCCCAGATGCCGGCCAGCAGCATCGGCAGCGACAGCACCATGCCCATCGTCAGCCAGCCGGTGCCGAGGAGGTAGCCGAGCTGCTGGTCGGGCTCGCGGAAGAATTCGACGAAGATGCGCGAGAGACCGTAGCCGGCGATGAAGGCGCCGCCGACGAAGCGCGGCGTCTTCAGCTTGAGCCTGGAATGGGTGAGGAAGCGCAGGATCAGGAACAGCACCAGGCCTTCGAGCAGCGCCTCGTAGATCTGGCTCGGATGGCGCGCAAATGGCCCGCCATTGGGGAATTCGACCGCCCATGGCACGTCGGTCGGCCTGCCCCAGAGTTCGGAGTTGATGAAATTCGCCATACGGACGAGGCCAAGGCCGACCGGCACACCTGCCGCCACCACATCGAACAGCGACCATGTGCGAATGCCGCGCGACCAGGAAAACAGCGTCATGGCGAGAATGACGCCGAGCAGCCCGCCATGGAACGACATGCCGCCCTGCCAAACGGCAAGGATATCGAGCGGATGGGCGATGTAGCGCGGCAGGTCGTAGAACAGCACGTAGCCGGTGCGCCCGCCAAGCACCACGCCGATGGCCGCCCAGACGATGAAGTCGTCGAGATCCTCGGGCTTCATTGGCACGGTGCCGTCGGGCCAGAGCCTCGCATTGGTGACGAGCCGCTTGGCATACCACCAGGCAAAGAGAATGCCGACGATGTAGCCGACGCCATACCAGTGCACCGCCAGCGGTCCGATCTGGACGATGACCGGGTCGATGTTAGGGAAGGGCAGGGCGGCCAGCGGCAGCATAAGATACTCGCTCAACAGGATCTCCCGGTTGCGATCACGTTCGGGCGCGGACCATGCGGCAGGGTTTTGGCGGGGTCAAGGCGACGTGGATGCTATCACTTCCCAAGGAAAAGGATGGCATCAAAATCCATCGCGCCGTGCAAGACGTGCAGTATCTCAACTGCTTCGGTGGTGATGCGGTAGAAGATCAGATAGTTGCCATGAACGCGGCGGCGGACGCCGGAAGATCGATGACGCTGCAGGAGCGGATATCGCTCCGGCATGGTCGGCAGTTCCAGGCAATCGACACGCAATTCCCGATAAATGTCACAGCGCGAAGCGGGCTGTCGAGCGCGATATGATCGCCAATGGCTTCAATATCTGCCTCAGCCTGATGGGTAAAGATCAGCCACTTCACCTGGCCTTCTCGGCCATCGCCTTGTATTTGCCCTCCAGGCGGTCAAGCACGTCTTCCGCGGGCTTCAGTCGCCCTGCGTCGGCATCGCCGATGCCTTTGGCGAGCGCGGCGTCGAGTGCAGCCAGGCGCTTCTCCCGCTCTTCGACGAGGCGAACGCCTTCGCGCAGCACTTCGCTCTTCGAATTGTAGCGGCCCGTGCTGACAAGCTGGTTTACAACGCCCTCCAGACGGTTGCCCAAATCTGCGCTGATGGCCATGGAGTGCTCCTCGAAGAATGCCTTTCGGGTAATAATAATAGTTATTGATCCGCTCAGCCAGTGTTCAGTTGACCAAAGTGCACCGGCAGCGATGCCCATCGGTCTCAAACGTTCTTGCATTCCGCGTCGCGCGCCACTACGTCAAATCGAGCAAGCGAGGATTTGCCATGTCGACCGGACCGAACCGCATTCTCGATGAATTCGCCAAGCTGATGACCGACGCTGCGGGCGCCGCGCAAGGCGTGCGCCGCGAGGTGGAAACCGCCTTCAAGGGGCAGGCCGAGCGAGTTCTCAACTCAATGGACCTGGTGCAGCGCGAAGAATTCGAGGCCGCCCGCGATATGGCGGCGAAGGCCAGGGAGGAAAACACCCGTCTCGCTGGGCGAATCGAAGCGCTCGAGGCGAAGCTCGCCGAATTGACAGGGCAGACCGCACCTGCGGCTGCGGCAAAGCCCAGATCAAAAAAATAATCGTTAAACTTTTCCACAAAGCACAATCGCAAAAAGCGCTTTGTCGTGAATCGCTTACCGGCATTGCGTGAATCTTTGTGACAGCGGCTTTCCACATGCGAATGACGCAGTGCGAAAAATTGGGCTGGTCACGCGACTCCCGATCAATAGACTGAATTTGTTGCATGATTCGGAGCAGGGTCATGCGCCGGGCGGTGGGGTCCGGTCTGGGGTCTTTGCGTTGACGAAGTCCCGGCCGTCCGAGTTCTAGACAAGATTGTTCGTTGTGTGTGCCTCTCCCGCGGAGCGTGTGGTGGCGCTCCGCTCCCAGAACGACAGGAAGATTCCATGGAACTTCTCGAACTCGAATTCTCGCGCGAAATCCATCCGGTGGATGTTATCGAGCAGGTGGCGCACAACAACGACTGGTCCTTCGAACGGGCCGGCGACGACGAGATTTCGATTTCGGTTGCCGGAAGCTGGACCGACTACCACGTCTCATTTTCCTGGATGGAGGATTTCGAGGCGCTGCATCTGGCCTGCGCTTTCGACATCAAGGTGCCGGAGGCGCGCGCGCTCGAAGTGATGCGGCTGCTTTCGTTGATCAACGAGCAGATGCTGTTCGGCCATTTCGACCTCTGGGAGCAGGAGGGCGCGATCATGTTCCGCCAGTCGCTGCTGCTAGCCGGCGGGGTCGAGCCGTCGAGCCAGCAGGTCGAGGTGCTGTTGTCGTCGGCGCTGGAAGCCTGTGAATGCTATTTCCAGGCGTTCCAGTTCGTCGTCTGGTCGGGAACCTCGGCCAAGGATGCGCTGGCCGGCGTCCTGTTCGAGACCTACGGAAACGCCTGAGCCAGGTCCTCAATGAGTTCGAGCAGCCAGCGCAAGCCCGAGATCAGCTTCGCCGATTTCGACCGTGTCGATATCCGCGCCGGCACCATCGTCGAGGCCGAACCGTTTCCCGAGGCGCGCAAGCCGTCGATCAAGCTGAAGATCGATTTCGGCCCTGAGATCGGGGTGAAGAAATCATCGGCGCAGATCACCAAATATTATGCGCCGGAAACGCTGATCGGCCGGCAGGTATTCGCGGTGGTCAATTTTCCGCCGCGGCAGATCGGACCCTTCATGTCGGAAGTGCTGACGCTTGGCTTTCCCGACGAGGAGGGTGCTGTCGTCCTCGGCGCAATCGAACGCAAGGTCCCTGACGGCGGCCGAATGTTCTAGCTTCGTCATCCACGGGGCGGGGCGGGAGCGAAGCGGACGCGCTGACCCGAGGATCCATGCCGTAGCAGTAGTCGAAGAATAGGACGGTCCAGAATCGCGTTGTTCTTTCCTTGGCCGCTCCTGTGGAGCAAGTGCGGCTCGCCGCCGCCTCAGCCCAACAGGTTCTTCACCGAAGGGGCCGCTCGCAGGTCACGGAATGGATCCTCGGGTCTGCGCGTCGGCTTCGCCGCCGCTTCGCCCGTGGATGACGAAAGTTGGTGTCAGTTTTCGCTGGGTGCCCAGCGCCTCTCCAACCGTTTCCAGGAACATTTCCGCGCAGGCTTTCCAGCTATAGCGCATCGCCCGTTGGCGCGCCTCGGCGCGATCGACGTGCAGCGCGGCGAGCGCGGCCTCACGCAAATCGTTCGACACCGCTCCGCCAACGCCGTCGCCGACAATGTCGATTGGCCCGGTCACCGGATAGGCTGCGACCGGCGTGCCGCTGGCCAGCGCCTCGATGATGACATTGCCGAACGTGTCGGTGCGGCTGGGGAAGACGAAGACATCGGCCGAGGCGTAGATTTCGGCCAGTTCGTCGTTCGGGCGGTGGCCAAGGAAATGGGCACCGGGGTATCTGGCCTTGAGCCTGACCAACTCCGGCCCCTCGCCGACGATCACCTTGCTGCCGGGCAAATCCAGATCGAGGAAGGCGGCCAGGTTCTTTTCGATCGCGACGCGGCCGGCACAGAGGAAGATCGGTCGCTGGAGTCCCAGATCCTTCTTCTTGTCCGGCCGGAAATGGTCGGTGTCGACGCCGCGCGTCCATGGTCTCAGCTTGGTGAAGCCGCGCGCCGACAAATCGTCCGCCAGCGACTGGGTGGCGACCAGCGTGCCCTGTCCGGAATTGTGGAAATCGCGAAGCCAGCGATAGGCCCAGGCTTCCGGTATCGGCAGCCGCGCGCTCAAATATTCCGGAAAACGCGTGTGGTAGCTTGTCGTGAACGGCCGGCCTGTTCTGCGGCAATAGCGCCGCGCCATGATGCCGAGCGGACCTTCGGTGACGATATGGATATGATCGGCATTGCGCGCTTCGATCAGGCGCGCGATGTGGCCTGGCGTCGTCAGCGCCAGCCGGATGTCCGGATAGGTCGGCAGGGGCAAGGTGCGAAAGATGTTCGGGGTCAGGAAGTCCGTCTCGACGTCGAGGGATTTCAGGGTTTCCGAAAGCCGTTCCAGCGTGTGGACGACGCCGTTGACTTGCGGGCGCCAGGCGTCGGTGACCATCAGGATGCGCATAGCAGCCCTTTGCTTGAAAGGTCGTCGGTTTCCTTGATGCGAGGCCGCAAGGCCGAATCAATCAGGATCACGCGCTTCATGCGCGCTCTTCAGCACGGTTTCATGACGCGCCGATGAAGGCGTTAGCCGGTGGCTGTCTGCAACCACCAGAAAGCAGCGCATCGGCCCGAAAATCGAATTCGATTTTCGGAAAGCACGATGCGTGGGTTCAAAGTGTTAGAGCGTACTTTGTGCGTCCAATTGGACGCAGGTCGCTCTAATCAGGCGGGAACCTTGATGACTGCGCGCAAGCCGCCGAGCGGGCTCTTGTCCAGCATGATGTCGCCGCCATGGCTGCGGGCAATGTCGCGTGCGATGGCAAGGCCAAGGCCGGTGCCGCTGGCGTCGAGATTGCGGGCCTCGTCAAGCCGCACGAAAGGCTTGAACACGTCCTCACGCTTTTCGGGCGGAATGCCCGGACCGTCGTCGTCGATGGTGACGAGCAGCGAGCCGCGACCGTGGTTGGCGATGATCTCAACCGTCTTGGCATAACGGAAGGCGTTGCCGACGACATTGGACAACAGCCGGGCAAAAGCGTGGGGCCGCACATGCACATTTGGATCACCGGCGAGGGCGGTCGACAGTTTGCGCTTGCGCAGCGTGGCCTCCTCGCCGAGCTTGTCGAAATAGGCTTGAAGATTGAAACGGCCGGCGTCTTCCGTTGCCTCGCCGCGGGCAAAGGCAAGATAGCCTTCCAGCATAGACTGCATGTCATCGATGTCCTGGCCAAGCGCCTCGGTGTCGGCCTTGGTCCCGGTCAGCGCAAGCTGCAGCTTGAAGCGGGTGAGAATGGTCCTCAAATCGTGACTGACGCCGCTCAGCATGGCGGTGCGCTGTTCGAGCTGGCGTTCGATGCGTTCGCGCATCTGGATGAAAGCAAAGCCGGCGCGGCGAACCTCCTCGGCACCGCGCGGACGAAAATCGAGCGGCATCGGCCGGCCCTTTCCGAAACTTTCGGCGGCCTCGGCCAGCGTCAGGATCGGCCGGATCTGGTTGCGCAGGAACGGGATGGCGATCATCAGCAGCACCAGCGAGGTGCCGACCATCCAGATCAGGAAAATGTGCGTGTTCGAGGCATAGGCCTGGCTGCGGCGCACGAAGGCGCGCAGCACCTTGCCTTCGAGCTGGACGCGGACCTCGATGATATTGGAATTGCCGACCGTATCGATCCAGAACGGACGGTTGATCTGATGGGTGATCTCGGACGAGAGAATTTCGTCGAGGATCGAGAAGAACGGCTTTGGACCGGGCGCCGGCAGCGGATCGGGCGGAAGCAAGTCGATCTTGAGCTGCATGCGATCCTGTGCGATGCGGATGATGTTGGCGTAGTCGGCGTCGTTCGGATAGGTTTCTACCAGGTCGACGATCGCAGCAATGTCACGGACTGTGGCCTGCGACAGGCGCTGCGTCACGGTCTGCCAGTGGCGTTCCATGAAGACAAAGGCGAGGACCGATTGCAGCAGGATCATCGGCGCGATGACGATGATCAGCGAGCGGGCATAGAGCCGCTTCGGCATGTAAAGCGAAACGAGGCGCCAGAACCGTTTCCAGGCAAGCGGCACCGCCTTGAGCGCCCGCGTGGCGCGAGCGCTCAAGCCGCGATCTCCCGGCCGTTCCAGTTGTGTGGTCGCCATTCGCCCTTTTTGCTCATCTTCAGCCACTCAACAAGGGGCTGCGGGCGGCAGTCTATTCCACGCTGAGCCGATACCCAATACCGCGCACGGTCTGCAGCCAAACCGGATTGGACGGATCGCGCTCGATCTTGCGGCGCAGCCTGTTGATCTGGACGTCGATGGTGCGCTCGCCGACTTCGGACTCGTCGCCGACAAGTTCATGGCGCGGTATCGTTTCGCCGGCCCGCGCCGCGAAGATCGCCAGGATCTCCTGCTCGCGGTCGGTCAGCTTCAGAGCCTCGCCGCCGCGCTTGAGCTCCCGCCTGGCGATCTGGAACGTGTAGGGGCCGAAGACCAGTTGCTCGACCTTGGGCGTCGTCGCCGGACCGCCGCGGCGCAGGATGTTGTTGATGCGCAGAATCAATTCGCGGGGATCGAAAGGCTTCGGCAGATAGTCGTCGGCGCCGGCCTCGAGCCCGGTAATCCGGCTGTCGGTCTCGGAGAGCGCGGTAAGCATCAGGATCGGCACGTTCTTGCTTGCCCGCAGCGCCTTGGCGAGATCGACGCCGGTTTCGCCCGGCATCATGATATCGAGCACGAGCAGGTCGAAATCGAGGCCGGCGAGCTTGCGCCGCGCTTCGCCGGAATTTCCGGCAACGGTGACGCGAAAGCCGTTTTCGGTCAGATATTGTTTGAGAAGATTGCGGATACGGGTATCGTCATCAATCACCAGCAGATGCGGCGCGTCGTCGTCCGGTGCTGCCGGTCGATCAACCCTTTCAATGGTCTCCATGGCTTTTCCCTGACGTTTTTGCGGGCACAATGTCGATCTGCGCCCTTAGTTCCGGATTGACCATCGCTTCCAGGAAGCGCTCGATCAAGGCGCGTTCGGCGGCTCCGGAATCTTCCAATGCAGCATGGATGCGGCGTGACTGTGGCCGTGCCAGCGCCAGTGCCAGTGCGCGGCCCTTGGCTGTCGGATAGAGCTCGCGCTGGCGGCGGTCGCGCGGACCCTGCAACTGGACGATGTGGTCGGTGTGGATCAGTTGCTTGAGCACGCGCGCCAGGCTCTGCTTGGTGATCTTCAGCACGTCGAGGAGTTCGGCGACCGTCAGGCCCGGCCTGCGATTGACGAAATGCAGAACCCGGTGATGGGCGCGGCCGAAGCCGTAGTCGGACAGGATCTGGTCCGGATCGGAGGTAAAATCGCGATAGGCGAAGAAGAACAATTCGATGATGGCAAAGTCGATGCCGTCCTCGTCGGTGATCGCCGTCCTGATCGGTTTTCCGGCTGGGTGGCTGCGATCCGTCATCTTTTCTCCGTGCGAAAGGGAAATTACGTCAGTACTATTGACGTAATTTCCCGGCAATGGTAATTTTTGACAAGCTTTTCGGCGGATTGCGAACGAAAAGGCAAGGGAAAGCCGTTTTTCCGGAACTTCCTGTGTTTGCCAGACCTTATATATCCGCCTACGCTTCGAGATACCCGGCCGCCTGGTGCGGCTGACATGAAACACGCAACGACACAATAAATGTGCGGGCGGCCGCCCGCGGGAGGTTACCATGGCATCCGTTCCCTTTGACCAAATGGACGGCTTTATCTGGATGAACGGCGAGTTCGTCAAATGGGCCGACGCCAAGATCCACGTGCTGACCCATGGCCTGCACTACGCCAGCGCGGTGTTCGAGGGCGAACGCGCCTATGGCGGCGAGATTTTCAAGCTGACCGACCACAGCGAGCGCCTGCACGAATCGGCACGCCTCCTCGGCTTCAAGATTCCCTATTCGGTTGCCGAGATCGACGACGCCTGCCGCACGCTGTTGAAGAAGCAGGGTTTCCAGGATGCCTATGTCAGGCCGATCGCCTGGCGCGGCAGCGAACAAATGGGCGTTTCGGCGCAAAACAGCCGGATCAACTGCGCCATCGCCATCTGGCAGTGGCCGAGCTATTTCGATCCGGCACAGAAGCTGAAGGGCATCCGTCTCGATCTGGCCGAATGGCGCCGCCCTGATCCGCGCACCGCGCCATCGAAATCGAAGGCTGCCGGCCTCTACATGATCTGCACCATGTCCAAGCATGCCGCCGAAGCCAAAGGCTATGCCGACGCCATGATGCTCGACTGGCGCGGCCAGGTTGCTGAAGCGACCGGCGCCAATATCTTCTTCGTCAAGGACGGCAAGATCCACACACCCACCCCCGATTGCTTCCTCGACGGCATCACCCGCCGTACGGTGATCGGCCTTGCCAAGGATCGCGGCTTCGAGGTGATCGAGCGCACAATTATGCCGGAAGAGCTTGAAGGCTTCCAGCAGTGCTTCCTCACCGGAACGGCGGCCGAGGTGACGCCCGTTTCAGAGATCGGTCCATACCGATTCGAGGTGGGTGAAATCGCCAAGACTCTGATGAACGACTATTCTGCAGCCGTTCAACCCAAGCACGCGATCGCCGCAGAATAACAAAAGTCACAGCTTTTTTAATAAGTAGGGGCGGTTTTCAGGCCGCCCTTTTTATTTAAGCACTTCTGCATTTGACTTTCGTCCAATTCGGCGTCTCATGATGCTGTCGGCCCGGGAGGCTGGCAGCTATGGAGGGACTGGTAATATGGACATGAACACGCTTCTTCCGATCATTGTTCAGGTGATTACGGGTATCATCGGTGGCCAGGCGGTGGGCGCGGCGCTCAAGACAGCGGCAATGGGGCAGCTTACCAAAATCCTGGGCGGCGCGCTTGGCGGCGTCGGCGGTGCGGCCATCCTCGGCAGCCTGCTCGGCGGTGGTACGATCGATCCGGCTGCAGCCGCAGCGGCAACGAGCGGATTGGGCAGCGCGCTGAATGTGCAGAACATCGTCGGCGGTGCCGGTGGTGGCGCCATTCTGACGGCCATCATCGGCGCGGTCATGAATGCGATGAAGAAGTAAGCCTGGCGGTTTTGGACTTTTCGCATGGGCGGCTTCGGCCGCCCATTTTTGTGTCGTGGCAGCGGTGGACGCCGTTTACATGTGTCTCTACATCAGGGGCCGACACAGCGAAAGGACGATCATGGGTCAGCTCAATGCCGGTATCGTGCCGGTCACGGCGTTCCAGCAAAACTGCACCATCCTCTTCGATATGGACGACAGACAAGGCGTTGTCGTCGATCCGGGCGGCGACATCGACAAGGTGCTGGCAGTGCTCAAGGACAATGCGATCAACGCCGGTGCAATCTGGATCACGCATGGTCATATCGACCACGCCGGCGGCGCCATGGAGCTGAAGGAGGCGCTCGGCATCGAGATCATCGGCCCGCATGAGGCCGATCGTCCGTTGCTTGCCAAACTCGAGAACCAGGCGAAACACTACGGCATCGCCGATCCGGTGCGCAACTGCGTGCCCGACCGCTTTCTCAGCGAAGGCGATACCGTCTCGTTCGGTCAGCACGCGTTCGAGGTCCTTCATTGTCCGGGCCACGCGCCCGGCCATGTCGTCTACTACAATCGTGCTGCGAAATTCGCCCATGTCGGCGACGTGTTGTTCCGCGGCTCGGTCGGGCGCACCGACCTGCCGGGCGGCGACCATGCCGCGCTGATCGCCTCGATCAAGGACAAGCTCTTGCCGCTCGGCGACGACATCGGCTTCATCTGCGGCCATGGTCCCGGCGGCCGCTTCGGCGAGGAGCGCCGGAGCAATCCATTCCTGATTTAAAGCGCGTCGCGTGTGGGGTGCCTCATGCGACGCGCTTCAATCTCTTCCCTTATGCATGCTGACAACAAAAACGCGCTGGCCTTGCGGACAGCGCTTTGTTTGAGGGCAGGACGCCTCAGTTCGCGGTGCAGAAATGCTGTTCGCCGTCATAGCCGATGAACGTGCCGGTGCGGGCGTTGAAAGAGCGATAGCGATCCGAACAATATTCATACCAGCCACGGGTCCATGGCTCTGCGTAGCCGTCATTGTAGACGACCCGCGGTTCCGCGTAGTAGCGGCGCACCGGGGCGGGGCGTGGATAACGACCATAATCGTCGTAGCCGGGGTCGTAATAGCTGGGCTGCGGGTTGTTGAGCGCACCAACGATCAGGGCGCCGGCCGCGAGGCCAAGGACGCCTGCCGCGATCGCATCGCCATTGCCACGATGATGGTGCCGGTGGCGCCAGTCACCAGCGCTGGCCGCTGGCAAGGTCGCGAGCATGGTCGCAGCAATCGCGGCGGACAGGACGGCGGTCTTGAAAATTCGGTTCATGTCGGTCTCCTTCATGCCGGCCCGGTTAATCTCGGGGATGCGGTCCGGCTTTACCGAAGCTGATAGGCGACCGTGGCTGAACGGGGGCTGAACGAAATTGACGGGCTGGGGCCAGCCGATATTCATCGACGGCATGGCGCAAGGCACAGATATCGTACGCTCAACAAGGAGTGGACCTGCGCCACGGGACCGTCCGACGCTGTCTCGAACTCGGCTCAGCCGATCGACAGGTTGACGGCTTTCGGACCCTTGCCGCGCTTGTCCGGCTCGGTGTCGAATGTTACCTTCTGCCCATCCTCAAGACCGGGAAGACCCGACGCCTGCACGGCCGAAATATGGACGAAGACATCCTTCGCCCCATCATCCGGCGTGATGAAGCCGAAGCCTTTGGCATGATTGAAGAATTTGACGGTGCCGGTCTGCGGCATGGGAAGCTCCTTTGATCCCATCAAGTCCAGTCTCGGGCCGGCAAATGCCCGAGTGGAAATTTGTCGTTTATTTTAGCGTCATCGGCAAGAGAAAGTTTTGCGAGCCCTGGCTTGCCGCCACGCCACGAAAAAGGCGCGACGAAAATCGCCGCGCCTTCGAAAACTCGGGTCCGGCGCTGAAAGCCGGTTCAAGGCCTCTGAAGGGGCCTCGGGCACATTCCTGGCACGTCCGCGCGGACGTGCTCGCGCCGACGATTCAGTCCGCGCGCAGATTGACCGCCTTCGGTCCCTTGCCCATGCGGTCGGGCTCGACGTCGAAGGTGACCTTCTGGCCATCGACGAGCGTGCGCAGGCCCGAAGCCTCGATCGCGGAGATGTGGACGAACACGTCCTTGGCGCCGTCATCTGGCGTGATGAAGCCGAAGCCTTTGGTAGCGTTGAAGAATTTAACGGTGCCGGTCTGGGCCATTGGGGAAACTCCTTCACCCGTGTCAGTCTTTGTGGTTTGCCCGCCGCCTGACGCCGTGGGCAAGTCCCGGTGGTTGCTTCGGCAGTCATGCATTGGCGCATGGTCAAAACCCCCCGCCGAAAAACGGGGCCGTCAGAGATTCACAGTATCGGGGAAAGGTCGTCCAAAACGTTCCGCTCTCCGGGTCGCAAATGCCCGAACACGAAATTTATCGCACGGAAAGGTGATCGTTGCAAGGTAGCGTCCGCGGGCCGCCCGATGGGCGCATTCCGACGCATGGCATCGATAGGACGGGGTGCTCGCCCGGTCATCGGCCAGAGCCTGGCCACGCATGGTCCAGCGGGCTGGGGCAGCTTGCAAACAGGGGTTGCATTTGGCGGTGGAATGGCGAGGATCGGCCTGGAGTGGAGCGCGCGCGTTTGCGCCCGAGCGGTGGCTCGAGGGAGGTATAGTTATGAAATTTCTTGCGGAAATCTTCTCGCGGCAGGGTTTTGCCATCCTGTTGCTGTCGGCAGTTCTTGCAGCCTGTACCGCGGTTGTGGTGGAGGAAGGACCGGTGTACCGCCCGCCAAGGCCCGGGCCGCAATTCTGCACCAAGCAGTATGATCCGGTCTGCGCCCGGCGTGGGGGCGACCGCCAGACCTTCGCCAATGCCTGCCTTGCCGAGCGGGCCGGGTACCGGATCATCGGCGACGGCCAGTGCCGCGACGGCGGCGGTGATGGAGAGCAGACATTCTGCACCCGCGAATACCGTCCGGTCTGCGCCCGTCGCGGTGGCGAGCTGCGCACCTTCCCCAACGCCTGCGAGGCTCGCGCCGCCGACTATCGCATCGTCGACGACGGTCCCTGCTGAGAGGCTGGTTTTCTCCCCGTCTCCGGGCGGGGAGGGGGCGCATCTATCCACTGGACACAGGCAGGCGAGGGCAGCTGGCGCCTCTTGCCTCTACGCCGGCAGCCTCGCCTTGCGGCAGTAGGCGAAGAACTCGGCCGCGGGCATGGGTTTGGCAAACAGCTGGATGAACTTGGTGCTCATCCGTCCGCCGGATACGTTCCGTCGGCCGGGCCGGCATAGAGCTCGCTGCCGTCCTCGTCGGAAATGCGCAGCCGGTCCGGGACCTGCGGCATCGCCAGCGTGCGAAACAGCGCTGTGGCGCCCTGCAGGGCGGCGCGCAGGTTCGGCGCCTCGAGCGAAACCCTGTCGAGCATCGCTTCGTCGGCGTCGCGCGAACGATAGAACTCGACGACGAAGTTCAAGCACGCCTCCGTGTTGCGGCGCCGCAGGCCTGCAGGCGCATCGGGCCGCTGCGGTGCGCGCATGATGACGGGTGCGCGGCTCGGAGTGCTAGCCCTTGGACTTCGGCTTCAAACCGGCTTCCGCCTGCTTGACGGCCGAGCCGAAGGGCGAGGCCGGCTTTGCCGCCGTCTTGTCCTTCTTGGGCTTGCGTGTCTCGCGGTTGCTGCGCTGTTGACCCTTGGCCATTTCTTGATCCCTCGTGATTGGTGAACGTGATGGTGACGGTTGATGCGCGCCTAGGCGCTCGGATTGTCGGCCACTTCGAGATTGTCTTCCGTGGTGACCCGCTCATGGGTCTCCTCGTCGCTGCGGATGCGGTATTGCGGCGAGCCGTCCTTGACCGGCAGCTTGCTCTTGATCTGGAACAGCTCAGCGGTCTTCTGGACAAGGCCGGTGCGGCTCTTCATGCGAACGGTCTGGCCGATCGCGAAAAGATGTGCGGGCGTGTCGGTGCGCGGGCGTGCGTTCTGCTGGAAGCGGATCATGCGGCATTCTCCTGGTCGCGCCTCAGCGCGGTTTCGAGTTCGGTGAAGTCGATGGCAACCAATTGGCTGGTCTGGCTTTTCACCGTCCTTGCCGGCAGATGGATGAAGGTGGCGACACGGCGCCAGGCAAGCCACGACATGCCATCGATAAGCTCCTCATCGTGGTCGATGTCGTAGTCGCCGGCCGGCAATTTTCCTTCCAGGCCGCCGAGCATGAAGGGTGCCTCGAAATGCGCGATGGAATGGGTAGTTCGGCCAGACATTCTCGTGCCTCGAAGTCTCGTTCCCGGCTTGGATCCGATAAGGTAGTGCCCGCTTCGCGGCACCGGGACTTAAATGTCGTGCGTCCCTTATCGGCAATTTGGGTATCGGCGATCTGGAATGAGTTTGGCGGGTCGAGAACCTCTGACGCCGCGAGATGCCAAGCTTGGCCCAAAAAACGATCTCTATTCATTAATCCGAAATTGCGGTTTATTCAAGAAGATTCCCGCCTGTCGCCGGCCTTGTCGCGAAATTACTTTTCTAGGGCTATTTGTAAAATGGTGATATGATCCGGACACTTCACAAGAATTGTTTGAGATTGTGCCGGAAAAATTCATCCCGGCATCGATTTTTATTTACATCTGAAAGGAAAAACCATGGTTTCCGTGAAAACACCTGATGGTTCGACCGTAACAATCAGGCCGATTATCAAGCAGGCCGCCGGCCCTACAAAAGTCATGTCGGCGCGGCTGACGATACGAAGTGACGAGGCAGCAAGGCGAAGGATCGCCGACACCGACGGCACGCTGCGGCGGGCCAGACAGGTTGCGGAGACCAACCGCCTGATCTGACAGCCGGCTTGCTGTAGTACTTTGATTTTGCGCATGATCCTTTCCGAACCTCCGGTTCGGGGTCATGCGCTGAGGAGTTCGATCGTGACGCTCAATTTTCCCAACCGCAGCCGCTCCTACGACGCTGCGGCCAGGCGCATTCGCTTCGTCGGCCATGACGGCATGTTCGAAGTGCCCTTCTTTGTGGAGATTGGAGCGCTTTCGGCGGCAACGGCCACGGGCGGGGCGGAAGCCGAGTATCTCAGCGCCTTCGATGCGGAACGTTCGTCGATCCAGGATGTTGCGCGCGAAGCCTATTCGCACGGCCGCAAGAACATGTATGTATTGACCCAGGCCGATTTCCGGTAAGCTGGCCTGCGAACCCTTGAACCTGCCGCGCCGATGGCCTAGATCGCGGCAGGCGGACAAAACACGGCAGGTTTCCCATCAACAGAGATCAGAGAAGACCGGCAGGCGCGGGCGCCAATTTCGGCTCAGGCGGACAGCCGCCGCTGGGCCTCGACCAGCGCGTGCAGCAGGCGCTGCAATTGCATCAGGCGGGGCGCCGGCAGGAAGCCGAGATGCTCTACCGGCAGGTGCTGGCGCAAAAGGCCAATCATGCGGCGGCAGCACATTTCCTCGGTTTGCTGCTGCACCAGACCGGGCGCAGTGCCGAAGGACTTGATCTCCTCGAACAGTCGGTGCGCCTGCAGCCCAAGAATCCGGATTTCCTCAACAACCTCGGCACCGTGATGCGCGACCTCGGCCGTGTCAGTGCAGCCGTCGATTTCTTCCGTGGCGCGGTGGCAATCCGGCCGGACCAACTCGCGGCGCGCGACAATCTCGGCTCCTCGCTGAAGCAACTCGGCCAGTTCGAGGGCGCCGAGGAGATTTATCGCGGCACCATCGGTCGCAACCCGTTCCATGTCCGCGCCCGCATCGGGCTTGCCGAAACGCTGCAGGAGGCAGGGCGGCTCGACCAGGCGCTTGCCGCCTTCCGCGAAGCATTGGCAATTCGGCCGAAGGACGCCGACCTGCTGCACGGTCTGGGCGTCGGGCTGATGGAGAAGGGCAACCTCGGAGAGGCAGCGGAGCATTTCCGGCAGGCGCTGGCGGTCGATCCCGGCATGGCCAGGGCCTGGCTGATGCTCACCCAGGTCAAGCGCCAGCAGGAGCGTGACGCCGAGCTTGCCGGGATGGAGGCGCAGCACGCAAAGGCGCCGGAAGGCAGCCTGGCGCGCATGCAGCTTTCGTTCGGCCTCGGCAAGGCCAATGACGATCTGAAGGATTATGGCCGTGCCTTCGATTATTTCGCCGAAGGCAATGCGATCCGCCGCACGGGCATCGACTATGATGCGGCCAGGACACGTGCCGAATTCGAAACGATGAAGGCGGTGTTCGACAAGGCCTTCTTCGATAAGCACAGACCGAGCGGGATTGCCGACGACACGCCGATCTTCGTCGTCGGCATGCCGCGCTCCGGCACCACGCTGGTCGAGCAGATCATCGCCAGCCACCGCCAAGTCTATGGCGCGGGCGAGCTCGGCATATTGAAGACGGTGGTGGGAAAACAGTTTCCGCCGGGCATGAAGGGCGGCTTTCCCTGGGGGATCGCCGACATGCCTGACAAGGCCTATGCCGAGGCAGGCCAGGCCTATCTAGACCTGCTGCACGCCCGCTATCCGGGTTTCCGGCATGTCACCGACAAGATGCCCGGCAACTTCCTGCTGATCGGCTTCATCCATCTGATGCTGCCCAAGGCCAAGATCATCCATTGCGCGCGCGACGCGGCGGCGACCTGCCTGTCGATCTACAAGGTGCATTTCCGCGGCGACAGCCACCGCTACGGCTACGACCTCGGCGAGCTCGCCGATTTCCACAATCTCTACACCGATATCATGGCGCATTGGCGCACCGTTTTGCCTGATGTCGTGCATGATGTGCGCTACGAAGATTTCGTCGCCGACCAGGAAGGACAGACGCGGGCGCTGATCGCCCATCTCGGCCTGCCATGGGACGATGCGGTGCTGTCGTTCCACGAGACCGATCGGCCGGTGCGCACGGCGTCGGCGGCGCAGGTGCGCCAGCCGATGTACCAGGGCTCGGTCGATCTGTGGAAACGCTATGGCGACCGGCTCAAGCCGCTGCTGGATAGGCTGGACTAAAGCGCGCATCAGGGTGGGTCGATAGCTCGACCTACCCTGTGCCGGGGTGCCTAAAGCTCCATGAAGGACTGGAAACCGCCAAAGATCATGCGCTTGGCGTCGAACGGCATCGTCGACCAGTCCGGCGTCAGGCGCGGATCGGCCATCACCTTGGCCAACACCGCGTCGCGGCTTTTTCGCGACTCATAGACGACCCATGAGAAGACGACGATCTCGTCGTCCTTGGCCTGCACGGCGCGCGGGAACGAGGTGATTTCGCCATAGGGAACATCGTCGCCGACGCATTCGACATAGGCCAGCGCGCCATGTTCTTTCCAAACAACGCCGGCGGTGTTGGCCAGCTTCTTGTAGTCGTCGAGGTTTGCCTTGGGCACGGCAAGCACGAAGCCATCGACATAGGACATTTTGGTCTCCTCCTGGGTGGCGTTTTTCCTTCTCCCAAAACAAGGGAGAGGAAAGAATGGGTCAGGCTTTCTTCACCGGTGCGTTCATCGCCCACTCCACGCCGAATGGATCGCGCATATTGCCCCACTGGTCACCCCAGAACATCACCTGGAGCGGCATGACGACCTCGCAGCCGGCGTCGACAGCGCGCTGCCACCAGGCATCGATGTCGTCGCTGCCGAGATGGAGCTGCATGGTGTAGCCCTGCGGCTTCACCGGAGACATGCCATGCTCAGGGTAGAAATCGGAGATCATCAGCGTCGAGCCGTTGATGTGAAGGTGGATGTGCATGGTGCGGCCCTGCTCGTCCGGCGGGTAGAAGAAGACCTGCTCCGCGCCAAAGGCCTTTTTGTAGAATTCGGCGGCTTTGAAGGCGCCATCCAACTGAAGATAGGGCGTCAAGCCGCCAAGGACTTTCGCTGCGGGCTGGGTTTGGGGCTGATCGTTCATGTCTTGCTCCTCTTTGCGTTTGGTTGGCCTTGCCAACCAAAGGACGAACGAGGCGGCGGCAATCCTACATGGCCGCCGAATTTTTTTTTCGAACGCCAAGATCAAATGCTCAGGCCGCGGGCCCGAGGTCGCTTCATATTACCTTGGTCAAGGAGGTTGCCATGGCAAGGCGACGTTCGTTTTGCGCGTCGAGGATTTCGGGCCAGCCGATGTCTTTGCGCAATTCGATCGGCAGTGAAAGCAGTGCGCGCTGGCTGCGGTAACGGGCGCGGGCCGCCGAGTAACGGGTCGCGATGCGGCCTATGGATGACAGAATGGACATGATGCACTCTCCCTGGTTGAAGCCGGCATCATAGTGTCGGCGTCCCAAGGACGTGGCGTGCGGCCATGATCCGACAGACCGCTGAAATTTCTTGTCGTCAGATCGGTATCGGCCCGTGCAAAGGCGGATGTGGTTCAGCTGACCGCCGCGGCTAGCGCAGTGTCGTAATATTCCACCACCTCGACGGCCAGGCCGTCGCGTATTGTCCAGAAATCGGCGACAGGCATCACGAACTCGTCGCCGGTCGTGCGACGTGTCATATGGTACTCGACCTGGGCGGCAACCTTGTCGCCGCCATCGATGATCTCGACCGGGATGACGCGCCGGTATTCGAAGTCCTCATTCAGGTCCACCAGGCGCGCAAGGAATTCCTGCTTGCCGCGAGCGCTGCCGGCGCGACGCGACTGCCGCGGATCGGCGATCCAACGAAACACGACATCATCGGCGCAATACGCCAGTGCGCCCTCGATGTCGCGATCTGCATAGGCTTGGTAGAAGTTGTTAACGAGGTCTACCGCACGCATATCCTATCCCTCCCTAAGCTCTACCGCGGCAGGATGCGCCTTTTTAGGTCGATGGAAAAGCTTTCTTCCGTGGTCAACACGGCGTCCGGGACGACAGTACTTCAAAATGTCGGCCCGGCAGATGCATTGTTTTCCTCAGCCAGTCCCCTCGGCCACCGAGCGGAAGAAACCTTCGGGGTCGTCGATCTCGGTCAGCCGCCGCTTCTCGATCAGCCAGAAGCGGTTGCCGATCGCCCTGATGAAGGAGCGGTCGTGCGATGCGAGCACACAGCTTGCCTGATGGGCGAGCAGTTCCGTTTCCAGTGCTTCCTGGCCGTCGATGTCGAGATGGTTGGTCGGCTCGTCGAGCAGGTAGAAATTGGGATTGGCGAGCCTCAGCGCCAGCATCACCAGCCGAGCCTTCTGCCCGCCCGACAGCACGCCGATCCTGCGCTCCTGCATGTCGATGCTGACGCCCGCACCCGCCAGCAGCGAACGGGCACGCTGTTCACCGACATCGAATCTGCGCGAGAGCATCGCCAGCGGCGTGTCGTCGCCGCTGATGCCCGACAATGCCTGGTCGCTGTAGCCGAGCACCGTCGACGGCGTCACCTTCACGCCCTGCGCTGCCGTCTCCGGCTCGATGATGGCATTTCTGATCAGGCTGATGAGCCGCGACTTGCCGACGCCGTTGCGGCCGAGCAGCACGATGCGGTCGCCCTGGCAGATATGGCGCTTGCCGGTTTTGAACAGCAGCGTTCCGTCGGGCGTTTCGACCACCACGTCGTCAAGCGTGATCAGTACCTTCGCATGGGTGCCGCGATTGGCGAGCTTTATCGCGCCCGCCGATCTTTCGCGGTGCGCCGGCGCTGCGACCTCCTCGAGGCGCTGGGCGCGCTGGTTGAGCTGCTTGGTCTTGACCGTCAGCAGGTCACTGCCCGAATTGATGCCGATATTGTTGAGCTTGGCCGCCTGCCGGCGCAGTTGCTGCGCCGCCTTCATGTCGCGCTGGAATTTGCGCTCGGTCGAGGCGTCGACTTCGCTCAACGCGTGGCGCGCCCGCGAATAGGGCAGCGCAAACACCGGCGACTGTTCGGGACGCAGGAATAGCGTCCGGTTGGTCGTTGCGTCGAGGAACGCGCGGTCGTGGCTGGCGATCACCACCGGCACCTCGCGCGGCAGTCCGTTCAGCCAGGTTTCGAGCTGGCTGATCTTGGCGAGGTCGAGGTGGTTGGTCGGCTCGTCGAGAAGCAGGACATCGGGATCGGTGACCGAGACGCGGGCGATCAGCGCCAGCCTTTGCCAACCGCCGCTCAAGGCCCGCATCGGCCGCTCGCGCATCGGCTGCGGCACGTCGAGTGAATCGAGAACCACGTCGACGCGCCATTGCTCGCTTTCGGCCTGCTCGGCCGGCAAGGCATCGGCCACAACCTGCTGAAAGCTGTGCTCGGCCAATGCAGCGGGAACGGCTTGCTCGACATGGCCGACGCGCAGGCCGCGCGTGCGGGTGATGTCGCCTGATGTCGGCTCCATCTCGCCGGTCAGGCATTTCAGCAAGGTGGACTTGCCGCGGCCGTTGGCGGCGACGATGCCGAGGCGGTCGCCGGTGCCGATGGTGAGATCAAGGTTGGAAAAGAGCGGCGCACTCATGGTGACGCCGAGGGACTTGAGGCTGATCAGGGCCATGTTGGTTTCTCTGGTCTGCCCGGAGGGAGGTTCCGGTTCGATGCACTTTGACGGTGCGCAGGCAGGCCAGCAGGCTCGGCGTTGCAGCACCACGAAGGGCAGACCAAGAAAATCGAAGCGGGAGAACCCGGACCGTCTCTGGTCAGCCCTGCAAGCAAGCTCGCAGGGCAGGGACAGGGCCGCGCTGACGGTGGTGGTCGAAAGTCACGCAGCCCTCCTTTTGAGACGTTGAGTTGTAGAGACTGGCTACACCAAGGGTGGGGCCGATGGCAAGTGGCACCGCCAATAGGGCTTCAGACAAGCGGTAGCGCCGATCTCCGGAGCAGGCACTGTCGGCGAAGCCGCCGATCTCCCCCCTTGCGGGGGAGATGCCCGGCAGGGCAGAGGGGAGGCGCTGTCCCTCGGCTTGTCACACAATTGCAGTCAACACCCCCAGCTGATTCCGGTTGGGAACTGTTGAAATCGGACGTTGGCGATCCTTCCCACCCCCTCTGTCCTGCCGGACATCTCCCCCGCAAGGGGGGAGATCGGATGTCGCGTCGGCTTCGCCAATCATCAACGCTGGAACGTGGTGAGCAGCGCAAATTTGAAGCAATTGCCTGCCCTACCGTCCCGGCCGCCCGGTCTTGCCGGGCCGGCGCTTTTCACGGCGGGCATCGGCTGGATCTTCGTAGGAGCCGATGCCGGTACGCTCGCGCTTGACCGGCTTGTCGCCGTCAACAGGCTTTTCGGTCCGCCGTACGGTCATCTCGTCGAGCGAGTTCTTCTTGAACAGCGGCTTGGTGGAGTCGCCGGGGATGCCGAAATCGGAACCATGCGCCTCTTCGGCCGACTGTTTCTTGAACAGCGAGCGGGACACAGCACCGGCCGGAGTCGGCATATCGGTGCCCGGGCCCATGGCGTCGAGCGAGGGTTTTGCGAAGAGCGGCTTCTTGACCGGCACGGCGCCGTCGGCGCCCATCTTGTCGAGCGCGGGCTTGCGGAAGAGACCCTTGCCGTCGTCGTCGACCGTGCGGTGGATGGCGCGGCCCTTGTTGTGCTTGCCCTTTTCGCGGCCCGAAACCGGGCTTTCCATGTCGGCATATTTGGCCAGCGGGTCGTCGGAGATGGACAGCTCCATCTCGCGCAGCCGCTTGATCTCGTCGCGGATGCGGGCCGCCTTCTCGAAGTCGAGATTGGCGGCGGCGTCGCGCATCTGCTTGTCCATCGCGTCGAGATGGGCTTTCAGATTGTTGCCCATCATCGCGCCGGCGCTGTCGGTGAACTGCGAGATGTCGGCGCGGACATGATCCTTCTCGTAGACCGAGTCCAGGATGTCGGAGATGCGCGACTTGACCGATTCCGGCGTGATGCCGTTGGCCGCGTTCCACTCCATCTGCTTCTCGCGACGGCGGTTGGTCTCGGCCATCGCCCGCTCCATCGAGCCGGTGACCTGGTCGGCATAGAGGATGACCTTGCCGTCGACATTGCGCGCGGCGCGGCCGATGGTCTGGATCAGCGAAGTTTCGGAGCGCAGGAAGCCCTCCTTGTCGGCATCGAGAATGGCGACGAAGCCGCATTCGGGAATGTCGAGGCCTTCGCGCAAAAGGTTGATGCCGACCAGCACGTCGAAGGCGCCGAGGCGCAGGTCGCGCAAGATCTCGATGCGCTCCAGCGTGTCGATGTCGGAGTGCATGTAGCGGACGCGAATGCCTTGCTCGTGCAAATATTCGGTCAGGTCCTCGGCCATGCGCTTGGTCAGCACGGTGACCAGCGTACGGTAGCCGGCCATGGTGGTTTCGCGGATTTCGCCGACGACATCGTCGACCTGGGTCTTGGCCGGGCGCACCTCGACCGGCGGATCGATCAGGCCGGTCGGGCGGATGACCTGCTCGGCAAAGACCCCGCCGGACTGCTCCATCTCCCAGGCGCCGGGCGTCGCCGAAACCGCGACGGAGAGCGGGCGCATGGCGTCCCATTCCTCGAAGCGCAACGGCCGGTTGTCCATGCAGGACGGCAGACGGAAACCGTACTCGGCCAGCGTCGCCTTGCGGCGGAAGTCGCCGCGATACATGCCGCCGATCTGCGGCACGGTGACATGGCTTTCGTCGATGAAGACCAGCGCGTTGTCGGGGATGTACTCGAACAAGGTCGGCGGCGGATCGCCCGGCTGGCGGCCGGTGAGATAGCGCGAATAGTTCTCGATGCCGGCACAGGAGCCGGTCGCCTCAAGCATCTCGAGATCGAAGCGGGTGCGCTGCTCCAGCCGCTGCGCCTCGAGCAGGCGTCCTGCCCGTTCGAGTTCGACCAGCCGGTGCTTGAGCTCTTCCTTGATCGACTTGATGGCCTGGTTCAACGTCGGGCGCGGCGTCACATAGTGCGAATTGGCGTAGATCTTAACGCTCTTCAGCTCGCCGGTCTTCTGGCCGGTCAGCGGGTCGAACTCGGTGATCGCCTCGATCTCGTCGCCGAACAGCGAGATGCGCCAGGCGCGGTCTTCCAAGTGGGCCGGGAAAATCTCGATCGTGTCGCCGCGCACGCGGAACGAGCCGCGTACAAAATTGATATCCTGCCGCTTGTATTGCTGGGCGACGAGATCGGCGAGCAGCGCGCGCTGGTCGAGCCGGTCACCGATCTGCATCTGGAAGGTCATCGCCGTGTAGGTCTCGACCGAGCCGATACCGTAGATGCAGGACACCGAGGCGACGATGATGACGTCGTCGCGCTCCAGCAGCGAGCGCGTCGCCGAATGGCGCATGCGGTCGATCTGCTCGTTGATCGAGGATTCCTTTTCGATAAAGGTATCCGTCCGGGGCACATAGGCTTCCGGCTGGTAGTAGTCGTAATAGGAGACGAAATACTCGACGGCGTTTTCCGGGAAGAATTTCTTGAACTCGGAATAAAGCTGTGCGGCCAGCGTCTTGTTGGGGGCGAGGATCAAAGCAGGGCGCTGCGTCTTCTCGATCACCTTGGCCATGGTGAAAGTTTTTCCCGAGCCGGTGACGCCGAGCAGCACCTGGGTGCGGTCGTTGTCGTTGACGCCTTCCACCAGATCCTTGATCGCCGTCGGCTGGTCGCCGGCCGGCTCGAAATCCGACACCATCGTGATGGCAATGCCGCCTTCCGACTTTTCAGGCCGGGCAGGGCGGTGCGGCGTCCACAGCACGCCATCCTTGTGCAGCGGGTTGCCGGATTCGATCAGCGCCGACAGCGCCGCAACGGTGGCGGTGACACCGCCGGAGGCCATGGTCTCGGCTTCCTCCAGCGAAACATCGAGGCCGGCGACCGGATTGAGGCCGGCTGCGGTTCGCTCCCTGGCCGAAGCCGCGCCGCCCATTGAGGTGCCCCGCGCCGTGCGGCCGGGGGAGGAGGAGCGTTCGGGTATCTTCTTTTGCTTGGCGCCTTCCCTCCCCCTTGAGGGGAGGGTGGCGGCGGAGCCGCCGGGTGGGGTCGGTGCGGCAGCGCGCGGCGGCCCCTCATGTTGAGCGCTCTCTTTGCCGACCCCCTCTGTCGCCTTCGGCGACATCTCCCCCTCAAGGGGGGAGACTTGGCGCCCTTCCTTCTCAGCCTCCTGCTCGATCTGCTCGGCCCAATCGGCGATCGAGCCGGTCAGCGGCGTGCCTGAAAACTCGGTCTGCGGCGCCTCGGCAAAACCGCCCTTGTGCAGCGGCTCCGACGCATCAAGGAAATCGGTCAACGGGCTGCGCCGGTTGGGCGGCGAAGCACGATCTTCACGCGCCGGCGGCGGCGTTTTTTTATCAGAAAGTTTGGCCATGCCCCGAATATGGGAGGTATCGGCCAAAATGGAAAGAGCGGAGTGACGAGGGGCGCGAGAGGAAACCAAGCTCCTGACACAAGGGTGTCAGGAGCGATGTCGAAACGCGCCTTCAGTTGAACCACAGCGCAAACGTCAAAAACCCGGCGCCGCCGAACTGGCGCTGGATCTGATCGAACTCTTCGCTGGTGAGGATCTTTCCGCTCTCGAGATAGGGCGCGATGGCCGGGCCGGTGATCGACAGCACCAGGTCGAAGGGCTTTGGTTCGTCAAAGAAGCGCTTCATATTGATGCCTTTGTCGGCGAAGCGGAAATGCGGCAGCAAGGTGCGGCCTTCGAGCAGGTCCTCGGCCATATCAAGCGCGGCGTGCCAGGCCTGGACCTGCTCCTCGCCGACTTCCAGGCCGGTGAGCGGGCTGGCGCCTTTCTGTTGCGGGCCGGGCAGCCATTCGCGGTCGTTGTCGGTCTCGGCGCGGATCGCCTTCCAGTCTTCGCGAGAAAGCCGGATCATCTCCATGAGATGGCGACGCGCCGCCTGCCGCCGCTCCGGTTCGACCACCGGCCAGTTGACCAGATGGACCAGCGAGATGAAATCGGCGATGCGCCATTCGGACGACAACATGCCGCCGCTCATGCCGCCGTCCGGCGGAACGAGCGTGTCCTGCAGAGGTAGTTTGGCGCGCGGAAACAGCATGTGGAACGAACCGTCGAAGGCGTTCCTGAAGTCGTGCGCGAGCCAGAAATCGGCCTGCGCCATCAGGAATTCGGCATAGCCCTGCAGCCAGTAGCCATCGGCGCGGTCGAAGCGGAAGGTGAGGGTGGGTGCGGCCGGGTCTGGCGCGCCGCCGCGTGACAGCGATGCCATGATCGCGGCGGCGCTTTCGTCCGGAGCGATCTGGCCGTCCTCGTTGAGGTCGATGCCGAGACGGGTGAGGTCGACCTCCATGCCGATGTCGGCATCGGCAGGCACGGATCCAAGCGTGGCGGCGGACTTTTCCAGCCGATCGCGGAAGGCGACCAGGATGGCGCGGAAGTCGTCGTAGGTCAGCGGCTCGGGATTGGGATTGTCCGGGACCGGCAGCCGCATCAGTGGCAGTATGAATGATTGCGGGCTTTCGAAGCCGTGGCGGTGCAGGCCGCCGGCCAGGATCTCCAGCGCGGTGAAGAATTCACCGGCGCCTGCGGCATAGGCTGCCGTCGGGTCACCGGGCGCGGCGGCTTCCAGCGCAGTAAGCGTGCTGTCGCGGTCAGCTACGGTTTTTGCCTCGAACAGGGCAGCCGGTTCGGGGGCAGCGGCACCGGCAGAAGCAACCGGCAGCAGCAGAACAAGGGCGGATGCCAGCAGGCTCGAAAATCGCGTCATCTTGGTCCTCCGGTATGCTGTTCGGCGGGAAGCATACACGCAATCTGCGTGCCGCGCCTTGTCCGCACGATTCCGAACGAGGCGCTTCGCTATATCGGGCGCATCGTCTACCGTGGCAGTTCATTCCGGTACAGGCTGCGCGTGTCGAACTATCCGCTTTCCTATAAATTGTCTTGGCTGCCGCGTTTCCTGAAGCCGACGCTTGGCGGCGACGCCAGTGGATTTGCACCGGCGGCAGGAACGATGATCGAGCCGCCGCCGGGGCGGACGGCGCGGCTCGCCTTTGTCGGCGATATCTCGGCGGTGGCCAATCGCAGTGCACCGCAATGCGACCCGGCGATCGCCACGTTGCTCGGCTCCGCCGATCTGGTGGTCGGCAATTGCGAAAGCCCGGTGGTGGAGCGACCGAGCGCGGCGATGGGCACGAAGCTTGGCACCCGTCACGCCATGACCGAGCGGTTTCTTGCCGAGGCGCTGGCGGCCGTCGGCGTCTCGCGCGAGAAACTGGTGCTATCGCTCGCCAACAATCATGTGCTCGATCAAGGCGTCGAGGGTTTCGACAAGACCGTGGCGGCGCTGAACCGTCTCGGCATCCGCAGCATCGGTACCGCCGCCGGCGATCCGGTCGAGTGCCTTGCGGTCGGGCCGCTGACAATAGGCTTTGCCGCCTTCACGCTGTGGCGCAATGCCGGCGCGGCTGCGTTCGCGGGCCGCGTGTCGATGCAAGGCGACCCGGCACGATGGCCGCGCGGCGCGGCCGTCGACCTCACCTGTGCCGTGCCACATTGGGATTGGGAATTCCGGCATTTTCCACAGGCCGCGACGCGGGCACTGGCACGGCAGTTGGCCGCGCAAGGCGTCGAACTGATCGCTGGCCATCATGCCCATGTCGTGCAGCCGGTGGAGCGGATCGGCAAGGCGCTCGTCGCCTATGGGCTCGGCGATTTTCTTGGCACCGCCTTTGCGCGCCAGCCGTGGCCCGGCCGCATCGGGGGCATCCTGACCGTCGATGTCAGCGCCGACGCCGGCACGCGTGGCGCGATTGCCGCCTACCGGCTGCATCCCTTCATTCGGCTGCGCGCCGGCGACCATGAGCGGCTGGTTCCCGTCGAGGCGCTGGAGGGCGCATTAAGGCAAAAGGTTACGGCCCGTTTCGTTGCGGTTTTTGGTAACGGGAATTGATGGCCACAGTTGACTGGTGGCTCGGATAAATCGTGTGGGCTCACCACCATCCCAACGCTGTAGTCGCGCGACTTTCCGCAAAATCGGCTATTGTCCGAGCTGGGTGTTCGGTCTTTCGACGGTGGGATGGCGATGGAAGCAGCGGATTTCATGCCTGATGAAGCTGACATCGCCGGCATCAAGAGCAATCTCGCGGCCTATGAGGCCGAAAGGGCTTCGGCCTACCGGCAAGTCCACTGGCGGGTGCCGCTGTTCATCGGACTGGTGCTGTTGTTCGTGGCACTCGTCGCCTGGCTTTTCAATATGATCGCCGATCCATACGAGCGATGGTTCTCGACACCGCATGTGTTCCTCTATGTCGTCGGGTTCGTGGCGGCGATCCTGCTCTATTTCCAGGCGATCAAGCCGACGAGCACGTTGCAGCAATCGTTCCGCAAGACACTGCTGCCGATCATCTTCGGCTTCATTGAGGACATGCACTACGAGCATGAGGTGACGCCGAATTCGTTCGACCGGCTGCCGCGCGAGACGATCGGCACGTTCAACAACAAGCGCTTCGACGACATCGTCTCCGGCCGCTACGAGGGATTTCCGTTCGAGCTTTACGAAGCAGATCTCCGGCAAGGCACGGGCAATAGCGGCTCGATAGCATTCAAGGGGATCGTCGTTGCCTTCGAGACCATCGTGCCGTTCCCCGGCATATTGGTGGCCGCCCGCCGGACTGACATGACCGTCGGGTTCTTCCGCGGCATGTTCGCCAGCAGGATGCAAGAATTGTCATGCGGCGTGCCCGAGCTCGATGCCGCCTACGACTTCCGCACCGACAATGTCGAGGCGGCGCAGCCGCTGGTGAGCGGCCGGCTGGCGCAGGCACTGACATGGCTCAGCGAGACATGGCCTGATGATCCGGCGCGGGTTGCGCTCAATGGTAGCGATGGTTTTCTACTGTTGCCGCAGACGAAGGATTTTTTCGAGCTGCCTGATACCTCAGTGCCGCTCGACTACGCCAAGCATGTCGCGCCGATGATATCAGACATGGGGGCGATGCTGGCGACGGCGGCGCTTGTGCGCAAGATCGGCGCAAAGGATGAGGCGGCGGGTTAGCCGCCGGGCATTTTCGCAGCCAGCCAGTTCGCCGACCGCTTTGCCATGCCGATGGTCGCGGATGCGGCGCGCCCAAGGTCGGTCTTGACGACGCCGTAACCGTCCTTTGTGCGATGCAGCACCGAGCGTTCGCCATCGACCACAGAGTCATAGGCAACCGGTGTGTCAGCTTCTGTTTCCGTCGCCGTTGCCTGCGATCCGACAGCAACGCTCGGCCGATGGCTCAATTCCCTGGGAAGCGGGTCGGTGGTGGTCTGCGTTGTCGTCGTCGACTCAGGCATGGAGGCCATCGTGGCAAGCTGCGACGACGGCGTTTGCGTCGTACGACATATGCCTGAGACGAGCGGGTAGTTGAATTTGCGCGCGTGCAACATCTGGCTTTTCATGGCCGCTTCGCAATCGGCGATGGTCGACCACTTGGCCGGCGTCTCGCCAATATACTCGCAGAGCCTGGCATCGCAGTCGCAGCCGACGATGGTCATGGCGACAAGGGCGGTCTTGATCACGATCTTGTCCCTTCGAGTTGCTTGCAAAATACTGCCGAGGGCCTCGCGTGGCCGAGAATGACGCGCGACGCTCAGGCATCGTCAATCACCGTGGAACAAGGCGGGATTCGGCCGCGATTGTGGAATGAGCGTGACGGTACGCGACGGAATATCTCACGGTCGCTGACTGTGGCCGAAAGGTCTCACGTAGACGTGTTCGAACTTGACGTCTGCTACGCGAGTGGAGCCCAAACGACAGTCGGCGCCGGGATTTCTCCCAGCGCCTCCCTGTCAGATCAGGACACGGTCGCGGCAGCAACTTCCGTAAAGACGTCGCGCCATGCCGGCCTTGATGTTGACGGTCCTGCCAGTCACCGCCCGAGGGCAGCGTCCGTTCGGGACCTTGCCAGTTCCACCCTTGCGAGCTTCGTCCAGCGCGCCATCGAAGGTTTTTGCCGTCCTTCATGGCAGCATCGGTCCGCCGTAGGCGTTCGCACGCTTTCCGCGGCCCCGTAGGTCTCGGCATCCCTCCTCAAATCAGGCAAGCCTGCTTTCGTTCGGGGCCGTACGGGCCTCAGGAAATCCGCCGTTTCGCTTTGCCTTTCGACTTGGCGATCGGTAGCCGCCTGAGATGGGTTTAACATACGGGGGATAAACGTTTGGCGAAACAGCCACGAGCCTGTGGATAGCGGGATTATCGGGGACTGAACTCGGCGGCCGAGCTTTTTTTTCGACGAGATGCAGGGGCGGGACACGCCCTCATCTGAGACGACCAGCATGATCAGACATTCGGCCCTTGCCCCACAGAGCGGCGCGGGCTTCAATGCCGGCAAAGGATTTTAGGACAGCAGTGTCGTTGCCGTCCTTTGGGGAGGGCGTTCTTGAAGGTCGGGGTGGTTCTCAATCCGATTGCCGGTGGCGGCCGGCTCAAACGGCATTGGCCGGAGGTCAGTGCTTCGCTCAGGAAATATTTCGGCGATTTCGAGCTGCGCGAAACGCAGGCGACCGGCGACGCCGAACGGCTGGCGCTCGTCCTTGCCGCGAGCGGCTTCGACCTGGTGATCGCGGCGGGCGGCGACGGCACAGCCAGCGAAGTGGCCGACGGACTGCTGCAGGCGTTTGCAGAAAGCGGCCGGACGGCCGAGCTCGGCCTGCTGCCTTGCGGCGCCGGCATCGATTTCGCCCGCGGGCTCGGTCTTTCGGACGAGATCGACTTGACGCTGAAGCGCATCGCCGAGGCCAAGGCTCGCAGGGTGGATGCCGGCCGCATCTCCTATGTTGATGACCATGGCGCGCTGGCCAGCCGTCATTTCATCAACATTGCCAGCCTCGGTCTTTCGGGCGCTACCGACCGGGCGGTCAACGCCGACAAGCGCAAGGGCAAGGTGTCGGCCAAGGCGCTGTTTTACTGGCGCACCGTGTGGGAATTCATGCGCTACCGGTTCCAGGACGTTGTGATCACCGTCGATGACGGCGTCCCGGTCGAGGCGCGCGTGGCGCTGGTGGCGGTGGCCAACGGAAAGTTCTTCGGCGGCGGCATGATGATCGCGCCGGATGCCGAACTGGACGACGGGCAGTTCGACATCGTCATCTTGCGGGCGGCGGGCAAGTTGAAACTGATCTGGGATATCCGTCTGCTCTATGGCGGGCGGCATCGCAACCATCCGGCGATCACCATTTTGCGCGGCAAGAAAGTGGTTGTCGAACCGTTGGGCGATGTCCAGAAGAACGGCGCGCTGGTCGACGTAGACGGTGAATCGCCGGGGCGCATACCGGCGACCTTCGAGATCCTGCCGGGCGCGCTTACGCTGAGGTATTGAATCAACGCGCTGAGAGACTGATTCAGGTCGTTACGGGCGTGATTTCGGCGATCCAGTCAATGTACTGAAATCGCGTGACAATTACCTGATGTCAGACGTCGACCTTGGCGGGGAAACCAGGCGCACGAAGGTCGGTCCCGACCGCATCTTCCAGAAGCTTGACGATCATGGTCGACCAGGCGCTGCCGCCATAGGTGTTCTTGCCTTGTTCGAATATGGCGTTGACGCGCGAGGCGAGCTCGAGCGGCACGCCGAATTTCTCGGCCATGCCCAGTGCGAAGCCCAGGTCCTTCAATGCGAGGTCCATGGTGAAACCGATGTCGTAGGAGCCGTTCAGCACCAGCTGACTCTCGGCCTCGTGGACGAAGCTGTTGCCGGACGAGGCTGATATGGCGTGGTAGGACTGGGCAAGATCCAGCCCGCCCTTCCTGGCCAGCATGAGCGCTTCGCCGGCAGCGACAAGATGGATGAAGGCCAGCATGTTGGTGATGACCTTGATCACCGCCGCCGAACCGATCGGCCCCATCAGGAAAGACCTTGCGCACATCGCGTCGATGGCCGGACGGTGGCGCTTATAGAGTGCCCGATCGCCGCCGACCAGTGCGGTGATCTTGCCGACCGCCGCCAGATGCACGCCGCCAGTAACTGGACATTCGAGCGTCTCGACGCCGCTTGCCGAA
Organism: Mesorhizobium delmotii; assembly: GCF_900149755.1. Lineage (NCBI taxonomy): Bacteria > Pseudomonadati > Pseudomonadota > Alphaproteobacteria > Hyphomicrobiales > Phyllobacteriaceae > Mesorhizobium > Mesorhizobium delmotii. The sequence goes on along the minus strand of NZ_FUIG01000024.1, from coordinate 368,724 downwards.
GCCAGGAATGCAAGGCGCACAATCTCGTCTTGGCCATTGGTCGACATCTCGATCCAGCTTCCGCCCTTGGGCAGGCCTTCGAGCAATCCGCCGGGACCGGCCAGGACCGCCTCGCTGACATCAGGCGACGGCAGGCATGTGATGGCGTTGCCGGCCAGGGCGGCTGCCTCGGCTGGGCTCCTTGCGGCGATCGCGCCGAGCGTCAACAGGCGCTCGACAGCCGCGGGATCGCGGTCGAAGACGGTGATGGTGAAACCATTGCGGATCAGGCTGGCGGCGAGGTGACCGCCGAGATGGCCAAGGCCGATGAAGGCGTAACGCTCGCGCGCGCTCACGGCATCAACGGCGTCTGCATCATCTGCAAATGCAGGTCCTTACCGGTCCAGGGATGCGCCTCGCAGACGGCCTCGTCGAGCTCGACGCCAAGGCCGGGTTCCTTCGACGGAATGACGTTGCCGTCCTGCCACTCGATCTTCTTCTTCAGCAGCTTTTCGTGAAAACCGTCCCACTGCTTCAGCGATTCCAGGATGAGGAAGTTGGGCAAGGTCACGGCAAGCTGGATGTTGGCCGCACCGACGACCGGCCCGCAATAGCAATGCGGTGCGACCTGGATGTGATAGGCCTCGGCCATGGCGGCGATCTTCTTGGTTTCGAGAATGCCGCCGGAGCGGCCGAGGTCCGGTTGCAAAATGGTCGCCGCGCGGTTCTCGATGATGCGGGCGAATTCGAACTTGGTCGTCAGCCGTTCGCCGGTGGCGATCGGGATAGATGTGCCGCGCGCCACCTGTGCCATCACTTCCGGCATGTCGGGCGGCACAGGTTCCTCGAACCACAGCGGGTCGTAAGGTTCGATGGCGCGGGCCATGCGCAGCGCGCCCGATGCGGTGAACTGGCCATGCGTGCCGAACAGGATGTCAGCCCTTGTGCCGACCGCCTCGCGGATCGCCTTGACCATGCGGGCGGAGAGATCGATGTCGACGAGACGCGGCTGGTGACCGTCAAAGGCGGTGTAGGGGCCGGCCGGATCGAGCTTGACGGCATTAAAACCCTGCTCGACATATTCGAGCGCGCATTCGGCCGCCATATCGGGATCGTTGTAGACGTTCCTGCCGCGCGCATCCTCCGAGTGGACGCTGCCGCTGTGCGGATAGAGGTAGGTATAGGAACGCAGCGTTTCGTGCACCTGCCCGCCGAGCAGCTTGTAGACCGGCTTGTCGGCCTCCTTGCCGATAATGTCCCAGCATGCCATTTCGAGCGCCGAGAAACAGCCCATGCCGGAAACGTCTGGGCGCTGGGTGAAGCCGGACGAATAGGCGCGGCGGAAGAAGTTCTCGATGTCGTGCGGATCGCGGCCGACGAGATAGCGCTCGGCCATGTCCTCGACCATTTTCGCGGTGACATGAGCCGAGAAGGTGGCGTTGTAGGCCTCGCCATAGCCGACCACGCCGCCGTCGGTGGTGAGCTTGACGAAGATGAAATACTTGCCGCCGATGCCGGGCGGCGGATTGCCGACAACCCAGGTTTTTACGTCGGTGATTTTCATTTTTGATCCTCCAGAACCATTTCGGCGCCCTTCCATCCGGTCATGATCGAGGCGGCGTTGGTGTTGCCGGTGATGTTATCGGGAAAGATCGAGGCATCGATGACCCGCAAGCCGGCCAGGCCGTGAACCCGCAGGCGCGGGTCGACGACGGCGGCGGTTGCGTCCGGTCCCATGCGGCAGGTCGAGACCGGGTGGTAGACGGTGCCCGAGCGCTTTCTGAAATCCTGAATGAGATCCGCGTCGCAGGTGATTGACGGGCCCGGCAACACCTCTTCCTCGATGATCTCGGCCATCGCCGGCATGGCGGCGATCTTCCGCGCGAACTTCACCGCCGCCAGCATCTCGGCGACGTCAGCCTCGGTCGAAAAGGCATTGGCGACGATCTTCGGATAATCGCGCGGATTGGCGGAGCGGATCATGATCCCGCCACGGCTCGATGGACGGCAGTTGGACAGGCCGATGGAAAAGCCCGGCCACGGATCTGGAGTCAGGATCGGGCGTTCTCCGCTCTTCGGGATGACGGTCGAGAACGCCTGGAAATAAAGCTGCATGTTGGGCCGTGAAAGAGCCGGGTCGGTGCGGAAAAAGCCGCCGGCATTGTTCATCGACAGCGACAGCGGGCCGGAGCGCAAGAGGACATATTGCATGCCGACCATTAGCTTGCCCCACCAGGGACGCAGAACCTGGTTGAGCGTCGGCAGCCTACCCCGATACGTGTAGTTGATGCCGACATGGTCCTGCAGGTTCGCCCCGACATTCTCATTGGCGTGGACGACGGGAATGCCGAGCGCGCCAAGAAGCGCCGACGGGCCGACCCCGGAAAGCTGAAGCAATTGAGGCGAGTTGATCGAGCCGCCCGACAGGATGACCTCGCGGCCGGCGCGGACAGTTTTCGTCTTACCGTTCTGCAGGTACTCGATGCCAACGGCGCGCTTGCCCTCGAACAGGATCCTGGTCGCCAGCGCATTGATCTCGACGCGGACATTGTTTCTCTTCATCGCCGGCCGCAGGAAGGCGCGGGCAGCCGACATGCGGCGGCCGTTTTTGGTGGTGATCTGATAGATGCCGGCGCCTTCCTGGGAGGCGCCGTTGAAATCCGGGTTGAACCGCAGGCCGGCCTGGTTGGCGGCCGCCAGATAGCGCTTGGTGAGCGGATGGACTGAGGTCGAGCAGTCGGTGATATGCAACGGGCCGCCAACGCCGCGCCACTGGTCGGCGCCGGCCTGATTGTCCTCGAGCGCCTTGAAGACGGGCAGCAGGTCATCGAAGCCCCAGCCGGGGTTGCCGGCCGCTGCCCAAGCGTCGAAATCCTCGCGCGCGCCGCGGATCCAGACCATGGCGTTGATCGAACTCGAGCCGCCGAGCAGCTTGCCGCGCGGCCAGTGGTCGACATTGCCGGCGAGCCCCGGGTCCGGCTCGGTCTTGTAGTTCCAGTTGACCGCCGGGTCGAAGAAGGTCTTGCCGTAGCCGAGCGGCATCTGGACGTAGAAACGCCGGTCGGTGCCGCCGGCTTCGATCACCAACACCGAGAAGCGGCCGGAAGCCGACAGTCTTTCAGCCAGAACCGAACCGGCCGAGCCGGAGCCGACGATGATAAAATCATAGGTCTGCATGGTGACGCGAGCGGCTCCGGAATTCTGGTTCTACCCTAGACTTGGGCGCGGCGCCGCGTCGCCGCGCCTTCCGGCATGGCTTGTGAAAAAAGCGACGGCGGGACTCAGTTGAATTTCAGCTTACGACCATTGCGGACGCTCGTTCGCCCCGGCCGAATTCACGCCCTTGACCCGATCCGGACCTTTATTCGCCGATTTCCTTCCCCGATAGCTGACGTTGGGTGCACCAACGTTCATGACCCCGAGCAGACGTTTGTGCGCCATGTCGAAGGTCAGCTTTGTTAGTTTACGACGTTGGAAGCAGGCGAGTCCGTTCTCCTGAGAAAACTACTCGCCATGCCTTGTGGTGTAATGATCGCGTCCGTTTCGTTGGCTAGTGCGGGTCGCTGGGGAGCGGCTGCGGTTATCTTGTCTCGGGATTCTAGCCAGTCCTGCGGGACGCAAACGGTTCATCCGGTGGTTCGAGAGACATCGAAAAGAGCGACGCCGAGCCTGCAGCGATCAAGGCCACGCAGATGATTGCGTATATCGTTCGTCTCATGCCCGCCTAACCCCATAATCCATCAAGCCACAATGCCTGGCCGCTGATTGTTTGAGAATGTGCCCTCCCATGACAGCGAGTTTGTTTCCGATTGTCATCGCAAAATCTTAGGCTCGGTGGCGTCGCCGCACCTCTGCACCGATCGCCCAAACAGCCTGGGACGGCGCTGCCACCAGATGGCATCCCGCTCATTCCATGGCAAGCACATCTCCGCTGACTAACAAGGTCGAAGGCTCGCCATACTCTCCGAGCGCCGGATTGGCTTCTCGCGACCAGGCGATGACGCCGGCATGCTTGGGTGCCAGCGCATTCGCTGTCCGGATTGCACGCTCCTCGCTCTCCTGCTCGGCTGGGCCGAATACAACCTGAAGCACGCCGTCGTCATCGGGGTCGAACGCCATGACGACGACCAGCTTGGGCATCTTCTGTTGTGAAAAGATGGCGTCCCACATGAGTTGTTTCCTGTGGGTCGCTCTAGCTTTCGAACGGGTGGGGCCGAGGTTTGGGCGAAATCAACTTCAGAGGGCAGGGTTGCCGGAAGTTCATCCGAAGAACACGACGAGGATAATAGCCAGAACCCATAACACCACACCGCCCTTGATCAGCAGGCCAATTACCGCGGTGCGGTCCGACGACGACAGATACTCTTTGATCGGAGCGCTCCAGGGGGCGGAACGGCCCACTGCGACTGCCTTGGCGGGTTTATTTGAAGTCCCTCTGGTGCCAAAGCACGGGGTACTTGTTTTCTCATTTAGTCGCCTTGACCGTTAAAACCAGCATATCAGCTCGCCAGTGGCATATGCGATGTGAACGTCGCTTGAGTAATCGCCACACTCATGCCGACCGCGGAGCTGGTGGTTTCGAGCTGGGCGTCCATCTGCTTTACCAGCGCTTGTACGATTGCGGTTCCCAGGCCGGCTTTCTTGCCATTGCTGTCACTGGCACTTTTCCCGACACCATTATCTGAAACGATCAATTTCCAATCCGGGCCAGCCGTTTCATAGGTGACGGGGATCAGTGCACCGCTTCGGTCAGCAGGAAACGCATATTTGATCGCATTGATCACAAGTTCGGTAACGATCAGGCCCAAGCTCACGGCTTTGTCAGATCCAACGGTTCCGGCGTCCGCCATCACCTTGATCGCGATCCGGCCTTCGCCAACCATCGACGAGATCAGACTGTCGCAAAGCTTGGACAGATAGGACGCCACGTCGATCTGGTCGATGCCTTCAAGCGCGTGGAGATGACGCTGAACCTCAGCTACCGACATGACGCGCTGATGCGCATCCCGCAGGTGCTGGCGGGTTTCTTCGGAAGTCACAGCCCGAGCCTTCAACAACAGAATACTGGCGATGATCTGAAGGCTGTTGGCGACGCGATGCTGCATTTCCTGGAGCAGAATATCCTTCTGGCGCAGCAACTCCTCGGTCTGGCTGAGGAGCTCTTCCTTTTCCCGCTCGATCGCCCGCCGGGCCGTAACATCGGTGAAGGCGAGAAGGATCGTCCGGGTGGAGCTGTCCTCGTAGACTACCTGGCGTGCATTCAGCAGCATCGTCCGATGCCCGACATCGGGAAAGTCATGCTGGACTTCGAAGTTATCCATTGCGGTCTGCTCGGGAATGATCGTCTCCAGCAGAACACGCAAATCGGGAATGTCCCACTGGGCATCGCCAAGCGAGTAAAGCAGACGACCGCGCGTTTGTTCGGGCTTGACGTTGAAGGTCGAATAGAATGAGCGGCTTGCGGCCAACACATGATAGCGGTCATCCAGCACGACAAACGGCTCGGGAATCGTATTGACGATCGCTTGCGCAAGCGTCTGCGCATGTTCAAGTTTTTTGAAAGTCGAGCATTTGAAGGGAGGACATCCGATCGGAGATCGTGGGCTATTAGAGCCGTTGCAATTCACCATAGGCCGCCGCCGAGCGGAATCGCTTCCGACCAAGCCACATGATCGTGCTCCGCATGGTGCGGCATTGCTATCGCCCTGACCTGTTGGCGCGTATGCTAAATCGGAATGCCCCCAGTGGGATTTGGGCGCGGGAGGACGCATGGTTGAGTTGGCGGTACGCATGATCGGGTTCGCGCGATGGTCGGCGCAGGCGGGCCAACAAATGTTGCTGACGGCCAGCATCTGGCGCTACGAGCCACATCTCTCGTTCGCGATCCGATGGAGAAAAAGCGTTTGCACCGACAACTGGCCGAGCTGCTTTCTTCAACCCATCAAATGGCCAACGGCGAGAACCGTTACTCCACTCGAAAACGGACTTTGAAGCTGCTCGATGAAATCGACCTTGCTTCGTGGGAAGACTGACCCTCGTGACCGACGGGTGGACGCCGCGATCACCAACTTGTGCCGTACGCCGAGATGCCCTGAGCTAAATCACCTCGAAAGGTCCTTTCGGCGGCTCCAACAAAAAACCGCTGGGCAAGTGGCCCAACGGTCTGTTGCCTGGAACTTAGTCTTTAGCGTAGGACGTAGACGATCTTGCGGGAAGCCGGCTCAACCAGAACCGGCTGTCCATTTACATAGACATAGCGGTATTCGTAGTCGGGAATCTCGCGAAGTTCCACCGTTTCTGGAAGTCCAGCACCGACCACGACTTCACCTTCGAGATAGATCGGGTCGACCTTGTTGGAAGTGACGTAGGTGCGCACTTCAGCCGGGGGTTCTGCCGCAGCCCCGGCAGTTCCGCCGACGGCTACCCCGGCAACGCCGCCAATCGCAGCACCGATGGGGCCGCCGATAATCGCTCCGGCGACCGCACCGGTTGTGCCCCCGACAACCGCACCCGTGGCACCGCCGTCACCTGATGGCGGAGTAATCACCTTGACGGAATCGGCCGGACGTTCGGTCAGAACAACCTGCTGTCCGCCGAAATCGCCAACCAGATAGTCGGAATAGACCCAGCCTTCACCACCGCCATGCGAGACGACGCACCATTTACTGCCCTCAACGCATCCGTTGAGCATGGCGGACGCGCCGGCGCCGACTACGCCAACGACCGGATGCTGCGGACCCGGTCCGGCGCGAACATTAAGGTCGGTCGTTGCGGTGACCACCGTTTGAGCAAAGGCTGCACCTGACAGTGCGAACAGGAGGCCGGTAGCGGCCGAAACAAAAAGTTTCGTTCTCACATGCCCGAAAGCAGTTGTTGGCGGACCGCCTTTTTAATGGAACTTCATGCTATATTTGTGAAATTGCGGATTGAGCAAGGGTGCTGGACGCTATGGACGCATCACCCGCATATGCCAGCGGCAGGATTTGCGGTATCATTCGGGACAGCCCAATGGAGGCATGAGAAAATGTCTCGCAACGAAGAAGCCTATCCGCGAGAGTGTGTTGAAGCGGAACAACTGGTTCGTTCAGCAATCATGAGAATTATCAACGAAATGCCCGATGCAGGTGAGCGCGAGCGTCGGATGGAATTTCTAGCAGCGACCCGGAATGACCCGGAACTTAGGAATGCATGTGTATACGTCGCGTTCCTCTCCGCGTGGGAAGACATCACCACCCCCTAACCGTGGAGGATGCAGCGAAGCTAGCAGTTTGAATAATACGCGCCCGTGCCTTGTTTGAAGCTCAATCAAGGAGCATATATAAAGCTCGTTGATTTTGGCCGATTGGCTTTCGCGGTGTCAGAGACCAGACCCGCCATACACCCCGAATCTCGACAGCGAATGCATTAGCGCCGATCCGGCGCGAATCGCTTTGTTCGATCTGGATTGGACCTGGCGCTGACCACGGATGTACTGGCAGCATGGGGGTCGTCCGCTCGAACGGGAATGATGCAGGAGACGCCTCTGCGGGCTCCTGCGGGGACCTGCACCATGGCCAGCCGCACCACGCAAACTGTCGTCCACTTTTCATCGGCGTTCCGGCTGCCGGGCTTTGACGCTCCCCAACCAGCGGGAGACTACCGCGTCGACCACGACGAGGAACTCATAGAAGGCACCTCCCGACTTGCCTGGCGACGTGTCGGCGCTTTCATCCACCTGCCGGCCATCGCCATCCAGGCTTCGACGCAACAGATGGTGCCGATCAACCCAGCGGACCTCGAGGCCGCCCTCGCAAAGGACCTTGAACAGTCATGACCGTCCTATCCCGCGGGCAACGCAGCCGCGCAACCCCGCACGACGCTGCAAAGCATCTTTTTTCTATTGGGCAGTCCGTCCGGCTGAAGGGCGGGTTCGGAACGTCGCCCAAGTTTGGGGAGATCTATCGGATTACCGGCACGCTGCCTGCGAGGGATAATTTGTTTCAATACCGTGTTCGCCATGACGACGAGCGTCATGAGCGGGTTACGACACAAGACTGTCTGGAGCCAGTAGGCCCGGAGCGGCCTGATGAGGGCACAACACTCATGGAAAGGACGTTCGGCAATGGCCAACGGACAGAAACGCAGCAGTCGCGAGATCAGAAAGCCGAAGCAGGTGAAAGCACCGCCAAAACCTGAAGGCGCATTCGGCGCGCAGATCAAGCTCGCCGAGGCCAACGCCCCACGCGGCAAGGGCAGGAGCTGACAGCAGGACGCTCATGCAATGAAGATCGTGATCGAATTCTACCGCACCCGGAACGCGGACGACGCTCATGCCATCGTCGGCCGCGAAACAAAGGAAGCGGTGAATACCGGTGACGCGATCGAGGTTGCGAGGCAGCTTTCGCAAACCCTCGACATGCCGCAGCGACCGGACGCCATGACGATCACCGACGCGAACGGAGCAACGCTCTTTTCGGGCGTCATCGATGCGGACGCGGCCAATGAAGAAAGGCGACAACCATGAACCGTCAAGACAACGAAACCGGGCTGCGACGGAATACTGCGGCGATCGCTATCTGGGAAAATGAGGGCGGCGCACCGGGCCCTGATCTCACGGAGCAGCTTTACGGTCGCCGCGTCGAAGCCGATAGGTCCTGGACGGTCTATCATGTCTTCACGGGCGTTGCGGCGCGTGTCGGCAATGATGACTTGATTGGCCTAAACAGGTCACAGGCCACAAGTAGCATGATGTCTCTCAATCGTCGCACCGCCGAACGCCGTAAACAGCGCATCAGCCTACTGGCACTTGCCCAAGATGCGTCGGGTGCAACGGTGGCGTGCCAATCATGACACTGTCCTTTCCGAACCCGAGCCGCAGCTTCGATGATGAGCATAACGCTGTCCGCTTCATCGGCCATGACGGCATGTCCCAAGTGCGATTCCTGGTAGAGACCGGTGCGCTAGAGAAATCGGGCGCGGAGTTGCGCGGGACAGCGCCGTCGGAGGCGAAGTGCCTCGCGGCATTCGATTCAATGCGCACGTCGATCTACGACGCAGCGCGAAAAGCCTATTCTCACCGCCGTCGCGAATCCTATACTGACGGCCGCCGATTTCGGGTAGTCGGATAAGGAGCGAGTATCCTCCATGCTGATCCGCCATGGTTATGAAATCACGCTGACCTGCCAACAGCCGACTGCATTGGTATGTCTGCTGTCAGTCCACGAGGACCGCGCGGCCGACATTCGCGTTCCCGAAACGCTGTTCACCACTCCTGATGTTCCCATAGCGACCTATCGGGATCTCTTCGGCAACCGATGCCGGCGGCTTGTCGCGCCGGCGGGCGATCTGACGATTTGGAGCGATGCCACGATCGAAGATGACGGGCAACCGGACAGGGCAGTTCCTGGCGCGCGGGAACTCGCGGTGCCGGAATTGCCGGACGATTGCCTCGTCTACCTCATGGGCAGCCGCTATTGCGAAACCGACCTGCTCAGCCAGATTGCGTGGGATAAATTCGGCGGTATCGCACCCGGTTGGGATCGGGCGCAGGCGATCTGCGACTTCGTCCATGGCCACATCCGCTTCGACTACATGCAGGCCCGGTCGACACGAACCGCCTTTGAGGCATTCAACGAGCGGGTGGGCGTCTGTCGCGACTTCGCGCATCTCGCACTCACCTTGTGCCGCTGCCTCAACATTCCCGCACGCTACGTCAATGGCCATCTCGGCGACATCGGCGTTCCGGTCGTCGATCCGATGGATTTCAGCGCATGGATCGAGGTCTTTCTGGACGGTGCATGGCACACGTTCGATCCGCGCAACAACACCCCGCGGATCGGCAGGATAGTAGTCGCCCGCGGCCGTGATGCGGCCGACATACCGCTCATCAATTCCTTCGGCCCGCATGTCCTGAAGGCGTTTCGAGTGTGGACCTATGAGGTGGTTCCCGATCCGCAATAGGCCTAAGGCGTCGGGGATAAAGCCTGGGGATGGGCCCCAAGTGGGAATTCCGTGGTTCGCCGACGACGCGTTACCCAAACTGCTGTCGGCCAGGAAGCAGACCGCTACTGGCGTTATCGAGGCGACGCCCGCTTCAGCTTCTCGGCATGACTGCACGATCGTCAAAGGACTGGGTCGGGTGGAAGCCGCTGTTCATTTCGCCCCTCGGAACGAGCAAGGCGCGCCATATCCAGACGTTACATCCCGCCGCATTTTAACCGGCATCCTCGTGACAGAAGCGGACCTTCCTCGCTAGGCAGCTATCTCGACAGCCAGTCCGACTGCCTTGCACTCCGGCATCCCGTCTTCAAGTCGTCTCGCGCTGAATACACGACAGCGCCGTGCGACCAAGTCGAGCTCAGATATGCGTATGTCGAAGTCGCCAAGTGAAACGTTGAGCGCGCCGGGTACATAGGCCAAGAACAAACTCGTCCGGCGACTGACGTCGATGGCGAGTCACGAGGTCCTCGCCTATATGCCCGGTAAGTTCCTCGCGGATAACAGGCTCCATGTCATCGCGACGATCAGTAGCCGCGTACAATGCGGTCCGCCTCGGCGAAATGGCGCTCGGCAACGCTGTGGTCTTCCCTCGACTGTGTGCGAAGCGGCATACCCTTGAACACCTTGTCGGCAGCTTCGTTGTTGCCTAGTTGTGAGCCACGGGCCAAGTGAACTGGAACCGCCATGACCATGCGCGGGCAGAGACCCAGGCCGCCTCGAGGCTGATTGGTCATGATACCCCTCGGCAAGCCAATTGAGCAGATCCTTGGGATCGGAGCCCTCCTGCTGTTGTCGATTGGTTGCGCCATCGTGCTCTGGCCCTTCCTGTCGGCCCTGTTGTGGGCGGCGGTCATATGCTACTCCACATGGCCCATCTACACGTGGTTCGAGCGGACCCTGGGCGGCCACAGAGGGCTGGCCGCCGCCCTGATGACATTGTCGGTTGCCCTTGTTCTGGTCGCACCGTTCGCCATCATGGTGGCGACACTGGCGGACAGTATAAGCAGCCTGATCACAGCGGCGACCCGCGTCCTCGATCAAGGCCCGCCGGCGCCACCGCATTGGGTTGCAGGGCTCCCGGTGGTTGGCGAGAGCCTCGCTGCCTATTGGGAAAGGTTGGCCCACAACGCGCCCGCCTTCATGATTGAGCTCAAGAAGCTGATCGGCCCCGCCACCGACATCGCCGTCGCCAGCGGGGCTGTGCTCGGCGTCGGCCTTCTCGAACTCGGTCTAAGTGTATTCATCGCGTACTTCTTCTACCGCCACGGCCGGCAGATGGCAGCGTACGTGCGCGGGAGCGCCGAACGAATCGCCGGGCCCCGCGCTCGGCGCCTGCTCACGGTCGTGGGCGTGACCGTGCAGGGCGTTGTTTACGGCTTGATCGGCACGGCACTCGTCCAAGCGCTGTTGGCCGGCATTGGTTTCTGGATCGCCGGTGTGCCTCAGGCGCTATTGCTCGGCTTCCTTACATTTGTCCTGTCGTTCGTACCGGCGGGCCCCCCGCTTGTGTGGGGCTCGGTGGCGCTGTGGCTATTTGCCCAGGGAGCCGTTTGGTGGGGCATCTTCGTCGCGGCTTGGGGCTTGCTCCTCGTCAGCAGCATTGACAATGTCCTCAGGCCCTATCTCCTCACTAAGTCCAACAGCCTGCCCGTGGTACTCGGGCTCTTCGGTTTCCTCGGCGGCATTCTCGCCTTCGGCTTCATCGGCGTGTTCCTAGGCCCAACGCTCCTGGCGGTCGGCTACAGCCTCTTCCTCGAGTGGCACGCGGCCGAGGTCAAGGACCGCAGGCATTCCAAGTCGGAGCCGCCGGATGCCGCTTGAGTGATATGGGTCCGAGCCCAGTTCCAGCTCCTGTGGAAAATCGGGAACTGCTCTGTGTCGAACTATGTGCGGCCCGCCTCCAAGCCATGGCCTGCGGGCGGGGACGGCTGAGTCCGGCCAATCACGCGTCCTTGGGTCGATATTGATCAATGGAGGATGGGGCTATTCGATCAGCGAGAAAGTAGGCGCGTAAGTATCTCGACCAGTTCCTTATCCGTGAACGGCTTCTTCAGAACGGGTTGGTCGCGGTAGCCATCCCTCACATCGTGACCGCTGTAGCCCGTGGAAAAGACGAACGGCACGCCACGGGCGCCGAGCACTTCGGCCACCGCATAGCTGTTGTTGCCATTCAGGTTCATATCCAGCATGGCGATATCGAAGATTTGACTGTCAATCGCCGCGAGGGCCTGATTGACATTCGCGGCTGCTGTCACCGACTCGCATCCGAGGTCGGCCAGCATGTCTTCGATCATGATGAGGACCAGCATTTCATCTTCGACAACGAGGACGCGGCGACCGGAAAGCAATTTATTCATCACGACCACTTTTCGGGACAGGAAAGCTGATCGTGCAGACGACGCCGCCTGCCGGGTAGTCGAGATCAACCGCGCCCTCGAGTTCATGAGCCAGACCGCGCTCGATCACTCGCGAGCCGAAGCCTTTCCGGGACGGTGGCACCACAGGCGGGCCGTCCTTCTCCTGCCAGCGCAGGATTAGCCGACTGCCCTCCGGCGACGGCTCAATCGTCCATGAGATCAGGACCGACCCGGCCTTGTTGGAAAACGCGCCGTACTTCACGGCGTTGGTCGCGAGTTCGTGGAAGGCGATGCCGAGAGCAAGTGCAACCTTCGGCGAGACGCGGATATTGCTGCCCGTAATGACAAAGTGCTCCGATCGCCCATTTGCAACCCCGAACGGCTCCAGGGCTGCCTTGATCAGATCGAGCAGCCCGGCACCTTCCCAATTCTCGCGGGTCAACAGGTCGTGCGAGCGGGAGAGGGCGAAGAGGCGGGACTCAATGGATTCCTTGATTGCTTCCGGATCAGAGGTATTTCGCAACGCCTGCCAGACGATCGACTGCACCGCGGCAAGGGTGTTTTTCACGCGATGGTTCAGCTCGTCGATGAGCATCCTGGACCGGGCTTGTTCCTGCTTATGATCGGTAAGATCGACGAAGGAGGCGAAATGCTGCACGACGTTACCGCTTTCATCCCGAACTGGACTGATGAGGAGTGCCGACCAGAACTCGCTGCCATCCTTGCGACGGTAGCAGATTTCCGAACCGCCGGTGGTATTGCCGGCAAATGCGGTTTCGATGCGCGCCAGCGCATCGGAATCAGTGCCCCGCGCCATCAGGAAGTTGAAGCTCTGGGCGAGCACCTCTTCCCGGCTGTATCCGGTTAACTCGAGAAAAGCGTCATTGACAAAAATTATCGGATTGGCGGGTTCCTTCGCGTCCGTGAACACCATCGCCATTCGTGTCGTTTCAGCGGCGACGACAAACGGGCCGAGATCCTGCCGAAAGCTTTCGACGTCAGCTTCGGCGACTTTTTGGCTTTCGGATTTGATTATTGGTTCAGGCATGCCTCAGCTTTGTCCGGTTGGCGGCAGGCCGCAGCCAGTAAGCGACATTTATAAGCCGCTCAATATTCTTCCGCCAGTGGACAAGAAGCTATGCCTTCCCGTGAGTGGGTATCCAGCCGAATGATCTCGGTATTGAGGCGTTGCTCAGTACCAGCGACCGCGGCCGAACCAGCCGCCGCCGGCTAGCAGGATAAGGACGATAAGTATAATGAGAAGCGTGGTGGTATCCATGTGAGTCTCCTGGGAGTGCTCTTAGACATCTCGCCGCTCTTTTTTACTATACGGTGAGTTGCCGGGTCATCGCACTCCAGCCTCAAACAACGTTCCGCACGCTTTCTTGTTCCATTGGAACGAATGCACATCCACAGTCGAGTCAGTTGTGAGGATTTTCAGATGCCGGCGGGTCAATGACGGCTGCCAGCGCTGCTGCAGCCGACGAAGTTCTACGTCCGCTTACACACCCATTAGGGCCCTTCTCGGTACCAACGGCGAAGGTCTGGAACGGGTCGATAGTGTTGAAAAAGGCCGCAACCAAGCTATTCTGCCTAATATGTTAGAATATTTTTCCGCCAAACTGCAAATAATGAATCGTGGTTCCCGAGAAGTCTGCTCTGAGAACTGTATTTCTGCACTCGGCGCTTGTTGCCGAGTGCGTAGGATTTTTTCAACACTATCGGTCAGAACTTGCCCAAGAGCTGGCCTTTGAAAAATTCTGCAAAGGGTCGATCGTTCGCGTTCGCCAACGACCCGAAGGGTGGGGAACTGCCGCCCGCAAAACGCCTTGCGAAGGACCGGCGTGTGGACGAAGCAGTCGTTGACGGTATGGCGGCTAGAGCCTTTGCTGTCGTTGCGGTGCGTCCTCTACGACGGTTGCTCTAGCGGCCAGACCTCGACGACACCGTGTGCAACTGCGCAGGGAGTCCGTGACACCATATCTATGGCCTCAGCCAAATCGGCGGCTTCGATTATGGCAAAGCCAGCCACCGGCAACGACGACGTCATAAACGGACCATTTGCTGTTTCAACTTGAGCAGCGTCGGGGTTGCGGATTTGCACGGGGGCGCCCGCGATCCCCATCAAGACGCCGTTTTTCTGCAGCTGCGCGTCGTGTGCGTGAGCTGCATCTCGAACGGCCACTGGGGTGCGGTCGTACCCCTCGCGGTCTCCATATCCGATCGTCACAAATTTTGGCACCGGGTCGCTCCCTTCAGACTATTGCCGCCATACGGAGCTTACCAGCAAGCCATGTACCCTCGTCGTAAATGGAGCGTACCCAAGATGGTTCCTCTCGCAGGCCTTCACCAGGCCGTAAGAACGGCTCTCCACTCTGCCGCTTGTGACGGCGCGGCCGGGTAGGTAAAGCGCGGAAATCCGTACCTTGGACGTGCCAATCCGCCTGTAAGGTCCGCATCGGGCTCAATCGAGCCGATCATCGCCCGGATGCCAATGACAGCAATGGGTCGACTCAAGCCATAGAGCGAACGACCGCTTTTGAGAAGCGACGGGAATGACGGCTTCTGGCGCTACCTGCTCGTTCCGATCGATGAGACGAAGGGCAATATTCCACCCCATAGCCGAATTTCAAACTGCGACATTACCGGCTGGCGGCGCGTTGACGCATCATCGCCATCCCGATACGGGATCGGGACAATCGATCTCGAAGGGATTTGGCGCATGGTGCATTATGCGGATGGACGGCCGATTGGCGATCTGACGCTCAGGACGCTGGCCATGCCTTCGGACGCCAATGCAGCGGGCGACATTTTTGGCGGCTGGGTGATGGCACAGATGGACCTTGCCTGCGGCATCCGCGCCGCCGAGCGCGCCAAGGGCCGCGTGGTGACGGCGGCGGTGAAGGAAATGTCGTTCGCCAAGGCGATGAAGATCGGCGACACGCTGTGCATCTATACGCATGTCGAGCGCGTCGGCCGCACCTCGATGACGCTCAAGGTCGAGGCATGGGCACAGCGCTACCTCTCCGACCTGATGGAAAAGGTCACCCACGCCGACTTCGTCATGGTGGCGCTGGACAGCGAAGGCAAGCCGAAGGCCGTTCCGGCGGAAAGCTGACCGGCTGGATGCAGTCAGCTTTAAAGTCGAACGGCAACGCCGCTGCCAGCCTCTCGCAATGAGACGTGAACAGCGATGCTATGATCCTTTTCATATTCGCGTTCGCACATTTTCGTGACCATGTCCGGCAGGACATGGGGAAAACACAATGCGTCAACGATTGCTGAACGGCGCAGGCATGCGCGCTTGCCGCCTTGTTCTGCCTGATGGCCGCGACCGCCAAAACCGAGGTCAAACGAGACGAGGCCGAAGCCAGTTGCGCCGCCGAAAACCACACCCTCAAGCGGCAAGTGACGAGGTGCGAAATCTGCGTTGCGACGACGTAAGAAACCGGCGCGATGAGCGTGAGCAATTGCGGCGAAGGGGCGGCCTGCGCCATCGACGGCAAGGTGGCAATCGGGCCCGAAATCTAACCGGACCGAAAGCCGTCTGCGGGCCGGCAGCAGATGCAGCCGTAGAACTACACTACGCGCCGTGCGCAAACCCTTGCAGCGCAAGAGTTTCAGGCATGAAGCCCATCGAACCTCGCCCGCGCGGCCTTGACGCGCTCGGTGTTCTTGCGCGCCCATTCGCCGAGCGCACCGACCGGCACAAGAAGCTCGTAACCAAGGTCGGTCAGTTCGTAGTCGACGCGCGGCGGAATGGTCGGGAACACGGTGCGGGTGACGAAGCCGTCGCGCTCAAGCCCGCGCAATGTGGTGGTCAGCATCTTCTGCGAAATGCCGCCGACGGCGCTGCGCAATTCGTTGAAGCGCAGCGGCCCGTCACCGAGCTTGCCGACGACGAGCACGGTCCATTTGTCGCCGACGCGCTGCAGGATTTCCGAGATGGCGCGGCAGTCCTCGGTGCGGTGCGGGTGCCTTGGTAACAAAAAGGTGCCTCCTTGCGCCTCGTGGGTGCAGTCACTCATATAGCTCAGGTATCTAAACGATACCAGAAATTTGCCTAAAGGAGAGCCCCTCTATGTCCAAACCCAAAATCGCCATTGTCGTCGGTTCGACCCGCGCCGCACGATTTGCCGACGTGCCGACCCAGTGGATCGCCAAGATCGCCAAGTCGCATGCCGACATCGTCGTGGAAGTGGTCGACCTGCGCGACTTCCCGCTGCCGTTTTTCGACGAGGTCGCATCGTCCGCCTGGGCTCCGTCGCAGAATGAAGTGGCAAAGCGCTGGCAGAAGAAGGTCGCCGAGTTCGATGGCTTCATCTTCACCGCCGCCGAATACAACCATGGCCCGACCGCAGTGCTGAAGAACGCGATCGACTACGCCGCCAATGAATGGAACAAGAAGCCGGCCGGCTTCGTCGGCTATGGCAGCGTCGGTGGCGCGCGTGCCGTCGAGCAGCTCAGGCTGCATGCCGTCGAGCTGCAGATGGCGCCGGTCAAGTCGGCAGTCCATATTGCCTGGGGCGATTTCCTTGCCGTCCGGCAAGGTGAAAAGAAGCTCGAGGAGCTCGAGCACCTGAACCAGGCGGCGACTGCACTGGTCAACGACGTTGCATGGTGGGCCAAAGTGCTGAAGGCGGCGCGTCAGGCCGACGCGGTGGCCGAAGAAGTCAAGGCGGCCTGAACCGCAGACCAGAACAATCCTCCCAAGGATTCCGGGGCGGCGCTTGCGTCGCCCCTTTTTTATTCAGGCGATGGCTGGCGGGCGCGCCTGCC
Organism: Mesorhizobium delmotii; assembly: GCF_900149755.1. NCBI lineage: Bacteria > Pseudomonadati > Pseudomonadota > Alphaproteobacteria > Hyphomicrobiales > Phyllobacteriaceae > Mesorhizobium > Mesorhizobium delmotii. The sequence continues at coordinate 351,631 of NZ_FUIG01000024.1, read as the reverse complement.
GAGGCCTGATGATGCAATCGGTAACGCGGTCCATTTCGTTCAGCTCATCCGCATGGTGCTGGCCCCACTCACAGAGCGCCAAAAGGATAGGCTCGAGACTGAGGCCGAGGCGGGTCGCCGAATATTCGACGCGTGAGGGAATTTCGGCAAAGATCTCGCGTCTGATAAGGCCGTGTTCTTCCATTTCGCGAAGCTGCTGGATCAGCACTTTCTGCGTGATATCAGGCACCAGCGTCTTCAGCACCGACAGCCGCCGGGGTCCATCGAAGAGATGGTAGAGAATGACGGCCTTCCATCGGCCCGAAATCACCTTCAGCGCGCGTTCCGCCGGCAGCATCGGCAGTCTTTTGGTTGGCAGCCTCTTGGTCGACCCCCTTTTGGTCGGCTTGGCCATGGTCACCTCCTGGTCAGCAGGGGACAAATGAGTGTGTAGTCGCGATCAGGCAGATAGTGGCAAACAGCAGCCGATGCCATAGCGAGGGGTGCACGCCATGAGAGCCATTCAACTGAACCGTTTCGGCGGTCCCGACGTCCTGGACGTTGTCGAGATGCCGAAGCCGCTGCCGCAAGCAGGCGAGGTGCTGATCCGCGTTCATGCGGCCGGCGTGAATTTCTTCGAAGTGCTGATGCGCGGGGATCGCTACGCGGTGACGCCGCAATTGCCGATGGTTCTCGGCGTCGAGACTGCCGGCACAGTGGAGGCGCTTGGTCAAGGCGCGGACACCTCGCTGGCAGGGACACGCGTCGCGGCGCCGCTGTTCGCTTCGAAGCGCCCGTTTGGCGGCTATGCCGACTATGTGACGATCGACGCAAAGCTGGCCGTGCCTTTGCCCGACGCGCTCTCGTTTGAAGACGCGACGGCGTTGATGGTTCAGGGGCTGACGGCTTTTCATCTGCTGCGGCAAAGCCCGCCCGCCGGCAAGTTGGTGCTGGTCACTGCAGCTGCAGGCGGTGTCGGGTCCCTGCTGGTCCAACTCGCCAAGCGCCAGAGAGCCAGCGCCGTGAGCGCGGTCGCCGGCAGCAGGGCCAAGCTCGATCTTGCCCTGTCGCTTGGAGCCGATGCCGCGGTCGACTACGGCATGTCGGATTGGCCCATGCGTGTACGGGAAGCGGCAGGCGGCGCCGGCGTCGATATCATCTACGACATTGTCGGCGGCTCGATGACGGCGGCATCGCTGCAGGCTCTCGCGCCTGGCGGAGAGCTGGTTTTTGCGGCGCTGGGCAGATACGCGATCGGCGCCTCGGAACTGGAGGCGATGATCACCCGGAACCAGTCCCTGCGAGGTTTTGCCCTGCTTCCGCTGCTCTCTGCCGATGGCCTCAGGGCCAGCCTGTCGGAGCTTTTCCAGCTGGCCGCCGGCGGCCAGCTTGCCGTGACGCAAGGCGGCCGCTATCCGCTCGACGAGGCAGCCGAAGCGCATCGCTCGCTGGAAGAGCGCCGCTCGACCGGCAAGGTCGTGCTGATACCTTGAGAGTCGATTAACTGCGCACAGGCCAATCGTGGAACCCGTCCGCTTTGCGCCCCATGTCGGCCATTGAAGCTAGCTCGGCCACTGCCTTAAAGCGGACGTTACCGGCGACCGCGCGGGAGGTCGCGGTCGCACCAGAGGCGGACATTCCGGACACTTCTTCGAAGAGGACATTCACGTCGCCGAAATCGAACCGTTACAACAGTTGGGACGTAGTAACCACTCAGCTATCGCTGGATGCGTCTGCCATTATGGACGGGACGAACCGCAGCTTTTCACCCGACCGGACCTTCCCGAGCCTCATCAGACCATCCGAAGTCTGAGCGACCCCAACCGACCACGTACGCCCATAACCGGACAACGACTCTACAACCTCAAGAGCCAAGCTTCTACTTTCCCTTTGCCCTTGACTTCTATAGCGCCGCGCGGCTCGAAAACGAACTGGTCCTTGAGTTGCTCGTAGACCGCGCGCGTCACCTGGACCGCGTCGGGGACGCTGCCTGATTCCATTCGGCTCGCGAGGTTCACCGTATCGCCCCACAGGTCATAGATGTACTTGCTCTTGCCGATGACGCCGGCCACCACCGGCCCACTATTGACGCCAACTCTGAGCTTCATCGAGACGTTGTGCTGCATAGCGTGCTCGCGGGTAATGTGGACCATGCGGATGGCCATGCGGACCATGCGCTCGGCGTGGTTGGCCACCGGCACGGGCAGGCCACACACCGCCATGTAGGCGTCGCCCACCGTCTTGATCTTCTCGATGCCGAGATCATTGGCGGCGACATCGAAACGCGTGAATAGCCCGTTGAGAAACGTCACCACTTCTTGCGGCGGCATCTCCGCTGTCAGCGCCGTGAAGCCGACCAGGTCCGCGAAGGCGACCGTTACTTCAGCGAAGCCGTCGGCAATACTATGTTCGCCACCGCGCAGCCGGTTGGCGATCGGCGCCGGCAGGACGTTCAGCAACAGCTCCTCGTTCTCCCGGTTCTTGTTCTCGATCACGACATTCTTCTGGCTGAGATCCGCGACCATGCCGTTGAAGGCCAAGCAGAGCTGGCCGATCTCATCACGCGTGCGAACTGGCACGCTGGCCCCGTAGTCGCCGGCAGCGAAGCGTCTCACGCCGGCGGTGAGCTCGCGCAGCGGTCCGAGCAGCGCACGCGAAAGCCACGCGGCGGTGGCGGCCACTACCAGCAGCGCCAGCCCCCCGACGATCAGCAGATCCTGGCGGAGCCGGGCGATCGGCGCGAAGGCCTCTGCGGTGTCGATCTTGGCGACCAGGCCCCACTTGACGCCGGGGATCTCGAGCGGTCCCCAAGAGGCGAGCGTCGGCACACCCCGATATCCGATAATCTCGCCCGTGCCCTCGACACCGGCGAGTGCAGCCCGGGTCGCCTTGGTGTCGACGCGCTGATGCAGCACCGGCGTTCCGTAACGCTGAATGGCAGCGATCTCCTCGTCCGATGTGCCGACGGACTTGAGTTCGGCGAAGTAGCCCTCCTGATTCTCGTAGAATGCCCGCGGGCCGGAGCGAACCAGATGATCGGGTCCTACGAGATAGGCCTCACCCGTGTCGCCGAACCCTTCCTGCCGCCAGCGGCGACCGCCGGTGACGACGTTGTCGATCTCCTCGTTCGACAATTGTGCGACAAGCACGCCGATGACGACCCCCTCGTCGATCACCGGTGCTCCCATGAAGGCGATAGGTGCGCCGCCCGATGGCGCATAAGGAGCGAAATCCTCGAGACAGACGGCCGATCGATCGGCGGTCTCCGCGCAGCGGGCGACGGCGGCGGCTACGTTGGAGCGACGGTAGGGGCCGAATTGGAGGGACGTGGTGAAGTCGACTTCCTTCTGGACAGTGTAGATCAGGCGGCCCGACTTCGGGTCGGCCATCATGAAGTCGAAGAAACCAACCGTTGTAGCTGCGGCCCGCATCAGGGGATGATAAATGGCGTGCAGCTTGGTGTATTCGCTGCCGTCGTTGGCGTCGTCGAGAAGCTTGCGGCGCTCCCCCGGATTCGGATTTGCCGCGATGTAGTGATACTGCAGATAGTAGGGCGCGCCGCCGACCGGCAGATAATCTGACAGGGCCGGTTCCCTCCCCAGAATTCGCGTCATTTCGGGGATGAAGTTCTCGGCGTACCAATCGCCGACCTTCTGGCGCAGTTCAGGCGGCGCGCCAGCCCGATCGAGCTTGTCTATCGCGATCCGGAACTCGCGCGTTGCCTCTACCACCATCTTTGAGGTGGCAAGAAGCCGTAACTCGGCATGGATCGTGCGGAAGTAGGTTTCGACTTGGCGCGCCTTGATCTGGCGGGCGGCCGCAAGCTGGTCGAAGACTGCTTTTTCGAGAGCATCGCGGGCGCGGAAGTAACCGAGCACCCCGGTCACCATCACTGCGGTAGCGCCAAGCAGGACGAGGGTTGTAAACAGCTTTACAGCCAAGCCCCAGCGACCGGGTCGGGATGAGCTAGTCACGCCGGAAGAAGACATGAATCAACTCGAACCGACAACGCGAAGTGCTTGGCACATATTGCCGACGATGATGATAATGCCCCCCGCTGTTCAAGGCAGTTCAATCTTAACGCCAGATGCTAATGCATTCGCCATCAGATGGGCAGCGTAATCTGCGAGAAGAGCGCAGCGGCTATCTTGGTCCGAAATGAGTCGACCGCCAGCGTCCGCTTGAAGGTAATCAGTGCCGGTTGCCGCGAATGTCGACTATCGGGCAGGAAATGCGCTGATGAAGGGCGACGCAGGGTCGGATCACGTCGATGCCAGCGGCGAGCCTGAGGGTCCGCTTCTTAAAATCCAAGCCTCCAAGCTGCCGGTCCGCATACGGCCCCAAGGCTGCCGGCGGCAATGTGCCTCAACTCGGTCAGTAGTCGCTCTGCCGTCGTTGCCCAAAAGCTGCCATTGTCGGAACTATGGCGCGCTTGGGCTGGCACTGGATCCTTGGGCAGCGAGTTCGCGGGACTTTCTCATCCCGTCAGTCGCAGCGAGCAATTTCAAATCGAAACCTTCAGCCTCCTCAACCTTCGCGGCACCTCTAGGCATCAAAGCACCGTGTGCTATAGCCCCCAGATTGCGGCATTTGGCAGATATTGCTTCTCGGATGGTTGCCGCTGCGCACATTACCCCCTGTGAGGCACAATCAGGATTAGTCGATAACCTGCGCAGTTACGGGTCGCGCTATTGAACTGAGCTGGATAGGTGGCTGTCGGGCAACGTTTTTGTGGCTCAAGTTGAACGTTGACCTTTCGTCGAGCGCGACCATGATCGCTAACCGTTTCATCCCGTGAGTACAGCGTTGCAATATGACTGAGCCTTTCCAACCCTTTTTGCAGCGTTGCGTTTCGGTCGATCTGGAAGTGGATCCTGCAACCGCTACCATCTTCGCTTTTGCGGCGGTGCGTGATGACGCTCGTCCCTCAATCCTCGCAAAGAAACGCGATCTCGATGCGGCTCTTGACCGTCTGGGAGCAGAGTCAGCCGCGGCCGAGCATCTGCTCGGCCACAACATCATTCGACATGACTTGCCTCATCTGGTCGCATTGCGGCCTGGACTCGCGAATATTTTTCGATCGCCGATCGACACCCTATGGCTCAATCCGCTCGCATTTCCGCGCAATCCCTACCATCACCTGGTCAAGCACTACCATGACGGGCGCCTGCAAGCGGGCCACGTCAACGATCCGGAAATGGATGCGCGACTGGTGTTTCAGGTGCTGCGCAATCAACTGGCGGCTTTGACGCAGCAGAATGCCGACCAGCCCGATGCCGTAGCAGCCTTTCATTTCCTTACTACGAGAATGGAAAACCCAGGTGGGTTCGACGCAGTGTTCCAGGAGGTTCGGGGAGCTCCTGCGCCGGGTCCTCTTGCGGCGAGAGAAGCGATTTCCCGACTGCTGGCGGGGCGTGCCTGCGAGAGGCGGGTCGAGCAGACGCTGAGCCGCCTTTCGAACCCGCAGCTCGGATGGCCCATGGCCTATGCTTTGTCCTGGATCCTGGTCGCGGGCGGGGATTCCGTCATGCCGCCCTGGGTGCGGGCGCAATTCCGCGAGGCTGCACTGATCGTGCGGCACCTGCGCGATACCAATTGCGAAAGCCCGGATTGCGCCTGGTGCAGCGACAAAAACGACCCGGTCCGCGCGCTGTCGCGCTGGTTCGGGTTCAATGCCTTCCGCGCGGAGCCGGTGGACGATATGGGCCGCCCGCTGCAGGAGCGAATCGTCGATGAGGCGATGCGCGGGGCGAGCGTCCTCGGGATTCTGCCGACCGGCACCGGCAAATCGGTCTGCTACCAGATCCCCGCCCTGTCGAAATTCGACAAGACTGGGGCGCTGACAGTGGTGATCTCGCCGCTGGTCGCGCTGATGGCCGATCAGGTGCAGGGCATGGCGCGGGCGGGCATTTCCTCGGCCGTAACCGTCAACGGAATGCTGTCGATGCCCGAGCGGCAGGATGCGCTGGACCGTGTGCGTATGGGCGAGGCGGCAATGCTGCTGATCTCGCCCGAGCAATTGCGCAGCAACTCGGTCCGCTCGGTTATGGCCCAGCGTGAAATCGGACTCTGGGTGCTGGACGAGGCGCATTGCGTGTCGAAATGGGGCCACGATTTTCGGCCCGACTACCGTTATATCAGCCGCTTCATCAAGGAATCCGTAGGGGATGAAGCTGCTGCCCCGGTGCTTTGTCTGACTGCCACCGCCAAGCCCGAAGTGGTGCGCGACATCCGCGACCATTTCCGATCACGTCTAGAGCGCGAACTGATGCTGCTGGACGGCGGCGCGGTGCGCACCAATCTCAGCTTCGAGGTCCGGCCGACGCAGCCCGGCACCAAGCTGGCCGATATCCTCGACGTGATCGAGGCCAAGCTGCCACAGGACGGCGCCTCGGGCGCGGTGGTCTACTGTGCTACCCGCAGCGAGACGCAACGCGTCGCCGATTTCCTCAAACAGCAGGGTCTGTCGGCGGAACGGTTCCACGCCGGTCTGATGCCCGAGGAAAAGCGCGACATTCAGGAACGCTTCCGCATCGGCGAACTGCGCATTATCGCCGCGACCAACGCTTTCGGCATGGGGATCGACAAGCCCGATATCCGGCTGGTGGTGCATGGCGATATTCCCGGGTCATTGGAGAATTACCTGCAGGAAGCCGGCCGAGCGGGCCGCGATCGCGCGCATGCCAATTGCGTCCTGCTGTTCGCCGTCGAGGATGTCGAGCGGCAGTTCTCGCTTTCGGCGCGCTCGCGCCTGGCCCGGCACGAAATCGGTGCCATCCTCAAGGCCCTGCGGCGGCTGGACGAGCGGACGAAGAAGACCGGCACCGTGGTCGCCACCTCAGGCGAAGTCGTGCGAGCCGAACGCGATCAGGAGTTCGAGCGCGACAGCGCCACCGACGACACGAGAGTGAAAACCGCTGTGTCCTGGCTGGAAGAGGCCACGCTCCTGAGCCGCGACGAAAACCGAGTTCAGGTCTTGCCCTCATCCCTTAGAATCCGCAACCTGGAAGAAGTCGAGGCGATCCTGGCCAAGGCCATGATCACCGGCACCCGTCGCAAGCAGCTTCTGGATATCACCCGCCACGTGATGAACGCGCCTCCCGATCATGGCATTTCCACCGATGAGCTGGCCGGGGTCAGCGGATTGACAGGCGGCATGCTGATCAAGGCAATGGCCGATCTCGAGGCGGTCGGGGTCGCCCGCAATGACGTGACGGTCACAGTCTTTGTCCATGTCGCCGTCGAGGGGCATTCGCAGCAGCGGCTGGCGCAGGCCGCACGGCTTGAAACCGCGCTGATCACCCTGATGCGCGAGGCCGCCCCCGATGCCGAAGGTGCCGGAGGCACTCCCCTGCATCTGGCCGAAACCTCTCAGGCGCTCCGCAATCAGGGGCACAGCGCAGTGCGACCAGACATCGTGGAAAAGCTGCTGCGCAGCATGGGCCGTGACGGGCGCGATCAGGATGGTGGCAAGGGCAATCTGCGACTGCGCAAGGCTTCGCGCAACACATTGATGGTGACACTGCAACGGACCTGGCAGGCACTGGAACAGACGGCAAGCCTGCGGCAGCAGGGCGCCGAACTGTTGCTGGGGCATCTTCTGGGCAAGCTGCCGAACGGCAGCCGCGGCAAGGACATCCAGGTCGAAACTACGATGGGCGATCTGCTCGCCACCCTGACCGGAGATGCCCTGCTGCGCGGCAGCGGCATTCAGGACATGACCAAGCTGATGGACCGCGCACTTCTGTGGCTGCACGAGCAGGAGGTGGTGACGCTAGGCAAGGGGCTGACGATCTTTCGGCCGGCGATGACGGTCCATCTGAACCCTTCGGGCGGCCAGTTCACAGCGAAGGATTTTGTACCCCTCGAGGAACACTACGCCGAGCAGACGATCCAGACCCATGTGATGGCGGCCTATGCCGAAAAGGGCCTTGCCGCGATGGATCAGGCGCTGCGGCTGTCCGAGGACTACTTCGTGCTCGATCGCGACGCCTTCCTGCGCCGCTGGATGCCCGGCAAGGGCGGCGAGATCCGGCGTCAAACCACCGGCACCTCCTGGAAAGCGATCGTTGAGGCACTGAAGAACCCAGTTCAGCAAGAGATCGTCGCCGACGACCGCGAACAGACCAGCGTCCTGGTCCTGGCAGGACCGGGTTCGGGTAAGACGCGCGTTCTGGTGCACCGCATCGCCTATCTCATCCGGGTCCGTCGCGAGGATTCGCGCGGCATCCTCGTGCTGACTTACAACCGTCATGCCGCCGCCGAGATACGCATCCGGCTCCGCCACCTGATCGGCGATGACGCGAATGCGGTGACCATATCCACATGCCACGCCCTCGCCATGCGGCTTGTGGGGGCGAGCTTTGCCGGAAGTGCGAACGAGACGACGCACGACTTCGACGGGATCGTCATGGAGGCCGTGCGCCAGTTGAACGGCGAAGGGCTCAGCAAGCCCGAGGCGGAGGCACAACGCGACACCCTGATCCAGGGTTATCGCTGGATTCTGGTGGACGAGTATCAGGACATCGGCCCTGAGGAATACGCGCTGATCTCCGCCGTTGCGGGCCGCTCCCTGGACGATCCGGACCTTCGGCTCAGCCTTTTTGCTGTGGGCGATGACGATCAGAACATCTACGCCTTCGCCGGTGCGTCCATCCGCTTCATCCGGCAGTTCGAGGCCGACTATCGTGCACGACCGCAATTCCTGGTCGAGAATTACCGTTCGACCGGACATATCATTGCGGCGGCCAACGCAGTCATTGCGCCCGCCGCTGACCGCATGAAAGCGGGACACGACATTGCCATAGATCGCAAGCGCAGCGTAGCGCCGCCCGGCGGAGACATGGCGGCGCTCGATCCGGTTGCGCAAGGGCGAGTGCATGTGCTGGACTGCCGGGCCGGTGACGTGGCGCAGGCCATGGCCGCGATGGATGAACTCGTCCGGCTTTCGCGCCTTGATCCGGAGTGGAGCTGGTCGCGCGCCGCGATCATCGCGCGCGACTGGCGGCGGCTGGCTTCGGTGCGGGCCTATGCCGAAACGCTTGGCATCCCAGTGGAAATGGCAAACGAGAGCCTGCCCAGCATCTGGCGCCTGCGCGAGATGCAGCAGTTCATCGACACACTGCGCCGCGATAATACCCGTCTGGTGGCCGTCCGTGATCTGGTGGATATGCTGAACGCGATACCGTCCAACCGCTGGACGGATCTGATCGCCGAAGGCATCGCCGCGCTTGCAAAGGAGCTTGCGAACAAGACCATGCCCGTGCCGGACCTTGTCGAGTGGTTCGCTGAGTGGGCCAATGATGCCCGCAGCGATCAGCGCGCGCTGCTGCTGCTGACGGCGCATCGATCGAAAGGCCTGGAATTCGAGGATGTCGTCATCCTGAATGGCGGTTGGGACAAGCCTTCCCAAGGCGAGGACCCTGATGCGCCGCGCCGCCTGTTTTATGTCGCCATGACCCGGGCGCGACGCAGCCTCGCGATCATTGCTCAAGGTCAGCATCCGTTCGTCCAGCAGGACAAAGAGCATGTGCTGCGCCGAGCCGCGCCGGCTGTCGCCGACGGCGTCGCTCTTCCGACCGCGCTGTACCAAGTGCCGAACCTTAAGTCCGTGGACCTGTCATGGGCAGGGCGTCTCAGGCCGGGCGATCCCTCGCTCGCCGCCATCTCGGCGGCGAAAGCAGGAGATCCGATTCAGATCGTGCGCGATGGCCCGCTCTGGATGATACAGGACAAACAAGGGCAGGCCCTCGGACGCATGGCCAGAAGCTGGTCGCCTCCCGAAGGCCTCAGCTTCCTGCGCGGCGAGGCCGGCGCCTTCGTGCGCTGGCGCAAGTCCGATAATCTGGAAGAGTTCCGGGTGCACCTTCACCGAGATGTCTGGGAAGCGGTTCTGCCGGAGCTTGTATTCGGCTGACGGTTTGCCCGCAGGGACGGTGGGTCGACTAGGACAGCTTCACCCAGGTGCTTAACATTGTACGATGGGTTGATATCGCGCATTGCTCATGGAAAAACGGCAAAATCTCTTGTCTGAGCCAGTTCGAGACCTCACCAGCGGCAGCAGCTTAACTCCTTGATGGAGCTTGCCGTTGGGACTGGACCAAGATGAGATTCTCCGCCGCCGAGTATGACCGCGGGCTGGAAGAGCCGAGCGATGTCAGGCGAGCTTCCTGAGAAGGAAAACATCGTTGCTCGCCATGTCGTTCAGTGAGCACCTCAACACTAACTGAAGTTCCAGCTCTTGAACATTGCGGACGCTGACAGAAAGTCCATCCATCGACAGCCGCTCCAGAATATCCATTCCGTAACGGCGAAGGTGGTCTTCCTGATAGTAGACCCGCACACGTTCGGAAGTTGGGAGATCGCCTTCGATGGTTTTAGATCCCCAAAGAGGTACCTGAATCACGGCGATGCCGTTTGGGGCGAGGATACGGCGGATTTCGCTCAGAGCCCTTCGGTCATCAGAGACGTGTTCAAGAACGTGCGAGCACCAGATGAGATCGTAGGTGTTGTCCTCAAACGGCATGTCCTGAATGTCAACCTTATGCATAACTTGCGGATCCATAAGATCGGCAGTGTGGTACTCAGTGCAACTTCGCTGGAGCCATTTCTGGATCTCTGGTTCGGGAGCGAAGTGCAGGATTTTATCTATCTTGGCCGGGAGGGAATCCTTCAGAAGGATGTAAGCTAGCCTGTGACGCTCCGCGGACCAGCATGATGGGCATCGAGCGTCAAACCGGAAGAACGGGCCAGGTTTACCGGCAGAAAATTGGAATCCCGTCCACCCACACAAGGGGCAATGCCTGTGTTCACGAACCTTGCTCAATCCTCTCAGCGTCGCAGCATGTGTCCGATTAAGGGCCGCGATTTGAATCCGTCTCAACGTCGATTGAAGACTCATGAGGACCTCCCGCAAGCCACGCCGCTCGCACTTTGACACTGGAGTCGGCGACAATAAAGGAATCGCTTGCAGCGTTTTGCTGAGATTTCACGCCAATCCCGCTAATCATCAGTGATGATGTGGTTGCGCCATTCGTATCTTGCCCCGAACGGTGCCGGCAGACCTGCACCAATCTTAGGACGGACACGTGTGTGGCGGATAACGGCTTCGGGTCATGGGCGTGAGTTCGACCGAGGGCGAGCGAGTTCCGCAAAGGGGTCGTCAGCTGAATGGCCGCTTGTCGGTAACTTCGTCCCGGAAGCGGCCATTCCGCTCCCCGACCCACTCAAGCCATTCGCCATTCATCAGCGAGCATTCGTTGAAGACGCCTGCCTCCTCAAATGCCATTGACCCTCACCGCTCGAAGGGAGATTGCTACGAAGCAATTCTAAACAACTATTTATCACTGCGCCAGATAACCACCGTCTATGTTTAGTACCAGGCCTGTAACGAATGATGCCTCGTCGCTCGCAAGATAGAGCACGCCAAAAGCGATCTCTTCGGGCCTGCCTGCTCGCCCCATCGGAGTTACGGCAATGATGCTGTCGTTCATCTCTTTGCTCTGGCCTTCGATGAGCGGTGTCCAGATGATGCCCGGATGGACCGAGTTCACACGAATATTGTCCTTGGCATAGCTGATGGCTGCGTTTTTGGTCATCGTGCGCACCGCGCCTTTCGCAGCCTGATAGGGCGCTGCTCCTGCGGCGCCGGCCGTGCCCCAGATCGACGAGAAATTCACGATAGCACCCCCGCCGTTTCGCTTCATGACGGGAATGGCCTCGCGCATGCCGAAGAAGGTTCCGGTTTGGTTGACTGAGATGACGCGGTGCCAAGATTCGGTGCTGGTGGCATCTATCTGGCCATAGTGCTCGACGATACCGGCATTGTTCACCAAGACGTCCAGACGACCATGACGATCGACAATCTCCGAGACGACGGAGCGCCAATCATCTTCCTTCGAGACGTCCAGCCGCCGATGCTCCGCGCCAGTTGGCAGCTCTCCTTTCGGTGACGGCTGTATGTCGGTCAGATAAAGCACCGCCCCTTCCGCGGCGAAGAGCCTTCCGATCGCCGCACCAATCCCCTGTGCTGCGCCAGTCACAAGCACAACCTTGCCCTTGAGACGACCCATCGTTCTTCCTCCTTTTGTCGAATGGAAAGTCGTGGTGCTTGCCGGCTCTAGGCCGCGACTGCGATCAGCACCTTCAGATGGTCCTGGTCCGGTCTGGCAAGCGCATCGAAGCCTCCGGCAATGGCGTCAGCCATCGTCACCCGGCCGGTGATGATCTTTTCGGGCTGGACCTGTCCGGTAGCAATCATTTGAACGACGCGGGGGCCGATGGTGATCGGAAAGCCCCAACTCGTTGTCAGCGTCACGGCCTTGGAAACCAGCAGTCGCATGTCCACGCGGGGTGGATCAACGAAGATGCCCACCTGCACAACGGTTCCGCCGCGTCGCACAAGCCGGATACAGTCAGCCAGGGCGCGTTCGTTGCCGGCGCATTCGACCGCCACGTCGACGCCGAGGCCTTCTTCAGTCGACCCCAGCACGGCATCGCCAAAGTCCGCTGAAGTGGGATCAACTACCTCGTGGCCGAGTTCGAGAGATTCCAACCTGCGCCGTCGTGCGGGATTGGCTTCGGATACCAACACCCTCGACGCTCCGGCCGCTCTCGCGGCCATCGCCGCAAGGACGCCGATCGGGCCGGCGCCGGCGATCAGCACGCTGTTGCCGGCACGGACGCCGCCCCGATCGGTCGCATTGAGAGCGACAGCCATCGGCTCGAAACGCGCTCCCTGCTCATCGCTCACATCGTCTGGCAACTTCACAACATTGTCCTGCGGGAGGACCGCATATTCCCCCATGCCGCCATAGGCCGAGGAAAGGCCGACCAAGGCCGTCGTATCACTGATGTGGCCCATTCCGCGGCGCACGAAATAGTCTCCCGGCTTGTTGAGATGCGGAAGGACCGCAACCCTGTCGCCCCTGGCGAAGCGGCTGACGCATTGCCCGACCGAGGCGATCCTGCCCGAGAACTCGTGACCAAGCACGAGGGGCGCCGACGCGCCGGTGAGCGGATGCGGCGCCATCGATACGAAGATCGGTCCATCCAGGTATTCGTGGATGTCGGTCCCACAGATCCCGCAATGACTGACTTGAACGATCACCTCGTTCGGCCGTGGGTCGGCAGGCGGAGCTATATCTTCCAGGCGCAGGTCGCGCGCGGCATGAAAACGAAGGGCCTTCATCGTCAATCCTCCCAAACTATCTCACTTGCCCTCATGCAGCTGGCACTAGTCATGACGCAGGAGCTGGCTCCTCCTCAGCCAGCCTGCAATATGACTACTATCCTTGGGTTGATCAGATGGTCAACAGAAAAATAGATTTTTTGTTGACATATCTTATTTTTTGGAAAATCCTCGCCCACCCTAGCGACACATTGTGAGTGAGGAAGAATGCGCTTCGTGAGTTTCGAATTTAGCGGTCAACGCGGGTTGGCCGTGGAACGGGCGGGTCAACTGCGCGGCTTAACCGCCGGCAACTGCGACCATACAGTTGATCTTGGACAGCTGATAGCTGCCGGCCCGGAGGAATTGCTTCGTGTGGGCCGTCAACTCGGCGACGGCCCTGAATTCGACCCCGATGCCGTCATCTTTCTCCCGCCGCTGGTGCGGCCGCCGAAGATCATCTGCGTTGGGCTGAACTATGCCGATCATACCAAGGAGTCGCCATACGAGCAGCCGGACTACCCAACACTGTTTGCGCGCTTCACCACGACGCTGGTGGGCCACAATCAGCCGATCATGCGGCCGCTTGCCTCGACGAGCCTCGATTTCGAAGGCGAGATGGTGGTTGTGATAGGGCGGGGCGGCCGGCACATCCCGAAGTCGCGCGCCCATGACCATGTGGTCGGCTATTCAATCTTCAACGAAGGGTCGGTCCGTGAGTATCAGTTCAAGTCGCCGCAATGGACGGTCGGCAAGAACTTTGATTCCACGGGCGGTTTCGGACCCGCACTCGTGACGGCCGACGAAGTGCCGGCCGGCGGCAAGGGACTAAGGCTAGAGACGCGCCTTAACGGGGCGACCGTCCAATCGGCGAGCACGGACGACATGCTCTTCGACGTCGCGACGCTCATCGAGACGATTAGCGAGGCGATCACTCTCGAACCCGGCGACCTGATCGTCAGCGGCACCCCTGCCGGCATCGGATGGGCTCGCAACCCGCGTTTGCTGATGAAGGACGGCGACAGGTGCGAGGTCTCAATCGAGGGCCTTGGAAAACTGGTCAATCCGGTTCGCGACGAAGTTCGCACTGAAGACATAGCGGGCAAGGCCGCCTGACGAGAGATTCGGAAAAGCGCTCGACAACAGCAGCATAGCCAGCGTTCCGCTGCGTTGACACAGGGGCCGGAGCGCGAACCAACGATTGCTTGAGGGACATATGGATACTGGATTGAAGGGAAAGACCGTGCTCGTGACGGGTGCGGCAAGCGGCATAGGCCGGGCAACGGCGCTCGCGTTTGCGCGGGAAGGGGCGCACCTGCGGCTCATCGACATAAATGCAGCGAGCCTGCGGGAGACCGCGGCATCAGCCTCGGCGGCAGGTGTGAGCGTCACCATCGCAGTCGCCGATCTATCCACAGCGCAAGGTGTCGAAAAGGGTATCGCCGACGTATTCTCGGGCGGAAATGGTAAACTGGATGTTCTGGTGAACAACGTCGGTGTCGTCGATGCACAGCCGTTCGACGGCCTGACGGACGCTCACTGGCAGCGCACATTCGATGTCAACTTTCTCAGCAATATCCGCATGACCCGGGCGCTGCTACCGCGCTTGCGCGACAGCCGCGGCTCGATCGTCAACAATACATCCGATCTCGCGCGCCAACCGGAGACCATCCCTGCCGACTATGCTGCCCTGAAGACCGCGCTGGTGAGTGTCACCAAGAGTCTGGCGCGCGCCGAGGCTCCGCACGTCCGGGTGAATGCCGTCGCGCCAGGGCCCGTCTGGAGCCCACTCTGGTCCAGACCGGGCGGCTTTGCGGATACGCTATCGGAAGTTCACGGCATGCCGCCGCGTCAGGCGGTCGACCACGAAATGAAGCTGCGGCAGCTGCCGCTTGAACGCATGGGCGAACCGGAGGAGGTTGCGGACATCATAGTCTTCCTCGCCTCGGAGCGGGCATCCTTCGTCACATCATCGGTTTGGGGCGTGGATGGCGGCTCGATCCGCAATCTGTTCTAGGAGCAGTCGGATGAAGGCAGTCGGATTTACAAAGGCCGGGCCCGTTGATGTCCCGGACGCGCTTGTCGATGTAGAACTTTCCCGGCCGGGTGAACTGCAGGATCGCGACCTGCTGGTCGAAATAAGGGCCATTTCGGTCAATCCGCTCGACGCGAAGCTGAGGCGCACGGTCGACCCAGGAGGAGCGCTGAAAGTACCTGGCTATGACGGCGCCGGTGTGGTTGTGGCGGCGGGCCCGAAGGTGACGAACTTCAAGACCGGGGATGCCGTGTTCTACGCCGGCTCGGTCGTTCGCCAGGGCAGCTACGCCGAATACCAGTTGGTGGATGAGCGGATCGTCGCGGGGATGCCGAAAAGCCTCGACTTCGCGCAAGCAGCGGCCTTGCCGTTGACAACGCTGGCAAGCTGGGAACTTCTGTTCGACAGGCTCGGCGCTCGTCCAAGGCCCGCCTCTGACGGTCGCGTCTTGCTGATTATCGGCGGTGCCGGCGGAACCGGCTCCATGGCGATCCAGCTCGCGCGCGCTCTGACTGATGTGACAATCATTGCGACAGCGTCCCGGCCGGAAACAGCAGACTGGTGTCGGGAGCTTGGCGCCTCGCATGTCATCGACCACCACCAGCCGTTGAAGCCGCAGGTGGAGGCCCTGGGCTTCAAGGGTGTGGATCTCCTGATGGCGCTAGCCCAGACGCCTCGGCATCAGGGCCAGTTCGTGGATCTCGTTCAGCCGTTCGGATCGATCGGAGTGCTCGATGATCCCGATCCATTTCCGCTCACAACGTTGAAAACCAAGTGCATCACCGTGCATATGCATTCAATGATGGCGCGGTCGGTTTTTCAGCGTCAGGACATGGCTGAGCAGGGCGGGATTCTGCGCAAGCTGGCGCAGTTGGTCGATGCGGGGCACGTGCGAACCACGCTGGCCAAGCGCATGGGGCCGGCCTCGGCGAACGCGCTGATCCAGGCTCATCGGGATATCGAGGCCGGTTCCGTGAACGGCAAGATTGTATTTGAAGGTTTTTGAGGCGCCACCGGCTTCGCGCCTGGCTGCGACAAGGAGGAGAAGTATGGACAAGTCGTCAACGATCATGTGGGTGGGAACGGTGCGGTCGCTGCCGCTGAGGGAGCAACTGCGCGCCTCGCGGCTGGCAGGGTGCGATGCCATTTCCATCACGCCATGGCACTATTGCCGCTGGCTTGCCGACGGTATTACCACGAAGGACATGCTGCTTATGGCGGATGACGAAGGGGTGAAGCTGACCCAGCTCGACCCCTATGCGCGCTGGGCGACGCACTGGCTGCCCGACAATCTCGATCCAGCCGCGTTTTCGCTCGGCTTCTTCGGTTTCGACGAAGACGACTTCTTCCGCATCGGCGAGGCACTTAAAGTCGATTCCATGAGCTGCATCATCACCTGTCCAAAGAGCCAGGTGTCGATCGATCAACTGGTCGACGGCTTTGCCAGCACCTGCGACAGGGCTGCCGGCCTGGGTTGGCGCTGCGACCTCGAATTCATTCCATTCTGGGGCCTTCCTGATCTTGAGACCGCTTGGAAGATCATCAAGACCGCAGATCGCGACAACAGCGGCCTGGTCTTCGACTTCTGGCACTATCTGCGCGGAAAGCCGGATCCGGCGCTGCTTGACACGATCCCTGGTGACAAGATCTCCACCGTGCAGATCGCCGATGCCTCCGCCAAGCTGAAGCCCGGCCTATCGCTGCTGGACGATTGTATTTTCCACCGGGTGGATGCCGGCACGGGCGGATTCCCGGTCGTCGAACTGCTCCAGCAGCTCCGCCGCATCGGTGGCCTCAACCGTTACGGGCCCGAGACCTTCTCCGGGCTCTACGACACGCTGTCCGCCGAAGAGATCGGCAACCGGAGCCGGGTTGCACTCGCTAATGTCTTCGACAAGGCGGGTATTCTACATCGTTTCGGCGCGGCGGCAGCCGCCTGACGTCGGTTGCAGAATTGAAACACCGGCGTTGAGCCCGATCATCGAGAGCGGTAGCCGGGTTGTTTCATCACCGCATCGATCGACGCGGCGTGCCGCCTTTGCCGGTCGGTGCGGGCGCGGTGCTGCGACAAGACAAGCGAGGGATTCCTGATGTTTCCATCTGTCGATTTCGTCTTTTGGCCTGCGTCGGCGCGCATTCACGGGTTTCGGGGGCATGTGGAGGCCGCGAGGGCCGGCGGCTTTACGGCTCTTGCCATTGCGCCCGAAACCTACCTCGACGCGCTGGAGTCGGGGCTCACTCCATCGGACATGAAGGCAATGGCGGCCGATGCCGGAGCTCCGTTGCGCTATCTGGATTCGCTTACTGACTGGGCGCCCATCCGTGTCCCGGCGGAATGTTCGCCGGAGCTGCGTGCGCGCTTCGACGTCAGCACCGATCACTCGTTTCGGATGTGCGAGAAGCTCGGTTTGACGTCGATCCTTGCAGTTGCGGGTTATGACAAAGGAACGGTCGAGCTTTCCCGGCTGATTGATGGATTCGGGCGCCTCTGTGAGCGTGCCCATGCGCAGGGATATCGGATTGATCTTGAATTCATGCCGTTCTGGGGAATGCCTAACCTCTCCGATGCCTGGGCGATCGTCGGCGGCGTAAATCCGCCCAATGCGGGCATCCTTGTCGATGTTTGGCATTTCTCCAAGGGGGCCTACGAGCTCGATCTGCTCAAGAGCCTGCCTGGCAAGCATCTGGCCGGCATGCAGATCGATGATGGCGTGCGGCGGCAAGTGGGGAAGTCGCTCTTCGACGATACAATCAACTACCGGAATTTCCCGGGGGAAGGTGAATTCGACGTCGTGGAGATCATCAAGATCGTTGCCGGCAAAGGAAACCTTCACCACGTTGGGCCGGAGGTCTTCTCGCTTGAGGCCGACGCGCTGTCAGCAAGAGATGCCGGAATACGTTCGGGGGATACATCCCGCAAGATGCTGGTGGAGGCGGGTGTCAAGCTGGCGACAGCCTGACACTGACGCTCGGTGGCAACGCCGCGGCATCCTCGCCCCTAGCTAACTTGCCTTCCGTTCGGCGACAAAACGCCGGGCAAAGTCCTCGAAGCTGGCAGGCTCCCGGCCGAGGATCATCGATGCTACCGCCGGATTGCCGCCCGGCAGACCGAAGCGGTCATAGTGCCGGCACATCGCCCCATAGATCAGAAGATAGTCGTCGGGAACCCGGCCAGCATTTTGACGGCGCCATTCCGCCGGCGCGCAGCGCGCGGCCCGTACCGGCTTGCCCATGAGACCACTCAATATCTTCGCCATGCCGGCGTGGGATAGCGGCTCGCGGCCGACCAACTCGTACGCACCTCCGACGTAGCGCGTGCTGGTAAGGACCGTGGCCGCCGCGTCAGCCAGATCGGCGAGGTCTATCATCGCCATCGAAAGATCCGTCCGATAGGGGCGTTCATAAACGCCCTCGGCTTCAATCCTTGCCCATTCGAGGGCGATGTTCTGCATGTACATCGCAGGCTGGAGAATGGTGTAGGGCAGGCCGGATTCGATCACAATTTCCTCCCAGTTTAAGCTTCTGACGATGATGGATCATGTCCGGCATTGCGCGTGAAAGACCGAGTGCAGGACGAAATGCCTCAGACCAGCGTTGCGGGCGGCTGCGATGATGTTGGTTCCGAACGCCACCTCGCAGTCGTTGAAACGCGGTCCGATATGATAGAGCCGCGCAACCCCCGAGACCGCGTCCTCGAGCGAGGATCGGTCCCCGAGATCGGCTAGCGCGACCTCGTGTGCGCCTACTGCGTAAAGCCCGTCCTCGCTCGCTCGCGAGCGAGTCATCGCGCGAACGCACGCTCCGCGTTCGGCGAGGGCCGCTATAACGGCTTTGCCTGTCCGCCCTGTCGCGCCCGTGACAAGCACGGTTTCTCCCGTTCCCATACCGATCCTCCACGTTAGCTACCAGCGAGAAAGTCGTCACTTTTATCATGAAATAATTTATTAGTCTTTACAAAATAGATTTTTTGGTGGAATGTCGCTGCTGCATGGACCGTGGAGCACGGGCCGTCGGACGGAATACGATCATCGGGAGGATGAAGTGACACTGCTGAAAAGGATTTCAGCCGCGGTAGCGGCTGCTGTGGCAATCGCGATTGGTCCCTTGGCCGGCGACAGTGCGGTCGCCCAAGAGAAGCCAAAAACCATCTATCTGGCAGTTGGAACGACCAGCAGCGAGTATTGGCAGGAAGTTATCTGGGGCGCCCAGGAGGTGGCGAGCTCGGTCGGCGCCAAGCTGGAGGTCTACGAGAGTGGGTTCGACGGCCAGAAGCATATGCAACAACTGGGGGCAATACTCGCCGCCGGCTGCGAAGGCTGCGCCTTCGCTTGGTTTCCGGACTCCACGGCCTTCACCAAGGCCTTCGTCGAGCGGGCGGAAGCCGGTGGCGCCTTCATGACGACGATGTGGAATCGTCCTGAGGAGATCCATCCGTGGGACACCGCGCCCGATGCCTGGATCGCCAACATCTCGTTCGACGGTGTCGATTCCGGCTACCAGAACGGCATGGCGCTCTGCAAGGCGATTGGCGGCAAGGGCGGCATCGCGGTTCTCAAGGGAACGCCGGACAATCCGCCGTCGAAGCAGCGAGAGATCGGGCTCATGAAGGCTGTCTCTGAATGTCCGGGCATGACGATCCTCGACACCCAGATCGGCAATTGGGGACAGACCGAAGGTCAAAACATCACCCGCACGTGGATTGCGCGTTACGGGGAGCAGCTGAAGGGAATCTTCGCGCAAAATGACGGCATGGCGCTCGGCGCGGTCGCGGCGTTACGCGAGAAGGGCCTGGCAGGCAAGGTTCCCGTCACCGGCTCGGACGGGTCGAGCGACGTGCTGAAACTGATCAAGTCCGGCGAGATGTTGTCCAGCATGCGGATCAGCTCGCAGCTGCACGGGGCGGTCGCGGCAGCACTTGCATATGCCGTCGCCTCGGGGGAACTCAGGATCGGTGACCTGGAGCAGGTGCAGCGCGATTTCTACCTGGAGCAAACGCTTGCGAGCAAGGACAATGTCGATGCGATGCTCTCGGCCCAGCCGAATCCAGCCGACTTCTCCTACGACGCGCTAAAGAAGAATTTCTGGGCTCGGTCAAAGGGTCAGATCCCGGTCGGTGTGAACTGAGCCGCGACATGACTCAGGCGCAATTACACGCCCAAGACACCGGCGCAATGGCTTCCCCGCGCCGCGGGGTAGCTGGAGCGCGGCAGCGATCTGGCCACGCCGGAATCGGTCTCTTGAAATCCGCCGGCCCCATGTTGTCGCTCCTGGCCATGGTGGCGGTATTCACCAGTCTGACCCCGAATTTCCTTTCGGGAGGCAATCTGCAGGCGATCCTGGAGTCGGCGGCGGTCCCTGCCGTCGTTGCGATCGGGATGACTTTTGTGCTGGTGCAGGGCTCGATTGATTTGTCGAGCGAGGGCGTGGCCTCGCTTGCCAACATCCTGCTTTCGATCCTCATCGCGAACAGCGTCACAGCCCATGATCTTGGTGCGGGTGCGATCCTGGTTGCGCTCGCCGCGGGGCTGGCCGTCGGCGTCCTCAACGGAACTTTGTATGCCTATCTGCGGATGCCGTCGCTCATCGTCACGCTCGCCATGTGGCTGATCACGCTCGGCCTGGCTGCGTTGCTCTTTCCCTCGAGGCAGCCGCAACTCCTCGACGGCGGCTTTGTCGGACTGGCTCTGCACAAACACTTCGGCCTCAGCGCGCTCGTGTATCTGGCCGTGGCGTTCGCGCTCTTCGCCTTCATTGTCGAGCGGCGCACAAAGCTTGGCCGTATCGGCTTTGCCATCGGCGCCGATGAGGCGCTCGTCCGTTTGGCGGGCGTGAATGTGAATCTCTACAAGGTCAGCGCCTTCGCCATCTGCGGAAGCCTGACAGGCCTGGCCGGCATCTTGACCGCGGCGCAAATCGGCGTCGGCAATCCCCTCGCGGGAGAGGGGCTGCTTTTTCCCGGAATCGCCGCTTGTGTGATCGGTGGCACGCTGCTGTCCGGCGGCCGCGGCGGCGTCTTGCACTCGCTCGTTGGCGTTCTGGTTCTCGTCACTTTGCGCAACGGCCTTGTGCAGACGGGAACGAATCCCCTGCTGCAGAAAGCCATCGAGGGCGTGGTGATCGTCGTCGCGGTCGCCGCGTCCACCTGGCACCTGCGGCGCAAGACTAGAGTGGTAAAATGACCACGCTCCTTTCACTGCAAAATGTCTCCAAGCGCTTTCCCGGCGTGGTTGCCCTCGCAGAGATCGATCTGAAACTGCGCGAGCACGAGGTCCTCGGTCTGATCGGCCAGAACGGATCGGGCAAGTCGACATTGATGAAGATTATCGGCGGCCTCCATCAACCAAGCGCCGGGGAGATGCGTCTGCGGGGTTCACTCGTGCGCTTCGGCTCTCCCCTTGAGGCCGCGCGAGCAGGCATAGGCCTGGTCCATCAGGAGCAGTCGCTGATCGGCAATCTCACCGTGGCCGAGAACCTTTTCATCGACAAGCCGACCGACTTCAGCCGCTTCGGATTCTATCGGCGCAGCCGGATGAATGATGCGGCCCGTATCCAGCTGGACAAGGTCGAACTGGATGTCGCGCCGGACACGCCCGTCGATCAGCTGACCTTTGCGCAGCGCCAGATGGTCGAACTGGCCAAAGTGCTGTCGCTTGAGGAATTGGTGGAGAGCCACCTCGTCGTCCTGTTCGATGAACCGACATCGGTGCTGACGCCGACCGAGATCCAGGCGCTGTTCTGGCAGGTGCGGCGACTGAAGACCCGCTCGTCGGTTGTGTTCATCTCGCATCGCATGGACGAAGTGCTCGCAATCTCCGACCGGGTCTATGTGCTTTCCGACGGACGCAATGTCGCCGAAAGGGCGAAAGGCGAGACTGACCCTGACGAGTTGTACGAGCTGATGGTCGGACGCCAGCGCGCGGGTTCGGTCCTGCCGCGGAACAATCCCCCCGACAAGAGCGCGCCGAAGCGACTGGAAGTCCGCGACCTGACGGTGCCGGGCAAGGTTGCGGACGTGACCTTCGATGTCGCGTCCGGAGAGATCGTCGGGTTGATCGGGGTCCAGGGGTCCGGGGCGGAAGCGGTCTGCCGGGCGATTTTCGGCGTGGAGGAGAGCTATGGCGGCGAGATCGACTATGAGGGCCGGCCGGTGCGCATGAGTTGCCCAAGCGGCGCCGTCGGCCTCGGCATAGGCTACGTCCCCGCCGAGCGGAAGATGGAAGCGATGATGAAGGGAATGAGTGTTTGCGAGAACATGGCCGTAACCTTCGGGTCCGACTACGGCTACGGCGGGCTCTTGCTGTCAAAGCGGCGCGAGCGGCAGGAGGTGGCGAATTGGGTCGAGCGGCTCAAGATCAAAACGCCGTCGCTTGACCACCGCATCGACCAGCTCTCAGGGGGAAATCAGCAAAAGGCGGTGCTCAGCAAATGGCTTCTCGGTCGCTCGCTGCGGCTGCTGGTGCTCGATCATCCAACACGCGGTCTCGACCCCGGCGCGCGCGCCGATCTTTTTAACGCCATCCGTCAGCTGGCCGAGGACGGCCTGTCGATCGTCTTCGTGGGCGATACGCTGGATGAGATGGTGACGCTCTCCGACACGATCCTGGTGCTGCGAGACGGCAAAGTGAGCCAGCGTTTCGAAGACGTCCAGGTCAGACGGCCGTCAGAGGAAGACATCGTGAGGGCGATGGTATGAGCACGCGCCGCGAGCATCGCTGTCGAGACTTCATCTCGCGGACCCGTCGGAGCCTGTCATGACACGCGCACCTGCCCGAATGTTTCCATCAATCCGATCCGCGGGTGATCTGCTGCGAGCCTGCGGGCCGGCCATCGTCCTTGTTCTGGTATTTGCGACCGTGATCTGGATTGCGCCAGGCATTCTCAAGTGGCGCGCGGTCAATGCGCTGCTCTTCGACGCGGCTCCGCTGCTGATCCTGGTTATCGGCTGCACGCTTCCGGTGCTGCTCGGCTGCATCGATCTGTCTGCCGCGGCCATGGCGTCATTTTCAGCGGTGGTCGTGGCGCTGCTTGTCCCTGAATTCGGCTCGGCCGCCGTGCCGATAGTGCTTCTCGGAGCAGGAGTGATCGGGGCTGCCCAGGGATGGCTGATCGGACGGCTTCAGATTCCTTCGTTCGTGATGACCCTTGGAACGCTTGGCCTGTTCAGCGGCCTAGCCCTCTATGTCAGCAATGCCTCGACCGTCGGCTTGGGTCCCGGAGTAGCGCCGCTCGACTTTCTCGGCGGCAGGACGCATGGCGTGCCCAATGCGTTCCTCACGGTGGTCGCGGTCTGGATCCTCCTGGCAATTTTGCTGCGTTCCACCCGTGTCGGCCGGGATATTTATGCCTTCGGCGCGAGCGAACTGGCTGCCTATATGTCGGGCGTCCGGCGCAATCTGATCCGAGCCTGCGCTTTCGCGATCTCGTCAATCTGCGCCGCCCTTGGAGGGATGATGCTTCTGTCGCAGACCCTCTACAGCGCTCCGACGATGGCAAGCAATCTGCTGCTCCCGGCACTGGTCGGCGTGGTGGCGGGCGGCACCGCGATCTCGGGCGGAGTCGGTGGCCTTTCCTCAAGCCTGATAGGTGGGCTCACGGCAGTGATGGTCCGCGTCGGCGCTACGATCGCGGGCCTGCCGGGCGCTGCGCAGGACGTTGCCTTCGGCATCATCATCCTGGTGGCGGTCGCCGTGACGACCGACAGGACCAAGATCGGCATCGTCAAGTGATCCAGGCGGCGGCCGAAAAATCGCATCTCGGGAGGATTCGATGAGACCGATGGTTCAGCGGCTGGGGTATGTCGCCCTCAACGTGGCCAATATCGACATCGCGATAGAAGACGCGTGCACGGTCGCTGGCGTCCGCGTGGTCGAACGGAAGGGAGGTCGCGCATTGCTGACCTCGAACCGGCGTCACGCCGAACTGATCCTGTACGCCACTGATGGCGACAGCGTCCGCTCCATCGGGCTGCAGGCGCACAATGCCGACTCTGTTGCCACGGTGCGCCGTCGCGCCGAACAGGCTGGCCTCAAGGTTCTCTCCGAGCGTCCTTCCCTGCCGTGCATCGACCGCTCTGTGACTTTCGCGACGAGCGAAGGCCATGTCTTTGAGGTCCATACACCGATGCCGCTCACGCAGCCGGTCCGTCATACAGGCCCGGGCATCCGTCCACGCTGCCTCGACCACGTAAACCTGTCGAGTAGAAATTCGGAAGCGATCAGCCGCGAGCTGGAGACCGTGCTGGGGCTTCGACAGTCCGAGAGGACCACTGGCCATGAAATCGTTTGGATGCGCGCGGCCGACAACCGCCACCACACGGTCGCGACCGTAAAAGGACCAAGCGGATTGCATCACTTCAGGTGGGAGTTCTCCACTTTCGACGATTTCAAGCGGCTGGGAGATACGCTTGATGCACAGGGGCGCTTTCTCGTCTGGGGGCCGGGGCGCCACGGTGCCGGCGACAATCTGTTCGCCTATTACATCGACCGGTCCGGGTTCATGGTGGAATGTATCGCCGAAATGGAGGTCATCGAAGACGAGGATCATCAGGCAAGGATTGCCGATCCGGGCGAAAACCTATCAAATCCCAAGGTCGTGAACCGCTGGGGTGCGCTGCCGCCCCGCCTCTGGACGCAGCATTTCGTGCCGTTCGCGCCGCCAATCACTGCCTGAAATTGCGAGGAAAACCATGGATTCCCCAGAAGCAGTCCTGGCCGACGAGGTTCGCCGCCTCATCGAGGTCGTCGAGCAGAAACGCTATTCGGCGATGCTGGCGTCCGATGTCGCGGCGCTTGAAGATCTCCTCGACGACAACCTAGTCTACACGCACTCGTTTGGAGAACGTGACGACAAGGCGGGTTATCTGGAGAAGGTTGCGAACCGGTTCTTCGTCTACCACGAAATCCATCACAGCAGCGAACGTATCATCGTCCGCGAAAGGTGCGCCATCGTTGCCGGAACCATGCGCGCGAAGGCTACCGTTGGGACCGCGATCCGGGAGATCAACAACTCTTGCATGGCGGTTTGGGGAAAGAGCGGGAACCAATGGCGTCTGCTCGCATATCAGCCGACGCCGTTGGCAGGTTAGATCGCATCATTGACTTAAAAATATATTTTTTGTATCGGTATCTAGTGTTCAACGGGGTGTGAGGGCGTTGGCACGATAGGCGGAGGACGAAGCATGACGGCAATTCGCAAGCGGCAGCCTGGAGCAGAACGCGAGGGCATCCTCGGCATTCATTCCGTCAACCATTTCGTTCTGGCCGTCCCCGATCTTAAGGAGGCCGAGCGCTTCCACCAGGCTTTCGGACTCGACGTGGTCAATCACCGCGCCGGCTATGCCGTGCGCACCGAAGGGGTTGACCACGATTGGGGCTTCTTTGTCGAGGGTCCCCGCAAGCAGCTGCAGCATCTGTCCTTCGGCGTCTTCGACGCTGATTTCCAGCGTTTCAAATTGCATCTGGAGTCCAAGGGCATGGAGTTGCTGTCTCCGCCCAAGGGCTTCGAATCAAACGGACTGTGGTTCCGCGACCACGACGGCAATCTTATCGAGTTGGTCGTGACCACCAAGACGTCGCCGGATTTCAAGGTGCAGGGAGGGCATGTATCCACTCCTGCGGGCATCGTCGGCGCGCCACCGCGCAGCAAGGCGGTGAAGGTTCGCCCGACCCGGCTCGCGCACATCTTGATCTTCACCCGCGATGTCCAGAAGGCGATCGACTTCTACACCGGCGTCCTTGGCATGGGGTTGTCCGACCGCTCGGGAGACAACATCGCATTCCTGCACGGCCGCCATGGCAGCGACCACCACATGCTTGCCCTAGTCAAATCGTCTGCTCCCGGCCTGCATCACACGAGCTGGGACGTGCCGCTGATCGACCATGTTGGGCAGGGCGCAACGCAGATGGCCGACAAGGGTTTTTCACGGGGCTGGGGGCTGGGGCGGCACGTGCTGGGCTCGAACTTCTTCCACTACATACGCGATCCCTGGGGCAGCTACGCGGAATACTCGTGCGACATAGACTACATCCCGGCCGAGATGGATTGGGAATCCAAGGACCACGATGCGGAAGACTCATTTTACATCTGGGGGCCGACTCCGCCTGACGACTTCGCTCGCAACTATGAGGCTGAGTAGGGCAGAACGCGCTTTTCGACATCATTGCAGCCTGCCGGAATAGATAAGGCCTCCGGCGGAAACAACGCAGAGTGAAGGGAATTGCATGATCAGGATACTGAAGTCGGGTCGATCCGCGGAAGCCAAGGCAACCGATGCCAGTGCTGTCCGCGGCACGGTCGAAAGTGTTCTCATCGACGTTGAAGCCCGTGGCGACGTGGCGTTGCGGGAACTGTCCGAGAAGTTTGATCGGTGGTCGCCACCGTCCTTTCGTCTTTCGCAGGATGAGATCGATGTGTGCATCGGCGCGCTGTCGTGCCGGCAGCTGGACGACATCAAATTCGCGCAGGCACAGATCCGGCGCTTCGCAGAAATCCAAAAGGCCGCGCTCAAGGATGTCGAGGTCGAGACGCTGCCTGGCGTGGTGCTCGGCCACCGCAACATTCCCATGAATTCGGTCGGCTGCTACGTGCCGGGCGGCAAATATCCGCTTGTGGCATCCGCCCATATGGGAATTGTCACCGCCAAAGTGGCCGGCGTGAAGCGGGTGATAGCCATGACGCCTCCCTTCCAGGGAAAACCGGCTCCGGCCGTGATCGCGGCCATGGCGCTGGCGGGCGCCGACGAGATTTATGTCCTGGGCGGCATTCAGGCGGTGGCCGCAATGGCGATCGGCACCGAGACGATAGCACCGGTCGACTTTCTGGTCGGCCCAGGAAATGCCTACGTCGCCGAAGCCAAGCGGCAGCTCTTCGGCCGCGTCGGCATCGACCTGCTCGCCGGACCGACCGAAACGCTGGTGATAGCGGACGGCACGGCCGATGCCGAGCTCTGCGCCACGGACTTGCTCGGACAGGCTGAGCACGGTCCGAACTCGCCGGCCATCCTCCTGACGACATCGGAGCAACTCGCGACCCAGACGATGGACGAGGTCGAGCGGCTTCTCGGCATTCTTCCAACCGCATCCATAGCAAAGCAGGCCTGGGCCGATTTCGGCCAGGTGATCGTTTGCGATACCGATGAGGAAATGGTGAGCGAGGCGGACCGCATCGCCTCCGAGCACGTGCAGGTCATGACGCGCGATCCCGATTACTTTCTCCATCGGATGACCAACTACGGGGCGCTTTTTCTCGGGCCAAGGACGAACGTCGCCTATGGCGACAAGGTGATCGGCACGAACCATACGCTTCCGACTCTGGGAACGGCGCGTTTCACAGGCGGGCTTTGGGTCGGTAAATTCCTGAAAACCTGCACCTACCAAAAGGTTCTCACCGACGAAGCTTCGGTGATGATCGGGGAATACTGCTCCCGCCTTTGTGTCCTCGAGGGATTCCTCGGCCATGCCGAGCAGGCCAACGTAAGATTGCGGCGCTACGGTGCGCGCAACATTCCCTATGCCGAGGCGGCGGAATGAACGCGTCGCCCCTTACGCTGCCGAAGGCGCCATCGTTCCGGCTGGATGGGCGTCGCGCGCTGGTGACAGGCGCAGGTCGAGGGATCGGACTGGCCTTGGCCACGGCGCTCTCAGAGGCGGGAGCCGAAACAGTTCTGGCCGCGCGGACCAGAAGTGAGGTAGAAGGCGCCGCGATGGCGCTAAGGGATCGTGGCGGCAAAGCAGAAGCGTTCGTTCTGGACGTTACCGACATTTCCGGAGCCGGCGATTTGATCGCGAAACAGCCGGCTTTCGACATCGCGGTGATCAATGCGGGAACCAATCGGCCTAAGCTGATGGCCGAGGTAACCGAGGAGGACTATGACATCGTCCTCGACCTCAATGTTAAGGCTGCCTATTTCTCCGCGCAGGCGGTTGTGCGTAGAATGCTGGCGGAGCAGATCCGGGGCTCGATTATCTTCACGACTTCGCAGATGGGTCACGTGGCAATGGCAGCCCGAACGCTCTATTGCGCGTCCAAGCATGCGGTGGAGGGTCTGGTGAAGGCTATGGCTGTCGAACTCGCGCCGCGAGGTATCCGGGTCAATAGCATTGCACCCACCTTCATCGAGACCCCGATGACCGCTCCTTACTTCGAAAGCAAAGTTTTTCGAGATGAGGTATTGTCCAAAATCAAGCTTGGCCGTCTCGGGCGAGTCGAGGATCTCATGGGTGCCGTTGTCTTTCTGAGTTCGGACGCCGCGGCATTGGTGACGGGCACCTCCATAAAAGTCGATGGCGGCTGGACGGCGGAATGACTCCTGCAGCTTTGACATATGCCTCAAGTCAGCCAGAAAGCAGCGCCATGCTTTATGCATCTGAATTACTTCAGCCGCTAAACAAGCGACATTAAAATGGATCCCGCAGCGCGCACCATTGCCAACGACGTCTACGAGCAGCTTCGACACGATATCATTTCGTGCCGGATGCTTCCGGGCTCAAAGATCAATATCCAGGCTCTCGTTCAGAAGTACGACGTAAGTTTGGGCGCCGTCCGCGAAGCGCTGTCGAAACTTTCGGCTGAAGGCCTTGTCGACGCAAGGGCGCAGCGAGGATACACGGTCTCGGACGTGTCCCCGGAAGATCTCGCTGAATTGACTGATGCCCGCGTCCGCGTCGAGCAAGAGTGTCTAAAGCTCGCAATTGAGAAAGGCGGACTTGAATGGGAGACCGAAATCGTGGCCGCGCTCCATCGTCTCAGCCACACGCCGTATACGATTCCCGGTGACGCCGCTGTCCTGGATCAGCGCTGGGTTAAGGCGCATCGCGAATTTCACCGAGCGCTGGTCTCGGGCTGCGGCAATCGCTGGCTGCTTAGGATCCGCTCGCAACTGTACGACCAAAGCGAGCGCTACCGGCAACTGTCGGTGCCGCTGGCACGAACGGAACGCGATGTGGCGCGCGAGCATAGGGATATTGCAGATGCCGTGATTGCCCGCGACGTTGCACGCGCCTGCGCGGCGATCGCATCGCATATGTGGACGACAACGCAGATCGTCACGGCGGCTCTGACCTGAGTGCAACGCGGGGCTTCTAAATGAATGGTTCAGGCAGCGCCGAAACCCCACTGCGGGTAGTGAGATCCAAAAACTGCGACAAATCTGGCCGGATTAATTCCGACCAAAAGTCATGCTGCCGTCCCGGCAACGGCTAAATCAACAATATTGGTCGTTTGCCGAATGTCCGGTTCGGCCATCTGTGTTTCGAAAGCGGACCGGCATGATTGCGGCCCCAGAGCCGCCACGGCTTACGCCATAATGGCCAAAGCGTCCGCGAAGAAGCTTTCGCCGCCGAAATTTCCGGATTTAAGAGCCAACACCATGTCGCCGTGGCGACCTCCGATACTGTGCAAGACGGGCACGCCTGCAACGATCTCCTGCCCGAGGCTAAATGCGGGAATGGCAAGCCGGTCGACCACCGCGCCGGATGTTTCTCCTCCCGCGACGATCAGCCGGCGCACACCCCGTCCCACCAGACCTTCGGCAATCGCCGCGAGGGATCGTTCAATGACCTGGCCGACCGCGTCGCGTCCGTAGCGGGTTTGCAGCCTTGATACATCATCCGGATTCGAGCTGCTGGCGATGATGACGGGAGTTCGGGCCATCCGCTCGGCCGCCCAATCGAGGGCAAGCTGTGCCTCTTCCCGC
The DNA here is from genome assembly GCF_900149755.1 of Mesorhizobium delmotii. NCBI lineage: Bacteria > Pseudomonadati > Pseudomonadota > Alphaproteobacteria > Hyphomicrobiales > Phyllobacteriaceae > Mesorhizobium > Mesorhizobium delmotii. Next base: position 321,757 of record NZ_FUIG01000024.1, on the reverse strand, counting down.
CCGTTCAAAAGCTTTTCCGGATCGAGCCGCAGGACGGGCATCGTCTGCTCGGCTTTGGCGATCTGTTCCAAAGTCGCCTGTGAACAGCTTCCGGCAAGAATAGCTGCTGGTCCTGCGAACGGCTTGCCGTAAACAGCAGTCCTCTCGTGGCAACGTACCGTGCCCGCCGCGATCAGGCCGCGGGCAAGACCTAATCCCAAACCGGAGGCTCCGATCGACAATCGCTGACGAAGCGCCGCTGCGCCAATTGCTTCGAGGTCGCTCTCGAACACGGCATCGGTGATGGCCGCTCCGTTCCCATCGGAGGCCAGCTGTGCCAGCCGCTCGACGATCGCCTCCGCGCCGCGCGCAACAATTGCGAGATTGACGAGTCCAACCGCCGCAGCACTCTGCCGAGCCAGAACGCGGACCAGGTTGGCATCGTGCATGGGGTTGAGCGGATGATCCTTCAGCGGGCTTTCGTTGAGCGGCGCCGCACCGACGAAGAGATTGCCCTGATAGACGGTGCGACCGGTCTGCGGAAAGGCCGGCGTCACCAGCACCGTTGTTTCACCGGCATCGGCGCGCAAGGAGTCGAGCACCGGGCCGATATTGCCCTTGTCGGTCGAATCGAAGGTGGAACAGATCTTGTACATGACATGATCGGCGCCGCGCTCGCGCAGCCAACGATCAGAGGCACGGGCACGTTCGACCGCCTCAGGGGCGGCGATCGACCGGATCTTCAGCGAAACGACGATCGCATCGACTTCGGGCAAAGCCAGGTCGTCCGTGGGAATTCCGATGGTCTGGATCGTGCGCAGACCCTCTTTGGCCAGCGTGTTCGCCAGGTCCGAGGCACCGGTGTAATCGTCCGCGATGCAGCCGAGCGAGAGCGTCATGTTAGAGCTCCACGCTTGGCACCTGAAATTGGGCGCTGGCGCTCGCCGCAATAGGGAGCGAGCCAGCTGAGCCCGTCGAGCGTTTTGCTGCTCGGCCGGTATTCGCAGCCGACAAAGCCGGCATATCCTAGCCGGTCCAGCTCGTCGAAAATGAAGTGATCATCGAGTTCCCCGGTCGCCGGTTCATGCCGCGAAGGCACGCTGGCGATCTGGATGTGACCGATGAGCGGCATCAGCCGGCGAAGCGCCATGGTGACGTCACCATGCATGATCTGGCGATGGTAGACGTCGAATTGCAACTTGAGATTGGGTAGCGCCAGATCGCCGACAAGAGCTTCTGCGAAGCCGAAGTCGTTGAGGAAGTAACCCGGCATGTCACGGCCGTTGATCGGCTCGATCAGGAGATCGATGCCTCGATCGGCGAGTTTTCCGGCCGTCCAGACGATCGCCTTCCGGTAGGCATCGACAGCTTCCTTGTCGTCGCGAGAGGCAATCCCCGACATGAGATGAAGGCGCTTGACGCCGGTCGCCTCTGCGTAGGAGAGCGCTGTTTCAACGCCGACCCGGAGCTCGTCGAACCGTCCCGGCAGGGAGGCCAGTCCACGCTCGCCGCCAGCCCAGTTACCGGGCGGCAGGTTGAACAGGACCTGGCATAGACCGTTCTTTGCGAGGCGTTCGGCGATTGCATCGGGTCTATGCTCGTAAGGAAAAAGGAACTCGACCGCTTCGAAGCCGGCATCGGCGGCGGCAGCGAACCGGTCGAGGAACGGCCATTCGTTGAACATCATGGTGAGATTGGCGGCGAAGCGGGGCATTGGCTGGGTCCGGTCCTGGTCAGGTTTGCGGTTCGCCGGGCAAGTCGGTGCCCGTGATCTTTGCGTAGAGGCGGGCGACCGAGGCATCGTCATCGCGCCCCATACCGGCCGCCGAGGTCATCAGGAACATCTGCAGCGCTGCGGCCGCCACCGGCACGGGGAACTTGGCGCTGCGCGCCATGTCCTGGACGATACCGAGATCCTTGACGAAAATGTCGACGGCGCTGCGAGGGGCATAGTCGCCGTCGAGCACGTGCGGAACGCGGTTCTCGAACATCCATGAATTGCCGGCCGAGGCGGTGATGACCTCATAGACCTTGCGAATATCGAGCCCTTGCCGAGCGGCAAAGGCGACGGCTTCACTCGCTGCCGCGATATGCACACCGGCGAGCAACTGGTTTATCATCTTGAATGCCGCGCCGACGCCCGGTTCATCTCCAAGCTCATAAAGCTTGGCTGCCATCGCGTCGAGAGCGGGCCGTGCCTTGGCAAAGGCGGCAGCGCTGCCGGAGGCCAGCACGGTGAGGGCACCTTCCGCCGCGCGGACCGACCCGCCACTGATTGGCGCGTCGAGATAGAGCCGTCCGGTGGTTTCCAGCCGGGCGGCCAGATTGCGTGCAACGTCAGGATCCATGGTGGCTGAGGAGACGAACACCGCGCCCTCTGGCAGGGTTTCGGCCACCCCACCGGCGCCAAAGAGGATGGCTTCGGTCTGCGCCGCATTGACGACCACTGAGATCACGACGTCCGCAGCTTGGGCGGCTTCGGCGGGGTTTTGTGCCCCCCGCCCGCCGTTGGCGACAAAACGCGCCACCATCTGGTCGTTGACGTCGAAGCCCGTCACCTCGAACCCGGCGCGGCGAAGCGACGTCGCCATCCCGAACCCCATCGAACCGAGGCCGATAACCGCGACCCGCAGTGTGGCTGCAGCTGGGATATCCTTCTGCCCGTCGTTCATGGTCATAATGGAAACTCCCTGCATGAGGCGGTTCGCCTAGCGGTTGACCAGTTTGGGCGGGACCGTCAGTACCAGGATCGCGCCGACCACCAGGATTGCGGCCAGGGCGTACATGCCGACCTGGGTCGTTCCGGTCAGATCCTTGAGATAGCCAACGAGATAGGGGCTGACGAAGCCGGCAAGATTTCCGACCGAATTGATGAGCGCAATACCGGCCGCAGCACCAGTTCCGCCGAGGAACGCTGTGGGCAGTGACCAGAACAGCGGCGCACAAGTGATCGCACCTGCTGCGGCCAGCGACAGAAAGGCAATTGCGATGGTGGGATCGGGCGAGGTGGCTGCGACCACAAAGCCGACTGCTCCAAAGAGAGCGGGAACCACCAGGTGCCAGCGGCGCTCGCGATATCTGTCGGCGCTGCGGCCAAAAAAGTTCATGGCGATCACAGCGCAGATAAACGGGATCGCGCTGATCAGTCCGATGTTGAGGTTGCCGGCGACGCCCGTCGCCTTGACCAGCGTGGGCATCCAGAACGTCAATCCGTATTGACCCATCACGAAGCAGAAATAGATCAGACACATCAGCCAGATCCGGGGATCGCGGAAAATGCCGGCGACGGAGTGTGAGCGTTCCTTGCCGCGCTCTTCTTGGGCGATCTCTCGCTCGATTGCCTGCTTCTCCGCTTCACCCAGCCACTTGGCGTGACGGATGCCGTTGTCAAGGAAGAAAAAGACTGCGATGCCAAGCAGGATTGCGGGAACCGCTTCGATCAGGAACATCCACTGCCAGCCGGCAAGGCCGTTGCTGCCATGGAACGAATCCATGATCCAGCCGGAAAGCGGATTGCCGAAAATCCCGGAGATAGGGATCGCGGACATGAATATCGCGATGATCTTGGCGCGGCGGTGCGAGGGATACCAATAGGTGAGAAAGAGGATGATGCCGGGGTAAAAACCAGCCTCGGCGACACCGAGCAGGAAGCGCAGCAGATAGAACATCGGGGCAGATGCAGTGAACATGAAACCGGCCGAGATCAGGCCCCAGGTGATCATTATGCGGGCGATCCAGACGCGTGCCCCTACTTTGTGGAGGATGATGTTGCTCGGGATCTCGAACAGGAAATAGCCGATGAAGAAGATGCCGGCGCCAAGGCCGTAGACGGTTTCACTGAAGGCAAGGTCGGTCGACATTTGCAGCTTGGCAAAGCCGACATTGACCCGATCGAGGTAGGCAACGACATAGCACAACATCAGAAACGGCACGATGCGCCAGAAGACCTTGCCGTAGGCCTTCCTTTTGATGTCGTCTTCTGCTCCGGCCTCCGCCGGAAGCGTCGGGGTGAGTATCGTCATCTGTTTCCTCCCAAGTGTAAGGGGTGGTCCCTCAGGTCTCACGCCCCCTGGCTGGATTTTGGCAGCGCTTGCATAGCCCGATACACGAGAATGGCAGCGCTGCCAAACGAAAAGTGGCAGCGCTGCCAAATTTTGTTGAGTGCGGTGCCTGAATGTGACAAAAGAAGCGTCAGGAACTGGAGTCGTACCGACGCATCGAGCCGAGAAACTGGAATGCAGAGCGAAGCAGAAGAAGGTCCGCAAACCGGCGCGATGATAACCCTCACCGACGTTGCGCGCGCGGCTGGCGTCGGCGAAAGCACTGCTTCGCGCGTGTTGCGTGGGCATGGTTCCTTCTCAACCAAGACACGCGAGAGTGTACTCACTGCCGCGCGGAGCCTCGGCTATGTGCCAAACCGGATCGCGGGAACCTTGGCCTCCATGGGGTCCAAGCTCGTCGGTGTTGTCATTCCTTCGCTAAGCAATATCGTCTTTCCGGATGTGCTGCGCGGCGCCAATACAGTACTGGTCGGAGCCGGCTTCCAACCTGTCGTCGCAGTGACAGACTACGATCCGGAGCGAGAGGAGAGCGTCATCGAGTCACTCCTCAGCTGGCGTCCAGCCGGGATGATGGTAGCGGGGCTCGAGCATACCGAGCGCACCGGCGCCATGCTGCGGAACGCCCGCATCAGAGTGGCCGAATTGCTCGATACCGATGGCGAGGGCATCGACATCGTCGTGGGCTTTTCCAACCGCAAGGCGGGCCGGGTGAGCGCTCGGCATTTGATATCGCGTGGCTATCGCTGCATCGGTTACGTTGGCCACGACCTCAGCCTGGACCTTCGCGCGGCCAAGCGCTTCGCAGCATTTCGCGCGGCCCTGGGCGAAGCCGGGCTCAGCGTCATCGGAGAAGAAATCATTCCTGCCGCATCCTCGATCGAAGCCGGGCGCGACGGGCTGGCTCGATTGCTGGAGCGTTGTCCCGATCTGGATGCGGTTTATTTCTCCAACGACGACATGGCGATCGGCGGCTATTTCCACTGTCTCGCCCACGGCATCACCATACCGGACCGGCTGGCGATCTTCGGCTACAACGGTCTCGATGTAGCCAGGAGTGCGCCGCAGCCACTTTCGACCATCCTGACGCCGCGCGTGACCGTCGGTGAGATCGGAGCACGGCTCGTCTGCTCCGACGGACCATCCGCAGTGGTCGATATCGGGTTCGAGCTGATTGAAGGAGCGACGACGTGACTGAAACCAAGCTGAGGGACGATATCTGCCGCTTCGGACGTTCGTTGTTCGAGCGCGGGCTGACGCCGGGATCATCAGGCAATATCAGCCTGCGGCTCGATGATGGCGGCTGGCTGGTCACACCCACCAATGCCTCGCTGGGATTCCTGGATCCTGGCCGAATTTCACGCCTTGATGCGCAAGGCCGGCTGACCTCTGGCGATGCGCCGACCAAGGAAATTCCGTTGCATACTGCGCTCTATCAGACGAGGGCAGAGGCGCGCGCCATCGTGCATCTGCACTCAACCCACGCAGTTGCCCTTTCCATGCTGCCGGAAATCGATCCTAAGGCGGTGCTGCCGCCGATGACGCCCTACTATCTGATGCGCGCCGGACAAACCGCGCTGGTGTCCTACCATCGGCCAGGCGACCCGGCGGTTGTCGCTGCGATCAAGGGCCTTGCCGGACGCTACTCCTCAGTGCTGCTGGCAAATCACGGTCCCGTGGTCGCGGGCGAAACGCTCGAGGCCGCAGTATTCGCTACCGAGGAGCTGGAAGAAACCGCAAGGCTCTATCTGCTGTTACGCGGCCTCAACCCCCGCTACCTGTCGCCGGAACAGGTCGCCGATTTGGTGCGGGTTTTCGGGATATCCTTGCCGGAGCAAGACGAGCACCACCATTAGCATACCCTCAGCGCGTGCGTGATGTTATCTCACGGTATGAGAGTAGTGCGTAGACAAAGGTCAATGTCCCGGCAAGTTCGAGACCTTCTTCGATGTTGGCCAGAATGCGATAGCGCAAGGATTCCATACCTTCCGCCTCTGCAACGCTGCCGCCGACCATTTCAAACCCGACCGCTCCGCCAAGAAACAGCGCCGCCGAAACCGCCAACAGCACGGCGAGCGATGTCGGGAAAGAGCGGATGAATGGAACAAAGGCAGCTAGGCCCACCAAGCTAAGGATGCCTGCCGGCGCTGCCCATGCAAAATACAGCAGGCCCGTATTGGTTGACCTCGCAGCCAACGCAGCGGATAGCTTCTCATGAAGGCCCGTGAATTCATCGAAAGAAAGAAGCAGGAACAGGAAGCCTAAGAAGTACCAATGCCAAGTGAACCGACTGCTACGGCCGGCCGCATCGTCTCCGCACTGAAATAGAAGACGGCTACAGAAAAAAAGCACCAGCACGGAGACCCAAGTGAACGCGCTCCGTTCCACATCGACATCAAGGAGCCATATTTTTCTCGAAAGGTCCGGCTCCTGTCCAGCGTACAAGCTTAAATCTTGTGCGAAACTTGCACAAAGAATCAGTAGAGATAATACTGTAACTAGGGCGAGTATCGGTCTCCATTCGCTGAACAGAAGCGGGGCTTCCTTTCCCACCCTTGCTATTGTCATATCCCACCCTTGCAATTGTCACAAAAGTGTCACATAAAGATTAGCAACTTGTCAACCATTGGCGTTCCAATGCGCAGCGACGGAAACAAGTTCGAGTCATTACTCGGCGCAGGCTTGCTTGCTCTCCTATTGGCGTTGGCCGGGCTCATCGTTTTCTACGAGGTCGAGGTGGTATTCCCGTTGGGGTGACGCGTTGCCAACGATGGCGCCGACCGCCGTCACGAAGGGCATAAGTGCCCTCTCGGCTCCTCCAGAAGCCGCTTTGAACTGCTCGTTGTCCAAGAGCCCGCGCAACGTCCAGATGCAGGCTCTTTCAGTTGAGATCAGCGACTCGATCGAGGCAAACGGACCGTTCCGTGGTGCCTCTTCACCTCGACACGCTTGTTACCGCACGATTTCGCGGTGACCGCCGGGCAGGCGGGTGGCGATGAGCTTGTCGATGCGGCGGCCGTCGAGGTCGACGACCTCGAAGCGCCAGCCCTGCGCATCCACGCTTTCGCCGGTCGCCGGCAGATGGTGCATGTGCGACAGCACGTAGCCGGCGACGGTCTCGTAATCGCGATTCTCGGGCAGGTCGATGCCGAGAACGTCCGCCATTTCGTCGGCCTGCATGTAGCCGGCGAGCAGCCATGAGCCGTCCTCGCGCTTGACAGCGTTTTCCTCATCGCCGGCGTCGAGGTCCGCCCGGAAGACGCCGGTGATGGCTTCCAGTATGTCCGCCGGGGTGACGATGCCTTCGAAATGGCCATATTCGTCATGGACCAGCGCCATCGGCACATTGGATTCCCTGAGCGTCGAAAGGACATCCAGCGCGTCGGCCTGGTCATGGACAATGGGAGCGGAGCGGACGTGCCGGCGCGGGTCGAGCGCGCGACCGCCAAGCATGGCGGCCAGCACGTCGCGGGTCTGGACGACGCCGATCATGGCGTCGACGCTGCCATCGCCGGCTGGCAGGCGCGAATGCTGGGTCTCCATCAAGAGTTTGCGGATCGCCGTGTCGTCGGACTGCAGGTTGATCCAGTCGACCTCGGTGCGCGGCGTCATCACCGCGCGGACGGCGCGGTCGCCGAGGCGCATGACGCCGGCGATCATGCGCCTCTCGTCGGATTCGATGGTGCCGTGATGCTCGGCCTCGGCGACCAGCATCTTGATCTCCTCGTCCGTGACCTTCTCCTCGCTTTCACCGCGTTGGCCGAGCAGCCACAGCATAGCGCGGCCGGAAATGTCGAGCAGGAACACCAGCGGCGCCGAGACGGTGGCGAGGATGATCATCGCCGGAGCAACCTTGGCGGCGACGCGTTCGGGATCGCGCAGCGCGATCTGCTTGGGCACCAGTTCGCCGATGACGAGCGAGAAGTAGGTGATGAGGGCGACGACGATGCCGACGCCGATCGGGTCGGCAAGGCTTTCGCGGACGCCGGCCGATGCCAGGAACACGGACAGCCGCTCGCCGAGCGTGGCGCCGGAAAAGGCGCCGGATAAAACACCGACCAGGGTGATGCCGATCTGCACCGACGACAGGAATTTGCCGGGATTGGAGCCGAGCGCCAAGGCGCGGCCGGCGCCCTTGACATCGCGGTCGATCATCGCCCTGAGGCGGGCCGGCCGTGACGAGACGATGGCAAGTTCGGACATTGCCAGAAGGCCGTTCACGCAGATGAGGGCGGCCACGATGGCGATTTCAGCATAGAGCATGCGGGGTCAATAGCATTGCGGCGCGGTCTTCGAAAATAGATCGCCATCATTTTTCATGCCGGTTTCATGCAGCATCCCATGGCGGCGACGAAAAATGATGATCAAGGCGTCGACGCGGCACCGACCTTTGGCGTCAGGCTGCGCGTCACCGGCCAGATGGCGTGCACGACGATGTCTTCGACGAGACACTCCGACAGGACCGTCTCGAGTTCGCTGCTCTGTTTCGACCAGGTGTCGCAGACGTTCAAGCATCTGGAGATAGAACCGTTTCGTCTTGCGCCTACGGCAACTGCAGCAGCACGCCCACCACCGCCTTGCCGTCGGTGAAATAGGGGTCGCCACCGCCATTGCGCCCGGTCTTTGTCGCGCCGATGCCTGCGATTTCGTCGGTCGAGATCAGCATGCCTGCGGCAGACAGGTCGCGGATCAGGAAATCGCGCTCGGCGTCGATGTCGGGAGCGATATGGTGAGTGATCGCGCCGGTGTCGTGGCTGAGGCCAACGCCGCGATCGAAGCTTGCCGACCCCAGCCAGAGCGGCCGGCCATCGTCTCCGGTCGCCTCGGTCTGCCAAAAGCGGACGTGATGACGCCGGTCGGCACTGTCGCCGACCGGCTTCTCGAAGGCCAGATCCTGTGCACGGCCTTCGAATAACAACCGGCTGACCGGCGCGTCGGGATAGGGCCGATCGAACAGCACGCTTTCGCCGATCTCGATGGCGGTCTTCAGCGTGAGGGCGTCGGCCGTGTCCCACCCGGCGACGGCGAAGGCGTGGACCAGCTCTTTTTTGGTGCCGACGAGGCCGACATTGATCGGGTCGCCCGCAATACCCTGCGGCGTGTGCGTCAGCATCGCGAAGCGCTGCGTACGGAAATTGCGGTCCCTCAGGGTCCAGAATTCCGGCGCGGCGAAATAGGCGAGCACGAGATAGCCGGCACAGAACGCCACCAGCCAGATCGTTGCGCGTCGTCGAAGGCTTCGTCGGCTCACGAGACACCACCCAGGCGATACGGCATCACCTTATATGGCGTCATTCTACGCGGCGGCGCAGACCTTGGGCAGTGGGCATGCGCTCGGGTTCAGCGGCAGGCGCGGTAGCCGTTCCTGCGGTTCTTGATGTCGAAATGGAAGTGGTTGCGGTGGTCGTAATTGTAGCCGGGGCCGAGCACAGTGGTGAAATACTGGCAGCCGTCAGCACGCACAGTGTTGAGGAAGCCGCGCGTGCGGAAGGCGAACAGGCCGGGCTTGCGCACGTCGATTTCCTTGCCATTGCCGAGCTCGATGCTCATGACGTCCAGCGCGTTGCCCTTGCCGTGCTCCGACAGCACGCCTTCGCCGGCGATCCTGCGGCAGGAATAGCTCGATCCCTGGCGAATGGTCTTGACGCCGGAGAAATAACGCCAGCGGGCGGAGGGGACCAGTTCATTCCTGGTCCAGCCGGCGAAGGTGGCGGCCATGTCGCAGGTCAGCGTCGCGGCAGGCTTCATTCCGACGCTGCCGATGGCCGAGATCTTGACCGGATAGTCGATGCCGCACTGGCCTTCGCGGATCGGCGCAAGATCGGTGTAGACGACGCCCAGGCGTTTCAGTTCGTTGCGGCAGTCGACCTCGCTGGCCGGCATCTGTTCGGTCGGCGCCATCGGCTCGTCCATGCGCGGATAGGCGGCGGTCATGTATGGGTTGGACGGGACGAGGCGCTGCATCCCCGCGTAGTTCGGAACGGCCGATGTCTGGCTGCCGACATCGACGGCCGGTTCAAGCGAAAGCACGCTGCCGGTGGTGCAGGCCGAGATCGCTGCGATGGCAAGGCCGCCGGCAATCATGCGCGCGCGTCTGTTTTGCCGCACGGCGACGAACGCGGCGCGAATTATCCCGGCCATCGACAAGATCCCTGTCCCCAAGCCTGATCCCGATCAGGCTCTGTCTCATCGTTTGATCATGATCTTTCTCCGAAAACCGGATCCCGCTTTTCGGGATCATGATCAGACGAGACGGAGATTAACCGCCAAGAGTAAAGGAAAAATCAGCGGCCGCGTTTACGGCTGCGGCCAAATTGCGGCGCGCGGCGGTCTGGGACCATATCACTGGCAGAAGGTGCCGCCGTTGCGGCGCGGTGCGAGATCGAGATGGAGATGTAGCGAATGATCGGCATCGCTGCCGGGGCCGAGCACGGTCTTGAACGGTCCGCAGGCCGCCTTGCGTATTGCGTTCAGGAATTTTGCATCCTTTTCCGGCGGCGCCGGGCCGATGTCGATCCTCCTGCCGTCCGAAAGCGTGAAGCTGGCGATGTCGAGCGCGTTGCCGAAGGCATGTTCCGACAATTTCCCTCCGCCATTGCGTCGTCGGCAGACGAAGGCGGATGCCTGGCCGACCGACTTGAGATTGGCGCCGAGCTCGGCCTTGGCCGCCGGCTGGATGATATTCGCAGCGAAGCGCGCGGCGGCCTCGGCCATCTGGCAGTTCAGCTCGGCTTCGGGGTTGATATCCAATGACTTGCCCAGCGTCTTCAGCGCGATCGGGTAGGGGATAGAGCAGCCGACCGCCGCATCGTGCTCGGCTTTGCGTTCCTCGAAGTCGACGCCCATCGACTTCAGCCGCCTGCGGCAGGCAAGTTCCTCGTCCGGCATTTTTTCCTGCGGCACAAAGGCCGAGCGCGGGTCGGGAGGGATTTCTTTCTGCTGCGCTTGCGCCGGCTTCTCCGGTGGTTTCGGGCCGGCGGCCGGCGGTTGCGCCTCGGCGGGCTTTTCGGACGGCGTTGGAGCGATTGCCGGCGGCTCCGGCCGGGCTTCCTGATGCTGGTCCGACTTCTGCTGGCTCAGTTTGTCGGTGGCGGGTTGATCAGGCTCTGGCGCATCCGCAGGGCGCGGCTCGGGGATCGGCACGTCGGCAGGTGCGGCTTCTTGCGCTGATTGCGAGCGATTGAGCTCCGGGACGGGCACGGTATCAGGCAATTCCGGAGCTTGGGCCAGGGCCGCTCCTGCGGACAGCATCGCCGCGGCCAAAGGCAGCGCCAATCTGCTGAATCCGGCCAATCTGGTCAATCTGATAAATCCGGGAGGGATTAGCGCCGCCATTTGTCGTAAACGGCGGGCGAATGCGGAAGTTGCCTGAACGAGGGTTTTGGCCGTTCACGAACGGTAACCGCGGCGTTACGCACCGATCGCTTCCAGCCCTTCCTCCAGCCAGTCGGCCAAGAGCGGCATGCCGAGCAGATATTTCGCCGTGCGCTTGTTGGCGCGCTCGCGCGCGGCCGTCAGCGCGTCCGCCCATTCCGAGGCGTCATAGTCGCCGCGTCCAACCCAGGCGAGGGCGACGAGTTCGGCCGCCTCGTCGACATTGAGGTCGTTGATCAGTTCGCGCAATTCTTCTTCGGTGAGGTCTTCGGAACTTTCCTCGACGAGACCGTCATGATGATGGTTGTCATGCGCCTCGCCATCGAGTTCTACCTCGTGCTCGGCGCCATCGGCATAGTCTTCGTTGACGGCAGCGCTCAACGCCTTCGCCTTGAGGATGAATAGGCGCACCGTGTCGGGACCGATCGAAAGCTCCCATTCCTTTTCAAGGCGCCGCTGCACTGGCCGTCTCCGCATACTCCGTTGCCGTTTGCTGGATGATAGCGAATTTGCAGCGCTCGTCACGTCATGTTCGGCGCTTCTATTTTCCGCTGGCGCGGATCGTTAAAAAAGCTTTCAGTGGCCATGACTTTTTTCCGGGATGAAACGGCTTTTGCCCGGCGTTTATCTTGCATTGTCATGCTTCAAGGAGGGTTCGATGCGCAGACGATTGCTGATCCAGGTTCTGGCGGTTGCCGCCCTGCCGCTGTTTGCTGTTCCGGTGTTTTCGGCCGGTGAAGGTGGAGGCGGTGGCGATGGCAGCCAGACGACACAGTGCAAGAAAGGCATGGTCTGGGACAAGAAGCTGAAGAAATGCGTGGCACCCAAGCAAGGCATGCTGGACGACGACAACATCTATGAAGCTGGCCGCGCGCTGGCGATGGCCGGACGTTATGACGAGGCGATCGCCGTACTCAGCCTGGCTGCGGACAAGAAAGACCCTCGCATCCTCAACTATCTCGGCTACTCGCATCGCCATTCCGGACGTGTCACCGTCGGCCTCGGCTATTACGAGGAAGCGCTGCGCATCGATCCTGATTACACGCTGGTACGTGAATATCTCGGCGAGGCGCATCTGCAGATCGGCGATATCGCCGGTGCCCAGGAGCAGCTCCGCGAGATCGAGAAGCGCACCGGCAAGGGATCTCGTGAATATGGCATGCTGTCTGAGCAGATAGACCGTTTCATGAAGAGCTGATTCGAAGCCCAAACGCTCCTGAAACCGGCTGTGAGCAATCGCAGCCGGTTTTTTGTTGCCGCTCGCCCTGCCTGCCGCGCTGCCGTGACGGCATTTCCACAAATGGCGGGCGAATTTTTCAAAACCGATTTTTTGGCGTGAAAAACCCGCGAAGATTGCTATATTGGGGGAAATAGCGGTGACACGGTTCCGTTAGCCCGAGGCTGCCGGACCGTTTTCTTTTTGTACCCATCGACAAGGTCGCTCCCGGAATGCGGGGGCGGCGGCAGGAAAGGTCAGGCATCATGAACAAGGTCCCGATGACAGGCGAGGGGTTCGCGTCATTGAAGGAAGAACTGCGCTGGCGCCAGCAGGTAGAGCGGCCGCGCATCATCGAAGCGATCTCCGAAGCGCGCTCGCATGGCGATCTTTCCGAAAATGCCGAGTACCACTCGGCGAAAGAGGCGCAGAGCCTCAATGAGGGCCGCGTCAACGAGCTCGAGGACTTCATCGCCCGCGCCGAAGTGATCGACATCACCAAGCTCAGCGGCGAAAAGGTCAAGTTCGGCGCGACCGTGGTGCTGGTCGACGAGGACACGGAAGAGAAGAAGACCTACCAGATCGTCGGCGACCAGGAAGCGGACGTGAAGTCCGGCCGCATCTCGATCTCCTCGCCGATCGCGCGGGCGCTGATCGGCAAGGAAGTCGGCGATGCGATCGAGGTCAACGCGCCAGGCGGTGCACGGGGCTATGAGATCGTCCAGGTGCAGTTCATTTAGGACCTTTGATAATTCTAGTCTGGCGGCCGACTAGCGCGGTTTTCTGCGCTTCCTACAGCGCCGTGCGTCTTTTGGACGCGCAAAGGACGCTGTAGGACTTTTGATTTGCGCATGATCCTTTCCGAAAATCTATTCCGATTTTCGGGGTCATGCGCGAAGCTCACGTACTTTAAGTACGCTCCGCTCCGGTTCTCGAAAACCACGCTATTCGACTCGCCAGAGCGAATTCTGAAAAGGTCTATGTCGCGGCCCGCCATTTGAGCGCCAGCAACTTCTCAGCTTCCGCCACCACCTCCACCGGCGCGATACGGCTGCCGGGCGCGGCCAGCAGCGTTGACGAGAACGGTCCGCGCGGGCCGGTCAGGCCGGGTTCTGTCGCCAGAAACACGGCGACCGTCGGCAGGCCGAAGGCGCTGGCGAGGTGGGTGAGGCCGGTGTCGGCGCCGATGACCAGCGCCGACCGGCCGATGATCGCGGCGATCTCAGAAAGCAGTGATTTCGGCACCAGCACGGTTTGCGGGACGGCCTCGGCGATCGCCTCGGCAACCGCCTTTTCACTGTCGTTAGACCAGGTGGTGACCGGCGTCATTCCTCTTTCCACGAGAAGCCGGGTAGTCTCGATCCAGTCGCCGACCGGCCATTTCTTGTCCTCGCGGCTGGTGCCGTGCAGCAGGAAAGCGGTTTTTTCGTCGACAAAGGTCGAACCGCCGGCCGGCGGCACGATGCCGGATTCGAGCCCGGAAAAATCCGGTTCATAGCCGAGCGCCAGCCCGAACAGCCGCCTGGTGCGTTCGATGGCGTGCAGATCGCCCGATACGGCATAGCGGCGGTCGTAGAACAAAGTCGCCGAAGGCTCGCGGGCGCTCGACCGGTCGAAGCCGGCGATCGGCGCCGCAGCCAGTTTTGCCACCAGGGCCGACTTCAGCAATCCTTGCGCGTCGATGACGAGATCGTAGCGGCAATCCCGCAAGGCGCGGCGCAGTGGCGCCGCCTCGCGCCATGTGCTGCGGCCGAGCGGGCTTGTGCGCCAGCGCCGGATCGCCACGGTGTGAATGGTTGCGATCGCCGGATGCAGCGCCACGATGCCGGCAAAAACCTCTTCCACACACCAGTCGAACGACACATCCGGCTGGTTGCGGCGCGCATCCTCGACGGCCGGAAAGGTGTGGATGACGTCACCCATCGAGGATGTCTTGACGATGAGCACCTTCATGCGGCGGCCGGCATTTCCAGCAGCCGTTCCGCTGCTGCCGCGACCTGTGCCACCTCAAGCGTGTTTAGGCAGTTGAGATGGCCGAGCGGACAGATTTTCCGGTGGCAGGGCGAACAGGACAGGCCGAGCCAGACCAGTTCGCGCTGCTCGGCGAGCGGCGGCGTATTCTGCGGCGAGGTCGAGCCGTAGACGGTTACGATCGGCGTGCCGACCGCGGCGGCAACATGCATCAGCCCACTGTCGTTCGACACCGCAAGCCTGGCCGCGGCGATCAGGTCGATGGCGTCCTCCAGCCGCGTCTGGCCGGCGAGGTCGACAACGCCTGGGGCAAGCGTGGCGATTTCCGCCGTCACGTCGGCGTCGTTCTTCGATCCGAACAGCGCGACCTCAAAACCTTTCGCCATCATGTCGAGGGCAAGGCCGGCATAGCGTTCGCTCGGCCAGCGTTTGGCCGGGCCGAATTCGGCGCCGGGCATCAGCGCGACGAATTTTTCCGCCTCCAGCCCGAAGCGACCCAGCAATGCCGCCTGGTTTTTCGTGTCGACAGCGAGCTTGGGAGCACGGAACGTGCCGCCTTGCGCGAGGCCGAAATAGGCCTGCGCCGTGCGCCGTTTCACATTGTCGGGCAAGGGGACGATATCGGTCAGCAGCCCGTAGCGCATTTCCTTGAGATGGCCGACGCGGCGCGGAATGCGGGCAAAGAACGGGACAAGCGCCGATTTCCAGCTTCCAGGCATGACATAGGCGATGTCGTAGTGGCCGCGCAGCAGGCGGCCGAAGCGCCTTCGCATGCGGAATTCCAGCGCGCCGGATTTCAGCGGCAGATCGATCTGCTGGCGTATTTCGGGCATGCGCTTGACCAGTGGCGCCGCCCATGCCGGGGCCAGCACGTCGATCGCGGCGTTCGGGTGAAGCTCTCTCAGTGCCGAGAACAGGCACTGCGCCATCACCATGTCGCCCACCCAGCGTGGGCCGATCACGAGGATCGTTGGGCTTTCAGCCATTCGACATAGTCTCTGACGCCGGTTTCCACTGTGCGAAACTGACCATTGTAACCGGCAGCGCGCAACCGGGACATATCAGCTTGCGTAAAACTCTGGTAGCTGCCCTTGAGGTGGTCAGGGAAGTCGATGAACTCGATCTCGCCTTTGCCGAGCGTGCCGATCACCGTTTCGGCAATGGCGCGGAACGGCTGGGCACGGCCGGTGCCGCAGTTGAAGATGCCGCTTGAGCCCCGTTTCCACAACCACAGGTTGACGTCGGCAACGTCGCCGACATGGATGAAATCGCGGCTCTGCTCGCCAGGTCCAAAACCGTCATAGGCGCCGAACAGTTTCGGGTTCTGGCCTTGCTCGACCTGATTGAACAGGTGGAAGGCGACCGAGGCCATGGTGCCCTTGTGCGCCTCGCGTGGCCCATAGACGTTGAAATAGCGCAGGCCCGCCACCGGCGAATGATCGGTATCGAAGACGGTGCGGCGGACGTAGTCGTCGAACAGCTTCTTTGAATAGGCATAGACATTGAGCGGGCGTTCGCATTCCGGCTCCTCGCGAAACTCGGCTCCGCCGCCATAGACCGAGGCTGAGGAGGCATAGAGGAAAGGCACCCGCAGCGCCAGGCAGGCATGCAGCAGCCGCTTCGAATAAGCGTAGTTCACCTCCATCATGAACTTGCCGTTCCATTCGGTGGTGGTCGAGCAGGCGCCCTGGTGGAAGACGGCCTCGATGCGGCCGAGGTCTCCGGCCTCCATCCGCGGCAGGAAATCGTCCTTGTCGAGATAATCGGCGATCTGCAGGTCGGCGAGATTGGCGATCTTGTGGCCGTCGGTCAGGTCGTCGACGACGAGGATGTCGCTGATCCCTTCGGCGTTAAGGGCGGCGACGATGTTGGAGCCGATCATGCCGGCGCCGCCCGTGACGATGATCATGAAAGCCTCTGGTATCTTGTGCCGATTCCGGCCCTTATAGGGGAGGCTGGCGGGGCTGTCGATAAAGCAGGTCGCAATCCGGCGGTTGGGTGAGCGCCACAGTGCCGCCGCAAAGCTTTCGCTTCAGTCGGCGATCACCGGCGAAGCGCGACAGGAGCAAGGCAATGCCGTCGACCGAACTGCTTATCGCCTTCTTCGCCACCACGGCAATCTTTGCCTACATTCCCGGTCCGGCGATGCTTTACGCTGCCGCGCAAACCATGGCGCGCGGCCGCTGGTCCGGCCTGACGGCGGCGTTGGGGATCCATCTTGGCGGCTATGTGCACGTCGTCGCCGCCGCTGCCGGGTTGTCCGTGCTTTTCCACGCCGTACCGACGCTCTACATCGCAGTCAAGCTGGCTGGCGCGCTCTATCTGATCTGGCTGGGTGTGTCGCTGTTCCGCGCCAGGGCGCAAGACGATACTGTTATCTCAGGCATTGAGCCGAAATCCGCCAGCCGCGCCTTTTTCGAGAGTATCACCGTCGAGGTGCTCAATCCCAAGACTGCAATCTTCTTCATGGCGTTCCTGCCGCAATTCATCGACGCGTCGGCGACGTTTCCCGTCTGGCTCCAATTCCTCGTCCTCGGGACGATCGTCAATCTGATGTTCTCCTCGGCGGATGTCATGTGCGTGGTGCTGGCGGGTGCGCTGATCACCAGGCTACGGCGTTCGAGCCACGCACAGCGCCTCATGCGGCGTGCGGGCGGTGCGGTGCTCGTCGGATTGGGCGTCCATGTGGCTTTGCAGAAAAGCTGATCCGCCAACCGGCGATGGCTGTGGGCCGTTCGGTGGCTGCCGTTGCGCTGAGCCGAATTGCGGTATATCGGCTTCGCCATGAACGATCAGCCCTGCCAGTCCAGCGTTTTCACAGCATCGGGACCGGCTCTCATTGCACGTCGCGGATGACATGAGCGAGCAATACCTGCCTTCTCCCGAACCCCTTCACCGCGCCATCTCGCGGTTCGGCAACGTCACGGTGCTGGTGGTCGGCGACTTCATCCGCGACCGTTTCGTCAACGGCGTCATCGAGCGGATTTCGCCGGAAGCGCCCATTCCGGTGCTGCGCGGGCGTGGCGAAACGTCGGCGATGGGCGGCGCCGGCAATGTCGTCGCCAATATCGTCTCGCTCGGCGCTGCCGCGATACCGGTCTCGGTGATCGGCGCCGATCAGGCCGGCGACAATCTCCTGCGCATGCTCGCCGAATTTGGTGTCGAGACTGGCGGCCTCGCGCAGGACGCGAACCGGATGACCTCGTCGAAAAGCCGGTTCAGTGCGCTCAACCAGCAGGTGCTGCGCTTCGACGAAGAGGAAATCAAGCCGCTGGGCGACGCTGAGCGGGCAACGCTGGTCCGGCATTTCCGCGCCGCGCTCGCGCAAGCCGACATCGTTATCCTGTCCGACTACGGCAAGGGCATATTGCTCGACGGCGTCGCCGGCGAGCTGATCTCGATCTGCCGCGAGGCGGGAAAGCCGGTGCTGGTCGATCCCAAGGGCCGCGACTATGCTTGCTATGCCGGGGCGACGGCGATCACGCCCAATCGCAAGGAACTTGGCGAGGCGGTTGGACGCGTGGTGTTTGCCGATGACGAGATCGTGGCCGCGGCGCGTGAGCTGATCTCGGCACACGGCTTCGATTTCGTGGTCGCGACGCGCAGCGAAAAGGGCATGAGCGTCGTCGGCGCGGACGATGCCCGCCACATCGCTACGCAGGCGCGGGAAGTGTTCGACGTTTCCGGCGCCGGCGACACTGTCATTGCGACGTTTGCGTTGGCTCTGGCCGCGGGCGCCGACCGCATCATGGCCGCCGCCATCGCCAACGCGGCGGGTGGCGTGGTGGTGGGAAAGCGCGGTACCGCGCGGCTGACGGTCGAAGAGCTTACCGGGGCGCTGTTTCGCTCGCATGGACCGATTGCCCACAAGGATGCAATTCTCGATGCCGCTGCCGCTGCACGGCTGGTGGCGACGTGGAAGGACGAAGGCCTGAGCGTCGGTTTCACCAATGGCTGCTTCGATATCCTTCACGCCGGCCATGTCAGCCTTTTGCATGCGGCGCGCAGCCAATGCGACCGGCTGGTTCTCGGCCTCAACAGCGATGCCTCGGTGCGCCGGCTGAAAGGGCCGGGGCGCCCGGTCAATGACGAGCATGACCGCGCCTGCGTGCTGGCGGCGCTTGCCTCGGTCGATGCCGTCGTCGTCTTCGAGGAGGACACGCCGCTCGCGCTGATCGAGGCGCTCAAGCCCGACATACTGGTCAAGGGCGCCGACTATACGATCGATCAGGTGGTCGGCGCCGAAATCGTGCAAAAGGCGGGCGGCCGCGTCGTGCTGGTCGATCTCGTCGCCGGCAAAAGCACGACCGGCACCATCGGCAAGTTGCGCGCCGGAAGTACAAACTGAGGGTTTCATGTCCGAACTGAACGAATACCTGGTCCGCTCGGCGGCCGCGATCACCGCGACGGTCGAGCGCGACCTCACCAGCGAGATGGAGCGGGCGGTGACCGCCGTCGTCGCCGCGCTTTCGCAGGGCAAGGCGCTGCTGATCTGCGGCAATGGCGGCTCGGCCAGCGACGCCATCCACATCGCCGGTGAACTGGTCGGCCGCTTCCTGAAGGAGCGCAAGGCCTACAACGTCATCGCGCTGCCGGCCAATGCGGCGGTGCTGACCGCCTGGGGCAATGATTACGGCTTCGACACGGTGTTTTCACGCCAGGTCGAGGCACATGGCGCATCGGGTGCCGTGCTGCTCGCCATCTCGACCAGCGGCAACTCGGCCAGCATCCTTGCCGCTGCCGAGCAGGCGCGCACGATGGACATGACGGTGATCAGCCTGACCGGCGACACCGGCGGCAAGCTCAAGCCGCTCTCCGACATCCTGCTCAACGTGCCCTCGACCTCGACGCCGATCATCCAGCAGGGGCATCTGTGCCTCTATCATCATCTGTGCGAAATGGTCGAAGCGCGCCTCTGTGATGGCTGATAGGGACGCTGTCAGGACCTCGCAGCCGTACCCGCTCGAAGAGCCGGGCCTGTGGGTCGAGCGGATCGGTACCTCGGTTTTTGCAGCTGGCACGCCGGCGCTGTTCCTCGACCGCGACGGCACCATCAATGTCGATAGCGGCTATCCAAGCGATCCGGCTGACATCGTGCTGCGGCCGGAGATGCTGCCGGTGATCCGAACGGCCAACATCGTCGGCCTTCCTGCGATCGTGGTCTCCAACCAGTCAGGTATAGCCCGTGGCTATTTCGGCTGGCCGGAGTTCGCCGCAGTCAATGCTCGGCTGCTGACACTTTTCGAAGCACAGAATTGCCGGATCGATCTGGTGCTCGCCTGCGCCTACCATTCGAGCGGGACGGGTGAACTGGCAGTAGGCGATCATCCGATGCGCAAGCCCAATCCGGGCATGCTTCTGCGCGCCCGCGATCTGCTGGGCGTGGATATCAGCCGGTCAATCATCGTCGGCGACAAGGCCGATGACATGGAGGCCGGACGGCGAGCCGGGCTGTGGGAGGGCTGGTTGGTGCACGGCAGATCCAATCGGACTTCTAGCGATGGCATGTTCACGACGCGCAAACTGACGACCGGTAACGATCACAGCAAACTCTGCGGCGCCATCGGCGAACTCGGCCGGGATTAGATTCTCACTTCGCTGAAAGCCACCAGGCCCTCGTCCTTGACGCGACGGATGGTCAGTGCCGTCCGCACCGTGTCGACATTCGGCGCCGAGGCCAGTTCCTCGATGACGAAGGTCTGGAAGGCGCCGAGGTCGCTCGCCACGCAATGCAGCAAAAAGTCGGATTCGCCCGACACCATCCAGGCGTCGCGAACGATCGGCCAACCGCGGGTGCGTTCGGCGAAGGTTTTCAGCTCCGCGTCGGCCTGGTGATGCAGGCCGATAAGGCAGAAGGCGACGACATCCAGGCCGAGCGCCGGGGCATTAAGCAAGGCGCGATAGCCGCGGATGATGCCGGTCTCTTCCAACCGCCTGACGCGACGCAGGCATGGCGGCGCCGAAATGCCGACGCGGCCGGACAGCTCGACATTGGTCATGCGCCCGTCTTGCTGAAGCTCGCGCAGGATTTTCCAGTCGATGGCATCGAGATCGGCTTTGAGCGGCATGGATACCTTCGGCGCTTCACGCAAGAATCTTTCGTAATTTTGTAATTAAACGACTTTGGTGTCCATTCCATCCCTTCAGTCGCTGATTTTCGGACAGTCGCCGCGCAAGATGTTCATGGATCGTCTGTTTGCGGGCAAGCTTTCCGGGGACGAAGGCCAGGTCGTCTTGCTGGCGTCGCCTGCAACACCTAGATTAGGGCCGATATCGAACCCTGTGCCGGACGCTTCATTCGCGTCCGGTTGTTGTGAAAGCCTGTCCATGATCACCAAGCACGCACCCGTTCTCATCATCGGCTCCGGCCCCGCCGGCTATACGGCGGCAATCTACGCCGCCCGCGCCATGCTGAAGCCGATGCTGGTCGCCGGGCTGCAGCAGGGCGGCCAGCTGGTGATCACCACCGACGTCGAAAACTATCCGGGCTTCGCCGATCCGATCCAGGGTCCGTGGCTGATGGAACAAATGTTGAAGCAGGCCGAGCATGTCGGCACCGACGTCATCAATGACATCATCACCGAAGTCGACCTCAATGTGCGGCCGTTCCGTGCCAAGGGCGATTCCGGCACCACCTATACCGCCGACGCGCTGATCATCGCCACCGGTGCGCAGGCGAAATGGCTGGGCATCCCGAGCGAACAGACCTTCATGGGCTTCGGCGTATCGGCCTGCGCCACCTGCGACGGCTTCTTCTATCGCGGCAAGGATGTCGCGGTGATCGGCGGCGGCAATTCGGCGGTGGAGGAGGCGCTCTACCTTTCCAACCTGGCAAAGAGCGTGACGGTCATCCACCGGCGCAGCGACTTCCGCGCCGAGCGCATCCTTAGCGAGCGGCTGTTCAAGAAGGACAATATCCGCGTCATCTGGGACACCGTCGTCGACGAGATCACCGGCCAGTCCGGCAAGACGCCGCTGCCGCCGTCGGTGGAAGGGCTGAAGCTGCGCAATGTGGTGACCGGCCAGGAGATGCATCTGACGGTCGACGGCGTGTTCGTGGCGATCGGCCATGCGCCGGCAGTCGAGCTGTTCGCCGGCAAGCTGAAGCAGAAGCCGAACGGCTATCTGTGGACGGCGCCGGATTCGACCTGCACCGACGTGCCGGGCGTGTTCGCCGCCGGCGACGTGACCGACGACATCTACCGCCAGGCGGTGACGGCGGCGGGGCTCGGCTGCATGGCCGCGCTCGAGGCGGAAAAGTACCTCGCCGGGATCGAAGTTCACCGCGAAGCGGCGGAGTAAGGAAGCGGCCGAGAAAAGCCGCGCAAAAGCCTGATTTTTCATTCAGACGCCAGAAAACAGAACGGGGGCATCATGGCGTTGGACTGGGACAAGCTACGCGTGTTTCACGCTGCGGCGGAAGCTGGGTCGTTCACCCATGCCGCCGAGACACTGCATCTGTCGCAATCGGCGATCTCGCGGCAGGTCAGCGCGCTCGAACATGACGTCGGCGTGCCGCTGTTCAATCGCCATGCCCGCGGCCTGGTGTTGACCGAGCAGGGTGAGATGCTGTTCCGCACGGCGCATGACGTGCTGATGAAGCTGGAGACGATCAAATCGCGGCTGACCGAGGCCAAGGACCGGCCCTCCGGCGTGCTCAGGGTGACGACCACGGTGGGGCTCGGTGCCGGCTGGCTGACCGAGCGCGTGCAGGAATTCATCGAGCTCTATCCTGAGATCAGCCTGCAGTTGATCCTGGCGAACGAGGAACTCGACCTCACCATGCGCCGAGCGGATTGCGCGATCCGGCTGCGCCAGCCGCAGCAGCCCGATCTCATCCAGCGCCGCCTGTTCACCGTGCATTTCCATCTCTACGCCGCCCCTTCTTACGTCAACAAGTATGGCAAGCCGGCGTCGATCGCCGAGTTGAAGAGCCATCGCATCGTCACCTTCGGCGTGCCGGTGCCGGCGCATTTGTCGGAATTGAACTGGCTGGAAACGGTCGGCGATTTCGAAGGCGGGCAAAGGGTGCCGACGCTGCAGATCAACGACATATTGTCGATCAAGCGCGCGGTTCAGGGTGGTGCCGGCATCGCCATGCTGCCCGACTATGTGGTCAGCAAGGACTCAGGGCTGGTGCAGTTGCTGCCGGAGACCGAAGTGCCGTCCTTCGACACCTATTTCGCTTATCCCGATGCGATGAAGAACCAAGCGAAACTGCACGTCTTCCGCGATTTTATCATCGCCAAGGCGCGCAGCTGGTCGTTCTAAAGCGCGTCGCGTTTGAACGGATACATGCGACGCGCTTAGGTTCTTGTCTTTATGCATGTCGTTATCCCAAAACCGCTGCGCCCCTCGGGTCAAGCCCGAGGGCAAGCTTTTGGGCGACACGCATTAGGGTATGTCGATATTCAGGTGATGCCGGCCTGCGAACGGCTGATACCTGCGCTTCCGGTACTTACGGACCCTTGTCCGCTCCGTTCCGTTTCTCGGAACCCACCATTCTCGACTCGGCCTGACCTGAACACACCCTGAAACGGCGCCATCTCCGCTTTCCGGCTCACCCGCGCCATGGCGTCAGGCGGGGCAGCCAGCCGGGGACGGCGCGGCGGTAGGCCTCGTAGTCGGCGCCATAGCGCCGAGCAAGCGTCGGTTCCTCATAGAACTTCACGAAGGAGACCATGGCGATGGCGGCGATAGCGGCATAGGCGACGAGAGCCCAGCTCGAAAACAGCAGCGCCTGGCCAAGGATGATCGCCAGCACCGCCACATACATCGGGTTGCGGACATGGCGGTAGATGCCGCCGACAACCAGTCGCTCGGTTGGCGCGACCGGGGCGGGCGTGCCCCGGCCTTCGAGGGAAAAACGGGCGAAAGCATGAAGCAGCAAGGCCGCTGCGACGACAATCAGGACCCAGCCGACGGGGACCAAGCCGGGCCGGGTCGACCATGGCAGACGATAGCGATCGGTCAACAGCCAGGGCAGCAATCCCGCGACCACGCCGGGCGCTGCGATGAAGAATAGCGCGCTGCCGGCGATCGCCTGACGTGTCCTCATCGAGGCTTCCTTCTAAAGCGCGTCGCGTCTGAAGGATTCAAAGGGATTCATGCGACGCGCTTTCAGTTCTTGTTTTTATGCATGTCGTTGTCCCAAAACCACTGCGCACCCTCGGGTCGGGCCCGAGGGCATGCTTTTGGGCGACATGCATTAGAGCGGCGTGCGCCTGCTTGGACGCACAAATACGCTTTAGCACTTTGGATCTGCGCACCGTGCTTTCCGAACATCGATGCCAATTTTCGGGCCGATGCGCGGCTGCTGCAAAAATAAACGCGTGCTGCCTGATTCGACGTCATTCGTTGTTTCTGCATTCCGGGCCGAGAATTGGCTCTGATTCGCTATTTCGCGATGGTTTTTGCCTGGCTGTGCACCGCATTTCGACGATTCTGCTGGTCCTACGGGGCCAAGGAATGGGTTAGACCACAGCCTGTGTCATTTTGCATGCGTGTGTTGCAAAATAGATGCTTGTTTCTTGGGCATGATGAGCACATATATAGATCATCTCCTGGGCGCGTTCTCCTCCCATTAGCGCCCTCGAGTGTTCCCCTCTGGAGGTTAGCCTTAACAGGCACTTCCAATCAAACTCAGCCGGATCTTCATTGATCCGGCTTTTTTGTTGCCTGAAACCTGCTGGCGCCCAGGGAAAGCCGACCGAAATTGTCACGTAACAGTGACATGTAACCTCAGGTAACATATCCTAGGCGCCCATCATCGACTAAGCAGATCATAGGACGCGGTGTGGTTCGTGCGGGAGATGGGGGCATCACTCGGACGATCCGGGCTCAGGCGGCTACCGCGTCCGAACCATTCTTCCGCTGAGGCCGTCAGGCGCTGGCGGCATGTGCGGCGGACCTGCCGTTTTCGCCTCCCACGAAGACGGTCCGCAAGGAAACGGCGTCCGGATCACTCCGGACGCCGTTTCCCTGTGTTCTGCAGCCTGCGATACCGGCGTCAAAATCCAGTATCAGGCGGCCTTGCCATTGGCGTTCAACGCCTCATCGGCCAGGCGACCGGTGAGTTCGGCCATATGGTCGAAGGTGGCACGATAGCTGGCCACGCCCGCGGTGGCCGAACGCAACTCGATGATCAGGTCGCCGATCTCGGCCTGCGGCATGGTCGCCTCGACGACATCCCATCCCGGCCAGCCGGGCCGCGCATCGTAGCCGAGGATCTGGCCGCGCCGCTGCGGGATCAGGGCGATGATCCTCGACGTGGCGTCGGACGGCGTGACGATCTCGACCTTCATGATAGGTTCGAGCAGCACTGGCGAGCAGGCGGCCATACCTTCCTTCATCGCCAGCTTCGCCGCCATCTGGAAGGCCATGTCCGAGGAATCGACGGCATGATAGGAGCCGTCGGACAGGTTGACCGCGACATCGACCACCTGAAAGCCGAGCGGGCCGGATTTCAGATAGTCACGCACGCCGGTCTCGACCGACTGGATATAGGTTTTCGGCACGGCGCCGCCGGTGATGGTGTCGGTGAACTGGAAGCCGGAGCCGCGCGGCAGCGGCTTGATCTCGATGACCACATCGCCGAACTGGCCATGGCCGCCCGACTGCTTCTTGTGGCGGCCACGCTGCTGCGCCGTTTTGCGGATCGTCTCTCGATAAGGCACCGCCGGCGGATGACCTTCGACCGGGATCTGGTTCTTGCCTTCCAGCCGCTCGCGCACGACGCGCAGATGCATCTCGCCATGGCCCGACAGCACGGTTTCGGCCGAATCCTGATTGTGGCGCAGGCTGAGCGAGGGATCTTCTTCGGCAAGGCGCTGGATGGCCGCGGACATCTTCACCTCGTCCTTGCGTTCCTTCGGCCGCAGCGCGAAGGCGAAGACTGGTTGCGGCGGCGCCAGCGTCACCAGCGGCTTGATGCCGCCCTTGGCCGAGCTCAGCGTCTGACCGGTCGTGACGTCGTCCAGCTTGCCGAGCGCGACCGTGTCGCCGGCCTTGGCCGAGGTGAGCTTGGTCTGGTCCTTGCCGAGCATCCTGTAGATGCCGGACACCTTTGCCGTGGCGCCATTCGAAAGGAACAGCTCGGAGGCGTCGGCAAGCTGACCGGACAGGATGCGCGAGACCGACAGCTTGCCGCCATGCGCAGTATGGATGGTCTTCATCACCTGGACTACGGTCGTATTGCCGTCAGGTGCACCGAGGCGCTTGCGCGTTGCTTCAACATCAGGCGCGTCGTGGCGGATCGTCTTTAGAAGCCGCAGCACACCATTGCCCTTCTCGGCGGTGCCGATCAGCACCGGTGTCACCGCGCCGTCACGCAGGTCGGCGGCGAGGTCGTCGAAGATCGCGTCCTTCGGCGGCTCGATCTCTTCGAGGAGCTGCTCCATCAACTGGTCGTCATGGTCGGCAAGTGTCTCCAGCATGGAAAAGCGCGCCTCCAGCTCGCGCGCCTTGTCGTCGCTGGGAATCTGGGCGACCTCGCTTTCGGCATATTCGCGATAGATGTAGGCGCGCTCCAGAGCGAGATCGATCGAGCCGATGACGACACCGTTCTTGCGCAGCGGAATCTGGCGAAGCAGCAACGGCACCGAGCTTGCCGGCTGCAGCATCTTCAGCGTGTCGCGCACGCCTGATATCGCCTTATCGACCTTGTTGAGGAACATGATGCGCGGCACGCCGAGATCGTCGAGCTTGCGCATGATCAGCTGCAGGGCAGGGATCTTCTTCGCGTCGGCTTCAGCGACGACCACGGCGATGTCGCAGGCGGCAAGCACCGGCTCTGCCTCGAAAGAGAATTCGATGGAACCGGGACAATCGACGAAGGTGAGTTGCTCGTCCATGAATTCGGTGGTCGCAAAGGTCGCCTCGACGCTCATGGCGTGGGCGCGTGCCTCGGGCGAATGATCGGAAACGGTATTTCCCGAGGAAACGGGATTCTGGCGGGGAATGGCGCCCGTGCGGGCCAATATGGCTTCGAGAAGTGTCGTCTTACCGCTTGCAAAGGGACCGACTATGGCAATGCATTTCGGTCCCGTGCGTCGTCCTCCGGCGCGAGTTCCCATGACTGACCTCCACTCAGGCGTTTCCCTGGGAGCGGCGGCCGGCCTGTCGACCGTCGCGGGCGGGGCTTTTTTCAGTTTGCCACCTACCCAAAGGCATCGTCCCACGGGTTAGCCGGGAGGGCAAGTGATTTGAGAATCGGGGATTTGAGGATCGCCTGATGTCGCGGATGTTGAGCCGTGATCGGCGAAGCCGTTGGATGCGAGCCTAGCCTCCTATCAAATCCCGCGACAGAGCCCGTCGCCGAACAGCCGCAAAAGCGGTTGCGCCATGATGGTTATCGGACGAAAGTGCCTGCTTCTTGCGACAAAAAGGAACGGCCGTCGCCGACCGATCCGCCATCAGCTTGAGGACTCGCGACGATGAAAATCATTGCCTGCGGCAGCGTGCCGACCGTCATTGCGCCGGAAAAGTACTTCACCGGACGTGTGTGGCAGACGCCGATCATCGAGAAGGAAGCGCCAGCGCGGCTGCGCGCCATCATCGTCAGTTTCGAGCCCGGCGCGCGTACCCACTGGCATACGCATCCGCTCGGCCAGACGCTCTATGTCATATCAGGCGCCGGCCTCGCGCAAAGCTGGGGCGAGCCGGTACAGGCGATCAGGGCCGGCGACGTCATTTCGTTCGCGCCTGAGGAAAAGCACTGGCATGGCGCCGGCCCGAAATCGGCGATGGCGCATATCGCCATGCAGGAGGCGCTCGACGGCGTCCATGCCGACTGGCTGGAGACGGTGACAGACGTTCAGTATGGCGGCGTTGATCGGACCTAAAAGCGCGCCGCGTCCGATCATTATAGGTGATTTTCCATACTCAGGTTTGGAGTCGACATGTCGAAGCGTCGCTTGCCTCTTGTTGCCGCCGTCTATCTCGGCACATTCGTCGCACTGCTCGACATCAGCATCGTCAACGTCGCGCTGCCGACGATCCAGCTTGCGCTCGGCATCGATTTCGCCGGGCTGCAATGGGTGATCGACGCCTACACGCTTTGCCTGTCGGCCTTCATGCTGTCGGCAGGCCTGATCGCTGACCGCTACGGGCGCAAGCGCTCCTGGCTGGCAGGCATCGGCATTTTCGTGGCCGGTTCCGCCATCTGTGCAATCGCGCCCAACCTGCCGGTGCTGCTGGTGGGCCGGGTGGTGCAGGGGATAGCCGGATCGCTGATCATTCCGGGTGCGCTGTCGATTCTGACGCAGGCGTTTCCCGACGGTCGCGAGCGTGCCGGCGTTATCGGAGGCTGGGCGTCGTTCGCCGCTGTCTCGCTGCTCGCCGGCCCGGTCCTCGGCGGCATCCTGGTCGAAACCGCCGGATGGCAGAGCATTTTCCTGATCAACCTGCCGCTCGGCCTGGCCACGATCGTGCTCGGTGCGGCTTCGATCGTAGAGACTTCACACCCCGAGCATGCCCATCTCGACCTTGTCGGCCTGGCGCTTAGCATTCTGTGGCTGGGCGCCTTGACCTTCGGCCTGATCTCGGCAGGCGAAAAAGGTTGGGGCGATCGAGAGGCTGTTATCGCCCTTGTCGTCGGCTTCGCCGGCCTAGTGGCATTCCTTGTCTTCGAGGCACGCACGCCGCGGCCGATGCTGCCGCTTGGCCTGTTCCGCGACATTCGCTTTGCCGTCGCCAATGTCGCCTCGTTCGCGCTCGGCCTCACCTCCTACACCAGCGTCTTCCTCTATTCGATGTTCCTGCAGCAGGCGCAGGGCTGGTCGCCGACACAGACCGGCCTGCGCATGGCGCCGCTGTTCCTTGTCCAAATGGTCGTGTCGCCGGCGATCGGCAGGCTCAGTCAGCGCTACGGACACTCGGCGCTGATGACATCGGGCTATCTTTCGAGCGGTCTTTCCATGCTGGGAATGTGCTGGGTTGGACCCTCGACAACCCATGTGACGATCGGCCTGCTGTTTGCCGTCGGCGGCCTCGGCAATGCGCTGTCCATCCCGACCGGCAGCGCTGCCGCGATGTCGTTTGCGCCGCGCGAGCGTTCGGGCATGGTGTCGGCGGTGATCAACGCAACCCGCCAGGGCGGCACCGCCATCGGCATCGCCCTGCTCGGCGCCTTGATGAGCATGCGGGCAACAGCCCTGCTGACGGCGCATCTTGAAAATGCCGGTGTCGCCAACGCCGGAGCGGTGGCCCGCGCCGCCGTTTCAAGGTACGATTTCGCAGCCGATGCGGCGATGGGCGAGGAGAGCCTGCGCGATCTGTTCGCAGCCGCTTATGCCGGCGGTTTCCATGCGGCGATGCTGACGGCGGCCATCGTTTCGTTCGTCACGGCCGGGCTTCTGGTCACCGTTCTGGCGCCGGCCGAGGCACGTTCGGCACGCGAAACCAATCAGCGGGGATGAGGCTGGTGCCTATCGTGATGAAAACCCGGCTCGCGGCAGGGTTTTGGTGTTTGAGATGCGCCTGATCAGATCAGCGAGGCGGTGAAGCGCTGGATTCGTGTGCAGGCCTCTTCGAGCAGCGCCTCCGATGTGGCGTAGGAGATGCGGAAGTTCGGGCCGAGGCCGAAGGCCGAGCCGAACACGACCGCGACGCCCTCGGCCTCGAGCAGCTCCGAGCAGAAGGCTTCGTCGCTGTCGATCACCTTGCCGGCTTTGGTCTTCTTGCCGATCAACTGGGCACAGGACGGATAGACATAGAAGGCGCCTTCCGGCGAGGGACATGTAATGCCGCGCGCCTGGTTGAGCATCGACACGACGAGATCGCGCCGAGCCTGGAAGATCGCCTTGTTTTTCGCAATGAAATCCTGCGAACCGTTCAGCGCCTCCACCGATGCCCACTGGGCAATGGTGCAGGCGCCGGAGGTCTGCTGGCCCTGGATCATATCCATCGCCTTGATCAGCGCCACGGGCCCGGCCGCATAGCCGATGCGCCAGCCGGTCATGGCATAGGCCTTCGACACGCCGTTCATCGTCAGCGTGCGCTCATAAAGCTTCGGCTCGACCTCGGCGATGGTCCTGAAGACGAAATCGCCGTAGATCAGGTGCTCGTACATGTCGTCGGTCAGCACCCAGACATGGGGATGTTCGAGCAGCACGTCGGCCAGCGCGCGCAATTCAGCCTCGGTGTAGGCGGCGCCCGACGGGTTCGACGGTGAGTTCATCAACAGCCATTTGGTGCGCGGCGTGATCGCCTTTTCCAACGCCGCCGCCGTCAGCTTGAAGCCGTTGTCGATGGAGGTGTCGGCAAATGCCGGGGTGCCGCCGCAGATCGCCACCATCTCGGGATAGCTGACCCAGTACGGCCTCGGAATGATGACCTCGTCGCCGGGATTCAGCGTCGCCATAAAGGCATTGAACAGGATCTGCTTGCCGCCGGTGCCGACGATGGTCTGCTCCGGCCGGTAGTCGAGATTGTTTTCTCGCTTGAATTTTTTGGCGATCGCCTCGCGCAGCGGCACGATGCCGGAAACAGGAGGATATTTCGTTTCGCCGCGGCGGATGGCCTCGATCGCAGCGTTCTTGATGTTGTCCGGCGTGTCGAAGTCCGGTTCGCCGGCACCCAACCCAATCACGTCACGGCCGGCGTTTTTCAGCTCGCGCGCTTTCTGCGTCACCGCGATGGTCGCGGAAGGCTTTACGCGGGAAAGGACGTCAGCAAGAAAGGCCATGACGATGTTATCTCCTTGGGGATGCAGGCGGTCCATCCAACCGCGGCGCTTCTCATGTCGCATCATTCCGCCAAGCGCAAGCATTGTCGGATGAGCCAGATCACAAACCCCGGCAAATCCGGCAACAATAAATTCACCTGCAGGCGGTAAAACCCCGAGTGGCTGGATCCACGACCCATTCCGCCAGTCTCGCAGAGCGAGGAACCGTGTCGCGCAGCATCGAGCATGCCCATATCGTCCGTCATGACGACGGCACCGCCAGCGGTGTCTGGGGCATCTATACGCTGCAGAGCGCTTTCCAGCCGATCTTCGCCTTCAGCAACGGCAAATTGTCCGTCACCGGATTCGAGGGGCTGATCCGGCCGTTCCGCGACGGCGAGCCGCAGTCGCCGGTGAGCTTTTTCAACACCTGTCCGACGGTCGACCGCCTGCATATCGAGGCGCTGACAAGGACGCTGCATCTTTTGAACGCCGGCGCTTGCCTGCCGCAAGAGGCATCCATCTTCATCAACTTCGATCCTTCGGTGTTCACCGACCGCAGCATCGCCGACAAGGCGCTGCGCGACATGCGGCTGGTGCTGCATGAGGCTGAGATCGATGCGAACCGCGTCGTCTGCGAGGTGACCGAGCAAAAATCAGCGTCGCAAGAAACGCTCTACAATTTCGTCGAGGCACTCAGGGCCAACGGGTTTCGCATAGCCGTCGACGACTACGGCGCCGACGAGTCCGACATCAACCGCATCAAGGAGCTCCGGCCGGACATCGTCAAATTCGATGCCCGCTGGGTCATGCAG
This sequence comes from Mesorhizobium delmotii, assembly GCF_900149755.1. Classification (NCBI taxonomy): domain Bacteria; kingdom Pseudomonadati; phylum Pseudomonadota; class Alphaproteobacteria; order Hyphomicrobiales; family Phyllobacteriaceae; genus Mesorhizobium; species Mesorhizobium delmotii. The sequence continues at coordinate 290,680 of NZ_FUIG01000024.1, read as the reverse complement.
CTGATGGAGTCCGGCGCCGGTTTCGCACTGCTGACCGCCATGGTGGCAAGTTTCGAACAGCAAGGCATCCGCACCGTGTTCGAGGGCATAGAGGAGGGCTGGCAGCTTGAACTGGCCGAGAAATCGGGAGCCTCGATGGTGCAGGGATTCGCACTGGCGCGCCCCGAGCTTGCACCGACCAGCTTTCACGCCTTCGGCAAGGACAGGCAGATGCCGGTGACAGTGCCAGATGCCGGCGAGGCGCCTGCGACTGTCTCGCCTTCGCCGCGGCCGAAACGGGCTTTCGGGCGCAAGGCGGTGCCATGACCGGGCGGCCGGACAGGCGGCGCAATGTCGGCGAAGCAATCTTTACCGATGAGGTCGGTATCGAATACGGCGTCTATGGCGCGTTCCGGTTGAGAAGCGCCTATCAGCCGATTTTTGCCCCGCGCGGCAGGTTTTTGAAGGCCGTCGCGGTCGAGGGCCTGATCGAGCCGCACCGCGCCGGCAGGTCGGTCGCGCCGCGCGTATTTTTCGAGGGCGTCCCCGTGGCGGATCGCCTGTTCGTCGAGACGATGTGCCGGGTGCTGCATCTCCGGAACTTCCGCAACATCGGCGTCGATGGGCTCGACCTATTCTTCAACTACAATCCGCTGATCAACGATGACCCCGGGCGAGCGCTGGCTGAGATCAGGCTGATGACCAGGCATCTCGCCGAGTTCGATCTCTACCCCGGCATGCTGGTCTGCGAAATCACCGAACAGGCGGCCGACGACAAGGTGCTCGTCAGCCTGGCGCGCGAGATGCGGCGTGACGGCATCCGCATCGCCATCGACGATTTCGGCACCGGGCATTCGACGGAAGAACGGGTCGCGCTTGTCCAGCCCGACATCGTCAAGATCGACGGCACCTGGTTCGCGGAATTCTGCCGCCATGCCGCCGCCGAGCGGTTTTTCCGGCCGCTGGTCTCTGCGCTGCACGACCGCGGCACCAAGGTGCTGGTCGAAGGCATCGAGCAATCCACGCATCTGCGCGTCGCGCTGGACGGCGGCGTCGATCTTTTGCAGGGTTTTTACCTTGCCCGGCCGGCGCTGGCCGGCACGCTGTTCGATGAGGAACCGCTATCGATCGACAGGCTGCTTGGCAGGGACAATAACGTCGTGCCGTTGTTTGGGTGATCCATCAGCGGCGCTGATGGTTGCGCCAAAACAAATCACTGGATGAAGCCGTTGCCGCCGGGATAGAGCCTTGAGACCGGACTCAGGCCCCAAGGGCTGTCGTTGCACGAGCGAGCGGAGCGCCAATGACCATACTCTACGGAATGATCGACAGCGGCAATTGCTACAAGCCGCGCCTGTTGATGGGCAAGCTGGGCATGGCCTTCACCAATGTCGAGGTGAGTTCGCATACCGGCGACACGCGCAAGCCGGACTATGTCGCCAAGAACCCGAACGCCATGGTGCCGCTGCTCGAACTCGACGACGGCTGGCGGCTTGCCGAATCCAACGCCATCCTGCTCTATCTCGCCGAGGGCACTCGGTACCTGCCGGCCGACAAATACGAGCGGGCGCTGGCCTATCAGTGGCTGTTCTTCGAGCAGTACAGCCACGAACCCTATATCGCGGTGCGCAAGGCGCTGCTCACCTTTCCCGAACGGGCCAAGGATGCGACGCCGGAACGGCTGGCGGTGACGCTGGAGCGCGGCAACAAGGCGCTCGGCGTGATGAACAAGCATCTGGCGGGCAGTGCCTTCTTTGCCGGTGAGGCATTGAGCGTCGCCGACATCGCGCTCTACGCCTATACGCATACGGCCGAGATGGGCGGCTTCCAGCTCGACGCCTATCCAGCGGTGGCGGCCTGGCTGAAACGAGTCGAGGCCGATCCGGGGCATGTGTCGATGGAATGGCTGGGGTAGTTCTGTCCTTACGGCTATTTCAGCAGGTGGTCATATTCGGAGTGGGTGCCGATCCAAAACCAGATCACGTCATCGTGGTCGCGGACAGCTACGGCGCGGTAGCTGAGATCAACCCGGGCCGACCAATAGCGTCCGACCTGTTTGAAATGCAGCGACGGGTGAAACGGATCAGAACGTAGCTTGGCGAAACATTTGTCCGCCTTTGCTCTGATCGACGAGGGCAGTTTTGCATAAGCCTCCCAGAATGAGGGAGTGGCGAAATGATTCACAGAGACCGGGTCCGGCCGGCGCGATGGTCAGCCAAGGCCTGCTCGGCAAGTTTATCCAGCCTGCCGGCCTTGGCGTCGGTTTCGATCTGCCGATCCCATATGTCCGCTTGCAGCGCCTCGAACCAGGCGGCAAACGCCTTCAGCTCCTCAGGGCTTAGTTCGGCAACGGATTTTTCGATCTGTTCGAGCTTGCTCATAGGCTAAAAATACCATGACTGGTACAATAAGGCCAAGGTGGCTGTTTCATCCGGAATCCGGACAGCAAAAAGGCGGGACAAAATCCCGCCTTCCCATGCTTGGTAGCCTGATCGGGAGCGTTTGGTCCGGGCCGGCAGCAATCTGCTGCTTCGGCTTGTCGGTGTCTTTCCGCTCCGGTGCGCTTCTCGCGCGACCGTCACTACATCCGTGACTTGCCGCGCGCCCCGAGCTGTCGCCCGGCGCGCGCCATTCGCAAAATCAGGCTGCCTTGCTCAGAGACCCAGCGGACGACTTGCCAGTGCGGCGGTCCTGCTCGATCTCGAAGTTGATCTTCTGGCCTTCGACCAGGGTCGACAGCCCAGCGCGCTCGACTGCAGAGATGTGGACGAAAACGTCCGCGCCGCCGCTGTCAGGCTGGATGAAGCCGAAACCCTTGGTGGAATTAAACCACTTGACCGTACCTGTTGCCATTTCGATAGTCCTTATACGTTTGCTTTAGCTTGACCGAACCTAAGTCCAGCCGGTTTGTATCGAGATTTTGGGGATAGACGTCAGCAAACGCGAATATCGCGAGGCCCGGATCGATCGGCCGAAATATCAATGGACCTCATATAGTCTGCTTCTCCGCAAAAAACAAGACTGCACGAAAAAAGGTGCTGATGCGGCGCTGCCCAATGGCCGCCCCAATCGCCTGAAAGCCTTGCAACGTCGCGCGTTGCGGAGGGTCGAATCCCTATCGCGCACGTTGCGGGGAAGGATCGCGCCGCCTTCGAGCGCCCGGTCCTGTTTGGGGAGAGGACCATGAAAACTGTTCTGCTTTGCCGCCTGCCTGACGCTGGTGGCCGCCGAGGCGCAGGCGATCTCGCGCTACGACCCGAGCCGCATGAGTTGCGGTACGGTGCGGGCGACGATCGCGCGTGAAGGCGCCGTCATCCTGCGTTACCAGTCGACGCGCACGCCGGGGCTGCCGCTCTACGACCGCTATGTGCGAAGCCAGCGTTTCTGCAACATGGGGGAGGTCAGGGCACGCGCCTCGGTGCCGAGCGCCGATACCAGGTCCTGCATCGTCTACAAGTGCAAGCGCGTGGAAACAGACCGGCATTTCCGCCGGCGCATCTTTCCGAACTAGGTCTTCGAGATCTGCGCCGGGGTGTGTTGAGATTTACGTCAGGCCGAGCCGAAAGCGGTGGATTCCGAGAACCGGAGCGGAGCGTACTTTTGGGTACGTGAGCACCGGAAGCGCAGGAAGCCGCCGTTTGCAGGCCGGCAGCACCTGAAAATCAACACACCCTAGAAGCCGAACGAGACCTGCGCCGGAGGCGGCGGACCGACGCGCACGCCTTCCATCGCCAGCATTTTTTCCTTGGTGGTCGAGCCGCCGGGCGCAGAAAAACCGCCGATCTTGCCGCCGGCGGCAAGAATGCGGTGGCAAGGGATGACCAGCGGCACCGGGTTGGCGCCGAGTGCGGCGCCCGTCTCACGCGCGAGCCCTGCATGCCCGGCGCGCTTGGCCAGTTCGCCATAGGTGGTGGTCTCGCCGAAAGCGAGCTTTCGCGCCGCGTCGTAGATGGCGAGGCGGAAATCGTCGACGCCGGTGAGATCGACCGGCACACCGGAGAAATCGACGTCCTCGCCGGCTGCATAGGCCTTTATCGACAGAATCAGCTCGCTAATCCATTGCAGTTGGGCGCTCGAAGCGGCACTGCCGGCATGACGCAAAAGCTGGCGTTCCACCGCGTCGCGGTTGCGCTGGGGCAGGCAGAGCCGGGTCAATCCGGCCTCGCTCCAGGCGATGCCCATGAAGCCGATCACGGTTTCGAAGACCGTGTGGCCGGCGACGGCTTGAGAGGTGCCTTCCATGATGTGCTCCTTTCCGCAGAAACGGATGGCAATCCAGTACATATCGAGAACGAGATATCGCATTTTCAGGCTGGTGTTGCCACCCAAAAACCATTCGAGGTCCCGACTGGCGGCGGATTGCCGGGGCAAAGGCGCTGGTGTAAGGACTTTCTTAACAGACGAACCGGACCCGAGCGCGGCTTGCCAGCAAAAATCATCTTTCCCGCGATCGGCGTGATGCTCGCTGCGGCCGGTCTCAGCGGCTGCACTTCGACCTCGCAGACGAAGGCCGTGCCTTCCCTGACTGAAACCACCGCCGCAGGCGCTGATGCCGGCTTTACGCTAGCGCTACCCGACACGGTTTCGGTGCTGCCGGAATCGTCCGGCATCGCGCCTGTCCAGATGGCGGCGCTGGCTGTCGACCCCACCGCGATGCCTGCCCAGCCGGCCGCCTTTGCCGGCCCGACTCCGCTGGACGCGACTGCACCTGCAGCCATGACGGCCGATGCCGCGTCAGCCGGCGCACCACCTGTCTATGCGACGGCCGCTGTCGCCATGCCGATCACCGGCGAGACAGGCAAGACAATGCCCGGCGTTCAGCAGGCCGCCTATGTCGTGCCTGAGGATCCGTCCGCCCTGCTTTCGACCAGCCCTGCCAAGGAGTATTCGGCGGGCCCGCGCGGCGAGATCGAGCGGCTGATCGAGAAATATGCCATCCTCTATGAGGTTCCGGTCGATCTGGTGCGCCGTGTCGTCAGGCGCGAGAGCACCTTCAATCCCAAGGCCTACAATCGCGGCCATTGGGGGCTGATGCAGATCAAGCATGCGACGGCGCGCGGCATGGGCTATGACGGGCCGGCGAGCGGGTTGTTCGACGCCGAGACCAATCTGAAATATGCGGTGAAATATCTGCGCGGCGCCTGGCTGGTGGCCGGCGGCAACGCCAAGCGCGCCGACCGGCTCTACCAGAGCGGCTATTATTACGACGCCAAGCGCAAGGGCATGCTGGGAGAAACCGGCCTTGGCCGCGACCGCGGTCGGCGTCGCCTGCAGCCGGATGCCTGAACAGATGCCTGAGCCGCGCCCGCCGGCACCGAACGACATAAGGCTGCGCAAGATCCTCGACGACACGCTTGCTCCGCCGCGCTGGCCGGAAGGTTTTGTCATGCGCGGCTTCGAGGCCGCCGACGCGCTCGCTTTGCATGCGCTGCTGACCACCGTCTTCGACGATGGCGCCGATGGGCCGTTCGAGGAATGGTGGCCGCGCATTTCAAGCGACGCGGAATTCGACGCTGCCTTGTGTTTCCTGGTTATCGACAGCAAGGGTCGGCTGGCGGGCGCGGCACTGTGCTGGACGAGGGCGTTCGTCAAAGACCTTGCCGTCCACCCCGAGGCGCGCGGCCGAGGCATCGCCGAAGCGCTGATGTGGCACGTCTTCGCCGCCTTTCGCGCACGGGGCGCTGAGCATGTCGATCTCAAAACCAGCACGGTGGAGAACGCCGCCGCCGTCAGGCTCTACGAGCGGCTGGGGATGTTCGAAGTCGATTGGGCGGGGTGAGGGGCGGTCGGCGAAGCCGATCAGCGAGCGAGCGGCCGAGGGGCAAAGTGTGGAAAGGAAGTATCCACCAAGGCGGCAGGCTGCATCTTGCCGGCAACCGCTCGGGCGTTGATCTGCGATCCTGCGGCTTTCGTGCCGCGGGCGGGGTCTCGACCGAAACCGGAGAAACACGATGCGGCTTTTGCTTTCCAAAACGGGTATGGCCAAAACAGGTCTGGTGATCCTCGCCATTCCGCTTCTTGCGGGCGTTGCGCACGCCGACGATTGCGCCAACGCGCAGGACCAGGCGACCATGAACGAATGCGCCGGCAAGTCGTTCACCGAAGCCGACAAGAAGCTCAACCACGCCTACAGGCAGATCGAGGGCCGGCTGAAGGATGATGCGGCGACGAAGAAGCTGCTGGTAAGTGCGCAGCGCGCCTGGGCCGCCTTCCGCGATGCCGAATGCGCTTTCCAGGGCGGCCCGCCCGATATGGCAGGCAGCATGTATCCGATGGTTATCGCCGACTGCAAGGAGAGCCTCACCAACATCAGGCTGAAGGATTTTCAGGGCTATCTCAACTGCGAGGAGGGCGACACGAGCTGCCCGGTGCCGCCGCAGTAGCCTCTGTCCCTGGCGAAGGCGGAGCCGTTAAGGCCTCATCGCTGGGCCAGGTGTGCAAAATGTCGGAACTCTGCTTCGCAATACGTCCTTGAGAGGCAAGGTGCGCGTAGGGCGCGCCGCCACAAGCACGGCTGATGGAGATGACGATGATCACCTTTCCCAACGAATCCGCTGAATATCGCGCCGCCCGCGAAACGCTGCTGCAAAAGGAAATCGAGCTGCGCCGCGCCATGGAGGATGTGGCCGTCGCCCGCCGTGCACTGCCGCCGGGCGGGCTGGTGCCACAGGATTATGTGTTTGACGGGCTTGGCGCCGACGGCAAGCCGGCCCGGATAAAGCTGTCGGAGCTGTTTTCGCCTGGCAAAGACACGCTGATCGTCTACTCGATGATGTTTCCGCGCCACCCGCAGGAGGCGCGCGACGTGGCGACAAGCGGCGGCACGGCCAAGCTCGCGCGGGCCGACCAGCCATGCCCGTCCTGCACGGCGCTGCTCGACCAGTTCGACGGTGCCATTGGCCATCTCGAGGCCGCCGGCTTCAATTTCGCCGTGGTGGGCAAGACCGCGCTCGAAAACCTGATCACGCTTGGCCGCGATCGCGGCTGGACGAACATGCGGCTGCTCTCGTCGGCCGGCAACAGCTTCAAGCGCGACTATCACGCCGAGGCCGACGACGGCGCGCAACTTCCGATGCTGTCGGTGTTCCATCGCGACGCCGACGGCATCCGGCATTTCTGGAGTTCGGAGCTTGGCTTCGCGCCGTCCGAACCCGGCCAGGATCCGCGCGCCATCGGCACCTGCGAGCCCTTGTGGAACCTGATGGATTTCACGCCGGAGGGCCGGCCGGACTGGAACGAACAGCTGCAATATGCCGGCGCGTGCTGCCACTGAGCTTTGCCAAGCATATTTCCGGCGTATCGGCGCCGAGCGGGGGGTGTTGGCAGGATCGCTGACACCTTCCTGTCTCCGTCGCGCAACTTCGCCGCTTGTGTCGCGTTGGTCTCTCGGAGGATCACAAATCAGGAGATTTCCTGTGAAAACGCATCTCACGCTTGCCATGGTCGCCTTGCTGGCCGGCGCGCCGGCGGCCTTCGCCCAATCCGCCACGCCGGCCGATATACCTGCTGTCGGCCAAACCAAGATCGAGACCGAGACCTTCACCAAAACGGTCCCCAGCGCCAACCGGTTCGAGATTGAAAGCAGCAAGCTGGCCGAACAAAGGAATGTCGCCGCCGATGTGAAGGATTTCGCCTCGCTGATGATTAGGGATCACACCAAGGCTGGCGAGGATTTCAAGGCAGCTCTAGAACAGAGCCAGATCACGGCCTCGGTGACAGCGAGCGGCCCCGCTTTGTTGTCGAAGGATCAGGCGATGCTGGACGAGCTCAAGGAGCTCGACGGCGATGCCTTCCAGGCGAAATACATCGTCCTGCAGACGCAGGCGCACAAGCAGGCGTTGGCGCTGTTTTCCACCTATGCGCAGTCGGGCGAAGACCCGGCGCTGAAGGAATTCGCCAAGAAGACACTACCGACGCTGCGGATGCACGAAGAGCGCCTAAAGGATCTGGTGGCCGCCCACAGCTAATGCATGTCACCCAAAAGCATGCCCTCGGGCCTGACCCTGGGCCTGACCCGAGGGTGCGCAGCGGTTTTGGGCGACAAAAAACAAGAACTTAAAGCGCGTCGCGACGCGCTTTACGCTGGCGCTCTCAGGTGTTTTTGATCTGCTCGACCGCCGTCGCCAGCAGGTCGTCCATGACGCCGCGAATCTGAACATCCGACTGGGCGACGCCCGCCGCGTCGAAATCGGCGCGTATCTTGCGCAACACATCGTCGTCCCCGGCCTCTTCGAAGTCCGCGCGCACCACCTCTTTCGCATAAGCGTCGGCGTCCGCACCGGTTTTTCCGAGTTTTTCGGCGGCCCATAGGCCGAGCAGCTTGTTACGGCGCGCCATGGCCCTGAACTTCGTGTCCTCGTCCATCGCAAACTTCTTTTCGAAGCCTTCCTGACGGTCTCTCATACTGCTCATGGTGTGCCTCGTTCAGGTGTGAGTCTCCGACCTTCATCCGATGGAGAAGAAGAGCGGCGGGTGGGGCCCGAACATGGCGCGCATAGATGTCATAAGCAAGACCGGACCGTTCATTCCAGTGATTGATCGGGCCGGTGATTGATCGGGCAGCGCCTGGACGAACGGCACATGGCGGCCGTCGCGGAAGGCCTTCGCACCGATGTGATTTGACGTTGCCGCGCGGTGACCTACTCTCGAATACTGACGGCATGAGCCGAGGAGACGAGCGATGCAGTCACCTTTCAACGGGATTCGGAGCGTCGCGCTGACAGCAGCAGTGATGCTTACCGCCGCCACCGCAGCCTATGCCCATCACGGCTGGTCGTGGACCGAGGAAGGTTTTTTCGAACTCCGGGGCAAGATCACGGCCATCTATATCGGCAATCCGCACGCCACGCTGGATGTCGACGCAGAGGGCGAGGTCTGGCGGGTGGATTTGGCGCCGCCGTCCCGGACGATCGCCGCCGGCTTCACCGAGGAGGTCGCCAAAGTCGGCGACGAGGTGACCGCGATCGGCCACCGCTCGCGCGACGAGACCGAGAAGTGGATGAAAGCATCCCGCATCATCGTCAATGGCAAGACTTATGATGTTTATCCCGACCGCGTGCCGCCGGCCTGAATGGACGAGCTCCTCGCCGGCATCGAGCAACTCGCCTTGGTGCGGGCACTGAAGGCCTCCTTCGTCGCCTATCCCATAGTCAACGCGCTGCACATCATGTCGATCGGCGCGCTGCTGACCAGCGTCTGGCTGATGGACCTCAGGATCCTCGGCGCCTTCCGTTCGCTGCCCTACGCGGAGTTCATTGCGCTGCTGCGCCGCACTGCATTTGCCGCGTTCGCCGGCGCGCTTGTCACGGGCTCGCTGCTCTTTTCAGTCAGGGCGAGCGAGTACGCGGCGATGCCGATTTTCCTCACCAAGATGACACTTATCCTTCTCGCCGGCGCCAACTTCTTCGTCTTCATGCGCCGCGCAAAAGGCGGTGACGAGCCGGCCGGCGGGACCGTCACAATCCTGGCGGTGCTGTCGATGGCTCTGTGGACGTCGGTCCTGTTCGCCGGACGGTTTATTGGGTTTCTCAACTGAGGTGAGCGTCGGCTCGGTTCGATTGCCCTGGACGGATCAGGGTGCTGTAGAAATCGCAGCGTTGGCGGGACAGCACCCCCCTCTGGCCTGCCGGCCATCTCCCCCACAAGGAGGGAGATTGGCTAGTCGCCTCAGGCAAAATACTCCTGCAGCGGCCTAACCTCCAGGCTCCCCGCCCTCAGCGCCGCAATAGCCTCAGCCACCGCAGCCGCACCCGACAGCGTCGTGTAATACGGCACTTTCTGCATCAGCGTGGCGCGGCGCAGCGACTTTGAGTCCGACACCGCCTTCTGGCCGTCCGTGGTGTTGAAGACGATCTGCACCTGGCGGTTGCGGATGGCGTCCTCGATGTGCGGGCGGCCTTCCAGCACCTTGTTTATTTTCTCGGCGACGACGCCGTTCTCGGCGAGGAAGCGCGCGGTGCCTGAGGTGGCCATTACCTTAAAACCCTGGCCGGCAAGGCGCTTGACCGCCGGCAAGATGCCCTTCTTGTCGTCGTCGCGCACCGAGACGAACAGCGTGCCGGAGCGCGGCAGGTCGACGCCGGCCCCTAACTGGCTCTTGGCGAAGGCCAGCGCGAAGTCGCGGTCGAGGCCCATGACCTCGCCGGTCGAGCGCATTTCCGGGCCGAGCAAAATGTCGACGCCGGGGAAGCGGGCGAAGGGGAACACTGCTTCCTTGACCGCGATGTGGCCGGGATTTCTGGGGTCGGGCATGGCGCCATAGTGGGCGAAGGCGTCTTCGAGGGTCTCGCCGGCCATGATGCGGGCGGCAATTTTCGCAATGGGACGGCCGATGGTCTTGGCGACGAAGGGCACGGTGCGCGACGCCCGCGGATTGACCTCCAGCACATAGACGGTGCCGTCCTTGATCGCATATTGCACGTTCATCAGCCCGCCGACATTGAGCGCGCGGGCGAGCGCCGCCGTCTGGCGCTCCAACTCGTCGACGAGGTCGGAAGGCAGGGCGTGCACCGGCAGCGAGCAGGCACTGTCGCCCGAATGGATGCCGGCCTCCTCGATATGTTCCAGGATGCCGGAGACGAAGGTCGACTTGCCGTCGCACAGGCAGTCGACATCGACCTCGATGGCGCCCGAGAGATAAGTGTCGAACAGCAGCGGGTTCTTGCCCAGGAGCGTGTTGATCTGGCCGGTCTTGTCGTTGGGGTATTTCTGCTTGATGTCCTCCGGCACCAGGCCGGGCACGGTGTCGAGCAGGTAGGTCTGCAGCATGCTTTCGTCGTGGATGATCTGCATGGCGCGGCCGCCGAGCACATAGGACGGGCGCACCACCAGCGGGAAGCCGAGCTCGCCGGCGACGAGGCGGGCCTGCTCGACCGAATAGGCGATGCCGTTCTTTGGCTGGCTGAGGCCGAGCTTGTGCAGCAGCTTCTGGAAACGGTCGCGGTCTTCGGCGAGATCGATCATGTCGGGCGAAGTGCCGAGGATCGGGATGCCGGCCTTCTCCAGCGCATCCGCCAGCTTCAGCGGCGTCTGGCCGCCGAACTGGACGATGACGCCGACCAACTCGCCCGACGCCTGTTCGGCGCGCAGGATCTCCAGCACGTCCTCCGGCGTCAGCGGCTCGAAATAGAGCCGGTCCGACGTGTCGTAGTCAGTCGAGACGGTCTCCGGATTGCAGTTGACCATGATCGCCTCGAACCCGGCATCGCGCAGCGCGAAGGCCGCGTGGCAGCAGCAATAGTCGAACTCGATGCCCTGGCCGATGCGGTTCGGGCCGCCGCCGAGGATGACAACCTTCTTGCGCGACGAGACCTGCGCCTCGTTGGCGAGCGCGCCGGCGAAAGGCGTCTCATAGGTCGAATACATGTAGGCGGTGGGCGAGGCGAACTCGGCGGCACAGGTGTCGATGCGCTTGTAAACCGGATGAACGTCGAGCTTTTCGCGTATCCTTTGTACATCTTCGACGTCTTTCCGGACCAGCGACGCGAGGCGGGCATCGGAGAAACCCATCGCCTTCAGCATGCGCAGATTGGCGGCGTCCTCGGGAATGCCGTGCTCGCGGATGCGGTCTTCCATGGCCAGGATGCCGGCGATCTGCTCGAGGAACCACGGGTCGATCTTGCACATGGCGTGGACGTCTTCGAGCGAGGTGCCCATGCGGATGGCCTGCGCCACCATGCGCAGCCGGTCGGGCGTCGGCGTGCCCAGCGCGGCGCGGATGGCGTTGCGGTCGTCGGCGTGGCTGGCTGCGCCGTGCGCGATGCCGGGGATCTCGATCTCGTCCAGACCGGTCAGGCCGGTTTCAAGCCCACGCAGCGCCTTCTGCAGCGATTCCTGAAAAGTGCGGCCGATGGCCATGACCTCGCCGACCGACTTCATCGCCGTGGTCAGCACCGGCTCGGCGCCGGGGAATTTCTCGAAGGCAAAGCGCGGGATTTTTGTGACGACGTAATCGATCGACGGCTCGAACGAGGCGGGCGTGGCGCCGCCGGTGATATCGTTCTCCAGCTCGTCCAGCGTGTAGCCGACGGCGAGCTTGGCCGCGATCTTGGCGATCGGAAAGCCGGTCGCCTTGGATGCCAGTGCCGACGAGCGGGAGACGCGCGGGTTCATCTCGATCACCACCAGGCGCCCGTCGGCCGGGTTGACGGCGAACTGAACGTTGGAACCGCCGGTCTCGACGCCGATCTCGCGCAGCACCGCGATCGAGGCGTTGCGCATCATCTGATATTCTTTGTCGGTCAAGGTCAGGGCAGGGGCGACGGTGATCGAATCGCCGGTGTGCACGCCCATCGGGTCGATGTTCTCGATCGAGCAGATGATGATGCAGTTGTCGGCCTTGTCGCGGACGACCTCCATCTCGTACTCCTTCCAGCCGAGCACGCTTTCCTCGATCAGCACTTCGGTGGTCGGCGAGGCGTCGAGGCCGGACTGGACGATCTCGTAGAATTCGGCGCGGTTGTAGGCGATGCCGCCGCCGGTGCCGCCCATGGTGAAGGACGGGCGGATGATGGCGGGAAGGCCGACATGGTCGAGCGCCTGTGCGGCGATCGCCATGCCGTGGCTGATGTAGCGCTGCTTGCGGTCGCCCTCGCCGAGGTTCCAGCGCGTTTCGAGCGCGTCGAGCGCGGCGTCGAGGTTTTCGGGCTTCTCGGCCTTCAGCGCGGCGCGTTCGGCCTCGTGCGTCTTGCGGTCGGCGTTCTTGACGTCGGTGGCGTTGGCCAGCATCGACTTCGGCGTTTCCAGGCCGATCTTCTTCATCGCCTCGCGAAACAAAGCGCGGTCCTCGGCCTTGTCTATTGCCGTGGCGTCGGCGCCGATCATCTCGACATTGTAGCGCTCGAGAACGCCCATGCGGCGCAGCGACAGTGCGGTGTTGAGCGCGGTCTGGCCGCCCATGGTCGGCAGCAGCGCGTCCGGCCGCTCCTTGGCGATGATCTTGGCCACCACTTCCGGCGTGATCGGCTCGATATAGGTGGCGTCGGCCAATTCCGGGTCGGTCATGATGGTGGCCGGGTTGGAATTGACCAGGATGACGCGAAAACCCTCTTGCTTGAGCGCCTTGCAGGCCTGGGTGCCGGAATAGTCGAACTCGCAGGCCTGACCGATGACGATGGGGCCGGCCCCGATGATCAGAATCGACTTGATGTCGGTGCGTCTTGGCATATCGAGGGTCCGTTCGGCAGGCGGCTTGCACGAAAAACCGGACGGGAAGACCCGGCCGGTTGTGCTCGCGATTCTGGTATCAGGCTAGGAGGGCCTTATAGGGAAGAGTTTTGCCTGATGTAACCCCCTAAAATGCGAGTAGGGCAGTAGGGCAGTAGGGCAGTAGGGCAGTAGGGCAGTAGGGCAGACGTTCGAGCGCCCTTTAAACATATTGCCCTACTGCCCTACTGCCTTATTCCCCTTAGCCACTCATCCCCCAGCGCCAACTGATCCGTAATCTCGAAGCGTTCGGAAACGCCGACACGGATCAGGTTCAGGCTGCCCTCGCGGGTGTAGCGGAATTCGCCTGATGCATTCGAACCGGCGGGCCGACCGGCCTGGAAGCTGATGACGCGCGTGCCGCCATCGGGCCAGGTCACGGTCACCTCGGCCTTGTCGCCGGTGTGGACAACGCCCGCCTTGCAGCTGGTCATCGGCTGGCCGACATAGCGCGCGCAAGGAATCTCGTTGCGGGCACCCAGCGCCGGCGCGGGCCGCCCCGGCGGCTGCAGCCGCGCAACGGTTTGTGCGTTGGCCGGAGCCGCTGCATTGGCGGCGCGATTTTGGCTCGCTTTCGCCGCCGCGGCCGTCTGCATCTCCTCGATCGAAGGATTTCCGCTGGTAGCGAGCGCCAGGCGGTAAGCGTCCTCGATGGCGGCCCTGCCGATTGCCTCAGCGGCTGTCATTGTGGTTTCGGGATCGGTCGCGCCCAGGCGCGCTGTCAGGTCGGGCAGCGGCTGGTCTGCGGTTGCCGGGTTCGCGGCCTCGGCTGCAGAGGCGGTGCCTTCGCCGGTCGGATCAGTATCCGCATCCGAAACGGCCACCGGATTCTCAGGGTTCAGGTAGCGCGCAGGAGCCCATCCGGTCAGTTGCGGGTTGTCGATTTCTGCAACCTTGCACCAGCGGTGGCCATTGACGTCGTTGCAGCCGAGATTGTTCACGCTCGTACCATTCGGCAGCCGAGCCTTGATCTTGCCTATCGCCGACGCCGTGGCGCGGACGTTCAGGAGATCGCCTGGAGCGAGGTCGGTCACGATGGACACGACCGGCGCCTCCTCGGCCCTGGCCGGCAGCAGCGCCGTTAGCAGGAGAGGGGCAGTGAGCGCGTACAGTGTCGTTCGGAGCGTAACTGTGCGCCTCATTATGTTGGCCGTGGCGATAGATTCATTACCGAAGGCGCGGCCAGGTACGGAAACGCCACCGCTGGCCAAGTCGATTTTATAAGCGACGACGTGGCGCTATGTAAGCCCGAAAATGCGGCTGCGACGTCAACGTGTTCAGTGTGCGGCATGAGCAAGCTCAGCGTGCGGCATGAACGCGTTTCCGCGTTCAGCCGGACATGAACGCGTTGCGTTCAGCCGGACATAAATCCGGTGCGCAGCGCGTAGGCCCATTCCGGCCGCCCCGCCTGTTCGGCTTGCCGCGCCGCCGCCTCGTGATCATAGTCGACGGCAATGGCCTCGAAGCGGGCGGGGCGGCCCGGCTCACCCAGGTCGACGATGCCGTAGCGCGCATGTGGGGAGCCTTGCTCGGAGACATGCGCCGGCGGTGTCGAATCGCCATAAGCGGGACAGCCGATGCTGCCCGGATTGAAGACGACCGGGCCGCCTGGGATTCGGATCAGCTCGCTGCGGTGACTGTGACCGCACAGCACGATGCGGCAAGCCGGATCGAGCGCGGCCAGCCGTCGCTTGATGGCGGCCAGTGGTGCTCGCACCAGCCGGCCATCTTCTATCGTATCGGTCAGATATTTTTCGTCGTGGTCGGGCCGGGCATGGAAGGCGGTCACGTCAGGCGCGATCTCCAGCGTGAGAGGCAAGGCGAACAGCGCCTCGCGCTGCGCCGATGTCAGCCGCTCCTGCGCGTAGCGGTCGGACGGCCACATGGCTTCATCGGCGGCGTCGCGGGCGACGCGGCGGTCGTGATTGCCGCGCACCGTCGGCAAGGCGAGCGCTTCAAGCCGCTCCATGGTTTCGCGCGGCCAGAGCGGGCCGGAGACGCAATCGCCGAGATTGACGATGAGGTCAGCACTGCCGCGCTGGCTGAGATCGTCGAGCACGGCGTCCAGGGCGACGATGTTGCCGTGAATATCGGCGAGGACGGCAATGCGCATGGGAAGCTCCGTAGGGTCGACGAATGACTGGTCGGGAAGGGCGGGCCTGGCAGACTTTGGTTCCTCTCCCCTGTTACACCAGGGCTACCGCAGCTGGAAAGCCGAGGCTTTCGCTCTACGATGTACCCCACCCCTAACCCTCCCCACTGTTTGGACTGGGGACATCGCGAACAGGTGTGCGAGGACATCGCGAACAGTTTTGCGCATTGTGCGCGAGGGGTTCGGGATGCCGTTCAAGGACAGAAGCGCGATGTCCCCAGTCCAACCACCCACAAGGGGGAGGGAGACTTCCGTTGGCACGGACCTCGGCAAATTGCCTGCCTTTCGGAGCCAGAGGGGAAGTTAAAGGCGCGCGGCAGCGTTCCCTCCCCCTTGTGGGGAGGGTTAGGGTGGGGGTCCACCTTCGCAAGAATCCCAAACGCGGTTGCCCTGCCTGTTACACGGGGGCGAGTTACGGCCTCAGGCGCGGACTTCGATCTCGGAGGCGCCGACCGCGGGCAGAGCTGGGTCATCGACGGCGGCGGCAATGACGCTATCGAGCAGGCCCGGAAAGCGGGCATTGAGATCGTCGCGGCGCAGCGTGATCAGCCGGCTGGTGCCGACCACTTCCGTGCGGGTGACGCCGGCCTCGCGCAATTTGGCCAGGTGGTAGCTGAGATTGGTTTTTGAGCCGAGATCGAGGAACTGGCTGCAATTCAGCGGCACGCCTTCCTTGCTGGCGAGATAGCGCACGATGGCCAGCCGCGTCGGATCGCCGAGCACGGCAAGCACGTTCGACAGGCTGATCTGGTCGGCGGCAGGGTGGGGCAGTGTCATGCCGGAGAACTAAGCGCAATCAGGGCCGATTTCAACGCATCTCTCCTGGCGGATGCACGCAGTTTCTACCTCCCGCCACCTTGTCCTGACATAGAGCTGTCAGGAGGGTTCCGCTATTCTCGGGTGGCTTCATTGACACCATGCCCCATTATGTACAATTGTTCAATAACTTTTGAACTAAGGATTTGTTGCCATGGACAAGCGCCTCATCTGGCTTGCGCTCGGGTCTTTCACGATCGCGACCGAAGGCTTCGTCATTTCAAGCCTGTTGCCCGACATCGCGGCCGATGCCGCCATCTCCGTTCCACTCGCCGGCGCGCTGATCACCGCCTTTGCGCTCGCCTATGCGCTCGGCACGCCGATCCTGGCGACGCTCACCGGCGAATGGGACCGGCGGCGCGTCATCTTATGGACGCTGGTGTTTTTCGTGCTGGGCAATCTGGCGGCGGCTCTGAGTTCCTCTTTCGAATTGCTGCTGATCGCGCGCATCGTCATGGCGCTGTCGTCCGGCCTGTTTGCGGCGACGGCGCAGGGGACGGCCGTGGCGCTTGTCGATGATCATCACCGCGCCCGCGCCATTGCCGTCGTTGTCGGCGGCACTACGGTGGCGGTGGCGGTCGGCGCACCGCTTGGCGCGCTTGTCGCGACCGTTGCCGGCTGGCGCGGCACGTTCTTTGCCATCGCCGGGCTCGGCGCACTGGCCGGCGCAATCCTGTGGTACCGGCTGCCGCGCGGCATTGTTGGCACCAAGCTGCCGCTCAGGCAGCGGCTGGCCGCAATCCTTCGCCCCGGCGTGCCATCGATCCTGCTGACCACGCTGCTGGCGCTCACCGGCGCCTTCACGGTCTTTGCCTTTGTCGCGCCGCTAGCCATCGAAGGCGGCGGCTTGAGCCCGATCGCGCTGCCCGGCATGCTGCTTGCCTTCGGCGTCGGCGCCGTTATCGGCAACATCGCCGGCGGGCAGGCTGCCGATCGCTTCGGCGCGACGCGCACCGTCAGCTGGTCGCTGGCGCTGAGTGCGGTCATGCTGGTCATGCTTTCGGTCATCCCGGCATTCCTGCCGCACAGCATCGCCGGGCCGGCGCTGATGGCCATGATGGTGCCGTGGGGCGTCGTCGGCTGGGCCTTCCCTCCGGCGCAGGCCAGCCGCATCATCAGGCTGGCGCCCGACGCCGCGCCCATCGTGCTGTCGCTCAACGGGTCGGCGCTCTATCTCGGCGTGGCGCTGGGCGCCGTCGTCGGTGGCGCGGTGCTGCGCTATGGCGCGCCAGCCGATCTCGGCCTGGTCGCAGCAGTGTTCCCGATTCTGGGTCTTGGCGTCATGCTGGCCCGCCACCGGGCGGCGCGGGCGATTGCCATGCCGGCGGAGTAAGTGTGGCTACCGCCGGCCGTCCGAGACCTCAGGGGCGCCGCCGGCGGTATACCAAAATCCAGCGCGGCGATGTCATCCAGCGCCGCGCGCAGGCTTGCCGCCTGCTCCTTGTCGACTATGTCCTCGAAACGCTGCTGGGCTACGCCGCCTGAACATCAGCATCTATGCTGGCTGCCACATCGGAATGATCGAGGCGGCCAGCAGCAGCCCAAGCACGGCGTTGAGCACGCGCCACTGCCGCTCGGTTCTGAGCAACCGCGCGAGCAGCGTGCCCGCCACGCACCACGCCGACAGTGACAGCGCGGCTGCCAGGCCGAAGACCGTGCCGAGCAGAAAGGCGAGCTGCAGCGGTCCGTTGGCGAGGGCGGCAAAGGATGCCGCCGCTCCCAGACCCATGGCCCAACCCTTGGGGTTCATCCATTGCAGGCCTGCGCCACCGAAAAAGCTGTTCGGCTTGGACATGGACACGTCCAGATTGGGTGGACCGCTGCGGCCGATCTTCCATGCGAGCCAGATCAGATAGAGTGATCCGGCTATCTTCATCGCCAGCTGCAGGGACGGAGCGGCTGCCAACAGGCCGGCGAGCCCGGCCGCACCTGCCGCAGCCACCGTGGCTAGGCCGGCCGCACTGCCGGCCATCAGCGGAACCGAGCGGCGAAAGCCGAACTGTGCCCCGGACGCTGTCGACAAGGTCGTGGCCATGCCGGGCGTGGAGGTCGAGACCAGCGCAAACAGGACGAGCGGAAGGATGGCCTCAAGCATGCTGTTTCCTCTGTTGGGAACCAGCATGCTAAGCATGAGCGTGCATCAGTAAATGCAATGTTTGTCATGGTTGGCATTAGAGAATATAATGCAACTATGATCCGCAATCTCGACACGGCCCTGATCCGGACCTTCGCCACCGTCGCCGACACGGCCAGCATGACGGCGGCGGCGAACGCGCTGCACCTGACGCAGGGCGCCGTCAGCCAGCAGATCAAGCGGCTGGAGGAGGTTCTCGGCTGCAGCCTATTCGAGCGCGACCGGCGCGGCCTGAGACTGACCCGTTCCGGGGAGCGACTGTTCGGTAAGGGCAAGCGCCTGCTCTCCCTGAATGACGAGATCTGGGCCGAGATGGCGATCAGCGCGGTCGCGGGTGAGGTGCGGCTCGGCGTGCCGTATGATCTGGTTGGCACCATGCTTGCGCCGGTGCTGAAGACCTATGCTGAGACCTATCCGCAGGTCGAGATTTCGCTGGTCTGCGCCTCGTCGCCGGAGCTTGCGGCGGCATTGGCAGCTGGCACGATAGACCTTGCCGTGATCGAGGAACCGGTCGGTCCGTCCGCCGGCGAATGTCTCGCCATCGACCGGCTGGTCTGGGTCGGCGCCAAAGGCGGCATAGCCCGCCGCAAGCGGCCCTTGCCGGTTTCGATGGTGGCCGACACCTGTGCCTTCCGCCCTGCGGTGCTGGCGGCGCTCAACGAGCACGGGCTGGAATGGCGGACCGTGTTCGAGAACGGCAACCTCGACGCGACGACGGCGACTGTGCGTTCGGATCTGGCCGTCACGACCTGGCTGGCCTCCACGGTGCCCAGCGATCTTGATATTCTGTCCGCCGATCCGGAGCTGCCGGCCTTGCCGAATTTCTCGATCAATTTGCATCTGCCGAAGCATGGGGTCGGGCCGGCGGCGCGGGAATTTGCCGCGTGTATCCGCGACGGACTGGCCCGGCGGCAACAGGCGGCGTGATCGGCAAAATAGCAAGGGGACAGCCGGTGCTCGGCCATCCCGTTAACGCGGTGCGCGCTTGTGCGGTCGTCTATTTCCAGGTTCGGCGTCTCTCGATCTCGGCTTCGGACGGCTGTTCCTGGGCGAAGGATCCAGTCTTGATCTCACCGGCGCGTTGGTAGGTCGCCATAATGACGCCGGTGGTCGATGCCTGTGAGCGGTTCAGCTTGAAAGCCGCCGGCATTGCGCCGCTGCCTAACAGCCGCTTGCCCTTGCCCAGCACCAGCGGGAAGGTCAACAGGCTGATCTCATCGATAAGGTCGTTGGCGAGCAAGGTCTGGATCAGCTCGCTCGAACCCTGGACGAGCAGGTCGGGGCCGTCCTCCTGCTTGAGCTGGCGCAGTGCCGCCACGACGTCGTCGCCCAGCGACTGGCTGTTTTGCCATGACAGCGTATCGGGCCGGTGGGTGGCCACATATTTGGTGGCGGCGTTGAAGCTGTCGGCGATCGGACCGCTCTTCTGGTACGGCCAATGCGCGGCGAAGATGTCGTAGGTCTTGCGGCCGAGGAGCAGCGCGAAGGGTTTTGCGAAGATCTCACCGATAAAGGCGCCCCCGACGTCGTCCCAGTAATGGAACGTCCAGCCACCGAATTCGAAGCCGCCGACCGGGTCTTCTTCCGGCCCGCCAGGCGCCTGCATGACGCCGTCGAGGCTGACGAATGTCGCAGTGATGATCTTCCTCATTGGATTCTCCCTTTTCATTATCCGGGCCGTCGGTGCCGGATTTCGGCCAAAGGACGTGCGAGCGGACGCCGGTCCGACAGGGCCGGAAAAAAGTTCCTGCGCTGCAGCCGGCGACGGGCAAGCCTCGGATGCCTCGCCTCGGCGATGTCATTGCGACCGCCTGCCGCCAACATCCTGCGACGAGAACCAGACGTCGCCGATGACAGCAGTAGCGGTGCGGTTCGGCGCCTTGTCGGCCGTCAGCCAGATCGAACGGCTGCGTGCCGCCTTGTCGCGATTGGGGAATTTCATTGCGGGTGTCGCTGCCGAGGCACCGATGCAAGGGATGAACCATGACCGCATGAACGGGTCGCAGGCAAAGCCCTGTTGGGTGCGGGTCACCATCACCGCAAGGCCAACGCGCTCGGCTGGACGCCACGGAAAGACCATGCGGGCGCCGGGCTTCAGCGCCTTCAGCCACTCGGCCGGTGGTGCTGCGACGCCGGCATTGACATAGATGACGTCGGACGGTGGCAGGCTACCGATGACCGCATCGCCATGGATGACGGTCACATTGCCATAGGCTTCGAGATTCTTTCTCGCGCGGTCGGCGAGACTGGATTCCAGTTCGAAGGCGGCGACTGCGCCGTCCGGCGAAACCAGCTGTGCCAGCAGAGCCGTGTAGTAGCCAGTGCCGGCGCCGACATGGGTGACCGTCTCCCCCGGTTTTGGCGCCACTTTGCCGATCCACATGGCATGCAGAAACGGCTCGCCATTGTTGATGCCCTTGTCGGCGTCGAGTGACACCAGCACGTTCTGATAGATGTGAACAGGATCGGCGCTCGGCGTTTCTACCTTGCCGTTGCCGGCGACGACCGTCCACGGCCCGGGCCCAAGAAAAGCTTCGCGCGACACCGCGGCGAAAGCTGCTTCGAGACGTGGATCGGCCCAACCTGCATTGGCAGCCATCAGTCGCGCATAAAAGCGGCGCACATCGGCAAGATCGGTCATGGCATCAAGATAGCGCAGACTGCCGATTTGTCGCGTCCGTGCCGAGGGCATCGAGCACCATGTCAGCGCCGAGACGCTAGAAGCGTTTCGCAAGGCAATGACGGCGACACGCTAAGTCTACCGCCATTGCCGACAGTCCTGCCGGAACCGCCGCGTTGCCGCTGCGTTTGAGATCGTGCCACGCGATTGGCGCGAGACCGAGGAGGATACCATGGGCGTTGAACAGGCACCGACAGCGAAGGGCAAGCAAGCGGCCAAGGGATTGAAGCAGGCTGCGGCGAAGGACGAACGCAAGACCGAAGCGGATACTGGACGCCCGCTCAAGAAGGGTGAGGCCCGCTTCGAGGAGCGCTCGAAGAGCTCGGACGGCAAGAGCGCGGGTACCAAGCAGAAGATCTGAGCGTAACGCCAAGTACGGACCAAAAAAGGCGCCGGCAGGCTTCTCAGCCGCGGGTGTCGTGCATCGATCCACCCCAGAGCCTGCGGCCCTTCATACGAAAAATACTGTGACTTGGCGCAACCATTGAGATAATTGTTTGTTGGGTCGGATCGGGCCATGAGATCGGCAGGTTACCGATACGCGTGTCGCGGAGAGTTGCCATGCTCTGGAAGGGTCGTCGTCAAAGTGACAATGTCGAGGACCAACGCGGCCAGGGCGGCGGGTTCAACCTGCCGCGCGGCGGCCCCGGCCGTCTCCGCATCCCGATCGGCGGCCGTTCCGGCGGCGGAATGTCGCTGTCGACCATCATCATTCTCGTGGTTCTCTATTTCGGGCTGAAGGCCATCGGCATCGACCCGCTGCAGATCCTGGCCGGCGGCGGTGGCGGCGTGGGGCCGGGCGGCGGTCAGATCACCGACAATAGCGGGCAGGGCACTGGTGCGCCGGCCTCCGACGAGATGAAGCAGTTCGTCTCCACGGTGCTGGCCGAGACCGAGGACACCTGGAGCGGCATTTTTCAGGCCGAGGGCCTGACGTACGAGGATCCGAGGCTGGTGCTGTTCAGCGGCCAGATCCGCTCGGCCTGCGGCTTTGCCTCTTCCGCGGCCGGACCGTTCTACTGTCCCGGCGATCGCAAGGTCTATCTCGACACCACCTTTTTCCAGCAACTCGACCAGCAATTCGGCGCCTCTGGCGATTTTGCCCAGGCCTATGTGATCGCGCATGAGGTCGGCCACCATGTGCAGAACCTCACCGGCATCCTGCCCAAGTTCAACCAGATGCGGCAGCAGATGGGCGAGGCCGAGGCCAACCACATGTCGGTGCAGGTCGAGCTTCAGGCCGATTGCTTCGCCGGCGTCTGGGCGCATTTCACCGGGCAGAAGGGAATCCTCGAGCAGGGCGACATGGACGAGGCGCTGAACGCCGCCCAGCAGATCGGCGACGACACGATGCAGAAGAAGATGCAGGGCTATGTCGTGCCGGAAAGTTTCAATCATGGCACCTCGCAGCAGCGGCAGACCTGGCTGGCGCGTGGTTACAAAAGCGGCAAGCTGTCAGACTGCGATACGTTCAACACTCCGATCTGAGGTATTCGGGCTTTTTCCTGTCGAAATTGAAGCGCGGGCGGTGATGTCAGGATAAAAATTGCTGACGTGTTCCCTTATTGTTCTGTGCGGCTGACTCGTCTATATCGAGCCCTTCCGCCTTCGCTCCGAGGCGGCTCCAGGAGTCGATACCGTCATGATCGAAGCCAAAACCGCCAGGCGGGGCCTTTCGCTTGTTTTCACCACGCTGCTGCTCGACATCACCGGCATCGGCATCATCATGCCGGTGCTGCCGGCCTATCTGCAGGAACTGACCGGCGTCGGCGTCAGCGAAGCGGCGATCGAGGGCGGCTGGCTGTTCTTCGTCTACGCGGCCATGCAGTTCCTGTTCGCGCCGCTGGTCGGCAATCTCAGCGACCGCTTTGGCCGGCGCCCGATCCTGCTGGCCTCGGTGCTGACCTTCGCCATCGACAACCTGATCTGCGCGGTGGCCTGGTCGTATTCGGTCCTGTTCATCGGCCGGGTGCTGGCCGGCATCAGCGGCGCCAGCTATTCGACTGCCTCCGCCTTCATCGCCGATGTCAGCACCGACGAGAACAGGGCGAAGAATTTCGGCCTGCTTGGCATCGCCTTCGGTGTCGGTTTCATCATCGGCCCGGTGCTGGGCGGGTTGCTTGGCGAGTTCGGGCCGCGGGTGCCGTTCTGGGGCGCGGCGGTGCTTGCTCTCATCAACTTCATCGTTGGCTGGTTCTTCCTGCCGGAAACCCTGGAGCAGCACCACCGTCGGCGATTCGAGTGGCGCCGCGCCAATCCTCTCGGCGCCCTGAAGCAGATGCGCAACTATCATGGCATCGGCTGGATCGGGCTGGTGTTCTTCCTGATGACGCTCGGCCACATGATGTACCCTGCCGTGTGGTCGTTCGTCGGCAGCTACCGCTACGGCTGGAGCGAACAGCAGATCGGCTTCTCGCTCGGCGTCTTCGGCCTCGGCGGCGCACTGGTGATGGGCTTTGTCCTGCCGCGCGTCATTCTACGGCTCGGCGAATGGCGGACCGCCGCCATCGGCCTTGCTTTTACCGCGCTCGCCGCCTTCGGCTATGCCGCGGCATGGAAGGGCTGGATGATCTATGCGGTGATCGTGGCGACCTGCCTCGAGGCGCTGGCCGACCCGCCGCTGCGGAGCCTGGCGGCGGCCAAGGTGCCGCCCTCCGCGCAAGGCGAATTGCAGGGTGCGATGACGAGCGTGTTTTCGATCACCAGCATCATCACGCCGTTGCTTTATACGGGAATCTTCGCCTGGTTCACCGGGCCAAGCGCGCCGGTGGCGTTCGGCGGGGCGCCCTTCGTGCTCGGCGGCATTTTTCTTGCTTTGTCGCTGATCGCGTTCGTGCTCAGGGTCGAAAGGCCGAGCGCGGTGAGGGACGTCACGACGGCGACGGTGGCCTAAAGCGCGACGCGTTTGAAGGGATTCATGCGACGCGCTTTAGGTTCTTGTTTTGATGCATGTCGTTGTCGCAAAACCGCTGCGCACTTTTGCGCGACATGCATTGGGCCATGCGCACTAGGATTCAATCCATTCGCCCGGAATATCCAGTGCCTTCGCCAGCATCGCGCTGGTCTGCGCCGATGGCTTACGGCGATTGGACTCAAGATCCGACAGAAAACCCTGGCTGATACCGACCGTGGTCGCCAATTCGGCCTGCGTCAGGCGCCGCCAGTTTCGCAGCGCCTTGAGCCGGCTAGAGCCCCGCAGAATTTCCATGGTCACATCCGCAGGCAGGGGTTTTTCCGTTTTGAGACTAGCCTTTCGCTCGTCGTAAATCGCCACATCCGCAGCGTCTTCAAGAGCCTCTTCGGCCGCGTGCAACAGAGCCTCGTAGTCCGCCTTTGGGATAACGACCAGCTCTTCTCCGGTTGGCGTCTTTATGATTTGCGGGGCGTTCATGGTGTCCTGTCCTGCTATGACCGACGGTAGGTTGTCGTTTCGCGTTTGCCGATATAGATCGCGAGGATCGTCGTGCGGTCTTCATCGAATATGACCCGGTAGCGACCGATCCGCAGTCTGTAGCCGTCCCTGCCAGCAAGGCGCTTGATATCTCCCCGCCCGCTGACGGCATAGGAGATCAGGCCTTCGGCGATCTGCTCGCGGACATCGGCCGGCAGGTTGTCGAGATCGCGAGCCGCCGACACCGAGAGGATGATCGTCTTCACGGTGATGATATCGCAGGTTTATCGCAGAAAGTTAAGCGATATTATTGCCGAGGCTTCTCGCGTACAGATAGTCAGCGCTCCGCCAGTGCCGGCTCGCCGCGCTTTTCGCGGATGAGATTGACGAAGCGGCGGAACAGATAGTGCGAATCCTGCGGGCCGGGCGAGGCTTCGGGATGATGCTGGACCGAGAACACCGGCCTTCCTGTCAGCGTGATGCCGCAGTTCGAGCCGTCGAACAGCGAGACGTGGGTTTCTTCGACTCCCGTGGGCAACGAGTCGGCATCGACGGCAAAGCCATGATTCATCGAGACGATCTCGACCTTGCCGGTGGTGTGATCCTTGACCGGATGGTTGGCGCCGTGATGGCCCTGATGCATTTTGGCGGTCTTGCCGCCCAGCGCCAGCGCCAGCATCTGGTGGCCGAGGCAGATGCCGAAGACCGGGATGTCGGTCTTCAGCAGGTCCTGGATGACCGGAACGGCATAGTCGCCGGTGGCTTCCGGGTCGCCGGGACCGTTGGAAAGAAAGATGCCGTCGGGCCGCATGGCGAGGATCTCCTCGGCGCCGGTGTTGGCCGGCACCACGGTGACCTTGGCGCCGAGACCGGCAAGCAGGCGCAATATGTTGCGCTTGACGCCGTAGTCGATGGCGACGACATGCATGGACGGATCGACCTGTTCGCCAAAACCCTCGTCCCAGACCCAGGGCGTCTCGCGCCAGACCGAGGACTGGCCGGAAGTGACGTCCTTGGCCAGGTCAAGCCCGATCAGGCCGGACCAGGCGGCGGCGCGGCGCTTCAGATCATCGATGTCGAAGATGCCGTCGGGCGCATGCGCGATGACGGCGTTGGGCATGCCCTTTTCACGGATCAGCACGGTCAGCGCACGGGTGTCGATGCCAGAAAGCGCGACGATGCCGCGTTTCTTCAGCCATTGGTCGAGACCAGCTGCGGCGCGATAGCTGGACGGATTGGTGACGTCGGCCTTGAACACGGCGCCGACGGCGCCGGCGCGGGCAACCGGATTGAGATCCTCGATGTCCTCGTCATTGGTGCCGATATTGCCGATATGCGGGAAGGTGAAGGTGACGATCTGGCCTGCATAGGACGGGTCGGTGAGGATTTCCTGATAGCCTGTCAGCGCGGTGTTGAAGCAAACCTCGGCGACGGCGGAGCCGGTGGCGCCAAGGCCGCGGCCCTCGATGACGGTGCCGTCGGCCAGCACCAGCAAGGCGGTCGGCTTCTCGGTGGCCCAAGGGGGGGTCGACGCGGCGGTCATCGTTGCCATGGCGGCACTCCTAAAAGGCTGCGCCCTTCAATCGGTCCGGCGAACCATTCTGCGCAGCAAACCGCGCGCAGCGGCGATTTCGCAGCCAGCGCGCGCAAGTTTTTCGAATGTGCGTCGTTGCCCCAAACCGCTACGCACTTTTGGGCGACGTGCACTAGAATTCAGTTCATGCAAGGCCCAGTACATAGGGGAAGGCGCCAGAGCGGTCAATGACGCTACGTCCGCAGGCGCGATTTATTTCGTCGAACAATATCAGCGGTTTGCCGGGCGGCGTCGAATTGCCTTGGGCTTTCGGCACGGCTATTGTCCGTCGCATTCGAAGGAGGAAGCATCATGCGCGGCAAAATCGCCGAATCCCTGAAGAGCGCGATGAAGGCGCAGGACAAGCGCCGGCTGCCCACATTGCGGCTGATCCAGGCGGCCATTCACGATCGCGACATCGCCAATCGCGGCGCCGGCAAAGAGCCGGCCAGCGATGACGAGATCCTGCAGATCCTGGCCAAGATGGTGAAGCAGCGCGAGGAGTCGGCCAAGGCTTTCGACGACGGCAAGCGGCCGGAGCTTGCCGCGCAGGAGCGGGACGAGATGGCCATCATCCGCGATTTCCTGCCGACGCAACTGGGCCAGGCAGAGACCGAATCGGCGATTCGCGCCGCCATCGCCGAGACCGGCGCCAGCAGCGTCAAGGACATGGGCAAGGTGATGGCCGTGCTCAAGGAGAAATACGCGGGCCAGATGGATTTCTCCAGGGCGAGCGGCATCGTCAAGGAACTGCTGCAGTAGGATTTTCCCGCTGCAGCGAGGTCGTAAGGCATTTGGGGGCGATCGCGAGGAGCCAGCGCTGCCGGTTGTGGACGATCCTCAAGCGCTCTTTGGTTTCTGAGAGCGCGGTTTAGCTCGCACCGACATGTTCAGTGCCACGGCGGCGCGAATGAGCGCCTTCAGCGCCTCTTCATCGATCTTGTCGCCCTCATGGATGTCGATGGCGCGCCTGGTGTTGCCTTCGAGGCTGGAGTTGAAGAGGCCGGAAGGGTCCTCCAGCGAGGCGCCCTTGGCGAAGGTCAGCTTCACGACATTCTTGTACGTCTCACCGGTGCAGATTATTCCGGCGTGCTCCCACACCGGAACCCCTCTCCACTTCCACTCCTCGACCACTTCGGGATCGGCCTGCTTGATGAGGGTTCTGACCCGAGCGAGCATCTCGCCCCGCCAATCGCTCAGTTCGTTGATTCTCGCATCTATCAACTGAGAGGGAGTGTCTCCTCCTGCTCCTTCCATCGAGCCGCTCTTCTTCATGGCTGTTGTCGCTTTTGTCACGATTGGTCCCAGTGGCTTTGTGAACGTTCGGCGTCCGGCGTCTCACGACGGCATCAATGCGGCAAGCCGTTTGCCGTTCCGGCGCGGGCGACAAACTCTCGACGTTGAGGAGGAACCTTCCTCCCTCCAGACCCGTTTTGCAACGAGGATCATACGAAAATGGAGCTTCGATTTGGCGGCGCGTCTGTTGAACATTGTCGGCGCCGCCACCAGCGCCGGCGCCTATTCGCCGGGGCAGGAACGAGCCCCCGCGGCGTTTCGGCGACATGGGCTCGCAGGGGCGCTCGCGAGCCGAGGCAGAACCATCAGGGATCACGGCGATGTTGCATCGTTCCGATGGCGACCGGATCCCTCGCGGCCGCAGGCCATGAACCTGGAGGCCGTGCGCGGGGCCTGTGACTTGGTCGCAAGCCACGTGGCGACGGCGATTTCGGCGCAGGAAGACGTGCTTGTCTTAGGCGGCGATTGTACTGTGGAGCTGGGAACGGTCGCTGGAGCGAACGCGGCCGGCGCGCGGATCGGACTCGTCTACATAGACTTTGACGCCGATCTCAACACACCTGACACGAGCGACGGCGCCTTGGACTGGACTGGTGTCGCTCATCTGCTCAACATCCCGGGATGCGAGCCTTCGCTCGCCGGGCTCGGTCCAACCCGTCCGATGCTCGTGCCTCAGCAACTCCTCTATTTCGGCGTCGAGAATATCACTCCGCCCGAAGCCGCCGCCATCAGGGATAATGCGATCAAGGTCATATCGCGTGAGGAAGCTTTGAGTGATATCGAGGCGGCGGCGGCGGGCGCGGCCGAATGGGCGGCGCGCTTTGACTGCGTGCTTATTCACTTCGATGTCGATGTACTCTCCTTTATCGATTTCCCGATTGCTGAGAATGTGCGCCGTTGCGACGGTCTCAAACTGGAGCAAGCCGCCTTCGTGCTAAAGCAGTTGACCGCCCTGCAGCAATGGCGCGGCCTGACCGTCACAGAAGTTAATCCGGCCCATGCGCCAGACGAGCCCACCGCGTTTGCACGCTTGAATGAGGTTCTTGCAGACGCCCTTGGCTAATTCGCGATGCATCTCACAGTCGTTCGCCTGGCAATTGGCTGGCTTGCTTCACCCAAGCGGCGAACTGAGCTTCGTCGAGCTGGTCCTCATAAATATCTAGATAGCGCACTTCCTTGTGCTTGGACTCGCCGGGAGGAAGAGGACGCAGCGACGTGCCTCGGAAGAAGGTCACTTTGACGTAGCGGGTGAAGACGTGGAACGACAGGAACCAGCCCTGGCCTTTGATGCCGTAAAATGGCGAGTTCCATTTGACCGCCTTGTGCACGCCGGGCATGGTGCGTGCGATGATCGCGTCGAGGCGGCGGCCGATGTCGCTTTTCCAGCCCGGCATGGCCGCGATGTAGGCCTGCACGGGGGCGTCGCCTTCAGCCTTCGCGATCTGGGGGTTGCCGCCTGCGAGGAGTGTCGGCTTCGCGGCCTTGCCGGACTGCGGCTTCGGCGTCGCCTTGCGCGGTTTGGTCGCCGCGACCCGCTCGGCGGCGGCCTTCGCCGATTTCTCGGACGTGTGGTCGGCCATTGTGTTCACTCCAAGTGGTAATCGATGATACTCGATTTTAGAAAGCCGCCCCTGAAGATCAACTTCCGAATCCTGTTGATCTCCGCCAAACCCACAAGCGCACAGGCAGAGGCTTTCTCTCCAAAAGGCAGACGTCGCGCAGGCGACCCGGCGCCGAAAGCCTGCGCTACCGGATCGATCTGTAGAGTCTGCCGTCTATTCTGCTGCGGCCGGCAGCGGCGGCGTCGTGTTGCGGCGCCACTCCCAGACATGCGAGGCAAGCGCGACCGCCACGGCGACCAGCATGGCTATGGCGCCAACCACCGGCAGGCTGCGATAGCCATAACCGGTATTGAGCATGGCGGCACCGAGCGAGGCGGCCAGCGCGATGCCGACATTGAAGCCGGCCGGGATGAGCGATGAGGCGAGGTTGGAGGCATCCGCCGTCCAGGTCAGGATCCGGGTCTGGATCGGCGTGCCGATGGCAAAGCTGAGACCGCCCCAGATAGTGATCGCCACCACCATTGGCACCGGGTACGGGCTGACGGCGTAAATGACGGCAAGTGTCACCGCCTGCATGAAAAGCATTGTGATGAGCGACGGCATCAGTTTCCAGTCGGCGAGCCGCCCGCCAAGGAAGACGCCGATCGTCGCGCCGACGCCGTTGAGCAGCAGCACCCACGGCACCAGAGCCTCATCGAGGCCGGTGACTTCAAGCAGCGTCGGCGTGATGTAGGTGAAGAGGTCGAACTGGCCGATCATCAGCATCAGCATGAGGATCAGCGACGTCCAGACCTGCTGGCGTGCGAGCACGCGAACCTCGCTGCCGAAACTGACGGACTGGCGCGACGATCCCGTCTTGCGCGGCAGTAGCACGGTCATGGCAGCGATGGGCGCCACGCCAAGCGCGCACATCACCCAGAACGTCGCGCGCCACCCCCAGACATTGCCGATCGCCGTGCCGGCCGGCACGCCGATGACATTGGAGACCGTGAGGCCCGACAGGATGAGCGCCACGGCCATTCCACGCTGGTCCTGGCGGACCAGGCCGACCGCGACCACCATCGCGACGCCGAAATAGGCGCCGTGCGCCACGGCCACTGCAATCCGCAGCAGCAACATGGAGGCGAAGTCGGGTGCAAGGGCGCAGGCGGCCTGGCCGATGGTGAAGGCTGCGGCAAGGCCAACCAGCAAGGCCTTGCGGGAAATCGTCTTGGTGGCGAGCGTCAACAGCGGTCCGCCGATCGCGATCCCACCGGCGTAGCCGGAGACGAGGTAGCCGGCAGTTGGGATGGAGACGCCGAGGCCATCGGCAACTTGCGGCAGCACGCCGGCGATGACGAATTCGGTGGTGCCGAATGCGAACGCAGCGATGAACAGGGCGATAAGGGGAAGCATGGCGCTGGGAGGCGATCCTTGAATGAGATGGCCTCAAATCACGAACGAGAGCCGCGGGCAATCCAGAAATTGTCGACGCCGCTTTAGGTTTTCTTGATCGGTTCAGGCAGGCTCCGGCCGCATCCGGCAAGCGCTAGATGGTCGTCTCCCTCCCATAGGGAATTTTCAGCCACGCCCGCTCGTGAAAATAATAGAGCAGCGACTTGGTGATGACTTCGGTCAGGCCGATGGCCGCAGCGAGCTTGATGCTGCCTGTCACGACGAGCGAAATGATCATCGTGTCGATGGTGCCGGTGACGCGCCAGGAAAGCGCCTTGGCGAAACTGCGCGAGTGGGTGTCCATTTACTTTTCTCCCGGCGGATTGACCGATCCTTAGAGCGCTTTGCGTTTGGTGGAACCAAAACCGCGCCCCACGTCTTTGTTGAGGCATTCTCTGTCGGACGCCAAATGAAGGCGTCTGGCTGCAAAATGCTCTAGCCGACCGACGGGAGGTTGAGCAAAGGCTAATTTTCGCGGCTGGCTCGAAGCAATTGCCGCGCTGATGGTCGGGCAATTGGCTTCCGCCTGCAGGCCCAGTCTATCCCGCTTTCAGCCGCGAGCCGGTGAGCAGGCCGCGTTCCTCGAGCACGGGATAGGCCATCGAGGCGAGCAGAGAGTTGATCTGCTTCAGGTCGCGGATGGTGTCGAGATGGATGGAACTGGTCTCGACGCTCTTCGCGGTGCCGTCGCGCAGTCGCACGAAATGGCTGGCGCTGGTCTCCTTCTCGCGGTCACGCAGCCGATCCTTTTCGAGCACCAACTGGCGGGCGGTCTCCGGATCGCGCGAGACCAGCACGTTGAAGGCAAGCCGTGCGTTGGCGAGCACCGAGGCGTGGAAGGCGCAAAGCTCGCGCCAGCCCTCGGGCGTGAACTCCAGCCCGCGCTCGAGCTTCTTCCTGACATGCACCAGCATGTTGCGCACGATGATGTCGCCGACCTGTTCGAGCTTGACGCAGGCGCCGATCAACTCCTGGCAGCGCAGCGCCTCGTCTTCGCTCAGCGGGTTCCTGGTAACCTTGGCCAGGTAGAGCTTTATCGACGCGTGCTTGTTGTCGACGCGGTCGTCGAGCGCGGCCAGCGCCTTGATCTTGTCGGCGTCGGCGCTCTCATAGAGCTCGATGATGCGCTTCAGCATGATCTCGACCGTCTCGCAGACCCGCACCACCTCGCGGGTGGCGTTGGCCAGCGCCTGGCTCGGCATGTCCAGGGCGCTGTCGTTGAGCGCGGAAAGCTCGACGACGTCGAGCGCTTCGGCCGGGGCCGGTTTGGTGCCGAGCGCCACGATCTTTTCCGAAACGCGGTAGACGAGGCCGGCCAGCGGCAGGCCGGCAACCAGGATCAGGATGTTGAACAGGATATGCGCGTTGACGATCTGGTCGGGCACGGTGGCGCCGAGAAAGGCGACCGGCGGCTTCAACCACAGGAACAGTATCAGCATGGCCAGAGAGCCCATGCCGCGCATCAGGAGATTGCCGATCGGTACGACACGCACACCCGGGTCTGCGTTGCGGGTGAGCAGCGGCGCGATGATCGACGAGCCCAGATTGACGCCGAGCACCAGCACGATGCCGAGTTCGGGCGGGATGAAGCCGCGACCGGCCAGCGTCACCATCAGCAGCACCGCGGCGATCGAGGAATGAAACAGCCAGGTGACCAGCGCCGCCAGCAGATAGGCGGTGACCGGGTCGCTGGAGAAGTAATCGACGATGACCGGCATCAGCGTGCTCTGGCGCAGCGGCTCCGATGCCTGGCCGATCATCTCCAGCGACAATACCAGCAGGCCGATGCCGACCAGGATGCGGCCGAACTGGCGCCAATCTCGCCGCTCGGTGGCCATGAACATGACAGTGCCGGCGACAAGACAGATCGGCACCAGCAGCGACAGGTCGAAGGTGAGCAGCTTGACCACCAGCGCCGAGCCGATCTCGGCGCCACGCACGGCAAGCTGGCCCGATATGCCGCTGACAATGCCGGCGCCGGCGAAGGAGCCGACCAGCAAGGTAACGGCGGTGGAACTTTGCAGCGCGATCGCCAGGCCACAGCCGGCCAGAACCGCCATGAAAGGATTGCGCATGGTGGCGCGCAGCTTGTGGCGCAGCACATCGCCGTAGGCGCGCTCGACGCCGGTCTTCACCAACCGGGTGGCAAACAGCATCAGCGCCACCGCGCCGGCAAGATGCAGCAAAACGACCGAACCGCTCATATCAGGCTCGCAGCCCGACGGGCGCCAGCGATACGGGCACCGTGACGGCAAAGGGGCAAAAGAGGGAACGAATCAAGGGCATTATAAAGATTGATGCTACTCCGATTAATTTTAGCCGGATAATAAATTTTGCCCAATTCGGCGGGCTGTTGGTGCGCGACAGGGCGTGTCGGAAATGGATGGATCGCAAAATGGTTGCATTGCCGGCCGGCTTCCGGATGACCGCGCGGTCAAGTGCAGGCGACACCTTCAGATCCGGTTTGAGTGGAGTCTTGGATTAGCTATTCTAAATATATGAAATCATTACAAAAAAGTAATTCTCATATTCAGTTTCGGTTCATTCTTCGGGCTCTATTGCTTGGGCATCGACAACCAAGGAGTACCCCGTGATGAAACACATCATTCTTTCCGCAGTCGCCGTCTCGATGCTGGCTGCCACGTCCCTGCAGGGCCAGGCCGCGCCGCTGAACGCACCGAACGCGCCGCAGTCGACCCACAGCCAGGTCGACTGGAAGAAGCCGGACAGGCACGTGAAGAAGCGCGTCGTGGTGAAGAAGAAAGTCATCGTGAAGGGGAACCATTGGCGCAACGGCCAGAAATATTCGAGCTGGAAGCGTCACCAGCCGATCCGCGACTATCGCCACTATGGCCTGCGTCGTCCGGGCCGTGGCCAGGAATGGATCCGCGTCGGCAACGACTATCTCTTGGTCAGCGTCGTCTCCGGCATCATCTTCGGCGCGATCGCCGCGCACTGACCGTCAAAAACGTCGACCGGCACTATGCCGGAATAGGAAAGAAGGCGGCCCGCAACGGCCGTCTTCTTTTGCCCTGTGAAAACCGGGTATGGTCCGCATTAAGAGTCGTCGGGTTTCGCCGGCGTGATTATATGGAGGACAAACGAGCCGTTCCCGATGCGCTTTCCACCTGCCTTCCTCGACGAGATACGCGACCGCGTGCCGATTTCATCGGTGATCGGCCAGCGCGTGGCGTGGGACAGGAAGAAGACCAACGCGCCGCGCGGCGATTATTGGGCGTGCTGTCCCTTCCATGGCGAGAAGAGCCCGTCCTTCCATTGCGAGGACAAGAAGGGCCGCTACCATTGCTTCGGCTGCTCGGTTTCGGGCGACCACTTCAAATTCCTCACCGAACTCGACGGGATGAGCTTTCCCGAAGCAGTCGAGAAGATCGCCGACATGGCCGGCGTGCCGATGCCGGTGCGCGATGCCCAGGAGGAACGGCGCGAAAAGGAACGCGCCAGCCTGACCGAAATCATGGAAATGGCGACCGCCTTCTTCCAGGAGCGGCTGCAAGGGCCGGAAGGCGCAAAAGCCCGCGCCTATCTGCGCGACCGAGGGCTGACGCCGGCGACGCAGCAGTCGTTCCGGCTCGGCTATGCGCCCGACAGCCGCAACGCGCTGAAGGAGCATCTTGCAGCCAAGGGCGTGCCCAAGGCCGATATCGAGGCCTGCGGGCTGGTGCGCCATGGCGACGACGTTCCGGTTTCCTACGATTGGTTCCGCGACCGCATCATGTTCCCGATCCCGGATTCCAGAGGCAAGACAATCGCCTTTGGTGGGCGTGCGCTGGCACCCGATGCGCTTGCCAAATACATGAATTCGCCCGACACCGAGCTCTTCCACAAGGGCAACGTGCTCTATAATTTCGCCCGGGCGCGCAAGGACTTGGCCAAGGGCGGCACGGTCATCGCCGTCGAGGGCTATATGGACGTGATTGCGCTGGCGCAGGCCGGTTTCGAGAATGTCGTGGCGCCGCTCGGCACCGCGCTGACGGAAAATCAGCTCGAACTCCTGTGGCGGATGGCCGGCGAGCCGGTGCTGTGCTTCGATGGCGACCAGGCCGGACTGAAGGCGGCGTGGCGCGCCGCCGACATGGCGCTGCCGGCGGTCCAGGCAGGCCGCTCGGTGCGCTTTGCGCTTCTGCCCGAAGGCAAGGACCCCGACGATCTGGTCAAGGCCGATGGGCCGGACGCGTTTCGCGCCGTGCTTTCCGAGGCGCGGCCGCTCGCCGACCTTTTGTGGGTGCGCGAAACGGCCGGCGGCATCTTCGACACGCCGGAGCGGCGGGCGGAACTGGAAAAGACGCTGCGCGAACTGACCAGCCGCATCCGCGACGAGAGCTTGCGCTATCACTACCAACAGGAAATGCGCGAGCGGGTGCTAAGCTTTTTCGGCACCCAGCGTGGCGCGCGCCAAGGCTATCCAGGGGGGCGGCAAGATGGCCGGCCCGGCGGGCGCTTTCAGGGCAAGGGCTCAGCTCCTGGCGGACAGTTCGCACGCGGCGGCAATGCCGGTGGACGCACCGCGATTACCGAAAGCCTTGGCCGCTCGGCGCTGGTCAAGCGCGGCGGCGAGGGGATGTCGGTGCGCGAGGCGACGATCATCGCAGCCCTTGTCAATCATCCGGCGCTGATCGACGAGAATTTCGCACATGTCGAGTTCCTCGACCTCGCCAACACCGATCTGAAGCGATTGCATGCGGCCATTCTCGATGCGATGGCGCATGACATGGCCAACGACCGCAACGCGGTGATCGCGACCATCGAACGGGCGGGCTGCGGCGAGATCTGGGCGCGCGTGGTGGCGCTGATCAAACGGGCGCGGCAATGGCCGGCGCTGGAAACAGCCGGACTTGACGATGCCCGCGACGCCTTCAGCCAGGCGCTCCACTTGCAGCGCAGCGCGCGCACCTTACATAAGGAGCTGAAACAGGCGGAAGCGGCGCTCGCCAGCGATCCCACGGACGAAAACTACCGGCATCTCGTCGAGATCCAGGCGCAATTTCGTGATGTGCAGGCAACGGAAGCGCTGATCGAAGGGTTCGGCGTGTCTTCGGGCAGGGCCGGGCGGGTGTAGGTCGAAGGTTACGAAAGAGTGAAAGTGCAGAACCGTGCTTGCGCGTCGAATCAGCCGCGGCGCTTTAAGTCGGGTAATTGATTCGCTTTTTTCATGCGAATCATGCGAGAGGCGCTTGACCTTCGGGCAGAATGACGGAATCAGGACGATTCGAAACGTTAACCCGTGCCGGCGTCGACGGGAAATGCAGCGATGTGAGGTACCGGTCACTGGACAGGCAGTCAGCCTGCCACAGATACCAGGGTTAATCTGGACTTAACGAGAGATGCAGTTACGGGCCCGGGCAAGCGCGTTCTAGAGCGAGCGCATCTGATTTAACCGGTACGGCAGCTTACGCGGCTTGATCCTTGGCCGCTTGGAGAAAATAAAGAATGGCGACAAAAGAAAAGGAAGAGGTCGAGACCGAACGTGAAGGCGCCACCGATGGCCCTCTGCTCGACCTTTCCGACGATGCTGTCAAGAAGATGATCAAAGCCGCCAAGAAGCGCGGCTATGTCACCATGGACGAACTGAATTCGGTGCTGCCCTCGGAGGAAGTGACCTCCGAGCAGATCGAGGACACGATGGCCATGCTCTCCGACATGGGCATCAACGTGGTCGAGGACGACGAGCAGGGCGAGGAGCCCGAAGCCGCCGACGCGGCTGCCGACGCCGAGGAAGACGCCAACGAACTGGCCGAGCAGACCGGTACCGCCGTTGCCGCGACGACCACCAAGAAAGAGCCGACCGATCGCACCGACGATCCGGTTCGCATGTATCTGCGCGAAATGGGCTCGGTCGAGCTTCTGTCGCGCGAGGGCGAAATCGCGATTGCCAAGCGCATCGAGGCTGGCCGCGAGACGATGATCGCGGGCCTGTGCGAAAGCCCGCTGACCTTCCAGGCCATCATCATCTGGCGTGACGAGCTCAACGAATCGAAGATCCTCTTGCGCGAGATCATCGACCTCGAAGCGACCTATGCCGGACCGGAGGCCAAGCAGGCGCCGGTGGTCGAGCGGATCGAGGAAGCCAAGACCGAGGACAAGCCGCGCCGTTCGCGCGAGGACGAGGACGACATCACCAATGTCGGCGGCGACACGCGCGGTCTGACTGATGACGACGAGGAAGACGAGGACGAAGCCAGCCTGTCGCTGGCGGCGATGGAAGCGGAGCTGCGCCCGCAGGTGATGGAGACGCTCGACGTCATCGCCGACACCTACAAGAAGTTGCGCAAGCTGCAGGACCAGCAGGTCGAGAACCGGCTGGCTGCCGCCGGCACGCTGTCCCCCAGCCAGGACCGCCGGCTGAAGGAGCTGAAGGATCAGCTGATCAAGGCGGTGAAGTCGCTGTCCTTGAACACGGCGCGCATCGAGGCATTGGTCGAGCAGCTCTACGACATCAACAAGCGCCTGGTGCAGAACGAAGGCAAGCTGTTGCGGCTGGCCGAAAGCTATGGCGTGCGCCGCGAGGAATTCCTGAAGGAGTATCAG
The DNA here is from genome assembly GCF_900149755.1 of Mesorhizobium delmotii. Classification (NCBI taxonomy): domain Bacteria; kingdom Pseudomonadati; phylum Pseudomonadota; class Alphaproteobacteria; order Hyphomicrobiales; family Phyllobacteriaceae; genus Mesorhizobium; species Mesorhizobium delmotii. The sequence goes on along the minus strand of NZ_FUIG01000024.1, from coordinate 253,914 downwards.
GGCTCGGAACTCGATCCCAACTGGACGCGCTCGATCGGCAATCTGACCTCGCGCGGCTGGAAGGAATTCACCAAGAACGAGAAGGACGCGATCCGCGACCTGCGCGCCGAGATCCAGAACCTCGCCACCGAAACGGCGATCTCGATCCTGGAATTCCGCAAGATCGTCAACCAGGTGCAGAAGGGCGAGCGCGAAGCCGCGATCGCCAAGAAGGAAATGGTGGAGGCCAATCTGCGCCTCGTCATTTCCATCGCCAAGAAATACACCAATCGCGGCCTGCAGTTCCTCGATCTGATCCAGGAAGGCAATATCGGCCTGATGAAGGCGGTCGACAAATTCGAATACCGCCGCGGCTATAAGTTCTCGACCTATGCGACGTGGTGGATCCGGCAAGCGATCACCCGCTCGATCGCCGACCAGGCGCGTACCATCCGCATTCCGGTGCACATGATCGAGACGATCAACAAGATCGTGCGTACCTCGCGCCAGATGCTGCACGAGATCGGCCGCGAGCCGACGCCGGAGGAACTGGCGGAGAAGCTCGCCATGCCGCTGGAAAAAGTGCGCAAGGTGCTGAAGATCGCCAAGGAGCCGATCTCGCTCGAAACGCCGGTCGGCGACGAGGAGGATTCGCATCTCGGCGATTTCATCGAGGACAAGATGGCGATCCTGCCGATCGACGCGGCGATCCAGGCCAATCTGCGCGAGACGACGACGCGGGTGCTTGCTTCGCTCACCCCGCGTGAAGAGCGCGTGCTCAGAATGCGCTTCGGCATCGGCATGAACACCGACCACACGCTGGAGGAAGTCGGCCAGCAGTTCTCGGTCACCCGCGAGCGTATCCGCCAGATCGAAGCCAAGGCGTTGCGCAAGCTCAAGCACCCGAGCCGCTCGCGCAAGCTGCGGAGCTTCCTCGACAGCTGATGCCGGGTACCGGATAAGCAATTTAAAGGGCGCTGCGCAGGCTGTGTGAGAATAGAAACGATCCCGCTGATTGGCGGGGTCGTTTCGATGATGCAGCCCTATGCGGGTTGGGCTGATCTGAGGTTGATGCTGCGGATGATGTTGTAGGCTAGGACCGGGAGGACCATTTCGGTTCTGATTCCCTAGAGGCTTCTGATGAGGAACCGCGATCATTCATGCCTTGCAGCGCTTCCTCATGGATATGTTGTCGTGAACCGCGGCATCGCCGAAAGTGCCTTTTCAGTGGGTCAATGTTCATCGGAACATTACCTTGAGCCTGTCCCACCAGCCGGGCTCGGGTTTTGCCGGTTTCCGGACGTTGTTGGTGATGCCGTTGATATAAAGAACCATATTCAGCGGGTCGAACCTGAGGCCGTGGAACTTGGCAGCGAAGCGTCCGCCGCGATCGATGACGTGGGTGACGGCCCCATGCATCTGCTGGCCGTCTTCCAGCGGCTCGAAGCGTACATTGTAAGCCTCTGACAGTTTCCGGGTCGTGTCATCCGGCTGGCCCGGCCGTGTCGTCAAAAACATCCAGTTGCCCGCATCCAATCCATGCGCTGGACCATAGGCCTCGAGGACTTCGGACGTGTCCCTTACCGGGTCGGTCGTCACTGCCAGGAACTGCACCCTGTCTTTCATCGGCGTAGCGTTGACCTTGCGCTGAATGTCCGCGATCACCTCGGAATGGATTGGACACAGATCGGTACAACTCGCGAAGATGAAGTAGAGCACGACGATCTTGTCCGAGAAATCGGAAAGGCGGACGGCCTTTCCGTTCGCGTCGGCCAGTTCGAACGGCGGCGCAGCCGGTTCGTCGATGATCTGAAAGAACTTCTCCTCACTGCCCATCATCTCGTCGAGATCGGCGCCCGGATGATGCGCCCGCGCGGGCGGCGCGGCGGCCAGCAACAGAAAAAGCGTTGCGATCAGGATTCTTGCTTTCATAGCCCATGCTTTCCAGTCGAGGAGGGATTTGGCGGGGCGCGGTCCAATCGCGCCTGCTCCTGCTCCCGGCGGCTCATCTCCGCCTGATATTGCCGTTCCCGTTCAGGCCAAGTGCTCTTGATGAAGGTGAGCACGGCGCGGATTTCGTCGTCAGTCATCACAACCGCAAATGCCGGCATGTCGCTCTCGTAGCCGCCGCCGACGACTGCGGCCGCTCCTTCTTTGGTGACACGGAAGAGCACGCCGTCCGGATGATGCCAGGAGTGGCCGGAGGCATCGTGCGGCGGTGCCGGCATGCGTCCCGAAGGCAGCGGGCTTTTCCAGTCGCGTTGTCCTTCGAGGTTGGCGCCATGGCAGGTGGCGCAACGCTCGGCATAGATCGTCTTTCCGAGCGCGACAGTGGCAGCCGAGGCGCCACCGGCCATCCGGTCCGCGAGCCAGGGCCAGGAAAATCCAAGGACGGCCGCAGCCATGCCGAGCATCGAGAAGAGGACCGACGTCCTTTTCATTTGCCGCCGCCGAAGAACAGGTACTTGACCAGTGCGGCCACCCCAAGGACGAGCACAAGCACGGCGAGCAGCCACACGAAGCTCATGCCCCACATCATCATTCCGCTCGTGCCTTCCATCATCGCAGCCTCCTATTCCTTGGCGTAGACGCCGCCGGTCCCACCAGACTTCTGGATTTCGAGAATCTCGAACGGACCCTCTTTCGTGCCGCTCATGCCGGGGGAGCCCATTGGCATGCCAGGCAGCGTCACGCCCTTGATGTCGGGCCGCTCGGTCAAGAGCTTGTTGACCGTGCCGACCGGCACATGGCCGCTCACCACATAGCCGTCGATGAAGGAAAGATGGCAGCCCTCGGCTTCCGCCGGAATGCCCGCTTCCCGGCTCATGGCAGAAAGGTCGTGCGTCGGCTTGACGGTGACCGCGAAGCCGTTCTCCCTGAGATAATCGGCATAGCCTTCGCAGCAGCCGCATTGCGGGTTCTTGTAAAGCGTGACGTCCTTTTCGCCGGCAAGCGCCGGAGCGGCACTGGAGAGCAAGGACGCAAGGGCGAGAGCTTTCAGAATATTGGACATGTTTTTCTCCTTTCGGTTTTTCGGACGATTAGGCGACGCGGAAGACCGCCATCATGCCACCAGCCTGGTGTTCAAGAATGTGGCAGTGGAACATCCAGTCGCCGGGGTTGTCGGCGACGAAGGCGATCTCGACCTTTTCGCGGGGCGAAACCAGCACTGTGTCCTGCCATTCGCGATGACGGGTGGGCTGGCCATTGCGGGAAATCACCCGGAACGAATGGCCGTGGAGATGGATCGGATGATGCCAGGCTGTCGCATTGGTCATGGCGATGACATGGCTCTTGTTCCGCGCGAGCGTCAGCGCCGGTTTCATGTCGTGGCGAGCCTGGTCGGCGGCGATGCCATTGATGAACCAAGCAGTGCTGGAATTCATCATCTGCATCATCCCTCCGCCCATCATCGAATTCATGTCGCGCGTCATGCCGCCCGGCGCACCCGGGCCCATGATTTCACCCATGCCCTGGGCGACCATCTGGCCCATCATGCCGCCGGTGAAAACGACCTCGTTGCGGGACGCGGTTTCCAGGTCCGGCTCCAGTAGCGGGTTGGCCGGCAAGGCCAGCGGCCAGTCGGGCGCGCCCTCGCGGAGCGGAGTGTCGGAATAAGCGATATCGACGAGCTTGTATTCCAGCCCTTCGTAGAACCGGTCGAAGATCGAAACCCGTCTACCGGGCTTGCCCGTCATGTCGAGGATCAGGTCGGCGCGCATGGCCGGGCCAAGCACCACCAGCCCGCCATCCGGCGGGTATGGCGCGACCGGCTGGCCGTCGAGCGCGATGACGATGGGCTGAAGATCCGTGAAGTCGGGGCTGAAGATGCGCGCATTGGCGGCGTTGATCAACCGCAGGCGGATGCGCTCACCCGCCCTGACGGCGAAGGTATCCGGCACGCGACCGTTGATGGTAACCGTGTTGCCGACGCGGCCGTTGTGGTGGATGTCGTGCCGGTTGCCGAAATCCTCGCTGATTGCGCCCGATTTGGTCAATCGCCAGTCGTCGAGCATCCAGGTCACGTCGCGGTCGACGTGCGCCGGTTCGCGTTCCTCGATAATCAGCGGTCCGTAAAGCCCGCGCTCGACCTGCTCGAAACTCCGCTGGTGCGGGTGATACCAGAAGGTGCCGGCGTCGACCGCATCGAATTCGTAGACGAAGCGCTCTCCCGCTCCGATCGGCTTCTGGGTGAGGTGCGGGACGCCGTCCATGGCGTGCGGCACGCGCACGCCATGCCAGTGCACGGTCGTTTCCTCGGCGAGGCCGTTCTCGACCACGACCCGCAGCCGCTCGCTCTGCCGGACCCGTATCTCGGGACCGGGAACAGTCCCGCCGTAGCACCAGGCGGCAATCTCGCCGGATGGTTCGGGCATAAGCCGCGTACGACCCGGCGCCACCCGCAATTGCACCTCGTGCGGAGCCGCGGCATGGACGGGCGACCGCCACAACACGGGAAGCACCGCACCCGCCGTACTCGCGGCTGCCGATGCAAGAAAGGCTCGACGCGTCTGCGCCGGCATGGGAAATCTGGACATGGTTCAACCATCCTGAAAAGTCGGTCGTTCGCGCACATGGCGGCGCGGAAAAGACACCTCATGCGAAACTGCGATCACGGGCGGTACGACGCGCCTATGGTCGTTGCACCGGCAACGGGCAAGCCCTGCCGGCGTCAGCTACAGGATGATGGTTCGGGGAGGAGAGGGATCGGGTGGGTCGGTGTGGCCGACCAATTCCACCAGCGGTGAAGTCGCAATTTCGGCTGCCACAAAGGAAAGCACGAGACTGATCCGCGCAGGAATTGCTGCGAAAGGCACAAGGCAGGCCGCACTGCATAGCTGAGGCTTGCCGCTGTCGTCGGGAGGGCAGGCATTACAATCGCCCATGTCTCCGTCAGCCCCCATGTCTCCGTCAGCCATCGCGGCGGAAGACATCGCCAGTGCCATGCTCGTTGCGTTAGTTGCATGCGCAACCGTGCCTGCTGCGAATACTACGAGCAGCACAATTGCCAAGATGCTGGCAAGTCTGCGCATGACGCGGCATGCTAGTCTGTTTCTGCGCCATGTCCAGTTACAGGTTGTCGCAACTCGACCTCGCGAATTGCTCCCTAGTCCTTCCGTTCGGGGGCAGGAAGGCGACATTCCACCCGATTCAGACTTTATCGTGCTTGTTCACGCGTCAAGAAATCGAGCGAAGGCCAGCGCCTTTGCAGGTCCTCATCATTTTTAACACAGCCTGTGCGGCGCCCTTTTTCGTTCGTGCCAGGAATTGTCTCGCCAGACGGTGCGGTTGTTGTTGCAGCACACCTGCTGTGGGAGGATAATCTCGTGTCGGATGCATTTTTCGGGCGACAAACCCGGATGCCCGCCCCGGCGGTGACGCCGTGCTCCGAGGCTCCGGAGGGAGGTGTGCATGACAAACTATATCGTGCTGATCAACTGGACGGAGCAGGGCGCCAAAAATGTGCGCGAGTCGCCGAAGCGGCTCGATGCCGCCAAGAAGCTGCTGGGAGACATGGGCGGCTCGTTCAAGGCGTTTTACCTCACCATGGGCGAATGCGATATGGTGGCGATCGTCGAAGCGCCTGACGATGCGGTGCTCGCTCGTTTCTCGCTGATGCTGGCGTCAGGCGGTAACGTGAGGACGCGGACGCTCAAGGCTTTCCCGGAATTGGCCTATCGCGAGATCATCGCCTCGCTCGGGTGAGGCGTTGCGCGGCTACAGATCCGCGCAAGCTGCCGAGCCCGGATATCGACGGTCAGGCGCCGCTTGACGGCGCCCGATCCGCTGATCATGAGGAGGAATGCTGCTCTCGCTCGAAAAGAACTTCATTTTCATCCATATCCCGAAGACGGCTGGGACCTCGGTCACCCGTGCGCTGGAGCCGTGGAGCCCGAAACCGCAGCGAACGCAATGGCGTCGCCTGCTGTCACACCTTCCCGTGCGCGAGACGTCCCAAAATGCGTTCCTCAGGCAGCATGGCAAAGCAAGCTGGGTGAAGCACAAGCTGCCGGCCGAGATTTATGACAGCGCGTACAAGTTCGCTGTCGTGCGCAACCCTTTCGAACTTGCTGTCTCGACCTACTATTTCCGCCGCGACTATCTCTCCGGCCGGCGCCGGAACAGAGCCAGGGTTCTGGATTTCAAGACTTTCCTGCGCTATCTCGAACGCAAGAACCGTTTTGTGCAGGTGGACCAGACGAGCTGGATTTCGGACAGGCAAGGAAACCTTATCATCGACGAGGTTTTGCGGTTTGAAACACTGGCCGAGCAATTCAATGCCCTGGTCGAACGGCTCGACCTGCCGGGCGAGGTGAAGCTTCCACGGGCAACCGTCAATGCACCCTACGACTATCGCGCCGTCTACGATGGCGGGGCGAAAAGCATCGTGCGACGGCTCTATTCCAGGGATTTCGAGCGCTTCGGCTACGAATTTTGATTTTTTCGAGACATCCGCAATTCATCGGCACGATGCCGCGTCGCGGCCAGTCTGGTCGGAAATATTGCGGGCCGAAGGGATTTCCCGGATAGTCAGCGCAGCCGTTCAGCTCGCGTCTCGAAACACATGCCCAAGCCTCAACTGACCGTCTGGTACAACACCCGTTGTCCGGTTTGCGATGCCGGGATCAGCCGGCAAAAGCGGCGGCTGGTCGAGGCGATCAAGGCCGGGCGGATCACGTTTCGCGACATCAATGCCGAGCCGGCGGCACTGGCCGGATACGGCGTGTCGCTGGAGGACATCCGCCGCCGGCTGCACGCAATCGAGGCGGACGGCAAACTGCTGGTTGGCGCCGATGTCGCAATTGCCGTCTGGCTGAGAACGCCGGGCGAGGGCTGGCTTGCAACGCTGTTCGGCAACCCCGCCGCGCTGCCGTTGACGCGCTATGCCTATGATCGCTTCGCCGATCTTCTCTATGCCTGGAACCGGCGCAAGGGCCGCTGGTAACCGGTATTAGCCAAGCTCGGTGACGAAATCAATCTGGTGGCACCGTTCTCAGATACATCGTAAGATATATCTTGACTCAACGGCATCATCCGCATAATTGAGATATATCGTAAGATATAACTCAAGGAGCAGACAATGCACGGACATCATCATTTCGGCGAGCATGCCGAGCGCGTTTTCATGCATATGGCCGGCAAGTTCGGCGGTCGTGGCGGCGGCTTCGGCCCATTCGGCCACGGCATGAGGGGCGGCGGGCGCGGCGGGCCGGGCGACATGTTCCGCGCCGGGCGTATGCTGGCCGACGGCGATCTCAAGCTAATCACGCTGTCGCTGCTGGCCGAGGCGCCGCGCCACGGCTATGACATCATCAAGGCGCTGGAGGAACGCACCAGCGGCGTCTACAGCCCGAGCCCCGGCGTGATCTATCCGACGCTGACGTTCCTGGAAGAGGCCGGCTATGCCGTCTCGTCGGCGGAAGGCAACAAGAAGGTGTTTTCGATTACCGAGGCAGGGCAGGCGCATCTCAATGACAATCGCGAGATGATCGACCACGTGCTCGATCATCTCGAGCGTTTCGGCCGCAAGATGGCAAAGGCGCGCGACTGGTTCGGCTGGAACGACGATGGCGAGGATGGCGGACGTCGCGGCCGCGGCGGTTCGGAAAAGCGCGACGAATTCCGCGCCGTGCGCCACCGGCTGCGTGCAGCCCTCGGCGACATCGTCGACGCGCCCGCTGAAAAACAGGCCGAGGCGATCGCGATATTGAAAGGGGCGGCCGAAGCCCTCGAAGCGTTGTCGCGCGACTGACTTCCGGGCCGGATGCGGCCCTTGCCCGTTTGCCTAAGGACCGCTAGTGAAATCATCCTGCACCACGCTATGTGATGCAGGATGATTGCCGTTGGAGGGCGCTCCCATGTCTTTTCTGAAACGTCTTTTCGGCGGTGGCGGCGGTGACGCGGGCGAACCAAAGAGTGCTGCACCGGCAAAGCAGATCGAGCACAAGGGATTTTTGATCAGCGCCACGCCCTACAAGGCAGAAGGCCAATACCAGACCTGCGGCGTGGTTTCGAAGGAAATCGACGGCGTGGTGAAGGAACACAAATTCATCCGCGCCGATCGTTTTGCCGGGCTCGACGACGCTGTCGACATCTCGATCAAGAAGGGTATCCAACTGGTCGACGAGCAGGGCGAGAAGATCTTCGGCTAGCTTGGCGAATGGCGATGTCGCGCGACAGCGGAGCGACGTCAGAAAGCTGTAGGAACCGCCGACGCCTCGTGGGCATCAGGCGGCAAGTGCAAAAAAGGCAGGCGCCCGGCGCCTGCCTTTTTTGGTTCTGATTACCTGTTGTTCGCGTTCTACGCGGCAGCGGCAACTGCCCCGGTCGAGGCCACCACCGCATCCACGTTGGCCGATGCCTTGGCCAGAGCGGCCGTGACGGCCTCGGGGCCCATGCCGACACCTTCGATGCGGATGACGTCGACGTCGGTCATGCCGATGAAGCCAAGCACGCTGCGCAGGTAAGGGATGGCGTGATCCATCTGCACGGCAGCGCCTTCCGAATAGATGCCGCCCGAGGCAAGGACGATGTAGACCTTCTTGCCGGTGACGAGGCCCTTCGGGCCATTCTCGCCATAAGCGAAAGTCTTGCCGGAGCGGGCGACGTGATCGACCCAGGATTTCAGTGTCGACGAGATGCCGAAATTGATGAAGCCGGTAGCGAGGATGATGGTGTCGGCCGCAAACAGTTCATCCAGCACGCCGTCGGAAACACCGACGACCTCGGCCTGGCGCTGGGTGCGGGCTTCGACCGGTGTGTAGATGCCGGTCGAATAATCGGGATCGATATGCGGCAGCGGGTTGGCGACGAGGTCGCGGACGACAAGCTTGGCCGAGGGATCGGCGGCAATCAGTTTTTCGGCGAGCTCGGTGGCGATACGGGTCGAGTGCGAGGCATTGCCGCGCGGGCTGGAAGTGACAAGAAGGATGGACATGGCGGGTCTCCAGGATGAGTTGAAATGTCCCGGCAAATATGGGTCTGCCAGTCCATTTGAAAAACTGGTATATTTTGCGTATGATCCATCTAAATTATGGATGGAACGATGCAACCCAACCCAACACTCGACCAACTGCAGATCCTGGTCACGGTGGCCGACACCGGCAGTTTCTCCGCCGCCGGGCGCAAGCTCAACCGCGCGCAATCGGTCGTCAGCTATGCCATCGCCAATCTCGAGGCGCAGCTCGGGCTGAAACTGTTCGACCGCGAGGGCACGCGCGAGCCGCAACTGACCGAGATCGGCCGGGCGATGCTGGAGGACGCGCGACGCATGACCGGTGTGCTGCAGCGCATCCGCTCGCGCGTCGATGGCCACCATCAGGGGCTGGAGGCCGAAGTGGCGCTGTCGGTCGATGCGGCGCTGCCCTCACCGGTGCTGGTGCGGGTGCTGAAGGCGTTCGAGGCTCAGTTTCCGACCGTGATGCTGCGCCTGCATATCGGCACGCTCGGCCTGATCCCCGATCATGTCGTCAGTGGGCAAGCCGATCTCGGTGTTGGCGGCCTGCTGGGCGAGGTCGACGTCCACCTTGTGCGCATCGGCTTCATGTCGATAGTTCTGGCCGCCGCACCCAGCCACCCGCTGGCGCTGCTGCCGAAGCCGCTGGCGATCGAGGAGGTGCGCGAACACACCCAGCTCGTTGTCACCGACCAGTCCGAGCGCACCAAGGGGCGCGACTTTGGCGTCTTTGCCTACCGCACCTGGCGGCTGACGGACCTGCGCACTAAGCATATGCTGATGGGTGAGGGGCTGGGTTGGGGCGGGCTGCCGCGGTGGCTGATCGCCGACGATCTGGCGAGTGGCCGGCTGGTCGAACTCGACCTCGAGCCTTACAGCGAGGTGCGTTCGCCGCTGTTTGCCATGCATCGCACCGACCGCAGCCCGAAACCCGCGGCAGCTTGGCTGATTGACCAGTTCAAGCGCCAGCTCGGCTGCTTCAACGAGTTCGAGCCGGGCGAAGTGCCTGAGGAGGAACCGGAGACAGCCCGTCAATCAGCGCCATGAGAACGGCGCGATAGTCCTTGGTTGAAGCGCCGGCCTCGACCGCAAGCGCAGCGCGGTCGAAGGCGGCCGCAAACAGCGCAGTCAGCGCTTCCACCGGCAATTTCACCATGGTCTGTGCGCGCATCGCCGCGACGAGGCCTTCGCGCAGTGTACGGTTGCCGTGGCGGTTGTCGATCTCGTCCATGGCGGCGCGGCCGAGCACGGCTGGCCCGTCAAGCAGCAGCAGCCGCGTGCGGCCTGGTGCGCGCATGGCTGCAAGATAGGCATCGGAGCCGGCAATCAGCGCGTCGCGGGCAAATAACGAAGGAGGCGAGGCGCGCTCGATCTCTTCGGCGACAATCGCCGCCTCCTGCTCGACCACCGCGGCAAACAGCGCCTGCTTATCGGCAAAATGGTGGTAGAGCGCGCCGCGCGTGACGCCGGCCGCGGCGACGATCTCCGGCGTGCCAGTCTCGGCATAGGATTTTTCTGTGAACAGTTTGCGCGCCGCGGCGATCAGGTCGGCACGCGTCGCTTCGGTGCGATCACGGTTGGAACGGCGCGCGGATTTCTGTTGCATACATACAGCCTGTATGTTAATAACTTTTACATGCAGACTGTATGTGATCTAGCGGGAGAAGGAAAGATGAAGACGACGAGCTATTATCCGGTGCTTATGACGGGCGACGTGGCCGGCACGAAAGCCTTCTATATCAAGCACTTCAGTTTCAAGCCGCTGTTTGCGAGCGACTGGTACGTGCATCTTCGCTCAGTCGAGGATCGCCGGGTCAATCTCGGCATCGTCCAAGGCGACCACGAGACGATACCTGAGGAGGGACGTGGCCGAACGTCGGGGCTGCTGATCAATTTCGAGGTCAAGGATCCGGACGCGATCTACGAACGGATCCTGGCCGCCGGCCTGCCGATCCTGCGGTCCTTGCGCGACGAACCCTTCGGCCAGCGTCATTTCATCACCAAAGACCCCAATGGCGTGCTGATCGACGTGATCAAGCCGATCCCGCCGAGCGCGGAGTTCCTGGCGCAGTTTGTTGAAGGGTGAGGGGGAGCCTGAACGACGGCCCCTGGCAGGAACTGTCGGCAGAGGTGAGGTGACGGCTCGGGCCGCGTGACCGGGCGGGTATTCGCGGTCTATGGTGAGCTTGGCAACCCTGGGCCCATTCCATGCGTGAAATCTGCCTTGTCCGCGCACCCTCAAACCTTGGCCTGCGCCCACTGAGGCCAGGTCATATACCGGGGACGTGGCGTGCGCCGCAGGCATTGACCGAAGCCGGCTTGATCGAGTCGCTTTCGCCCGTCAAAGTGGTTGATCTTGATCGGCCCGCCTATAGCACGGAGCCGCAGCCGGGCACCCGGCTGCGCAACGGCAACGCTATACGCAGCTTCAATCTCCGACTCGCCGAAGTTGTTGCCGGCGCGCTGGGGCGAGGCGAGTTCCCCTTGGTCGTCGGCGGCGACTGCGCGGTCCTGCTTGGCGCATTGGCTGCTGCCCGGCGATCTGGTCCCGTGGCACTGGTCCATGTCGATGGCCACAGCGATTTCCGCCATCCGGGCAACTACAACGTCAACGCTTCACTTGGCTCGGTCGCCGGCATGGACCTTGCGCTCGCCACCGGACGTGGCGAGCCGTTGCTGACCGACTGGCCTGACATCGCAAGCCCTCTTGTTGCGGACGAACAGGTGATTCAGATCGGCGAACGCGAGAACCGCGACCCCGACTTTGCCTGGCCGGACATCAATTCGACCGCGATGACGCTGATCGATGTCTTTGCCGTGCGAGAGCTTGGCGCGGCAAAGGTTCTGGAAAAGACCTGGAACACGCTGGCGCGAACCGGCTCGCCCTATTGGGTGCATTTCGATGTCGATGCGCTCGATCAGACGGTGATGCCGGCGGTCGATTCACCAGGCAGTCCCGGCATCGATCCCGACGATCTCATCGCCATCCTCGCGGCGCTGGTGGCGGATTCGCGCTGTACCGGAATGGACATGACCATTTTCGATCCGGACCTCGATCCGACCGGCGAGTTGGCAGTGCTGCTGGTTTCGCTGCTTGGCCAGATCTGTGCGCCGCGATAGTTGTCACGTCCGCGCCACCGGCATCACCGTGACCTGAGTAATGCCGGAGCGGCGCACCACCGTGCACAGCGTCTCGCGGCCGATGCGCTCGGCGTCGAGCAGGCGCACCAGATCGTCGACGCCGGTGACCGGGCGTCCGTCGATGGAGGCGATGATGTCGCCTTCCCTGAGCCCGGCCTTGGCCGCCGGGCTGTTCGCCTCGACGCTGCGCAGGCGCACCGCCGTGCTGCTCGACACCTGCGACAGAAGGGCGGCGCGGCGCGGCAGGTTTGCCGTGTCGGCCGAGACGCCGATGAAGGCGCGGCGGACGCGGCCGAAGCGGATGATCTCCGAAATGACGAAATTGGCGGTGTTGGATGCAACCGCGAAGGCGATGCCTTGCGCGCCGTGGATCATGGCGGTGTTGACGCCGATGACCTCGGCCGCCGACGACACCAGCGGTCCGCCGGAATTGCCGGGGTTGAGCGCTGCGTCGGTCTGGATGACATCGTCGATCAGCCGGCCGGTGGAGGCACGCATCGAGCGGCCGAGCGCCGAGACGACACCTGATGTGACGGTCCATTCGAAACCGAGCGGGTTGCCGATGGCAATGGCGATCTGGCCGCGCCGCAGGCGCTTGGAATCGCCGAGCGGCGCGATATCGGCAAAGCTGCCGTCGGCACGCACCAGCGCGATGTCGGTGTCGGGGTCGCGGCCGAGAACGTGGCCTTCTCTGGAGACGCCGTCCGGCATGGTGACGCGGACGCTGCGGGCATCGCCGACGACGTGGAAATTGGTGACGACCAGCCCGTCCGGCGTGATGACGAAGCCAGAGCCTTGGCCGCCGGCGCCACCGATGCGCTCTATGCGGCAGACGGCGGGACCGATGCGGTCCACGGCATCAGCGACCGTTGCCGAATAATCATCGAGCAGCGCATCGTCGAACTGCAATTGCTGGGCGGGGAGGGACATGGCAGGGCTCCGTGTCTTTAGAGCAAGAAAAAGGATGCCTATATGTGCGGAGCGGCCGGATCGGCCGCGACCTGACCAGATGGCCAGTCCAACGCCCAACTAGCCGTCAGGCGAGTATCCGCCAACGCGCTGCCGAGCGATATCTGGGGTATGAAAAAAACCCAGGAGACCACCATGAGCGACTTCAATCTGAGCGCATTTTCCGACGCCATCGCCGATATTGCCGCCGCAGCGGCGCCGGCGACGGCGAGCTTTGCCACGCATCAGCATCGCACCGCGACCGCCTTCCACTGGCGCGACGGCTATTTTGTCGCTGCCGAGGAGGCGGTGGAGGCCGGCGAGGAGATCGAGCTGACGCTTTCTTCGGGCGACAAGGTGAAGGCTGAGCTGGTCGGCCGCGATCCATCCACTGGGACGGCCCTTCTGAAGCCGACCGGCGCGCCGGACGTGCCGTCGCTGGCCAAGGCAGGGACGGTGCGGCCGGGCCATCTGGCCATCGCCATCGGCAATAGCGACGGTGCGGTGCTCGCCGCATTCGGCACGGTCGGTGAGGTCGGTCCGGCCTGGCGCTCGATGCGCGGCGGCACGATCGACCGGCGCATCAATCTGGCCGTCAATGCCGGCGGCCGTTTCGAGGGCGGGCCTGTGCTCGACGCCAAGGGCGCACTGATCGGCATGCTGCTGTTCGGCCCGCGCCGGCGGGCGCTGGTCATGCCTTACGAGACGATCGAGCGGGCGGTGGCGACGCTACGCGAGAAGGGCCATGTCGCGCGCGGCTATCTCGGCGCCGGCCTGCACCCGATCCGCAATGGCGACACGCATGGCGCGATGGTGATGAGCCTCGACGACAATGGCCCGGCGAAGGCGGCCGGCCTGCATCTTGGCGACATCATCGTGTCGTGGAACGGCGAGGCCGTGCATGGTCCGCGCGAGCTGATCCGCAGGCTCGGGCCGGACAGCGCCGGCGGGTCGGTGACCCTCGGCGTGGTACGCGGCGGCGAACGGCGCGATGTCGTGCTGACTATCGGCGAAAAGCCGCTGAGCTGAGAAGATCGATGGCAAGTCACGGGATCATGGGGCGGCGGCTGACGGTGCTGATCGCGCTCGATGACGCCGTGCGCGCCGAACACCTGTCGACGACCCTTGCCGCGACCGAGGATCTGCTGCCGCTTGTGGCCGGCAGCGCCAATAGCGGCGACAGAGCCGAAGTCGCGGTCGTCGATGACAATTACCTGGAAAGAGGGGGCCTGGAAGGCGGGGCCAATGATCCAGCGATACCTCAGGTGCTCCTGTCTCAACGAGCGAGCCGGCAGCGGCCGGTCGATACCGTGTTTGCCGTGCTGCCGGCGGCAGCGGACGATCTGCTGGTCGCTGCCGCCGCGCGGCTGGCGGCGGCTGGCTACCGGATTTCGGGCGAGGGCCGCCCTTTGTCCGATCGGCATGACGATTTCGCCTTCCATGACGACGACCTCTCCGACGAGGAGCCGCTCGACGACAGGGCCGAGCGGCCGCCGCTGTCGCCGCGCGAGAGCGAAGTGCTGGCGCTTTTGGCCGAGGGCGCGCCCAACAAGGTGATCGCGCGGCGCTTGAACATTTCTGTGCACACGGCGAAGTTCCACGTCGCGGCGATCCTGATCAAGCTAGGTGCGGCCAACCGCACCGACGCGATCGCCATCGCCATGCGGCAAGGCCTGGTGCTGGTCTAACCTCCGAGCCTACGCAGCGTAATCAACATCCGGCGTGTTGGGCCTTGCGCGGCACGCAACCGCCGCGCAAGGATCACGCCTGTAATGTTGCAAGGGAGGCGCAAGACATGTCGCTCAAGGGAAAGACGCTGTTCATCTCCGGCGGGTCGCGCGGCATCGGGCTGGCGATCGCGCTGCGCGCCGCGCGCGACGGCGCCAATATGACGATCGCGGCCAAGACCGCCGAGCCGCATCCAAAGCTGCCGGGCACGATATACACTGCGGCGCAAGAGATCGAGCAGGCCGGCGGCAAGGCGTTGCCGATGTTGTGCGACATACGCGAGGAGGGGCAGGTGGCCGAGGCGGTCGCCAGGACCGTCGAAAAATTCGGCGGCATCGACATCTGCATCAACAATGCCAGCGCCATCCAACTCACCGGCACGCTGGAAACCGATATGAAGCGCTACGATCTGATGCACCAGATCAACACCCGCGGCACGTTCCTGGTTTCCAAAATGTGCATTCCGCACCTGAAGTTGGCTGACAATCCTCACATCTTGAATCTGGCGCCGCCGCTCGACATGAAGGCCAAATGGTTCAAGAACCATGTCGCCTATACGATGGCCAAATTCGGCATGTCGATGTGCACGCTGGGCATGAGCGCGGAGTTCGCCAGGGACGGCATCGCCGTCAATTCGCTGTGGCCGATCTCGACAATCGATACGGCAGCGGTGCGCAATCTTCTGGGTGGGGCGACAGTGGCGGCGATGAGCCGTTCGCCCGATATCATGGCCGATGCCGCGCATGCGATCCTGCTCAGGCCGTCGCGCGAAGCGACCGGCAATTTCTACATCGACGAGGAGGTGCTGCGCGCCGAGGGCGTCAGCGATTTTTCGATCTATGCGCCTGATGCGACAGGTCCGCTCGCCGGTGACTTCTTCGTTCCCGACGAGGTGTTTGCGAATTCGGAAACCAACATCAAAAGTATCAACTGACGGGCACCAGACGCCGTTCTCACTCCTCAGCCTTGCTGGCTTTGAGCCTCGCATAGGCTTCAGTTCAACACCGAAGCGGGAAACAAAAACCCCGCCGGCGAGGGGGGTACCGGCGGGGCTCATGTGTCCCGCTGGAGTCGGGACAGGGCAGGGAAGCCCTAGCCAGAATCTGGGGTGGACGACCTCGCGATTCAATGCCTGGTTAATCGCGACGTACATTCTCCTTCAACCTCGGCTCATTGCCGGAAATTGCCCATCCCGGTGAAACCGGGGTGGGCTACGTCTTCCCGTATAGATTCCAGAAACCAGTTCAGGTTTCTGGAATCGTTGCTTTTAAGCTGGCCATGGTCTTTACGAAAACCGGTTTCCGCCTTTGCGTCGCTGACCTTCGGTTCGGGACCATGGCCTAATTCGCACTGGCGACCGGCGCCACCAGCGAGGTGATGCGGCGGATGGCGACGCGACGGTTCTCGCGCTCAGGCTCCGACGTGTCGACCTTGAGGTACTCCTCGCCATAGCCCTGTGTCGTCAGGTTCTCCGGCGGGATGCTGAAGGCATTGGTCAGGGCTTCGGCGACCGCCTCCGCGCGACGGTCGGACAGAGCGAGGTTCGCCTCCGGCCTGCCGACGGCATCGGTATGGCCTTCGATCAGGAAGGTTTCCGCCGGGTTCTTCTCCAGCAGCTTCTCCATGGCGCTGGCGACGCCTTCCAGTTTCTGCACCTCGGTGTCGGGGATCGAGGCTGAACCGAATTCGAAGTTCAGCGTGTCGAGGTCGATGCGGCGGGCGATGTCGCGGACGCGGGCAGAGCGCTTGACCTCGTCGATCGAGTAGAGGCGCTGAACCCTCTCCACCGGCGGCTGTTCGAGGAAAGTATAGTAGTCGTCCGGATCCTCGACCTCTTCGGAATCCAGAATGTACTCCTCGCGCGAAATGTCGATCCGAATCGGCGGCAGGTCGTCACCCGGATCACGCCAGTCGCCATCGTCCTCATAATACCGCTCGTCGACATAGCTCAGCACATATTCGCGCCCGTCGGGCGCGATGCGCGAACGCCGGATGACGTCGCCGTAGTGGTTGCGGATGGTGACGATCTGGATTCCGTTGTCACGCTCGACGATTTCCCGGGTGCGATCGCCCGACAGCTCCTCATAGTAGACGTTCCTCGCGCCACGGCGCATGCGCGGGGTATCGTCGCTTTCCACGATCGTCTGGTTGTTGAACTGGAGGATAACGCGGTCGCCGAGTTCCCTGACGACGTCGACCCCTTGCGGACGGGGACGGCGGCGAATGTCCTCGACGTCGGGCACACGCTCAACGCGTTTGCCCTTTTCCTCCGTCACCGGAACCATCCTCTCAAGCTTGATCGCCTGCTGGGCCGTCCTGTCGTCGGTGGGCGGCGGTCCCTGGTCGACCGGAGCCGGCTTCGGGGCTTCCGCCTGCTCGCCGTTCTGCTGGGTGGGCTGACCACCCGCGTCCTGGCCGCTCGGCTCTTGCGCGTTGTCCCTGCCGCCCCTGCGCTTGCGCCTGGCATCCTTCTGGCTGTCGAACACGGGAGCCTCGCCCTGGGCCGGACCTTCCCCTTCGGCGGGCGCGGCCTGTTGGTCCTCGGCGGGCTGCTCGCCGGTTGTCGGCTGCTCGCCCGTCGCCGGCTGTTCGCCGATAGGCTTCTTGCGACGGTCCTTAGCCTGATCCCGGGGCTCTTCGCCCTCGGCGGGAGCCGTTTGCTGGTCGGTCGGAAGCGGCTCGGCCTGCTCGCCGGCGGGCGTTTCCTTCCTGGCCGGCTGTTCGGATGGTGCGGCTTCGATCTGCTGATCCTGCTTCCGCTTCTTGCGCGGCTTGACCTGCTCGTTGTCATTTGCAGGTGCGGCCTTCTCGCCCGGCGCCGCCTGTTCGGCGGGTTCTTCGGCGGGTGCGGCTTCGATCTGCTGTTGCTGGTCGCGCTTCTTCCTGCGCGGTTTTTGCTCTTCGGCCGGGGCGGCCTGTTCGGCCGGCGCTGCTCCGATCTGCTGTTGGTCGCGCTTCTTCCTGCGCGGTTTTTGCTCTTCGGCCGGGGCCGCCTGCTCGGCTGGCGCTTCTTCGATCTGCTGTTGTTCGCGCTTCTTCCTGCGCGGTTTTTGCTCTTCGGCCGGGGCCGCCTGTTCGGCAGGGGCTGATTCGGTCTGCTGTTGCTGCTCGCGCTTCTTCCTGCGTTGATTGCCCTGCTCGTCCCCGGAAGGCGCGGCCTGCTCCGTGGGAGCCGATTCAGCCTGCCGCTCGCGCTTCTTGCGCGGCTTCTGCTCAGGTTCTGCCTGCTGTGGGCAGCCTTCCGCCGACTCGCCTTCGGGGCAATTCGATTGCGCCAGGATCAAGGGCGTTGCGGTACGTTGCAGCGGTTCGAACGCGGCGCTGCCCTGCAGCGGGAATGCGCCCAACGGCGCGGACGCCATCAGCAGGCCAAGTGCTGTGCCTGCCAGAATCCGTGGTTGGCGTTTCATTAGAAATCCTCCTTTTGGCGTCCCATCCCGGCCCAAACTGTTCATCAACCGGATTGGTTCCGGTTAGCAGGCATTAACGGCCACGAAGGGCGATTGGCCGGCGTTTTGAAGGCGACTTCGTGTCATTCCTATGGTGCCGGCCTATGGTGCTGGCCGGGTTTGCGTCGCCGCGGTGCTTGACCTTGACGCCGGCGGGGGCCACATCCCGTCAATGGAAACGCCGTTCTGGAAAACCAAGACGCTCGAAGCGATGACCCCGGCCGAGTGGGAATCGCTTTGCGACGGCTGCGGCAAATGCTGCCTGTCGAAACTCGAGGACGAAGACACCGGCGAGATCTACTGGACGAGCGTCGGCTGCCGGCTGTTCGACGCCGAAACGTGCCGCTGCTCGGACTATGCCAACCGGCTGGCGCGCGTCCCGGACTGCGTCGGGCTGACGCCGCAGAATGTGCGCACCATCAGTTGGCTGCCCAAGACCTGCGCCTATCGACTGGTCGCCGAGGGCCACGATCTCTACTGGTGGCACAGGCTGGTGTCGGGCAGTGCCGAGACGGTGCATGAGGCCGGCATCTCGATGCGCGGCCGGGTCAGCGCCAGCGAGACCGATCTTGCCGAGCCGGACGACTATTTCGAACACATGTTGGACGACGAGCCTTAGGGCGAGGCTCAAGGCCAGGATCGGAACCGCCTGCGCGACAGGGCGTTTTCTATTCGGGATTGTCCAGAACCGGCCACATCGTCCAGAACCGAAAAGCGGAGAAATGCGAAATTACCTGTTGTTGCAACATGAACCCAAAATGAACGGTTGGTTCGTAAAAAGTTCAGATACGCAGGCGCATTCTCCTCCCCATCGGCTCGACCAGGACACATTGGTCGATCAAGACACACCAGTTCGATCAAGACGGGCGGAAGCCTGAACAAGGAGAGAAGACAATGTTCAACACGATCAAGACGGTTGCCCTTTCGGCGCTGATCGGCCTCGGCACGCTTGCCGCTATCCCCGCCACAGCCCAGGCAGACAGCATCTATCTCGGCTTCGGCAACAACGACGAACCACGCGTCGGCGTCTATACCGGCGACGAGGATGGTTTTTACCGCGAACGCCGCCGCGAACGCGACTGGCGCCGGTCCTGCTCGCCAAACCGTGCCCTCAATAAGGCAGAGCGCATGGGTCTGCGCCGCGCCCGTATTGTCGACGTCAGCCGCCGCACGGTTAAAGTCGCGGGCCGCCAGTACGGCGACCGCGTGATGATCGTGTTCGCCAATGAGCGCGGCTGCCCGGTCATCTACCGGTAAACACTCATCTGCCGGCAAACGGCACGTTGCCGACCGGCAGCGGCCTGGAGTAGTAGAGCCCTTTCCGGGAGGAAGGGTGTGGTTCGGAAAAAGCCCCGAAGGACCAGTCCTCCGGGGCTTTTTCATGCGGTAGATCGATGTCTCAGGCGGCGGTCACTTCAACTCGAAAGTGACAGTGACCTGCACCGTGTAGGAATTCTCGCCGGCCTGCAGCGGGACCGATTCGCGGGCCGCGTCGAAGGCCTTGGCGTTCATCGGTATCGGCGGCGGCGCGACATTCTGGTCGGTGATTTCCAGCACCCGCCCGATGCTGACGCCGGCGGCTTCAGCCAGCGTCTTTGCCTTGGCCATGGCGTCGGCGACCGCCTTCTTGCGGGCTTCGGTGAGAGTTGCAGCCGGATCCTCGTTGGAAAACGAGATGCCGCCGCCCTGGTTGACGCCGAGCGATACCGCCTTGTCGAGAATCTCGCCGGTTTTGTCGATGTCGCGGATGCGCACCGAAAGCGTGTTGGTCACCTGGTAGGCGATGAGTTCGGCTTCCTGGCTGCCGTCCGGCTTGTTGGTGTAGTTGTAGCGCGGGCTGATCTGGATGCCGGCTGTCTGCAGGTCGCGCTCCTTGATGCCAGCCGACTTCATAGCAGCGATCACGGAAGCCATGGCGTCGTTGTTGGCATCGAGCGCGGCACGCGCGGTCTTGGCCTCGCGCATGACGCTGAGCGTCAGCAGCGCCAGATCGGGGGCCGCGGTCGCTTCGCCTTCGCCGGTGACGACGATACGGGGCGGGGGCGGCGAATCGGTCGCGCCGGCCATCGTCGGAAACGCGATTGCGGCGGCGAGCGCCAAGGGCAAAAGATGTCTGGTCATAAAAATCTCCTCGGTCTGCGATCCAGTAGCGCTGTCGACTACCGCATCGGCCCAAGAATCGGAATCGATTTCGGGAAGCACGATGCGTAGATTCAAAGCGTTAGAGCTTCGCGCGTCTAAGTGGACGCACATCGCTCTAATGTCTGAATATGGGCTGATTTGGACGATCTCGGCCAGCCAGTTCGGAAAGCCTTGTGCGATTCGGGGAAAAACATTAATCCAGCCGCGTGTGGGGCCTGTAGCTCAATGGTTAGAGCCGGCGGCTCATAACCGCTTGGTTGGGGGTTCGAGTCCCTCCGGGCCCACCAAATCCATCGCTTTGTAGCGGCCGCTCTGAACGACCGAAGTTGGCGCAACGAAGCCCTTCGAGCTCCCGGCGTCGAGTCCTTCCTCACTGCGTAGGCCTGACCCTCATGTATGCCTCCGCTCGATCATCGAACCGACCAACGGCGCGGTTGGCAGCTTCGGCGGTCGGTGAGGGCAGAGCCACATCAGGGACCGAAAAAAACCGCCTGGGTCGTCGGCGACAATCTATTCAGGCACTGGCGCTAAGAACGCTTTCTTGACTAACGCTCACCGTTAGTAACGACTTCATTCCCAGAGGGGGCGGCAAGGAACGCAGTCGTTCCTTGGCGCCACGATCCGAAAGAAGCTAGTCCCAATTGAGCGTCGAAAAATGCCGAAGCGAACAACGGGCCGATACGAGAGCGTAACCGCAGGGCAGAGAATATCGATGCGTTCATCCCGTTCGATCTGCCGCCTGCACGTCCGGCACTCTTTGTTGAAGGCAAGCTCGAACATCGTCTGCCGCGCGGCTTGCATGGCGTGGCGGCGCAACTCCACCGATCGCCGCGCAGCGCCCTGCGGAACCGGTTTAGGCATGCGCCTTTATGCCGGCAAACCTGCCATACGCATGGCGTCGGTGACGTCATCGAGGATGTTCGACGCAATTCCTACGGCAGCGGACCAGCGCCCGATGGTGAAGTGCGGGTCGAGCGAGAGCAGCCGCCCAGCCGAGGCTTTTGCCTCGTCGAGCTGCCCGAGCCTGGCTAGCGGTGCCGCCAGCCATCCGTGCAGGATGCTGAAGCCGGGGTTCAGTTCCACCGCCCGCCGGCCTGCTATGACGGCTTGCTCGTGTCGGCCGGACAGGAAATTGCCGAAGCCGATGATGCCTTGCGGCACGCAGCTCATCGTGTCGAGGGGGCTCAGCCGCATCGCCTGCTCGCCCCAGTCGATCGCCCGCGCCGCGTCGCCGCCATAGGCCACCGGCACGCAGCCGAAGGCATAGACGAAGGCGCAGGATGCGCTGAGCGCCAGGGCTGCCGCGAACGCCTCGTCGGCCAGCCTGCGGTCATGCTCCACCAGGCCGATGGTGAACCCGGCCAGAGCGAGAGCCATCGCGTCGCCCGAACCGTACTCGATCGCCGCATGGGCATGGCGGGCCGCCTTCTCGCGGTGCTCCGCTTGCATGCCGCCGCGTATGAACAGCGTCTGATGCGCCCAGGCGGCAAAGCCGTGGGCAAGGGCATAGGTCGGCTCGATGGCTAAAGCCTGATCGAGAAGGGGCAGAGCCTTGGACGCCCCCTGCGGCATGAAGGTGTAGACATCAGACAGCGCACGAAGCAGAAGATCATAAGCATCGAGACTGTCGGGGCGCCGGCGCCGGACGCGTTCGATCTCGGCCCGGCGCAAATTGGGCTCTATTGCCGCGACCACGCTGACGGTGATCTCGTCCTGCAGCGCGAACACGTCGGTCAGGTCGCGGTCGTAGCGTTCGGCCCACAGATGGCTGCCGTCCTCGGCGTCAATAAGCTGGCCGGCGATGCGGACACGGCTTCCCACCTTGCGCACGCTGCCCTCCAGCACGTAGCGCACGCCGAGCTCGCGCCCGACCTGCTTCACGTCGACCGCGCGCCCCTTGTAGGTGAAGGAGGAATTTCGCGCGATGACGAAGAGCCACCGGATCCGCGACAGCCCGGTAATGATGTCCTCGACCATGCCATCGGCAAAATAGTCCTGATCCGGATCGCCGCTCAGATTCACGAAGGGCAGCACCGCGATCGATGGACGGGCGGGAATGCCAGAGCCAGGCTTCGGTTGCTCCATCGAGGCGATCGCCCCTGCTTCCGACATCTGGACCTCCTCGCGGACAGTGCCGACAAAGCGAAGGCCCCTGCGCAGGATGGTGCGGATGAGGCGTTGCTCCTCGCCGCTGTCGCCGAGCGCATTGCGGGCGGCATTGATGCGGCTGGCGAGCGTGGCGTCAGAAATGATGCGCCCCTGCCAGACAGCATCGACCAGATCGTCCTTGCTCACCACCCGCTCGCGATTGCGGATCAGATATTGCAACAGGTCGAATACCTGCGGCTCGACCGAGACCAGGTCGTTGCCGCGACGCAGTTCGCGCCGATCGCCGTCCAGAGCAAAATCCTCAAAATGATATGGCAAAATCAATCGCTCCAGACCGCGCGGCAGATATGCCGACACTGTAGCCGCGTCGTGGACGCAAAATCAAAGCGATCTCAATGCAAAATCAAGAAGCTCTGAAGGCCGCCTCAAAGCGCTTCCCTCAGCCCTGCCGCATAGTCCTCCTGCAACAAACGCTCAACCAACGCTTTGAAAAGGAGAACTCACATGTCGAACACTGCAGCAATGATCGCTTCCGCGGCACTGGCCGTTGGCGTGAACGCATCCGGAACTCTGTCGGCGGATGCTCAACCGGCAAAGTCAGTCGTCCTCGTGCATGGCGGCTTCGTCGATGGCTCCGGCTGGGACGGGGTCTACCAGATCCTCAAGAAGGACGGCTATGATGTGATCATCGTCCAGAACCCGACGACCTCGCTCGCTGACGATGTCGCTGTCACCAGGCGTGCCATCGCCGCCGCTCCGGGCAAGGTCATCCTGGTCGGTCACTCCTATGGCGGCGTCGTGGTGTCGGAAGCCGGCACCGATCCCAAGGTGACCGCCGTCGTCTATATCGCAGCCTTCGCGCCCGATGCCGGCGAGTCGGTTTCGAGCCTGATCGCCAACCCGCCGCCCGGAGCGCCGGTGCCGCCGATCCTGCCGCCCGTCGACGGCTTCCTGATGCTCGACAAGGAAAAGTTCGCCGCCTCGTTCGCCGCCGATGTCCGTCCCTCGCTTGCCTCCTTCATGGCGGATTCGCAGGTACCGTGGGGTGTGGCGGCACTCGAAGGCAAGGTCACCGCTCCGGCCTGGAAGGCAAAGCCCTCGTGGTATCTCGTTGCCAAGGACGACAAGATGATCCCGCCGCCGGCACAGCGCCAGATGGCAAGCCGCGCTCACGCGAGGACCGTCGAGGTGCCCGGCAGCCACGCTGTCTTCGTCTCCGATCCCGCAGCTGTCGCCAACCTCATCAAGCAGGCGGCCGCCGATGTCGGCAAGAAGTGAACCGGCCATGATGGGCTGCCTGGGCGCTCGGCGGCGCCCAGGCCCTCTTTTTTCGCTCTGAAAGTATCGTCTCCGGCTGACCGTCTAACCAAGCGCAGAAGCATACGGAACGATACGGGAAAGTTTCTGATTCTGGCGCACGAAAAAGCCAATGAAATCAACAATCTTATTACATCCTCCGGGCCCACCAAAGTCGTTCAATATCAATAGCTTATGGCCAACGTCTATCTAAAGTGGGCCACTTGAGCTCCGCTATACCCGCCGTATTCAGATTGAATGTTGTCGCCTGACCACGATCCAAGGGCAGGGGGAGCGATCTTGTGCCTGTTTGTATCGTCTATTTTTGCTCCTGTTCGTCGGTCGGGTTGCGTGCCGCCACACATAGCGCAGCTATTTCAACGCTGGAAAGCTCTTTGGTCGATGCGTGCGGCAAAAGGCGGTGATGACGTGCGAATGGGATGGTTTCGAGCGCCTGATCGAGAATGTCGCGGCGGCACCAAAGGGGCATCGACCGCACGCAAGGCAACATTTGACTAAGAGCTGCACGCTCCGAAGCTCACGACGCGCTCCCCTCAATGCTCCTGTTGGCGCTCTCCGGGTTTTCTGGGGACCTCCGTAGTGCTCGTACTGCGGGAAATTTGCACGGTTTGCAGCCATTTTAGAACACAAGTTCATATTGACTAAATAGTCGTTTTGACGATAGTGTGCTCTGGCGCGCCGACGACCGCACCTTCCAGTGTATCGGGTCGGGTCGTTTCTCGGTGATGAGCACCGCGTTGGAGCGCTTACAGAATAGGACGGATCCGACAATGCCAGCCTGTCGATGTCAGCCGGGGGACCGAAGAAGCTCTCGCTTGGTGCTTGCGATTTTACTGACCATTTGCTTGTTCGCAAACGGTTGCGCGACCCGAGCGGAAAACGTGTTCCGCCCTTCCACAGTCGCCGCCAGCGAGGCCACGCAGGTCAATCTACTGGTCGCCACAACGCGCAAGCCGTCAAAGGATCCCGGCCGACTTTATTCAGGCGAGCGCGGAACGGCGATCTCGTTGGACAGCGTCACTGTCACCATACCTCCGGATCGAAACCGAAAGATCGGTCAGATCCAGTGGCCTTCACGCGTTCCCCCTGATCCCGATCGGGAGTTTGCCATGATCGGGGTCGACAAAGTCGCAACGGAAAGGCAGGTCTTCGATTGGTTCCGCAAGAACCGAAACGCAAAGCGACAGGTGCTCATTTTCGTGCACGGCTACAACAATACCTATGCCGACGCCGTGTTTCGTTTCGCTCAGATCGTCCACGACTCGGGAACTGACGCAGCGCCTATTCTCTTCGCTTGGCCATCGCGGGCCAGGGTCTTCGACTATCTCTATGATAAGGAGAGCGCCAACTACTCGCGCCGGGCGTTGGAGGACTTGATCCTCCAGGCCTCCATGAGTCCCGACGTCGACGACGTCACCATTCTTGCTCATTCGATGGGGACGTGGCTTGCCGCGGAGGCGTTACGCGGTGTCGCCATGCGCAAAAAGTCGATCCCGGCCAAGGTCAGGAATGTCGTCTTGGCGTCTCCGGATATCGACATCGACGTGTTTCGCCGTCAATTTGTCGAGATGGGGCCAAATAAGCCGCGTTTCACAATTTTCACGTCGACGCGGGACAAGGCTCTAGAGGTCTCCCGCTGGCTATCTGGTGGAATTTCGCGTGTCGGCGGTACCGATCTCACGCCATATAAGGCGGTTCTTGGTGAACTCGGAGTTGCGGTTATCGACACCAGCGCAATAGCGTCGGGAGATTCGCTGGGCCACAATGCCTTTGCCGGCAGCCCTGAGATTATCCGTTTGCTGGCACAGCGCCTGGGCGGGCAATCTGTGTCCGGAGGCGAGGCTGGGTTCGCGGATCGCTTAGCCGCGGCGGCCGGTAGTCTCGGCCGGTCGGCGACGCGCAAAACCGTTACCGTCCCAGTTGATAGCAGCGAGGCACGCAAATTGTTGAAGCGTGAGTCTACCACCTCGACCGGGCAGATCGTTGATGGTCAGATCTCGTACTAAGATATCTGTGTAGACTGTGTCAGAGTCACGATAGTCGCGATTAAAGCCAGCCAACGTAGCCTGGACGTTTTGGTCAATATGACCTAGTGTACAATCTGTTGTTGGAGATCTGATCAGCGATGGCGAAGGTCAATCCGATTCGTCGAGCCGAAATTGGGCGCGAAAAGCGCGCGCGAACCCGAGCAGAACTCGTTGCCGCGGCCAACTCGTTGTTCGCCAAGCAGGCCGTGGAATCGGTCACAGTCGACGACGTGGTCAGGGAGGCCGGCGTCGCCAAGGGAACGTTCTACGTTCACTTCGATGGTTTGGACGCTCTAACGGCGGCGGTCGCGGAGGAACTGGTCCAGTCTTTCGACGAAATGCTGCAAGCCGACCGGCTTTCCCTCGACGATCCTGCCCTTCGGATTGCGTTCGGGTGCACCTCATTCATCGACAAGGCCCTCAATGACCCTCGATGGGCCAGCCTTGTCGCCAGAATGGCGGCGGCAACCCCGAAGGGTGGCGAGCTCCTCCGCAGCCGGCTTTTCGAAGACCTGCAACAGTTCTCGAAGAGCTTCCCGGACGCCGGGGCATCCGCGGAGCTGAACCTGGAGATCGTCGTTGGGATCATGCTCCAGCTCATGCGCGCGCTCGGCGAGCGCATGCTGTCATCGCTCCATCGTGACGCGGCCATCAGCGCCATCCTGCGCGCGATAGGCCTCAATGCTCGGCAGGTGAAGTCGGTCCTTGCACGTTTGCCTGGACCTGCCGATGGCGCAGTGCCTGATGGGCCGAGGCCGCCGAAGTCTCGGCGTCCAGGTGCGGCGAGCAGCGCGGCCTGATCTTGTACTGCCGCCCTCATGCGGCGATTTTCCATTATCTGTTCGCCGAGATCGAGTGCTTTGTGGCGGCACCAGATCCTTGCGTTGATCCGGTCACCCGAGTGCGGCCGGCGCCCTTGTGTTCCAAAACGGGCGCTCGGGGCAGCAGCTGAAGCAAAGTAAGCGCTGCAAGTGCGGCGGGTGGCACACGTAGCGTGCAGCCGCCCGGCGTGACGGTCAAGAGGATATCTCCCGGAACGATGTTGGCGACGTTAGACAATTTCGAGATTGTCGCGGCAGGCCTGAACACGAGAGCGAAAGTGTTATCGCGCCGTCGTACTGTCCCCTTGATCGCGAACTGGAGCTATGTTGCCGCGATGACGGTCACCGTCCTGCGGGACATACCGGCACTCATAGCCAAAGCCGCCTCGCCGCCCAGAAGCGGTGTTGCATGGTTCCAGCCCAGCCGTTGCGCCAGCAGTGCATCCGCGAGCCAGCATCCAACGGAGCGTGGCAGGTCGCAGCGCTGGACGGCCACAAAAGCGCCGGTCAGCATCCCGACCGCGCCTTCGGTGGCCGCAAGTTGCCGAAGCTCGTCGGCCAGATCGCCCACCATCTCATCGCCGCGGGCATGGCCGAAATCTTCCAGAACTTTGGCGATACTCGCCTTGGTCAGCAGTTCCTCGGTAGGACGCAGCGCCAGCCGGCGCCAGCCTAGAAACATTCGGCCAGCGGGGCCGACATCGTCACCCGGCCGCGTCAGCAGCACCGCATCGCGCAAGGCTGCTTCGTCCTCGACGCGGCCCGCTTGCCTCACCGTCACCGCGCCGGCCGCAAGCGCCAGCCGCTGCCGCCAAGCTCCGGCCCATCGCTCTTGCCGGCGGACCACCGCATCAAGGGCACCGATGGCGGTGCCGGCTGTGATTGCAATGTCATCGACCTCTTTCCCCGCAAGGCCTTGCGCATCGGGAACGGCACGACGCAGCCAGCTCGACACCGCCGCAATGGGCGCGGCTAGACCAGCGCCGGGCAGCGTGCTGGGGTGGCGCGAGAGAGATTTGGGCCGCCTTGTTGGTGAGCATTTTTGCACTCACCTGCGGGAGACGCGCCATCGGATGCTGGCATTGATTTTAGACGGGGAACTGGAGCGCAGCCATTCGATACGAGTCGAGGCTCCGCGCGATCTGGCCGACGACCCCAGCGGCGATCGGCTCGATGCGCTTTTCTGCGCGATCCAGACGGCCTGGGCGTGGACGATGCGAAGCGAGCGATACGGCGCCGGAACATCTCGATCCGCTCGAGGGATGGATCGCCGATCCATCCCTCCGCGAGATCCAGGAACCCGCCGGTCCGGCTTCAGCCTGAACCCGGCGCCTCATCGGCTCGGCGTCTACTCGGCTGCGCCGCTCTCGGAAGCCAGGGTCGGGCCGGCTTCAGGCCGCCTGCGCCGGAATGTCCTGCGCAGAGCAACGTAGAAGACTGGCGTCAGGAAGAGGCCGAACAACGTCACGCCCAGCATGCCGGAGAACACGGCCGTGCCGAGCGATTGGCGCATTTCCGCGCCAGGCCCGCTGGCGATCACTAGCGGCACCACGCCCAGGATGAAGGCGAATGCCGTCATCAGGATCGGCCGCAGCCGCAGCCGGCAGGCCTCGACAGCCGCCTCGACGGCGTCAAGGCCGCGCTCCTCACCTTGGCGCGCGAACTCGACGATCAGGATCGCGTTCTTCGCCGCCAGGCCGATGAGCACGATCAGCCCGATCTGCACGAGGATGTTGTTGTCGAGACCGCGGAAGGCGACGCCCAAGAGGGCGGCCAGCACGCTGAGCGGGACGATAAGCACGATGGCGAAGGGCGTAATCCAGCTTTCGTATAGCGCGGCGAGCGCCAGAAAGACGAACAGAACCGACAGGCCGAAGATGAAGGTCGCCGTGTTGCCGGTCTGCCGCTCCTGGAAGGCGAGTTCAGTCCATTCGAAGGAAGTGCCCTGCGGCAGCGATTCGGCTGCGATCCCCTCCATCAGGTCGAGCGCCGTGCCCGTAGCGACACCCGGCGCTGCATTGCCCTGAAGCGGCACGGAGACATACATGTTGTAGCGTTGCACGAGCGAGGGACCGGTGACGTCGCGGATCTCGATCAGTGTGCCGAGCGGCACCAGGTCGCCGGCCGCCGAGCGCACCTTCAGCTTCAATATGTCGTCGCGATCGATGCGGAAAGCCTGGTCGGCTTGCGCCCGCACCTGGTAGACGCGACCGAAGGCATTGAAATCGTTGACATAGGCGGTGCCTAGATTGATCGACAGCGTCTCGAAGATGTTGGGGATCGGCACGTTCAGCATGCGCGCCTTGTCGCGGTCGATCGCCAGGAAGAATTGCGGGCTGGAGGCCGAGAAGGTGGTGAAGACGCCCGTCAACCCTGGCGTCTGGTTGGCCTTGCCGGCGATTTCGTTGGCCAGCGCCAGAATCGGCCGCATGTCGGCGCTGTTGCGCTCCTGGAGCATCATCTTGAAGCCGCCGGAGTTGCCGATGCCCCGCACTGGCGGCGGCGGCAGCGCGATGATGAAGGCCTCCTGGATGCTTTGCAGGCTGCCAAACAGCGTGCCGATGATCTTGTCGGAAGTATCGCCGCTCTCGAGCCGTTCCTCGAAGCTCTTGAATGGCGCGAAGATCACGCCGGAATTGCTGGCGTTGGTGAATGTCGCGCCGTTGAATCCTGCGAAGGCGACGGCGTTGGCGACACCCGGCGTCTCGCGGATGATATCCGACGCCTTCTGGATGACTGCGTCCGTTCGGGCGAGCGAAGAGCCCTCCGGCAATTGCACGACGACGATCGCATAACCCTGGTCCATGTTCGGGATGAAGCCGCGCGGCACCGTCTGCAGCATGTGATAGGTCGCGTAGAGCAGGCCTGCGAAGACGAGCAGCATGGCGGCAAGCGCCAGAGTCGTGCCGACCAGTCTGTGCACCAGCCACGCATAGCCGTCCGCCATCCTGTCGAACCCGTTGTTGAACCCGTTCGCCAGAGCGCGGCCGAACCTTGCCAGGAAGAAGTTCGAATGTTCCTCGATGTGCGGCTTGAAAAGCACGCCAGCGAGAGCCGGCGAAAGCGTCAGCGAGTTGAATGCGGAGATCGCGGTGGAGACCGCGATGGTGATGGCGAACTGCAGGTAGAACTGGCCGGAAATCCCGGGAATGAAAGCCGCCGGAACGAAGACGGAGATCAGCACCAGCGAGATCGCGAGGACCGCGTTTCCCACTTCATCCATGGTCTTGTGCGCAGCGGCGCGCGGAGCGAGCCCCAGCCGGATGTTCCGCTCGATATTTTCCACAACCACGATGGCGTCGTCGACAACGATGCCGACCGCCAGCACCAGCCCGAACAGAGTGAGCATGTTGAGCGAGAAGCCGAAGGCGAGCAGCACGGCAAGCGTGCCGATCAGCGAGACCGGTATTGCCACGATCGGCACGATCGCCATGCGCCACGACTGCAGGAACACGATGATGACGATCACCACCAGCAGGATCGCCTCGGCGATGGTGACATAGACCTCGTTGATAGATTCGGCGATGAACTCGGTCGGATTGTAGATGATCTCGTAGGCCAGCCCCTCCGGGAAATCCTCCGAAAGCTCCGCGATGGTCTCCTGGATTTCTTCCGCCGAGGCCAAGGCATTGGTGCCCGGCCGCTGGAAGATGCCGAGCGCCACCGCCGCCTTGTTGTTGAGATAGGAATTGGTGACGTAGTCCCTGGCGCCGAGCTCTATGCGCGCCACGTCCTGCAGGGAGATCAAGCGGCCGTCCTCGGTCGACTTGACTATGACGTAGCGGAAGTCGCGCGCGTCTTCGAAGCGCCCTTGCGTGGTGACCGTATACTGGAAGGCCGAGCCGTCGCCAATCGGCGGCGCGCCGATCGAGCCGCCCGACACCTGGACGTTCTGGTCGCGCAGCGCCTGGACTACGTCGCCTGCGGTCATGCCGTAGGCGGACAGCTTTTCCGGGTCGAGCCAGACGCGCAGCGAATATTCGCGCTCGCCGAAGATCTGCACGTCGCCGACGCCGTCCAGTCTCAGCAGGACGTCGCGCACGCGCGAACGCGCATAATTCGAGACGTAGAGCTGATCATATGTGTCGTCGGGCGACAGCATATGGATGACCATCATCAGGTCGGGCGAACTTTTCGCCGTGGTGATGCCGAGCCGGCGCACCTCTTCCGGCAGGCGCGCTTCGGCGATCGAGACACGGTTCTGGACCAGCACCTGCGCCGCGTCGAGATCGGTGCCGGGGCGGAAGGTGATGGTGAGCGACATCGAGCCTTCCCCGGAGGAATAGGACGACATGTAGAGCATGTGCTCGACGCCGTTGATTTCCTGTTCGATCGGCGTCGCCACGGTCGCGGCGACCGTCTCGGCGTCGGCGCCCGGATAGGAGGCGCGCACCACGATGGTCGGTGGCGCGATTTCGGGATATTGCGCGACCGAAAGCTGCGTATAGGCGATGCCGCCGACGAGCACGAGCACGATCGACAGCACCGCCGCGAAGATCGGGCGGTTGACGAAGAAATGGGCGAAGTTCATTGCGTCTGCCCTTCGGCTTCAACCTTGGGCGGCAACGTGGTCATCTCGGACTTGACGGTGACGCCCGGCCGCACTCGCACCAGCCCGTTGATTACCACGGTCTCTTCGCCGGTGAGGCCCTCGCGGATAACGCGATAGCCGTCGATGCGCGGGCCGGTGCGGACCGGCTTGGCCGAGATCAGGCCTGCCTCGTCGACAACGAAGACGATGCGGCGGTTCTGGTCGGCGCCGATCGCCTCGTCAGGCAGAAGCACGCCCGGATGCGGCAGCGAGCCGGGCACGTTGATGCGGCCGAACATGCCCGGCTGCAGCACGCCATCCTTGTTGTCGAAGCGCGCCCTGGCGCGCATCGTGCCGGTAGCTTCGTCCAGACGGTTCTCGGCGAAGTCGAGCTTGCCCTTGAACGTCGCTTCATCACGGTCGGCGACACGGACGACAACATCGACGCCGCCGGCGCCCTCCTGCATGACGCCGCCGCGCTCGCGGGCGTCGCGCGCATAAGCGAAGTAGGTCCGCTCATCGATGTCGAAATAGAAGTCGATCGGGTCGATCGAGACGATGGTGGTCAGCACGGTCTGGTCGGCCTGCACCAGATTGCCCGGCGAGATGAGCCGGCGGTCGACCCGGCCGGAAAACGGCGCCTTGATCTCGGTGAATTCGAGATCGAGACTTGCGTTTTCAAGTGCCGCCTCCGCGCCGTCCAGTTGCGCTTGGGCGGCGAGATATTCGCGGCGGCGGTCGTCCAGTGTCGAAACCGGTATGTTGCCTTCGCGCGACAGGGTCTCGGCGCGCTCGAACTGCATCTTGCTGAATTCGACCAGGGTCTTGGCCGAGTCGACCTGCGCCTGCGCCTGGTTCAGCGCCGCCTTGAACGGCCGCTGGTCGATGGTGAACAGGAGGTCGCCCTGCTTGACCAGCGTACCGTCCTGGAAATGGACCTGGTCGAGATAGCCGCCGACGCGGGAGCGCAGCGAAACCTGGTCGACGGCTTCGAAACGGCCGACGAACTCATCGTCCTCGACGATATCGCGCACCAGCGGCTTGGCTACCGTGACGACGGGCGCGGGAGGCGCTTCCTGCGCCTGTGCGTCCGGGGCCGCGAGCAAGCCGATCGCCGCGAAGGCCGCGGCGGCGAGCCATTTTGCAGGGACGTTTCTGCTGGAGGGGGCGGCCAGAGAATCGTGGCGGAGGCGTGCAGTGTGAACCATGGTTACCCCTCGTAATCGGCCGTTCATGCGAAGTCCGTAACATCTAGGCAGCGGGCGTGCCGCACAAATCAATTTTTTGAACTGACCAACACAACCGACAGCTTGCTATAGAACAAACATCGAACATCATCAGCCTTGACAAGGAAGCGGCTAACCGGAGAGCGCGAACGCACATCTCGCGTTTATCCGCTGCGTAGGCATCGCCATGCGCTCGAGCTAAAGCGGATCTGACAAGCCATTGCGCATCCCGACGTGCGGCGGTTCTGTCGGGAGGAACAGGGCCGCTCTCGCATAAAGGTCCGACCTGATTCTCATTCTGACGAGCGGCGAGGTCGCCTGGGTTCTCCGGTCCTAAATGGGGATCATCTATTCGTCGAGCGCGATGCTCGCACCACTATCGTCGATATCTTCAAATCCCGGCATGATGTCACCAGCCAGCAGCTTCTCCTTCGACAGCAGCCCGGCATCTTCAAGCGCCTCGAAATCCGGCAAATCCCGCAGCGTGTCGAGGCCGAACTCCAGCAGGAATTCTTTTGTCGTGACGTAGGTGTATGGCGCGCCTGGCGTCGGGCTGCGCTGCTTGCGGCCGAGCAGCTATTGAATTCACGCCGCTGCATAATTCATATTGACTTTTTAGTCGTTTTGACCGTACTGTACAAATATCAGCTTCGGCGGGCCTTTGCCAGACAGGAGGAAAGGCTAGTGACAAGCGTATCTCAAGCTCCAGGGTCGCACGTGCTCCGTATCCAGTGCCACGGGTTCGCAACTGCGTTGAAGATCGCCCCTCGGACGGTATGCATTCAAATCGGCGGTGTTGACGTGTGTCGGCGCCGACCTCTGCAAGGCAGGGAGGTCCAGGGCATGACATCAGGCACTGCAGCTTTGTGCCTCGGGCCTGGCGGCTCGGGCGGGTTTACAGTTCGTCAATTTACGAAGCGAAGGCCGGCGGCAGATGAAATCGAAGTCGCCGTGACCGCAGCTTCCGTCAACCCGATCGATGTGCGCCGCTCCGAAGGCTATGGCCGGAAGCTCCTATCGCTGATCGGAGCCGGCACGTTTCCGCTAGTGCTCGGCAACGACTTTGCGGGTACGGTTACGGCGGTAGGCTCCCGTGTGGCGACTTTCAAGATCGGCGATCGAGTTTACGGAGTAAAGCCTGCTTCAACCGAAGGGACCCACGCCAGCCATGTGCTGGTCAAGGCTGTCCACGTGCTGGCCGTTCCGGAAGGCCTTGACCTTCACCCGCTCGCTGCAATCCCCTACAGCTTCACAACAATGTGGCTCGCTGTACGCGGAGCGGGCCTTACCCGGGAGAACGCCCCCGGAAAGAACGTGCTGGTCCACGGTGCCGCCGGCGGACTGGGGACGTTAGCAACGCAGATGCTCTCCGCATGGGGCGCGAGAGTTACGGCGATTGCTCGGAGGTCAAACAGCAAAGTGTGTCTTGAGGCGGGTGCCACCGAAGTGGTCGAGCAAACAGACAAGTTGTTCGGCTCCCTGGGGCGTACTTTTGACGCAACTCTCAACTTCGCCACCTGGGAAGATGATCTCGCGTTGCTCGGCTGTCTCCGCGACGGTGCGCTCGGTCACGCAACCACAGTGCACCCAATGTTAGGGAATTTCGACCGGCTTGGCTGGCTGCGCGGTATGCTAAAGACAATTTCGCAAAAGAAGCATCACCGACGCGCGCTGCCCAAGGGCGCCAGCAATTACGCATGGGTCCTCTTCAAGCCGCACAAGGCAGCACTGGATGATTTGCGCCAGTTCGTCGGACACAACCATGTCAGCCTGCCGATCGGGCTGTGCAAGCCGCTCGCCGCAGCAGGCGTGGCTTTCGACCACGTCAGGAAAAGACAGCCGGGGCGCGTGCTGCTGCTGCCCTGACACCACAGTCGAGACGTTGCGACGAGGGCGCACCTCAGGCTTCCATAAGGTGCGTTGTCCATCAAAACTTGCGTCCGGCCGGGATGCTTTATCCAACACTATTCTATTCAGCGCTGGCCGAGGCCGAGAGCTCGAAGCGTCGCGTCGAGCGCTTGGCTGGTCGTTTCGGGCCGGGGACCTCGCGCAATAATTCCGCGCGTCACCTCCAGCCATATTCCAATTGCGATGTCGGCTGCCAACTCAACGTCGCGCACGCTCACTCGGCCCTGGGTAATCGCTTCCCCGATGTCCGCCTTGAGATTTGCGCGGACCCCCATGCTTGACTCAATGGGTGATTGCGAACTCTGAATGACAAGGCGGGCCCAGTCCGTATCCGCGCTCGCTCTCTCCAGGAATTTCATGAACGCGAAAGAGAGGCGCTCAATCGGATCCCGCCGCTCGAGCCTGGCAGGCGACAGCAGCTCATCAAAGCTCTGACTGAGCCCGGCCCCCACCGCAGCCGCCAGATCTCCGATGCTCTTGAAGTGATAGTAGAAGGTCCCCTTGGCAACGCCCGCAGCCTCAACGACAGCATCCACCGTGATCGCCTCGTTCGTACGCCTCCCAAGGAGCGTCGCCCCTGCCTCCACGATCTGCGCACGCGTTCGCGCCCGCTTCTCACGCCCGATCTCCGCCCTGCGCGCCAAATCGACTTTTGCCATTTAGTTCATGCCCTTTTTTGCATTGCACCATTATGCGATTCTCATATTGACTATATAGTCGTTTTGACATACTAGTGCAAATTGAAATTGAAGCCGGTCCCCATGCGGACGGCGAAGGGCCGCGAGGTCGCTCGGTGAGAAGGGAAAGCATTCGATGAACTTTCAGCCCCAAAAGGATTTCCGAACTGCGGAACGGCGCCTCCCTTTCGAATGCATTGCGTTGGTGTTGCAAGGCGGCGGTGCGCTCGGAGCCTACCAGGCCGGCGTCTACGAAGCCCTTGCGGAAGCCGACATTCATCCAGATTGGGTTGCCGGCGTCTCCATTGGAGCCATCAACTCCGCGATCATCGCTGGAAACGAGCCGGCCGAACGGGTTGCGAAGCTGCGGACCTTTTGGCGCGAGATCACCGCCAATCCTCTTCTCGACTGGGCTGTCGCCGCAGACGCTCTCGCTCCGAAGGGCAATCTGCCGCGCGCGCTCTTCAATCAATTCAGTGCAGCCTGCGCGCTCGTCGCCGGGGCCCCAGGCTTCTTCAGCCTGCGACAGCCCGTTCCCTGGTTGTACCCGAATGGCTCAATTGAAAGCACGAGCTTCTACGACACCAACCGCCTCAAGAGTACTCTGGAGCGGCTTGTGGACTTCGACCGGATCAACGCGGGCGGCATGCGTTTCAGTGTCGGCGCCGTGAACGTGCGGACAGGAAATCTCGTCTACTTCGACAATGAGACGCATACGATCCGGCCCGAGCATGTGATGGCCAGCGGCTCGCTTCCGCCCGGTTTCCCTGCGGTCGAGATCGAGGGCGAGTTCTACTGGGACGGCGGCCTCGTTTCCAACACGCCGTTGCAGTGGGTCGTCGAGCACGGGACGCGGCAGGACACGATTGCCTTCCAGGTCGACCTCTGGAGCGAGCGCGGCGAGCTTCCCCGAAATCTGGCCGACGTCGCGGCACGGCAAAAGGAAATCCAGTATTCGAGCCGAACGCGCGCCCATACCGATCAGTTCAAGCAGTACCAGCGCGCCCGACACACGCTCGCGAACCTTCTGGCAAAACTGCCCGCGGACCTTTTGGGTAGCGAGGAGGCGAGAATGCTGAGCTCAATTGCAGACCACAAGGTCTACAAGCTGGTCCATCTGATCTACGGCTCGAAGCAGTATGAAACCCACTCGAAGGACTACGAATTCTCGCGGCTGTCCATGGAAGAGCATTGGCGGGCTGGTTACTTCGACGCTTTGCGCACTTTGCGCCATCCAGAGGCGCTCCGTCGGCCGGACAATCAGGACGGGGTTAGCACCTATGACCTTGCTGCCGACGCGCAGGAATAGAGGTCAGTCACCGCAAAAAGACTGACGTCCCCGTCGCGGGGCCACCCTGGTCCTTCTGAACACAAGCGAACCGCTTGATCCAGCCCAAAGGAATTCAGACATGCAGCAAGACACTGTCCGGGCGAGCGCTTTCGCCATGCCCCTGACCAGCCCGGCCTATCCGGCCGGTCCGTATCGCTTCCGAAATCGGGAGTATCTGATCATCACCTATCGCACCGATCCGCAGAAACTGCGCGACCTCGTGCCGGAGCCGCTTCAGGTGCGCGAGCCTCTCGTGAAATTCGAGTTCATTCGCATGCCGGACTCGACCGGCTTCGGCGACTACACGGAAAGCGGGCAAGTCATTCCGGTCACGTTCCGCGGACGCAAGGGCAGCTACACCCATTGCATGTTTCTCAACGACCATCCGCCGATTGCCGGCGGGCGCGAGCTGTGGGGCTTTCCCAAGAAGCTCGCAAGTCCGACTCTTCGGACCGAAACCGACACTCTGGTGGGCACGCTCGACTACGGCCCGGTCCGCGTCGCGACTGGTACCATGGGCTACAAGCACCGAGCCGCGGACCTCGCGAGCGTAAAGGCCTCGCTCGCCGAACCGAACTTCCTCCTCAAAATCATTCCGCATGTCGACGGCACGCCGCGCATCTGTGAGCTCGTGGAATATCACTTGGAGGACGTCGAGCTCAGAGGTGCGTGGACTGGTCCGGCAGCCCTGAACCTCTGGTCCCACGCCCTGGCCCCAGTCGCCGAGCTGCCGGTGCTGGAAGTCGTTTCGGCGGTTCACATCGTCGCCGATCTCACGCTCGCGCTCGGGAAGGTCGTCCACGACTACCTCGCGGAAGCCGAGCCTCACTATCGGAAAGGAAGAACCCATGTATTCGCAGAATGAAATTTCATCTTACAAGCACGCTAGCGGGGGTGGCCGGGTTCTCGACAAGGTGGCGATGATCACCGGAGCCGCGAGCGGCATCGGCAAAGAGATTGCGCTCATATTCGCTCGCGAGGGGGCAAGAGTGGTCATTGCGGATCTTGATCACAGCGCGGCGCAAAAGGCCGCGTCCGAGATCGATCCGATGGGCAAACGTGCGCTCGGGGTTGGCATGGATGTCAGCAACGAGGAGCAGGTGGAAAGCGGAATCGCGCAGGCGATCGAAACCTTCGGGCGCCTCGACATCCTGGTCAGCAACGCCGGCGTCCAGATCGTGGCGCCGCTTGTCGAGTTCGAGTTCGAGAAATGGAAGAAGTTGCTTTCCATCCATTTGGACGGAGCCTTCCTGACCACCCGTGCCGCCTTGCGGCAGATGTACAGGCAGAAGAGCGGCAGCATCATCTACATGGGATCCGTGCACTCCAAGGAGGCGTCACCGCTCAAGGCGCCCTACGTCACCGCCAAACATGGCCTCGTTGGCCTGGCGAAGGTCGTGGCCAAGGAAGGTGCCGCGCACGGCGTGCGCGCCAACGTGATCTGCCCCGGCTTTGTGCGCACGCCGCTGGTCGACAAACAGATCCCGGAGCAGGCGCGCGAGCTTGGGATCTCCGAGGCGGACGTGATCAAGACCATGATGCTGAAAGAGACGGTCGACGGCGAGTTCACGACCGTCCAGGACGTTGCGGAAGCAGCGCTGTTCCTGGCAGCCTTCCCATCGAACGCGCTGACTGGCCAGTCGATGGTGGTCAGCCATGGATGGTTCATGCAGTAGCGGGTTCGGAGACGCGCGTCTTATCGCGCGCGATCTCCCTCTTTCTGTAGGATCAATCTTAGCTACTGGTCACCCCTTTTTGCATTGCACGATTGCACAATTCTCATATTGACTATATGGTCGATTTGACATATAAGTTCAAAATGAGATCGAGCCTCGGCCGCTAGGCCGGAGTTCCTTCATCAATCATCAGTTCCCTGCAACCTCGATCCTTTCGAGCGGAGGCTTTTATGCGCCTATCGTACGGCAAATTCCTTTGTGTCTGTCTCGCCGGCCTTTGTCTTGCCGGCTGTTCCGAAGAGGA
Source organism: Mesorhizobium delmotii (assembly GCF_900149755.1). NCBI lineage: Bacteria > Pseudomonadati > Pseudomonadota > Alphaproteobacteria > Hyphomicrobiales > Phyllobacteriaceae > Mesorhizobium > Mesorhizobium delmotii. Next base: position 215,645 of record NZ_FUIG01000024.1, on the reverse strand, counting down.
GAAGGCAGCATTAGCAGCACCGCGGCAGGCGCGGGCAGTGGTGGTGACCCCTCACAAGCTCGCCACGGTGGCGGAGGGCGCCGGTCGCGTCCAGTCGCGTTATGTCAGCGAGGTCGGCTTCGAGGTCGGCGGCCGAGTCATCTCGCGCGATGTCGACATAGGCGCCATCGTCAAGAAAGGTCAGAAGCTCGCTGAGCTCAGTGCCGTCGATTACCGCAACAAGGTGACCGCCGCAGAGGCGGATCTCACGGCGGCCAAGGCCGCACTCGTACAGGCCGTGGCCCAGGAGGAACGCTTCCGCATTCTGCTCGGCAAGGGCTTTGCCACACGTTCGCAGTACGATGAGGCGCTGAAGTCGTTGCAGAGCGCACAAGCTGCCGTCAAGGCGGCCGAAGCCAATCTCCGGATCGTTGAAAACCAGCTCGGCTACACGCAGCTGCTTGCGCCCGACGACGGCATTGTGACGGCGGCTGGCGCGGACCCTGGTCAGGTCGTGGCCGCGGGCCAGATGGTCGTCGAGATCTCCCGCAATGACGCGCGCGAGGCGGTCTTCGCTGTTGCCGGCGAAGACATCGCCGGGGCAGAGCTCGGCATGGCGGTGAACATTTCGATCCAGGGCCGGCCGGACGTCGCGGTCACCGGCACTATCCGCGAGATTTCCCCCGAGGCCGATAGCACGACCGGCACCTATCAGGTGAAGGTGGCACTGGCTTCGCCGCCGCCAGAGATGCGGCTGGGCGCAGTCGTCATAGGTCGCGTCGAAAGCGAAGGAGGCCAGGAGGTCACTACGCTACCCCCGACCGCGCTGCTGCAGTCCGGAGAGGAGCCGCAGGTCTGGGTGATTGGCGGTGACGGCAAGGTGCAGCGCCGGAACGTCCAGCTGCTTCAATTCGATACAGACTCCGTCGTCGTCAGCCACGGGCTGTCGGCAGGAGAGAAGGTCGTGACCGCCGGCGTTAATTCGCTGGCAGACGGTGAGTTGGTGAACGCTGAGACGGAGGTCGAGTGATGACACGCTTCAATCTTTCGGAATGGGCCGTCCACAACCGGGCCATCGTCGTATTCCTCATGCTCGTCTGCGTCATCGGCGGCATCAGCGCTTACGAGAGGCTCGGCCGGCAGGAGGATCCGGATTTCACCGTGCAAACCATGGTGGTCCAGGCGGTTTGGCCCGGGGCCACCGCGGCCGATATGCTCACACAGGTGACCGACAGGCTCGAGAAGAAGCTCGAGGAGACTCCCCAGCTCGATTATATCAAGAGCTACACCAAACCCGGCCAGGCGACCATTTTCGTTTACCTCAAGGAGTCGACGCCCAAGCGCGAGCTCGACGACATCTGGTACCAGGTCCGCAAGAAGGTCAGTGACGTCCAGGCGACGCTTCCCCCTGGCGTGGTCGGCCCCTTCTTCAACGACGAGTTTGGCGACGTATTCGGCATCATCTACGGAATCACCTTCGACGGCTTCTCGCCGCGCGAGGCGCGAGACTTCGCCGAGACGGCGCGGACCGAGTTCCTGCGTTCGTCCGACGTCGGCAAGGTCGAGATTTTTGGCGACCAGGACGAAAAGGTTTATCTCAGCTTCTCACCCCAGAAGCTCGCCAATCTTAAGCTCAGCCTCGACGAAGTGCTGACGGCGATCGCTCGGCAGAACGCGGTTGTGCCTTCCGGCGTCATCAACACGCCGGACGAAAACATGCTCGTCGACGTTACCGGCTCGCTACTTAAGCCCCAGAGCATTGCCGGCCTCAACCTCTGGATCGATGGACGGTTCTACAAACTCACCGACATCGCCAAGGTTCAGCGCGGCTACAGTGACCCGCCCACGAAGATGTTCCGCGTCAACGGCAAGCCGGCCATCGGCATCGGCGTGAACATGCGCGAGGGCGGCAACAACCTCGAATTCGGCGAAGGCCTGCACGAAGCGGCCGCGCGTCTAATGCAACGTTTTCCCGTGGGCATTGAGCTCAACCTGGTTTCGGACCAGCCCGAGGTCGTGCGCGAAGCTATCGGTGAATTCACCAAGGCGCTGTTCGAGGCGATCGTCATCGTGCTCGCTGTCAGCTTCCTCAGCCTCGGCTTCAGGGCCGGGCTCGTGGTCGCCTTGTCGATCCCGCTGGTGCTCGCCATCGTCTTTATCGCCATGGATGCGATGGGCATCAGCCTGCAGCGCATCTCGCTCGGCGCGCTCATCATCGCGCTCGGCCTACTGGTCGATGATGCGATGATCACCATCGAAATGATGATCTCGAAGATCGAGGAAGGCATGGAAAAAGTTAAGGCGGCTACATTCGCCTATACTTCTACCGCCTTCCCCATGTTATCGGGAACTCTGATCACGATCCTCGGCTTCCTGCCAATAGGCTTCGCCGACAACAACACCGGACAGTATACGTTTTCGCTGTTTGCCGTCATTGCGGTTGCGCTCGTGGCCTCCTGGTTCGTGGCCGTGATCTTCGCGCCGGTAATCGGGCTGTCCCTGCTGCCTTCTCACATGAAGGCGCATGGCACTCATGGGCCGGGCCGCTTCATGCGCGCTTTCATTGGCTTGCTCGGCTTCAGCATGCGGCACCGCTGGCTTACCATCGCCGCCTCGCTTGCCGCCTTCGGCGCCTCCCTGTACGGCATGGGTTTCGTGCAGCAGCAGTTCTTCCCGGCGTCGAACCGGCCCGAGCTTGTGGTGACGATGACGCTGCCGAAGAATGCCTCGATCGCGGCGACCGAAACGGAGACGAAGCGGCTGGAAGAGACGCTTGCCAGCGACCCCGACATCGCCGGCTTCTCTTCCTATGTGGGCGGCGGCGCCATCCGCTTCTACTTGCCGCTCGACGTCCAGCTCGACAACGACTTCATGGCGGAAACCGTGGTGGTCGCGAAGGATCTCGAGGCGCGGGACCGCGTTCAGGCGAAGCTCGAGACGCTGTTTGCCGACAGCTTCCCGAACGTGAGGGCCCGCATCTCGCGCCTGGAACTCGGGCCGCCGGTCGGCTGGCCGGTGCAATACCGGGTGAGCGCGCCGACGACCGACGAAGCGAGGGAGCACGCGGAGGAACTCGCAAAGATACTGCGGTCATCCGGACTCGTGCGCAACGTCAACTACGACTGGGCTGAGAAGAACAAGGAACTGCGCATCGTGGTCGATCAGGATCGCGTGCGTCAGGCTGGCCTAAGCTCCGAACAGCTCGCCCAGGCGCTCGACCGCGTGCTCACCGGCTCGACGGTCACTCAGCTGCGCGACTCGATCTATCTGGTCGATGTCGTGGCCCGGGCCGAAAACAGCGAGCGCGCAAGCGTTGAGGCCTTACGCAATCTCCAGATCCCCACTCCGACAGGCGCCTCGGTGCCCCTGCGCGAACTTGCCGAGTTCCAGTACGGTCTCGACGAGGGCTATGTCTGGCGTCGCGGCCGCCTGCCCACCATCACAGTCCAGGCGGAACCGTTGCCGGGGCTGCAGCCCGCCTCCGTTCACGAGCGACTCGCAGGCGCGGTCGAAGAGTACACCAAGTCACTGCCGGCCGGCACTCTGCTAGAAACTGGCGGCACGGTCGAGAAGAGCGGCCAAAGCAACGCCGCTCTGCTGGCCCAGTTTCCGCTGATGATCACGTTGATGCTGACCGTACTCATCGTGCAGCTCGGCAGCTTCCGCCAGATGGCTATGGTGATCAGCGTAGCGCCGCTCGGTCTCATCGGGGTCGCAATCGCGCTGCTAACCACGAGTACGCCTATGGGCTTCATCGCCATCCTCGGGATCATCGCACTTGCAGGAATGATCATCCGCAACTCGGTGATCCTCGTCGATCAAATCGAGCACGAGCGGGCGCGCGGGATCGATCCCTGGAAGGCGGTGATCGACGCGACCACGCACAGGTTCCGGCCGATCATGCTGACCGCGGCTGCGGCCATCCTTGGCATGATCCCGATCATGCATGACGTGTTCTGGGGGCCGATGGCCTACGCCATTGTCGGCGGGCTCGCCGTCGCGACGGTGCTGACGCTCGTCTTCCTCCCGGCCCTTTATGTCGCGGTCAACGGCATTCGGGAAAAGCATGAACCGGCAGCAGCGCCTGACGTTCCGGCAATGCCCATTCTCGTCCCCCAGCATTGAGAAAGGGGCTTGCCATGCAGGAAACGCCATCTCTTGTCGACCGCCTTCTGCTATCGGATGCCGTCATGTACGCCGGACCAAGTGAGACCACACGCGACTATGCTGACAAGATGTTGCTCGCCGCACTTCAGGAAGCACAAACTGTGGCGCGCTCCTACGACAACAAGGCGCAAATCGTTGGCGTGGGTTACATCCTCGCTCTCAACCTTGTGCTGCGCTTCGGCGATCTTTTGCCGACACATGCGCCGATCGGGCCGCTGTTCTATGCGGTCGTTTGGGGGATCGTCATCATGCCGATCTTTCAGTTCGGCCAGGTGCTCTATCCGAGCCGGACACGCGCGGAGAGGGAATTCAATGGCAAGACGTCTGATGGTTCCAAGGTCCCACCGGTGTACTATGTCGACCCCAGCTACTTTGCCGATGTCCGTGACCTGATGCACCAAGTCTTGAGGTCGGACTGGACCTCTGTTCTGGCCACCGAACTGCTGAAAACGTCACGCGTCAGGATCATAAAGCAGGCACGCTTCCAACGCGGCCTGATGATGACGGTCGTGTCTTTCATCGTGCTGGGAGGCGAGCAGTTTTTGCGCAGCGTCGCCGTCGTTCAATGAGAAAGTGTAGCGGGACGAAGTCCCAGAGAATGGTGAAGGCCACCCGAGTTTTGTCGGCGGAAAGCCCCCGCTCCTCCATCCAATCAGACAGTTGGGCATGACCACTCCGCGCCCGAGAAACAGAATTAACCACATTCGAAGAAGGCGAAGGGCGGTTGGGTTTGTCACCGATCCGTCTCGCGTAACATGTTACTGTTGGAATTGGGGGCATCCGCAGCACCTCCAGGCGCAAAGGCAAGGAAGATGCCGACCTTAAGCAATGGCAGTGAACTCATCGTATGGAACGAACCCGAGAATCCCAATCCGACCTCTGACTCGGTCCTTTTCAGCATTACGGAAACAGACGGCGACGTAATCGGACCGATAGGCGCAAAGCCGGATTTCCCTTTCGGTGGGGTCGAACTGGCTTCGGTCGATGTCTTCGACGGCTTCTTCACCATCACCAGCTTCACCCACGAGGGCAGGACCGAAACCTGGACGACAGTGGAAACGCAGGTCTTCGACAACGAAGGCAATTTTCTCCGCACCGTGTCCGACCAGGCGGCCTTCCAGTCGGTCCGGATCGTCTCGATCAGCGCCGACAGCCCCGACGACCTCACGGTGACATGGATCGGGGCGAACGAATATTTCGGCGGCGAAAACACCCAATACGGTCAGCACCAGATCATCTTGAAAGGGGGCGTGCTTCAGTCCGACACCTTCGTTAATCACGCGCCCACCGTTGCCGACCTGGACTTGTCGATTTCGCAGGCGCAATCTCTCGACGACGTCAAGTTCAGCGCGACAGATGCCGACTACGATCTCTTGAACTTTATCGTCTTGGACGGGCCGGACAGCGGCACGCTGGAGCAGGAGACGAGTTTCGACGGTAACTACTACCCGTTTCACCAGGGTCATTATGGCACTACCCTGCACTATCATGCGGATTTTCTGAGCGGAAACCTGTTCGACTACACACCGGAGGCCGGCTTCATCGGCACCGACAGCTTTACGGTTTACGCTACGGACGGCCAGGGCAACAGCAATGTGGCGACGATTACGATCACCGTCACTCCGCCGGCCGAATCCATTACCCTGACCGACGCCAAAAACATCGCGAGCTACGCAAGCCATGATCATGCCGTGCTCGTCGCCGCGCTGGGCGGCGGCGACCGCATCAGCGGCACCCCGTTCAACGATACGCTCGACGGCGGTGCCGGCCACGACCAGTTGTTCGGCGGCGCCGGCGCCGACGACATCATTGGAGGCGCGGGCACCGATTGGCTGAAGGGCGGCGCTGGCGATGACGAGATCAGCGGTGGTGAGGGCGCAGACGGCGTCCGCGGTGACACCGGCGACGACGTCCTCGACGGCGGCGCCGGCTCCGACGACATGCGAGGTGGTGCTGGCGACGACATCCTCAATGGCGGCGCCGGCCGCGACCGGCTGGCCGGCGACGCGGGCAGGAATGTCTTCGTGTTCGACGCACTTGGGCCGGCGAACTACGACAGGATAGAAGACTTCAATGCGCTCGACGATGTGTTCTGGCTGGACAGCTCCGCATTCGTCGGGCTGTCGGCCGGCTCGCTTTCCGCTGCGGTTTTCGTCGTCGGCAAGCACGCCATCGATGATAACGACCACATCATTTACGACGAGCAGACCGGCGATCTGCTGTTCGATGTGGACGGGGCAGGAGGAGCGGCGACTGTCAAGTTTGCCGCCCTGGACCCGAGCACATTCCTCACAGTGGACGACTTCTTCGTGTCATAGGCGCGCATGGTGGGGCGCAGCTACATAGACCGGGCGTGATCGCGCCCATGCGCAGGATTTCCCTCCCCATTGCGCAGTAAGGGGCGTCAGGGCTCATCCGAGCCCTTGATGCTGGTGTCTGCAACGGTGAGGCATGATTTCGACGAACGCGGCTATCTTTTCATCCGCATTGAGAAACCTTGCATTTGACGGATGCGGTGGTGCCACGCGGCAATCCATCGTCGTGAGCCAGCCGATGCTATTGTGCTAGTTTCGCCGCACTGCGGGTGGCTATATCATCCAAGACAGCATGAAGAAGCGCTCCGACTTCCTGTTCGGCCAGCCCGGGTGCAATTCCTGATTCGGATAGTTGAACGAGAATTGCCTTGGCGGTGCTGCGCCAGAAGGCGTTCGCGTCCTCCCCGTTCTTGGATTCCAGGACCAGGGCGATCCCTTCGACCAATTTCCGTCGCCGATGCAGCGGAAATGCGCTTATGTTTGAATCGCACATCGATCACCTCACCCCTTCAGTCGCGCGAATAAGCATTGGCGGGTTAGAAAATTTGGTTAACAGCGCTCTTTTTGACGGTGGTCAGCAATGGAACAAAGCGTCCGCTGGGCTCGATGGTCGGTGCCGCGAATAGCGGCTGGACGCAGCGGCATGGCGAGTTCGAGTCCCTGTTGAAGTATTACGGCCTAGGCCTGACGGCGCAGGAGTCCGGCATGAGTGCCAGCATGCGGCTCAGCTGGCGGCCGATCGACGCCTGAGGGCTTACCGGATCGGCGTCTCGCCGCGAAACAGCGGCTGGTGCGCCCGCATCAAGGCGGTAATCCGGTCGGCGACTTTTCGTACCGGCGGGGAGTGACGTTCCTCGTGATGAGTGACGATCCATTGGTCGGTTTCGAGTTCGGGGATAGGCTGCGCGACGCGAACCAGCCGCGGATCGCTGTCACCGACGAAGCACGGAAAGATCGAAAGGCCGGCGCCGGCGGCCACCAGTTCGCGCACCGAATGGGTGTTGTTGCCGCGCACGGCGATGCGGTCGCCGTGATGGGCTCGCAGCCAGCGCGCCGAGGCAATATTTGCCCCTTCGCCGGTGACGCCGACGAACAACCCGGCGGCGATGCCGTTGATCAGGTGGCGTCCGGAATAAATGGCGTGGGCGACCTTGCCGCTCTGACGGCCGGCCAGCCACTGCTCGGTCGGGCGCTCGCTGCGGATGCCGATGTCGGCGGCACGGCGGCCGATGTCGACGCGGTCGGTGGTGGTGACGAGTTCCACCCTTATGCCGTCATCGACCGTCCAGATCTCGCCGATATGGGCGGAAACGAAGGCTGAGGTCCATGGCCCGGCCGAGACGCGGACAATGCGGTCGGGCAGGTTTCCCTCGCGCCAGCGGGTCAGCGACTGCATTGCTGCCTCGACGTCTTCGGCGCGCCGCAGCAGTTCTTCACCGACCGGGGTCAGCCGGTAGCCTGTCTGCTGACGCACAAACAGCGGTTCGCCGATCTGTTTTTCGAGCGCGGTAACGCGTCGTCCAAGGGTGGCTGCGCTGAGGCGCGTGGTTCCCGTCGCTGCGCTCAAGCCACCCAGGCGCGCAACGTCGAGAAACAACCTCAGATCGTCCCAGTCGATGTCCATTTTGCAGAAATGAAAAACTCCTTGCGACCGTGGCTGTAGCGCGAAGCGGGCATCACGCGCAAGTATCCAGGCATTGGAGGCGTTGGACAATCCTGCTTGGCGGGACAGTGACAGGCGCCTCGGCTGGCCAACAAGCCAGCGCAATCCTTTCGATCGCGCAGCGCTTCGCGCAGATGCTTTGCGCTTTCGACCAACCCAAGCGCGCGGGCATTCTGCGCGCCAAAGGAGACGATCATGTTGTATAAACTTCGACACCGTTTCGCCCGCTGGCTTGCCTATCGCCAGACGCTTGCGAGCTTGAGGCAGGCCCCAGACAGCACACTGGCGGATGCTGGCATTTCTCGCGAAGAGATCCGCGAGCATGCCCGCCACGCCAGCCTGCGTCGTTGAGATAATGGAGGCGGGGCATGCAGATGATGGAGCTTTGGAATGGCCGCTCGATACCGCGCATCGGGATCGGCACCTGGGCGGCGGGTGGCGCCGCCCGCTGCCGCGATACCGCGACCATCTATGGCGAGGCAGCGCCTGCAGCGGACGTCGCGCTGCGGCATATCATGCCGGGACGCGCCATCCCAGACGGGTTAACCGACTTCTAACTCACAGCGATGCGCAGGCCGGTGTCATCGAAAAGATGCAGATGGCTGGTGTCGAACTTCAGATCCACCGTGTCGCCTGAAGTCACCGGGCATTGTCCGGGGACAACTGCAAGCATGGTCTGGCCGCCGCTTGTCTTGGTGTGGACGATCGTCTCGGAGCCGAGGGCTTCCACCAGCGCGACGCGGGCCGCAACATCTCCCTGGCCGGCATCGGCGAGGCTGATGTGATGTGGCCGCAGCCCGAGCGTCACGTCGCCATTGGCCGCGCTGACAATCCCGTCGATCTCGAATCCAGCTGAACCGTCCAGCGTGAGGCTTGACCGGCCAGTGCCCCCGGGTGCCACCTTTACCGGCAGGAGGTTCATACGCGGTGCACCGATGAAACCGGCGACGAACAGATTGGCCGGATGATTGTAGAGGTCGAGCGGCGTGCCAATCTGCTCGATGCGGCCGGCGCGCAGCACGACGATGCGGTCGGCAAGCGTCATCGCCTCGATCTGGTCGTGCGTGACATAGACCATCGTCGCCGACAGCCGCTCGTGCAGGGCGGCCAGTTCGGCGCGTGTCGAGATGCGCAGTTCGGCGTCGAGATTGGACAGCGGCTCGTCAAGCAGGAAAGCGGTTGGATTGCGCACGATGGCGCGGCCGATCGCGACGCGCTGGCGCTGGCCGCCGGAGAGCTGGCCGGGGCGCCGGTCGAGATACGGCGCGATTTCCAGCATCCGCGCGGCTTCGGCGATGCGCGCATCGATTTCGGCACGCGCCATACGGGCGTTCTCCAGTCCGAAGGCCAGGTTCTGGCGCACGCTCATGTGCGGGTAAAGCGCGTAGGATTGGAATACCATCGCCAATCCCCTGTCGGCGGCCGGAACGGTGGTCACGTCCTTGCCATCGATCGCGATGGCGCCGCCTGTCGGCAGATCAAGCCCGGCGATGAGCCGCAGCAGCGTGGACTTGCCGCAGCCGGAGGGGCCGACGAAGACGATCAGCTCACCGTCAAGGATATCGAGATTTATGTCGTGCAGCACGCCGATCTTGCCGAATGCCCTTGATACGTCGGTGAGTGTGATCTGGCTCATGGTAGCCTCTATTTCAGACCGGAACCGGCAATGCCGGTGGTGATGAAGCGCTGAAGGAAAATGAACACCAGCACGACCGGGATCATGGTGACGACGGTCATGGCCAGGATGTAATGCCACTGCACGTTGAGTTCGCCGGCATAGGTGTTGAGACCAACCTGCAGCGTATAGACCTCCTTGCGCGACAAGACGATCAGTGGCCAGAGGAAATCGTTCCAGCGCCAGACGACGGAAAAGATCGCCAGTACCGCCAGCGCGGGGGCGGTCAGCGGCAGGATGATGCGCCAGTAGATCTGCCATTCCGACGCTTTGTCCATGCGCGCTGCCTCGATCAGCTCGTCGGGTATAGTCAGCATGTACTGGCGTAGCATGAAGACGCCCGTGGGCGTCGCCACTGTGGGCAGGATCACGCCCCATAACGAATTGAACAGTCCCATTGCCGAGATGACCGAATAGAGCGGCACCAGAATGACGGAGAGCGGCACCATCAGCGTCGCGACGATGAGCATCATCACAGCCGAACGTCCCCGAAAATTGTACTTCGACAGTGCGAACGCAGCCATCGAATTGGTCAGGAGCGTAATCAGGGTGGCGACCACGGTGACGAAGACCGAGTTGCGCAGGTAGAGGAAGAAGTCAAAGGCGAGGAAAGGCTGGACATAATTATCGAGCGCGAAGGCGATGCTGCGCTTGGGCGTACGGTTCTTGATGTTGACGCGTATGATCTCGCCCGGGTTGGCGGGATCGACCATCTGCGCGACGGTGCCGAGGCGGCGCACTTCGGCGAGCACGCGCACGCTGCCGTCATCATTGCGCACTTCGAATAGCTGCAGCGGCTCCTCGTACCCCTCCACGATAGCTTCGGCGGTGACATAGGGCAAAACAGTCGGGGGGAACTCCGCCAGCGCGGCAGGCGTCTTGAACGACGAGTTGACCAGCCAGAGCGCCGGGCCGAACATGACAATCAGCCCGCCGATCAGCCAGAACCAGGTGAAAACGTCCGTCCAGTGCCAGCCGGCGCCGCCGCGCCGGCGGAACAGAAATTCCGCAACCCTGCTCATCGCATCTTGCCCCGCTGCTCGTTGCGCCTTGCGATGCCCAGCTGGATCAAGGTCAGCACGACCAGCACCGCTCCCATGAGGATCGAGGCCGCGGAGGCGAGCCCCGGATTGCGCAGCAGCGAGGCGAAGCCGACCTCGTAAATGTACTGCGTGAGGAACAGCGTGCTGGTCCCGGGACCGCCGCCGGTCAGCACATAGACTTCGTCGAATATCTGCACGGCGCGGATGAGTGTCAGCACCAGCACGACCAGCAGGTTGGGCGCCAGCAAGGGCAGCGTTATGCGCCAGAAGACGCGCATGGGCCGCGTTCCGTCCATCTCGGCGGCCTCGTAGAGGTCTTTCGGAATGGCCTGAAGGCCGGCGAGAAGGATCAGCGCATAGAAGCCGACATGGGCCCAGACCGACACCATGATCGTCGCCGTGAAGGCCCAGTTGCGCTCCACCAGCCAGTTGACCGGGGTTCCGCCCGCCTCGAACACCATCAGGTTGAGCAGTCCCTGCCGCTGCAGGATCCAGCGCCAGATGAGACCGACAACGACCGGCGACAAAAGCACCGGGAAGAAGAACACGGCGCGCCAGAAACTGCGCGCACGCAACTCACGGTTGAGCACGAGTGCGGTGACAAGCGCTACGGCGACCATCATCGCCACTTGCAGCACGACGAAGGTCAGGGTGTTCCAAACCGCGATCCAGAACAGGTCCTCGGTGCAGCTCTTCGGATCGAGATAGCTGCCGCAACTGAACAGCCGCCCGTACTGATCGGCGCCGACGAAGGTGCGGTCGCCGAGGAACAGCGCCCCGCCACCGGTCATCGAATACAGGATGTTGATGACCAGCGGAAACAGCACGAAAATGCCGAACACCAGCATGTTCGGCGCCAGGAAGAACACGGCCATGCCATTGCTGCCCGTGCGCCGTTGCAACATGCGCAGTGGCGCATCGAAAACATTCGCAAGCCAGCCGACCGGCGCCAGGATCATGGCGCCGGCGCGGGTTGCTATGCCGTTTCGGACGTCTGCCATGACACTGCCGCGACGCTACTTCGATGCCTCGGCCACCTTTGCCTTGATGTCCTCGTCGATGCGGACGAAAGCCTCGTCGAGCTTCAGCTCGCCGGCCATGACCTGACTGATGCGGGTCACCAGCGCGCCATAAACCGGAGTTCCCCATTTCCACGCCGGCAGGGCGGCGGCGTTCGGCGCGATCTTGCCCGACGCCTTCAGGAAGGCTTCGAGCGACGCCTTGACGTTCTCGTCGTCGGTCTTGTAATCGATCCTACCGGCGAGAACGCCCTTGTGCGCGGGCAGGAACAGGGTGCGCTCGGTGAATTCGCGCATGATGTCCTCGCGTCCCAGGAAGTCCATCACCTTGCCGACTTCAGCGGCGTTCTTCGTGTATTTGACGGCGACCAGCGCGGCGCCGCCCGGCATGCCGGTGCAGGCGGCGGTGCCGCACGGCGAGCCTGTCGCCACCCAGTCGAAGTTCTTGCCGATCTTGCTGGCGAGGTTGGCGACCTGCCAGCTGCCCGAATAGTAGTAGGCAATCTGCCCATTGATGAAGTCGTCGGCCCCGGCGCGATAGGTGGTGCCCGACGCCGACACCCAGATCTCCTTGTTCATGCGGCCGTCGGCAACCCAATTGACCAGCTTTTCGGCGAACGCTTTCGTGCCGGCGTCGATCGGCGCCGGCAGTCGATCACCGCCGATGTAATTGGCGCCATAAGAAATGTTCGCCGCCGAGATACGATGGCCGCTGCGGTCGATGGCAAAGGCAGCATTGAGCTGCTGGCTCTGCTGCACCTTGCCGGCGGCATCGATCCATTCGTCCCAGGTTGCGGTGTCGGCCGGGATCGGCACGCCGGCCTGTTCGAAAAGCGTCTTGTTGACGAAGCCGCCGGTCAGCGTGATCTGGGTCATGAAGCCCGGAATGATCTTGGAACCGTCAGGGCGCATCCAGTCGAACTGGTCGCCGAAATTCGTCTGCCAGTATGCTGGATCGGCAACCACAGGCGTCAGGTCGAGCCAATGATCGGCGAGTTCCTTGATGTTGGTGACGCGGGCGATATCGGGACCGCGTCCTGCCTCGAGTTCGACCGGAAGCTGCTCCTGGACAACCTTGTAGGCGACATTGTCGAGAATGACGTTGATGTCCGGATTGTCTTTCATGAAGCGGTTGAGCAGGTCCTGTATCACCTCGCCCTCGACACCGTCCGAGTACCACATCACCCGAACGTCGCCTGCGAACGCGGTCGACGACAGAAGGCCAGCCGAAAGGCCCAAGATTATCGAATTCATTCTCATGGTTCACTCCTCCGCTTTTGCGGTCTTCACCGCTTGATTGTCGCTGTCCGAACTGCTTGTCGGGCTCCTTTTGATCCGATCCTCACCTGGTTGCGATGGCGCCGGCTGTGAAGAACGTGGCTTCGCCCGTGACCTGCCAGTCGGCCGGATCGATGACACGATCCTCAGCCTCCATGCGGCCATCCGGATGGAACAGCACGTCGCCGTATTCCGGGTCATTGACATGCAGAAGGTCGTTTTTTCCATGGCCGAGCGCGAGCTGACAAAACTGCGCCTCGAATTCCTCCAGCGACCCATATTGCCGGCGCCGGCCCAAGCGGATGATCCATGCGGCTTGATGGCCCGGCACGCGCAGCTCGTTTCCAGCGGTCGGCCCGCGGCCGACGAGCTCGAAGGCGCTGTCGGCCTTCAGCATCGCGAACCCATCGCCGCCGCGCGCCGAAGCGATATTTTTCTTGACCCACGCTTCGTCGAACGCGCTCTGTGGGAACCAGGCATGGGTAAAGTCGGGCTGCTCGGCAGCGCAGCTGAACAGCACAACAGCCAGGTCGCGGTATTGATGCACGCGCGGCAGAGATCCGGAGCCGCCCCAGTAGGACGGCCGGCCATAGCCCGAATGAATTGTCTCGCCCGGATGGTTGATCCATATCTGCGCATCGGGATTGCCGCCGAGGCGCAGGTGCAGCACCGTTTCCTGATAACCCCATTCGTTCCAGCGATAGGCTGCTGCGCTTCCCATGGCGAAATCGCGGGTCTTGTAGTGGTAGAGCTTGGCTATCCGGTTCTGGCCCTGCGCGAAGCACCATTCCTGCGCGTCGTCGCCCGCCATGCAAGCGATGCCGGTCAGTTCTTGCGGGACGTGGAGGCCATGGTCGCGCAGGCAGAGCGCAAGCTGCGGCAGGGCGTGGAAGCGCATGCCGTAGAAACCTTTGCCCCACAGCATGCGTGCAATGCCGGAAAGTTCCAGCGAACGGGCGGCGCGCAGCGTGTGTTCGTAGGAGCGTCCCTGCGCGCCCGTAAGCATGCCCTGCTGAGCCGAGCGGGCGACGATCTCGAGCAGGCGGTTGATCGCAGCCCCGGCGCGCCGGCGGACGTCGGCATCTGGCCCAAGCGCGTACAGGATCGTCAACCCCTTGAGATCGATCGGGAAATAAGGGGCGGAGTTGAATTCCGCCATTTCCCATTCCTCGAAATGATCGAGCCAAGCGCGCACGCGCGCAAGGCCCACGGTCGACTGCTCCGCGCCGGTGCGCCCCGGGCGGACAAAGCGGGCATCGGGCAAGAGATGGCCGCCGAGATAAGCCGCGGTGTGAAACAGAAGCGCATGGTTTTCGGAGAAGTACCACTGCACGTCGTTACCCGGCTCATCCATCCAATAGCGGTAATTGAGGATCGCCTGGTCAATGCGGTGACGGAGATCGACCGCGATCGAGTCGCCATAGGCACGACGGCACCAGAGCAGTGGAACCAGGATGAAATCGGCGCAGTCGTGGCAATCCTCGATCGCCGGCAGTGCAGCAGCAATGATGGCGTCGGTTTCGACGCCGCCGCGGCCCGTCGCCAGCCGCGCCAGCGCCCGCACGGTATCGGCCTCCGCGAAATTGGAGACCTGTTCCAGGGCTTCGCCGATCCTGTCGGCAAGGATGGCAGGCGCGCGACCCTGACGCGCCGCATGACAGATCTCCACGCCGAAGACCCGCTGGGCAACAAAGCCTGAAGATGAGAGCGATACGGCAAAATGCCGGAAGTCGGCGGGAAGGTCTTCCGTGGCGGCAATAGTGATGCGTCTTGCCCCCGCTTCGATGCGGCGGCGGAAGATCACGGGCGCCTCGATCGACATGAAGTCGCCCTCGATCACGATCGCTACATCCACGGCAACCGGCAGCGCGACATCCGTCACCAGCGCCACTTCGCCGCCGGAATAAAATGGACGCTCGAAATGCATCGCGTCGAGCGCGGCTTCCATGGCCGCCGCGACGTCGCCTTTGACGGTCGTAGGCAAGACCTGTTCGGCCGTTGGGCCCCGGAGATAGTCGAGTTGGAAGAAGTAGCGTGCGTCACGCTCGGCGAGATCGTCGAACCAGATGCTGATCTCGTTGGCGCCGGCGACGAGATCGACCTCGAAATCCTGGGAAGCCTCGAGATTGCGCCCGTAGGGCGCCATCCAGCCGGCCTCTATTCCGTTGACGAACAAAACGGCGCCGCCGCAGGTGCGCAGCCGCAGCCGCGCCCGGCCGTCCGAGCCTGCGTCGAGCACGGTACTTGCCCAGGTGGCGACCACGGTCGGGCGGAACCAGAAGCCCGACAGGTCGACGCGCGGCGAGCCGAACGGAAGCCAAACACGGTCCGGCTCGAACACTCCCTGCGGCTTGGGCCGTTTCCCGCGGCGTTCGGCGGCAAACTCGGTTCGGCAGGGATATTCGTGCGGGATGAAATTCTTGTGCTTGGTCAGGAAGAAGAAGGGATCCATCTCCCCTTGCATCGGCTGATCTGCAACATCGTAGCGCTGCTCAGACGTCGTGCCGACGAGCCAGTAAACGACGGGGCCGCCGAGCGCGAGCAGCCGGCGCAGCGTAAGATCGTGCTTGATCGGTTCCACGGTGTTCATCGCAGCGTCTCAACAGGCACGGGCGACACGTCGTTATAAGCCTGGTTCTCGCCCGTCATGCCCCAGACGAAGGCGTAGGGGCCGGTTCCGCTGCCCATATGGATCGACCAAGCCGGCGAGATGACACAGTCGCCATTGGCCACGATCAGATGGCGGGTATTGTCCGGCCGTCCCATCAGATGGACCACCCGCTCTTCCGCCGCGAGATCGAAATAGAGATAGGCTTCCATACGCCGCTCATGCAGGTGAGGGGGCATGGTGTTCCAGACGCTGCCCGGAGCGAGATCCGTGATGCCCATCAGCAGCAGACAGGAAGGTGCGACTTCCGGATGAATGTACATGCGCAGTGTGCGCTTGTTGGCGCGTCGCTCCTCGCCGAGTTCAAGCGGTTTCGCCTCGGATTTCGTGATCAGCCGATGCTTGATGTCCGCGCCGGCCGGAACCGAGTTCATATAGAACCAGGCGGGGTGCGCGGCGCTGTCGCTTTCGAGCGTCACTTGTTTAGCGCCGCGCCCGACATAGAGCACATCGCGGTTGGCGAGCGCGAAGCGCTGCTGGTCGACGCTCACCGTTCCTGCGCCGCCGAGATTGGCGATGCCCATCTCGCGCGCGGTGAACAGATGAGGCGTGCCGACGTCCGCGCCATCGCCGAAACTCAGCGGCTCTGCGGTTGGGCACGCGCCGCCGACGATCATGCGGTCGACATGGGTGTAAGCGAAGGCGATGCGGCCGGGCTCGAACAGCCGCTCTACCAGAAACTCGGCGCGTAGCCGCTCCGTCCCGTAGCCATCGATGTCGCCGGGACCGGCGCCGAAGAGAACGCGCATCGTCATGCCGCCGCCTCGGCAGCTTCGGCATGGATCATCCCCTCGGTGAGGCAGAGGATCGCCAGGGCCTGGCCGTAGCCGGTAGGCTGGATCGGGATGTCGCGGTAGAATTGGAGATCATGGCCCATGCGGGTGCCATAGGAAACGTTTCCGAGCACGCCGTTCTCGTCGATGCTGGCCAGCACCGCGCCGAGCGCGCGCCGTCCCGCCGGACCGCATGCCTTGGGCCCGAAGCCTATGCGCGCAGCTTTCATGAGACCATAGCCGATGCCGGCGGTGGCCGACATCTCCTCATAGGAGGTCGGGTCATCGAGCAAAGTGTGCCATGCTCCCGATGGCGCCTGCAGGCGCAGTAGCGCTTCGATCTGCGCTTCCAGCACGCCGAGCAGATAGGCTTCGACTGGCTTGCCGATACCGCCATTTTCGATCAGGTCAAGGATGCCGACCGTGATCCAGGCGTTGCCGCGGGCCCAGAGAGCGCGGGCAAAATTATGTCGGCCGGCAAATGTCCAGCCATGGAACCACAAGCCCGTTTTCGGGTCGGCGAGATAGCGAGCATGGACGAGGAACTGGCGAACAGCCTCGTCGATGCAAGATTGCCGGCCGGCCGCGCGTCCGTGGAAAGCGAGGAACAGGCCAGCCATGAACAACGTGTCGTCCCACAATTCGTCGTCGTTGATCTTGTCTGAGACATTGTGCTGGAACCCGCCCTCGGGCGTGCGAGGCATGTCGCGAAGCAGCCTTTCGGCCCATTGGCCGAGAGGCGTCTCCCAGCGCGGATCGCGTGTCTCGCCCCAGAGCAATGCCAGCGCCATCATCGGAGCGGTGGTGTTGATGTTCATCGGCGGCAGGCCCGCCTTTAAATGGCGCTCGTACCAGTCTTCGATTGTCTTCAGGAGTTTCGGGTCGCGATTGTGCCGCCAGAGGCAAACGAGGCCGTAGAGGCCCACACCCTGCGGCCATTCCCAGGAATCGAAGCTGATGTAGTCGCCGGCCGTGCCGTCGAGGTTGGGCTCGTCGAAACGGCCGTCATGGCGCAGGCCCGTCATGCCGCGCACGAGCAGGTCGAGCTTTGAGCGCATATCTTTCATGGACGACGCCACTACTCCTCCCAAGTTTGCGCGATGTCGGGCAAATCGGTGCCACAGCTATTTTTATTGCGCAATCTGAAATTTTTTTGCAGCATGAAGATCTGGTGAGGAAATAGCCGATGGTCGTGAAGGTCGAAAGCGGGAAGCGCGGCACGCCCAGCCGGCGCGTGCGGCTCGAAGACGTCGCCGCGCGCTGTGGCGTTTCCGTCAGCACGGCGTCGCGGGCGCTTGCCGGCGGCAAAGGCGTGCGCGGCGATCTTCGGTCGACGATCGTCGAAACCGCCAGGAAGCTGAATTATACGATCCCCACTTCGATCGCCGGCCGCAAGGTGATCCTCGCCGCAAGCAACGCTGCCATGATCGACTATGGCCGCAACCAGTTCACCTTCTATGTGCTCGACGGACTGAACGAGCGTGCAAAAACTCTTGGTGTCGAGCTGGTGCCGCGCTCGATCGCCGACGCCGATGATCAGATCGCGCTGCTCGATGATGCCAGGCAAGACAAGAGCGTCGTCGGCTGCCTGTTTCTGACGCTTGACGACGAGGCGGTGCTGACGCTGACCGGCGGTTTCGGCAAGCCGATCGTGCTCATAAACGGCGACGACCCGGCGATGCACCATTCGAGCCTGACGCCATGCAACCGCTCGGCGGCGCATCTTGCGACGCAGCACCTGCTCGACCTCGGCCACCGGCGCATCCTGTTCCTGATGCGACGCGGGCGGCGCACGATCGAGCGACGCTTCGAGGGCTGGCAGGATGCACTGCGAGAACGCGGCCTGGCGGCCGGCGACCTGGCCGTGGAGGTGGCGGATTGGCTGCCGGACCTTGCGGCCGAAGCGATTGCGCGGCGCATCGAGGCTCGTGGCCTCGACTTCACAGCTGTGCTCGCCGCGGGCGACAGCCTCGCTATCGGTGCGATGATGGCGATCCGGAAGTCGGGTTACGAGGTGCCTGCCGACGTGTCGGTCATGGGCATGGATGACCTTCCGCAGGCGGCTTTCCAAAACCCGCCCCTCACGACGATGCATATCCCGATGCGCGAGATCGGCGCGGCGTCGCTCGACCTCCTGCTCGCCGATCTCGGCGGGGACCTGCCGCCGCGCCGTATCGAATTCGCCTGCCATATCGTGCAACGCCAGTCGACCGGCCCGGTTCACGCCTGAGACGTATGGTTCACACCGCTGTCCGGGCCAGGCCATCACTACATCGATGGGGTCACGTTCGAACCGTCTTCGAAGCGTCCGTAACCTCCGCCGAAGAAAAGCAGAGGTTTGCCGTCTCGCAAGGTCGCGGCGGTTACGCGGGCAACGACAATCAAATGGTCGCCGCCCTCATGCCCGGAGATCCGCACGCATTCGAACCGCGACAGGCAGCCACCCAGCAGCGGCACGCCGGTATCGTTCAGCTCGTGCGGGAGGCCGTCGAAGGCTTGACCGACGCGAGCGAAGCGCTGGCTCAGCTCCATCTGCTCCGCGCCCAAAACATGAACCGCGAAATGCTCGCAACCTGCGAAGGCGGCAAAGCGCCTCGAATGCCGGCCGATCGACCACAGCACGATCGGCGGGTCGAGGGAGACCGATGCAAAGCTGTTCGCGGTGATGCCGACGGGACCATCAGGCGTCATCGTGGTGACGACGATGATACCGGTCGCAAACCGGCCGAGCGCGTCGCGGAACTCGCGCTTGCGGTCGGGGCCGGGCACGAAGCTTTTCATCGGTTGCTGCTCGGGGTTGAGGAAGTGGTACATCAGGCGCCCTCCTGGCCAAGGGCTGCGGTGGAAGCTTCAATCTCGTTGAGGCGCATTCGCAGCATCATCATCGCCGCTCCCCGGTTCCGAGCGGAGTCGGCGGGGTGATTTCCGGCACCCGGCCATAGGCATGCGGCAGCGAGCAGGTGTTGATGTTCGGCAGCACGCGCTTGCCGAAGGACAAGGCCTCGTCGAGATGCGGATAGCCGGAGAAGATGAAGGCGCGGATGCCCATTTTCCGGTATGCCTCGATCTCGCACATGACCTGGTCGGTCGAGCCGACGATCGCGGCGCCGCAACCAGAGCGTGCGCGGCCAACGCCGGTCCACAGATGCCGCTCGACATAGCCGTGTGCGTCGGCGCCGGCGCGGTTCTTTGCCTGGTGCGCGACGCCCAGGGATGTCGCGTCCAGTGCGCGGGCGCGGATAACTCTGCCCTGCTCGTCGTCGAGTTTCGAAACCAACTCCTCGGCATAGTCGCGGGCTTCGGCTTCGGTGTCGCGCACAATCACGTGGACGCGCAGGCCATAATCCAATGTGCGGCCATGGGCGGCTGCACGCTCGTGAACGTCACGCATGCGGTGCGCCAACACGTCCTTCGCCTCCGGCCACATCAGATACACGTCACACTGTGCGCCGCAGAGTTCGAGCGCGTCGGGCGAATAGCCGCCGAAATAGAGTAGCGGCCCGCCATTCTGTTGGTAGGGCTTTGCGGGGTCGGCGGTTACTTTCCCGAACTGGTAGACTTCGCCCTGATGGTTGATTTCATCGCGCGTCCAGGCCTGACGCAGGATCTCGATGACCTCGCGCGAACGCTGATAGCGGAAGCGGCTGTCGGCGAGTTCGCCGGGAAAGTCGGAAGAGATGACGTTGACCGTCAATCTACCCTTTAGCATGTGGTCGAGCGTTGCGAGCGTGCGCGCCAGCATGATCGGTTGCATTTCGCCGCAACGCACCGCCGCGAGAAGGTTGATCGTCGAGGTTATCGGAGCGCAGCCCGCCACGAAGGACAGAGTATCCTGGCCAACCTGATAGGACGAGGGACACAGGATATTGCGAAAGCCCAGTCCTTCGGCTGCCTTGACGATATCGGAGCAGTGCTCCCAACTCGACCGCAGCGCGCCATCCGGTACGCCGAGATAGCGGAAATCATCGGAGCACAAAGCGGAAAACCACGACACTTCAGCAGCGTCGAGATCAGCGGACGTCACCGGAACGACCGTCAATGTCCGCACTCCTTTCGTCAATTGCTGCCGCGACTGTCTTTCCCTGTTGAATATCATTCGTTTTTGTATAGATCAATAGTGTATCAATTTTGCGTTTGGAGACAATTTGAGCACGTCCAGAAACGCCTACGCGCTTCCGATGCATCAGCAGGTCAGCGAAATGCTCATCCGCGAGATAGCGGCTGGGCGGATGATCGAGGGCGAGAAGCTTCCGCCGGAGCGCGACATGGCTGCGGACCTCGGAATAGCGGTCGGTACATTGCGCAAGGCGCTCGGCGATCTCGAGCGCAGGGGCTTGCTCAGTCGCATCCAGGGATCCGGCAACTACGTGCGTTCGCAACCCGACGTGGCCAGTGTCTATTCCATGTTCCGGCTGGAACTCCTGGAGGGAGGCGGGCTGCCGACGGCGCGCGTTCTGTCAGTCGATCGGCTGGCGAAACCGATGGACCTGCCGGTGTTCGGATCGAGCGGCGAGGCCCATAGAATAAGGCGGCTGCGGAGCCTCGGCGGCAAGCCGGCGGCGCTGGAGGAGATCTGGCTCGACGGTTCCCGTGCGGAGACGGTCGCTATCGAAGAACTGTCGGATTCGCTCTATCTTTACTACCGCAAGGCGCTCGGCATCTGGATCTTGCGTGCAGAGGATCGCGTCGGGGTCGGCCAGGTGCCGGGATGGGCGCTGCCTGAGTTCGGCCTTGCGCCGGGCGCCGCCGCCGGCTTCATCGAGCGTACCGGCTGGATGCAGGACGGCGCCAGCGCGGAGTTTTCCAGGACCTGGTTTGATCATGGCGTCGCGCGCTATGTCGCGCGGCTGCGATAGGGAACCGATATGGCGAAGCACATTTCCTACGGCATGATCGGCTGCGGCATGATGGGGCAGGAGCATCTTCGCAATATCGCGCTGCTGCCCGATGTCGGCGTCGCGGCGATCTTCGAGCCCGACGCGACGATGCGCGCCCGCGCGGCAGTCCTCACCCCGCAAGCGTCGATCGCCGGCTCGGTCGCGGAGGTGGCGGCCGATCCGCGCGTCGACTGCTTGCTCATCGCCAGTCCGAACTATGTGCATTTCGCGCAGCTAAAGGAAATCGCTGCTATCCGTGCGCTGCCTATCCTGGTCGAGAAGCCGCTTTTCACCGACCCGGTCGACGCAGCCGCGGTGAAGGCGTTCGCCACGACCTATACCGCACCAGTCTGGGTGGCGATGGAATACCGCTATATGCCGCCGGTCGCTCGATTCATCGAGCAGGCGCAGAACGCCACCGGCGGCATCCGGATGCTGACAATCCGCGAACATCGCTACCCGTTCCTGGACAAGGTGGCCCACTGGAACCGCTTCAACCGTCGATCGGGAGGCACGTTCGTCGAAAAATGCTGCCATTTCTTCGATCTCATGCGGCTGATTCTGAAATCGGAACCGGTAAGGATCATGGCGTCGGCCGGACAGGAAGTGAATCATCTCAACGAACGTTATGATGGCGAGACACCCGATATCTGGGATTGCGGCTACGTGCTGGTCGACTTCGCCAGCGGCGCGCGCGCCATGCTGGAACTATGCATGTATGCAGAGGGCAGCCGCTATCAGGAGGAGATCAGTGCCGTCGGTGCGCAAGGTAAAGTCGAATGCCTGGTGCCGGGTCCCGGCCGCTTCTGGCCAGCTCATCTCGGCGCGACGCCGACGCCGCAGTTGATCGTCAGCCCGCGCTTTCCGCAGGGACCGTACACCGTCGAGATCCCGGTCGACCCGCAATTGTTGACGGCCGGTGATCACAACGGCTCGACTTTTTATCAGCATCAGCGGTTCTGCACCGCCCTACGAGGCGAAGGGCCGGTTGAGGTGACGTTGGATGATGGCTGGAAAGCTGTCGCCATGGGTATGGCCGCACAATTGTCGGCAAACCAGGGCACGGCCATTTCCAACCCACTCGATGCCTGCGAGAGCGCTCAGTGTGGCTGATGGTAGCTCACGTGACCGCTTGATCTTACTGACTAAGTGGTAGCGGAGACGCCTAAATCGCAAGATCCACGGCGTGAGCCGCCTAAAGCGCGTCGCGTTTGACCGGCCTCATGCGACGCGCTTTAGGTTGTTATTTTTATGCATGTCGTTGTCGCAAAACCGCTGCACACTTTTGCGCGACATGCATTAGTGGGATCAGTCGATCTTGCCTCCGATTGCCGCTATGGTTCGGACCAGCCTGTCCGCGACACAGGTCGATGCTCCAGCCGCCATGAGCATCTGCGGCAAGATCAACCATTCCAGCGTCCAGGCTGCACCAGAGCGCTCTTGCTCATGGATCAGCGCATGATGCATTCCCGACAATTGGACTGCGTTGTAGCGGGCAAGCGTCACCAGCATCTCGGCGTCGATGGGATTGCGCTTGTGCGCCATGGCGGACGATGAACCGCCGCCCGCCCGTTGGAGTTCGTCGCCTGCCTGCGCCATCAGCGCAATGTCCTGCCCGAACTTGCCGAGGCCGCCCGTCACAAGCGATAGCCAGTTGGCCAGTTCAACGATGCGGTCGCGCTGGCTGTGCCATTGCGGCGCGTCGCCGAGGCTTAGCCGCCGGGCCAGCGCGGTGCGGATGGCGGCGCCCTTGTTTGCGAACTTCTCGAGTGTCCCGACGGCGCCGCCGAACTGGAGGACGAGGACCGATCCTCGCACCGATTGAAGCCGCTCGTGGTGGCGCACGAGCGGTTCGCGCCAGCTTGTGACGCGGTCGGCTACGGAAATCGGAATCGCTGCCTGCATTCGGGTTTGGGCCATCAGCGGGCGATCGCCAAACCGATGGCCGAGATCGGCGAAGGCGACCACCAGAGCCGAAAGCCGTTCTTCCAACAGGTCGATACAGGCGCGAATTCTCAGGATCATGGCCGTGTCGATCACGTCCTGGCTAGTCGCACCGAAATGCACATGCTCCGAATGCGGCTCTCCGACAGCATGCCTGATCTGCCGCACGAGCTCCGGCACCATGACGCCGTCGCGCGCCGTTGCGTCCCTCAGGGCCTGGATTTCCGGCCGGAAGTTGTCGAGGACGCGTCCGATTGCGCTTGCTGCAGCCGCCGGGACGATGCCGAGTGCAGCTTCTGCGTCGGCGAGCGCTTTCTCGAATTGCAGCATCGTCGCAAGTTCGGCCTCGACGCCGACCAGCGTCGCCATCTTCTCATCGCCGAGAAGCCCGGACAGGAGGGGATTGTCAAATGCTGCGATCATATGTCGAAGAAGACCGTCTCGTTGATGCCCTGGAGATGAATGTCGAACTTATAGATGTCGCCATCGCGCGGCGCGACCAGCGTCGACACGCGCTCTCTTTGCTCAATGCGCATCAGGACGGGATCCTCGGCGTTGGCCGTTTCCTCGTCGCTGAAATACATGCGGGTGTGAAGGCCAATGTTGATTCCACGCGCGACGATCCAGACCGTCAAATGCGGCGCCATCTTGCGGCCGTCAAAAAAGGGGACGCGACCGGGTTTGATGCTTTCGAACATGCATTCGCCCGTCGTCATGTCGGTGGGCAGCCGGCCCCAGCCGGTAAAATTCGGGTCGGCGGAGCCGCGCAGATCCGAGGGCGAATTGTAGATGCCGGCGGCGTCCGCCTGCCAGATCTCCACAAGCGCGTCCTTCAGCGGCGAGCCGGCGCCGTCGATCACCCGGATGTTGACCCTGATGCGTTCGCCCCTGGTCTTGTCGTTGACCATCGCGGTGCCAAGGTCGCGTTCATAGACGCCCGAGATACCGGCAAAGTTGGGCGTCAGCCCTATATGGACGTAGGGTCCCGCGGTCTGCGAGGCGCTTTCCTTCAGCCGACCGAGAGCCTGGACCATCAGTTGCCCTCAATGCGGTTTTCGAACAGCGTCGAGCGGCGGCCGCGCAGTACAATGTCGAATTTGTATGCCCGCGCATCCATCGGTATCGTTGCCTCCATATCGAGCGCGGCGGTGAGGCCTTCAATAGCGCGGCGGTCGTTGATGGTCCGCACGATCGGGCACCTCCAGATCATCGGGTCGCCCTCGAAATACATCTGGGTGATCAAGCGCTGCGCGAAGCCGTGCCCGAAGATCGAGAAATGGATGTGAGCTGGACGCCAGTCGTTGGGTCCGTTGGGCCAGGGATATGGCCCCGGCTGGATCGTACGGAAACAATAGGAGCCATCCTCGCCGGTGATGGTGCGGCCGCAGCCGCCGAAGTTCGGATCGAGTGGCGCGAGATAAGTCTCCTTCTTGTGTCGATAGCGTCCGCCGGCGTTGGCCTGCCATACCTCCAGCAATGCACCGGCGACGCCGATGCCGCGCTCGTCGAGCAGGTGGCCATAGACGAGGATGCGCGGCCCGATCGCGCTTTCGCCCGGCCCGGCAAAATTGTGTATGAGGTCATTGTCCAGTTCACCGAGAATATTGTGGCCGAAGACCGGCCCCGTAAGCTCCGACAGGGTGTTGTCGAGGGAAAGAAGCGGCCGTTGCGGCGAGCGCAGCACGGAAGTCTTGTAGGCCGGCGTGAAGGCCGGCGGATGCCAGTCGCGGTCGCGCTGAAAGAAGGCGCCGATTTCCGGCGTGCGGTTGGCGGGAAAGCGCGAGTTGGTCATGATTTGGCGGCTTGAGCGTCCATTTCGTCGAATGTCTTCCTGGCGATCTTCATCGCATGATTTGCCGCCGGTACCCCGGCATAGATTGCCACATGCAGCAGCGCCTCGCGTATGTCGTCGCGCGTCGCCCCGGTATTGACGCTGGCGCGGAGATGCATCGCAACCTCTTCGTCCTGCTTCAGCGCGGCGAGCAGCGCGATAGTGATCATAGAACGCTCGCGCTTGGTGATGTTAGGCCGCGACCAGACGTGACTCCATGCCGCCTCCGTGATCAGTTCCTGGAAAGGAATGTCGAATTCGGTCTTGGCCGCCTCTGCGCGGTCGACATGGGCGTCACCCAGCACCGAACGGCGCGTCGCCATCCCTTCGACATATCGGTCGCCGTGTTGTGGCTTGCTCATTTGCGCTCTCTTCGCATGTCGTTCAGGAAGCCACGGATCAGCCCGGCGAGCCTTTCCGGCTGCTCGACGCATGGGATGTGGCCCGCACCGGCGATGACCTCGAACCGTGCGGCGGGGATTGAGCGGGCCAGCGATTCCACCAGTTCAGGCGGTGTCGATCCGTCTTGATCGCCGACAATGCAGAGTGTCGGCACTTTGATCGCGGCGGTCGTAGCGGTGAAATCGGCGTCGCGGATAGCCGCGCAGGCAGCAGCGTAGCCGGCCGGATCCTGGCGCGTTAGCATCGTTTTATAACCAGCCAGTTCCTCGCTGCGATTCTTATGGAAATCCGGTGTGAACCATTTTCGCATCACGTCGTCGGCAAAGCTCGCGATGCCCTCCGACAGGGCCGCGTTGATGCGCCCGTTCCACATCTCGGCCGTACCGATTTTTGCTGCCGTATCGCAAAGGATCAACCCCTCGATCAAATCCCGCCGCGTCTTGTAAAGGCATTGCGCAATGACGCCGCCGATCGAAAGCCCGCAGATCACCGCGCGCTTTACGCCAAGACGGTCGAGCAGCCCTGCAAGGTCCGTCGCATGGGTCTCGATTGTTTGCGGCGCGCCACCCAGTTCGCTCAGGCCGTGTCCGCGCTTGTCGAACGCAACTGATGTACAGTCGTCGGCGAGCCTTCGCTCGACCTCGTTCCAGATGCGCATATCCGTGCCGAGCGAGTTCGCGAAGACGACCGTCGGCCTGCCAGCTGTGGGACGATGCCGGTAGTGGATCGTCGCGCCATTAATGCGAGCAAAGTTCATATCCGTCATAGCTTTGGCATTCCTTTGGGCCGCATCAGCCGTTTTTGCGCGGCGATGCGGAATGGTGCGTTCGGCGCACCATATCCTGCATACGCGCCGCGCCGTTCAACGAACTCGATAATAAACCCTTCTCCGAATGTCGGTGCATAGAGCTGGAAAAATTCGCCGTTGTCGTCGCGGTCATAAAGGATGTTGGCTGAGCGTAACCGATCGGCGACCTCCGGATCCAAACCGAAGCGCGCTTCTACGTCGTCGTAGTAGTTCATCGATATCTGAAGCGGTTCGAAGCCGTTGGCCTGCAGCTTTGCCGCCGTCGCAAAGATGTCATCCGTCGCGAGTGCCAGATGCTGGACGCCGGAACCAAAGGTTTCGGCGATGAAATGGCCGGCCAGCGTGCGGTGACTCTCGGCGCCGTTCAGCGTCAGGCGGAAGCGCTTGTCCAGACCTTCGATGACCTGGCTACGCACGAGGCCGGCCGGATCGACGATGTCGACCATGGGGGTTTTGGCCGTCCTGAAGATCGAGACATAGAACAGCAGCCAGCTCGGCATCTCCTCCTGTGCCATGGTCTGCCCGACATGATCGATACGGGTGAGGCCAACGCCATTGCCGGAACTTGCCGACGTGACCGGCGTGAACTCTATGTCCCAGACCTTTGCCAGGTCGGTCTTGGCATCGAGGAAGTAGATCAGTCCGCCGCCGACGCCGCGGATCGCCGGGATCGACAACTCGCCGGGCCCGACCCGCTGGTGAAAGATCTCGGCGCCCAGTGCCTCGGCGCGCGCCACCGTGGCGGCGGCGTCCTCGACCTTCAGGCCCATCGCATATGCCGACGTGCCATGGACGACAAAGGAAGAATGGGCAAAGCCCTGCCGCTCGGTATTGATGACAATATTGATCTCGCCCTGGCGGTACAGCGTGACCTCCTTCGAGACATGCCGAGCGGCCTCGACAAAGCCGAGCATGCGCAACAGCGATCCAAGCTGTCCGGCGTCCTGACGATCGGCCGCGAACTCGATGAACTCGACCCCTGCAACACCTATGCGGTCGGGCATTGGCGGGATGGCCATGTCAAGTGCCGGTTCTTCACGCCGCACCTGATCCATCAACCATATGAGCGAACGCCGCCCGTCGACGGAGATCGCCTTTGCCGACCCGCCACGGAACTGGTCGTTGAAAATCTCGAGCGACAGATAGCCGTCATAACCGGTTGCCGCGACCGCCTGCATGAACTGTCGCACCGGCAGATCACCTTCGCCTGGCATGTTGCGGAAGTGCCGGCTCCAATAGAGCAAGTCCATTTCGATCAGCGGCGCGTCGGCGAGTTGGACAATGAAGATCTTGTCGGCGGGTATCGAACGGATGGAGCCGAGTTCAATCCTGCGGGCCAGCGTGTGGAAGGAATCGAGAACCAGCCCGACGTTCGGATGGTCAGTCCTGCGCACGATTTCCCACGCATCGCGATGATCATTGACGTGACGCCCCCAGGCCAATGCCTCGTAGCCGACGCGCAGACCACGCTTGGCGGCGCGCTCGCCAAGCTCGTGAAAGTCCATGGCCGCCCGATCGATCCCGCCAAGCGAGACGGGCGACACCGACGAGCATACCAGCATCAGGTCGGTGCCGAGTTCCTGCATGACGTCGAATTTGCGCTCGGCACGATCAAAGGCGCGGTTGCGCTGCGGCTCCGGCAAACCCTCAAAATCCCTGAACGGCTGGAACAGCGTTATGGTCAGACCTGCGTCACCAGCCATTCGGCCGACGTCGCGCGGTGAGCCGTCAAAGGCGAGGAAGTCGTTCTCAAAGATTTCGACACCGTCGAAGCCTGCGGCGGAAATTGCCGCGAATTTCTCCGCCAGGTCACCGGCGATCGACACCGTCGCGATCGACGTCTTCAAACGCGCCTCCTCCCTGGTTTGTTATGAACGAACCAGTTCGTACATAAACTACGGCAACGCTGCCAGCATCGCAAGTTCGGCGCTCAGCGTTCTGCGGGAGCTTCGTCCTTGGCGACAAAACGCAACAGCATCTCGACGCTGTTGCGTTTGAGCCGCTCGAGTTGTGCCGGCGCGCCGAAGTCGCGTCCGAAGATCATCGAAAAGGTGGTGCGATTGGAAACGTTGAAGAAGCACAGCGCGCTTACCTGCCAATGGAGTTCGACCGCGTCGAGTCCCGGCCGGAAGACCCCCTCTTCGACACCGCGTGAATAGATGCGAGAGATATGATCGATCGCAGTCACGTTCAGTTCGCGGATCGCATCCGATTGTTCGAGGTATTGGCCGTGATGGATGTTTTCGATCATCACCATGCGGATGAATTCCTCGTGTCGGTGATGGTGGTCGAACGTGAACTCCACCAGGCGTGCCAGTGCCGCCACGGGGGGCAGACCTTCGATATCAAGTTGAGCCTCGCCCTCGCGCACCTGGCGATACGCGTTCTCGAGCGCGCGCAGGTAGAGGCCTTCCTTGTCGCCGAAGTAGTAGTAGATCATGCGCTTGCTGAAGCGTGTGCGCGCCGCAATCTCGTCTATGCGCGCGCCCGACAAACCGTTCAGGGCAAATTCCTTGGAGGCGATCTCCAGGATGTTGCGGCGCGTGCCCTCAGGGTCCTGGATACGCGTCGCGCTCGCGTCCGGCTTCGGCTTTCGTTCCTTCTTGATAACGGCCATGCAGTTTGAGTTCCCGCTCCGGCGCAGCCGGCATTTGACTAAACTAACCAGTTAGTACATCATTCGCAAATCACGACGGCTCATTTACCGGCGCGTTTGGCGTGAACACAAGGGCGATCCGGGAATTGCCGCATTTGGGCCGGGAGGCGGCCCGCACAGGGAGGAATTTCGGGAGATGGACGACAGCCTTGTCGACCTCCTTTGCCGTCTTGCCGACGAGCACAAGGGCGCCGCCGGCGGCGACAGCGAAAAGGTGGTGATTGGCCTTGTCGGACGCGGCATTCAGTCCTCGCGCAGTCCCGGCATGCACGAGCGCGAAGCCCGGCGCCTCGGTATCGGCTATTCGTATCTTTTGCTGGATTTCGACCGGCTCGGATTTCCCGACGCGGCGATCGGCGACTTGATCGCGGCGGCGGAAATTGCAGGCTTTCACGGCCTCAACATCACGCATCCGTTTAAACAGGCTGTCATTCCTGTCCTCGATGCATTGTCGCCGGAAGCGCGCGCGATAGGCGCGGTGAATACGGTCGTCTTTGCTGGCGGACGCAAGGAAGGCCACAACACCGACAGCTGGGGTTTCGCGGAGAGTTTTCGCGAGGCGATGACAGGCGCATCGATGGGCTGTGTGGCAATGTTCGGCGCCGGCGGAGCGGGCGCCGCAGTCGCAAACGCGCTGATGGAAATGGGCGTTGGCCGGCTGTTCGTCCTCGACAGCCAGCCCGGTCGCGCCTCGGATCTTGCGTCGCGCATGGGCGCCTTGTTTGGTGGTCGCGTCGAGACGTGGCCGGACCCGGCCGCAGCCGTGCGCATGGCAAACGGCATCGTCAACACGACCCCGGTGGGCATGGCGAAATACCCCGGAACACCGTTCGACACGGCTCTTTTGACAGCCGAAAAATGGGTCGCCGACATAATCTACTTTCCGACCGAAACAGAGTTGTTGGTCGCGGCCCGAACGATCGGCTGCAGAACGCTGCCGGGCATCGGCATGGCGATTTATCAGGCCGTCCGCGCGTTCGAACTCTTCACCGGGCGCAAGGCCGACCGCCGCGCCATGGCAGATCATTTCGAGGCCGCCGCATGAAGGCAATGTCGCCTATAATTGTATAAAGACCATAGGGAGGAAATCGACATGAAAGCTGAAATGAACCGACGCCTGTTTATGCTCGCCGCCGGCGCACTCGCCGCCGCGACCGCCGTTCCCGCTTTCGCGCAGGATAAGCCGAAGCTGCGTTTCTCGGCCGTGTTCTCGGAGCAGGACATCCGGGCCGAGATGATGAAAATGTTCGCCGAAGCTATCAAGGACGACTTTGCCTTCGAGGGTTATTACGGCGGGAACCTGTTCAAGCAGGGCACCGAACTTGTCGCCATCCAGCGCGGCAACCTCGAGATGGGCAACGTTGCCCCGCAGGACATCTCCAAGCAGATTCCGGCGTGGTCTATCGTCACTGCCGGCTATCTGTTCCGTGACGCCGCGCACGTGAAGGCGTTCTTTGCCAGCGACGCCGGCGCGGAGCTGAAGAGGATGGCCGAGGACCAGCTCGGCGTGAGGGTGCTCGGCCCTACCTATTTCGGCCTGCGCCAGGTCGGTCTGAAGCCGGACAAGGAAATCAAGACTCCCGCCGACATGGCAGGCATCAAGCTGCGTATGCCGGGTGGCGACGCCTGGCAATTCCTCGGCCAGGCGCTCGGTGCCAATCCTACGCCAATGGCCTACGCCGAGGTCTATACCGGCCTGCAGACAGGCGCAATCGACGGGCAGGACAACCCGTTGCCCAACGTCGAGAACATGAAGTTCTACGAGGTCATGTCGCAGATCGTGCTTACCTCGCACCTTGTCGGTTTCGACCTTCTCAGCATCTCGAAAAAGGTGTGGGACGAGATGGGGGCCGAGAAGCAGGCAAAGGTCCAGGCCGCGGCGGACAAGGCGATCGACTTCTCGACAGAGAAACACCTGACGCGCGAGAAGGAACTCGTTGAAACGTTCAAGGGCAAGGGCCTGAAGATCTACGAGCCCGATGTCGCAGCATTCCGCAAGCATGTGCAGGAGCAATACCTTGCCTCGGACCTGGCCAAGCAATGGCCTGCCGGGATGGTCGACAAGATCAACGCGCTTTGACGCCACGAACTCGCCGGCCGGTCCGCTTGCGGCCGGCTGGCCGGTTTGGCCAGGCAGGGAGGCATCATGAACCCGGGATTGAAAAAGGTCGGCGGATGGCTCTACCGGCGCGCCGAGAATGCAATCGCCATCGCAATCGGCGCCATGTTCGCCGCGTTTCTGCTGCAGGTCGTTTTTCGCTACCTCCTCAACTGGCCGACGGGCTGGAGCAACGAGCTCACCGTCGTGCTCTGGATCTGGGTTGTGCTGTTCGGCGCAGCGTTCGTCGTTCGTGAAGAAGAGGAAATCCGTTTTGATCTCCTCTACGCCACAGTCGGTCCGGACATTAGGCGGGTAATGACGCTTGCCTTCGCAATCGCTCTCGTCGCGCTCTATGGCTGGTCCTTTCCGGCCGTCTTCGACTACGTGACCTTCATGAAGGTCGAGAGCACCGCCTACCTCAAGATACGCTTCGACTGGCTGTTCTCGATCTATCTCGTCTTCGTGATCGCCGTGATCGCCCGTTACCTGTGGCTGGCGTGGCGTGCTCTCCGCGGCGAAGCACCGGCGGAATTCGACCCCACGAAAGCGAGCTCCGGCGTATGAATCTCGCGAGTCCCTTTTCGCTGTCAGTCGTTGCGATCACAGCGCTGGCGTTGCTTGGCCTGCCGATCGGTCACTCGATGATCGCCGGGTCGATCCTCTATCTCTGGCTTGCAGGGCTGGACATGGGCACCTCCGCCGAGCAGCTCCTCAACGGGCTCTACACAAGCTACATTCTGCTTGCCGTACCGATGTTCATTCTCGCCGCGGAGTTAATGAACGCCGGGACAATGACCGACCGGCTGCTGCAATTCTGCAACGCTGTCGTCGGCCGTTTCCGCGGCGGCCTGGCGCAAGTCAACGTGCTGCAGTCGATCATCTTCGCCGGCATGTCCGGCTCAGCCATCGCCGACGCCGCGGGCACCGGCAAGATGATGCAGCAACTCATGACCAAGGATGGCAAGTACCCGGCGAGCTATGCCGCTGCGCTGACAGCCGTCACCTCCGTCATCGGCCCGATCATTCCTCCGTCAATTCCGCTGGTCATCTATGCGCTAATCTCGGATGCATCCATCGGCTACCTGTTCATTGCGGGTATCGTGCCGGGCCTTCTTCTCGCCCTGACGCAGATGATCATCGTCGCCATCGACGCGCGCCGGAAGAACTTTCCGGTCGAGAAGCCGGTGCCGCTCAGGGAACTTCCGGGGATCACCTTGCGCGCATTTCCGGCGCTGATGCTGCCGGTCGTTCTGCTGGTCGGCATAAGGGGCGGCGTGATGACCCCGACCGAGGCTGCGGCGGTCGCCGCCGGCTACGCGCTGCTCATTTCGGTCGCGATCTATCGCAGCGTGACGCCGGGTCAGCTCTACCATGCGCTTCTCAACAGCGCCCGCACCACGGCCTCGATCGGCATGCTCATCGCCGGCGCCCTGGTGTTCAACTACGTCGTCACGGTTGAGAACATTCCGCAGTCCCTGTCTGTGATCCTGCAGTCCTGGGATCTTTCGCCGATGGGTTTCCTGATCCTCGTCAACATCCTGCTGCTGATCCTGGGCTGCGTGCTGGAGGGGACGACTATCCTGCTGGTAATCGTGCCGGTGTTGATTCCGACGGCGCAGGCGCTCGGCGTCGACATGGTGCATTTCGGCGTAATGGTCGTCGTCAACATCATGCTCGGGCTCGTCACCCCGCCCTACGGGTTGCTGCTGTTCATCATGACTCGCATCGCAGAAGTGCCGCTGCGCGACCTGGTGCACGACGTAATGCCATTTCTCTACGCCATGATTGCCGCCCTGATGCTGATCACATTCTTCCCATCGCTGGTGCTGTGGCTGCCGCGCCTGCTGGGCTATCAAGGATAGGACCATGACCAAGCCAATCTTCGTTCTCAACGGCCCAAATCTCAACCGCCTCGGCATGCGCGAGCCGGAGGTCTATGGGAGGACGACACTCGCAGAAATCGAGGCGATGTGCCGTGACGCCGCCGGCGACCGTCCGATCCGTTTTCACCAGTCGAACATTGAGGGCGAAATCGTCAACTGGGTCCATGAGGCGATCGACGAAGGCGCGGGCATTCTGATCAATCCCGCGGGTTTGAGCTTCATTTCGATCCCGGTGCTCGATGCGCTCAAAATGTTTCCGGGCCCGATCGTCGAACTGCATATCTCGAACATCCATCGCCGCGAGGAGATCTATCATCGGTCGCTGGTATCGAAGGTCGCCACCGGCGTGATCGCGGGGCTCGGCGCCGAGGGGTATCCGCTCGCGATCCGCTGGCTTATGCACCAGGTCGACCAATAGTGTATCGCCATGCCTGAACCCTGTATCATCGCCGTTGCGATCACCGGCTCGCTGCCTCGCAAGGAAGACAATCCTGCGGTGCCAATCAGCGTGGCCGAACAGATCGAGTCGACCCAGGAAGCCTTTGAAGCAGGTGCGTCACTGGTGCACATCCACGTGCGCAATGACGATCAGAGTTCATCGTCTGAACCAACGCGCTTCGCTGCCGTTCAGGCGGGGGTGCGTAGGCACTGCCCCGGCATGATCGTCCAGTTCTCGACCGGCGGGCGCGGTCGCGATCCTGCCGCGCGTGGCTCGGCACTTTATCTGAAGCCAGACATGGCCTCGCTCTCGACCGGTTCGGTCAACTTCCCATCCATGGTCTACGAGAACCATCCCTCCCTGATCGGTGATCTCGCAGCCGCGATGAAGGCAAATGGCGTGCTGCCGGAGATCGAGATCTTCGACCTGTCGCACCTTCACACTGCCAGGCGGCTGGCCGACGGGGGACTTATAGGTGAGCGCCCGCACATCCAGTTTGTCATGGGCGTGCAAAACGCACTGCCTGCGGAGGAGAGATTGCTCGATGTGCTCCTCAGGGAAGCGAAACTCCTGTTTCCACAATCCACCTGGACAGCGGCCGGAATAGGCCGCAACCAGACGATCGTAATGCAATGGGCGTTGGCGCGCGGAGCAGACGCAGTGCGTACAGGACTTGAGGACAATATCAGGATCACTAGGGAACGCCTGGCGCGCAGCAACGCGGAGCTTGTCGAACTCGCGGCGGCCTCAGTCGAGAGGCTTGGCCGGCGTGTCGCCACCGTCAACGAGGCGCGCCAAACGCTTGGTCTGCCGTCAGGACCGTAATCGTGGCTGCAACTTCGCGCCGCGCTGTCGGACCTGTTGCGCCTTGGCAACGTCCTCGTCGATCCTTCAGACATCGCTATCCGCGATAAGGAGGAAGCCCGACATCCTGGCGCACCCGGACATCAATAAAGCCGGCTTTTGCCACCGAGCACGACAAAAAGTGCATTGTCACCGTAATTCAAACGCATCCGCGAACTGCCCATCACACCGGACAAGCTGCTCTGAACCCCGCGCGTCAGTAACAAACCTGCCCGAGCGTGATCATCACGCGCCGAGATGTGCTCGCCGCGACGAGTGCGTTCGCCGCTCGCGGGAGCCGTTACCGGACCACAGCGTCTCGCACTCGGCGAAGTCTTGCGGTGCCGAACTGGCAATGGTGACAGGCACGCCGCCAACTCATCCCAGCCAATACCTCGGCCCCGGTCCCTTGCGTCCTGCCATATCGGCAGGGTTCGCGAGGCTACACCGGTCGATCGACAGGCAGCCGCAACCAATGCACTCGGTAAGCCCAGACCTCAGGCGCTGCAACTCGGCGATGCGCTGGTCGATGCGCTTGGTCCACTGACCCGACAACCGCGACCAATCCCGACGCGACGGCACGCGATCGGCTGGCAACTTGGCGAGCTCGGCGCCGATCTCCTCAAGCGTCAGCCCAATTCGCTGCGCGAAGACGATGAAGGCGATCCGGCGCAGCACCGAGCGGGGATAACGTCTGTGTCCCGAGCCGGCCCGCTCGGACGCGATCAGCCCGCGCTCCTCGTAGAAACGCAGGGCCGATGACGCGACGCCGCTGCGCCGCGCCACGTCGGTGATGGTCAGCATGGAATCCATGCGTAACGAAAGCACGATTCCCGCTTGACTTCAAGTTAACTTGAACTTGTAGCAACAGGCCGTGCAGATTGAAGGAGCACCGGCAATGCAGACGAATATCGATCTTCAGGGACTTCGCGTGGCGGTCACGGGCGGCACGTCCGGCCTCGGACTGGCTCTTGTGCGGCAGCTTGCCGAGCAGGGTGCGTCCGTCGCCTTCGTCGCCCGCACCACCGCGGACGTCGAACGCATCGCCGACGAGACCGGCGCGCACGGCATTGTCGGCGACGTCGGCAAGAAGGAAGACATCTACCCGATCGCGTTGCAAGTCACTGCCAGCCTCGGCGGGCTCGACGTCCTGATCAACAATGCGTCGAGTCTCGGACCTGTTCCTCTGGCGCTTCTTGCCGATACCGATTGCGAGGAGTTGGAAAAAGCGCTCGCGGTCAATCTCGTCGGCGCGTTCCGGCTGACGAAAGCCCTGTTCGGTGCGCTTGCCGCGTCCGCACGCGAGGGCCGTGGCGCGCTGGTGATCAACATCTCCAGCGACGCAGCGGTTAACGCCTATCCCGGCTGGGGCGCGTATGGCGCGAGCAAGGCCGCTCTTGCCCATCTGACGGCGATTTGGAACGAGGAGGCGAAAGCCGACGGCATCCGGCTCCTCGTGCTCGATCCCGGCGATATGGATACCCCGCTGCATGCGCTCGCGGTTCCTGATGCCGATCCGGCGACTTTGAAGCGCCCCGAGCTGGCTGCTGCCGAGATCGTCGAAAAGATGCTCAACGCGTTGCCGGTCCGCGCAACTGCTCTCGCCGGGGCACACGGATGATTGCCGCCGACCGTCCCGATCGACGCTCCGCCAAGCTGTTCGTCGTCGAGGCAGGCGGCACGATGAGCGACCTGCCGCGCGCTGTACTCGCGACGCTATTCGATCCCGGCGACCTGGTCGTCGCCAATGACGCCGCGACCTTGCCTGCCAGCTTGCACGGCACGCATGTCCCCAGCGACGAGGCGATCGAGATTCGCCTGGCAGGTTGGCTGTCACTTCCCGATCCAACCCGCTTCGTGGCTATTGCCTTCGGCGCGGGCGATCACCGCACGCGCACGGAAGACCGGCTGCCTCCGCCGCCGCTGTCACCAGGCGACCGCCTCCGGCTCGGCCCGCTTGAAGCCGTCGTAGAGCGCCTTCTCGACCATCCTCGCCTTCTCGAGCTGCGATTCCCAGGCAACCGCGCAGCGGTACTTGCTGGACTGGCGCAGCACGGCCGGCCGATTCAATACGCGCATGTTGCCGAACCGCTGGCCCTGTGGGATGTCTGGACGAAGATTGCCGCCGGGCCGGTCGCGTTCGAGGCGCCATCGGCAGGCTTTGCACTCGACTGGCGCACGCTCCAAGCCTGGCGTCGGCGCGGCGTCGGCTTCGCAACAGTCACCCATGCCGCGGGCGTTTCCTCCACCGGCGATCCCGCGCTCGACCTGCGACTCCCTTTCGACGAGCCGTACCGCATCCCTGAGCGCACCGCGGCGCAGGTTGCGCGGGCGAAGCTCCGCGGCGGCCGTATCATCGCGATCGGCACGAGTGTAGTGCGCGCGCTTGAGGCGGCCGCCAATCCCGCCGGGAATGTGCGTGCCGGAAATGCCATTGCGACAGGGCGCATCGCGCGGGACACGCGGCTTCACGTGGTCGATGCTATTCTCACAGGCATCCACCAGCCCGGCGAAAGCCATTTCGAGCTCCTGCGTGCCTTTGCCGACGACGCTCTGCTCGCCAAGGCCTCCGCAGCCTTCACCGCGTACCGATACCGTGCGCATGAATTCGGCGATTCCATGCTGCTCAATCGCCAGCCGCTGCTTCTATCGCGCGAGCAGAACCGGGCCGGGGTGCTCGAGACGAAACGGCGCTGCGCGGCCCGGTGGATCTCGGGCCTATCGAACTGCCCTGATACGGAAGCACGAGCGAAGGTCTGAAGTCCTCCGGTGTCGCACGCGGTCCGCTCCGGCACGCCGTGCGCGATGCGGCGGAGCGTATCGCGGAACTTGTCGGCGGTCGCGAGCATCCAACGGCTTGCAACTTTCACCCGTATCAGCCTGGCGGGTGGGATTTCACGGCTCGCCCAGCACATCGGCAGCCCAGGCCCGCTCAAACTTGGCTTCAGCCTCGTGCTGGACGTTCCGAACGCTGGCGATATCAGCGGCTTCGTATTCGCAGATCATGCGCAGCCGGTCGGATGACCAGTAACTACGGATCCAGCGGACATCGTAGAGGTCGAGGCACGGCGCCATCCGCGCCTCTATCGCGTCGAGTTCTTGCTGGGTGAACGGGGCTTCAAAAGACCGCTCGACGATTATGCGAGGCATGGTGCTCTCCTGTTCGATGGCTCGTTCAAGTCTGAAGGCCCGGCGTGGGTGCGGCCGTTGGAACGCTGCGCGCGGGTTCGGCAGGATGGCGCAAAACTGCTCGCGCCCTCGCGCTGAAATCCTCAAGCTCGATCGATGCCCGGCAATCGTCGTCGATTTCCGGTGCCGAAGAACTGTTCGCGGCCGCGCTGAGCAGGGCCTTGGCAATGGCGATCTCGCAGCGCCGGCGGATCTTGGAGGCGACTGTCAGTGCCTCGCTGGCGTGGAGGCGGACTTGCTCCATTCGGCCGGCACGACAGTAGAAACTCGCCGCGCTGTTGAGAGCGTAAGCCAGGTAAGACTTATCGTCGGCGGCTCGAAGCCGCGCCAAGGCGCTCTCCAGCGCCTCGTCGGCTGCATCATCCGCCGTCATGAGGGCAGTAAGCGCCTGCAGGGTATCGACGAAAGGCGTCTCCTCCCCAATCCGTGCGGCAACCAACCGTAGCTCCTCACAGCGGGCGTGCATGTCGGCATATCGTCCCATTTCGAAATGAAGCGTCGCCAGCCAGGTCAGGCATTTGTACTCGCGCCAGCGGTCTTCGCTTCGGCACGCCAGGGCAAGAGAGCGAGCAAGATACACGGCGGCTTGACCCTGCCGACCGTCCCATCGCTCCAGCAGCCCGTTGGCCCAATGCAGTTCGCACAACTCTGTACCAAGCGACTGCGCGATATCGCCGGCCTCCGCGATCAATTCGCGCGCGCGCGCAATTTCTGTCTCCAGCTCAAGCAGGCAGCGAGCCGTATTGGCGAGCTGATGCGCCTGGATTTTGCGGTCAGCGTTGCGCCCTATCTCGGCGGCACGAAGCGTGCTTGCCTCGGCCTGCTCTACTTGTCCGGCCTGCTGATGGAGAATGGAAAGCAGATAGTGCCCTGTCGCCGCGGCAGCCTGCAGCCCCTGTTCCTCCGCTGCGGTGGTCGCGTCGGCGATCGCCTCTTCAATGGGAGGAAGTGATCGCAATCCGGGACCAGTCGCCGCAAGAACGCGGATCTTGAGCAGCGCAATCCGGGAAACCAGCTTCTCCGGCGCTTCCGGCAGCCGCGCGACATGCCGTAGCCCTCGCTCGGCCAAGCCGGCGGCCTCGGCATTGGCGAAGAGCCGAAGGGCCCGCTCGCCGGCGACGATGCAAGCTCGTGCGGCCATCTCGTCATCCTCGGCGAGCACGGCGTGATGAACGAGATCGGCCGCAGCGTCACCGCCGCGCTCCGCCGCCGGTCGAAGCGCGCGCGCGATATGTCGATGCAACAGCTTGCGCCGGGGATGGGACAAGCTGCGGTAGGTGACTTGCCGGACGAGGTCGTGGGTGAAGTCATAAGCGTCGCCGCCTGCCGGCCGCACCAGCCCGCGCCGCTCAAGCTC
Organism: Mesorhizobium delmotii; assembly: GCF_900149755.1. Classification (NCBI taxonomy): domain Bacteria; kingdom Pseudomonadati; phylum Pseudomonadota; class Alphaproteobacteria; order Hyphomicrobiales; family Phyllobacteriaceae; genus Mesorhizobium; species Mesorhizobium delmotii. Next base: position 176,735 of record NZ_FUIG01000024.1, on the reverse strand, counting down.
CCCCAGTGCCATCAGAAGCCCGGCAGCATCAAACGGCGTCAAGCGGGCGAGATCCTCCGGCGTGAAGGTGCGGCCATGCGCTGCAGCCCAGACCAGCGTTTCGCGCACCTGGTCAGTCAGCCCAGCCAGTTGTCCTTCTATCAGGGCCTTCACGGTACGGCCGGGGCCAGGATCTCCGCGCAAGTGAGCGCGGGCAAGTTCGAGCGCAAACAGCGGATTGCCATCGCTCGCGGCAATGATTTGAGCTGCGTCGAGAGCCGGGTCGAGCCACCGGACGAGCTCTGCCGTGTGCTCGGCGCTCAATGTATCGAGCTCGATCTCTGTCAGTCGCCCATCGCGGGCGAGCGAGCGCAGCACCCGCGATACCGCGATATTGTCTGCGACTTCTCCAGAACGGGCTGCGCAGGCGATGACAAGACCGGGGGCTGCCTCGGTCCGGCGCGCAACGTAGTGAAGCAGCGACGCGGACGCGTCGTCGATCCACTGGACGTCGTCGAGGGCAATACCCACCGGCTCGTCGGAGGCGAGCCCGTGAAGCACGTCGACAATGGCGTCGAACAGCTGAGTGCGATCCCCGACCACGCCTTCGCCGCCTCCAAGCTCGGGGAGCAGCGGGCCGAGAAGCGAAGGCAATCCATGGCGCGGTCGCTCCCGCTGGACCGAGCGCAGGAGATCGATCCAGATGCCATAGGATCGTGCCGTCTCGGCTTCGAATGCGCGCGCGCTGAAGGCGCGCCCGCCGGCAGCGGCCATCCGTTCGCTGAAATAGCCTAGCATGTGGCTCTTGCCGATGCCGGGCTCTCCAGTCACGAGGATGACATCCGGGCCGCTGTCGGCTGCCATCCCGACGAGGCGATCGATGGTTGTGCGCTCGGCGTCGCGCCCAACCATGGGCCCGGAAGCCGCAGACCGCGGGGCGTCATCCAGGGTTCCCCTGGCTGCACCGGAAGGTGCGGCTCGGGCACCTGCGATTGGGCTCGGTCGCAGCGCCTGCCTCGCCGCCTTCAGTTCCTCGCCTGGCGGCGCGCCAAGCTCGGCTTCGAATATGCGATGCGCCCGCTCGTAATGAACGAGCGCGTCGTTGGTCCGGCCCATCTTCCCAAGCAGCCGGACCACCGCAGCATGGCCGGCTTCGGATAGCGGGTCGGCCGCAACAAATGCGTAGGCATAGGGCAGGGCATCCGTCGGGACGTCTTCCAGTCGCGCGATAAGCGCGGCGAGAACCCTGAACCGGAGCTGGCTCATCGCCTCCCGCTCCGCTATGCACCATTCCTGGTAGCGGTAGCAGAGCGGCAGATCGAGCCCGTCGAGGAACTCGCCTCCAAACAGCGCCACAGTCTCGGTCAGCACATCGGTGGTCGCGGCGGCGACGCTGCTTGCGGCAAGCGAGCGCACGACCGCATGGTCGACCAGCGCATCGCCAAGCTCGATGCCGACCCGCTCACGATCCGCCACGAGCCGAGCTCTGCTGCCGTCGCCGAGCAGCGCGCGGATCTTGCTGAGGCTCCAGCGCAACTCGGCTCGCGGATCGTCCGGTCCGTCCCAGAACAGATCGCAGAGCCGTTCACGCCGGTGCACCTGACCGGTGGCAATGAGATAGCCAAGAAGCGCGCGCGTTTTGCGGGAGGCGGGTAAAGCAAGGGCCCTCCCGTCGGCGCCGACAAGCTGGAGCTCGCCGAGCAGACGTACCCGGAGCGGGATAGGATGTTGCATTCCTGGCCTGCCTGCTCTGCCTTCGAGATAATTCGACGCCGGTTTCCACGGGCGCTTCCACGATTGTCCGCAAGCTTAGCTGTGAACACGGTCTTGCGAAACAGCCTTGAGGAGCCGGCCGATGACAACGACAACGGCGACGAAACGACCCACGACCAATGGCGGGCTGCCGCCGCCAACCGCGAAGCCACCATCAACAAAGCGATCAAAGCCGCGAACGTGGCGCCACATTGGTCGTCTTTCCCTAAGCATGGATACCGGGATGTCCGACTAGGGTGTCGAGGCTGGGGGGACTGAACATGAGATTATTCGCATCCGCCATCGCATTGGCGATTGCAGAAGCTGCTGCCGTCGCTGAAAGCCGGCGGCTATGTCTTCGTGTTACGGCACACCGACACCGACAGAAGTGCTCAAAAGAAAACCATTGCAGCTGAAGTGTAGTGGGAACATGCATCGGGAGTAGAGGAAACCGCCATGCAAGCAAAAATTGCCATCGTTCAGAAGCCGCCGGTCTTTCTCGATCGGGAGGCGACCATCGCCAGAGCCGTCGAGGCGATCAACGAAGCCGCCGATGCAGGCGCCACCCTGGTGATCTTCCCTGAAGCCTGGATTCCCGGATATCCGACGTGGGTCTGGCGGCTGAAGCCCGGCACGGATATGGCGTTGTCAAGCGAGCTTCACGCCAGGCTGCGCAGCAACGCCGTCGATATCGAGCGAGATGATCTTGAGCCTCTGCAGAAGGCCGCCAGCCAGCGTGCGGTGACGATTGTCGTCGGCCTGAACGAGATCGATAGTCGTTTCTCGGGCACAACGCTGTTTAACACCGTGGTCGTGATTGGACCGGATGGCACGCTCCAAAACCGACATCGCAAGTTGATGCCGACCAACCCCGAGCGCATGGTCTGGGGGACGGGCGACGCGAGCGGCCTCCGAGTTGTCGACACGCCGGTTGGCCGCCTGGGGTGCCTGATCTGCTGGGAAAGCTATATGCCGCTTGCGCGCTACGCTCTCTACGCCCAGAACATCGACATTCTCGTCAATCCGACGTGGGACAATGGTGAACTCTGCCTCGCCACATTGCGTCACATCGCCCGCGAGGGCGGATGCTGGGTCATCGGAACCGCGACGGCAATGCAGGGCAGCGATCTGCCGGCCGACTTTCCCGATCGCGACCGACTGTTCAAGGCCGAAGAGTGGATCAACGACGGCGACGCCGTCGTCGTGAAGCCGGGCGGCGCAATCGCGGCCGGACCGCTGAACCGCGACAAGGGAATCCTGTTCGCCGAAATTGATCGGGAGGCGGTCGGCCGCGCCCGGCGGTCGCTTGACGTCGCCGGGCACTATTCCCGGCCGGATATTTTCTCGCTGTCGATCAGCCGGAAACCGCTTACACCCGTCGCGTTCACCGACTGAGCCGGCTGACGTCCGCGCCGGCGCTGGGCGGAAGCCGGGAGCCGGAATGTCGTGGAGCGCGTCGGCCATGACGCCGGCCGGTCAGCCGGGCGGCTGACGCTTCGCTCGTCTGCCCTACCTGGCTCAACGCGGTCGCCGCAGCATCGGGACTTGCGTCGGCGATGAACCGACCTGGATCGCGCCGAGCGGTTCGAAGCCGTGGCGCCGGTAGAACGGAATGTTGCGCGGGTTCGAGGATTCCAGATAGGCGGGCGCGTGATCGCGATCGCACTGCGCGAGCGCGTACGCCATCAAGGCTTCGCCGAGACCTTCGCCCTGATGCGTCGGGTCGACGCCGATCACGGGCAGGTACCAATGCGGTTCGGCCGGATGGTACTTGGCCATCTGCTCGAATATAGCGGCGACTTCAGGGACAAGAGAGGGCGCAACCGTGCTCTCGACAACCGCACCAAGCCCTTCCTCGTCGGGATGCACACCGGGCGACAGCCACAGCGCCGTCCCGGCGTAGCCATCGGTGCAAAAGGCGCTTCCGTTTGAGAATGCCCTGGCCCCGAACGCGCGGACCAGTCGCGGCATGGCGGCAAGGTACTGGTGTGCATGCGGCCAGGTCCATCGCGCCATGGGATCCTCTGCAAACGCCAGCACGATGGTTCCGACCGCCGGATCTTCATCGGCCGCGGCCATAACTCTCACTGTCGGCGATTTCATGCTGCCCTCCAAGTGACGCAGGTGGTTCGACGAGGCGCCCGCGTCCTCAACTGGCTCCGCAACAAGCGGGCAGGAGTCCCCTCAGGCAAATTGCGCCGCTGTGTTCGCTTGATGAACTCCATCATGAGGGAGAGCGCCGGTTCGGCGTGCGTCTCAAGCAGGAAATGCCCGCCGCGAGGGAACATCAGCACCCCCGCTTTGTGACTCCGTCCTTCTTTTTCAGCCAGCGGTCCGCAACGCATCGAGCAGAGGTGTTCGAGCGGGAGCGCTATCCATTTCCAGCTTGTAGTCTTCGAAGGCCAAGGTGACATCATTGGCATCCGTGATCAGGGAGTCCATCGGAAACCCGCCCCACATCTGGCTACCATGTTTCGCCTCCGGCGTTAAGTTTATCTCCTGACGCACAAGTTGTTTCGAGAAACGGAAAGGAAACCCCGAGGAAGGAGATAGGAGCGATGACGAAACACAAGACCGGAACACGCGAGGAATGGCTGCGAGCGCGGCTCGCACTGCTCGAGGCGGAGAAACGGCTCATGCGGCAGAGCGACGAGCTGGCGCGACAGCGACAGGAGCTGCCGTGGGTTCGGATCGATAAGGAGTATCTATTCGAGACCGAGGGGGAAAGCGCCTCGCTCGCCGACCTTTTCCAAGGGCGCTCGCAACTCTTCGTCTATCATTTCATGTTCGGCTACGGATACCGGCTCACCGATGAGCGCCAAGGATGCACCGGATGCTCCTTGATCGCCGATCATTTCGACTGCGTCATCCCCCACTTGAACGGCCGCAACATTACCCTCGTTTGCGAATCGATCGCCCCGTTGCAGGACATCCAGGATTACAAGCAGAAAATGGGCTGGCGCTTCCCGTGGGTTTCGTCGTTCGGGAGCGATTTCAAATACGACTTCGGCGCCGCCTTCACCGAAGAGCAGCAGAGAGACGGCGCCGACTACAACTATCAGCATGTCGACAGGGCCGAGCCGCAGAAGGAGGGAATGAGCGTCTTCGCGCTCCAGGACGGTGCCGTCTACCACACCTACTCGACCTACGCCCGTGGCACCGAGGTGTTTATGGGGGTCTACCGTTTCCTCGACTTGGCTCCGTGGGGAAGGAACGAGAACGGGCTCGAGTTCCCCCAGGCGTGGTGGCGCCGCCATGACGAGTACGGCAATCGCTGAGCGGCATGCGTCCAATCTACAGACAGCGACAGCCGAGCACGGCAGAAAGTGCACTGTCACGGTAATGTCCATCGGAAGCAATTCGGGAGTAGCGCCGCGATTGGGTTAGCCGCCCGGTTGAATGCCGGGCATCTCGGCGCTAGCGTATTTCCAGACTAAGGAACTGGCCGCCGCAGCCTACCAAGCGGGGCGGACATCAGAATGGCGGACGGTCGACGCTATTTGGACTCACGCAGCCAACCGACAATCGTGCGTGCTTCTCCCTCAGCTTCGTCCAGCCGCGCAAAATATCCAGATGGGATATGGTTGGTGGGTCCCCATTCGGGGTCCGGGTGACCGAGGTCTGAGTCTGGAGGGATGATTTCCTGTTCTCTCCATTGGAATAGACCATTGTCGTTTTCATAAAAGACGACGCGTAGTTTGCCGTCTGCAGATGAAAGGATCTTGGATGCTTTTTTCATTTTCTTGCCCAAGGCGCCAGCGAGAGGCGCGGCGGAAAGCGGCTTAGAGATCAGGTGGCAGAGGCAAGGAGTGAGCTGCCATTTTCTCACTCGGTGCCCAAGACCTTGGGCGCGGTCAGCATGAAGCCTCTGGAACCCCAAGCGGGGTAGCCTTCCCCTCTGCCGTGCGCACGATAGCTGAGCTCGGCAAGAATTGCGAGAAATTGGATTCCTTCTGCCACTCACTGACAAGCACAAGTAGTTCGTCGATGAGCCTCGCCTGGGTCAACCGGGTCCGACTGGGGCACGATATCACCACCAGCCCAAAGTAACGCCGAAAGGGTGGATGCCGGCAAGGAGGGCGCCGAAAGCGGCGCCAGTTGCCAAGGTCGTCTGATACCAATCGAGCGCCAACTTCCTCTCCATTACCACGGCGCTGCCCTTCCAGTAGAGCCGGTCGCCATCGACCTCGAAGTTATCGAGTTCGTCTTGCCCAATCGTCCTGCGCATATTTGCCCCCTAAAACAAGGCGGGCAGCAAAGCACTTCGGAATCGGTTTGGATAGTCGACGGAAAATAAAACGGAAATCAAAGTGTGGCCACCAAGAAGGGCGCCGGCCGGCGCACCGGGGCTGGAAGGCCATCAGGAGCGCGGTCCAGGGCAACGAAGCAGGTCAAGGCCAAATATTACGGTGACAGTGCACTATTTTCTTGCTGCCCACCGGCCGCCCCGATGCGGCATCGGCGGCGCGGCAATGCAAGTCGAGCCGTGCGTCTACACGCAGCGACGGCCGAGCAGACTTCCCAAATTGTGCACTGTCACCGTAATTCTGGGTTTTGGCCGCGCAAACGACGTCAGCCGACGCCCGCGCCCGCGGTGGGCGCAGTTGATCCGTTTCCGGAAGGCAGGAGCCGGAATCATCGTCGTGCGCGTCAGCTACGACGCCGGGCCTGGCGGCATCTTCTCGAACGTCGTCAGCGCGGTATCCATCTTGTCCCAGGGGAGAGCCCGGATACCGTAGGTCACAACGGTCGGCTTGAACCGGCCCGGATCGTCGAGACTTCCGGCATAGACCGCGATCGGCTCCGGCATGGCGGCGAATGTCAGGTAGACCGGCGTCCCGCAGACCGGGCAGAACGAATGGATGTTATCGTTGCCGCTGTCACCCGCAATGCGCCAGTCCGTCGCCGTGCCGGTGATCTTCACGTCTGCCCGCGACGGAAACGTCAGATAGGATTGGTGACCGGTGCCGCTTCTTTTCTGGCAATCGCGGCATTGGCAGTGGTTCTCGAAGATCGGGGCTGCCTTTGCCTCGTAGCGGACCGCGCCGCACGCGCATCCGCCGGTGTAGAGAGTGCTCATCTGCTCGGCTCCTAGTTCCCGGTTCAGGCCGCCCGTTCGGACGCTCGCGGCTTGGCGAAGACATCGATCGCCTGACCGGTTTCGAGGAAGGATTTCAGGCTGGAGAGGACGATCGGCCAACCCTTTTTGATGCCGTTCGCCATCCCGCTGCCGGCTTCGAGCTCGTCATGGGTGACGGTCAGCCGGACCATGGCCTCGTATTCCTCGAGCTCGAAGGTCACACGGCTGTAGCTCGCCGGATCGGACGCCTGCGAAGCGTTTGCCCAGGTGATGACGAGACGGGTCGGCGGCGAGACCTCGACGACCTTGCCGACGAGTTCGACGGTCCGTTCATCATTAGCGCGGACATGCTCCCAGCTCGAACCGGGCTTCCAGTCGGAGACGTTCTCGTGGCCCCAGTAGCGCCGTGCGAGGTCCGGTTTGGTTATGGCCTCGAACACCTTTCCCGGTGTCGAGACGATATAGGTCGTGTAGATAAAGCTTTCCTTGGTCATTACTACGCTCCTTGTAGTTTCGCGAGCATAGGTAGATGCGGAAACCGGACTCGTGTGAGTGACAATCGTGTCGCGAATTGCATCTGATATGAAAAAAGGTTGACGCATGACGCGCTGGCAGCTTGCTCATGGACGGCATCTCGATCTTGGCGCGCAATCGTTGCTGATGGGGATTTTGAACGTCACGCCGGACAGTTTTTCCGACGGCGGAGAATTCGACCGGCCGGAGCGGGCTCTGCAACAGGCGCGGCGCATGATCGGCGAGGGCGCGGCGATCATCGATGTCGGCGGCGAGTCCACCCGGCCCGGCGCCGACGCGGTTTCGGCGCGCGAGGAACAAGCGCGCATCCTGCCGGTCATCGAGGCGCTGTCGTCCGAAGGCGGCAGCCTGGTTTCGGTCGACACCTATCGGGCCGAGACGGCGCGTCTGGCGGTCGCGGCGGGCGCGCATATCGTCAACGACGTGCATGGCCTGCAGCGCGAACCCGACATCGCCCACGTCGCGGCGGAAACCGGCGCCGGCCTCGTCATCATGCACACCGGGCGCGACCGTGAAAAACTGGCGGATGTGATCGCCGACCAGTTCCTGTTCCTGAACAGATCGCTGGAGATCGCGCGCGACGCCGGCATCCCGGACGACCGGATCGTGCTGGACCCGGGCTTCGCCTTTGCCAAGGACGGAGAGGAAAACCTTGAGCTTATGGCTCGCTTCGGTGAATTGCGCGCTCTCGGTTTTCCATTGCTGGTCGGCACGTCACGCAAGCGTCTTGCCCGTCACCTGGTCGGCGGAACTGACGAGGGGCGGGACGTCGGCACAGCGGCGACCAGCGTCATCCTGCGGCTGAAGGGCGCTTCGATCTTCCGCGTGCACAATGTCGCGGTCAATCGCGATGCACTGGCTTTCGCCGACGCGGTGCGCGAGCGCGAGACCGTGGATTAATGCATGTCGCCCAAAAGTGCGCAGCGGTTTTGGGATAACGACATGCATTAAAACAAGAACTTAAAGCGTGTCGCATGAATCCTTGAATCCGTTCAAGCGATTCGTGCGACGCGCTTTAGAAGGCGCGTCAGGCGGGCTCGGTGACGACGCCGATCCGCCGGTAGATGAAATGTTCGTCGTGCGAAGGAACTGCCGCAGCACGCTGGGCTTCGTCGATCAGCATTGCCATGCGCGCATGGATCGGCGATTTCGCGCAAGCCGGGTCCGTGGCGGCGGCATCCCCGGCAATCGCCATCGCCTGGCAGCGGCAGCCGCCCCAGTCGATCTCACGCCGTTCGCAGCTGCGACAGGGCTGCTGCATCCAGTCGGTGCCGCGAAAGGCGTTGAATGCCGGCGAATCCGTCCAGATCTCGGCCAGGCTGCGCGTCCCGAAACGCTCAAAACTGAGCGACGGGATGGTCTGTGCGGCATGGCATGGCAGCACGGTGCCGTCCGGCGTCACCATGAACGCGTCGCGCGCCCAGCCGCCCATGCACGGCTTGGGATAGATGGCGAAATAATCTGGCGGGACGAAATCGATGTTCATGATGCCGGTGAGCCGTTCGCGCGCCGCCGCGACGATCTCCGCCTGCCGGTCGACCGCAGCACGCGCGGGCATCAGTTGATCGCGATTGGTCAGCGCCCAGCCGGCATACTGCACGTTGGCGATCTCGAGCCGCTCCGCGCCCAACGAGAGGGCCAGATCGATGAATTCCGGCACCTCCTCGATGTTGTGGCGATGGATCGGTGCGTTGATCGTAAGCGGCAGGCCGGCCGCGCGCGCGCGGCGTGCCGTCTCCAGCTTCTTTTCGTGGCCGCCTTTGTGATTGCCGATGCGGTCGGTGGTCGCCGGACGTGCGCCTTGAAAGCTCAGCTGCAGATGGTCGAGCCCGGCTTCGGCAAACGCCTCGATGCGGCCCTCGGCAATGCCGACGCCGGCGGTGATCAGGTTGGTGTAGACGCCGCGCGCCGAAAGCCCGGCGATCAATTGCTCGAGATCGCGGCGCAGCGTCGGTTCGCCGCCGGACAGATGCACCTGGAGAACGCCGAGATCGGCCGCCTGCGAGAACAGGTCGAGCCAGGTCTGTGTATCGAGTTCGCGATTGGCCTTCAGCAATTCGAGCGGATTGGAGCAATACGGGCATTGCAGCGGGCAGCGATGCGTCAGTTCCGCCAGCATGCCGATCGGAGGGAGAAGGGGCTCGCTCATAGTTTTACCAGCAGCTTGTCCGACCATTCCTGCAGGAAGGCGACGACGTCGGCCGCCACCGCCTCCTGTTCGGCGTCATAATCCGCGGCAAGGCCGGCAATGATGTGGCCGACCGTGGACCGTCCATCGCAGCGGCGCAATATATCGAGGCTGATATCGTTCGGCCAAAATACCTTTTCCGGCGAAAGCACGGCGAACGCCTGCCGCACGGGATCGTATTGTATGCGCACGTGCTTCGGCAGCGATGGCACCGACTGCGGCGACACCAAGGCTCTTTCGCGCAGCGCCATCATAGGGCTGCCTCCGGACGGAAGGCGCCGGGCGGGATGTTTCCCGGCTCGGCATAGGCGTGTTGAAGCGCGTCGAGCATGGCCCACAGTATATCGCATTTGAATACCAGCGCATCGATCGCCTGCTGCTGGCGTTCCGCCGTGTCGGCATGGCCGAGCACGTAGGCGAGGGCGAAGTCGGCGTCGCGCGAGGCCTGTTCGGGCCGTCGGGTGAAGTAGGCCAACGTATCCTCGGTGATGTAATCGTATTTGGCCAGCATGGCCGGGACCCGCTCGCCGATGATGAGCGGCGAGAACATTTCGGTCAGCGACGATGCGACCGCCTCGAACAGCGTCCGGTTCGTGCAAAAGGAGAGGTAGGCGCCGACCGCGAAACGTGTCACCGGCAGCGCCAGCCTTTCGCTCTTCACGTCATCGGGATTGAGGCCGAGCGAGGTCGCCAGATGCAGCCAGCGCGCGATACCGCCGCTCCGGCCGTCCTCGCCGTCATGGTCCTCGATGCGTTTGCGCCAGGCGGCGCGAAACGCCGGGTCCTCGGCATGTGCCAGGATCATGGCATCCTTGCGCGGGATGACAGCCTGGTAGCAATAGCGGTTCAGCGCCCAGGCCTGCATCTCGGTCCGCGACAGCGCACCGCTGGTCATCCTGTGATGGAAAGGATGTCGGTTGTGATAGCGCTCGGCACCGACCTGACGCAGCACGGCTTCGAGCTCGCTGGAGGACAGGCCGTTCCTGGCCGCGTCGTGGAAATCACTCAAAATTCCATCTCCATCCCGTCGCGGGCGACTTCCCAGCCGGCGGCTTTTACCGCTGCGTGTTCGGCGGAATTCTCGTCCAGAACAGGGTTGGTGTTGTTGATGTGGACGAAGACACGGCGGCCGATCCTCACATCGGCCAGGCCGGCGATCGACCCCTCGTCTCCCGACATTGCCAGATGCCCCATGCGTGCCCCGGTTTTTTGTCCGACGCCGGCGGCAATCATCTCGTCGTCGGTATAGACCGTGCCATCGAACAGCACACAGGCGGCATCGGCTAGACGCGTGCGCAGGGTCGCATCGATGCGCGCGCAGCCCGGGATATAGAAGACGGAGCCGCGACTGCCGGGACCAGTGATACGGACGCCGACCGTGTCGCCGGACTCGGAGCTGAAATTGGCATCCGGCTGGCTTCTTTCCTCGAGATAGAGGGCTATCTTTCCGGGCACGGGAAAGCTCTCGACAATCACGCCGGTGTCGTGGCCGTCTGCATCGCAGATCGCCAATTCCTTCGCCGGCGGCAGGATGCGCCGCGGCACGAGCGCCGGATCGAGAACATTGAAAATCGAATTCGCCTCCAGCGTCGCCAGAACCTGTGTCGTTGCATAGATGGCGAAGGGCTGCCGCTCACGCAGGCTGAGCAGGCCGGCGACATGATCGACATCGGCATTGGTCAGCACCACCGCACGGATAGGCGTCGAACGCAGCGGCGCATCATGCGCGGGCTGCAATTCAGGCGTTTGCGCAATCTGCTGGCGAATATCGGGCGAGGCGTTGAAGAGCACCCAGCCGGCCCCATCCACTGACGCGGCGATGCTTGATTGGGTTCGCGAATGCACGCCAGCCATCCCGGTGCGAGCCGCGCGGCTCAGGCGATAGTTGCAATTCCATTGCGGGAAGCCGCCGCCTGCCGCCGAGCCGATGATTTTCAAGCGCATTGCAATGCCCGCTCTGCGGCTCATTCAACCAACAGCAAGTTTTGGACCGCGAATGGCTTCGCGCCCGTATTGAACGCGCCAAAGCCTTTCCCGAAGACCTCGCCCGGCAAGGCAGTGCGTGCCCCCGTTGCCAGGGACACGCACCTCTGCGGCCTACTTCTTGGGAGGAATTTCAGCAGGCAGATACCGCGAAATTTCGAAGCCCGCAGCAACCTGGCACATGGTCGGTTTCGTCCAGCTCTTCTTCATGGCATTTCTCCTCTTCTACCAGCCCGAAGGGGCCGATCTTTTTCTCAGTCAACCATTGCTGGGCACCATTGCAATGGCTCGTCCATCAGCTCTCAAAATGGACAAATGAAACGGTAGGTTCTGAAAACTCGAAAAACAAGACGATCGAAAATAACAATGCTCATGCTTCAATTGCTGATCACGTAAGGCTTCTCCTCCTCCAGCGGGAGGTTTGCACGCTCCCATCCATCGGCGCCGGGCGGATACCAGATCACCGCGCTGTAGCCCCATTCGACGGCCCGTTTCGCGGCATTCCAGGACATCCAGCAATTCGTCATGCAATAGAACAGAATAGCGCGCGACTTGTCGGGACCGGCTTCGGCCGAGAGGCCCTGGCGAAAATAGCTGGCGGTCTCCTCGGAGATAGCTCCGTAACCGACATTGGCGAGCCAGGTGCTGCCCGGGATATCCTTTCTGATCGTGTCTCTCCAAATCGTTCCTGCCGGCAAATTGGCCGGCTTCGGCGTGTTCGGCATGACGTCGAAGAACACCGCCTTCTTCTCCCGCCACAGCGCCTCCGCCTCTGCCGTCGTCACCACGCTTGCGCCCCGCAGCGTCTGCGGCACCGGCGCCCGATAGTCGTCCATCCGGTAGCCGCCGGGCTCGGCGACATCGCCAGCCCACATCGGTTGGGTCAGACCCAGAAGGCCCGCAGCGACCAGCAAAATCGTCTCCTTTCCCGTCATAACGGTTTCGTCATTGCGTGATCGGATTATCGTGTTCGTCGATCAGCGGCACATTGTAGTCCAGCAGGATCCTGTTGATCTCCGCCTGGTTTTCCCTGATCACCCGGTTGAGCGTCCGCTTCCATTCCTGGTCGGATGGACGCACGCCCATGGTGATGCGGTAGGACATGCGCGAGCCGGTTTTTTCCTTCACCAGCGGAACGATCGTGAGATCGGCGCCGAGTTCCTTGGCATAGTAGCCTGCCATCGGTCCCCACATGACAGCCGCGTCGATCTTGCCGGCGAGCATGTCCTTGATCATGACCTCCCCCATGGAAGCGGTGAGGCGCGTATCCACCGCCAGCGGATAGATTTTTGCCGTTCGCATGAGCTTGTTGGCGGCCATGTTGGCAGTCGGCGGCGTGCTTTCGACGACGCCGATCCTCTTGCCGGTGAGTTTCGGATCCTCGATCGTCTCGACGCCTTCCATGCCGTTGCCCCTCGGGTGCACCAACACATAGGACGAGCGATAGTAGGCGTTGGTGTTCTGCACCAGTTCATCGCCCTGGGCATAGCCCATGATGATGTCGCATCGGTTGGCGGCCAGCGTGTTGCGCACGAAGCCGGCGACAACAGGAAACCAGGTATAGGCGACGGACTTTCTGCCGGTTTTCGCGGCAACCAGTTCAGCCAGCCTGTTTTCGAAGCCTTCGCCGCTCTTGTCGGTGAAGGGCATGTTTGAAGGATCGGCGCAGACGCGCAGAATGTCAGGGTCGACCAGTTCTCCCGCGGCACCAAGGCCGGCGTCCTGCGCCTGGGCGTTCGGAGGCAGCAAGGCGAGTGCGCCGAGCATCGGCAGGACAAAACACAGCTTCAACGCGTCACGGCCAATCATATCATCCACCCATACAGGATGCTTCGGCATCCTTCGCTGCCTGTGGCTTGTTTGATTTCTTCGGCGGTCTGCCGCGGGGCGCTGCACCGTCGGCGCGGGCACGCAGATAGACGTAGAGATCATCCATGTAGCAATAGACGTTCTTGTTGTCGCCAAAAGCTGGCATGACGTTCTCCTTGCCGCCGCCGACGTTCTTGCGGCCTTCGGCGACGATCGAGAGGAACGTGGCGTAGTCCATGGTTTTCAGGCTGTTGACCAGGGCCGGCGCGTAGCTCGAACCTGTGCCGTCCGGTCCGTGACAAACATGGCAATCGGAGTGATACCGGCGGTAACCGCTGAACGTATACCAATCGACGGTTCCGCTTTCGATCTTGTAGGTCGGATTTCCCTCCGCATCCAAATGCTTGCCGTCCTCTTCCGTCACCGCCTTGGCTTTTTCCGCGCTGTCCGAGGCCTGCGCGAGACTTGAGCTTGCCAGAGGCAGCAGAGCCAGAGCGAGAGCGGCAATTACAATGCGAACGGACATTCAGACTCTTCCTTCATTTGCCACGCACACGGGTTTGCAGTCGTGAAGCGGCATTGATCGATGTTTTGGGTGCGCGGCGAAATCGAGAGCCCGGTCCTGGCTTCCCGGTGATCCGGGCTCTCGCTTTTCAAGCCTTGGTCTTTTTCACAAGACCCGAGGCGTGCCTAAGGTTCCCGTGTATCAGTCCGGGAGACCGAAGACGGTGAGCTGGCCGCCCAGCGTCGTGTAGTCGGCAAGTGCTGCGTAACCACCGACCGCTCCCAGACCAGCAGTCCCAACAACCGCGGTTTCGTCGCCTTGCTCACGGCCCTGATCGACGGCGCCATGCCAGGCAGCGGCGTTTTCGGGCGAAAGCAGTCCACCTGCCAGACCGATACCCGCCCATCCGCCGACGCCGGACAGAACGGCGATGTACTGCTTGCCGCCATGCTCGTAGGCCGTGATGTTGCCGATGATGCCGGACGGGGTCTTGAACTTGTAGAGTTCATTCCCGTCATGATCGACCGCCTTGATGTAGCCCTCGAGCGTGCCGTAGAAGACGACGTCGCCGTCGGTCGCCAGCGCGCCCGACCAGACCGAGAACTTCTCGGGCTTAGACCAGACGATCTCGCCCTTGGCAGCATCCCAGGCAATGAAGTTGCCCATGTGGTCGGCTCCAGGGGGAGGATACATCGACACGGTGGCGCCCACGTAAGGCTGACCGGCGGTGTAGCTCACCTTGTAGGGCTCATAGTCCATGCAGACATGGTTTGTCGGCACGTAGAACAGACCGGTCTTCGGCGAATAGGTCGCCGGTTGCTGGTCCTTGGTTCCAAGCGCGGCCGGGCAGATGCCCGTCGAGTTGGTGTCTTCGCCGTTCGCCTGGGTCGAATATTTGGCCACGACCTGCGGGCGGCCATACTGGTCGCTGCTGGGGTCCATGTTGACTTCCGTCGCCCAGTTCACTGCCGGATCGTATTTCTTGGCGACGAGAAGCTCGCCATTGGCGCGATCCATGGTGTAGGCAAAGCCGTTGCGGTCGAAGTGCACCAGCACATCGCGCTTGGCGCCTTTGATGTCCATGCCGTCGACAAGGATCATCTCGTTGACGCCGTCATAATCCCACTCGTCATGCGGGGTCATCTGGTAGAGCCACTTGGCCATCCCCGTATCCGCATCGCGAGCCATGATCGTCATCGACCAGCGATTGTCGCCCGGCCTCTGGACCGGGTTCCAGGTCGATGGATTGCCGGTGCCGTAGTAGATCAAGTTAAGCTTGGGATCATAGGCGTACCATCCCCAAGTCGTGCCGCCACCGGTCTTCCACTGCTCGCCTTCCCAGGTGTTCGTGCCCGAGTCCGCGCCGACTGGTTTGCCGAGATGGGTGGTCTTTTCGGGATCGATCAGGGTTTCTGCATCGGGTCCCGTCGAATAGGCCCGCCAGGCAAGCTTGCCATCCGTCAGATTGTAGGCCGAGATGTGGCCGCGAACACCATATTCGGCGCCGGAGACGCCGACGATAACCTTGTCCTTGACGACCACAGGCGCTGACGTGCCGGATTCGCCCTTTCCGCCGTCGATCTGATCGCCGTTCTTGACCGACCAGACGACCTTGCCGGACTTGGCATCGAGCGCCACGACGGTGGTGTCGGCCTGGTTGAGAATGATCTTGCCGTCACCATAGGCGACGCCACGATTGACCGTGTCGCAGCACATGATCCCAATGACATTGGGGTCTTGCTTGGGTTCGTATTTCCAGAGGATCTTTCCATCATTGTTGAGATCGAGAGCATAGACGGTGTTCGGGAACGGCGCGTGAACATACATCACATCGCCGATGATCAGCGGCCCGCCTTCATGGCCGCGCAGCACGCCAGTGGAGAAGCTCCACTTGACCTGCAGGTTCTTCACATTGTCCTTGGTGATCTGGTTAAGTTTGGAAAAGCGGGTGTTGGCGTAGTCACCCGTCTGCATCACCCAGTCCTTGGGATTTTCGGCCATTTTCATCAGTTCTTCATTGGCCGACGTCATGTGGACCGCGCCGAACGACATGAGCGCCGCGGTCGTTAGTAGGTAGGCAGTTTTCGCAAGTACACGCATCAAAGTCCTCCCAGGGTTCACAATGACGAATCGTCCGTCGAGCCCACGAGGGCTTGCCCAAGCGATTCATGTGGGGGAAGTATTTCCGGCAGCGTGTCACGACCTAAGCCGAATGAGCAGAGGGCACCGTTACTGCCCATCCCACTTGGCCTACGAAAGACTGTCGCCGCTCCCTAATGACGGTGACGCCCTTGAAGCCGGAAACAGGATGAAGCTATGTCATCCCCAGGCGGAAGGCAAGAAAAATCACTTCCGTCTATGTTGCACTGCAATATAGAGAAATAGATATGAAAAAACCCAGACAGAAAGCTATTGTTCGACTGTGAATGAAGAGCGATTTATATAAGTTGCCAAATTTTGCGTATTTTTTTGGCGAAATGTATTGATTTATATTTGGCAATATTCCTTGGAGCATATGGGTTTAAGTATGCGAGCGTCGCTCCGGGTGCCGATAGTGAAGGAGACATGAAATGAAGGTCAGCACCAGGTTTCGGAGCGGATGTTCGTGCTGTCGGGGAGGCCTTTTGCCGACCGGTACGGCCTTGCTCCTTTGGTACTATATGGCCTGCATGAGAACTTGACTGGCGTGGTGGCACGAGGCCAACTGGTGCGGTGATCTGTCTCGATCCATCGGGCTCGATCTGTCACGTCCGCGCCAATCGGAGGTTCCCCATGCTCAGATATGTCGGCTTTTCGACCTTGCCGCTGTTGCTTGCATCGGCCCTGGCCTTCGCCAATCCGGCCGGCGCCGCCGGAGATTATCCGACGGCGACGATTGTCGACTATGTGCTCGGCTGCATGCAGACGAATGGCCAGACACGTCAGGCGCTGGAGAACTGTTCCTGCTCGATCGACGTCATCGCCTCGATCCTTCCATTCGAGGATTATGAAAGGGCCGAGACCTTTAAGAGCATGTCCCTGACGACAGGCGAGCGTTCGGGACTGTTTCGCGAAAGCGCGCCGGCAAAAGCCGCAAGCACGGAATTGAAGCGCGCGCAGGCGGAAGCCGACGTGCGCTGCTTTTAATGCATGTCGCGCAAAAGCATGCCCTCGGGCTTGAACCGAGGGTGTGCAGCGGTTTTGCGATAACGACATGCATAAAACAACAATCTAAAGCGCGTCGCATGAGGCCGGTCAAACGCGACGCGCTTTAGAGCGTGCCCTGGTAAGAGCGGCGACGGGGGGGACAACCGCTGTATGCGATTTCGAGGCTTCAGAGTCCTGTAGCCTCCAGTGGCCATTGATTGCGAAATACCTTGCCGTCGGTATCGATCGCTTCGACCTGAATGTCGCCAGTGCCGTGCGCGGTGAAATCGAACCGGAAATTGGGATCTTCCGAAATCGATATTCCGCCTTCCATCGAGAGGATCGGCCGGTCTGCCTGCGAGATCGACAGTTTCTGAACAAAATGCGCGGGGATGAAATACTGGGTCTGTGGATTCCGCTGCAGGCCCGAATTGTTCGGATGCCGGATCATCAGCTGCAATTCCTGCGCCTTTGTCATCGTCTCTTGCGGTGGGAATTGGCGCAGCTTCATCTGCCCCATCGTCGCTATCGCCTCGTCCTGGTTCTTGACCGCCGGGGCGGAGCATCCGCCTGACGCCTTGACGAAGGTCTGCGCCATGTGGAGTTCGCCGCCCTGCGTCTCTGCTATGGCGCGCAAATAGGAATAGTCGTTGACGCGCACGCGCGTCGACAGATGCGTCACGCCGGCGTCCTTGCCGATCTGGAACGTCGCCGCCACCGGTGCCGGATTGACGTCGATGATCAAGGTGACGGATTTGATGCCGTCGGCTGCCTTGGCCGGGTCGATATAGATGTCGACGGGCACGATGGCGGCGTCCTGCGCCCGCTTCGGCGCCTCGACCCTGACGACGCCGGTATCGACCAGAATTGCCCGATCGCCGAACACGTCGCCTTTCAAATCCTGCCAGATCCTGTCCGAAGACGCGGCTGTTTGCTGCGCGTTGGCGGCTCCGGAGGAGCCAAAGAGCGTGCCGACAGCCAGGGTGATCGCGGCAAAGATGGCTGCGAGCGGCAAGACGAGCTGCCGGCTCGTGTAAGCGTGGTTCTGCATTTCGATGCCTCCACCAATATCAGAGAGGTGGTGCCCAGGCCGATGTCGAGGATAAGCCTTTGACGATGGATTTGGCAAATCGACCCACTTCATCCCGCCCAGCGCTTGTCGGTGTGATCTATTCCCATTCGAGTTCGGCAAAGGCGGCCGTTGCATTGCGTTCATTGTAGTCGTCGAACAGATGCCAATTGCCCCGTTCGCTTCGGCCGGCGGTCCTGACTGCCTCGCTGAGCGGCACCCCGTCGGCGATCGCCTTGCGAATGTCGCGCGCTAGAACCTCGAAATAGCGCCGCTCCGCCGTCAGCGCCTCCGGCCAGTCGGCCGGCACCGGGCCATGACCCGGCACGACGCGAGCGGCACCGATCGCTGCCAGCGCATCCATCTGGCGGAGCCAGCCAAGCAGCGACCCGTCGAGCGTCGGCAAGGAACCTATGAAAACGAGATCGCCGGCAAACAGCGTGCGGGTCGCGCTGTCGAAGACGGTCAGGTCGTTGTCGGTGTGAGCCGCCTTCCATGCCTGCAATTCGAGCACGCGTCCACCGAGGTCGAGCTGCAGGCGATCATCGACCAGCATCGTCGGCGGTATGATCTCGATCCCTTTCATCAGCGCGCCGCCGATCTGTTCGCGAAAACTTTGCAGGTAGAACGCGCCGCGTGCCTCGAGCGCGCGCGGCAGATTGCGATGGCCGACAATGGTGGCGCCGATCTCCCGGAACGCCGCATTGCCGAAGATGTGGTCGGGGTGCATATGGGTGTTGATAAGGTAGCGAACCGGCTTGGCGCTTATCTTGCCGATCGCGGCGATGAGGGTGTTCGCCTCGATCAGGCTGCCGCCGCTGTCGATGACGGCAACGGCGTCGGTCCCGACGACGACGCCCAGGTTCGAAATCGCGCCCTGGTTGGCGGCGCTCATCAATTCATCGACGCCTTGGAAGGCGAAGACGCCGTCGGCGATTTTCCTGAGCTTGAATTCAAGGCCGCCGGCAGCGGCGAGAGCGGCCCGCCCGAGGCAACAGGGCAGCATCGCGGCGCTGACCGCGGTGCAGGCGAAGCCTTTCACAAGCTTGCGTCGTACGCTATCGATCGGCATGGCTTCCCCGATATGCATTCCGAACTGTAAGGCGATCAGGCCACGCCCGGAAATTTTTGGTGGAACGACCGCAAAAGGTCGCTCATCACCTGTGGATTGCGATATTGCCGCGGCAGCCTTACGTCGAACATGCCGAGCACATGGGCTGGCCGCTGTGCGAGAACGATGATGCGGTCCGACAGCATCAGCGCCTCGCGGAGATTGTGCGTTACCATCAGGGCGGTCGTAGGCCGCGCCGACCACACGGTCAAAAGCAGGTGCCGAAGCCGCTCGGCAGTCCGTTCGTCGAGCGAGGCAAAGGGTTCGTCCAGGAAAAGCACCGCCGGTTCGGTGGCGAAGGCCCTGGCAAGTGCTGCCCGGCGCGCAAGGCCGAGCGAAAGCTCCGCCGGATAGAGCGAGCGCATGCCGGCGAGGCCGAGCGTGTCGAACAGCCCGTCGAGATTCTTCGTTCTCAGGCTTTTCGGCAGCGCCAGCCTGACATTCTGCTCCACCGTCCGCCACGGCAGCAAGATCGGCTCCTGGAACACGGCGGCGATCCGGTTGGAGCCGCCTTCAGGCAGTTGGAAGGAGCCGGAAAAGTCTTTGTCCAATCCAAGCAGGATGCGCAGCGTCGTGGTCTTGCCGCAACCCGACGGTCCCAGCAAGCAGGCGAATTCGCCTTGCCGGACCTCGAAGGAAAGGTCCTGGAGCGCCGTGATCGAGACGCCTTGCGCGGACCTGAAGGTCTTTTCGGCGATGTCGACCCTAAGCGGGACGACGGCGCCAACGGGTTGCATGTCGTTCAATGGGCTGCACCAGAAGAAGTTCGATGACAAGCATCACCGTCACGAAAGCCAGCGTGTAGGCAAGAATGGCGGCGACGTCGAAGAGCTGGAAATAAAGATAGATCTGGAAGCCGACGCCGTTGGAGCGGCCGAGCAGTTCGACCACAAGGACGATCTTCCAGATGAGGGCGATGCCGGATCGTGAGGCGGCGGCAAGATAGGGCTGCAATTGCGGCAGCAGGACATGGCGGATGCGTTCGAGGGGACCGAAGCGGTAGACGGCGGCCATTTCGCCGTAACTCGGATCAAGCGCCCCGGCGCCTTCGCGCATCGTCACCACTACATTCGGGATCTTGTTGACGGCAACTGCGCCAATCGCCGCCGCCTCGTTGAGGCCGAACCAGATGTAGGCAAGCACGATGACGACCAGCGCGGGAATGTTGAGAAACAGGACCAGCCAGGGACTGAAGAACCGGTCTGCGCTGCGGTGGCTGCCGAGGAGAACGCCGATGACCGAGCCAACAACCATCGCGACGACATATGCCGCGGCAACCCGGCCGAGTGTCGCGCCGAGATGGTAGAAAAGGTCGCCGTTCGCCGCCTCTGCGAGCAGCACCTGCCAGACCCGCCCCGGCCCAGGAAAGGCACGGCTCGGCCAGGCATTTGCTGCAAGACCCCACAGCAGGCAAAGCCCGAGCAGAGAGACCGCGACCGTCAGCACGGGTGTCAGCGCCGCTGCAAGGCCGGATTGGCTGGAGATGTCGGCCGCAGCGCCAGGCGGGCGATCGCCGGTGTCAGGTGCGGTCATTTCGGCAGCTCCTGCCAGAACGTGCCGGGCGCCATCTCGGGCGCGCGGCCGACCAGCTTGTCGCCGCCGATCTCGGCCAGCACGCGGTAGAGCCTGCCCGCGTCGGCCGCATCCTCGGCGACGGGGCGTCTGGGAATGCCCTCGCGATAGCGGTCACGCAGTTTGGCCAATTCCTGGCCTTGTGCGCGGATAATCGGCGCAAGGCGCAGCCACTCGTCGTCGGATCTGGCCAGCAAGTCCTTGGCCTGCGCCGAAGCCTTGATGAAGCCCCTGACGGCGTCCGGATTTTCGTTCGCCCATTTGTCATGAAAGACATAGCCGAGCGCCGATACGGCGCCCGAGGCCCCGAGCGCTTTCGCCGCATCGTCGGCGCCGATCAGCCGACGAAAGCCGTTGGCCTCGAGCCGGGCGCAAAAATGCCAGAAATTGAGCACCGCATCGAGTTCGCCTTGCATCGCCTTTTCCGAAATCAGCGGCGGCGCGCCAAAGACGATGTCGCTGGTTGCCGGCAGGTCGAGGCCGTGATCGCGTCTGGCCAGCGCCTGGATCAGCAGCCAGCTTTTATCGAGAGGCCCGCCGGCGACGCCGATCTTTTTTCGCTTGAGATCGGTGATCGTCCGGATCGGCGCCGCCTCCTTCACCATGATTGCCCCGACGGCGGTCGAATAGGGGACCAATGTCAGGTCGACGCCTTCCGAGCGCTGGCGCGAGACCCACAGCCAGTCGGAGACGATGATGTCGATCGCGCCGGCCAGCATGGCGACGTTGGTTGCATCCTCGCCGGCGAAATCGATGATCTGCAGATCGATGCCGTTGGCTGTGTCGAACTTGTGTTGTTTCATGGTGTCAAGTGCCCAGCTCACGGTGCCGAACTTCAGCACACCAATGCGAACCCTGGCCGTGGCGAAGGAGGGGGCCGTGGCGAAGGACGGCCCTGGGACAAGAGCCGCGGCTGTTCCAAGAGCTGCCAGCCGGAGCGTTGCTCGACGCGAAATCATCATGATGTCTCCTCCCAGAGCGGTAATAAGCCGGGGCGCCGATCAGATCGCACGGTCCTCGTTCGGGAAAGCGCATTTCCAGCGCTTGACCGTGAGGGTCGGGTGTTGCTGCGACCATTTCGCGATTTCGCTGGGCGCCAGCATCATACATTGGACCAGAGAGCCGCGGCTCTCGAAATAGAGATGTTCGTCTCGGCAATTGCTCGGATTGGCAATCAGGCAAACCGTCAATATGAGGTCGACCATATCCATTCAGCACCTCTTGCGTGCTTGAAGACGCCCGCTTCGGCGAGATCCGGCCCGATCTGCGAGCCTGGACAAAATCGCCAACTGCCGGACTCCCGAGGTGCCCATGGAAAACCGGAATGGTTTGAGGCTACGCGTTCGCCCGATGGCCGTCAACAAAGGCGAATGGATAGGGGGCGCCGGAACCTGAAACAAAAAACCCGCCTCGGCGGCGAGCACAAATGCCGTCACAAAGCAACGAATCGCGAGCTCGAAACCAGGGCAATCGCTTCGGGTTGCACTGCCCCTTGCCCAGTCTTCCAGCGTTGGTGGTTGGCGAAAGCCGAAGCGGCATCCAATCTCCGCCCCTTGCGGGGGAGATGTCCGGCAGGACAGAGGGGGTGGGAAGGATCGCTAACTCTCGATTAAACCATTCCCAGCCTGACGGCGTGGCTGTAATTGGCTGACAGACCAGCGGGACAGCACCCCCTCTGCCCTGCCGGGCATCTCCCCCGCAAGGGGGGAGATCGGCAGCTTCGCCGACTGCGCCACGAGCGGCAATTGGTCTGAAGCGATTGCCTTGAATTCGGGTAGCGGTTGACATCGCTCATCTGCCGGGTAGCTTCCAGGATGCAGGCGCCGCAACTCCATTGGGGAGAAGCTTTCGCTCTGCCATAAAACGACGCATGCCGATGATCAAAACAACGGCGTGCGCAAATCGTCCAGGGCACCTTGACGATCAATGAGGAAATGCCATGCGTGCAATCGCATTTTTCGCCGTCGTGTCCGTTGCGACGTTCATCACAAACCAATCTCAGGCACAGGATGCCGCCGCGGGTGAGAAGGTCTTCGCCAAATGCAAGGCCTGCCACGTCGTCGACGAGGACAAGAACAAGATCGGTCCGTCATTGAGCGGCGTTATCGGCCGGACGGCGGGCACGCATCCGGGGTTCAAATATTCTAAACCCATGACCGAGGCGGGTGCATCCGGCGTCAAATGGGACGAAGCCACGCTGACGACCTATCTTCGCGATCCCAAGGCCATGATCAAAGGCACGAAGATGGCGTTTCCCGGTCTCAAGAAGGACGAGGATCTCGCCAACGTCATCGCCTATCTGAAGCAATTCTCCAAATAACCCGGTTCTTCCGCAGGAAGTAGCCCGGTTCTTCCGCAGGAAGTAGCCCGGTTCTTCCGCAGGAAGTAACCCGACTTCGCCGGCCGTTCGAAACTGCGTTCGGCCGGCGCGCGCCTTGGTGGTTGGCGCCGGTCAAGCGGCGTCTTGCAGCCTCCGCATCGCGGAAGGCAGGTCGAGCAAGCCATCGCAAACGAGGTCGGCGCCGAGCTCTTCAACGGCAATTTGGCTGTAGCCGCCGCGCAGCAGAATGACGGGCATGCCGGCGGCGCGGGCGGCGGCCACGTCGGCGCTGCTGTCTCCGACCATCAGCGTGTCGCGAGGCTCGACCTGAAGCTGGTCGAGCGCCAGCAGCAGAGCGTCGGGCGCCGGTTTCAGGCATGTCACCGCGTCTCCGCCGACGATCGCGCCGAGATGTTCCGTCAGCCCAAAATGCAGCAGGATTTCGCGAGCCGCCAACTGCGGCTTGTTGGTCACCACGCCCATGGCTAACCCGCTCAAGTGGAAGTGGGTGAGAACCTCCCTGACGCCAGGCATCAGCGTCGTCAGGCCGGTCAGATGTCTGCGGTAGATCGGCGTCATGGCGCGGTTGGCCTCGTCAAGCGCGCTGCCGAGGAGCGGCGTACCGGAAGCGGCGAAGGCTCGCTCGACCAGTTTCCTGACGCCGCCGCCGATCAACGCCTTAACCTGTACCGGGCGCAGCGGCGGCAGATCGCGGCTGGCCAGCAACTCGTTGACGGCGGCCGTTATATCAGGCGCCGAATCGACCAGCGTGCCGTCGAGATCGAACAGGATCGCTTTCGACGATCGAAACGGCCTACTCATGCCGACGTTCATGCGGCGTCCTTCCATTTGATCGAGCAGCCGATCGAAGCGATCTGGTCCAGCGGTCCGTCGCCGGTCCGGGCAATTTGCTTCATAGCCTCGAACAGGTCGCGTCTCAGTCCGGGCGGTCCGGCGTCGCGTCGCGCCGCGTCCAGCCGGCCGCGATATTGCAGCGTCAAGTCGCTGTTGAGCCCGAAGAAATCCGGAGTGCAAACGGCTCCATAGGCACGTGCCACCGTCTGGCGCTCGTCGTGGAGGTAGGGGAAAGTGAAGCCGTTCGTCCTGGCGAAGAGCTTCATGTTGTCGAAGGAATCATCCGGATAGGCGTCGGCATCGTTGGAATTGATCGCGACAAAGCCGATGCCTTCGGGCTTGAGGTCGTTGGCATCGCGGACGATGCGGGAAATCGCCGCCTTCACATAAGGGCAATGGTTGCAGATGAAGGCGACGACCAGCCCGTTCGGGCCGGCGTGGCTGAAGATCGAATGCGATTTGCCGTCGACGCCGGGCAAAACGGCATCGATGGCTTGCCAGCCGAAATCGCAGACAGGTGGGATTGCCGCCAAGGGTTTCCTCCGATGAAATGGTTTTACGCGGCTTTCCGGATCGCCCCGTCGGCCGCCTGCCTGATGGCGCCGATATTGGCGCGATAGGCCACCTCGGTGCCGCCCTTAAAAATGGCCGAGCCGGCGACCAGCACATTGGCGCCGGCTGCGGTGACCAGCGGAGCGGTCTCGGGCGTGACGCCGCCGTCGATCTCGATGTCGATCGGGCGGCTGCCGATCAGTGCCTTGACCCGCCTGACCTTGTCGACCACAGCCGGAATGAACGCCTGGCCACCGAAACCCGGATTGACGGTCATCAGAAGCACCAGATCGAGCCGGTCGAGCACATATTCGATGACGCTTTCCGGCGTCGACGGGTTCAGCGACACGCCGGCCTTCCTGCCAAGATTCCTGATCGCCTGCAGCGAACGGTCGAGATGCGGCCCGGCCTCGGCATGCACCGTGATGATGTCGCAGCCGGCATCGGCGAAGGCGGCGAGATAGGCGTCGGCCGGCGCGATCATCAGGTGGCAGTCGAAGATCTTGTCCGTTCGATCACGGATCGCCTTGATCACCGGCGGACCGAAGGTGATGTTGGGCACGAAATGGCCGTCCATCACGTCGAGATGGATCCAGTCGGCGCCCGCCCGGACGACCGTTTCGACCTCGTCGCCGAGCCGCGAGAAGTCCGCAGAAAGCACCGAGGGCGCAATGATTGTCTTAGTACCCATGGTCGTCGGCTCCCGTTCTGTCTTCCGTTTCCGGTCGCTGCACACCAACCGGCGTGATCTTGTCAGCGCGCCTTCGTCTCCGGTTCGCCTTCGAGCTTACCTTCCGCGAACACGCGGCTGCCGCGAATATCGGATTCCTCAATGGTGATAAGGTCGGTTTTCGTCAACACCCGGTCGCGCGACGCGAAAAGCCGGTTGGCCTGGCGAAGCCGCGCCCGGTCGAGCCCATTGCGGACTGAGCGGGCGTTGGAGAAATGCGGCAGCCGCATGCGGATCGGGAGATACTCTTCGAGCGCCTTGGCCGCCGCCTCGCTGAGACGATAATTCTGTTCCGCCAGCATGATCTCGGCGATCGATTTGAGTTCGCAGACGCCGTAGTCGGGAAAATCGAGGTGGTGGGCGATGCGCGAGCGCATGCCGGGATTACTGTCGAAGAAGCGGTCCATCTTGTTCTTATAGCCGGCAAGAATCACAACCAGATCGTCACGGTTGTTTTCCATGCATTGCAGCAGGATTTCGATCGATTCCTGGCCGTAGTCGCGTTCGTTCTCGGGCTTGTAGAGATAGTAGGCCTCGTCGATGAAAAGCACCCCGCCCATGGCGCGCTTGATCACTTCGCGGGTTTTGGGCGCGGTGTGGCCGACATACTGGCCGACGAGATCGTCTCGCGTCACCGCGACCATGTGGCCTTCGCGAACATAGCCGAGACGATGCAGGATTTCGGCCATCCTCAGCGCCACGGTGGTCTTTCCGGTGCCGGGATTTCCCGTAAAGTTCATGTGCAGCGTCGGCGCGCCCGAGGTCAGGCCGAACTTGCGGCGAAGCCGGTCGACCAGGAGCAGCGCCGCGATCTCGCGGATGCGGGTCTTGATGGGCTTCAGGCCAACGAGTTCGCGGTCGAGCTTGCCCATCACCTCGTCGATGTTGGACGCCTCGAACTCGGCCTGCAGATCAACCGATTCGTCCTGCGCGGCAGTGCCCTTTGCTATCGCGTCCAGCATGGTTTCGGCTAGCTCCGCTCGCCTTCGGGTCTGTCGGTCGCATAAGGCACGATCGAATAGCCCTGGCTGCGGCCGTCGCGCTCCTGGCGCAGCAGCCGGAACCCGGGTTCGTTGGGCGGCCGGTTGACCATGAACGACATGCGCGGCGCTTCCCAGCCCTTGGTCGAATCGAAGGCGGTGACCCGGACATACATGTTGGGCATGGCTTTCCGGCAGCTATTGATTTCAAGCAGGATGCCCGCCGGGTCCTTCAGGTCGAACATCGGGTTGCCGTACATTTCCCAATAGGTGTTTCGCGGATGCGGATCGTCCGTGTACTCGACGCTGACCGCCCAGTGGTTTTTCAGCGCGTATTTGATCTGCGCCGAAATCTGCTCATCGGTCAGGTCGGGCAGGAACGAAAACTGTCCCTGCGTGACCTTGTTTCCCGGATTGGTCATCATGGCGACGGTTCCTTTCGTCTAGAAGCTGGGCGTTGCTGTTGGCACGAAGTCGGCCGTGTCGGTCGATTCGTAGTTGAAGGTGACGTCCTTCCAGGTCTCCAGGGCCGCCTTCAGCGGCGTGCACCATCTGGCCGCCTGTTCGAGGATTTTGGTCCCTTCGCGCAGATAGTCGCGGCCCTCGTTGCGGGCGAGGATCATCGCCTCCAACGCGACACGATTGGCCGTCGCGCCGGCCTGGATGCCATCCGGATGGCCGATCGTGCCGCCGCCGAACTGCAGGACGACGTCCTCGCCGAGATAATGGATCAGCTGGTGCATCTGGCCGGCATGGATGCCGCCCGAGGCGACGGGCATCACCTTGTTGAGCGAGGCCCAGTCCTGATCGAAGAACAGCCCGGTTTCGAGGTTCTGCGGCGTGCGCTCCTCGCGCAGCGTGTCATAAAAACCCTTAATCATCAGCGGGTCGCCTTCCAGCTTGCCGACCACCGTGCCGGCATGGATGTGATCGACGCCGGCCATCCGCATCCATTTGCAGATGACGCGAAAATTCATGCCGTGGTTCTTCTGGCGCGAATAGGTCGAGTTGCCGGCGCGGTGCAGGTGCAGGATCATGTCGTTGCGGCGTGCCCACTTGGCCATCGACTGGATCGCCGTGTAGCCAATGACGAGGTCGATCATGACGATGCAGGAGCCAAGCTGTTTTGCGAATTCGGCGCGCTCGTACATCTCCTCCATCGTGCCGGCGGTGACGTTGAGATAATGGCCCTTGACTTCGCCGGTAGCGGCCGACGCCTTGTTCACAGCCTCCATGCAGTAGAGGAACCGGTCGCGCCAGTGCATGAATGGCTGCGAGTTGATGTTCTCGTCGTCCTTGACGAAGTCGAGGCCACCCTTCAGCGCCTCGTAGACGACGCGGCCGTAGTTGCGGCCTGACAGGCCAAGCTTCGGCTTCGTCGTCGCGCCGAGCAGCGGCCGGCCGAACTTGTCGAGCCGCTCGCGCTCCACCACGACGCCGGTCGCCGGGCCCTGGAAGGTTTTGAGGTAAGCCACCGGGATGCGCATGTCCTCGAGCCGCAAGGCCTTGACTGCCTTGAAGCCAAACACGTTGCCGATGATCGATGCAGTCAGGTTGGCGATTGAGCCGGGCTCGAACAGGTCGAGGTCGTAGGCGATGTAGGCGAAGTACTGCTGCTCGGTCTTGGTGCCGGGACCTGTGTTCGGCACCGGCTCGGATTTGAACGCCTTGGCGCGGTAGAGCTCGCAGGCGGTCAGTCTGTCGGTCCACACCACGGTCCATGTCGCTGTAGAGGATTCACCGGCGATGGCGGCGGCCGCCTCCTCGTGGTCGACGCCGGGCTGCGGCGTGATCCGAAACATGGCGATCAGGTCGGTCTCCTTGGGCCGGTAGTCCGGCTCCCAGTAGCCCATCTTCTTGTAGGGGATGACGCCCGACTTGTAGCGTTCCTTGCCTTCCTTGAGCGTGCCTGCTGACGGCATGTCGATCTTGTTCATGACAGGTCTCCTGTTTGCCGCTCAGGCGGCTTTCGCGGTTGCGATTTGCGGGTCGAGTTTTCCCGCGGCGTAACGTTTCGCCATCTCGTCCATGGCGATGACCCTGATCTTCGAGGCGTTGCCCGCCGTGCCGAAGCGTTCAAAGCGATCGCGGCAAAGATCGCGCAGGGCGTCCATGGCGGGTTTCAGGAATTTGCGCGGATCGAATTCGCGCGGATCCTCCGTCGCGACGCGGCGGAACTGCCCGGCCATGGCCATGCGGCAATCGGTGTCGATGTTGACCTTGCGCACGCCGTAGCGGATGCCGCGCTCGATCTCCTCAACCGGAACGCCAAAGGTCTGGGGCATCTCGCCGCCATATCGGTTGATGACGTCCTGCAGTTCCTGCGGCACCGAGGAAGAGCCATGCATGACCAGATGCGTGTTGGGCAGCTTTTCGTGAATCGCCTCGATCACCTGCATGGCGAGGATGCCGCCGTCGGGCTTGCGGCTGAATTTGTAGGCGCCGTGCGATGTGCCGCAGGCGATCGCCAGGGCGTCGACCTGGGTGGCGGTGACGAAGTCGACCGCCTGATCGGGATCGGTCAAAAGCTGGTCGTGGGAAAGTATACCTTCGGCGCCATGCCCGTCCTCGGCCTCGCCCTGGCCGGTTTCCAGCGAGCCGAGCACGCCGAGCTCGCCTTCGACCGAAGCGCCGACCCAATGCGCCATGCGTGCGACACGTTCGGTGATGGCGACGTTGTAGTCGTAGCTCGCCGGCGTCCTGGCGTCCGCCAGCAACGAGCCGTCCATCATCACCGAGGTGAAGCCGTGGCGGATCGCCGATAGGCAGGTGGCTTCGTTGTTGCCGTGGTCCTGATGGATGCAGAGCGGAATGGCCGGATGCATTTCGGTCAACGCCTCCATCATCTTGGCCAGCATGATGTCGTTGGCATAGGAGCGGGCGCCGCGCGAGGCCTGGATGATGACCGGCGCGTCACAGGCCCTGGCCGCCTCCATGATGGCAAGGCCCTGTTCCATGTTGTTGATGTTGAATGCCGGAACGCCGTAGCCATGCTCGGCGGCATGGTCGAGAAGCTGGCGAAGGGTGATGCGGGCCATTTTTGGGGTCCTTCCTAAATGATGAGCTTCAGCGCCGCTGCGGCGACGGCTTCGGGCGTGATGTCGAAATGCCGGTAGAGATCCGGGGCAGGGGCGCTGGCGCCGAAACCGGCCATGCCGACGAACACGCCGGTATCGCCGATCCAGCGGTCCCAGCCGAGCCGTGCTGCGGCTTCGACGGCGATGCGCGGCGCCGAACCGAGGACCGCCTTGCGGGTGCCGGCATCCTGTTCCTCGAACAGCTCCCAGCACGGCATCGAGACGACGGCGGCGGCGATGCCGTGCTCGGTCTCCAGCCGTTCAGCGGCGGCAACGGCGATCTCGACCTCGGAGCCGGTGGCGATCAGCGTCACGGCGCGGTGCCCGGCTGGCTCGCGCAGGACGTAGGCGCCCTGGCTCGACCGGTTCTCGTCGCTGTGTGCTTGGCGCAGCATCGGCAGGTTCTGACGCGAGAGCACCAGCACGCTCGGCCGGGTCTTGCTCTTCAGCGCCAATTCCCAGCACTCCGCCGTTTCGATGATGTCGGCCGGACGGAAGACGTTGAGGTTCGGCGTCGCCCGCAGCATCGCCAGGTGCTCGATCGGCTGGTGGGTCGGGCCGTCCTCGCCGAGACCGATGGAATCATGGGTCATAACATAGATGACGCGCTGGCCCATGAGCGCCGAGAGCCGCATCGCGCCGCGCGCATAGTCGGCGAAACACAGGAACGTGCCGCCATAAGGCACGAAGCCGCCATGCAGTGCGATGCCGTTCATGGCCGCGGCCATGCCGTGTTCACGGATGCCGTAGTGGATGTAACGGCCGGCATAGTCATCCGGCGCTATGCGATCCATGCCCTTGGTGATCGTCAGGTTCGAGTGCGTCAGATCGGCGGAGCCGCCGACGGTCAAGTCGGTTGCGGCGTTGATCGCAGCGAGCGCCATTTCGGAGGCTTTTCGCGTTGCAACCTTGGTCGCCTTCTCGACATGCTCCTTGCGGAAAGCGCCGAGCGCTTCGAAGACCGCGTCGGGCAGGGTGCCGGCGACCGCGCTCTCGAAGGCGTCGCGCTGCGGCGAGGCGGCAAGCCGCTGCTCCCAGGCGTGCCGTGCCGCTTGCCCGCGCTCGGCAATTTCGCGCCAGGCGAACAGGATGTCGTCCGGCACCTCGAACGGCGCGTAGGCCCAGCCGATGTTTTCGCGCGTCGCGGCGATCTCCGCGTCGCCCAACGGCGCGCCATGCGTCTTTTCCGAACCGCCCAGATTGGGCGCGCCCTTGCCGATCACCGTGCGGCAGGCAATCAGCGACGGCCGGTCAGACTGCTGCGCCGCTTCGATTGCCGCTGCAACGGCTTCCGTGTCGTGGCCGTCCACCGATTGGACATGCCATCCGGCGGCTTTGAACCGTGCCGGCTGGTCCATCGATGTCGACAGCGAAGTCGGTCCGTCGATCGAGATCGCATTGTCGTCCCAGAAGACGATCAGCCGGGACAGATTCAGATGGCCAGCAAGGTCGATCGCCTCGTGGCTGATGCCTTCCTGCAGGCAGCCGTCGCCGGCGATCACGTAGGTGAAATGGTCGACGAGATCGGCGCCGTGGCGGACGGCAAGCATGCGCTCCGCCAGCGCCATGCCGACGGCGTTCGAAATGCCTTGTCCAAGCGGACCGGTCGTCGTCTCGATGCCAAGCGCATGGCCATATTCGGGATGTCCGGCAGTGCGGCTGCCCAGCTGGCGAAACCGCTGCAATTCCTCGATCGGCATGTCTTCAAAGCCAAGCAGGTAATGCAGCGCATATTGCAGCATCGAGCCGTGCCCGGCCGAAAGAACGAAGCGGTCGCGATCGGGCCAGTTGGGCGCCGACGGATCGATATTGATGAAGCGGCTGAACAGCACCGTCGCGACGTCGGCCATGCCCATCGGCATGCCCGGATGACCGGAATTGGCCTTTTGGACGCTGTCCATCGCCAATGCGCGAATGGCGTTCGCCATGTCGCGTTCCGAGACGGCGGCGACGGGCTTCAGGGCTGCTGCTTGGCTGTTCATGGCGTCCTCCTCACGACACACGGTTCTTGCGTTCGATCAATTGCAGGATGAGCGGCGTCAGGATCAGCTGCATGGCAAGATCGAGCTTGTTGCCTGGAACCACTATGGAATTCGGCCGCGACATGAACGAGTCGTGGATCATCGAAAGCAGATAGGGGAAATCGATGCCGCGGGGATTGGCGAAGCGGATGACCAGCATCGATTCGTCGGGCGTCGGAATCCAGCGCGCGATGAACGGGTTGGACGTGTCGACGATCGGCACGCGCTGGAAGTTGATGGCGGTCTGCGAGAATTGCGGGACGATGTAGCGGACATAGTCCGGCATGCGGCGCAGGATGACGTCCATCACCGCCTCGGTGGAATAGCCGCGGGTTGCGCGGTCGCGATGGATCTTCTGGATCCATTCGAGATTTATGACCGGCACCACGCCGATCCTGAGGTCAGCGTGCCGGGCCAGGTCTATCTTGTCGGTGACGACGCAGCCATGCAGGCCCTCGTAGAACAGCAGGTCGCTCGGCGGGAATTCGCGCCATTCGGTAAATTGTCCCGGCGGCGTGCCGTACTGCTTCTCCTCGTCCTCGTCATGGATGTAGGTGCGGGTCTTCCCGGTTCCGCGGCGGCCATATTCCTCAAAAACCTCTTCGAGGATTGCGAGTTCGTTGGCCTCGGCATGGAAGTGGGTGAAGTTCGGATTGCCGGCCTTCTCCTGCTCGGCCACCTTGGCCTTCATCGTGGCGCGGTCGTAGCGGTGAAAGGCATCGCCCTCGATGAAGGCGGCGTCGATGTTCTCGCGCCGGAAGATCAGCTCGAAGATGCGCTTGACCGAGGTGGTGCCGGCGCCTGACGACCCGGTGATGGTGATGATGGGGTGCTTTGCCGACATGATGTTCAGGCCCTGAACAGGCCGCGGCGGCTGAACAGCGGCGCACGCTCGCCGATGGCGCTGGGCTCGATGTGGTAGCGGGTGATGCGCGCGACTTCCCGCGCCGATCCGAACACCATGGGCACGCGCTGGTGCAGGCTCTCGGGTTCGATTTCGAGGATGCGGGTGATCGTGTCGGTAGCGGCGCCGGCGGCTTGTTCGATGAGAAAGGCGATCGGGTTGGCCTCATAGACGAGGCGCAGCCGACCCTGGCGGTAACCCTTGCGCTTGTCGCCTGGATACAGGAATACACCGCCGCGCATCAGTATACGATAGCAGTCGGCGACCAGAGAGGCGATCCAGCGCATGTTGAAGTCCTTTCCGCGTGGGCCTTCGGTGCCTTCGAGGCAGTCGTCGATGTAGAGCCGCACCGCCTCGTCCCAATGCCGGTAATTGGCGGCGTTGATGGCGAACTCCTGGGTACGCTGCGGGATGATCCGGCTTTCATAGGCCTGGACGAAGGTGCCGAGCCTGGTCGAGAGAACGAAGACATGCGTGCCGCTGCCGAGCGACAGAACCAGCGCCAGCTGCGGCCCATAGATGAAGAAACCGGCGCCCAGCTGGTTCACGCCCGGCTGCAAAAAAGAGGCGGCCGGATTTTCGCCCGGCGCGCCAGTTGCAGGGAGGAGCGAGAAAATCGTTCCGATCGACACGTTGGTGTCGATGTTGGAAGAGCCGTCGAGCGGGTCGATGGCGATGGCGAGAGGCGCCTGCCTGTCGAGCAGGACCGGCTGCTCCAGTTCCTCGGAGGCGTAGAGCGCGACCGGAGCGTGGCGCATGGCGTCGAGGAAGATGTCGTCGGCGAAGATGTCGAGATCCTTCTGGATGTCGCCGTCGGCATTGGCGCCGCGGGTCCCGGCAAAGGCGGTGCCGAGCACCCCCTGATTGATGGTGTTGCGGATCTTGGTGGCGGCCTGCGTCAGCTGACGGACAGTCGCTACGACCGCAGAGCGCAGTTCGTCCGGCGGGCCGAGATAGGAATTCAGAAAAGCGTCGAGCGTTGCCGCTGGCATCGTAACCTCCCGCTCCAGCCGCAACTCCTCCGGCCGGATTGGGGAATGAGAACAAAAGGCGTGAGATAAGTAAAATTCAATAACTTTACTTTCGCGCTAAAAAAAATTTAGTATGGCGCATGAGAAACCTCACGCTCAAGCAATTCAAGACCGTTCAGGCCATCAGCAGCCATGGAAAAATTGTCAGTGCGGCCAAGGTGTTAGGCCTGTCTCCTCCAGCGGTGACGATCCAGTTGCGGCAGGTCGAGGAGGAGTTCCAGCTGGCCTTGTTCGACCGGACGTCGGACGGCATGCGTCCCACTGCCGCAGGGCTGGCCTTCGTCGAGACGGCGCAAGCCATCGAGGAGCGGCTTCGCCTGCTCGAAGACAAAATGGATGCGATCAAGGGCGTGCGTATCGGCAGCTTGAGGCTCGGCGTCGTTTCCACCGCCAAATATTTCGCGCCGCGGCTCATGGCCGGCTTCATGAAAGAACATCCCGACATCGATATGCGGCTCGCCATCGGCAACCGCGCCGAAACGATCGACAGTCTGAAGAACCACGACATCGACATCGCGCTGATGGGACGCCCGGCGAGGGAAGTCCCGGTGCGTGCCTCGGTCTTCGGCGATCACCCGCTGGTCATCATCGCGCCGCCCGACCACCCGCTGGCCTCAGTGCGCGAGATATCCAAGGAGCGGATCGCCGAAGAGCATTTCCTCATCCGCGAGCCCGGCTCGGGCACGCGCATCTCGCTGGAAATATTCCTGAGCGACGTGCCCGGCCGCATCGACGATCTCGGCGTCGAGATGGGCTCGAACGAGACGATCAAGCAGGCGGTGATGGCCGGGCTCGGCATTGCCTTCATCTCTGCCCACACCATCGCCGCCGAAACCGAAGCCGGCCGGCTGGTCATCCTCGACGTCGTCGGCATGCCGATCCGCCGACAATGGTTTTCGGTGATGCGCAGCGATCACGCGATCTCGCCGGCGATGGCGACGTTCCATGATTTCCTGATGCGCAAGGGCGCGATGTACCTGCCCCTGTTCGGCAAGCTCTATCCGCACGAAGGACCGAACATTGGAGGTCGCGCGAGCTAGGCCGCGCGGCCGATGAGCAAAACGCTTCGAGCAAACGACGGCCGTCCGTCGCCTGTCGAAATAGGTTTGACCTTTACATCGGCCCCACGGACGCGAGCCCACGGCCAGCAGCACGCAGGCTGCCGTCTGCAAGGCGGGTCAGTGCATTGGCATCGGCGCGCAGGTCGGTCTCGGACGACACCGTCACCTGCTCGCCGGACCTCGAGAACGCGTAGAGCGGGCCGCGGTGGCCCGGCATCGAAAAGGCCACGGAGTCGCCGTCGGCGAGGCCCATGACGACGCGCTGCGGATCGCCGCCGATCTTCGGCGCGAAGGTGGCGGTGACCTCCAGGCGGTCGCCGTCGGCCGAGACGTAATAGACGACCATGTCGAGGTGTCCCTCGTGCAGGCTGCCGCCTTCGATCGGGCGTCCTATGGTGGCTTCCTCGGCAAACGCCGGGGCGGCAAGAAACAGCGCGGCCAAAACCGAGGCGCTCAGGGTTCTGCGGATCATCTCGTATCTCCTTCTTTTTAGATTGCGTTCGAACTCTATATAGGAGATAGATTACGAATGCAATCTAAAAAATGAAAATTGATGATGCGTGTGAGGCGCCGCGGAAAACCGCGAAACGGCGATCAATGCGGCAGGCCGGCTCTTTCGGGAGCGTGGCTTTGACGGCATCGGCCTTAAGGATTTTGATGGAGGCTGCCCGAGCTCACTCAGGGCACGTTTTACAAGCAGTTCGCATCCCAAGCACAACCTGGCGGCGCAGGCGTCCAGGCGGGCGATGGAGAGCACCGCCCGCCGGTGGTCTCGCGGACCGTCAACGACGAGCGGCTGTCGAAGCGGTTCCTGCAAGCGGCCGCCGAGAGCGCGCTGATGGGTCGTCTGCGGGCGATGTCCGGCATGGCCTCGGGCTAGCGTACCCGCGGTTACGCTGCGGGCCGCTGACTGCGCTTCTGCTAGCCCACAATTGGTTCGGCGACAGCTTCTTCGAGGCCGGTTGCCGCTTGGGCGGCAAGACCGCGGGCCGCTGCTTGTGAATCGTAGAATTCCTCAAGCGCATAGACCTTGCCCCATCGCAGGGTGAACACGTGGAGACCACTGTTGACGTAGGACGCGTCGCCGTTGAGCAGCGTTGCGGTGCCGTCCCACTGGGCAAACACGGTGGTATGCCACGGCCAGCCCTTCACCCAGACGTGGTTCACCGTGAGATGGAGATTGGGCAGGACGCGGCCGAGGCGCTCAAACCAGCGGCGCACGGCTTGCTTGTCGTGGCGCTCACCACCAAGCGCGTGGGCGCCCGAAACGCGGTGATGGACATGCGGCACGAGTGCTTTCACCGCCTCATCCCAGCGATGGTTGTTGACGTGGTCGAAGCTCTGCCGGATCGATTTCTCGACGAAATAACTGTATAGCATTTGACCTCTCCTCCAAATTTGTTCGATGGCGTGATCGAGGTGCACCGTGCGCAGCCGAATTGGATTGCGTTCGTACTCTATACCTGCTATAGATGTCGAACACAAGCTAATTAAGGAGGTCGACATGCGTGTGAGTCGCATTCAGGCGGCGGAAAACCGCGAAACAGTGATCAATGTGGCAAGCCGGCTTTTTCGGGAGCGCGGCTTTGACGGCATCGGCCTCAAGGACCTGATGCAGGCTGCCGGGCTGACCCAGGGCGCGTTCTACAAGCAGTTCACCTCCAAGGACGATCTGGCGGTGCAGGCGTCGAGGCGGGCGATGGAGAGCGCCACGCTGCGGTGGTCGGCCGCGACTGCGGCAAAATCCGAGGATCCGCTTGGCGCGGTGATCGCATTCTACCTCAGTATGGACCATCGCGGAGAAAAGATGGACGGCTGCCCGATTGTCGCGCTCGGTTCGGATGCCGCCAGACAGGGCAGCGAGGTGAAAGCGTCGTTCGAAGCCGGGATCAAGGAGCATCTCGAAATCCTCGGCCGTTTCATTGCCGACGCCAATGGTGAGGAGCCCGACAGAAAGGCCATGGCCATTCTCTCGACGATGGTCGGTGCGCTGACGCTATCGCGCGTCGTCAACGATCCGGATCTCGCCCAGGCCTTCCTGGACGCGGCGACCGAACAGGTTCGCGAAGCAGCCGGCGCTTGAACGGCA
Organism: Mesorhizobium delmotii; assembly: GCF_900149755.1. Lineage (NCBI taxonomy): Bacteria > Pseudomonadati > Pseudomonadota > Alphaproteobacteria > Hyphomicrobiales > Phyllobacteriaceae > Mesorhizobium > Mesorhizobium delmotii. Next base: position 140,407 of record NZ_FUIG01000024.1, on the reverse strand, counting down.
TGCGCAGCGCCGGCGGCGCAGCCAAATCGATAGGAAAATAGATGCGACGGATTGTTGTTACAGGCATGGGAGCGGTCACGCCCCTTGCTGCCGATGTCGAAGCGTCGTGGTCGCGGCTCCTGGCCGGTCGCTCGGGCATCCGCAGGCTTCCCGACGATATGGTGGGAGACCTCCCGGCCAAGATCGGCGGGGTGGTTCCCTCGCTGGAAGACGATCCGGACGCTGGTTTCGATCCGGATGCCGTCCTGGCTGCGAAGGACCAGCGCAAGGTAGATCGGTTCATCATCTTCGGGCTCGCCGCTGCACAAGAGGCCCTCGCGCAAGCAGGATGGGCGCCCGTCTCGGAAGCGGATCGCCTGCGCACGGCCACGATCATCGCGTCCGGCATCGGCGGTTTCCCCGCCATAACCGAGGCGGTGCGCACGGTCGACGAGCGCGGCGTCCGCCGTCTGTCGCCGTTTACGGTGCCGTCCTTCCTGGTGAACCTCGCAGCGGGCCACATCTCGATCCGCCATGGCTTCAAGGGGCCGCTCGGCGCACCGGTGACGGCGTGCGCGGCCGGCATCCAGGCGATCGGCGATGCGGCTCGCCTCATCCGCGCCAACGAAGCCGATATCGCCGTGTGCGGCGGAACGGAAGCCTGCATGAACATCGTCAGTCTCGGTGGTTTTGCTGCCGCACGCTCTCTTTCAACCGGCTTCAATTGGGCGCCGGCTCAAGCGTCACGGCCTTTCGACGTGTCGCGGGACGGCTTCGTCATGGGCGAAGGAGCCGGCGTGCTGGTCATCGAGGCGTTGAGCCACGCGCTGGCGCGCGGCGCGAAACCGCTCGCCGAACTCGTCGGCTACGGCACGACGGCGGATGCGCATCACGTCACCTCCGGTCCCGAGGATGGCGACGGGGCGCGCCGAGCCATGGAGATCGCAATTGCCCAAGCCGGCATTTCGCCGCGTGAGGTTCGCCACCTCAATGCGCACGCGACCTCCACGCCGATCGGTGATCTCGGGGAAATCGCGGCGATCAAAACACTCTTCGGCGCAGATTCCACCATCGCCGTCAGCGCAACGAAATCGGCGACCGGACACCTGCTCGGAGCCGCCGGCGGGCTTGGAGCCATCTTCGCAATTTTGGCGCTCAGGGATCAGGTGGCGCCGCCAACGCTCAATCTGGGCGCGCCGGATCCAGCCGGCGACGGCATTGACTTCGTCGCAAACCAGGCCCGCCCGATGGCAATGGACTACGCGATATCAAACGGCTTCGGCTTTGGCGGCGTCAACGCCAGCGCGCTATTCCAGCGCTGGACGGACGAGTTGGCCGGTGCGAACGCCAGAGGCGCTCATAACTGACTCCGACCTTTCGTGCTTCTTCCATGCCAAGCCAAAATCAGCCCAACCCAAAGAAAGAAATGATTTCCATGAACAAGACCAATCCTGGCGTCGCCCTGGTGACAGGGGCATCCTCCGGCATCGGGCGCGCGACGGCCATAGCGTTGCAAAGCGCCGGTTTCCGCGTGTTCGGCACCAGCCGTCGCGCAGCCAAAAACTCCGACGGCCTAACCATGCTGGCCTGTGACGTGACCGATGACGCGTCCGTGGCGAAACTGGTCGATGACGTGCTGGCCGAGACCGGGCGCATCGACCTGCTCGTCAACAATGCCGGCATGGGTCTGTTTGGTGGCGCGGAAGAGTCCTCAATGGTCCAGGCTCAGGCACTGTTCGATGTGAACGTCTTCGGCGTGCTCCGCGTGACCAACGCGGTCCTG
>NZ_FUIG01000024.1:8894-138635 GCF_900149755.1 Mesorhizobium delmotii | reverse complement strand
TATCTATGACGCTGCGCGCGCTGGCATGAACGCAGTCGTGCGGAAAGCAATGGAAAAAGGCGATTCGCCCGAAGTGGTAGCCAAGACGGTTTTGGCGGCTGCGACCGATCGCGCTCCGAAGAGGCGCTATGCGGCGGGAAAAATGGCGCGCCAGGTCAGTCTCCTGCGCCGTTTCGTCCCCGCATCCGCATTCGACAAGAGCCTGCGTAGGCAGAACGGCCTGCCGGCCTGACGACACCGACGACTCCGTGAAAATCGGAATCATCGGCCCTGGAAACGTCGGCGCCACGTTGAGGCAGCCCAAACCCGACGCAATTTGCTTTGGAGAACGCCCGGCGGTTGTTGGCGTTGGATAAGCGATATGTTATGTTGCAGTGCGAAAGAGCGGGGGCCACGTCCTTTCAAACCCGTAAGCAATCTGTATGTGCGACCCCTGCAATCTGGTCGGTATCACTGAAACTCCCGGGCATGGGGTTCGGGATTCGATGGGGACAAGGGGTAATGCTTTACACGCTGGTTATGATGGTCTGCCTGACGGATGTGCCGCAGACCTGTGAACAACGCGAACAGATGGTGGACGGCCTGGCGATGAACCCAGGGACCGCTTTCATGCAGGCGCAGCCGCTGGTCGCCCAATGGATCGAGACGCATCCCGGTTATTTCGTGCAGCGCTGGCGCGTGCTGCCCGGCCGGGGAACGTGAGATCCGCTGCGGAGATAGAGGTTCTACTTCTTCGCGGCGAGGGTTTCCGAGACGGTCTTGGACAATTGATAAAGCCGCTGCTCGATGATCGTCGGCACTTCACAGACGTAAGTCAGTGATTGGACGCGTTCGTTGAAAATTCGCGTTGCGAATTTCAGCTGCTCGGTTCGTCGTTCGATGTCGTCGGGATCTGCATCCGGCTTTGCCCGCAACGCATCGACGGCGGACGCTTCCTTGCGCAAGGCGGCGGCCATTTCGAGCTGCTTGTGGGCGTACCGGGAAATGCCTGAGATCACGTGCGAACGCTCGGCGTCCATATGATCGAACATGCCTTGCACCAGCATCGCCATTTTTGGCGCAAGCTGCTCGGCCGGCAACGAGGCGGCGAAATCCTTGATTTTCTTCTGGGCTTCGGCAATCGGCATCCGCCGGGCTGCCACCTCCTCGACCAGGCCGGAGACGGCAGGGTCCTTCGAAAAATCCTTCGCCGCTGGCGGAAGCTCCGGCCCGTTCCAGATCTGGCCGAGCGAGAGTTGCGGCACCTTGCGCTGTATGCAGGGCCAGTCCGGATCGGTATTCGCCGCCCTGGCGTTCACGCTCGGCGCGAGCATGGCAACCACTGCCAGGCTGCGAACAAGGCTCATTCGTGCCATCAGGCATTTCCTCCGGTGTCTTGTTTGCGGGTCACCAGGCCGCGCGAAGGGTCGTAGGCGATGATGGCGGCGGCAAGGAACAGAACAGTGCAGCCGGCAACGACGCCCAGCGACAGCCACTCAATCTGGCCGTAGAAGGCGAAGCGGATCAGTTCGACGGCATAGGTGAACGGGTTGGCGAGGCAGATCTTGTGGAGCAGCGGGCTCGCCTCCTGGATGCGCCACAACGGATAGAGCGCCGGCGAGGCGAAATAGCCGGGAAAGATGACGAAGTTCATGATGCCGGCGAAATTTTCGAGCTGCTTGATCATCGATGACAAAAGCATGCCGAGCGCGCAAAGCATCATGCCCGACAGGAACAACGCCGGCAGCACCATGAGATAGCCGATCGGCGGCGCCTTGACGCCCCAGAACCAGGCAACGATCAGGAACGCATAGACCTGCGCGATCGATACGGAGACCCCGGCGAGCATCTTCGACACCAGCAGGAACCAGCGCGGGAAGGGGCTGACCAGCAGGGTGCGCATGTTGCCCATCTCGCGGTCATAAACCATCGACAGCGAAGACTGCATGCCTGAGAACAGCAGGATCATGCCGCACAAGCCCGGCGTGATGTAGACCTCGTAGAGCACGTAGGTCTTGTAGGGCGGAATGATCGACACGCCGAGCACCTGCCGGAATCCGGCGGCAAAAATGAACAGCCAGATGAGCGGCCGAACCAGCGAGGATATGAAGCGCTCACGCTGGTGCAGGAAGCGCAGGCATTCCCGCAGCACGACGCCCTTGAGGCAAATGAGATAGTGGCGCAGGCCGAATTTCTCGAACTTCACCGGAATGATGCCGGCGACTTTCTCGGGCATTGCCGGAGCGCTCATGGCGATAGCTCCGCGGTGCCGGCCGCCTCGATGCGGCTGAGCCTGGAAAAGGCGTCGCGGATCGAACCGGCGCCGCTCGTCCTGACGACATCGGTCACCTTGCCCTTGGCGACCAGTTCGCCCTGCCGCAGCACGACGACATGGTCGCCGTCGTCAACCTCGTCGATCAGATGCGTCGCCCACAGCACGCCAATGCGCTCGGTTTCGACGAGCTTGCGGATGGTGGCGAGAATGCCGGCGCGCGACTGGATGTCGAGACCGACCGTCGCCTCGTCGAGCAGCAGCAGCGAAGGGCGGTGGAGCAGCGCCCTGGCGATCTCGATGCGCCGCATCTGGCCGCCGGAAAGGCTGCGCGCCTTGTCATGTTGGCGGCCCGGCATGTCGACGATATCGAGCAGCGCGGCAATTCGCTGCCGGGCCTCGCGTCCGCCGATGCCATGCAGCGCGGCGTGGTAGGAGAGGTTCTGATGGACGCTGAGGTCGAGGTCGAGCGTGCGCGCCTGGAACACGATGCCCACACGCCTGAGCGCCTCGCCCGAGGCGCGGCTGACGTCATGGCCGAAGATGCGGATCGATCCGCGGCGGGTGTCGTAGAGGTGGCTGATCAGCGAGAACAGGGTTGTCTTGCCGGCGCCGTTGAGACCGAGAAGAACGGTGAACGTCGCCGGCGCGATCGAGAACGAGACGTCGCTGAGCGCCGGCTTCGGACCATAGGAGTGGCTGACGGCGGCGACGTCGAGCGCCGCCACCTGATCTCCCGGTCCGCTTGTCCTCACATGCTGCACGCGGCTGGCTCCCTTGTCGTCGACAATAGTCTAGCCCAAGTCTAGTCCACGGGGCGCGATCGCGCAGGTCCTGCTTTCAAACCTTACTTGATCGTGATCGTGCCCTTCATGCCCTTGTCGGCGAGGTCGGGCACTGACCATGTGTAGATGCCGGGCCTCACGGTGGTGAACTGCACCTGGATGGTGCCGTCGGCGTCGAATTCGAGCCATGCGGGTGCGCCGTTCATGTGCACCTCGAGGTCGTTGATGACGATCTGGTTGTTCCACACATTGCGGAACAGGTCGGTGTGGAATTTGTATTCCAGCCCGCCCGCCGCGGTGATCTTCCAGCGATAGCCCTGGCCGGCGATCAGCTCAAAATCCTTCTGATTGGCGGTGAACTGGTCTTGCTTGTTGCCGAGGATAAGTTCCGGCACGTCTTTGCTGGCCCGGGTCGCCTTCTCGGCTTGCGGACTGGCCTCCGTGCTGGCGGCCGCGCCGGCGGCGGCGTCATCGTCATCGCCGTCGCCGTCCTGCGCCCAGACCTGGCCCTGAGTGAGCGCCATGCCCACCAGCGCGGCGAAAGCGGCTGCCCGAAATTTGCGCATGATTTCCTGCCCTTCTGCTGTTTTTCTGCCTGCTTGATTCACCTGGTTTATTCAATGGTTCATTTGGCGGAATTCATTTGGGAGAGACGACGACGCCCCACGGCAGCGCGCCGACGGTCACCGACTGCACCGGCTCGTCGGTCGCCACGTCGATGAAGGTGATGTCGTTCGACACGCCGTTGGTCGAGATGATGGTCTTCTGGTCCGGGGTGAAGGCGAGCTGCCAGACCCGCTGGCCGACTAGCACGTATTTCTCGACCTCGTATGTCTGCGTGTTGATCACCGCGACGCGGTTGGCCGGTCCGAGCGCCACATAGGCTTTCTTGCCGTCGGCGGTGATGCGCACACCGACCGGCTGGATGGATTCGGCCCTCAGGCCTGATATCTCGAAGGTGATCTTCTGGACAACTTCGCGCGTTTGATTGTCGATCACCGAAACAGTGCCACCGATCTCGGCACTCACCCAGGCCTGCTTGCCGTCGGGCGTGAACTCGACGAAGCGCGGACGCGCATCCACCAGCACGTTGTCGGTGATCTCGTGGGTCGTCGTGTCGATGAAATGAGCCATGTTTGTCGTTTCCGACGTATTGACCATGGTCTTTCCGTCCGGGCTGACGCCCATGCCTTCCGGTTCGACTCCGACCGGGATTTCGGCCAGCACCTTCTTATTCTCTATGTCGATGACGGTGACGAGATTGTCGTCCTCATTGGCGACATAAAGCGTCTTGCCGTCAGGCGAGAGCACGAAGAGCTCCGGGTCAGGCCCGGAGGGCAAGGTATCGACGATCTCCAGGGACGCCGTGTCGATCACCTCGATCGAATCGTCGTCGCTTGCGCAGAGATAAATGTGCTTGCCGTCGTGCGAGATGGTGATGCCGCGCGGACGCTGCCCGACATTGACGGTCTTCACCACCTGCATCGTCGCGGTGTCGACGACGCTCATCGTGTTGTCCTTTTCGTTGGAAACATAAGCCATGTAGGCCGACGCCGGGCCGGCCATGAAGCCGGTCGCGAGAATGGCGAGTGCGCAAGCTCGTCTCTGCACCGAAATTCCTCCCAATTGGTTCTACTCAAGCACGCATTTTGTTTCCGGCTCATCGACCCCGAGCGTATCGAGCTCGGACACCTGGTGCAAAAAACCTTCCTGCGGCGATGTCGAGACGACCGATCGGCCGTCGCCCAGGAAGATCGGCTGCCTCAACTGCTGGTTCCACTTGCGGAAGGTCAGTTTCTGCCCTTTGAAGGCGGCGATCGAAAAATCGTCGGAGCGGATGAAGTCGGCCATCTTGCGCGGGTCGGCGCCCTGCGTGCGGGTGGCCGCCTCGCCGAGGATGCGCACCGCGGTCCACGCCGCCATGTCCTTCGATATCATGCGGCGGCCGTTTGCCTTGGCGAAGCGGTTCTGGATCTGGGTGCCGCCCCATTGCTCGCTGGCCGGATGCCAGGCCGACGGGGTGAGGCCGGCGGTGCCGGCGACCGGCCGCGGAGTCCAGGTGCGGAACGGAACATAGGTGCCGAACACCTCGCTTTCGTCGGCGACCAGCAACACATCGTGCTCCGGCAGGTCCTGGGTGAAGACAGGCATCTGCCGCTGGATCTGGACGACGCCGGAATCGGTCCGCCGTGCCGTTCCGGTATCCTCGAACAGCTTTTCGCCGACGATCTCGCCGCCGAAGCGCGTCGCCGCCCGGCGCAGCGCCTCCGCAAAAAGCTGGTCGCGCTCGTGCGAGCCGTAGACCAGCACCCAGCGCCGCCATTGCTTCCAGATGAGATATTGCGCCAGCCCGTCGGCCAGCATGCTGCGCGTCGGGATGGTGTGGAAGATGTTGGCGCGGCATTCCTCTTCGCGGAGACTGTCGTCGGTGGCTCCGGCATTGAAGATCAAAACGCCGTTGTCGCGGGCAAGGTCGGCGATCGACAGCAATTGCCTGGCCGAAACGTCTGCGACCACGTAGCGGTCGCCTTTGGCGATCATTTCCTGGAAGGCCGCAACGACATCCGCGTCCGGCTTTACCTCGATCACGTCGAGGCTGAATTTCTGGCCGAGGAAGCTGCCGGTCGTGTTGTTGTCGGCAATCGCCACATTGCCGCCGGCAACGCCTTCGTCGCGCGGCGGGACGTCGAGCACCGACAAGGCCAGCTGCGGCGCATAAGCGCGCAAATAGCCTATCTTGATTTCGGTCAGCTTTTTTTCCGGCTTGGCCGTTGCGGCCGGTTGCTTGCCCGTCGCTTCCTGGGCTGGCGCGCCAGGAACGTTGACGGTCAGGGAAAAAAAGCACAAAAAGGCCGCGAGAGTGCCCGGCACCGCGCTCGTCATCGATAAAAATTACCCGTTCTTGCGCTAAAGTCCGATTGTTGTCGGACCGGCGCGAAGTCAAGGTGCCCGTGATGAGCTTAGCTGACCCGCAAACTTTATCAAACCCTGAAAGTGGACGTCTCGCGTCTGCTTTAGTGCCATGCCTGCTCGCCGGAACGGCAACCGAGCGGATTTCGGTATTCGGGCCCGAGAGCGTCCTGTCCCTCATGCCGGAGAAAGTCCAATGACCAGAATGCTGGCCAGTGTCACCGGCGTTGACGAGGCGGAGATCGCGCTTTCGGGCGGCGTCGACATCGTCGACCTGAAGGAGCCGAAGGCGGGAGCGCTGGGCGCGGTATCCACGCAAACCATCCGCCGCACGATTTCATTCATCGCCGGCCGGGCGCCGGTCAGCGCGGTCTGCGGCGACCTGCCGATGGAACCGGAGACGATCCGCGCCAAGGCCGAAGAGATCGCTGCGACCGGTGTCGATTACGTCAAGATAGGCTTTTTTCCGTCGGCAAATGCCGCCGCCTGCGCGGCAGCGCTCGAACCGCTCGCCGCGCGAACGAAGCTGATCGCCGTGCTTTTCGCCGATCTGGCGCCGGATTTCGAGCTTCTGCCGAACTTTGCCAAACATCGCTTCTACGGCGCCATGGTCGACACTGCGAACAAGGCAAACGGGCGGCTGCTCGACCATCTGCCGCCCGAGCGTATCCCGGGATTCATCGATCGAACGAAATCGCTTGGTCTCATGGTTGGGCTGAGCGGATCGCTGGAAGCCCCAGACATTCCGCGCCTGCTGCCCTTCGCTCCCGATTTTCTCGGCTTTCGCGGGGCGCTGTGCGGCCACTCCGGCCGCGTGGGTTCGATCAGCGCCGAGGCGCTTTCGCAGATCCGCGAGTTGGTCCCGGAAGAATCCCGTGCCGGCGGCGCGTCGAGCGTCGACTACCGCCTGCTGGCGGCGAGGGGCTATTCTCCGGGTACCGACCCGACACTGGGCACCGACAAGATATTCGTGCGGGACTTTGTCCTGCCGGTCCAGATCGGCGCTTACAGCTTCGAGCACGGCCATTCACAGAAGGTGCGTTTCGACGTGACCGCCGACGTGCTGCAAGTCACCGACCATCCCGAAGACATGCGCCATGTGTTCTCCTACGACATCATCATGGACGGCATTCGCACCATCGTTGCGCGAGGCCACATCCAGCTTAGCGAGGCCCTGGCCGAGCAGGTGGCGACGTACATTCTGGAGAACCCGCGTGTCGTGCGCGTCACGGTAAGGGTGGAAAAACTCGAACTCGGCCCAGGCGGCGTCGGCGTCGAGATCGAACGCAAGCGCCAAGCGGCAGGCCGCGGCGTCGCCTCCGGCCCTGCCGGCGGAAAAGAGCAGAGCGCTGCTTCCCAGCCGCGACAGGAAAGGCCTGAGGTCGTGAGGCGAGCCGCCGTCAAGCCAGCCGTCGTCAAGCTTGGCGGCAGCACGGTCCATGCGGCGGAAATGGAAAGCTGGATCGCGGCGCTGGCGGGTTCCAAGCTGCCGATCGTCATCGTGCCCGGCGGCGGCCTCTTTGCCGACCAGGTGCGCGAGATGCAGTTCCGCATGGACTTTTCCGACACCGCCGCCCACGCCATGGCGATCCTCGCCATGGAGCAGTTCGGCCAGATTATCCTCGACCGTGACGAGAGGTTGGCGCCGGCACGGTCGCTGGAAGAAACGGTGCGAGCGTTGGACGAGGGGAAGGTGCCGGTGTGGCTGCCGTCGTCATTGGCGCTGGCAGCGCCGGACATTCCGGCGTCCTGGGACATTACCTCCGATTCCCTTGCCGCCTGGCTTGCCGGCAAGCTCGGCGCGAATGCGCTGCTGCTGATCAAGCAGACCGGCGCCTTCCTCGGCAGCGACACGATCGACAGCCTGACGGTCAAAGGCATCGTCGACGCCGGCTTCGCCGCCATGCTGCCCGACGGTGTCGATTTCCATCTCGCCGGTCCGAAAGATGCAGCCGAAGCCGGGGCGCTGCTCGCGTCGAGCAATCTGCCCGGCATCGCGATCGCCGCTCCGATCCGGCCGGCAAGGAAAGCAGGGTAGGCGATGGCGGAGCTGCATACGCCGCGCTGGGCATGGGTTCTGACCGGTTCCGGTCATTTTTTTACGGAGAGCTTCGCACTCATTCACCAGCTCGAGCATTGCGATGTCTTCGTGTCGAAAGCCGCCAACGAAGTGCTGCGCATGTACAAGCTGAAGCTCGATTTCCCGGAGACGACGCGTGTGCTGCACGACAAGACGGCGAGCGCGATCCCGGTCGGCGAATTCTATCACGGTGTCTATCACACCGTGGTAGTGGCGCCGGCCAGTTCCAACACGGTCGCCAAATGCGTGCACGGCATTTCCGACACGCTCGCCACCAACGTCTTTGCCCAGGCGGGAAAATGCCGGGTGCCGGCGATCGTCTTTGCTTGCGACACCGCGCCGGAACTCGAAACCATGGCGCCGCATGGGCTGGTCAACGTCTATCCGCGCAGGATCGATCTGGAGAACACCAACCAGCTGAAGAGCTTCGAGCGGACCCAGGTGGTCGAGTCGCTTGCCGATCTCGAAGCCTCGGTCAGACGGCGCCACGCCGAACTTGCAAGCCATGGCTGAGCGGCTGGCCTTTCTTACCGGCCATCTGGCCAAGGTCCGGCTGGAAAGGCTGCTGGCCGGGCTGGGCGAAACTGAATTTGCCTGGGAGATCATCGACATCGGCGTCAAGGTCGCGGCGCTGATGAGCGAAGAAATCATCAAGCGGCGGCTCAGCCTGACAGGCGGCGCCGACCGCGTCATCCTGCCCGGCCGCTATCGCGGCGACATCGAGCATCTGTCGAACCATTTCGGCGTGCCCTTCGTCCGCGGTCCCGACGAGATCGCCGATCTGCCGGCCTTTCTCGGCCGGGCGGGCGAGCCGCCTGATCTTTCGCGTCATGACATGCGCATCTTCGCCGAAATCGTCGATGCGCCGATGCTGTCGGTCGAGGCGCTGGTGGCGAGGGCACGGACGCTGGCTGCGGCCGGCGCCGACATCATCGATCTCGGCTGCCTGCCGGAAACGCCGTTTCCATTACTCGAAGAGGCCGTGATCGAGCTGAAGGCACAGGGATTTCTGGTCAGTGTCGATTCCGCCAGCACGGACGAACTGTCGATCGGCGCACGCGCCGGTGCGGACTATGTTCTCAGCCTCGATGAGAACACGCTGCCCTTGGCCTTCGACCACAAGGCCGTACCAGTGCTGATCCCGTCCACCCCCGGCGACCTGGATTCGCTCGGACGGGCCATTGAAGCGGCGCAAAGGGCCGGCGTCGCCTTCATCGCCGACCCGGTGCTCGACCCGATCCATTTCGGCTTTGCCGCATCACTCGGGCGCTTCATCGAGGCGCGCCGCCGCTGGCCCGAGGTCGAACTGCTGATGGGCACCGGCAACCTCACCGAATTGACCGACGCCGACAGTTCCGGCGTCACCGCCGTTCTGGCCGGGCTCTGCTCGGAACTTCAGATCCGAAACGTGCTTGCCGTGCATGTCAGCCCGCACACGCTGCGAACGATAGAGGAGCACGATATTGCCCGCCGCATCCTGTTCGCGGCGAAGAACGACGGTGCGCTGCCGCGGAGTTACCATCCAGGGCTGCTGCAGGTTCACGACCGCAAGCCGTTTACGGCCTCGACCGAGGATATCGCAGCACTCGCGGCGGAGGTGCGCGACACCAACTTCCGCATCATGACTGCCGAGGACGGCATCCACGTTTTCAACGGCAAGGGGCATGCGGTTGCCAAGGATGCGTTTGAACTCTTCACCGGGCTTGGCGTTGAGGCGGATGGCGCACACGCGTTCTATCTCGGCGCGGAACTGATGAAGGCCGAGATCGCGTGGCGCCTCGGCAAGCGCTATGTGCAGGACGAGCCGCTCGCATGGGGCGTTGCCGCGCCGGCTCCCGAAACCGACCGCACCCGGCTTGCGGAAGCGGGCCATACGCTTCGCGCGAAGAAAGAGCGCTAAACCATGCCCTATATTCGCGAATCGATCATCACCACCGTCAACAAAGCCGGCGAGGCCCACATCGCGCCGATCGGCATCATCGCCGAGAAGGACGGCTGGGTCATCGCGCCGTTCCGCCCATCGGTCACGCTCGACAATCTCGCCGAAGTGCCGTTCGCCATCGCCAATTATACCGACGATGTGCGTATCTTTGCCGGCTGCCTGACCGGGCGCAAGCAGTGGCCGACCGTTGCGGTCGACGGGTTTCCGGTGCCGCGGCTCGAGGCGGCGCTCGCGCATTCGGTTCTCGAAGTCGAGAGTGTCGATGACGATGCCATGCGACCTCGCCATTTCTGCCGCGTGGTGCGGGAGGAAACGCATGCGCCGTTCACCGGCTTCAACCGCGCCAAGGCGGCGGTGCTGGAACTGGCCATCCTGGTCAGCCGGCTCGGCATGCTGCCGCGCGACAAGATCGAGGCGGAGATCGCCTACCTTTCGATTGCCATCGAAAAGACCGCGGGCGAGGGCGAAAAGGAAGCCTGGGGCTGGCTGATGCAGCGTGTCGACGATCACCTGTCGGGCGAGGATGCCAGCGGCGAGGAGGTACGGGGCTGAACGGGATATGCTGAACCAGAGTAAGCGTCCGGGCTCACGCGTTTTAGCACACGGTGGCGGCGATCTCAAACGGCGGTGTTCGACCCCTTGCGGACAATCCCTGATGGGAGGTCAAGGGAGCGTCGTGACCCTAGCGGACATTCCCGGCTCAAGTTTGCTCCTGGAAGCGGACCTTCACCGGAACCAGCGGATTGCGGGCGAGGAGACGGTTCTCTCTTCGTTGGCCTCGACAGCTGGAGCGGCCAGGAAGAGAGACAAGGCCAAGCAGGCCGGGCGCAATGCGCCCCTGTCCAATGCTCCTGACGGTCGTATCTTGCTCATCGACTTCACCCTACCGAGGGGCGCTCCCACATCACCTCGCGACCGTCAGTCCATCCAGCCACTCCGTGACCCGCTCGACGGTCTGCCGCTCCTGCGGGGCTTGCATGGAAAATCCCTCGACAAGTTGCGCGTCCGTCGCATGCCCGGCCACGACAGTCAGGCTGTCTCCCAGCCCATAACCGCCATGCGTGATGATGGGGATGACGGTCTTTCCTGAGAGATCATGCGCGCTGAGAAACGAGCGGATCACAGGCGGCGCCGTCATTCCCCAAATCGGGAAGCCAAGGAATACCGTCGTGTATTGAGCGACGTCGGTTACCTGCGCTTTAAGAGGCGGCTCGTAGCCACGGGCACTTTCCTGTCGCGCTTGCTCGACCGTCTCAAAATAGTCGGCGGGATAGGGATTTTCGGGCACGATCTCGAACAGGTCAGCTTCCAATGCGCGGCTTACCTGACCCGCGATGACGCGCGTGTTCCCGCTTCGCGAGAAATACGCAACGAGCATCTTTCCTTCCGGGAGTTGCGCCGCCGCGGCCGGAGAGAGCGATGCTCCTCCGCCTGCCGTCAGGGATAGAAGCAGCGAGGACATGAGGATTTCCCTCCGCGTCGGACTGTCGGGGACCATCTCTTTCTCCGAAATGTTGATCAGAGGCCCGTCATTTTGAGCACCGCCTCCGGAAGGCGCTCACCTTGCACTTCGATCTTCGAAAGCGCCGTTGCGATTTCCCCCAGGTCGTCTGTCGAGAGCGTCACGTCGACCGCACCGAGGTTTTCTTCCAGCCGATGGAGCTTCGTGGTTCCGGGGATCGGCACGATCCATGGCTTCTGCGCCAACAGCCATGCGAGAGCGACTTGTGCAGGCGTTGCGCCTTTGCGCTCTGCGACGGCCTTGACGATGTCGACCACCGCCATGTTGGCCTTACGGGATTCTGGAGAGAAGCGCGGCACGCTGCTGCGGAAGTCCGTTGGATCGAACCTGGTGTTCTCGTCGATCTTCCCGGTCAGGAATCCCGCACCGAGGGGACTGAACGGCACGAAACCGATCCCGAGTTCTTCAAGTGTCGGCAAAAACTCGACTTCCGGCCCGCGCCAGAACAGCGAGTATTCGCTTTGAACGGCGGTAACAGGCTGCACCGTATGCGCGCGGCGGATCGTCTGAACGCCCGCTTCGGAGAGGCCGAAGTGCTTGACCTTGCCCCCTGCGATGAGATCCCTGACAGCTCCGGCGACGTGCTCGATCGGCACGTCGGGATCGACCCGATGCTGGTAGAACAGGTCGATCCGGTCGGTCTTCAGGCGTTTCAATGCCGCCTCGGCCACCGCCTTGATGTGCTCGGGACGACTGTTGGTGCCTCCGCTGCGCACGCCTGTCTCGAGGTCGAAGCCGAACTTGGTGGCGATGACGACGTCGTCACGGATCGGCGCGAGAGCCTCGCCGACAAGCTCCTCGTTGGCGAAGGGACCATAGGCCTCGGCCGTGTCGAAGAACGTCACACCACGATCATGCGCATCGTGGATGAGCTTGATCATCTCGCTCTTGTCCGCGTTGGAACCGTAGACGCCAGTCATGCCCATGCAGCCGAGGCCAAGGGCCGAAACCTCTAGATTTCCGAGATGCCGGTGTTTCATCATGGTAGCTCCTTCAGTTCTTTTCAGGCGCCTCGACATTCGAGAACGCGAGAACGGCGTCGGGCAGGCGCTGGCCGCGCACCTCGATCGCCTTGACAGCCGAATTGAGCTCGCCGATCTCCTCGGGCGTGAAGCGGATCGAAACGGCGCCGATGTTCTCGAGCATGTGCGGCATCTGCGTCGTGCCGGGAATCGGAACGATCCAGGGTCTTTGCGCCATCAGCCATGCGAGCGCGATCTGCGCCCTGGTGGCCTGCTTCCTGTCGGCCCAGTCACCCAGCAATTTAACGAGCGTGAGGTTCGCGGGCAGGTTCTCAGGCGAGAAGCGCGACTCGATCCCGCGGATGTCGCCCTCCGCGAACCGCGTCCGCTCGTCGATCGCGCCCGTCAGAAACCCGACGCCGAGCGGGCTCCACGGCACGAAGCCGATGCCCAGCTCCTCGCAGACTGAAAGCACCTCGTCTTCTGGCCCGCGCCACAGCATCGAATACTCGCTCTGGACGGCGGAGACGGGAAGCGCGGCGTGGGCGCGTCGCAGTGTGTTGAGTCCCATTTCGGAGAGGCCCCAATGTAGGACCTTGCCCTCGTCCATCAGGTCCTTGACGGCGCCCGCGACGTCCTCGATCGGAACCTCCGGATCGACGCGGTGCTGGTAGAGAAGGTCGATGCGGTCGGTGCGGAGGCGCTTGAGCATGCCTTCGACCGCCAGTTTGATGTGGTCCGGGCGACTGATGAGGCCGGGTCCCCGCTCGCCCGTCTCAAGGTCGATGTTCCAGCCGAATTTCGAGGTGATCACGACCTCGTCGCGGAACGGCTCAATGGCCTCGCCAAGAATCTGTTCGCACTCATGCGGGCCATAAGCTTCGGCGGTGTCGAAAAAGGTAACGCCGCGCTCGTGGGCCGTGCGGATGATGTTGATCATCTCCGGCCGCGACGGGATTGTCGTCTGGTAGGTACGATGCATGTTCTGAACGCCCAACCCGACGCTGGAGACCTCCAGCGTTCCAAGCTTCCGGCGATCGCTCGACGGGACTGCTGCAGAGCCGCTCGCATTGCCGGTCTGCGCCGATGCCCGCGAACTGGCGCTGGCGAGGATGGGAGCGGCCGCTAGCGTTGCCGCCGCGCCGAGAAAGATGCGGCGGCCTATTACGCTCTCATTCGTCATGTTGCGGGTCCTTCTTATAGCGTTCCGTCTGGCTGCGATGGGAGTTCGATCCAGTCGCTGGCAAACCTGAGAGGCAGTCTGTTCCTCGCCTTCCACGGCCGATGACCGCAAATTTAGTGCCTGCAGCAACTTGCGATAAGGCGCTATAATCCGCATGAGCCTTTTAGATGAGCTAACAAATCCAGATGGAAAACTTCAACGATCTCGCCGCATTCGCAGCCGTCGCCAGGGAGCGGAGTTTCACGCGCGCTGCCGCGAAGCTTCGGGTTTCCCCGTCGGCGCTGAGCCAGACCATCCGCAATCTCGAAGAGCGATTGGGCCTGCGGCTCCTGACCCGGACGACACGCAGCGTTGCGTCGACAGAAGCGGGCGAACGCCTGCTGCGCACGATCGCGCCACGCTTTGAGGAGATCGAAGCCGAACTGGCGGCCTTGAGCGAACTCCGGGACAAGCCGGCTGGCACCGTCCGCATCACGGCTGGCGAGCATCCCGCAATCTCGATCCTGCAGCCCGCGCTCAAACGCTTCCTGCCGGTTTACCCGGACATCGAGGTCGAAATCATCATCGACTACGGCCTGACCGATATCGTTTCCGAAGGATTCGATGCCGGGGTGCGGATGGGCGAGCAGGTTGCGAAGGATATGATCGCGGTGCGCATCGGCCCTAACATGCGCATGGCTGTCGTCGCGTCGCCGGCCTATTTCGAGCGGTATCCAATTCCGGGGACCCCGCAGGACCTGACCGCGCACCAGTGCATCAACATTCGGCTTCCGACTTATGGCGGCATATTCGCCTGGGGTCTCGAGAAGGACGGACGCGAGGTGAAGGTGCGTGGAGAAGGCCAGCTCGTGTTCAACAGTCTCGGCATGAGGCTATCTTCGGCCCTGGAAGGCCTCGGTGTGGCGTACATGCCCGAAGATCAGGTGCTCCCATACATTGCTGACGGGAGCTTGGTGCGGGTTCTGGAGGACTGGTGCCCGTCCTTTCCCGGCTATCACCTCTACTACCCGAGCCGACGACAACAATCGCCGGCGCTGGCCCTATTGGCGGATGTTCTCCGGTATCGCGGCGACTGATCCGGTCCTGCGCTTTCTCGTCTGGAGCCATTTCATGGCGTAGTAGGTCAGGGTCATATAGAGCCCAGCGATCGCGACGCAGTGGATGAAAAAGCCCGCGACGGATTCCTCGAAGTTCCACCAGTCGAGCGTCATCTGCATGGAGAGCTTCGTGCCGACAGTCAGCTCGAACGAACTCCAGACGCCGTGTATCGCAATGAGGACGGCGATCAGGCGGAGCGCGAGCGTCCGAACGGCGTTGGGCTGTGAAATTCCAGTGAGCTTGCGCGCCACGCCCATGAGCATCGGCCAGCGCAGGCCGAGATGAACGGATACGATCACGAGAACCCAGTAGGCCGCGAGCGTATGGATCTGCCGAACGGTGAAGCCGCCATAAGGTGACATGATGCCTGACAGCGCGTTGGAAATAAGCACGCTGGTGATCAGTAGCACCAGCATTGCCAGCATCAGCAGAAACGTCACCGCGATGTTGAACAGTCCGCGCACCTCGTGGCGGGCTTTCGGAATCGTGCCGTACCAGCGGCGGTTGAAGACGTTATGGCCGATGAGCAACAGGAACATAGCGGTTCCAGCCAGTTCATGGGCGACGTTGCCGAGCCACCAGTAGGAGAGACCGAAGAGCAGCAGCCCGGCCGCAATGAGATCGAAGGCCAGTCGAGACAGGAAAACAGGGCCCAAATGGTAGACCTCCCGGCTCACTCGACCGGAGTGCCGTTGAATCGGGGAATGCGATAGCCCGTGAAAAGGTAATCGCTGCCCTCCTGGCTGCGATGGCACGACTGGCAGCGTGCGGTGTTCTCGTCCATGTTGATCGACCTGTCCGGCCAGAACCATTGGAATTGCCAGTCGGCGGTACGGCGGCTCTCGTCATACTCGGTGCCAAAGCCCTCGCCCTTCTGCATGACGAAATAGCGATAGAGTTCACCGTCGCGATGATCGACAAGGACGAAATGCGTGTCCGCCGGGATAGGCTGCCCGCTCTTGACGGCCTCGATGGCCGCGGGCGTGGTCATGATGTGCTCGACCACATTGCCGCGCCTGACCGTCGTGTAGTGGACCAGTTCATCGAGTTCGGGAAACTGGACGCGGTTGGTTTCAGCGTGGACCTGCCAGCCGACCAGAGAGGTGGCGCAGGCGGCCAAGGCGCCAGTTGCAACGAGAAGTTTCTTCAAGGGCGAGCTCGCAAGGATTCAAAGGGGTGGGGCCGCCACTGCGGGTTCACTTGGATTGGCGATCAGCGGCCGTACTGTTCGTCGGAAACCTGCTCCATCCATTCGACGGTCTTGCCGTCGAGCGCTTCGGAGAAGGCGATGTGGCTCATGCCGACCGTCTGGCTAGCGCCATGCCAGTGCTTCACGTCCGGCGGAATCCACACGGTGTCGCCCGGGCGGATTTCCTGAACGGGGCCATTTTCGTGCTGCACCAGACCGACACCCTGCGTGACGATCAGGGTCTGGCCGAGCGGATGCGTGTGCCAGGCGGTCCGCGCTCCCGGCTCGAAGGTGACGGTTGCGCCGCTGATCCGGGCGTCGCCGCTTCCCTTGAACCGGTCGTCGACTCGGACGGAGCCGATGAAATTCTCAGCCGCGCCCGTCGTGGACGGCTGCGATCCGGAGCGCGTCACCGTAACCGCCTGCTCGGACTGGGCCGAGGCGATCGAAGCGGCAAGGACGAACGAGGCGGCGGTCATGGCGGCGAGTTTCATTCCTTTCCTTTGGTTCCGCGTCATTTCTTGAAGACTTCCTTGGCGACGGCGATCGCGGATACCGCGTTAGGCCAGCCGGAATAGAAGGCGAGATGGGTGATCGTCTCGATCAGTTCCTCCTCGGTGACGCCGTTGCGCTTGGCGATGGAAAGGTGCGAACGAAGCTGGTCGGGGCGATTCATGGCGACGAGCGCGCTGACGGTCGCCAGGCTGCGATCCCGCTTGGAAAGCCCGGGACGCTCCCAGATGTCGCCATACAGGACCTCGTCGGTCAGTTCGGCCATCTTCGGCGCGATGTCGCCATAGAGCTGCTGCGCACGCGACTGCTGCTGCGCTGGAGGGGTATCGGACGCGGTGGGGGTCTCGCTTTGGGCGATAGCCATGGTGGGAATCCCTCCGGACAGAAGCAGGCTGGCTGCGACGAACAGGTTTCGGGTGAGCTTCTTCAAAGAATGACTCCTTGTGGTTGGTAAAGGAGATGACATCCCGGAACCGAGCTGGACGTCATCTGTGAATTAAGGGGTCGGCGGATTACGAACGGTCGGAAACGAGCGTCCGGGCGTAAAACGGCGTCAGCTTGCCCATAGCGGCATCAACATATTCGGGGACCCAGTAGGTTTCGATTTGGGTCGCGCCCTCGATCTTGAACAGTTCCTTGTCCTTCGTCCCGGTTGCCTTGGGGAAGGCATCCTCCGTCATGTACAGGCTGTCGGCCTTGCTGCCGGCGATCATCAGCAGCGGCTGGTCGATCAGGTCGATCTGGTCGGTGGCATCCCAGCGCATCAGGTCCAGCAAGCTGCTCGTGGTGTACTTGAAGGTTGAGTTGGGGTGTGCGTGCGTCTTCCAGTAGTACTCGTAACCCTGCCGATACATCTCGAACGGCAGCGCAGCGATCTGCTCGTCCGTCAGATTGGCGTCGCCCGAGTAGAGGATTTCCCCGCCGGCCATCTCCTGGGCGCGGGCCTCGGAAACCTGCTTCAGGCGCTCCTGAATCGTGTCGAGTTGCGAATCCGCGAAGCCGTTGCGCCGAACCCGTCCGGAGTTGAACATGCTCAGCGTCGCGACCGTCTTGAAGCGCTTGTCGGCCTTCGCCGCGGACAACGCGTATCCGCCGCCGCCACAGATGCCGAGCAGGCCAAGACGATCGGCATCTACGCCTTCGTAGCGGGTGATGAAATCCGCTGCACCGTGAATGTCCTCGATGCGGAATTGGGGTTTGTCCACGCTGCGCGGCTCGCCGCCGCTTCCGCCCTGATATGCGGCGTCCATCGTGATCGTGATGTAGCCCTGTTCCGCGAGACGCTGGGCATACAGGCCCGCAACCTGTTCCTTTATCCCGCCGTTCGGGTGCGCCACGACGATCGCCGGATATTTTTGGCTCGGATCGTAGTTCGCCGGGGTGTAGACGTTGGCGACGATGTCCAGGCCATGGAGCTTGTATTTGACCGGGTGGATATTGACCTTGCCCGGCTCGTTCGCCGTGATCGCTCCGTCATAGACCAGGCCAAACGGATTCTGCTTGTAGTCGGCTGCGGTAGCGGTGGTGGTCGTCATTGCTGGAACTCCTAATATTGCACCCGTAAGAACGAGCGCGGAAGCCCCAAGGAACGCGCGTCTTTTCTCGTTGATGACTTCGTTAGTCATTTCGAACTCTCCAATCTTCGGTTTTCAGGGAGTGCGATGCACGCGCAGGCCGAACGTCTGCACATGCGTGTCAATCCAGTTTCTTCTCGGCGAGGAACTGCGAGACCTGGTCCGCAATCTCGAGATTGTTCAGATCGGACATCAGGAAGTGCGTGTTGCCGCGAATTCCGACTTCCGGAAGATGCACCAGCCGGGCGTCACCGCCACGCTTGTTGATGGCCTCGACCCAGAGCTTGGCCATGGCGAGACGAACGCGCCAGTTGTCCTGTCCGCGTTCCGAGGTCGGCTCGGTCGGGAAGTTGTCGCCGTAATAGATGATGATCGGAATGCGTGTCAGCTTTTCGAAGTCTGCCAACGGCACGGCCTCGGGCCTCAGCGTGCCGGCTGCGCTCGGCATCTCCTCGGGAAGTTCGCCTTCCGGCAAGATGAACCCGCTGCCCGGCTCGAAAGCCACGATCGCCTTGACGTTCTCGCTCTTGGTTGCCGTCAGCCAGCCCGGTCCGCCAGCCTGCGAGTGCGAGAACAGGACGCCGGGGCCTGTCTTGTCGAACAGCGCCGCCATCGCATCCGAAATCACGCCTGCATCGTAGGGGCCGGTGTTCGGCGTGACGGAGCGGAAGAACTGGTTCAGCGTCTCCGGCTTGCGGTCGAACTGGACGTTGTCAAAATAGTTCGGCCACTTGCCAATCCGGAACTGGTCGAAGAAAAGTTGATCAAAAGGCGTGGGTTCGAGCGCCGCTGCCACGGTGCTGTTGCCTGCCCGGCCGCGTCGTGGCTGATCGATGAGATAGACCGGGAAACCCCGGCGCAGGAAGATCGTCTGGAAGCCTTCACGTCCGTCCGAAGTGGTTTCCCAGCTACGCCCCGACTGGTAGGCGCCGTGCAACATGACAATCGGCAGAGCCTTGGGGTTCTGTGGGACTTGATAGAAGGCGGAGAGATGATCGCCGTGGAACGTCTGTCCTTCGGCCGTCGGGTTGTTGTTATTGTAGGTGCCAGGGGTCTCGACGACCGTCCCGCCGACCGCGAAGCTACCCTGCTCCTGGATCGTCAGCGGCTCCGAACTCCCATTCTGATCGGCCATTGCGGCTGTTGAGGCAAGCATAGCCACAGCAGCCAACAATGATGCAGCGGACCGATTCCGTGAACTCAAGACACGGCACTCCTTCTCAATCTTCCAGATCGCTGGAAAGATAGGGGCAACCGTATTCCTTGATTAGACGCCGATATCGGTATGCGTCTTTAAGCGCAGCTTAATAATACTTCGCATGGGGCGCGGAGCCGTCATTCAAAACGCCTGACGAGGGGAATGTTGATGATCACCTTACGTCGAAGCGTGAACGGCAAGTTTGGAAAAGCACCGCGAAGGTCGGCTCTTGGCGCTGCCTGTGCGTTCCGATCGGCGACACGGATGGCAGAAAACCACCCTGTTGCGACCTTGCGCGCGGCCCGGTTTTGGACGCGCTGGTACGGGTTGGGATCTTTCAAGCCGGGGGAGTATCTCATCGATCCGATTGATCGGATGGCCATCATATAGCGCCTACAATCGAGATCCCGCCAGCAGCGCCACCGCTGACGCAGGCGCCACGCTGCTCGCTTCGCCACGAACGGCGTCGTCTGCGGGGACGATCTCGGCGAAGTCGACGAAGCGGCGTTCCATGCGTTCGGCCAGCCGCCTGATCTGGCAGCGGCCGGTTCCGGCGCCGACGATCGGCACATCCCGCGCCATGGGCCCGGCAACCAGGGACGCTGCGTCGTGGATCTTGCGCAATTGCTGTTCGCTAAACCAGCGTGCGACTTCGCGCCATTCCGGCAATGTCAGCTCGGCCGCGTCGCGCCCGATCATGCGCGCCAGCCGCGCGATCGAACCGTCGACGGTTTTTTCCTTGCCATCGGCGGAAGCGTGCCTGTCGTCCTTCTCGTCGAGCACCCCCAGGATCCGGTGCGCGTCGGCGATCGAGGCAAAATACTCGTTCATCAGCGGTGTCAGCCTGCCGCGGACAGGAGCCGACGAGGCGACGCCGAACAGGAACGTCCTGGTGAAGCCGGTATAGACCAGTTCGCCGCTCAGCAGCCGTCCGGCATCGGTGTAGCCGTCATTGGCGACGGAGCCATTTTTGATGGCGATAATGTCGGTGGTGGTCGAGCCCATGTCGACGAACAGAGCATCGCCGGCGAGCTTTGCCACCAACGACGCCGTCGCGTGCCAGTTGGCGGAGGCGACATCGCTGCTCAGCCGCGCTGCCTGCTCGACCCCGACAAAGCCGGACGGCCCGGCATAGATCAAGTTTTCGCCTGGGACACGGGTTGCAATCTCATCCAGCAGAGCCGAGACGCCGGCATCGCGGGACGGAAAGACATCCACCAGTTCGCCGGTCATGGTGAATGCGTTGAGGTCGGCGCCGGCATAGATCGGAGCGGTTTCCTCGAATGCCGAGGTCAGGGTATGGAGCCCTTGCCAGAGCGGCGTGGCGATCGTTACTGCCTCGACGATGCGGCCGTCTTGCGCACGCGTCACCTTCAGATGCGCGCCGCCAATATCGAAGCCGGCAACGATGCTCTTTCTTTTTTCCACGGTTCAAGCTTTCATCACAGTTGGTCAGGGGCAGTTGGTCAGCGAGAAAAAGAGCGTTGCGTATCATTCCGGTTCTTGACCTGAAAGGCGGCGAGGTGGTCCGCGCCCAGCAAGGAAAACGCGATCGCTACAGGCCGATCGTCACGCCGCTCAGCCAAAGTTCCGATGTCGTTGCGGTCACTGAGGGCCTGCGCCGGCTTTACCCTTTTGCGACCTTCTATATCGCCGATCTCGATGCCATCGAAGGCGGAACGCCAAACAGTGCTGCGCTTGCCCGGCTGAAGGCGATGGCGGAGCCGCCGGAGCTTTGGGTCGATGCCGGCTTCGCCGACGAGAAAACACTTTCGGCAGCACTTGCCGAGCCCTGGCTTTACCCGGTCCTGGGTTCCGAATCGCAGCAGGACGACGCGCTGCTGCGGCGTTTTTGCGATCATCCGGACCTAATCCTGTCGCTGGATTTCTTCGACGACGGGTTGCGCGGTCCGGCAGCATTTCTCGACGAGCCGGCGTTTTGGCCGCAAAAGGTGATTGTCATGACATTGGCCAAGGTCGGTTCCGCCTCCGGTCCCGATTTCACGCGGCTCGAGGCGATCAAGGCGAAGGCTGGAAGCCGCTTCGTGATCGCGGCCGGCGGGGTGCGCAACGAGGCTGACATTCGCGCCCTTTCGTCACTCGGTATCGCCGCGGCGCTGGTCGCGACCTCGCTGCATGACGGCACGCTCACCCCGGGGCACCTCGCAACGCTTGGCACCTGACATCGCGTGATCTCGAACTTCGGCCTCGGAAACTGCCTTGGATTAGAGCGGCGAACTCTCAAGTCGATCGTCTCGCCGCTCTATCTCTTTGCTGGAGCATCGGATTTCCCAAAACCGGTTCCCAACCCTCGGGTCAATTCCGAGGGCAGGTTTTGGGGTCCGATGCTCTAAAGGCCCAGAAGTTTTTTCAGGCGGCGCAACAGACCATCCGGCTCAGCGGAGGGTTTTGCCTGTGCGGGGCTGTCTCTTGTCTAAGCCGCGAACGGATGCTTCACCTGGTCCCGCTTATCCGTGGCTTCGGCGGCGGTCGGTGTTCCCGCGACCGCGCGTTGGATGGCTTCCTTTGTCGCTTCGTAATTGTACTTCTGGATCTTGGCGTCGTCCGCCGCGTCCCAGTGGATGAAAACGCCGACGCAGATGAACAGATCGTCCGCCTCACTGGCAGGAATGACCCCCTCGGCGACGCTGTCCTGCACGGCCTTTGCAACCGCATGCTGGGCCGGGCCGAACATCTGCACGGCCTGTTTAGCGCCCTTGATCGTGACCTTGTTGAACATCACGGTGTTGGGCTTGCACTGAAGATTGGGTGCGATCACCGCCAAAAGGGAGGTAAAACCGTCCTTGTTGTTGGTAAGCGCGTTGCAAAATGCTGTTTCGACTGCGCTCCCCCGTGGGCCGATGAGCAGGTCAACATGCGCCACTTCGTTGCCGTCTCCTACCAGCGATTCACCGACCATTACTTTCGAGATTTTTGCCATGCCAATTTCCTCCAAGACACAGTTATGGTGTCCAAAGACGCCGCAAACCGAGCGAGCGCTCGATGGACAGCTATCCTTGTTGGCAGCGCCCGGACATCCGGACCGGTTGGCTGGATAGCCGCGGAAGCCCAGCTTCCGCTCCTGAAAGTCAACCACCAACGTTGCGATTATGCAAGCTGAACGCCGAGGAGGTGGACTAAAAGAGTAGCCACGGTCAGGTCGGCCGAAGTGCCGGGGTTGACGTTGTCCGCTTTCAGCCGGCGGTCGAGCGCCATCAGCAGACGAATGCGTGACGTCTCGTCATCGTTGGCATGCAGCGCCGCCTGAACGGCAAGGGCTTCTTGCCGCGTCTGATCTGCGACGTCAGTTCCATGGTTGCGCACCACATGACTGTCGGGGAAGCCGGCGAGAAACGCCATATAGGCGAATACCGTCGGCCACATGCCGCCTTCGCCGCGTGCCAACGCCGCTTCCAGAGCCGCAAGCCCGACGCCGAATACGTCGCCGAAACAGGTAACATACTGGCGGGCGATCATGTCGCGGTCGGCCGCCTCCCGCATGGCTTCGAGCAGATGAACCTTCGGCTCTTGCCGCACATCGTTCGCGGCCTCTCCAAGCCCACCCGGCGCGGCCGCGACGATCGCCTCGAACACTGCCCTGGTATCGTCCATGCTCATCGCGCGCAGCACCGCGTCGACATTGTCGTGGAGTCGATTGTCGTGCAGTCGGGCGCCCGCCATTTCGGCGGCGCATAGCAGAGGCCCTGCCAGAAGAATGATACCGAGATTGGTATTGGTCGCGACCGCCAGACGTGTCGCGCGGACCGCTTCCAGCATGCGCTGTCCGACCGGCAGGCGAGGATCGGTCAGCGGCCCGGACGAGACCTCGGCGCTCGTCATGAACTGGGCAGCGGACATGCCGTGCCCGTCGGCGAACAGATGGACATTGCCCGGTTTCAGCGCCTCGATCTCCATCCGGCAGGCGTCCTTATAGGCAGCCCGGAGGCGTTCTCGCGAAAGCGCCATGCCGTTGGTCACGAATTCGCCGGCGCAGTGAGGCGGTAGGGTCGCGCTGCCGCCGCCTCGGTACGATCGGCCAGGAATTTCAGCAGGGCGTCGGCAATCGCATCGGCGATGTTCACCGCGACGACCGATTGAAGCCCGGACCAGGCGGGCATGCTGTTGACCTCCAGCACGAACAGTTTGCCGTCGGCCGCCGGCACGATATCGACACCGGCGAAATCCGTGCCGATAGCGGCGGCGGCGGCTCTTGCCAGCGCCGCTAATTCGGTTTCGCCATGTCCCGAAACCAGCTCGGGCACCGCCCCACGATTGACGTTGGTGATCCAGTCGTCGCCGCGGCGGCTCATCATCGCCAAGACTTCGCCGGCGCAGACGAAAACGCGAAAATCGCGGAAAGGAGGGCCGGGGCGCGGCACATAGTGCTGGAGGTAATAGACGCTGTTTACCTCGTCCTCGGCGGGGAGATCGGACAGTGTTTCGATCAGCCTGATGCCGCGGCCCTGGGCGCCGAAAAGCGGCTTCAGCACCAGCGGCGTGAACGGCAGTTCGCGTTCGGCAATCGCTTCGGCCATGGCACGTCCTTCCACCGCGAATGTCGGCGGCGTCGGCAGACCGGCATGCTTCAGCAGGAAGGTCGTCATCGACTTGTCGACGCAGCGTTCTATCGCCTGTGCGGAATTCCACACCGGAATGGAAAGCTTGCCGAATGCGTGCAGCACGCCGAGGCGCCGGGTGACCGCTTCGAACGATCCGGCAGCGATCGAACGGACCAGCACGGCGTCGGGCAGCGCGCCATCGAAGCCGGGGATTGACAGTCCGCACGGGCTGCCGGTGTCGAACGCTATCGCCGCCAGCGGCACGGTTGCGACCACGGCACCGCGCCGCTCCAGCCTTGCCGCCAGGCCCTTGGCGCGGGTGTCCGAGACGTCGCTGACGATCAGGATGCGGGGGATCATGTCGCGCCTCGGATACCGGTATACCGAAGGCGCGGGCGGGCGGCCCGGCAGGCGGATGATAGATGAGTCCATTGCACCGCCATCGTCTAACCGAGGCTCCGTTCGAGCATCCGCAGATCACGCTCGCCAGCGCGAAACGTATCGCCGGTCTCGATCGCCGTGACGATCACTTCGGCCGGGCTGAACAGCAGCGGATCAATGGCATAGAAATCACCCTTGAACCGCTTGAAGACCTCGGCGAAGGGGTGGCCGTGGTCCCGCGAGGCGCGGCTCGGCAGTCGCTCCGCGAGTTCCCTGGCGTCTTTCGACGGGCCTTTGACGAAGAGCTGGACGCTGCCGCCATAGATGATGGCGTCGTTGGTTCTGCCCATGGCGGTCAGGAAATCCGGATGGGGGGCGGGGATAGGGGCGGTACCGATTCCATCGACGATATTCTCAAGCGGAAACTTGAGATCGTTGCTCTTGTGCAAGGCGACCTCGAGCGCGCGCGCAACGATCTGCACGCTGCCCGCAAGGCTTTGTGTCGGCGCATAGAGGAAGGTGAGCTTTTCAGTTGGCAATCCAGTTGCCTTGCCGACCTTCTCAACGATCGGCTGGGGCGGCGGTTCGGCGGTCTCCAGGATAAGCACGGCAGATGACGCAGTGTCGCGATAGGAAAGTGCTTCGAACAGCGGTTCGACGCGGGCGAGCGCCCGCGCCGGTCCCGATCCCATGGCGAAATAGCCTTGGCTCGACAGGTTCCAGCCCGCATACTGGCTGCCCAGGCAGGCAAGCACCGGCTGCGAAGACCGTACTTCGACGGTGAGCGGCCATTTCCGCGACGCGCGGTCCATGCAGACCGAAACGCTGCCGAGCCCGCCCATCGCGGCTTCCGCCATGTGCAGCCCGGCCTCGACGCCGCCGGCGGCCTTGGCGCCGGCATCGATCAGGCACTCGCCCAATGGCCCCCTGGCAACGGCGATACGCAGGCGTTCGGCGTTGCCGATCATGCCGTCTATGATGCGCTGCGCATTGTCGTTCAGGAATGCCGAACCGTCTTTCATGTCCGGTCTCCTTCCCATTGGTGTTGCAATCGGCTGGCTTGTCCCTTGATGAGCCGCCTGGTCAGATCGGCGCTCGGACCGCGCGCGAAGATGGTGCAGACAGGATCGCCAGCAATCAGACGGGTGCCGGGCGACTGATGGTCGGCAGTCCATTCAGGCCAGGCAATCGATGGAAACTGGGCGATCGGCGCCGCGGCATAGGTCACCATCGACGCCATCGAATCGACGAAGCGCGGCAGACGGTAGGCCCTGCCTGCCGCGGCGCGCAGATGCGCTTCGATCAGTGGCGCGTCGGCATCGTCGAAAATGTCGAGGGTGGCGCCTGGCCTCGGATTGATCTCGATGAGCTTGTAGCCATCCGGTCCGCGAATGAGATCGGCGCTGCACAATCCAGCCAGGCCGGCGCGGCCCGCCAGACCTGAAAGCCAGCCGCGGATCATCGCCGCCTGCCTGCGATCGAAGCGTCTCAACCGCACGGCGCCGCCATAGCGATAGGGCGCTGCCGGGGCGGGGGACGCCCATTGTTGGCTGAAGCCGACGATATCAGCGGTTTGGCCGTCGCCGACGAACAGGGCCGAGATGCTGCGGCCGGCAACGAAACGCTGGAAATAGCGGCCGGTGGCCACGGTTTCTCCGGCGGCCCGTCTGATATGCGTGCCGCCGGCGCCGCCCGCTGTCTTGACCACCCAGTTCTCCGGATCGGGCGGCCGGTCCCATCGGAATTGCGGATGCGGAATGCCGAGTTCGGCGCAATCGGCGGCCAGCAATTGCGGGTCCTTGATCCTGCGGATCGCGCCGCCGCCATTGCCGGCGAGCGGAAAATGGCGCGCAATCTCATCGACGGTCTCCGTCATCCGCTCGAAGCCCGAACCCAGGACGATGGCGACCGGCTGGTCGTCTCCTGCCAATTGCTGAAGCGTCTCCATGATGCGCTCGCCGTCGATGCCGCGTTGCAGGTCGCCCGGCAGCATCGTCGCGCGTTCGGCAAGCGCGACCGTGTCCGTGTCGCAAAAGAAATCGGCGACCAGCGGACGATAGCCGGCGCGGCGCGCAGCGGCAGCCAGCGCCCGGCCTGAAATCGCCGCGATCAATAGAGATCCGGCGTTATTTGGCGGTTTCGCGTGCAAGGGAAAATGCTTCCTGGAAATCGAGCGTGATGGTTTTTTCGGCTTCGATCATTCTTTTGAAGAGGCCGAATTCGACCTTGTATTTCACGTTGCCGATGGCAAGCGGACCAATGCCGACAGCTTTTGCCGCTTCGAGCGGATCGCTATTGGCATTGACGGCCACGCCTTCGATGCCGGCCGGCGGGACCGCGTTGACGTCGGCGGCAATAAGCAGGCCGTCGCCTTTCAACTGCGCTTTCGAGACCACCTGGACGCCGGCCTTGGCGCAGGCCAGGATCACCTCGCTCGCCTCGACCAGCTTCGTCTTGCGGTCGTCGCTCGACCCGTCGGCCGCATCCACGGCGATGTTGAAACGGCTTTTGATCTCGGCCGCGATCTGCTCGACCCTTTCGATGCCGTCATGACCGACAAGCGTGACCCGGGCGCCTTCCCTGGCCGCGATGACGGCAGTGCAGAAGCCGACGACGCCGGTGGCGCCGAAAACAGCGATCCTCGTGTCCCTCAGCCCGCGCTCGAATTTCTTCTCCAGCGCTTTTTCGACCTTGGCCACCATCGCCGCGGCCGTGGTGAACGAGCCGGCCGGATCGGCGAATACCGAAACCTGGAAAGGCGGCACCATCGCTTTTCGCGCTGCGTCGAACATGTCGAGCGCCAGCGAGGCATCCTTGCCGGCGATAAAAATGCCGGTATCGACGCCCGCATCGGGCGGGCGCGAGAAGATCGCGTCCTGCACGAGGCCTGTCACCTCTCCCAGGCTTACATCGACATAGGGGACGACGGCGTCGAAACCTGCATCGAGAGCCATGTTCACGTCGAAAGGGCTCATATGCTTCAACGGCGTCAGCATGTGCAGGATGTGCTTGCGGGCCATTTCTCGCCTTTCTTCTTGAACCTGATCGTGTTGCCCAGCCGTCAGCTGCCGACGAGATCAAGTTTGGTCGAACTGATCTTCGCGCCGGAATTCCTGCCCTTGACGATCCTGATCTTGATGCCGTCTTCAACTGTCTGCTGAACCGCGCTGACGAAGCTGACTGCGGCGTCTTGCGATGGGGCGAAGGCAAACCCTGTCGGTCCCCACGAGCTCTGGCCGATGCCGACAGCGCCTGCTTCATTGAGACCGTGGGCCACCCTCTCGACCCGCTTCGAGGTGAACACGCCGCCTTGCGCCGGTGCGAAATGGGTGCCGATCAGCATCTGGATCGCGGTGACGGCGGCGCCGAAGGCTGGAAGGTCGTGCTCGACCATAGCCGGCATGATGCCCATCAGCACCCGCCGGCAGATCTCGCCGCTGCCGGACGCCGGGAACGGCGGCAGTGAACGAAACGCCGCGATCTCGGCATCGCCATGCAGTCCATGCCCGCCATGGTCGAGGATCAGGATGACGCGCCACTCTTCTGGAAACTGTAGTCGCGCCACGACCGGCGGCGGCCTGCCGCTGTCGTCCTTGCCGGCATCGACAATGACACCACCGCTTTCGAAACTGGCGATGCCGATGCCGGATCGGCCGCCGCGATCGAGCAGGGTCGCGTCGCCGCCGATATCGAGAGGCAATTTGTGGAGCGTGCGCAGCGCCGCGGCGACGGCTAGGGCGATCTGCGTGCCGGAACCCAGGCCGGCATGGCTCGGGATCGACTGTTCGACCACCAGACGGTGCTGGCCACGAATCCCGAGATGGCTGCAGAGCGTCGACAAATGTTCGCCGGCGCGCCGGCTCTCGGTGCCTTGGACGATGGTCTCGCTGGACCGCGACAGGGTGACGATGGTTTCGGGTTCGCTCAGGGGTAACCCGACGCTGCCAAATCGACGCCCGGCATCGCCATTGAGATCCAGGAAGCCAAGATGCAGGCGGGCGGGCACTCGTATGGTAACAGAATTCGACATCTACCCCCCGATGGGTGCATCATAGACGCATCATGGAAGTTTAGGTGCCCGTCGCCATGATAGCTGTTTTCGTCGAAGGGGCAAGCCGGAGAGAGTGCATTCGTTTTATCTTCTTTTGGCCCCGGCGCGAAAACGGACCGGGCAAGTCGCGGAGGTCGAGATGAACGAGACGCCTAAGGAAAAAGTCTATTCAGAAGCCGAGATTGCCGACCGGCTCGAGAAGGAACTGCCGAAATGGTATTACGAGAACGGCTGGATCCGGCGCAAATACAAGACCCATAGCTGGAAATCGACACTGATGGTCATCAACACGGTCGGCCATCTCGCCGAGGCGGCGTGGCACCATCCCGACATCACGGCGTCCTATGCCTGGGTCGAAGTGCGCCTGATGAACCACGCAGCGAAGGGCATCACCGACAAAGACTTCGCGCTGGCCAAAAAGATCGAGGATGTCGTCCAGTGGCAGCCGGCCAGGGAAGGCGGCGCGCTGGAAGGCACTCCGCCGACCGATCAGCGCTTCGCCTACATCAAATATGATTAAGCGCGGTCGGAATTTGTTGATGGCTTAAGAAAACATTCGCTAATCTGCTGACAGGCGGGGTTCACGGCCATTCCAGTTTCGTCTAGGATCGGGCCGGCACCAGAAAGTGGCGTAGTGAATGGCGGTTGCTTGGATCGGCAACCGGGAAACGCTGGTCGAGCGCGCGGCTGCACATGCCGCCGCGCTGTTGGGGTCAAGCCGGTGCCCGGTTTTCAGCCTGGATACGGATATACACGGCACCAGGGCGGCGATCGCGCTGGCTGAGCGGGTTGGCGCGGCATACGATCATGCCGATGGCGCGGCAGTTTCCCGGGAGACCGCGCTCTTTACCGACAAAGGCGCGATGACCGTTGCGCCCGGCGAGACGCGCCGGCGCGCCGATGTCGTGGTGATTGTCGGCGAACTCCCGCAAATCCATCATGAATTTGTCGGCGAACTCTCAGCCACGGTTCCCGATCTCTCGGCCAAGAATCAACGCGAGATCTTTCTGGTCGGGTCGAACGGGACGTCGGCGCCGCCGTTGAACAACGGGCGGACGGCGACGCTCCTGTCCTGCGGCGAGGCAAGCCTCGGCGCGACGCTGGCGGCTCTGAGGGCGCAGTGGAAGGGCCGCCGGACATCGCAGCCGGTGTCGAATTTCGACGATTTCACCAAAGCCCTGGAGGCTGCGCATTTTCCCGTTTTCCTGTTTTCAGGCGACGCAACCGAAGGGCTGGCGCTTGAGATGCTGCAAGGACTGATCACTGATCTCAACCGCAAATCGCGCGCATCCGGCCTTCATCTGCCGGCAAGCGAAAACGGATGGGGTAGCGCGCTCGCCTCGACCTGGATGACGGGTTTTCCGCTGCGCACCGGCTTTGCGCGCGGCGTCCCGGAATTCGATCCCTGGCGTTACGATGTCGCGCGCATGATCGCTGCCGGCGAAGCCGACCTGCACCTGCGGATATCTTCCTCAATTGTCCAGCCGCAGAAGAAAAAGAACCGCATGGCGCTGATTGCGCTGGCGAAAACGGAGGAGCCGATCGCGGGTGCTGCGGTCACCATCGCCATTGGCGAAGCGGGCGTCGATCACGAGGCGGTGGTCTATTCCAGCCGCACCGGTTCGCTGCGGTCGATCGATGCGCGAGCGGCGTCCGAACTGCCCTCCGCTGCGACTGTTATCCGCCTGGTCGCCAGTCATGTCTCCGCCGAGGCCGCGTTGCCATGCTGACGAAAATTGCCGGCGGCGACATCATCGATCCCGTCAACGGCCGTCTCGGCAAGGGCGACCTCTGGATCAGGGACGACAAGATCGTTGCGGCGCCGGCGGGTGGCGCTGCCGAGCGGACCATCGACGCTGCCGGCTGCATTGTCATGGCGGGCGCCATTGACATCCATTCCCACATCGGTGGCGGCAACGTGAATACGGCACGGCTGCTCCTGCCCGAACAGCATGCCGCGCACCAGGCGCGGCCGGCGACGACGCCGCTCTCCAACGCCGGCTGGTCGACCTTCCAGACCGGCTGCCTCTACGCCAAGATGGGTTTCACTACGGTCGTCGAGCCGGCGATGTCGCCGGGAGCCGCACTTCACACCCATCTCGAACTGGCCGACATCCCGATCATCGACAAGGCGACGCTCGCCATTCTCGGCAACGACGATTTCCTGCTGTCGATGATCCGCGACGACGCTTCGTCTCAAATGATCGAGGACTATGTCGCCTGGACGATTGCCTCGACACGGGCGCTTGGGGTCAAGGTGATCAACGCCGGTGCGGCGGCCGCCTTCAAGGAAAACGTCCGCACCTTCTCGCTGGACGATGTGGTGCCTTCCTATGGCGTCAGCTCGCGCAAGATCGTCAAGACGCTACAGGCGGCCGTCGACAGCCTTGGCGTCCCGCATCCTCTGCATGTCCATTGCAACAATCTGGGCAGCCCCGGATCGGCGGACACGGCGGCCGCGACGATCGCGGCGGCGGAAGGATTGCCGCTGCACCTCGCCCATCTCCAGTTCTACGGCTACGGCACGGAAGGCAAGCGCAAGTTTTCGTCGGCCGCGGCGCGTCTTGCCGAACTGGTCAATGCGACGCCGGAAGTCACCATCGATATCGGCCAGGTGATGTTCGGCCAGACGGTCACCGTCTCCTCCGACGTCATGCGGCAGTTTTCGGCGCGTGGCAGTGCGCAGCCGAAGAAATCCGTCATTCATGACGGCGACGGCAATGGCGGCGGCATCGTGCCCTACAGCTATGGCAAGGATTTCTATGGTGCGATGCAGTGGGCGATCGGGCTCGAGCTTTTTCTCCTTGTCGACGATCCCTGGCGTGTCTTCTTCACCACCGATCATCCCAATGGCGCGCCCTTTACCGCCTATCCGGCTCTGTTCGAGCTGCTGATGAGCCGGGAAGCGCGCGCCGAAATGATTGCCGGACTTCCAAAATCCGCCATGGCGCTCTCCACCCTGGCCGCAATCGACCGCGAATACACGTTCGAGGAAATCGCCGTCATGACGCGCGCGGCTCCAGCCAAGCTGCTCGGGCTGACGGATCGAGGCCATCTCGGCGCCGGCGCCACAGCCGACATCGCTGTCTACCGCAGGGACGGGAACATAGCGAAAATGCTGGGGCAGGCGGCGTACGTCTTCAAGGATGGCGATCTCGTCGTGCAGGATGGGGAGATCACCCATTACCGCTGGGGCAAGGCGCTCAGGCTCAATCCGTCGCCGGACAAGGCGATGGTGCGGCGCCTGGAGGATTATCACCAGCAGCGCTACGGCCTGTCGCTGGACTGGTTCAATTTCCCAGATTCCGCGATCGCGCGCGAACAGCCATTCGGCGAGGTTGCATGCCGAACGTGAGCGCAAATGGCATAGTGATCGACGATACTTTTGCCGAGGCCTTCGGCATGCGTGCGACCGCCATCATCATCACCGCGCCGAACCGGAAATGGGCCCGCCAGGCGGCGATCACCATGACCGGCTTTGCCACTTCGGTGATCGGCTGCGGCTGCGAAGCGGCAATCGATGTCGAACTGCCGCCATCGGCCACACCGGATGGCCGGCCTGGCTGCCGCGTGATGATCTTTGCGATGGGAACAGACGAGTTGCAGAAACAACTGCTCAATCGCGTCGGCCAGTGTGTCTTGACCTCGCCGGGTTCCGCCTGCTTCGCCGGACTGGAGGGCAGCGCCGAGTTGAAGCTCGGTTCGGCGCTGCGTTATTTTGGCGACGGCTGGCAGATCTCCAAGAAAATCGGCGGCAGGCATTTTTGGCGCGTTCCCGTCATGGATGGCGAATTCCTGTGCGAAGCGACGACCGGGCTGACGAAAGGTGCCGTCGGCGGCGGCAATTTCTTCGTCATGGCTGAAAGCAGCGCCAAGGCCTTGGTTGCCGCCGAGGCCGCGGTTGCCGCGATCGGCCTGGTGCCGGGCGCGATCGTGCCGTTTCCGGGCGGCATCGCCCGTTCGGGTTCCAAGATCGGTGGTAAATACAAGGGCATGATCGCCTCGGCCAACGAAGCCTACGCGCCGACACTGCGCGGTGTTGTCAGGAGTGAGCTCGGTTCCGACATCAACGCCGTCCTGGAAATCGTCATCGATGGCGAGACCAACGATGCCGTTGCCGCCGCGATGAAGGCCGGCATCAAGGCCGTCATCGAGCTTGGGCCGAAGCGAGGCGCGGTTCGCATAAGCGCCGGCAATTACGGCGGCAAGCTCGGCAAGTTCATCTATTCGCTGAAGGATATGCTGCCGTGAAAGCGCTGACCTTCACCCTTGTCGCCGAGCCGCCCGAGCGCCTTGACCTGTCGCCGCTGACGCCGGAGCGGCTTGCCGGGATCGAAAGGCGCGATATCGAAAAAATCCAGATCGGCATGTCGAAGCATGGATCGAAGGTCGGCGATATCTTTCGCGTCGCCGGCAACGATCCGCTGGACATCGTGTTCGAAGGTGGGAGCGCGCGCCTCGACCGCGTGGCGGAAGGCATGCGGGGCGGTTCGGTTCGCGTCGTCGGTAATGCCGGCGCCCAGGCCGGGCGCGCCATGCGCGGCGGCACGCTCACGATCGAAGGCAATGCAGGCCCGCACGCCGGCTCCGGCATGCGCGGCGGCAGGCTTGAAATAACAGGCAACGCCGGTGATCACCTTGGTGCGCCGCTCGCCGGGGAACTGGCCGGCATGAATGGCGGCGTGCTGATCGTCAGAGGCAAAGCGGGCGCCTTTGCCGCCGACCGGATGCGGCGCGGCCTGATCGCGGTGCTGAAAGGCTCAGGCGACAATGCCGGCAGCCGCATGATCGCCGGCACGCTGGTGGTGGCCGGCGGCACCGGCGAGTTGCCCGGCTATCTGATGCGTCGCGGTTCGATCCTCCTCGATCGCGCGCCGAAAAGCCTGTCGCCGAGTTTCGTCGAATGCGGTGCGCCAGAGAGCGTTTTCGCCGCCGTCATCGATCGCCATCTGATCGCCGAGGGTATTTTGAAACGGCCGCTGCTGGGCAACGCGCCGCAGAAATATGGCGGTGACAACGCGGTGCTTGGAATGGGTGAGGTTCTTTTCCCTCACTGAGGCGTGCTGCTGATAAAGCAATGCCTTCAGCGCCGTGCTCCGCCGACATCCGCAAATTGCAGCTGCATGTTCCGGTGAACTGCTGATTTCTTCCCGCGAGACATTTCGCACACTGTTTGGCTTTGCGACGTTTTGGAGGAAACCACACCAATCCAAAAACCCAATTTCGTGCCGCCTTGTTGGGCAATGCGGGCCGTCTCGCCTTCTCCAGCAGAACGTTTTTGCGCCAATATGCCCAAAATATCAACAGAGTAGGGCGAGTTCGTCTCTCCTTGCGCAGTATCCGCAGCACGCAGCAAGAATCTGTGTTGCCAAGCGGAGAGTTTTGGCTAACGTAAGGAAAACCACAAAACCACATAATGAAAAAGGGGAACGACAGATGAGCGAGTCAAGCAGGCGCGATTTCATGAAAGGCATGGCGGCGTTCGGAGCGGGCGCCGGGCTTATGGTGATCAACCCGGAATTCCTGGTCTCGGGCGCGGCTGCGCAGGCGAGCAAGCAACTGGTCTTCCTGTCGGCCGAGAACATCACCGGCAACTGGGATCCGACCGCGCACACGACGCTGTCGCAGAAGAACATCGAGGGTTTCGTCATGGGGTTCCTGACGCGCACGCCGATGCGCGTCGAAAAACCCGACGAGGTCATCTACGAACTCGCCACAAAGATCACCTTGCTTGAGCCGACCAAGCTTGAGATCAAACTGCGTGAAGGGGTGAAGTTCCACGACGGAAAGCCATTCAAGGCGGAAGACGTCAAGGCGACCTTCGAATACGGCTCGCAGCCCGACCGGCCGGCGCAATGGTATCCGGGCCCTACCGAGACGCTGACGATCACAACGCCGGACGACTACACGGTGATTGTCGACACATCGAAGGGCGGCTACCCGGCGCACCTGTTCATCTTCCTCGCCTCCTACCTGCCGATGCTTTCGGCAACCGACATCGCTGCCGGGCCGAGCGGGCCGCTTTCGCAGCGCTTGAACGGCACCGGGCCTTACAAGTTCGTCGAGCAGCGAGGCAACGACACGGTGTTGGAAGCCTACTCGGACTACTTCCTCGGGGCGCCGACCATCCCCGGCATCAGCTTCAATTTCGTTGGCGATTCGACCACCCGCATGCTGTCGTTGATGAACGGCCAGGCGTCCATCGTGGAGCGGCTCGAACCGGAGCAGGTGGCGACCCTGCAAGGTAACGAGAAGGTGGCGATCAGCAGCGTGGTCTCGGTCGAGAACAAATATCTGTGGTTCCGCTGCTCCAAGCCGCCCTTCGACGATCCGCGCGTGCGCATGGCGGCCTGCCACGCGATCGACCGGTCCATGCTGCTGGAAATCCTCGGCGAAGCCGGCCATGCCTCGGCGAATTATGTCTCGCCGGTGAAGTTCGGCTATATCGACCTGCCCAATTATCCCGAATACAGCCCGGAGAAATGCCAGGCCCTGCTCGCAGAATCAGGCTTCCCAAAGGGGCAGGGTCTGCCCGAACTCGAATACATCACCTCGGTCGGGTTCTATCCCAAGACCAAGGAGTATGGCGAAGTGATCACTGCCATGCTGCAGGAGCAGGGGTTCCCCGTCACGCTGTCGGTGCTGGAGATCGCGGCGTGGAATGAGCGTCTCTACGACCGTCCCGGCGGTGGTCCGGGCCATATGGTCGACTGCGGCTGGTCGACCGGTTCGCCGGAGCCGGACCTCGTGCTGCGTACGCATTTCCATTCCTCATCCAAGCGCATTACCGGCATCGTCGATCCCGAACTGGACGCCTCACTCGACAAGGAGCGCAGCGCGGCGTCGCTCGAGGAGCGCAAGCAGATCCTCCAGACCGAGACCATGCCGATGATTGCCGCGAAGGTGCCGTCGTTCTCCCTGTTCACCTCCGTCATGATCCACGCGATGGACAAGTCTCTCACGGGGCTTTTCATCTATCCGGACGGCTCCATGGACGCGTCGAAGGGGGCGTTCGCCTGATTGGCGCCAGCCGCGGCCCGGGAGAAACAACCCGGGCCGTGACAGTCGTCGACGGCCGGGTGGAACACACGAACTCGGCTGCCGGCAACCAGTCCTCGGGCTTCGTTCGCCGCAGGAGATGGAATGTTCATCATTAGCTTTCTTGTCCGCCGCCTGGCCCAGGGTGCGCTGATCATTTTTCTTGTAACGCTGCTGATTTTCACCCTGCTTCGCGTCGTTCCGGGCGATCCCGTCCGGCTGATGGCGGGCGGAATGGCGCCCGAGGCGCTGATCGAGCAGATCGCCGAGGAGATGGGGCTTCGCGACCCGGTGCTGGTTCAATTCGGGCGCTACATGAGCGGTGTCGTCAGGGGCGACCTCGGCCAGTCGTTCGTTCGGCCGGCCAGCGGCGCTTCGACCGGCGGATCTAGTTTCGGGGATGCCACGCGCGGCGAGCGCGCCGACGTGCTCACCCTTATCGGCGAGACCCTGCCGATGACGCTGCAACTCGCCTTTCTGGCGATCGTGTTCGCGATGCTCTTTTCGTTCCTGGTCGGCATCCCGGCCGGATTGTCTCCTGGGCGATGGCCGGACAGGGTCGCTTTTTACGTGTCGTCGATCTTTATATCCCTGCCGGGTTTTTGGCTCGGCATCGTGCTTGCGCTGCTGCTGTCCGTGAAGCTCGGCTGGCTGCCGGCGATCGGCTACAAGGGCTTTGCCTACACTATCCTGCCGGCAATCGTGCTGGCTGTCGAACTTTCGCCGGTTCTTGTCCGGACGCTGACCGGCTCGATTTCCTCGGCAATGATGATGCCGTTCATTGCAGTCGGCCGCGTGCGCGGGCTCAGCCAGCGTCGGATTATCTTCGCGCATGCGCTGCGCAACGCCTCGGTTCCGCTGCTCAATCTCCTCGGCATCCAGATCAGCGGCCTGCTCGGCGGCGTGCTCGTCATCGAATTCATCTTCGACTATCCCGGACTGGGCCTTCTGACCATCAACGCCGTGCTGCAGCGCGACTTTCCGCTGATTCAGGGCATCGCGATCGTCACCAGCGCCATCTTCGTCCTGATCAACATCGCGGTCGATCTGATCGCGACGCTGATCGATCCGAGACTGGAATACTAATGAGCTTCGCGCAAACCAATCTGAGCCTGAAGGTATCCGCGCCGGAAGCGCAGCGCGGCGCTTCCCTGTCCCGGCGGATATGGAAGGCGGCGCTGGCGTCGAACGAGTTCCGGGTCGGCGTCGCGATCTTCGCCGTACTCGGTCTCGCGGCGCTGCTCTACCCGGCCTTGAGCGGGATCGACCCCACCAAGATGAACGTCGCCGGCCGTTTGCAGTCGCCGCCCTTCCTCGGCGACAAATGGAACTGGGCGGCACCGCTTGGCACCGATCAGATCGGTCGCGACATGCTCGTGCGCAGTCTGGTGGGCTTGCGCTATTCCCTGCTGATCGGCCTGTCCACCGTGGTGGTGATGCTGATCATCGGCTGCTCGCTCGGCTCGCTCGCCGGCTACTATGGCGGCAGGATCGACATGGTGATCATGCGGATCACCGACGCGCAGCTCTCCATCCCGATGATCATCCTCGC
The DNA here is from genome assembly GCF_900149755.1 of Mesorhizobium delmotii. Classification (NCBI taxonomy): domain Bacteria; kingdom Pseudomonadati; phylum Pseudomonadota; class Alphaproteobacteria; order Hyphomicrobiales; family Phyllobacteriaceae; genus Mesorhizobium; species Mesorhizobium delmotii. Next base: position 101,847 of record NZ_FUIG01000024.1, on the reverse strand, counting down.
AATCACCGTTCTGGGGGTATCGCGGCCGACGATCCCGGCCATCATCCTTGTGCTCGGCCTTTCGAGCTGGCCGGTCTATGCCCGCGTCACGCGCAGCGTCGTGATGACCGAACGCAAGAGCGAATATGTGCGCGCCGCCCAGGTCAGCGGCGCTTCGGATTTTCGCATCATGGTCTGGCTGCTCGCGCCGCTGGTGCTGCCGCCGATCATCTTCGTGTCGGTGCTCGACGTGGCGCGCATGATGATCTTCGAGTCGATCCTTGGCTTCATAGGCCTCGGCGTGCAGCCTCCGACGCCCACCTTCGGAAACATCATCGCCGATGGCAGGAAATACCTGCTCAATGCATGGTGGATCGCCACCATGCCGGGGGTGTTCCTGTGCCTTACCCTGACCAGCATCAACCTCATGGGCGCTTCGCTCGAGCGGGCCCGCAACCGGATCTACGGAGGCGTGTCGTGAACAGCAGCCCGGTCCTGTCGGTCAAAAATCTCGGCGTGGAAGTGGGCACGGGCGCTGGCGCCCGGCCGGTCCTCTCCGATGTGAGTTTCGATCTCGCGCCGCGCGAAATCGTCGGCATCATCGGGGCCAGCGGTTCGGGTAAGACCGTTCTGGCGCGAGCCCTGGTCAATTGGATCGACCCGCCGCTGCACATCTCGTCCGGCTCGGTCGAGTACAAGTCGCAGAACATCCTCGACCTGGCCGGCGGACGGATGCGCCTGCTGCGCAGGGAGATCGCCTATGTCGGTGCCAACCCTATGGGAGCGCTGGATCCGACTTTGCCGGTCGGCCGCCAGATCGTCGAGAAGCTGAGCGCCGTAGTGCCCGGCATCGATCCCTCGGAAGCCCGCAAGCGGGTCATCGATCTTCTTGGAGCGGTCCGCATTCCCTCGCCACGACTACGTTTCGACGAGTACCCCTCGCAGTTCAGCGGCGGCATGATGCAGCGCGCGCTGATCGTCGACGCTTTGATCAGCAATCCAGCTTTTCTCGTTGCCGACAACGTCACCCAGCCGCTCGACGTGACAGTCGCAGCGCAGGTCCTGCGTCTGATGCGCGAGTTGACGGAGCGTTTCGACACCGCGGTGGTGTTCGTTTCCTCTTCGCTGCCGACGGTCAAGGAGGCGGCCGATCAGGTTCTGGTGCTGTCTGAAGGCAAGATTGTCGAGCGCAACACCCCGCAGCGGCTCATCGACGCGCCGCAGCATCCCTATACGCTGCAGTTGATCAGCCAGATACCGAAAATCTGGACGAGCGAAGCGGTCGCCGTTCCGCGTACAACAACCGCGGCTGGGCCAACGATCAGCATACGTGACGCCACCCGCACCTACCGTGTCCGCAAACGGGGAACCTTCGCGGCCCACAGCGAGGTTCGCGCCGTGCGCAACGTCACCTTCGACGTTATGCCGGGCGAGAATTTCGGCGTGGTCGGCGAGTCCGGCTGCGGTAAGTCCACCCTGATGAGGCTTCTCAGCCGCTTGGAGTTTCCTGACAGCGGCAGCGTCATCTGCAATGGCGAGGATCTTTCGAAACTGAGGGGCAAGACGCTGCTGAAGTTCCGGCGCGATTTTCAGCTGGTGCTGCAGGATCCGTTCAACTCGCTGCCGCCGCGGACATCGATCGGCGCGATCCTGGAGGATCCGCTGCGTGTGCACGGCATGCGCAATGCGAAGGAGATACGCGAACGCGTCCTGGCGGTCATGGCCGAGGTCGAGCTTCCCGGGAACTTCTACGATGAGTTGCCGCTTGGGCTCAGCGCCGGCCAACGCCAACGCGTCAATGTCGCCCGCGCCATGGTGCTCGAGCCAAAAGTGCTCATCATGGACGAGACGCTGTCGTCGCTTGACCAGACCGAGCAGTTCCGCTTGCTGGCGCTGTTCGAAAAACTGCAGGCCCAGCACGGCCTGACCTACGTGTTCATTTCGCATGACCTTGCAATGGTCCGCCGCGTCTGCAACCGGGTTGCCGTGATGTATCTCGGCGAGGTGGTCGAGATCGCCCACAATGAGCGTCTTTTCTTCGATCCCGGGCATCCGTACACGAAGGCGCTGTTGAGCGCGGTTCCGACGCTGGAGGAGCGCCGCTACAAGCCGGAGGACTGCCTGCTCGAAGGAGAGCCGCCGAGCCCGATCGACCTGCCGCCGGGTTGCAGTTTCGCCAGCCGCTGTCCGCATGCCTTCGACAGGTGCCATGCCGAGAGCCCGACGCTGACGGTGCGAAATCACGGCGAGTTGGCGGCCTGCTTGCTCGTTGAAAGACAGGGGGCCCGCGCCGCCGCATGACAAGAAAAACGGGGAGGAACATACCGATGGAAGCGAAATCCGCATGAGCGATCCTGAAGATCGCTTGCAATACGCACTTGCCGAACTCGAGAAGCACGGGCGCGTATCGGTGCAGGCACTCGCCGAGCATTTCCATGTCAGCCGGGAAACGGTGCGTCGCGACCTGAAGCAACTGGAACTCGAGGGGCACCTGCGATGCATCTATGGCGGTGGCGTCAAGCCGCGCCCGGACGCCGACGAGCCCATCGCCGACCGGATGCGGCTGAACGCGCGCGAGAAGGCGCGCATCGCCGAATGCGCGGCGACCCTGCTCAGAGACCATATCAAGATCTTCGTCGACACCGGCACGACGACGCTGGCCTTCGCCAAGCATCTGAGGAACTGGCCGTATATCACCGTCTACACCAACTCGCTCGACATCGTCGCGCTGCTCGCCGATGCCGGACATCCCAATCTCGTGGCGGTCGGCGGCGACGTCAGGGCGAGCTACCGGGCCTTCATGGGTCAGGATCCGGTCGATCTCGTCACGCGGCACCTGTTCGACATCGCCTTCGTCAGCATTGCAACCGTCGACAGCAGGTTCGGCTTCATGGACCTCGGACCGGACGAGGCGAACATTCGCCGTGCGCTGCGAAAGCACTCCAAACAGTGCGTCATGCTGGCGGACAGCAGCAAGTTCGGCCGGCAGGGCTCCATCTGTACATACGAATTCCGGGACGTCGACATCCTGATCACCGACGCTCCGCTCAAGGCGGACTTTGCCGCGCAAATGGATCAGGCGCAGGTAAAGGTGCTCTATGCTTGAAATTCGAAAGGACCCGTCGGCCTTCCCCGGCATCGACGCCGAAGCCCTCCATCGGATGATGGATGAGGTTTCCGCCTTCGGCGGTGGTCCAGACGGCTCGATGATGCGACTGACACTGTCCCGCGAGGATGGACTCGCACGCGACTGGTTGGCTGCATGGTTCGCGCAGGAAGGTCTGCGCCTTGAGGTCGACGCGATCGGCAACATGTACGGATTTCTCGACTGGGCCGGCAGGGATGCGCCCTGCATCATGTGCGGGTCGCATCTCGACAGCCAGCCGAATGGTGGCCGTTTCGACGGCGCCTATGGGGTGATCGCTGCCTGCAGCGCGATAGAGGCGATCCGGCGCCGGGTGGCCGAAGCCGGCATCAAACCGAAATGCAATTTCGTCATCGTCAACTGGACCAACGAGGAAGGTGCGCGATTCCAGCCGAGCCTGCTTGGCAGCAGCGTCAATTCCGGCGAGATCGACCTCGATTTCGCGCTGGCGCGCCGGGACGGCTCCGGCGTGTCGGTGGCCGAGGCGCTGGCGGAAATCGGCTATGCCGGCAAGGCCGCTCGCGTGGTGCCGGACGCCCTGATCGAGATCCACATCGAAGGTTCAGCCCATCTCGAGAAGGCCGGCCTGCGGATCGGGGCATTCACCCGTTTCTGGGGCGCCGTCAAATATCGCCTCGCCTATCTCGGCCGCCAGGCCCACACCGGCCCGACTCCGATGGCCGAGCGGCAGGATGCGCTGCTCGCCGCCGCCTATCTGATCACCGAACTCAGGGACATGGCCGACAAGGCCGGTCCGGATCTGCACACCTCGGCGGCGCGGCTGGAAGTCCATCCCAATTCGCCGAACGTGGTGCCGGCAGAGGCGGTGATGTTCATCGAACTGCGGTCGGGAAGCGCCGAGTTTCTGGCGTCGGCCGAAGCGGAGCTCAAGCAAAAGATCGCAGCCTGCGCCAAGCGCGCCAACACGTCTTTCGAAGTCCGATCCATAGACCGGAGGCGAGCAGGAGAATTCGACGCGGGGCTGATCGATCTGGCCGAACAAACCGCCAAATCGCTCGGGCAGACGGTGCTGCGGCTCGATACGATCGGTGGGCACGACGCCGTCAGCATGTCGGCGGTGACGCCGGCGATCGTCATCGGGGTGCCGAGCGTCGGCGGTGTCATCCACCATCCGACGGAGTTTACCACGCCCGAGGACCGGCTCCTGGGGACGGAACTGCTCGCGGGGATGCTGTGGCGGTTCTGCGTCGACGGCAACATCCTGAAGAGCTGAAGGGCCAGACGATGAAGACGATCGGCGAAGCCTCCACCCCCGCGGAAGTTCGTGCCGAGGCGGCGCTCACCGCTGTTGCCGACTGGACGGGAAAACAGATCGGTTTTGCGCCCGCCTCTCCGGGTATCGCATCGCCCTCGCATCGCGGCGTCGACAGCGAAGCATGGCTAGTGGCGGTCGACCAGTCGTCTCCGGCCTATTTCCTGAAGATCGTGAACTCCGACCAGAAGGCGTTCATCGATCTGGAGGCCGTATTTGAAGCCGCCTCCATCGCGGCCGGACTGGGCTGCACGCCAAGTCCGCGGCATCTTGCACGAGACGCCGACGCGATCGTCTTCGATCTCTTGCCGCCCGTTTGGAAAACAGCGCGCATGGACGATCTGCGACGGGCGGACGTGATGGAACAGGTCATCGCGCTCAAAAAGGCGATTCACGGGTCGCGGCCATTCGCTTTGTCTTGGACGGTATTCGATAGGATCCGGGAGCTGGACGACGCCCGCAAAGCCGCTGGCGTCGACCGCCCGGACGATCTTTGGTGGATGCTCGACGGCGTCGAGGAGATCGAGCGCGCAATCACCGCTGCGGGTTACGATGCCCGGCCGAGCCACGCCGACGGCCTCGCCTCCAACATCATGATAAGTCAGGACGGGGCGGTTCAGCTCGTCGATTTCGACGAAGCCCGCAATGTCGACCCCCTCTACGAGATCGGCATTCTACTCAACGAGGCCTTTCCGTTCGAAGAAGAGATGCGGCCGGCGCTTGAGGTGTTCGAGGGCTCTTTCCGTCAGGCTTCCCTCGACCGCTGCCGTGCCTATGCGGTTGCGGACGATCTGATGTGGGGGCTCTGGGGGATGCTTATGAACTCGATATCGCCGCGCGGCGACATCGAGTTTCTGAAATACGCGCAGTGGCGCCTGCTGCGCTGCCGGATGGCCCTTCGCCATCCGGGCTTCGAACTGAAGTTGAGACGGCTTTGAGCGGCTGCAAGGAGGCTGTACATGGTTGAGAAGCGGCCGGGCGAGGCGGTGAGCGAAGCCGAGCGGGAGATCGAGGCCGTCATCTGTGCCGTCGAACCATGGAGCGGCCGCGATCTCCGCTACGGGCCGGTGCATGGCGGCATCAGCAATTCCAACTGGCGCGTTCGCATTGCGGGACAGCCAGGGAGCTATTTCGTGAAGGTTCCGGGCCGGGGCACCGAGATGTTCATTGATCGAAAAGCGGCGGCGGAGGCGAGCCGGCGCGCGCACTCGCTCGGTATCGGACCCGCGGTCTACGGCTATCTGGACGAACGCGGCATCGAGATCGCCGATTTCATGGAGGGACGGCGCTCCTGTACCAACCGCGATTTCCTCGACCCGGATGTGCGCCGCTCGGTGCTGGGTCTCTACCGGCGCTTCAACGATTCGGGCCTGCTGTCGCTGACCAAGACCGTCTTCGACATGATCGACGAGCATGTCGACCAGGTGCGTGAGCTCGGAGGCGCACTGCCCGCGGATTTTGTCTGGCTGCATCGCCAGTACCGGCTGGCGCGGGCGGCGCTCGAGGCTTCGGGCATCGACCTGGTGCCGTGCTTCAACGATCCGATGCCCGGGAACTTCATGATCGCGCCCGACCGGTCGATGATGCTGATCGATTACGAGTATGCGGCAAACAACGACCGCTGTTACGAACTCGGCATCTGGTGCGGAGAAATGTTCTTCTCCGATGCGGTCGAGGCCGAAGTCATCGAGGAATATTTCGGCAGGTTCGATCCACGGTTGAAAGCTCGCCTGGTCGTGCACAAGGTGCTCGCCGATGTGAAGTGGGGAACCTGGGCGATGGTGCAAAACGTCGTATCGGCGCTCGATTTCGATTTCTACAAATACGGGGCGTGGAAATATATGCGCGCGCGCTCGGTGATGCAGACCCCGCAATGGGTCGAGTATCTCAGGGCGGTCTGACGGGTGTCACTGGCGGAGCAATTCCGACCAGCGACATATTTTCATATCATGATGAGCCAAAGAGGGCGCGTCCGTCTCCAGCTACTGCCCGAGTGGATGCAGACGGCATTGCGGTTAAGCCGCCATGGCCGGCATGTCTGCGGGGAGGGTTAGCGGCTGTCTTTGGCAATCAGTTTCGTCAGGCAATCCCCCGCCTGGCTCTCAGGCACGCCGAGATCTCTGACACTGTCCATGTGGTTGCGGTTCGTGAGAACTAGCGACGTTACCGGCGAACCCTGCTGCAGCAGGTGCTCTTTGAATCGATCTGCTTGCTGATGGAAAGGCGGCGTCTCGTTGGCTCCGACCAGAACCATCGCCCTGGTTTGAGGATCATGCCGATAGGCAAGCGGTGTAAACCTGACGACTTCCTCATCGGTGATTGCAATCTCGTTGGCGAGAAAGGAGTTCTGGAGCGGTTTCAAATCGTAGAGCCCGCCGAGCAGAAGGGCTGCCCGCACATTCGAGGGGGTATGCTCGCTGTTGAACAGGAACGTTGAAAGATGAGCTCCGGCCGAATGGCCGCTGACCGTCAGTTCTGCCGGGTTTCCGCCATGGTCGGCGATATGGGCCAGAACCCACTGCTTGGCGCGGCGCACCTGGTCGACGATCGTAGCCATTCTGACCTTGGGCATCAGAGCATAGTCGACGATGACGGCAATCGCACCGGCCTGGGTAATCGTCGCCGCGACGTATGAGTAGTCGCGCTTGGAGAACATTCTCCAGTAGCCGCCATGGATAAACATGTGCACCGGCAGGCCGCTTCTTTTGCCGGAGGAAAGAACAGGTCGATGGTTTCGGTCTGATCCTGCCCATAGGCAACGTCCGCAGTCATTGGAATGGTTGCGCGAACGGCCTCGCTGCGGTGAACGATGTCCTGGACGATTTTGTCAAAATCCGCGACGTGGTCGCGGATGCGGAACGGATCGCTTTGCACTCTTCCTCCGCTCAGATGCTGATGGCGAGGTATTTCGCCTCCATGAACTCGGCAATGCCGTGATGCTGGCCGCCCTCGCGGCCGAGGCCGCTCTGCTTTACCCCGCCGAAAGGTGCTGCCGGATCGGACATCAAGCCGCGGTTGAGAGCGATCATCCCGGCTTCGATCCTGGATGCCACCCGCATTCCACGCGCAAGATCGCGCGTGTAGATGTAGGCGGCAAGACCGTATTCGGTGTCGTTGGCGCGCGCGATGATTTCGGCCTCCGTTTCGAATCTCGAGATCGGCGCCACCGGCCCAAAAATTTCCTCGTGCGCCATCTCCGCCTCGGCCGGGACGTCGCAGAGCACGGTCGGCGGATAGTAGTATCCCGTTCCCGAGCCTGCCTTGCCTCCGCACAGCACCCGCGCGCCACGGACGACAGCATCGTTGACCAGACGGTCGATCTTGTCGACGGCCTTCCTGGTGATCATCGGCCCGCACTCCGTGGCCGCGTCCGTGCCGGCGCCGATCTTGAGTGCCGACATCCGCCTGGCGAGGCTTTCGCAAAAGGCATCGTAAACGCCGGACTGGACATAGATGCGGTTTGCAGCCGTGCAGGCCTCGCCGGCGTTGCGCATCTTCGCCACCATCGCCCCATCGACCGCCGCGTCGAGGTCCGCGTCATCGAACACAAGGAATGGCGCGTTGCCGCCAAGTTCCATCGAACACGAAACCACGTGCTTTGCAGCCTCGGCCAGCAGAACGCGCCCGACACAAGTCGAGCCGGTAAAGGAGAGTTTCCGCACCCGCGGATCGGCCAGCATCGCAGCCGTCACAGGGCCGGGATTGGAGGTTGTCAGAACGTTCACCACACCTGGCGGAACACCTGCTTCCTGGTACAGCGCGGCAAGCGCGTAGGCCGTGAGCGGGGTCTCGCTGGCTGGCTTCAAAATTACCGTGCACCCGGCAGCCAAGGCGGGCGCGATCTTGCGCGTCGCCATGGCGGCAGGGAAGTTCCAGGGTGTGACAAGGACGCAGATGCCGATGGGCTCGTAGTCGACCACGATCCGGTTCGTGCCGGAAGGCGCAACCCCGAATTCACCGGTGATGCGAACGGCTTCCTCGGCATTCCAGCGGAAGAATTCCGCAGCATAGGCGATCTCGCCACGCGCGTCCCGGAGTGCCTTGCCGTTTTCCAGCGAGATCAGGGTTGCCAGCGTCTCGGAACGTTGCGTCATCAGCTCGAAGCAATTTCTGAGGATTTCGGAACGCTTGCGGGGTGCCGTTGTGCGCCAGCCATCGGCGGCCCTGGCCGCAGCCTCCACGGCGGCCGCGGCATCTTCGATCGTCGCATCGGGAACGGCGGCGATCACCGCTTCCGTGGAAGGATCCACGACCTGGATTTCCCTGCCGTCGGCGGATTGCCGCCATTGGCCGCCGATATACAAGCCGTGGGAGAATCTATGGAAGCCGGCAGTGTCCTGCTCGTCCTCCAGCACCTGATGAGATATGTTCATGGCCTGCTCCTCGATTGCTCACATGACACAGGCGGCGAGGTCGCCATCATAGGCGGCCTGGATCAGGCCCCGCATGGCTGCCAGATCGAATGGACGCGGATTGTTCTTGATGAGACGGTCAATGCCGAGCGCCTGTTCGGCCGTCCAATCGAGCTTGTCGGCGGGAAGCCCGAGCTTGGCCAGCGTAGGCGTGATCCCGATCGCTCCAAACAGCCGGCCGATCTCGTCGATCGCCGCGTCGGCCATCTCACCGGTACTCCGGTCCCTCCCGTCGAGACCAAGGGCAAGGCCGATCTCGGTCATCTCGGCGGCCGCGGCGGCCCGGTTGTACTTCATGACATACGGCAACATGGTGGCGACACCCAGCCCGTGAGCGGTGTGGGTAAGGGCGCCGACCGGATATTGCACCGCGTGCGCCGCCGCAGTTCCGGCCGTACCGAACGCGCAGCCGGCTGCAAGCGCGCCCATCATCACATCGGCCCGAGCGTCCTCGTCGGCGGGGTCGCGGTATGCCTTCTCGAGACTGCGGCCAAGCAGCTTGATCGCGAGCAGCGCAAAATGATCGGTCAGCGCGCTCTTGCCGATGAAGACATGCTGTTGCGGCAGGCTGGGGTCAGTGCCGCGCCTGACGGCGGTAAAAGCCTCGATCGCATGTGTCAGCGCGTCTGCGCCCGCAATCGCCGTCAGTCCCGGGGGACATGTCATCGTCAGTTCCGGGTCGCAGATGGCGGCTGCCGCGATCAGATACGGGCTGGAGATGCCTACCTTCATGGTGCGATCCGGATCGGAAATCACCGCGACAGGGGTCACTTCCGAGCCGGTGCCGGCTGTCGTTGGCACCGCGATCAACGGCAGCGTCGGACCAGGCACCTTGAACTCGCCGTAGTAGTCCTGGAGCTGGCCGCCGTGACTGATGAGCAACGCGGCGCATTTGGCCATGTCGAGACAACTGCCGCCGCCGATGCCGATCACCATGTCCGGCGCAAACTGTCGCGCCACCTCTACGCAGGCGGCAACCGTGTCTCGTGGCACATCGGGCAGCACACGGTCCTGCACCAGCACATCGATCGATGCGCCGTCGAGCGCCGCCATGATCTCTGCGAAGGCGACGGTTGCGGCAAAGCGCTCGTCCGTACAGACAAGAGCGCGACGGCCCAGCCTGGCCGCAACGGTTGGAATGACATGGCGCTGGCCCTTCCCGAAGAGGATTTCACGCGGCAACCTTATGGCAGCGAAAAGGCTCATGTTCAGCGTCTCTCGATGAGGTTGGGAGTGGAAAGCGAAAGCTTGTTGCGGCCCTAAAATATCCTCTATTAAATCGTATAGGATATAGGATTGTATTGAACGAAGCATCGTGTTAGCCAGTGATCCTGTCAAGGGGCAAAGATGCAGGTCACGAACGTAAGCAATGCCCGAGAAGTCGGCCCCGCTAGCGGACGCATCCAGCGATCCAACAGCCTGGTGGAGGACGTGTATGAAGCAATTTTCGCGCAACTCATGTCGCTGAAGATCGCGCCTGGCTCACGGATCACCGTCGACAGTCTGGTCAAGGAACTGGATGTATCCCACACGCCAATCCGTGAAGCGCTTGGCCGCCTCGAAGGCGAAGGCCTTGTGCTGAAGACACATTTGATCGGCTACCGCGCCGCGCCGCAGATAACCAGGCGCCGATTTGACGAACTCTATGAGCTTCGCCTGCTGCTCGAGCCGCATGGGGCGGCCAAAGCAGCCGCATCGATGGATGAGACGAAACTTGCGGTGCTTCGGGAGTCCGCAGGCGGCATGGCGCGCCGCGAAGGCAAGGATGAACGCCTGCGTTACTCCAACTTTGCGCGGCAGGACGCCGTTTTCCACGACAGGATCATGGAATTTGCAAACAATGATCTCGTGCGCCAGACTCTCGCGTTCCAGCATACGCACTTCCACATCTTCCGCCTGATGTTCCATGCGCGCGTCACCGAGGAAGCGCTCGACGAGCATGAGGCCATCCTGGCCGCCTTCGCTGCCTCCGATCCCGCTGCGGCGGAACAGGCGATGCGCCGTCATATCGAGCATTCTCGTGATCGTTTGCTGCCGGCGTTCGATTGAGACTGTCCACGATGTCCGTCACCGTCGGCAGCGGCGCCGTCAAGTTGGACGCACCGGCGATCTGGCAAGCAAATGCACCGGGACATCCCGGATCCCCTTTTCTGAGACCCGCGCCGCCGGACGAGTGCAATGCCCGCCCCCCTTCCATTCACAAAAACCCTTCCATTCACAAAACTGTTCCACCCACAAAACGAGGAACCGACCATGCCAGGCAAGAAAATACTGATGTTGACCGGTGAGTTTACCGAAGAATACGAGATCTTCGTCTATCAGCAGGCGATGGAGGCCGTCGGCGACATCGTCCACGTTGTCTGTCCTGACAAGAACGCCGGAGACCTGATCAAGACGTCGCTTCACGATTTCGAGGGTGACCAGACCTACACCGAAAAACCCGGCCACTATGCTTTGCTGAACAAGACCTTTTCGGAGGCGGAAAGACAGCTCGACCAGTATCATGCCGTCTATTGCGCGGGCGGCCGTGGCCCCGAGTACATCCGCACCGACAAGCGCGTGCAGGCGATGGTCCGCCATTTCCACGAAAACAAGAAGCCGATCTTTACGATCTGCCATGGCGTCCAGATCCTGATCGCGGTCGACGGCGTCGTGCGTGGCAAGAAAGTAGGTGCGCTGGCTGCCTGCGAGCCGGAAGTGACGCTGGCCGGCGGAACCTATATCGACCTGTCCCCGACTGAGGCCTATGTCGACGGAACGATGGTCTCGGCAAAGGGCTGGACCGCACTTGCCGCGTTCATCCGCGAGTGCCTGAAGGTGCTGGGGACGGAAATCCGCCACAACTGAGTCAATCGCCCGATGCATCCCAGACCGGATGCGTCGGATCGCTCCAAAATCCGGTTCCGCTTTTGCAGTTCCTAGACTTCTACATTTTCGGATATGATCGGGTCGACCGGACACCCTCTCGCTCCGGTCGGGAGGCGACTCTTGAGGAACCTAGGCAACCCGCACAGGGCCACCGACGGCGTTCCGATCACGCGGCGTGATCTGATTGCGGCCGCTGTTTCGGGTGCGGCGACCCTATTCGCCCCTGTTGCCCTTCGTGCTGAAGATGAGAGTTTCAAGTTCGGCCTGACGCCGGTCTTCCTCTCGAACGATCTTGAATTGCTGGACCATCTGCGCAGCTATCTCGGCGCCAAGATCGGTGGCCAGGTGGAACTCGTCACGCGCCGCACGTATCAGGAAATCACGGCGCTGCTGGTTTCCGGCCAGATCCAGTCGGCATGGATTTGCGGCTATCCCTATGTGCAGTTCAAGGCCGATCTCGACCTTGTCGCAACCCCGGTCTGGCACGGCGAGCCGCTCTACCAGTCGTACCTGATCGCTTCGGCCGATCGTAAAGTGGATGACTGGACCGGATTGAAAAGCGACGTCCATGCGTTTTCGGATCCTGATTCGAATTCGGGTTTTCTGGTGACGCGGGCACTTCTCGCCGAGAAACGCCAGCTTCCAGGCAGGTTCTTCGCGCGAAGCTTTTTCACCTATGGGCACCGAAACGTCATCAGGGCCGTCGCCTCCGGCCTCGCTCAGTCGGGCAGCGTGGACGGCTACGTCTACGAGGTCATGCGTGAGACCGAGCCGGATCTGGTGAAGCAGACCAGGATCGTCCGCAGGTCGGAATGGCTGGGCTTTCCGCCAATAGCGTCGCCGAAGTCCGTCTCCAACGATCGACGCGTCAAGGCGTTGCGGCAGGCCTTGATTTCCATGGACGATGATGCCGAGGGTCGGAAGGTCCTTGCCCTGCTTCGTCTGGACGGGTTCGTGGCAACCGATCCGTCGCTCTTCGACGCGATTGCGGCCAAGGTGGAAACCGTGAGGCAGTTTGGATGAAACTGCTCCGGCGTTTCCGATCGATTCCCGTCTCCTACCGCGTGCCGGTCTTAGTGGCTTTGCTCATGGTGGTCATCAGTGCAGCCATTTCCGAGCGAGTGCTCGACCGGCTGTCGCGGACACAGGAAAGCTTCCTCAACGGCCTTGCCGAAACCTATCTGGACGGCCTTTCGTCGGCGGTCGTGCCGGCCGTATTGCGGGCGGACGTCTGGGAGGTGTTCGACGCGCTCGACAGGTCCTCGGCGTCCTATAAATCCCTCGCTCCGATCGAAACCGTGGTGACCGGCCCTGACGGCAAGGTACTCGCAGCGAGCGATCCGAACCGGATCGCGACTTATTCCGAATTGTCGGCCGATTACCTCAATCGCTACGGTCCGGACGTCGTCACCATCGACAAGTCCAGGTTGACCGGGTTCGCCCACCGCGATCTCGTCTATCAGGGTCAGCCGATCGGGACGATCCACGCCACATTCGATGTTTCACATCTCTTTGCCGAGCGGCGTGAGATTCTCGTCACCCTGCTCGTTACAAACGGCGTCCTTGCGGCCTTGTTCGCGCTGGGCGGCTTCGTGCTGGTGAGACAAATGATCGGCCCGATGCGGGTGCTGGAGGATCACATGCGCTCCGCAGCGCATGGCGCGGCCGAGCCGATCTCACCTCGGGAAATCCCGGCCGGGGATTCCGAAGTCGCAGGCCTGTTCCGCGGCTACAATGCCCTCGTTCATGCCGAGCGTGAGCGCGCGAATCTCGCCATGCAGCTCGCCGAGGAAGAGAAGCTATCGAGCCTCGGGCGTCTCGCTTCCGGCATGGCGCATGAGATCAACAATCCACTTGGCGGCCTGTTCAACGCTTTGGACACGTTGAAGACCCATGGCGAAACCCTCGGTGTTCGCGACACGTCGATCAGTCTGATCGAGCGCGGCCTTGCGGGCATTCGGGACGTAGTGGAGGCCGCGCTTGCGACTTATCGGCCAGAACGATCGCAGCGCCCCATGACTGCTGCCGATCTGGATGATGTCCGTCTGTTGCTCAAGCCGGAATTGCGCCGGAAGCGGCAGCGGCTGGATTGGAGCGTCGCATGGAACGGTGCGCGAGAGTTGCCCATCCGAGGCGGTCCGGTCCGTCAGGCGGTCCTCAATCTCCTCCTCAATGCGAGCGCGGTCACCCCGGAAGACGGGACGGTTTCGCTGACGGCGATGAGCTGGGAAGACCGGTTGCACATCGAAATTGGCGACCAGGGCGCCGGAATGCCGGCCGACATCGCGGGGATTCTCATCGACCAGGACCCCGGTCCGGCCGTACGCGTGGGGCGTGGTCTCGGTCTCTGGATGGTCCGCCGCGTGGTTGACGATCTCGGCGGACGTGCCAGTATCGCAGCCAAAAGAGGGGGAGGGACGGCGGTCACGCTGACAATTCCGTTCGACAGGGAGGACGCCAAAGCCCATGCTGCCTGACCGCGCCCGGATAGGCCTCGTCGAGGACGATCTTGTCATGGGAGGCTCGATTGTCCAGCGCCTTGAGCTCGAGGGCTGGCGAGTGACTTGGTGGCAGTCAGGCTGTGAGGCGATTTCTGAAATCGCTGGCGAGTCTGACTCGCTCGATCTTGTTATTTGCGACGTCTGCCTCCCCGATGTCTCTGGAGAGGTGGTATTCAACGAACTCGCCAAACTGCCGAACATTCCGCCCTTCATGTTCGTCACTGGCCATGGCGAAATCGATCAGGCGGTCCGCCTAATGCGGTCAGGCGCGGTCGACTTCATGACCAAGCCCTTCGCGATGGACGAGTTCCTTCGCCGCATCGATGCCGGGCGACGGACGATGCAAAGCCAACTCCGGCTGAACGGTTACTGTCTCGGAGAGTCTGCCGGCATTCAACGTGCCGAAGATCTCCTCCATCGTTACGCCGCGCATGACCTGCCGGTGCTGATCACCGGGGAAACCGGGTCCGGCAAGGAGGTGGCGGCCCGGCTGCTCCACCAGATTTCGTCGCGTGGCACCGAGCCGTTCATCGCGGTCAATTGCGCAGCGATTCCTGCAGAGCTCCTCGAGAGCGAGATATTCGGACATGAGAAGGGTGCATTCACGGGCGCTCAAGCTCGCCATCTCGGCTACGCTGAACGTGCAGGCAAGGGGACACTGTTTCTCGACGAGATCGGTGACATGCCTTTGCCCCTCCAGGCGAAACTTCTCAGGCTGATCGAGGATGGGAGTTTTCATCGCGTCGGTGGTGAAACGCCCGTCGTCTTCCGTGCGCGCATTGTGACCGCGACGCATCGTGATCTTGCCCAACGCGGCGGCCCCACAGGTTTCCGAGAGGACCTCTACTTCCGACTGGCTGTCCTGCCGATCCATATTCCGCCGCTCAGAGAACGTTCTGAAGACATCGACTGGCTGATGGATCGGTTTCTTCAGAATGCCGCCGCCCGCTCGGACACCTGCATCCGTGGATTTAGCGCGCTGGCCAGGGAAGCAGCACTCGTCCACCCTTGGCCAGGGAACGTTCGGGAACTCAGAAACCGCGTCGACCGGGCGGTGGCGCTGGCGACCAACGAATGGATCATGCCCGGTGATCTGTTTCCAGAACACGCATCCAAGCCTGGCGGTGCCGCATTCGTGCCGCTCGCCGACGTCCGCGATGCTGCCGAACGTCGCCAGATTGAGCGCGCGCTTGAAGAAACTGGAGGCCAGATCGCAAAGGCAGCAGCGCTTCTATCCATTTCGAGAACGACCCTGTGGGAGAAGATGACGCGCTTCGGTCTTGCCGAGCGAGTGCGTTCGGAAACCTGAACCTTCGGCACTGCAGCATGTTCGGATTTCCGAACGTGCAGGCCCCCTCGGCGCTGGCTTTCCAGCAGTTTCTCGAATGAAATCGACGGCTTCTCCGGTTGGCACAGGCGTTGCAGGGCCGCTTGCGACGATTTCGCCAATGGGAGGAATGCATGGATCGCTGCAACAGACTGGTCGACGTCGGCCGCCGTCAGTTTCTAAGGGGAGGGGCGTTCGCCGCCGCCGGCGTGGCCACAGCAGTGGCGCTGCCGGCGCAAGCTCAGACCAAGGCTGCACCCGGTCTGGCACTGGTCGAATACCCGTCGAACAAGTTGGCCAATATAGCCGATTTGAAGCCGAACGAGCCTTTCGATGTCGGCTACCCCGATGAGAACGCGCCCGGTGTGCTGCTGAAACTTGGAATGAAAGTGGAAGGTGGCGCCGGCCCTGACGGCGACATCGTCGGCTTCTCCACCATCTGCCCGCACAAGGGCTTTCCGCTGAACTACAACGCCGAGGACCGCACGCTGAACTGTCCGGGGCATTATTCCCGCTTCGACTGTGAGGCGGGAGGCCAGCAAATCTGGGGGCAGGCGACGCAGAACCTGCCGCAGTACCTGCTTCGCGTGGATGACAAAGGCGACGTGTTCGCGGAGGGGCTCGATGAGCTCATCTACGGCCGCCTGTCGAACGTGCTCTAGAGGAGACCTGTCATGGCCTACAAACGTCAAATCGGCCGCCTGCCGATTGTCCCGGCGGACGCGAAGGTTCACAACGTCGTCTGCCACTACTGCATCGTCGGCTGCGGCTATCACGCCTATACTTGGGACACGAATCACCAGGGCGGCACAGCGCCCGACCAAAACGTCTTTGGCGTGGACCTATCCCAGCAGCAGGAGGCGGAGACGCCAGCCTGGTATTCCCCTTCGATGTACAACATCGTCAAGCAGGACGGCAAAGACGTCCATATCGTCATAAAACCGGACAGAGACTGCGTCGTGAATTCCGGGCTCGGCTCGATCCGCGGCGCCCGCATGGCCGAAATGAGCTTCAGTCGGCAACGCAACACGCAGCTTCAGCGCCTGACCGACCCCATGGTTTGGCGCTACGGCCAGATGCAGCCGACCTCCTGGGACGATGCGCTGGACTTGGTGGCCCGCGTCACTGCGGCAGTGATCAAGGAACAGGGCGACGACGGCGTATTCGTCTCGGCCTTCGACCACGGCGGCGCCGGGGGCGGTTACGAGAACACCTGGGGTACGGGGAAGCTCTATTTCGGTGCCATGAAGGTCAAGAACATCCGGATCCATAACCGTCCGGCCTACAATTCCGAGGTCCACGCCACACGCGACATGGGCGTCGGCGAACTCAATAACTGCTATGAGGATGCGGAGCTTGCCGACACGATCATGGTGGTCGGCGCAAATCCCCTGGAGACGCAGACAAACTATTTCCTGAACCATTGGATTCCGAACCTGCGCGGGACCTCCACGGAAAAGAAGAACAAGGAGTTGCCGGGCGAGCCGCACGAGCCAGTTCGCGTCATCATCGTCGATCCGCGGCGAACGGTGACCGTGAACGCGTGCGAAGTCGAGGCGGGCAAGGAGCGCGTCCTGCACTTGGCGATCAACTCCGGTACGGATTTGGCGCTGTTCAACGCCCTGGTGACCCACATCGCCGATCAGGGCTGGACGGACAAGGATTTCATCGCGGCGTCAACCAATGGCTTCGACAAGGCGCTGGCCGCGAACCGGACGACGCTGGAACAAGCCGCTGAGATCACCGGCCTCACCGTCGACCAGATCAAGCAGGCGGCGGCCTGGATCGCCGAGCCGAAAGACGGCAAGCGTCGACGCACCATGTTCGCCTACGAAAAAGGCCTGATCTGGGGCAACGACAACTACCGAACCAATGGCTCGCTCGTGAACCTCGCGCTGGCGACCGGAAACATTGGCCGCCCCGGCGGCGGCTGTGTCCGCCTGGGCGGCCACCAGGAGGGCTATTCCCGGCCGTCGGACGCTCATGTTGGTCGACCAGCGGCTTACGTCGACCAGTTGCTGATCGAGGGCAAGGGTGGCGTACATCACATCTGGGGATGCGATCACTACAAGACCACGCTCAACGCACACCAGTTCAAGCGGCGGTACAAGGAGCGCACCGATATGGTGAAGGACGCCATGTCCTCCGTCCCCTACGGCGAGCGGCAGGCGACTGTCGATGCGATTGTCGGTGCGGTTGGCAAAGGCGGCCTGTTCTCGGTCGATGTCGACATCATCCCGACCAAGATCGGTCAGGCGAGCCATGTCTGGCTGCCTGCCGCGACATCCGGCGAGATGAACCTCACATCGATGAACGGCGAACGGCGCATGCGGCTGACGGAGCGCTACATGGACCCGCCCGGCCAGTCGATGCCCGACTGTCTGATCGCCGCGCGCTTGGCCAACCACCTGGAACGGGTTTTCCGCGAAGCAGGCGACAACGCTGTCGCGGACCAGTTCAAGGGATTCGACTGGCAGACCGAAGAAGACGCCTTCATGGACGGCTACCACCAGCACGAAAAGGGGGGAGAATTCGTCACCTACGCCCGGCTGCGCGCGATGGGGACCAACGGTTTCCAGGAGCCGGCAACCGGCCTTGGGGAGACCGAGCCGCTGGCAGCTGGAACTTCGACGGGTGAACCCGGTGAGGTCCTCGGCGGCCCGGCCATCGAGGGCGCGCGCGGCAAGGAGCCTGTGCAGAAGGCAGCGCCGACCAATGCGGGATCGCCCCCCGAACCGGCTGCGGGGACCGAGCGCATCATCGGAACCAAGCGCCTTTACGCCGACGGCAAATTTAACAAGGAGGACGGCAAGGCCGTTTTTGCCGAGACGCAGTGGAGGGGCCTCCAAGCTGCTGGCAAGCAGGAGGAGAAGGACAAGTTCAGCTTCCTCATCAACAATGGCCGCACCAACCACGTCTGGCAGAGTGCCTACCTCGACCAGCAGAACGAGCTGGTCATGGACCGCTGGCCCTATCCCTTCATCGAGATGAATCCTGCCGACATGGCAGAACTATCGCTGAACCAGGGGGATCTGGTTGAAGTCTACAATGACAACGGCGCGACCCAGGCGGCCGTGTATCCGACACCCACGGCAAAGCGGAAAGAGACATTCATGCTGTTCGCGTTTCCCACTGGGGTGCAGGGCAACGTCGTGTCGCCAGGGGTGAACGAGTTCATCATTCCGAACTACAAGCAGACCTGGGCGAATATCCGGAAAATCTCGGATGCGCCGGAAGGCATGAAGCACCTGTCCTTCAAGTCGCAGGAGTATCAGGTCGTCTGAGGCGGCCCTCCCAAGTCCCATCTGGCTGTCGAGGCCGCCGACCAACGCCATGAGGCACGGCGGCCTTGAGCTTTCCTCGGAACTGCCGAGCGCCACGACCGAGCCTCCGAGGCGCCCAAAACCTGTGCGATCGCCAAGCCGATCGCAGGCGTCACGGCTGCGTCGGCCGCGTGGCGGCCGCCAGGGCGTCGATGTCGTCGTAGAGCGCCTGGCTGTGATAGTAGAGCTTGTCGAAAACGGGTTGGGTGCGCCTGTAGGTCTCGGCCCATCTGGGGTCCGGCAGGATTTCGGCGCCGTAGCTCACGAAGCGCTTGGCCGCCTGTTCGACGCGCGAGAAGCGGCCCGTCGCCGTCGCGGCCATCGCGGCACAGCCGACAATGCCGCATTCGGGCTCCCGCGGGACCAGGATCGGAATGTTGAAGGCGCTTGCTTTGATCTTCAGCCAGAGTTCGGCGCGCGCCCCGCCGCCGGCGGCGATGACGCGCTCCAGCGGCTTGTTCGACGCCTGTTCCATGATGCGGATGTGGCGCGTCATGGCAAAGGCGATGCCTTCCAGGATCGAGCGATGCAGATGCTCCATGCCATGCGCGGCGCCCAGTCCGAAGAACTGTGCGCGGGCGTTGCGATGGCGCCCCAGGCGCTCGCCGGTGAGAAAGGGCATGAAGAGCAGTGCGTCGCAACCGGCAGGTGCCTCGGCGGCGCGGGCGACGATCTCGTCATAGGACAGCGCGTTGTCGTGGAACGCGCGGCGTGCCCAGCGCATGCCGTCGCCGCCGGTCTCCAGCAGCACGAATTGCGCCCAGTTGCCTTCGATCGTCGCAACGTTCGAGATTTCCGGGTCAAGCAGCGGCTTCTCCGCGATAACAGTGATGATGGCGCCCGTGCCGGTGCTGTCGGAACCCATTCCCGGGCGACAAGCGCCCGAACCGAGCAGTGCCACCGGATAATCGGCGCCGCCGACCAGCACTGGGGTTCCAGAGCGCAGGCCGGTGTCGCGCGCCGCCTGTTCGGTGACCTGGCCCAGGATATCCAGCGGATTGCGGATCGGCGGCAGCCTGGCGGCGTCCAGACCCATGCGCTCGATCATCACCGGCGACCAGTCGAGCCGCTCCGGGTTCATGAGGAAGCTGCAGGACGCGTCGCCTGTATCCATAGCAATCTCGCCGGTCAGCCGGTAGTTGATGTAATCCTTCGGCATAATGGCGACTGCGCTGCTGGCGTATGCGGCGGGATCGTTGTCTCGAGCCCATTGCAGTTTGAAGCCCGGCCATGCCGGGGTCGGCGTGTTGCCGCTTTCGGGCAGGTAGCTGTCCGGCTCGTTCGCTTCCTCGAAGCGACGTACGAGATCGATGGTGCGCTTGTCGTTCCAGAGCGGTGCTGTGTCGCGCGTCAGCGCTCCGTGCGCGTCGAGCAGGACCAGCCCGTGCATCTGCCCGCAGACGCAGATGGCGGAGATGTGTTCGCGGGCGCCATCGACGCGGTCCAGCACCGTCTTGACGCTCGCTCGTGCACCCTCCCACCAGTCGACCGGCCGCTGTTCTGCCCAGCCGAATTCCGGCACGATCTGGTCGTGCTCTCGCGACGCAAGTTCAAGGATCTTGCCGGTGACATCGATCAGTGCGGCGCGGACGCTGCCGGTGCCGACATCGATGGCGAGGAAAAGCTCGCCGCTCATTTCGGGAGAGTCCTGAGATGGGCAAGCATGTGACCCTCTGTCTATTGGTCAGAGCCAGCGCGGCGTGACGAGAATGCGTCCCACGGTATCAGCCTTTCGCCGCTTCGATGGCGATGCGCGACATGTCGTCGAAATCCGGCCCCGACACCGGGATCGCGATGTCGAAGACCTCTGCGATCACCTGCGTCCAGCCATGCAGGAAATACGTCCAACCGTCCTCGATCTGCAACTGCTGTCGGGCCTGCTGCCGCCTTGCCTGGTCGAGGAAGATCAGGTCGCCGCGATAATTGAGATCCCAGGCGATGCCGCGCTTGGGGAACACGCCGCGATCGGTGATCGGCGAGCCAGGGGCGTCCTTGCCAAGTCCGGTCGCGTTGATCACCAGCGAGCCGGGTTTCAGCGCCGCCAACGTCTCATCATTGAGCTCGGGCCGGTCTGCCAGGACATACTTGATCTCGACCGTCGACGTCATGTCTTTGTGGATGCGCTCGATTTGGTCGAGACGCGGCTGCGAACGGTCGGTGACAATGATGCGCGAAGGTGCGTCGGCGCCACGTTCCTTGTGCATCAGGTGCCAGGTGATCGCAATCGTCGATCCGCCGGCGCCCATCGACAGGACTTCCGCGCCGGTCTCCGCGAAGTATCCCGCCGGGATGAAACCGTCTATCGCTAGGCCGGAAGAGATCGGATCCTTGGCATGGCAGATGAGCTTGCCGCCCAGCTTCGACAGGCAGCTGGTCTCGTGCATCAGGCGAGCATGAGGATCGATCACGTCGAAGATGTCGCGCGCCGCGTTGAAGAGATCGATCTTGTGCGTGGTGACGAGCGCGCCGAGCGACAGCGGGTCGGACTTTATGAAGGAGACGACGTCACGGTAGGCCTCCGGATCGGCATGGAGCGGAAAGTCGATGCCCTTGAGAACCGCATCCTTCAGCCGGAGGTGGCGCGCCCATGCGGGGAAAACCCGCATGATCGAACTGCTCGTCGTCGTGACGCCGACAAAATAGAATGTCGGCTGGGTAGCCGGGCGATAGCGGCTCATTCGCCATTCTCCCGGATTTTCTCCGCGCGCAGTGCAGCACCGCGAAGTAAAGCAGCGATCTCGAAGCGAGCCTTCATGCCGGCACCGTGCCGGATTGCCCATAGAGGGCGGAGATCAGCTTCGCGTCACGCGGTCGCCAATCCGGGTTGTCGACTTCCTTCCAGCCTCCATCACCGGCGACCACGCGCGAGCGCATGCCTCCCGATCTCGCGATGATCTCGTAGTCCTGCCCTGAATCGGCGGGGTAGCAGAACAGCATCACCAGATCGTCGTCTCCGACATTGATCGAGCGGTGGATCCAGAACGGAGGGACGTAACAGACGGTCTGCGTGTCGACCGGCACGATCCGGACCTCGCCCTCCGGCGATTCCATCAGCATCAGGCCGTGCCCCTTCTGGCCGTAGTAGATCTCGGGCCGGTCGGCCTGATTGTGGATATGACCGCGCGTCATGAAATACTCGTCGCCGACTTTGCCGGGCGCCATGCGCGTGACGCCGAAAATCAGATCGCCCGACTGCTCGGTCGGCCGGAACTCGGAGACTTCGTAGGCGATGCGCTCGCCCCACGCCGCGCGCATGGCTTCGAACGCCGCGGCGTCGGCGTAGAGCCCGTCCAGATCGCGGAAGCGCTTCTGGTAGCTGCCGGTTGCATTTGCCATCGCACCGGTCGACAGGTCGACCTTGCATCCAATGGGCTCAAACAATCTCGTCAAAGGACTGCCTCATATTGCATTGCATGTGGCATCGGCGCTGATCTGGCCCGCACCTCCTGATTTCAACAATAACCACACTTGCTTTGCAGGGTACGATTTGCTCTCCCTATGCAGACCAGCCTGGAGGTTGCTGGATTATGGCAGATTTCGACCACGAAGCACACGACAGTGGGTTGGGCGGCATGCCGCACCCGCTGTCTTAAGCAATCCGAGAGAACCGCCTTGCTCCTCCAAGTCGCCTTCGACAAGCATGAACACCTGGCCCTGCTCTAGCCGCCGGCTACTCAGTCGCGTGGCGCCTTTTGCACATGAAGGCCGGAGCGGCCACTGTCGGTGGATTGTTCAAGCCGAAGAATATTGTATATTCGTGATTTAAAATGTAGTAATATAAGCTCTTCTCTGGCATTTATGCAACACTTCTTCTTTTCAGCCCTTGCTTGTGACACAGGTGGAGGTTGATAAGGCAATTGGGTTTTGCGGGGAAGGCATGTGGGAGCGGCCACGCCTATAGTAATGGGGCTGGACAGCGGCGTCGTTTGCTTGGCGCTGATGACGCAGTATTTGCGCCAGCCGGCTGATCCCGACGCCATTCGCCATGACCTGGGTTTGGGCGAACGGACCGCCGATCGCATTGATGTTGTGCGGGCGGCAAAACGGCTGAAGCTTAAGGCCAAGATAGCCAAGCCTTCGCCAGCGGCAACAAGTCGCTGATCGAGCGCCGTAAGCTGGTCAGCCTGGCCGGCGACCGGCTGGATGTCTTTGAGGAACTGGAAAAGCGGAAGGTCGGTATCAAGACCAACACCATCGACGCCCGTCAGGGCGAGCAGAGCCAGGTGATGGCGGTGGTGGCCGACGAAGGCCATATAGCCGAGCTTGACGCGACCGTGAGGACGCTTGCCGCGCAGAAGCGCGCCCGCCGCGAGGCCTATCTCGACAAGGTCGGCACCGAGCTGATCGAGATCGACCGCTCGATCGGCCTGCTGCGGCAGGATCTGACCAAGGCCGAACTGTTCGAGCGCGCCAGCCTGCTCAAATCGCCGGTAGCGGGGCGCGTGCAGCAACTGGAGGTCAACACGCTCGGCGAAGTGGTGCAGACCGGCCAGCGGCTGATGGTGATCGTGCCGGATGGCACGGCACTCGAGATCGAGGCGATGCTGCTAAACCGCGACAAGGGTTTTGTGCACGAAGGGCAGGATGTGCGGGTCAAGCTCGAAGCTTTCCCCTTCACCAAATACGGCACTTTGAATGGCAAGGTTCTGACCGTGTCCAATGACGCCATCCCGGCCGGCGCGCCGGAGGCAGCAACGGGCAGGGAAGAAGCTGCGCGCAGTGCAGCCGGGCCGCTGGTGTTTCCGGTGCGCATTACGCTCAGCGAAACCTTGATCCGAGTCGAGGGCAATGATGTCGTTCTGACACCCGGCATGTCGGTGACGGCGGAGATCAGGACCGGCAACCGCCGCGTGATCGAGTTTCTCCTCGACCCGCTGATGGAGATGACGGATGAGGCGTTCCATGAGCGATGAGTCGGCCACCATTGAAGGCTCTGAAAGCAAGGCACTTTGCGGCAAAAATATTGTGTCTTGGGCGGCGGCGGGCAGCTTGCGCTTGGTCTCCGAGGTTGTAGTCTGGTCAAGAAGTGCGCGGCAATCTCCGACCCACAAAATGAAAACAAAGCATTCAAAGCGGCATCTTGCGTTATGCGCAGGAGGCGCAGCGCAGCCGGCGGCCAAAACATCAGAAGGACTCGTTGAATGGAGTGGTTATTTAAAAATCTGTGGGTGAAGATACCAGCAATAGTTTGTGTTATTAGTTTTTCTACGGCTCTAACTCTGTTCGTTTCTTGCGAATTGTACGATATGAACAGATATATATATGGTTATATAACTAGATATGGGAGCGGACGCGACTCAGTAATTGCTATCTTGTTTCTTGCTGCCTTTTTGACCTTGGCGAACTTTCACGCCATGCTCAACGTTGACAGGCAAAATGCGAAATACACAAGCTTAGGCTATAATATTATGACCCGAGATGCTATTCGACGCGCTCAAGCTGTTGTTTCCATATTTCTTGCGCTTCTATGCGTAGCTGTCACAATTGATGTTTGTCTAAACGGGAGGTGAAGATGAATTTACTGGGCGGTTCTACGGACAGACTCAGATAGGGACGGGGGCAGTTTTTGGGGTCCCTGGATTTGGATGCGTGAGCTATAGCTCCGGGTTAAAGGATTACGGTGACAGTGCACTTTTTCCCATGTTTGCCCGGCTTTGGCTGCGTGTAGATTGAGCGCATAGCTCGACTTGCAGGAAGCATCGCCGATGTCGGCACCTGGGCGGCCGGTGGACAGCGAAGCACTTCCGGCCAGGCGCCGAGCAAACCGGAAAAGCCATGAAATTGGGAAACCCGGCAGGCGGAAAGAAAAAATGGTGCACTGTCACCGTATTTCCTGTCACCGTATTTCCTTTTTTGTCGGTTTTTGCAGCGTAATATTGTGGCCTCCACCGGAGTGGGGCGCTGTGCGCCTAATTTTTCCTGAAAACTGGATTCCACGCATATGCGGCCAAAGAGAGTAGGTTTCTATGCATGGCTTCTTCTTTTCGGCGTATGTCTCTCGATCCAAGCCTGTGGCAGCGGACGTAGCGGGCAGTCTGTCTCCAGTCAGGATTCGGCTTGCACTGGCGAAGAAGTAGTGAGCGCGATACAGGGTAATGGCGGTAAATTCATATTTAGCATTTCCGAGCTAAAGGCTTTCCTTTCAAAGTATAAAGTTTGCGAATTTCGTAAAAATTTGGAGGTTCCTATTTTTACTAGAAAAAATATTGAACTTACATTGCCTCACGATGTAAAAATAAAAACTAAATCTGATGGAGGCAATCTTTCTGGTTGTGTAGAACGTAGATTGGATGGATTTCCACCAGACAGGTATATCGTTTGTTTCGGGCAAGGTCATGAGGGCTGGAGAAAAGTAGATGGATAAGAGCTATTCGATCAGCGTTGGTACGTTCTCCCTTCCCTACCCTGGGATTACGGTGACAGTGCACTTTTTCCCATGTTTGCCCGGCTGTGGCTGTGTGTAGATCGAGCGCATGGCTCGACTTGCAGTAAGTGTCGCCGATGTCGGCACCTAGGCGGTCCGGAAGACAGCGAAGAACTTCCGGAGCAAACCGGAAAGCCATGAAATAGGGAAGCGCGGCAGGCGGAAGAAGAAAATGGTACACTGTCACCGTAATTCCAAGTCACCGAAATGATGGCGTTGTGGCGTGCAACCGAGGCATGGTTGCCGGACCAGGACGAGACAGCGGGCGCCGCAGGGCAGGATATCATGAGAAGATGAATGTTCATAAACGTCTTTCTAGGTAATGTTAATATCTTCTAGAAAAGGTCGGCGTGAGGAAGAATGGATAATTATCATGCTGGTTTTATTTTTGTCTTCGTGTGCTTTGGAATTGTGGTCTTTGTTTTTGTTCTTGCAACTATTCAGGAGAATAGATTTGCAGCGAAGGCGATGGCTTGGCCGGTGGTTGAGTCCAGAGTTGTAGATAGATTGACTGCCGCTGTTGATCCTGTAACTTATGATATAAAAGTGAGTTACTTGTTCGATGGCAAGAAATACGACTCAGTAGCTAGGAATTTTTATGGAAAAAAGACGACCAATAAACATGTCGGAGACACTGTGCTCATAAAGGTAAATCCAAGAAAACCGGATGAATGCGTACTGTTTTCGTAGGAGCCGGTCGGCAAGGTAGGGGAAGCAAGTGGAAAAAAGATTATTCTCTTAATTCTGGACTTACAATTGGGAATGTCGAAAAAGGATTTAAGCATTGGCAGTTTCGCCCTAAACGGGAGACTAGTAGTGCAGCAGTCATTAAACCAGCCTGGGAATTTAACTGCCAGAGCCGAGGTTACGTCTGGGTTTTTTCGAGCTCGTGCTGCGGTCGAAGCGAGGGGCGGTTCGGCCAATCCTAGAGCTTTGCGGTCTGCCACTGAACGGAATTGTCGACGTTCGCTGTTGATTGGCTCGACCTGTCAAATCTACTGTGAGCTGGTCCCAGAAGCACACGACAGTAGGTTGGCCGTTATCGTCATGCCGCATCCGCTGTCTTAAGCAATCCGAGAGAACCGCCTTGCTCCTCCAAGTCGCCTTCGACAAGCCTGAACACCTGGCTCTGCTCGCGCAGATGAAGGAATTTGCCGACATTATCGAGATCGGCACGCCGTTGCTGAAACGCCTCGGCCTCTCTGCCATCACCACGGCGCGCGAACTCTGCCCTGAAGTCATGGTGTTGGCTGATACCAAAACCGTCGACGGCGGCCAGCTTGAGGCTGATATGGTATTCGGCGCCGGTGCCGCGTTCATGACGGTGCTGTCGTGTGCTTCGTCCGCCACGCATGAGACGGTGGGAAGACGTGCCGCCGTCTTCGGCGCGACGGTCATCGTCGACACCATCACCGAGGCGGACAAGGCAGAATTGCTTCCCTTGAATGCTGTCTTCCCCGAAAGCTTCGGTTACATCGCGGTCCACTCGCCAACCGATGCGCGGCTGGCAGGCACCATTTCCACGTCACATATCGACGCCGTGAGGAAGATGCACGACCGCGGCTTTCTGGTTTCGCTCGCCGGAGGGATCGGCCCCGACACGCTGGAAGCGGTGATCGCGGTCGAGCCCGAAATCCTCGTGGTTGGCAGCGCCATCACAGAATCCGCAAGCCCGAAAGAGGTAGCACGATGGATTCGCGACAGATTGCCCAATCCAGGCCGTGGCTGGCCGTGGGACAGGAGATAGCCGACCTCCTTGGCCGGATCGACGCTGACGCCTTCGCAAGGCTGGTGCAGGCGTTCGATGACCCCGATCAGCGATGGTTCTTTTCCGGGCAGGGACGCTCCGGCCTTGTCGCGCAAATGGGTGCGATGCGCTTTATGCATCTTGGCCGAACGGTGCATTTCGTCGGTGAGGCATCGGCGCCATCGATCCGCAGGGGCGATGCGCTGCTGATCGTCTCCGGCTCCGGGGAAACGCCGGTCAGCACAGGCTTTGCCCGCATCGCCAAGGCGGAGGGCGCCAAGGTCGTTACGCTGACGCACAAGCCGGCCGGGACCCTGGCCGGCATTGCCGACGTCACGCTGCATGTCCCTGTCGGGGAATCGAAACAGTTTGGCGGCAGCCTGTTCGAGCAATCCTGCCTCATCCTGCTCGACAGCGTTGTGCTCGGCCTGGCGAAGCAGCTCCCCGACGCGCACAGACTGATGTTGCAGCGCCACACCAACTTGCAGTGACGCCCATGCCGACGGTGGTGAGCACCGGTGACGGGATTGTCGATGCGGTGGCGCTAAAACCGCTGCGTGCTTTGGGCGACATGCATCAGCCGGAAAGCCCGCTGGGCACCTCAGCTTCCCTAGCGGCAAGGCACTGGACTCGCTGCGCGATGCCGATATTGTGCTTGAGGAGCGTTGGTGCCGTACTCTGGCGACGGCAGCCGACGGGGAGATACCGGCGGCTTGGTTTTCGCAGGAACAAGTCCCGGTCAACACGGGAGGAAGTCTGATGAGAATTGGGGTCTTTCTGGCCGGCTTTTCGGCTTTTGCCGCACTGGTTGGCGCGCCTGCCTTTGCCCAGGACAAGCCGTTTGCGGGAGTTACCGTGAACGTCATTACGCAGACCGGTGCGATTCAGGAGCCGCTACAGAGGCGCGCGCCCGAATTCGAAGCGCTCACCGGCGCCAAGATCAATGTCATCGCGGTGCCCTTCTCGGATCTCTATCAAAAGATTCTCACGGACTGGGCGAGCGGCACCAACTCGGTCGACGCCGGCGTGTTCGCCCCGCAATGGATGGTCGACTACATTGCCGGCGGCTACCTCGAGGACCTGACGCCGCGGGTCGAGGCCGACAAGGACATCCAGCAGGAGGATGTGGGCGCGTTCTTCCGGGACTTCTCCGAGAAGTACAGCGGCAAGACCTACATGATCACGCTCGATGGCGACTTCCATATGATGTACTACCGCAAGGACGTGCTGGAAGCGGCCGGCCTGGCGGTGCCGAAAACCTGGGACGAATATCTCGAGGTCGCCAAGGCCACGCATGGCAAGGACATGAGCGGCGATGGCACGCCGGATTTCGGCTCGTGCATCGCCAAGAAGCGCAACGCGCAGAGCTATTGGTTCGTCACCGATGTGGTCGGCTCGATGACCCAGTCCAAGGGAACCAGCCAGGGCACTTTCTTCAACACCAAGGACATGACGCCGCTCGTCAACAACGACGCCTTCCGCAAGGCGCTCGACTTCCTGGCTGAATCGACCAAGTACGGCCCGCCGGACGAGCTGAACCTCGACGTCAGCGATACAAGGCCGCTCTTCGCTTCCGGCCGCTGCGCGCTGAACCTCGACTGGGGTGATGTCGGCACGATCTCGATCGATCCGAAGCAGTCCAAGGTGATGGGCAAATGGGGCGCGGCGATCATGCCCGGATCCAAGGAGGTCCTGAACTGGGACACCGGCAAGCTCGAGGCCTGCACGGCAGAAAACTGCCCGCACGCGATCGACGGCGTGAACCATGCACCATTCGCCGCCTTTGGTGGCTGGGGCGGCGGCATCAACGCGGCGGCCGATCCTAAGGTAAAGGACGCCGCCTACGCCTATTTCTCGTTCATGACGCAGCCGGCACAGTCGAACGCCGATGTGACCGTCGGCGGCACCGGCTTCAACCCGTATCGCATCTCACAGCTCAGCTATAGCGACCTTTGGAAGAAGGCCAATATGAGCGAGGATGAGGCTAAAGTGTACCTGGGCGCGATCAATGACAGCATGAGCAGCCCGAACATGATCCTCGACCTGCGCATCCCACAAAATCAGAAATACCAGCAGGTCGTGCTCGACGAAGCGGTCTCGCGCTTCCTCGCCGGCGAAATCGACAAGGAAGCGACCGTCGCGGCGGTCGAGGAAGGCTGGAATGAGCTGAACGAAGAGATTGGCAAAGACAAGCAGCTCGAACTTTACAAGGCGACCATCGGCGCCAAATAGGCAGCCAAGCAATCGACCCGGCGTGGCATCGATCCGCGCCGGGTCTCATGCCTGCCCCACTTTCCCGGGTTATGATGACCGCAACCGACACTATGCCAGAAGCTGCCGACCGCCGCAGCTGGACCGAATGGCTGGACGGTCACTCGGGCAGGATCATGGTGCTGCCAGCCGTCGTCGTGCTTCTCTGCTTCGCGATTTTTCCGCTCATCATCTCGGCCTATCTCGCGCTTTCGCGCTTTGCGCTCGCGCCGGGCGGATTCACGCTGAAATTCATCGGACTTGTGAACTTCCGCAAGCTGCTGGTCGGCTCGCAGCAGTATCACCTGCTCGGCAAATTCGGCACGTTCGGCTTTGTCCAATCCGCAGTGCTGGCGTTGATCGCGGCAGGGCTGCTGTTTCTTCTCGCCCGCTATCTCTGGCGTGGCAGGCCGACCATTGTCGGCACGGTTGGTCGCCTTCTCGCGACGGCAATGGCAATGGGGCTGGCGATCCTTGCGCTGGCCACCATGGCGCCGGGCGGGGTGCCAGGGACTGTCGTCAACACGCTTCTCTACGTGTTCGTCGGCGTATCCGTGCAGTTTGCACTGGGGCTGGGCCTCGCACTCCTCTGCGGCCAACCTATCCGCGGCCGGAATTTCTTTCGCGTCCTCTTCTTCATCCCGCTGATGGTAACCCCGGTCGGCATCGCCTACACGTTTCGCATGCTCGCCGACATGCAGAAGGGACCCTTCGCCCCGCTCGTGCGCGCTTTCGGCATCAGCGAGTGGTCGTGGGCCACAGAGGCCTGGTCGGCACGACTCATGGTGTTGGTCGGCGACACCTGGCAGTGGACGCCGTTCATGTTCATCGTGCTGCTGGCGGCCATTGAGAACCAGCCGCGCGATCAGGTCGAGGCGGCGCGGCTCGACGGAGCCAACGGCTTCCAGATTTTTCGCGACATTACTTGGCCAGCGATCGCGCCGATTGCCGCTACCGTCGTGCTGATCCGGCTTATCGAGGCTTTCAAGATCATCGACCTGCCGAACGTGCTCACCGGCGGCGGCCCTGGCCTGGCAACGGAATCAATGACGCTCCATTCCTTCATTTCCTGGCGCACCCAGGATCTCGGCGGCTCGGCCGCTGTCGGCTACATGCTGCTCTTCATCTCGACCATCGTATGCGTCTCGTTCTTCAACTTCGTGGTCCGGCCGGCGCGCCGGTTCGAAGCATGAGCGCCGAGCCGCGCTCACTGGCGCGCCGGCTGTTCGAGCCGGCTTCGATCGACAGCCAGGCGCCGGTCGCCAGGGTCGTGACCTATGCGCTGCTGTTCCTGTGGGCGCTGGTTGTGGTGATTCCGCTCTACTGGGTGTTGATCACCTCCTTCAAGGGGCCTGGCGAGGTCGACAATGGGCCGTTCTATCTCCCGTTCGTCGACTTTGCCCCTTCGCTGCAGGCATGGGATTTCATGCTCGTGCAGAACTACACGCTGCGCCCTTATATGAATTCGGTCGTGGTCGCGGTGGCCAGCACGCTCCTCGCAGTCCTGATCGGCTCGCTGGCGGCCTACGCGCTCGTGCGTATCCGCTTCCAGGTGAAGCTCGCCGCCGTCGCAATCTTCCTGATCCTGCTCACCGCAATCATCGTGGCGGTGGCCACTTTCGGCGTGCAGTGGGAGATCGCCGTTGCGGTGGCGGCAGCTCTCTTCATCATTGCGCTGTTCACGCTCGTTGGACGCACGAAGCTTGCGATCGGCAACAACGACATTGAGTTCTGGATCATCTCGAACCGCATCATGCCGCCGATCGTCGCCGTATTGCCGATCTATGTGATGTTCCAGCAGATGCGCCTGCTTGACACTCAGGTGGCGCTGATCGCCACCTACACCGCCATCAACCTGCCGATCGTCGTGTGGCTGACTCGCGATTTCTTCGCCGGCATCCCGCTCGACCTTGAGGAGAGCGCACAGATAGACGGGGCCTCCAAGTTCCGCGTATTCTTCACCATCGCGCTGCCGCTGGTGCGTTCCGGCTTGGTCGCGACCTTCCTGCTGGTGCTGATCCTTGCCTGGAACGAGTATCTGCTGGCCCTCTTCCTTTCCAATGTCGACGCGCAGACCATGCCGGTGCTGGTATCGGCACAGAACACGACGCGCGGGCCGCAATGGTGGAACATGTCGGTCTTGATCACCGTAATGATCGCCCCCGTGATCGTCATCTCCAGCATCCTGCAGAAGCACATCGCGCGCGGGCTGCTGGTCGGCGCAGTGAAGGGCTAGTCGATATGCGGGTCACCCTGTCCGATATCTACAAGTCCTTCGGCGCGGTCGAGGTGGTCAAAGGGCTCGACCTGGAGATAGAGGACGGCGAGTTCCTGGTGCTGCTCGGCCCTTCGGGCTGCGGCAAGACGACGGCACTGCGCATGGTGGCCGGGCTTGAATCGGTGAGTTCCGGCCGCGTCCTCATCGGCGACCGCGACGTCACCCACGTGCTGCCCAAATATCGCGACGTGGCGATGGTATTCCAGTCCTACGCGCTCTATCCGCACATGACGGTAGCGGAGAACATCGCATATCCGCTGAAGCTGCGGGGCGTGCCGCGCACTGAGCGCGACGCCTCCGTCCGCAGCGCCGCCGTCAAGGTCCACCTTGAGGAGTTCCTCGACCGCTATCCACGGCAGCTTTCCGGCGGTCAGCGGCAGCGCATCGCGCTCGCCCGCGCCATGGTGCGGCGGCCGAGCGTCTTCCTGATGGACGAGCCGCTCTCCAATCTAGACGCCAAGCTGCGCGGCCACATGCGCTCGGAGCTGAAACGCCTGCAGGCCGATCTGGGCGTGACGACGATCTACGTCACCCACGACCAGATCGAGGCCATGACCCTGGCTCACCGTGTTGCGATCATGAACCGCGGCGTCGTGCAGCAGATCGCGACGCCCCGACAGATCTACGACGATCCGGCGAACCTGTTCGTCGCCGGCTTCATCGGCTCGCCGCCGATGAATTTTCTCCAGGGCGAGCTGCTCGAGGGGACCTTCGCCTGCGCGGAAGGACGATTTGCGACCAGCGTCGCCGAAAGCCGGAAAAAGGTCACTGCCGGCCTCCGGCCCGAGGATTGCCGGGTCACCGGCCCATCGGAGGGCAAGATCGCGGCGCGGGTCTACGCTGTGGAACTGATCGGCGATCATACCTTGATCACCTGCCAGTTCGGTGGCGCCACCGTGACCGTCAAGGCCGACAAATCGGCGCATTACGACATGGATGAGCCGATCGGCATCACCTTCCAGGACGCCGCCGTCTTCCTGTTCGATTCGGAAACCGGGGCCCGCATCGGCGGCCGCGCCGGTCGACAGGCGGCCGCGTGACTTTCGCTAATTCTCCTCCACAAACACCTCTTCGCGCTTCTTCTTGACCGCCGGCAGGAAGACGATGACGAGGACGGCGAACGCGATGAAAAGCAGGCCGGCGCTGATCGGCCTCGTCACGAAGGTGGTCGGGTCGCCGCGCGCGAGAATCATGGCGCGGCGCAGGTTTTCCTCGAGCAGCGGCCCGAGCACGAAGCCGAGCAGCAGCGGCGCGGGTTCGCAGCGCAGCTTGGTCAGGAGGTAGCCAAGCAAGCCGAAGAAGGCGACGGCGTAGAGGTCGTAGATGTTGGTGTTGACGCTGTAAACGCCGATCGAGCAGAACGCCATGATGATCGGGAAGAGCACGTAATAGGGGATCGTCAGGAGTTTTACCCAAAGCCCGATCAGCGGCAGGTTCAAGATGATCAGCATCAGATTGCCGATCCACATCGA
Organism: Mesorhizobium delmotii; assembly: GCF_900149755.1. Lineage (NCBI taxonomy): Bacteria > Pseudomonadati > Pseudomonadota > Alphaproteobacteria > Hyphomicrobiales > Phyllobacteriaceae > Mesorhizobium > Mesorhizobium delmotii. Next base: position 68,848 of record NZ_FUIG01000024.1, on the reverse strand, counting down.
GGCTATGATGCCCCAAAACAGCGCCGGCTGTTCGATCGCGACATTGGGGCCGGGCACGATGCCCTGGATGATCATCGCGCCGATCATCAGCGCCATGACCGGGTTGGCCGGAATGCCGAGCGTCAGCATCGGGATGAAGGAGGTCTGCGCGCCGGCATTGTTGGCCGATTCCGGTCCGGCGACGCCTTCGACGGCGCCCTTGCCGAATTCCCCGGGGTTTTTCGATACGCGCTTTTCGACCGTGTAGGAGGCAAAGGCTGCAAGGATCGCGCCGCCTCCCGGCAGGATGCCGAGCGCCGAACCGATGATCGTTCCGCGTACGATGGGCACCGCCATGCGCCGAAAGTCCTCGCGGGTCGGCATAAGGCCGGAGACCCTTCGGATCATCACGGAGCGCTCGTGTTCGTTTTCGAGGTTGCGCAGTATCTCGGCGACGCCGAAGACGCCGACCGCCACCGCGACGAAATTCAGCCCGTCGGCATATTCGCTGATGCCAAGCGTGAAGCGCGGCGTGCCGGTGTAGATGTCGGTGCCGACAATGCCGAGCAGCAGGCCGAGCACGACCATCGCCAGCGCCTTGACAATCGAGCCGTGGGCGAGCGCGACGGACGAGACAAGGCCGACGATCATCAGCGAAAAATACTCGGCAGCGCCGAATTGCAGCGCGATCGCCGTCAGCGGCGGGGCAAAGATGGCGACGAGGAAGGTCGACACCGTGCCGGCGAAGAACGAGCCTATCGCCGCGATCGCGAGTGCCGCCCCGGCGCGGCCGTTCTTGGCCATCTGGTAGCCGTCGATTGCGGTGACGGCTGACGAGGATTCGCCGGGCATGTTGATGAGGATGGCGGTGGTCGAGCCGCCATATTGCGCGCCGTAATAGATGCCGGCGAGCATGATGAGGGAGGAAACCGGGTCGCCGATCTGGAAAGTGATCGGCAACAGCATGGCGATGGTGGCGGTGGCGCCGATGCCGGGCAGGACGCCGATCAGCGTGCCGAGAAGAACGCCGATCAGGCAGAAACCGAGATTTGCCAGCGACGTGGCCGTCGAAAAGCCGAGCGCGAGGTTGTCGAGGAGTTCCATGTTCATCTCCTCAAAACTGCAGCCACGGGCCGAAGCGCCGGAACGGCAGGCCGAGCGCGTAACTGAAGACGAGGAACGCAAACAGCGTCAGGCATGCGGAGAGCACGAGCGCGGTCAGCGGCCTCATGCGGCCGCTGGCAAAGGATGCGATCAGCGCCGTCAGGAAGATCGAGGGGAGGAAGCCGAGGCCGCGCACGGTCAGGCCAAAGAAGATCGGGGCAGGGAGGATGAACAGCATGCCGCGCCAGGCTACATGGCCGATCGGCTCGCTCTCGAAGCGCACCGCTTCGACGAGGATGACGGCGCCAAGCAGGATCAGGACGATTGCCAGGACCAGGGGGAAATAGCCCGGTCCCATGCGGAAGGCGGTGCCGATTTCGAGGTCGAGCGACTGCAGCGCGAAAAATCCACCGAGAAAGATGAACAGCGCGGCGCATATGCCGTTGGTCGTGTCGATTGTGAAAGGTTTCATGACGTCCTCCCAGGCCCGTGCCGCGGGCGCGCCGGTGCAATGCGAAAACAGGGCCAAAGCGAAACGGGGCGCTGGTGGCGCCCCGTTCAAAACCTCAGTCGGCGTACTGGCCGGCGGCTTCGATGATCGGCTTCCAGCGCGCGATCTCGCCTTCCAGCTTGGCCTTTAGCGCGGCCGGAGTCGCGTCTGCTTCGGACGACGGCTTGGTGCCGAGCTCGGCGAAGCGGGCGGCGACATTCTGGTCCTTCAGCGCGACCTGAAGCGACTTCGACAGGCGCTCGGTGACCTCGGCCGGCGTCCCCTTGGGCGCGTAGAGGCCGTGCCAGATGCCGACCTGCACCTCCGGAAGACCGGCTTCCGTCGTCGTCGGGACGTCCGGCAGAACATCGAGGCGTTCAGGCAAGGTGACGGCGTAGGCTTTGATCGTGCCGCCCTGGATCTGCTTGGTGGTATTGGTCGTCTGATCGCACATGATGTCGACCTGACCGCCGAGAAGGTCGGTCATGGCCGGGGCGGTGCCCTTGTAGGGCACGGTGACCAGCGGCGTGCCGATGGCGCTCATGAACAGCATGCCGCACAGATGCGAGGCCGCGCCTATGCCGGCATTGGCGACGGTGACGGTATCCTTGTTGGCCTTGGCGTAGTCGACCAGCCCCTTCAGATCGGTCGGCTCGAGGTCCTTGCGGCCGACGATGGTCATCGGCACTTCGGTAACGAGGCCGATATACTCGAAGCTGTTCAGCGTGTCGTATGCGAGCTTTCGGTATAGCGTGGCGCTCGTCGCCATGCCGATGTGGTGGAGGAGCAGCGTATAGCCGTCGGGCTCGGCATTCGCGACGCGACCGGCGCCCAGCGTGCCGCCGGCGCCGCCGACATTCTCGACGATGATCTGCTGGCCGAGATCCTTCGACATGGCTTCCGCGACCAGGCGCGTGACCGTGTCGGTCGGGCCGCCGGCCGAAAACGGCACCACGACGGTGATGGTGCGTTCGGGATAGGTTTGCGCGCCCGCGGCGAACGAATACAGCGTGACGGCTGCGGCCAGAGCGGCGGCGAACTTTCTCATCGTGATTTCCTCCCAGGATATGAATTCCCAACCGCTGCCTAGAGTTTCTCTCAATACCGGCTGTGGATGGACCAATAACTAGCGCATGTTAGCGGATTGCAATCGGACTCAAACCGCAAACTGCGATTATGTACAACCGTCCGCGCAAAATGGGCCGGGGGCGAGGCCGACCCGCGGCGAATTAAGCTCTTGTCGACTTTCGAATGGCATGTTCGACGCCGCGAAGTTCGGCCAATCCCTTGAGCCGACCGATGGCGGGATAGCCGGGCTGGGCTCCGCGCGTGAGGTCATCGAGGATATCCTGGCCATGGTCGGGGCGCATCGGGATGACGGCGTCCGGGCGGCCTTCCTTCTTGCGCCGCGCTTCCTCGTGGAGCAGCGCCGCCACCACCGCCACCATGTCGGTGTCGCCGGCAAGATGCTCATCCTCGTGGAAAGAGCAGGGGGTGCCAGCTGCTTCCTTGCGCACATTGCGCAGATGCGCGAAGTGGATTTTTGGCCCCATCCGCCCGATCATCTCAGGCAGATCATTATCGGGTCTTGCGCCGAGCGACCCCGTGCACAGTGTCGCGCCGTTGGCCGGGCTGTCGACTGCGTCCAGAATGTACCTGTAGTCGGCCTCGGTCGACATGACGCGCGGCAGGCCCAGCAGGGGAAACGGCGGATCATCAGGGTGGCAGCAGAGACGCAGGCCGAGGCGTTCGGCCGTAGGCACGACCTCCGCCAGGAAATCGACGAAATGCCGGCGCAGGGTTGTTGCGTCGATGCGGTCATAATTTGACAGTTGAGCCGCGAGGCCATCGAGAGACGTATCTTCGGTCGAGCCGGGCAGGCCGGAATTGACGCTTCTCGCCAGGATCTTCCGCGCACGGTCATCCATCTGCGCGTATCGGCGCTCCGCCTCGGGGGCGATCTCCGGTGTGTAGTCGCCGAGCGCTCCCTGGCGTTTCAGGATATGGATGTCGAATGCGGCGAAGTCGATCAGATCGAAGCGCATGGTGGTGCCGCCATGCGGCAGGCGCCAGGCAAGATCGGTGCGCGTCCAATCCAGCACGGGCATGAAATTGTAGCAGATGACCGACATGCCGGCCCGAGCCAGGTTTTCCAGCGATGTAATGTAGTTGGCAATATGGCTGCGCCATTCGCCGACCTGCGTCTTGATCGCTTCGGAAACCGGCAGGCTCTCGACTATCTCCCAGTTCAGATCGCTTGCGCTTCCATCCGGCAAAGACGCGACTTCGCGCTGACGTCTTTCGATTTCGGCGGGCAGCCATACGGCGCCGTGAGGAACGTGGTGAAGCGCCGAGACGATGCCTTGCGCCCCGGCTTGACGCGCATCCGCGATCGTCACCTTGTCGACCGGGCCGAACCAACGCCACACATGTCTCATTTGAACACTCCGTTAAAAAGAATCGACGTGCGGCTGCCCGCCCGCGCTTCCCGCCGCCGTGACCGCCTCGCTGCTTCCCTTCCTCGGCTGCTACCAGATTCCGGTGTCGGCGCGAATGGCGATAGCGGCTGGCATCGATCAACGCCAGCGCGAAATTCCCCGGCTAAAGCAGCGCTTCGTACAGATCCCCGATCTTTTCAACTTCGAAATCCGCTGCCCTGCTTTTCAGGATGGCGATAGAAGTGGGGTGGTCCAGCATATCAGCTACAGCCTTTGCCAGGGCCGCGGCATCGCCGACCGGCACCAAGGCACCGAAACGGCCGTCACCGAGAATCTCGCGCGGGCCATGTGGCGCATCTGTGGAGACTACGGGCACGCCCGCAGCCATGGCCTCGACCAGCACATTGCCAAACCCTTCGCTCGTCGAGGAAAGGACGAACAGATCGGCTGCGGCATAGCAGGCCGCGGGGTCGTTGACGTAGCCAGCAAAGAGCACATCCGCGCCAATACCGGATTCCTGGGCATAGGCGTGCAGCTCGGCAGCCAGCGGACCTTCGCCGAAGATGACAAGCCGAGCGCGGCGGCCGGCGCGCAGGATGGCGAAAGCCCGCAGCAAGGTCCGATGATCCTTGACCGGCACCAGGCGCCCGGCGGTGGCGATGACCGGGCCGTCGCCCATCGTCGCCAGCCTGGCGTGCCAGGCATAGGGGTGTTCCTGTGGCGCCGCAGCCGGCGGCAGCGGGTTGTTGATGACGACAACCTTGGATTGGGGAAAGCCGCGGGCCGCAATGTCGCGGCCGACACCCACTGAGACGGCGATGGCTTTGGTTGCGCGCGCCGCAACCAGCGCGGAAAGCCAGACCGCTATTCTCGCGCCGAGGCTGCTGGAAGGCAGTGAGGCCGCCGCGTGGAAGCTTGGAAAGAACCTCGCTCTGCTTCGCGCTAGGAGAAGCGCCAGCGCTACGACCAGATTGGCAAATTCCGGGGCGCTATAGACCGCATGCGGACCAAGGCGGTTGAATAGACCTGCGCTTCGCGCGATGCCTTTCAGCGTCGCCCACTTGCCGTAACCCTCTCCCCGGATGGGAAGGTCGAAATCGACCATATGCACGGCAGGGGAGCGCAGCGCGGCGTTAGGTCCTTCCGCGTTCCAGGTAAAAAGTGTGACATCGTGGCCACGCGATGCCAATTCATTCGCCATGAGGACGAATACACGCTCGGCGCCGCCGCCCCTGAGACTGGCAATATGAAAAACAATGCGCTTCGCCATGCCTGGATTTTAGTCTCGGCTGACGCCGCCGCTTGATCGGTTCGGCGGCTGGCGCACGTCGCGCACGATGCCCATGGCAAGGGCGAGCAGCATGCCTAGAGCGAAGCCAGCGAAAGCTCCCAGCGCTGCCGTGACCGGGGTGCGGGGCGGCCACGACCGCCCCTTTGGCGGCACCGCAGTGGAAATTACCTGTACGTTGGTGGTGTCGATCTGCTCGCGCTCGGTGATTTGGCGCGCGCGAGCCAGGAAGCTTTCATAGACCGTCCTTCTCGAGGCGGCATCGCGTTCAAGCTCACGCAGGGCGACCTGGGACTCGCTGTCGGTGAAAACATTGCTCTTCAGATCGTTCATCTTGGCGCTGAGAGAAGCCAATGAGGCGTTGGCCTTATCCAGGTTGGCTTTTGCCGTGCCGACCGTGCGGGAGAACTCTACCCTGAGTTGAGAACTGACGGTTTCGAATTCTGTCCTCAGCCTGACGATCGTCGGGTGGCGCGGACCAAAGGTCATGGACTGCGAATCGATTTGCTGCCGCAAGCTATTTGCCTTGTCGCGCAGGGCTGCGAGTGCTGCCGAAACCGCGGGGTCAGGATTGGCTCCATTGACACCGGAGGCAATCAAAGCGTCGTAACTTGCCTGCGCAGCGATGACGCGTGATTGCGCCTGTCCAATCTCGCTATTGAGCTGCGTCATCGTCTGCGAACTGACAAGCTGGCCATTGCTGGAGGACAGGTTGTGGCTGCGCCTGTAGCTCTCGACCTTCTCTTCGGCCGCCTGCACGTCGCGCTTGAGTTGGCCGAGCCGGCCCTCAAGAGCAGCTGCGGCACGGCTGGCACCAGCAGCCTCGGCCTTGGCCAGTTCTTCCTGGAAGACCTTGACTATGGCTTGCGAGATCAAAATCGCCTTGCCGCTGGTTTCTGCCGATACCGCGAGGGTTGTAACGAACGAGGTTTCATCTGCAGCGACGCTGACCCGCTCCGCCAGGCTTTTCTGGGCGATAAGCTTCGGATCGGACTTGCCTCCACTCGCTGCAGCACCAGACGTGGCGGCGCTCTGGTCCGGGTCGAAAAACTCCGGATCGCTGGTTAGAGCGAGTTCGTCCACCACCCGTGCAAGCACGTTGCCCGAGGTCAAAATGCGCTGCTTGCTGCGAGCGTTGAGCAGTTGGCTGTCGACCTGGCCCGGTTGCGAGTAGAGATCGTTTTCCACAACCTGCAAATTGGCGGGATTGATGAGGATTTCCGTCGTAACGGTATAGCGCTGCTTGCTCAGCAACCCATAGGCGGCGCCGATGACGCCGCCGGCCACTGCCAGCATCAATGCCACGACGAGCCCGGCCCGCAGCCAGACAAACAGGCGTCGAAAATCGAGCTCAAGGAAATCGCCGATCTTGTCGAGCGTCACCGTCGGGACAGGCTCGGGCGTGTGCGGAGTGACAGGGGCGGGGGTCCGTGCCATGACTGGGGCATCCTGTTGCAGCCTTGCCCTGCTGGCGCGCCGCGCATTGGCGATCCGCTCGAGTGCGCTGATTTCGGAATCCGCCGCAGAGGGAGGGGTTGTGCCGGAAGCGGCGGACATGGTGCTAACTCTGGTTATTCGCTACGCGGGACAGCACTACAGAAAGATCGTTAATATCTCATTTTCCAAGTTGGCATATTTTCCCGATTCACGCACGCGCGTCCGTTCGGCGGTCCCTTGAATGGATCTCGTTGGCCAGAATGCCGTTTGAATACCCCCGCCTGGATGGGCCATGAGTTATCCCGCTGCCGCATCGGAACGATTGTTGTCAAGCCAGGCGCGCCGCCAGAACGCGCTGTCGCTTCTGTTTTTCCTATGCGCTGCGTTCGCGTTCCTGCTCCGCTTCACGGTGTCACCGCAGATTATGAACATGGTCGTCGACTATACTGCCGACGGTGGTTCATTCTACGAGAAACTGCATTTCGGCACCTATGCTATCTTTCTGCTGCTTCCTGTCGTTCTTTTCAGCCGACCGTTTCTGCTGCAGGGCGACGAAATTGGAATATTCAAGGCTTTGCTGCTCTATTCTGCGCTGATATTCGCGCTGGTACCGTATCTGTTCATCACCGGCCGCGCGGGCTCCTCAGGGTTCATCATCGATACCTATCTGGTGGCGGGCGCCGCAGGCCTGTTGATGCTTGCCTTGAACGCGGAAGTGCGGCGGGCGTTGGGCGACATCGTGCTTGGAATGGTGATCGTCAGCGCCGTGATGGGCACGATCGAAGCGGTGACTCAACATCGATTTCTGCCTTATGGTCTCAACGAACTGCAGTTCAGGCCAATCGGCCTGTCGGCGCACCCGCTGGCACTGGGCGCGCTCTGCGCCACAGCCATCGGATTCGTGCCGCTGACGCGCTGGCGCATATGGGTGCGGGTGCTGGCGATCTTCGTATTGCTCGTCGGTTGTGCTGCCTCAGGCGCTCGCGCCGCGCTGATGCTCGCTGCCGCAGAAACCCTCATTCTGCTGATGTTCGTGCCTTGGCCGCGCCTGACTCTCAAGCACCAGCGGCAGGCCAAGTCCGTCGTGCTGCTGTTCGCCCTGGCGGGCGGCGCAGTGCTGGTGGCCGTACTGTTTTCGGGCGGGCTGCTGAATCGATTCGGCAACACGATCTTTGACGAAAATTTCATGGCGCGGGTGACGATCTACCAGGTGTTCGGACTTGTTAGCTGGAAAGACATCCTGTTTGGCATGAACGTCGACGACCTGCTGGCGATCGTCAACGAGAAGTTGCATCTGCCCTACATCGAGAGCGCGCCGGTGGTTATCATCATGCTCTTCGGCTTGCCCATAGCCGTGCTCTTCATCGTGCTGGTATTCTGGTTCATTTTTCGGCTGCTGCGCGCGGCTCCGCTGCCGGCATGGATCGGCACCATGACGTTCCTGCTTGCGGCGCTCTCGAACAACGCGCTCTCGTCAAAATCGCCGGAGATCGCGATTATCGTGGTGCTGCTGCTTGCCTATAGAAACGCGCCGTATAGAAACCGGCCGAAGAGCACATCTTCGGCCGCGGCTGCATCCGAGCCGAAACTGGATCGGCTCGGATAAGCGCAGGCTGCAGACGCGTCAGCCGGCGCTATCCACAACCTCGACATTGCCTGCGCGGTTGAGCGTGTGAATGCCCGTGCGGGCCCATGCCGGCCCCGGGCCGATCGGGCGGGGCGGCGCAAAACGGACATCGAGTTCGTCAAGCCGATCCAGGCGCATCAACCCGAGACCGCCGCCATAGGCTCTCGACCCGTTTTGCACCGGCAGAACCAGGGTGTCACCCTGGCGAATAAAGGCGCCGCCGGGCCGGGCGGCCGAGTGATCGACGGCGATGGGATTGAGCGCATGCGCAACCCACGGCCCGCGCAGCGAGGGTGAGGAATAGACCGTCATCGTATCCGACGCGCTGCCGTAACCGAACCGCTCCGTCCCCAACAGCCAGAAGCGCCCATCCGATTCGAGCAGCGTGGCGTCATTGAAATCCTTGTCCGTCATCAGCACGGTATCGCGTACCCAGCGATCGGGAAACTGCGCGGCGCGGTAGAGCACAAGCTCGCGTGCCGCTCCACTTTCAGGAATCATGAAAATCTCGCCGGCCTGAGCGAACACCTGCGGATACGACAGGTGGTGCGCTTCCTCCAGCACCACCCTCGGCACACCGAAGGTGCCGTCGTCACCCAGTTCGGCGACAGAAATCACGCCGCGACCGGTAGCGTAGGGAAATTCCTCGACAAACAGATAGTGGCGGCCATCGCGCTCGATGACGAATGGATCGGCGTAGAATCGCCGGCCGTCGTCCGCGAGGACGGTGAACGGCGTACCGTTGAGTCGCCCGGTTTCGGCGACACCTGGCCCGTCGATCAGCCGATAGGCAACCTGCCAATAGAAGGGACGCCGTCCACGTCCGAGCTTTTGCGCGGCGCGATCGATCAATCCCTTGAAGAAAACGGGCAGGTAATGCCGGACAAAACCGCCGTTCCTGAGGATCGGTGCCGGACTATCAGCAATCGGCACAAGTTCGCCCGCGGAAAAACGGGCGACGCTTTGCGCAACCAGCGAGATGGCCCCGGCGAGCAGGTCGTTGCAGCTGCGAGACAGCCAGAACCGGTCGCTGAGCATCGGGCGCCCGCGGGCGACTGTGATACCGTCGAGGCGAACAGCAAGTTCGGGCAATCGCCCGCTCGCCAGCATCTCGGCCACACCGGCGGGGAAGGTGTTCTGGCCGCAAAATTCGAGCGTCAGAACCGGCGTGCCTCGTCGTGCGGCAGTGCCGGTGAGATCGATTACGAGGTCGGCTGGACCGGAACCGCCAGACGGCAACGGCTCGGAGCGGCTTGCCAATGAGGGACCGAAGCGCCGGCTCTCGATCGCCAGCACAATATCCAGGCCGCGTGCGGTCGGCGCGGGCGTCGGCGCGCGGCTGCTCGAAACCACGTGACCCGCTGCGTTCAACCGCACCAGAAGCTCATTTTCCCAGCGCCGAGATCCGGCAGTGTGGCCGATAATTAAAATATTACTCAATCGAATATGTTCTTTTTCAAGACTACTCTGCCAGGATACCTATCGGCTTAGGCTTTCATAAGAGTTACTGGGGAGAACGCGGGCTTGGCTGTTAATCATATATTAAGATTTAAGGTCACGAAGGCGGCTTCTGCCGCTATTATAGCTCTTGTAGCGAATAATCAGCAGGTCGCGACGCCTTCCGGCGACCAGGATCAGCAATGAACGTCCTTTCACATCCGAAACTGCCATCCAGGCAAAAATTGCTGATCGTGTTCGGCACGAGGCCGGAGGCGCTCAAATGCTTTCCGGTGGTGCGTGCCGCGCTTGCCCATCCGGGTTTTATTACCGAGACATGCATCACCGGCCAGCATCGCGAGATGGTCGACCAGGTCATCGAGTTGACCGGCCTGCCGGTGCATCACGATCTCAACGTCATGCAGCCCGGCCAGACATTGTTCGACGTGACCTCGCGCGTGCTGCTGGGCATGGCCGAAGTGCTGGAGAAGGCGAAGCCCGATATCGTCCTCGTGCAAGGCGACACGACCACGGCGATGACTGCGGCTCTGGCTGCCTTCTACAAGCGCATCCCGGTCGCCCATATCGAGGCAGGTTTACGCAGCCACGACATCAACTCTCCCTTTCCGGAGGAACTGAACCGCAAGATTGCCGGCGACATCGCGACCTGGCATTTCGCGCCGACCATCCAGGCGCGCGACAATCTCATCGCCGAAGGAAAGGCTGCGAGCACCATCTTCGTGACCGGCAACACGGTGATCGACACGCTGTTGCATTTTTCCGGCGCGATCGACGCCGACAAGCTGATGAGCGCAAAACTCGCCGCCCGCTTCCCGTTCCTCGATCCCGCCAAGAAAATGATCCTCGTCACCGGACATCGCCGTGAGAATTTCGACGGCGGGATCCATCGTATCTGTACGGCGGTGAAGGGGCTGGCAATGCGCGAGGACGTGCAGATCGTCTATCCGGTCCATCCCAACCCCAATGTTCGCTCGGTGGTCAACGCAGAACTGGGCGGCGTGTCGAACATCCATCTCGTCGACCCGCAGGATTATCTGCCGTTCCTGTATCTGCAGAAGCAGAGCTATCTGGTGCTGACCGACAGCGGCGGTGTGCAGGAAGAGGCGCCTTCGCTCGGCAAGCCGGTGCTAGTGATGCGTGAGAATACCGAGCGGCCCGAGGGGGTCGCGGCGGGTACCGCCCGTCTCGTCGGCACCGATATCCAAAAAATCCTGTTGAATGCCAACAGCCTGCTCGACGATCAGGCCGCCTATCGCGGCATGGCGGAACGACACAACCCGTATGGCGATGGCCGGGCCGGTAACCGGATCGTTGAGGAATTGCTGCATCATGGCTGAGATCAAGACCGTTTCCGTTATCGGCATGGGCTATATCGGCCTGCCGACCTGTGCCATCTTCGCCAGTCGCGGGCTCGACGTCATTGGCGTCGACGTCAACGAAGCGGTGGTCGAGAAGGTCAATCGCGGCGAAATCCACATCGTCGAGCCGGACCTCGATGGTTTGATCCAGAAGGTTGTAGCCAACGGCAAGCTTAGGGCTTTCAGTATGCCGCAGCCGGCGGACGCCTTTGTCATCGCAGTGCCGACCCCGATGACCGAGGACCACAAGCCTGACGTGAGCTATGTGCTCGCGGCGGCACGAAGCATCGCCTCGGTGCTGAAGCGGGGAGACCTTGTGGTGCTGGAATCGACATCGCCGGTCGGCACGACGCGCATCATGACGGGGCTGCTTGCCGAGTTGCGGCCCGATCTCAAATTTCCTCTGGTGCATGGCGAACAGGCCGATGTCCTGGTCGCCTATTCGCCCGAGCGGGTGTTGCCGGGAAAGGTCCTTACCGAGCTGATCAACAACGATCGCTCGATCGGCGGACTGTCGCGCAAGTCGTCGGAACGCACCGCCGCACTCTATTCAACCTTTGTTGCCGGCGACCTGTTCACGACCCAGGCCGAAAGCGCGGAACTGGTGAAGCTGACCGAGAACGCGTTCCGCGACGTCAATATCGCCTTTGCCAACGAGCTTGCGGCGGTGTGCCAGGATCTGTCGCTCAACGTCTGGGAGGTGATCGATCTCGCTAACCGGCATCCCCGCGTGAACATCCTGCAGCCGAGTCCGGGCGTCGGCGGCCACTGTATTGCGGTCGACCCATATTTTATCATCGACGCCGCGCCTAACAGCACGCGGCTGATGGCTTCGGCACGCCGGATCAATTCCGAGCGTCCCTTGTCGGTGGTCAGGGATATACAAGCCTTGCTCGACCCTTCCCGCAAGCAGACGATCGCTTGCCTTGGCCTCAGCTTCAAAGCCAATATCGATGATATGCGCGAGAGCCCGGCCGTCGAGGTGGTGAAGCTTTTGTCAGATATTCCCAACCTGAAGATCATTGCGGCTGAACCCAACGCACACAGGCTGCCGCATGAGCTCGAGGGCAAAGGCATCGTCTTCACCGATGCGCTTTCCGCGATCGATCAGTGCGATATCGTCGTCCTGCTGGTCGACCATCGGCAGTTTAATCTGGTTGATCCCGAAGCGCTCAAGGACAAGAAGCTGATCGACACAAGGGGTTTGTGGACTTGGCGCAAGGCACGCAAGCCCGACGCCCGCATCGAAGGCAGGAAATCAGCGCTCGAACACCTGGCGCTTCCTGCAGGTGCAGAGGAGGCCGCATGAACGCGCACGACCCGGCATGGGCGCAGCATCGCCTGTTGGCGTCACAGCGCCGGGAATTCCTTGGCGCGCCGATCCATGCGTTGACCATGGCCGAGACGCTGGCCATCGCCGATGAGGCGATGACCCTGCGACGGCCGCTGCATCATGTGGTGGTGAATGTCGCCAAGCTTGTGAACATGCGCAACAATACCGAGCTGCGGGACGATGTCGCGACGGCGGATGTGATTAACGTCGACGGCATCGGCGTGCTTTGGGGCGCGCGTCTTTGCGGGGTCGCGCTGCCGGAGCGGGTAGCCGGCGTCGACATCATGATCAATCTGCTGAGCCTCTGCGCGAATCGTGGCTTCAGGCCCTTCCTCCTGGGCGCCGAACAATCCGTGCTCGATGCGGTTAAGGTGCGACTTGCCAGGGATCATCCGGGTCTCGTCGTCGCCGGCATGCGCAATGGCTATTTCAAGCCGGAAGACGAGGCCGGCATCGTCGAGGCGATCAACGCCTCGGGCGCCGACTGCCTGTTGGTGGCGATGCCGACGCCGCGCAAGGAGCGCTTTCTCAAGCGCTATCGTGACGAACTCACCCCGAGTTTCGTCATGGGCGTGGGCGGCAGTTTCGACGTCTATGGCGGCAAGGTTGCCCGGGCGCCAAAACTGGTTCAAGCGGCCGGTCTGGAGTGGTTGTTTCGCGTGGCACAGGAGCCGCGACGCTTGTGGCGCCGTTACTATGACACCAACACGGCCTACGCAGCGCTGCTGTGCCGGGAGTTATGGGGCCGTCGGGGACGCCGAAAGGTCGATCTTTAAGGAGCGATTGCCCCAGCAAACAGGGCAACCGCCTGGGGCTACAGCATCGGTCCGAAGTCGGAACCGCTTTCCAGGACTACGGCACGGCAATTCAAAATGCCATCGCGGGTCTATGCGAGCCGTAGCCGCGCCCTCAGCTTGGCTACGAGTTGTATCGCGGCGGCAGGGTAGAACAGCCAGGTCAGCCCAAAGAAAACCACTGCGCCAGCGGTGCCGCCGGCGACGAGCGAGAAGATGGCCGGCACATCGCCGAACAGAGCGCTGGCGAGGCTGGCGGCCAGCCCCGTGCTGAGCGAGATGACGGCCGAAACGCCGATGTCGCGCCATGGCACCGGCACCGGCGTGAGCCGTTCGCTGATGATGATGCAGGCTAAAAGGCCTGCCAGCGATCCACCCGCCAGCGCCAATGCAGCGCCGACCTCCGCCATCGGAGGGATCAACAGCACGGACAGTGCGATTGTCGCCACCGAGCCGAAGGAATTGGCGATGATCAGCTGCCATGGACGCTTGTGCGCATGCACCACGGTGCCATAGACGAAGCTCGCCAGATTGGCACACAGCACGCTGAAGGCGATGATCGGAAAGAGCAGGCCGAAACGGCCGTGATATTCGGCGGGCAGCAGGAGCTGCGTGATGTCGCTGCTGAGTGCGACCAGCATCGCTGCGACCGGCAGGCAGAGGCGCATCATCAAGGCCATCAATTGCGACAGCAGCCGGCCCGATGCCGCAGGCCCGTCGTCATCGAACCGGCTGACCACCTCGGGAAAGGCGCCCATGTTGATGGAGTTGGCGACCATATCGATGGGCTGGCGGGCCAGTGCATAGGCTGCGGCGAAGATCGCCACCGCGCCGGCATCGTAATAGATCTTGAGGAACACGCGCTCGGCGCTGTGCAGGCCGAAGCCTACCAGCGCCATGATGACCAGGGGCACACCGAGGACGAAGAACTCCTTTTGGGTGAAACGTGGCGGACCGGCAACGACGCGTCGGGATGCCATTAGGCCCGCCACGATACCGGCGATTAAAACGCCGAGGCTCGAGCCGAGCGATACCGTCAGAAAGGAGTCTTGAAACATGACGATGGCGCCGATCGGCAGCGCGAGTTGCAGCACGGCGCGCAGGAACTCGAGCATCGAATAGACCGAATGACGCTGCTGCATCTGCAGCACCGTCAGCGCGAAGCGGCCGATGGAGCCGGCGATCAGGTAGCTGCAGACGGCGATCGCGAACTCGACCCAGCGCTCCGGCACGATCACTGCGGAGGCGGCCACGGATATAATCAGCGCCAGTGCGGTGCTGGCAAGCAACACCCGCCCGGCCAGCATCAGGCTGCCGCGGCTGACGTCGCCTTTGCCGCCAAGCCTGAGCAAAGCGATGCGCAGCCAGTTGGTGACGGCAATGTCGGTCATTTCGCCGACCGTCACCACCAGGGTCAGCAGGCCATACTCGGTCTGATCGATCAGCCGGGTCACGATGACCAGCAGGAGCAGCGCGGAAATCCGCGTCAGCAGGATCGCCGGGGCATAGATAAGCGTGGAGCGGAGCAGCAAAGGGTTGTCCCCGGGAAATTCATCTTCGAGTAACCGTCGACCGGCGGAAAATCCAGCGCGATGACGGCAAAGGGTGAACAGATTCAGTTTGAACTAACGGATTCGTCGTAGACCTTATTTGAAACCTTTGCCGTGTCGTTCCGAAATGGGCTCATGTTGCAGCGTCTGGTTCACAATCGAAAAGTTCATGTGCTTGTCGCGACGCCTTCGGGCGTTTCGGGGCAGGGAGGCATCGACCGCATCATGGGGGCGCTGAAGCAGGAGTTCGAGCGGCAGGAGATCGCCGACATCGATGTGCGCTTCCTTGCCAGCCGCGGCCCTGGGCATGTCGGGTTTTCGATCTTCTATATGTTGGACTTTTGCTTGCGCATGCTCGCCGCGCGTTTGGCCAAGCGCGCCGATGTCATCCACATCAATATATCAGTCTCCGGCAGCACCTATCGCAAGATGGTGATCGCCGCCTGCGCACGGCTGCTGTCGATACCCTATGTCCTGCATCTGCACGGGGCGCAGTATGAGACATTCTGGAAAGGCGATCATAGTTTCATGAGCCGCCGCATCGAAGCTCTGTTCGAGCGCGCCGGTCGGGTGATCGTCTTGGGCGGGCTTTGGCGCGACTTCGTCGCCAGCCGGGCACCTGGGGCGGCCGGCAAAATTGTCATTGTTCCCAACGCCACGGCGGTTCCCTCCTTGGCGCATGTCGGTGGCGGCGACCATGTCCATATCCTGTTCCTTGGCCGCATCGGCGACCGCAAGGGCGTGCCGCAATTGATCGATGCGCTGCACCGCATGAAACCCATCGAGGGTTGGCGCGCCACGATCGCCGGCGATGGCGATGTCGAGGCGGCACGGATGAGAACGGCCGAACTGGGCCTTGCCGAGCGCGTTACCCTTCCTGGCTGGGTCGGGCCCGACGACGTCGCATCGCTGATCGCTTCGGCGGACATTCTGGTGCTGCCTTCCTTTGCCGAAAACCTGCCCGTCTCGGTCATCGAAGGCATGGCCGCAGGCCTCGCGATAGTGACGACGCCTGTCGGCGCCGTGGAGGACATCATCACCAACGAGCAATCCGGGTTGCTGGTGCCGCCCGGCGATGTTGCGGCGTTGACCGAGGCGCTGACACGGTTGGTCGAGAATCCGGCATTGAGAGCCAGGCTTGGTGCTGCCGCGATGGCCGTGCATCGGGAACGGCTTGAGCTCGCACCATTTGTCGGCGCGATCTGCGACGTCTGGAGGTCGGTCGCGTTAAAGGCTCAATCGGTCAAGCGCTGACGCTGTCCTGTAAATTCGGACGCTGAGATTGCGACGCGCAGCTGCGGGTCGAGCGCGACACCGATCCCATTGGCGTCACTGAGGCGCCCCAAGCTCGAACTCGCGATGGAATATCTCCAAATTCAACAGCGCCCATATCAGCTTTTCGTGGTCTGCGGCGCCCTTGGTGTGCTCCGAGACGATTTGATCAAGGTATTTCGCGCTCAAATAGCTGCGAATGACGGAATGAGAGGAGCAAAGATGGTCGTGCACGTAGTTCCTCATCGACCCGCGGAACCATTCGGCGACGGGCACCTTGAACCCGATCTTGCGGCGGTTGAGAATTTCCTCAGGAAGCATGTTGGCCATGCTGTTGCGCAAGATCAGCTTACCCTTCCGCCAACCCACCTTGTAGCGATCGGGCAATTTGCTGACGAACGCAACCAGATCGCGATCGAGGAACGGCATTCTTCCTTCGATTGAACCGGCCATCATCATGCGGTCGCCTCGTTCCAGGAGATTGTCGGGCAACCAGGACGTCTGATCGAAAAACAGCGCCCGGCGAAGATGGGATGCCTTCGCGCTTGAGGAGAACGGGAGGTTGTTACGCTGATTGCGGCAATTGGCCGGCGCACCGGTGAGGCGACCGTGTTGCCGCGCCGTCATGGCTCCAAACCAGGAGATCATCCGGGTGGCAAAGTCCCTTTCGCCCGCGCTTCGGGCAAATGTATCGAACTTGGCCGATGCGCCAGGCATGGCGCGTATCAAAGGGGCGAGGAGGTTGTCGTGGAGCAAGGCTGGAACGAGCGACCGGTAGATTCCAGCCAGCGACTCTGCGCGATGTTTGGGATACCCGCCGAGGATCTCATCTGCCCCTTCCCCTGTGAGCACCATCTTGACGTCCTGCGAGGCTCGCTCCGACATCAGGTAAATTGGAATATCCGAACTTTGTGAAACGGGCGCCCCTAGATGGCGAATCAACTTGGGCAGGTGGTCAATCAGGTCGTCCGCTTCAATGACCAGTTCGCAATGATCAGTCTTGAAATGATCGGCGACGCGTCGGGCGAATGGGAGTTCGCTATAAGCCGGTTCGCTGAAACCGACCGAAAATGTACGAATGGGCTTGTCGCTGTGCTTGGTCATCAGGGCGACGATTGCTGACGAGTCGAGGCCTCCGGAGAGAAAGGCGCCAAAGGGCGCATCGCTGCGCATTCTGATCTCGACGGAATGGTCGAGCAGTTCCAGGAATCGTCGCTTGGCGGTTTCGTCGTCGATCTCTTCGGTCAGATCCGTTTGATCTGGAGGCGTATAATAGCGCGTTTCCGTCACTGTCCCTTGCGACCAAACAGCATAGCTTCCGGGGTTGAGTTTGCGGATCTGTTTAAAAAGCGTGCGTGGTCCAGGCACGTAACGCCAGCGCAGATACTCGTGCACGGCGTCCAGATCGAGCTGCTGCGCATTTGGCTGCGATGACAGCAACGCATTGATCTCCGAGGCGAAGGACAGCAATTTTTCGCTTTGCATGAGGTAAAGGGGCTTTTTGCCGAAGGGATCCCGGCCGAGGATCAATTCGTGCCTCTGAGCATCCCAGAGCCCAAAAGCGAACATGCCGCTCAATCGGTCAAACATGGACAAGTGCCACTGATCATAAGCTCTGAGCAGCACTTCGGTATCGGAGCGCGTTCGAAAACGATGACCGAGGCCGATCAGTTCCTGGCGCAACTCGATATAGTTGTATATTTCGCCGTTGAAAATAATTCTGAGACGGCCGTCGTCGATATGCATCGGCTGATTTGAATCGGCGTTCAAGTCAATAATCGCCAGGCGGCGATGCACCAATGCCAATTGGTTCTCGCCGGTGTTCAAGTCCAAGAACTCGGTGCCTTCGGCATCGGGACCACGATGCCGCAATGCGTTGGACATTCCGGCGGCCCGATCTTGTGGATTCTCGACCCTCGGCCCGATCCAGCCGGCAATTCCACACATTATCTCTTCCCTGGGCGCGCGTATTGGCGCCGCTATTTACGACGAATGTATTAAACACTTGGTTGCCGACGAAACCGGATCGCGAGGAAAAAGCCGCCAAGGTGATTCAAGGCAGAGGTTGATCGGTTCAATCAGACTCTGCCGGCCTTATTGAAGTGCCACCGACGGTTGCGGCCGCAGACCGTAGCTCCGTTGCTTGATTGATAGCCAGCAAGAATGCTGGCTAGACGGCTATTTAACAAAGGCAAGCCGATCTCGATCCAATGTGGCGGGGACAGGTGGCGTTGCCGCCCGGCTGCCTACCCGCAGAGGGTATGGCAACTATGGCAGGCCCAGTGCCCGCAACATCTCCTGGTCCGGGACCGCAGGCCCTTCGGGCCGGATGACGGTCATTCCATAGGGATTCGAGAATTCCCAGACAGACCATGGTATCGCGAAGCGTTCCGCCTGCTGGCGCACCGCCGTGAGATAACGCAGACGGTCAGCGTCGAACGCGCCCATTCGGCCGTCCGCCGACATGAGGATGGCGCCGAATTCGCCCATGAAGAGCCGCCGGCTTGGAATGCCATGCGCCTCGGCCCAGTCGACCGCCTGACGGAAGCTCGCTTCGAGTTGGCTCAGGCCCCAATTGTGCTCGAAATATCGGGCGATTGCTTCACGCGTCGCGACCATGTTCATCAGCTGCTCGACCGGGCTCAAGCCGGCCGCGTCCATCTGCGCCTTAAGGGTTTCGGTCACCTTTTCGGGCGTACTGCTGTCGGCCGGCCAGGGCAGGCCCGAGGCGAAGGCGCCTGTCCCGGCGGGCCGCTGGTGCGTGAAACTGTGCGGCTCATACATGTGGAAGCTGTAGTAGAGGTTCGGATCGTCAAACCCCGGGGTGAGATTGACCAGTCCGGCAATGCTGCCGCCACAGGCGCCTGTTGCGACGATGGTGAGTTCGCTGCTGACTGCGCGAATATCGCGGACCGTGTCTGCCATTATCCGCTGCCAGTCATCGCTCCCGCTCGAATCACAAGGGTAGTATGCCGGCTCGTTGTAAGGCTCGAGGGCTACCTTGTCGGTGCCAATCTTGACCAGCATGGTGGCGACCGCCACAACCATTTCGCGATAGCCGGCAACGCCCTCGCTGTCGGCACCGTCATAGATCATCTCCATGCTATAGGCCTTAATCTGGGTGACGCCGTGCAGGTCGAAAACCACCTTGAGCCCGGCCGACGTGACCCGCTCGACCGCGGCGGCAAGTATGTCCAACGCCTGCTGCCGTTTGGCGCCCTCGCTGGCAAGCAGAGGGCCGGGGTCGACGCTCAGCCGGACGAAGTCGAAGCCCATCGATCGAATGCGCGCAAACGCGTCGCCGCCGGGCCAATCGGTGAGCGGCCTATGTCCAGCGCGCCACTCTTTCTCGCTGCGATAGGGCGGCCAACGGTAGGATCCATCGTCGTCTACCGACGACCAGTTCAGCCATTCATGCACGCCGACGCCGCGCTGGAGCGGGATCGGCGCAGCGTTGGCGGCTATCGCCATGCCGAGCACCCACGCTGCAACACACGCCATCCTTCTCATCATCACTCTCCGTATCATGGTCGGAGATATTAACCGCAGGATCGGAAAAGGAGGATTGCCGTCGCGCGGCTTTTCGACAGCATGGTATATAAGAATCGAAACCTTGGCGGAGCGCGTATGAGAATCGGCTGGTACATCAACCGGTTGCGCAGCATGGAGCCGGCTGAGGTGTTGCACCGGCTGGGCGAGCAGCGTCGAAGGATCGCTTCGCGCCGCCGCGACGATGGCTGGGAGCGCTTTGCTTCGCCCCAGTTGCACCCGGTGCTGCATGGATTGCGCGATGCTGCGCTGGCTGCGACACCGGCACAACGGCAAGCCATAGCGGCGGCGGTGCAAAACACGCTTGCGGGCCAGTTTTCCGCACTTGGGCGGACATGGCCACGGCGCGACAGCGATCGGCTGTTTCCTCTCGAGCTTTGGCGCCTTGATCCGGTGACCGGCAGGCTTTGGCCGGGCCCCGAGACCCATACTTTCGATATCGATTTTCGCCATGGCTGCGGCCGCGGCGATGTAAAATACGTTTGGGAGATCAACCGGCTGCAGCAGCTGCCGCCACTGGCCGCCCACCTGCTTCTCGCCGGCGACGACCGGTCCCGGATGGCCATAGAGGCGGCGATCGGCAGCTGGCATTCAGCCAATCCGCCGTTTCGAGGGGTTGGCTGGGCCTCCGGCATCGAAGTAGCGCTGCGAGCCATCAGCCTGATTGTCACCATGGACCTCGTCGGCGACCGACTGGGCGCGGCGACACGGCAGCAAGTGGGTGAAATACTGGCGGCAAGCGCCTATTGGCTGCCACGGTTCCCTTCTCGATTTTCCTCCGCCAACAACCATCTCGTCGCAGAACTGGCTGGCGAGTATTTGGTCGGCCTGGCGTTGGGGACCGCACCCGACGCTGCACGCGGCGCCCTCCTGGCTGAGGCGCGCAAGCAGATTCTCGCCGATGGCGCCGGTGCCGAGCAGACCCCGACATATGCGGCCTTCACCGCCGAACTCATCTTGCTGTGCGCCGCTGCGGCACGCCAGGCCGGAACGCCGTTTCCCTCGCCCGTCGAAGCGCGTCTGGCCGCATTTGCCAATTTCGTCGCCTGGCTCCCACCAGCCGCCGGCTTTGGCGACAACGATGAAGGTCGCGTGCTGACGCTCGGGGATGACCCGGACTATGTCCGATCCGTCGCCGCCGCCATCCATGGCTTTCTTCGGACGCCGGGCAACACGGCGGCGCCAGACGATTTTCGTGCGCTTTTCTTTGGCACGCCGTCGGAACCGGCACCGGCGTCGCATGGGCTGCAAACGTTCACGCAAGGCGGGCTCTCCGTCTGGCGCGGTGAGATGAACGGCCGCAGCATCGATCTGACATTCGACCACGGCCCGCTCGGCTATCTCTCGATAGCGGCTCACGGCCATGCCGACGCGCTGTCGCTCACCTTGTGCGTCGATGGCGAGCCGGTGCTGGTCGACCCCGGCACCTGGCTCTATGGTTCGGGGGGCGTCTGGCGCGACTGGTTCCGCTCAACACCGGCGCATAACACGCTGAATATCGAGGGCAAAAGCCAAAGCATCATTGCCGGGGAGTTCAACTGGTCGCACAAGGCGGTTGCGGCATTGGTGGAGAGCGAGCCGGGAACGCACTGGAAGCTGCGCGCCCAGCATGACGGGTATAGAAGCCGCTTCGGCGTTGTGCATCAGCGCACCGTGATGCACCAGGCCGACGGGATCGTCGTGACCGACCAACTGCTCGGCGGCAGGCGCGTGGTCGAGGTCGTCTTTCAACTCGCAGCCGGCCTCGGCACCAACCGGGACGGAAGCACGATCATGGTGCTGCGCGGCGATGAGCCGCTGATGGCGATTCGCTTTCCGGACGCTGCGGTCGAGATCCGCGCCGGCGGCGACGCACCGGGGCAAGGCGGCTGGGTTTCACCGCGTTTTGGCGCCAGGCAGCCAGCCGAACGCATCGCCTGGCACGGCGAAGTGGGCGAGGACGGAATTAAGATCCACCTCGCGGCAATCCCCCCGTCGTAAAGACAGCGCCCGGCGCCGCTGCAGAGCGGCCTATCCGGTGTTCCGGCCGTATTCGAGATTAATTACGCTCGGGCATTTAGCGTTTTGTTACGGTTGATCGGCTAGTTCTGGCACAAATCCGGCGTGCTTTGCTCGTTGCAGCCGCAATAGCCACCTGGTTGCGGGCAACATGCAGTGGATTTGGCAAGTTTTTTGCTTCGCAATTCGCCGGATCGCCATCTCACGGCCCAGGAGCCACTGCACAGATGTTTTCTGAATTCGCCAGATTGATTGTGGAAAAGCTTGCGAACGTCAATCTGCTGACGCTCGGCCTGCTTTTTTTCACAGCACTGGGCAGCGCGGTCATCGCTTACTGGCGAACCGTCGAGCATAAATCCCTCAGGGACTTTTTCGATTTCGCTTTTCCGGCGGAAGTCATCCTGCACCCGTCGGCGCGAGCGGATGTTCTATTTTGGGTCACCAAACGGGCGATAATGCCTTTCCTGCTCATCCCTGCCGGCGTCACCTTCGTTGCCGCCGTGGGCTATGGGACACACCAGGCAATCGGCTGGCTCTTTGATATCCAGGCGCCGCTCATCGACGGCCCGGCCGGACCGGTGACGATCGTCATCTTCACCGCAACCATGCTGATCGCCTACGATATTTCGTACTATCTCTACCATGTCGCCCAGCACCACTTCCCGTTCCTGTGGGAATTGCACAAAGTGCATCATTCGGCCGAGGTGATGGTGGGAATCACCAAGGATCGGGTTCATCCGCTGGACGACCTGATGAACCGTATCTGGGATGGCGTCATCCCGGGGATCTGCTTCGGCATCTGGAGCCTGATCGCGCTCGATCCAGTAGAGATCGCTATCTTCGGCATCAACGTCTATGTCATCCGTAACATCCTGATGATGGACTTTGTTCGCCATACCCATTTCAAGATTTCCTTCGGCCCGCTGAACAGCATCATCTTGTGTCCGCACTGGCACCAGGTGCACCACAGCATCGACCCTCGCCACTACGACAAAAATTTTGGCCTGCTGTTTTCGTTCTGGGATCGCCTCTTCGGGACGCAGTTTGTCCCGGATCCGGATGAAGACCTCAAATTTGGCCTGATAGATCGCGATGTACGCGACTATCAGTCGCTCTTTGGGCTTTACATCCTGCCGCTCAAGAAGATGGGAGGGCATGTCGTCCGACTGTTCCCGAGGCGTCCCGATGTCATCGCTCAGCCACAGGATCGTTCCCCTTCATGAACACCATTGTTTCGATTGACGCTTCGAGCGCAGAGCGCCTGGAAGTTGTCCGTTCGGCGGATCGCCTGGCTGCGATCGAATCCGATTGGATGCATCTTTGGCATCGCACCGATGGGCTGATCTTTCAGAGTCATGCCTGGATTTCGGCATGGTGGAGTACCGTAGCGGACCGTGACCAGCGCGCGCTGCGGATCGGCCTGGTCTGGAACGGTGACAGGCTGGTTGCCGTCGTTCCCCTGACGATCGGCAAGCGCAAAGGCCTGCGGTTTCTCGAATGGGCGGCCAGCAGCTATACTGATTACGGGGATATCCTCGTTGCTCCGGAATGCTCGTTATCGGCCCTGCAGGACGTATGGGCCCAGATCTGTGACGCCGGTGGCTTCGATATTGCCTTTCTCAATCATCTCTTGCCGGGTGCGGCGGTCCGCAAAATTTTCACTCCGGATACCTCCGGCGGGATCAGGCTTCGCCCCAATCACAGAGAGGAAGTCAGTTATCGCGTGGCCGGACAGTGGGAGAGCGGAGCCGCGTGGTTCGCGGAGCAATCGAAAAAGACGCGGCAGAACTATCGGCGCGGCGTCAAGACGTTGGAAGAAGCGGGGAAAATAAAATTTCGCCTGCTTGCGCCAGACGAGCCATTGCAGCCGGTACTGGACCGGCTCTCTGCCCTGAAGCGCAGATGGCTGGTGGAGCGCAAGCGTGAATCCCAACTTTTTGAAGAGGGAGCGCCAGTGCTCGCGGCACTCGTCGACGCGCTGGCGCGCGCCGGCGTGCTGCGCATTTTCGTACTTGAATGCGATGGCGCGATGGTCGCGGTCTCCATCAACTTCGTCCAGCACCACACCATGATGGCGTTCGTGACCACTTTCGATCCGGATTTCAGCCAGGCGTCGCCCGGCATGATCCTGATGATGGACTACATACAGTGGTCGATCGATCACGGCCTGGGCACGGTCGATTTCCTGTGCGGCGCAGAGTCGTTCAAGCACAAATTCGCAACGCAGGGTGTTGTCCTGCAGTCCGTTCTTGGGGCGCGTACGGCGCAAGGCTCGATCGCTTCTCTTGCCGATCGTATGCGTCAGAGGGTCCGGCACGTACGCGGGCGCGGACCGGTGCCGACATCTTGATTTCGGCTTGATCGGCGCCGGAACACCGTGTCCGACAGGCAATGGCAAGCGGTGTCCTATCGCTTCCTCATCGGGTCGCCGGCAGCACCAACCGCTCAAAGTGTCGATTGTGTCTGAGATGGAACAACCCGCCAGACCTTGTTGCCGACGTCATCCGCCACCAGCAGGGCGCCGCTCCGGTCTATCGCCACCCCCACAGGACGGCCAAAAGCCTTGTTGTCCTCGCTGAGGAAGCCGGTGAGGATGTCTTGAGGCGGACCGGAGGGCCTGCCGCCGGTAAACGGTACGAAAATCACCTTGTAGCCGCTGTGCGGCTTGCGGTTCCACGAGCCATGCTGCCCGACGAAGGCGCCATTCCTGTATTGAGGACCGAACAGGTCGCCCGTGTTGAAGGTCAGGCCCAATGAAGCCGTGTGCGCCCCGAGCGCATAGTCCGGCTTGATCGCCTCGGCGACGAGGTCGGGCCGCTGCGGCTCGACGCGATCGTCGACATGCTGGCCAAAATAGCTGTAGGGCCAGCCGTAGAAGCCGCCATCCCGCACCGAAGTCATGTAGTCCGGCACGAGATCGCTGCCGATCTCGTCACGCTCATTGACGGCGACCCACAGCTCGCCGCTTTCCGGATTCCAGGACAGGCCGTTCGGATTGCGCAGCCCGGTGGCGAAGAGACGCGTCTCTTTCGAGGCGAGATCGATTTCCAGCACGGCGGCGCGGTTCTCCTCTTCCTCCAAGCCGTTCTCGCCGACATTGGAATTGGATCCGACCGTCGCATAGAGCTTTGTCCCGTCCTGCGAGGCGGTCACGTCCTTGGTCCAGTGGTGGTTCCTTCCCGCAGGCAGGTCGACGATCTTCTCCGCCGGTGCGGTGACCTCGGTCGCGCCCTCCTGGTAGGGAAAGGCCACAATTGCATTGGCGTTGGCGACATAGAGCTTGCCGTTGAGCAGGGTCATGCCGAATGGCGAGAACAGCCCTGTGAGAAAGGCGGTTTTGGTTTCAGCCACCCCGTCGCCATCCTGATCGCGCAGCAGCGAAATGCGATTGGCGCTATGCGTTCCCGCGCCGGCCTGACTCTGGAAGAAATCTACGAAGAAGCGGCGTATGCTGAAGCCCTCGTCCGGCTTGGGCGGCGCATTGCTCTCGGCCACCAGCACGTCGCCGTTTGGCAGCACGTACAGCCAGCGCGGATGGTCGAGCCCGCCGGCAAACTCGTTGACCGCAAATCCCTGGGCCGCCGTCGGCTTCGTGCCCTGCGGCCACGGCCTGGCCTTGGCGACATGGACGGTCGGCAGCCAGGTCGGATTGGGCTCCGGCAGGGTCGGGTTGGGGCCATAGGTCTCCGCGATCGGAACTGTCGCCTCTTCGCGGGACAGGAAGAAGACGGCCCCGCCGGCGACGACAAGAAGAATGATCAGCACGAGAAGGGCGGTAAGCAAGTTTTTCACCAGACCTCGGAAGGTCGAATGAACGCAAACGCGCTTATCGCGTTCCGGTTGCGGACGGAGCGGCCGATAGGGAGAAGTAGGCCGCAAGCGCACGGACGTCGTCGTCTGTCAGGCCCTTCGCGGCATTGGCCATGAGATGGCCGAAGCGCGTTCCGCCACGCTTTCCCGCCCTGAACAGCCCAAGCTGCGCCTCGATATAGCGCTCCGGCTGGCCGGCAATGGAGGGATAGAGCGGGCTGCGGTCGTGTCTCCGGTGACAGCCGAGACAGGCAGGCACGCCGGCGTCCTTCACCCCTTTCTCGGCGACTTCCCTGCCGCGCCGCACAAGTGCGGGATCGCCCCCGACGCCGGGGTGCATCGTCGGCAGGGCGGCGAAATGCTTGGCCAGGTCCGGCCAGAACTGAGGCTTTGCCTCAGTTGCGGGCAGGCTCATCAACCCGCTTGCCCGGCCTCCCTCGGCATAGGCACGCAGGCTTTCAAGGAGATAGGCCTCGCTCTGCCCGGCGAGAACGGGTATCGCGGGAGCACGCCCGAGCCCGTCCGCACCGTGGCAGCGGGCGCAATCCGCGAGCGCCTGCCTTAGGGCTCCGGCAGCGCCTGCAGGAGGCGCAAGCCTTTCTCCATAGGCGAGGTCACGATAGGTGGCCTCGTCCATCGACGGCAGTTCGCGTAGGAAGGCGACCATCGCCCAGACCTCGTCGTCGCGTTCCTGCGTCGGCCAAGCCGGCATGCCGGTAAAGCGCACGCCGTGCTTGACGATGCGGAAAAGCTCCGCGTCGGACCATTCGCCGACGGTCCCGGCAAGGTCAGGCGGCTGCGGCAGCATCCTCATGACGACAGGAGATCGCGGTTCGCCCGGCGCACCGTGACAGATGGCGCAGCCGCGCGCGAAATGCCCGGCGGCCGGCTGGACCGCATGGCGCGGCAAAGCTTCCGGAACATCGACCGCCAGGGCATAGGTGCGCACAGCCGATCGCATGGCGAAATGGAGAAACCATTCCGTGATCTTCCAATGGCCGCTTGAGGCACCGACATTGAAAAAGCCGATCCAGGCCGCCAGCACCACGACAAAGGGCAGAATGGCAAGCGCGATGGCGAGCTTCTTCCAGCTGATATGCATCAGACCGCCTTCCGCGGCGGGGTGGCGAGCATGCGCGCGAAAAGCGTCACGCCGCCGGTCAGGTAGACCGCGGCGCCGAGCAGAAGCATGATTACGCCGCCAAGCTCCTGATCCTGCTGGGCGGAAAGGGCGACGCCGAAGCAGCTTACCTCGCCCGTCCCATAAAGCGGCCTCGGGGTCAGCGCCAGCAGCGCGCCGAGCAACGTCATATGGATGGACGTGAGAAGCAGGGCGAAAGCGCCGGCGGCATTGCCTGCGGTATCCGAGTCGCGGCGCGGCAGGCAGGCCAGCCACAAGAACAGCCCGGCGGCGAGGAACGTGGCCTGCTCGATGGCGGTCGCAAACAGCGAGCTTTCCGCCAGCGTCCGCAAGGCCGGCGCGTGCCAGGACCAGACGACGATGAGTTCGACGAGGGAGGCGGGAAGGGCGAGGGTGAACGCCCGGCTTGCATCTGGTGTCGGGCCGAGCGGGATCCCAATCGCCATCAGCGGCGCAGCGATCGCCACCACTCCCATATGCGCCAGCATGTGCGCCGAAAACGAATCCTGCCAGGCGTCGAGCAGCGGTCCGAGCCAGACCAGGGCAAGGACAAAGAGACCGAGGATGAGGCATGCGCGTCTCACCGGATACACTCCGTCAGGAACAACGCGGGCATCGCGGTGAAGATCACGGCGATGAAGCTGAGACCCGAGAGCAGCAGCGTCGCAAAACCCTGGAACAGGGCCCGGTCCCGCTTCGTCGGATCGTCATGCGGCGGATCGTCGGTGCCGAAGCCCCATTGCCGCCAAGCGAGCCATGCGGACAGCGCGATGAGTGAAAGGGCGATCACAGTGGCGGCGGCGATGCCCGCGCGCACAGCGCTGAAACTCAGCCCGACAAGCTCGGGCTTAGCGCAATAGATCGCCGCGCCTATGTAGCAAACGAGGAAATGCGCAACCCACACCACGGGCGCGGTAAACAGCGTCCAGAGCGTTTCGATCTCTCTCGGAATGAGCCGCATCGCCGCCTCACATCGCTGCCGGAAAGAGGCCAATAGTGGCAAAGGTGATGACGGCGGTAATTAGCAGGAAATGCCAGTAGAGCACCACATTGCATAGATCCATGTCATGCTTCGGCGTAAGTCGGCCGGCCAGCGAGCGTGCTAGGCAGTAGGCCTGCATGACCGTGCCGAGCGCCGCATGGGCGAGCACCCAGATCACGAGGATCCACACAATTGCGGGATAGACGTGGCGCGTCGGGTCCATGCCGGGAGACCACGGCGCGGCCAAGCCTGCGGCGGACGCGGCAACGGTCGTCAGCAGGGACAGCACCAGCAAGCCGCGCATAGCGGCCGTGGCGCCGCGCCTGTTGAACATGCGGGCCGCCACCATCAATCCCCACGCTGCAGCGAACAGGATGGCAGCCGCCAGCGACCAGGCTGCGTCAGGCCCGGCAATCCCCGCGGTGAAGTCGATATGGATCGTCCAGTAGAAGAAATAGCCGAAAACGAGGCTGGCGAAGGCCGTGCCGTCGCCCACCATGGTGATGAACATCGCCCACCAGCCGACCGAATCGGGGCCGGAGGCATAAAGCGGCAGGCTGAGCCCCAGACCGACATCCTTTTCCGGCTTCTCTGGGATTTCTCCGGTGCCCGTCCAGAGCCAGTAGATGACGGCGCAAAAGCAGGTGATTGCCGCCAGCGCCGTCGCGATCCACCAGTGGAAGGTAAGCGCGATGAAGGCGGCCCCGAGCGAGAGGGCCGAGACGATGGTGACATGGGACGTGCCGCCGACGCGCAGCACCTGGATGGGCTCGGCGTCGAGCACGGAGGTGACCAGGCCTTCGCGCCATCCCTCTTCCGCGTCGGGCAGGTAATAGCGGCCGCCATTGACCTTGCGCGCAAGGTCCTTCTGGTCCCAGAGGGGATAGCGGCTGCGCACGATGGGTATCGAGCGGACGCCCCAGTTCTCCTCCGGCTCGGAGATCCATTCCAGCGTGCCGGCGTTCCATGGGTTGAATTCGCCGCGCGGCTCCCTGTGCTTCGGCCTGAGCACGTCGAAGACGACCACCAGCACGCCGGCGGCGAAGATGAAGGCTCCGGCCGTCGAGATCAGGTTCAGCCAGTCCAAGCCGATTTCGGCCGGATAGGTGAAGACGCGCCGGGGCATGCCGCGCAGCCCGCTCAGATGCATCGGGAAGAAGGCGATGTTGAAGCCGCAGAACATTAGCCAGAAGGCGAGCCGCCCGAGACGGTCGGAGAGCTTCTTCGCGTCGATCAGCGGATAGTAGTAATAGAGCCCCGCCACGACCGGAAAAAGCATGCCTCCGATCAGCACATAATGGAGGTGCGCGACGACAAAATACGTGTCGTGCGCCTGCCAGTCGAAGGGTGCGAGCGCCACCATGACGCCCGTCAGGCCACCGATGACGAAGATGGCCAATCCTCCAGTGCCGAACAGCATCGGTGTCGAGAAGATCACCCGGCCGGCCAGCATGGTGGCGATGAAGACGAAGATCTGCACACCCGTCGGGATCGCCACCGTCTCCGAGGCCGCCGAGAAGAAGGCCAGCGAGATCTGCGGCAGGCCTGTGGCAAACATATGGTGCACCCACAGGCCGAAGGAGAGGAACCCCGTCCCCACTGCCGCGAGCACGATCCAGGAATAACCGACGATCGGACGCTGGGAAAAAGTCGGCACGATCATCGCCATCAGCGCGATCGCCGGCAGGAAGATGATGTAGACTTCCGGATGGCCGAATATCCAGAACAGATGCTGCCACAGCAGCGGGTCGCCGCCGCGCGCTGCGTCGAAGAACGGCCAATCGAACATCCGTTCCATCTCGAACAGGAGGTCGCCGGCGATCAGCGGCGGGAAGGCGAACAGGATCATTCCGGCAACGATCAGCAGGTACCAGGCGAAGAGCGGCATCAGGTTGATGCGCATGCCCGGCGCGCGGCATTTCATGATGCCGACGATGAGCTCGACGGCGGCCGCGATCGAGGCGACTTCGATGAAGGAAAGGCCGAGCAGCCAGATATCGGCGCCGATGCCGGAGAACTGCTTGTCGGTGGCGAGCGGCGGATACATGAACCAGCCTGCCGACGGCGCCGCATTGAAGAAGATTGAGCCGCAGACGAAGATACCGCCGAGGAGAAAGCTCCAAAAACTGAACGCCCCGAGGCGCGGGAACGGCATCTCGCGCGCGCCCAGCATCGGCGGCAGCAGGAAGATCGCGACCGCCTCGAAGATCGGCACCGCGAACAGGAACATCATCACCGTGCCATGCAGGGTGAACGCCTGGTTGAAGAAGTCGGCCGACAGGAAGTCGTTGTCGGGCACGGCGAGCTGCAGCCGCATCAGCAGTGCGAGCGCGCCGGCGAACAGCATGAAGGCGAAGGCAGCCGAGCCGTACCAGAGGCCGATCTGGAAATTGTTCACCGAGGTCCAGTAGCGCCAGCCGGCCGGATTGGCCCAGACGGCGCGCAGCCGCTCTTCCTGCGCCTTGTGTTCCTCCCGCGAACGCTCCTTGATCGCAGCGCTCATTGCAGACCTCTCAGCCAGGTGGCGATGGCGCGAATGTCATCCGGCGGCAACATGTCGAAGGCCGGCATCCTGGAGCCGGGCTTGATCAGGTCGGGCCGGGCGATGAAGCGGGCGACTGCGTCTTCGGTGTTGGGCAGGATGCCGGCTCCGACGGCAACGCGGGAACCGAGATGCGAAAGATCCGGGCCGATCAGGCCGCGCGCATCGGTGCCCGCGACGAAATGGCAGGACCCGCAGCCATGGCGCAGGAACAGCGCGCCGCCGCTCGCGCCGGCCCCTTCCGCGGGAATTGCCTGGGCGGCGAGCCAGGACCGGAATGCTTCGGGCTCCATCGCCACGGCCGAGAACGCCATCAGCGCGTGAGACGTGCCGCAATATTCCGTACAGGGCCCGCGGAAGATACCGGGTTTCGTGGCCATCAGCGAAAGCCTGTTGGTGCGGCCGGGGATCATGTCCATCTTGCCGCCGAGCGGTGGGATCCAGAAGGAATGGATCACATCGGCACTTTTCAGGGTCAATTCGACCCGCTCGCCGACCGGCAGCCTGATCTCGTTGGCGGAAGCGATCGGCGGACGCTGAGATGGGCGGTAGACAACTTCCCACCAGAACTGCCTGCCGGTGACTTCAATCCGCAGGGCGGCGGAGCTCGCCTGCGCGAAGGGCCGAAGGCCAGGCATCAGCCACAGTGCATAGGCGAGCAGGGCACAAAGCGTGACCGACGGGAAGACCACGCCGCCCCAAAGGATGATGCTGCTGGCAGACTTTTCGGCCAGCCTGCGGCGATTGAATAGGGCTGAATGAAGAAGCAGGCCGACCACGCCCAGCCAGATGACGGCGCCGCCGCTTAGCATTACCCAGAACAATATGGCTATCTGCTGCGCTTCCGCTCCCGCGGGCTCAAGTACCGACCGGGCGCCGGCATAGCCGCTCGCGAGCAATAATGACGCGGCGGACAGGCTGAAATATTGACCCATTTCCAACCCCTCCGCCGTAAACCGGCGAGAGGGGCGGAAGGTTCCGGGCAACTGAGCTTTCGAACCAAGCTGCATTCGCCGCTGCTCTTTGGGCAATTTTTCAACGCGTGACGAAACAATTGCGCTCGATCCCCGTTTGCCCGTCATAGCGAGTGTTGGGGGGAATGTTGGGGGCGGGTGTTGGGATCGCCCATGCCAAAGGAGGCGACGATGAGCGCAACCGGCCTGGAAGTTTTTGACAAAACCCTGCAGACGACAAACATCTGGCTGTACGAGATCATGGCCGACCACGGGCCCGATAGGCGCGTTGCCTGGCATATGCTGGGAGCCGTTTTACGCACCTGGCGGGATTGGCTGCAGATCGAACTGGCTGCCAATTTGGGAGCGGAACTGCCGCTTCTCGTGCGCGGAGCCTACTATGATCGGTATAGGCCGCGTGATCTGCCGGCCACCAGCCGTTCATTGGAGGAATTCCTGCAGCGGGTGGCCGAGGAGATGAAATCCACTCGACCCGTGAATCCCGAGGATGCGACGAGATCCGTGTTCAAGGTACTCGCCAGGCATGTCGACCTCGGCCAGTCGGCCAAGGTGCGGGACGCGTTGCCGAAGCAGATCCGGGCGCTTTGGCCCGAAAGTGTTGGAGTCTAGCAGCAGCAAGACAAAAGTCCGGCTGCCGATACGGTTCTCAGCTGCCTCCGCCCGGCCGGTCTTTCCCCTCGCGATACAGTCGCTCAGTGGCCCGATCGCTTTCTCTGCGCTCTGCAGGCCCCCGATGGCGCCACGTGAGGAGTGCGTAGGCGATCAGGATTGCCAGCAGCAGCGGGCCGCCAGCAACGACGATCAACCACATACTGTTCTCGAACATGGAACATCTCCTTTCCCTCGTTACCGAGAAGGAGCGAAACCGTTGCTCCTGGTGCAGGGTTGGGCACCGCAGTGTAGCTCTCTTCACCGAATCACCCGTGCGCCGCCAATTCAACTGCTGAGCGCAGGCGGCATGGTTTTCCTCCAGAAAAACAGCTTGTTCACAGCGGGCTGTTGCACTCGGCACGCGCTGATGGAAGAATGGACATCCCTCGGAAACGTTCCATTGTGCGAGCCATTCGCTGGCTGGCTTTCAGGCGTTCACTATATCTGTCTCGACCCCTAACATCCGGTCGCAGACGCACTACGTGATGATAGGGAACCACAAAGGCTTTCCGATAGTTGAATGAAGGGCGACAGCAACCAGACCGGCCGGGGCGAGGATACCATGCGCGAGAACCAGTCCGACGTCTTCGATCTGTTTTCGGAGATTTACACGAATGTGGCGCAGGAGGAGATAAGCATCCAGCAATATCTCCTTGCCTGCCGCGAGGATAAATCGATGTATGCCTCGGCGCCCGAACGGATGGTCGAGGCGATCGGCGAGCCCACCCTGGTCGACACCAGCATGGATGAGCGGCTCGGCCGCATTTTCGCCAACAGGACAATCAAGATTTATCCCACCTTTTCCGAGTTTTATGGCATGGAGGACACGATCGAGCGCATAGCCGGCTATTTCCGCTATGCCTCTCAAGGGCTCGAGGAACGCAAGCAGATCCTCTACCTGCTTGGCCCTGTCGGCGGCGGTAAGTCCTCGCTCGCCGAACGGCTGAAGAAGCTGATGGAGCAGCGTCCGATCTATACGCTGAAGGTGGGCGGCCAGATCAGCCCGGTTTTCGAATCGCCGCTCGGGCTTTTCAATCCTGACCGCATGGGCGACCTTTTGGAGGACAAATACGGCATCGCGCGGCGCCGGCTGAACGGCCTGATCTCGCCGTGGGCGGCCAAGCGCCTCGATGAACTGTCCGGCGACATCTCCAAGTTCAGCGTCGTGAAGCTGATGCCTTCGCGGCTGCGCCAGATCGGCATCGCCAAGACCGAGCCGGGCGATGAGAACAACCAGGA
Source organism: Mesorhizobium delmotii (assembly GCF_900149755.1). NCBI lineage: Bacteria > Pseudomonadati > Pseudomonadota > Alphaproteobacteria > Hyphomicrobiales > Phyllobacteriaceae > Mesorhizobium > Mesorhizobium delmotii. The sequence goes on along the minus strand of NZ_FUIG01000024.1, from coordinate 35,834 downwards.
CGTTTCGGCCCTGGTCGGCAAGGTCGATATAAGACAGCTCGAGCATTTCAGCCAATCCGATCCGGACGCCTATTCCTACAGCGGCGGCCTGAACCGGACCACGCAAGGGTTGCTTGAGTTTGTCGAGATGTTCAAGGCGCCGATCAAGGTCCTCCATCCGTTGCTGACCGCTACCCAGGAAGGCAGCTACAACGGTACGGAAAACTTCGGATCTTTCCCTTATCAGGGCATCGTCGTAGCCCATTCCAACGAGTCGGAATGGCTGCAGTTCAAGAACAACAAGAACAACGAGGCGTTCCTCGACCGTATCCTGGTGGTCAAGGTGCCGTACTGCCTGCAGGTCACCGAAGAAAGGCAGATCTACGAAAAGCTGCTGCGCGAAAGCGAGTTGGCTTCCAGTCCCTGTGCACCGGAGGTGCTGGACATTCTCAGCCGGTTCACCGTCTCGACCCGTCTGGCCGAGCACGACAATTCGCCGCTTTACACGAAGATGCGCGTTTATGACGGCGAGAACCTCAAGGACATAGATCCCAAGGCGAAGTCGGTTCAGGAATACCGCGATGCCGCCGGAGTCGACGAGGGCATGACCGGCGTCAGCACACGCTTCGCTTTCAAGATCCTGTCGCAGACATTCAACTACGACACCAAGGAAGTGGCCGCCGATCCTGTGCATCTGATGTACATTCTGGAGGAGGCTATCAAGCGCGAGCAGTTCCCGAAGGAAACGGAAGCCGCCTATCTCGACTTCATAAAGTCGGAACTGGCGACGCGTTATGCCGAGTTCATCGGCCATGAGATTCAGAAGGCCTATCTGGAATCCTACAGCGAATACGGCCAGAACCTGTTCGACCGCTACATCGCCTACGCCGATGCCTGGATCGAGGATCAGGACTACAAAGACCCCGATACAGGCCAGATCCTCAACCGCGGGGTGCTGGACAACGAACTGTCGCAAGTCGAAAAGCCGGCCGGCATTGCCAATCCCAAGGACTTCCGCAACGAGGTCGTGAAGTTCACGTTGCGCGCCCGGGCGAGGAACCATGGCCGCAACCCGTCATGGACAAGCTATGAAAAGCTGCGCGAAGTCATCGAGAAGCGGATGTTCGGCCAAGTCGAGGATCTGCTCCCGGTGATCAGCTTCGGCTCCAAGCAGGACAGCGTAACGGAGAAGCGGCATACCGAGTTCGTGCATCGGATGGTCGGACGCGGTTACACCGAACGTCAGGTCCGCCGGCTGGTGGACTGGTACATGCGGGTGAACAAGGCGGGCTGAGTCCGGCCGGGATGGTTCCATGCCGATCTTTGTCGATCGCCGACTGAACCCGAAGGACAAGAGCCTCGGCAACCGCCAGCGCTTCCTGAAGCGTGCGCGCGAAGAGCTGAAGCGAAGCATCCGGGATCGGATCCGTATCGGCAAGATCGCCGATGTCGACAGCGAGCACGCCGTCTCCATGCCGGCGAGGGGCACAGCCGAGCCGAGCTTCAGCGATGCGAAGGACAGCGGCAGGCGGCAGCACATCCTGCCGGGCAACAAGCATTTCGCTCCAGGCGACCGGGTTCCCAAGCCCGGCCAGGGCGGCGGCGGCTCGTCTCCGGGGAAAACGGTCTCGGAAGACGATTTTCGTTTCGTGCTCTCGCGCGAAGAGGTGCTCGACCTCTTTTTCGAGGATCTCGAACTTCCCGACATGGTCAAGCTCAACCTCAAGGAGATACTTGCCTTTAAGCCGCGCCGGGCCGGATTCGCCGCGACCGGTTCCCCGACCAATATCAATGTCGGGCGCACGATGCGACACAGCCATGGTCGCCGGATTGCGCTCAGGCGTCCTAGGCGCGAGGAACTTGATGCGATTGAGAAGGAACTCGAAATCCTGGAGGCAGAGCCCCAGAGCGCGGCGGCACACCAGCGCATTACAGCGTTGCGGGAAGAGCTTGAGCGACTTGAGCGCCGCCGCAAGCGGATCGCCTATGTCGACCCCGTCGACATCCGCTTCAACCGTTTCGACGCCCAGCCTGTGCCGAATGCCAATGCGGTCATGTTCTGTCTCATGGACGTATCCGGCTCGATGGGCGAACGCGAGAAGGATCTGGCCAAGCGCTTCTTCGTGCTGTTGCACCTCTTCCTGAAACGGCGCTACGACCGCACCGAAATCGTCTTCATCCGCCATACGCACGAGGCGCAGGAGGTGGACGAGGAGACCTTCTTCTACAATACCCAAAGCGGCGGTACGGTCGTTTCCACGGCACTCGAGGAGATGCATCGCATCATCGCGCAACGCTATCCCTCCAACGAGTGGAACATCTATGCCGCCCAGGCATCGGACGGCGACAATTTCGTAACCGATTCCGAGCGCTGCATCGGTCTCATGGACGGCCAGATCATGCGCCTGTGCCAGTATTTCGCCTATGTCGAGATCATTGACGAACGCGAGAGCCATATTTTCGGCAGCACCGACAATGGAACCTCGCTCTGGCGCGCCTACAGCGCTGTCAACCAGAGATGGCCGAATTTCCAGATGAGCCGTATCGCCAACGCAGCCGACATCTATCCGGTCTTTCGCCAGCTCTTTGCCAGGCAGCCGGCCTTCCAGAAAAGTGCTTGAGGGGGGAACTGATGGCGAACCAGGCCAGCAAATCCAGCCAAACCAGCAAATCCGGTTTGCTCTTTTCAGGGTCCGACTGGGATTTCAAGACACTGTCGCGCGCCTACGAAGCAATCGAGGCGATCGCGATCGAAGAGCTTCACCTCGACGTCTATCCGGTGCAGATGGAGATCATCTCGTCCCAGCAGATGCTCGACGCCTATTCCTCGGTCGGCATGCCGCTGATGTATCGCCACTGGTCTTTCGGCAAGCATTTCCTCTACCAGGAATTGCTCTATCGCAAAGGCGGGCGGGGGCTCGCCTATGAACTGGTCATCAATTCCAATCCTTGCATCGTCTACCTGATGGAGGAAAACACCATGGCCCTGCAGGCCCTGGTGACAGCTCATGCAGCGCTTGGCCATAATCATTTCTTCAAGAACAATCATCTGTTCCGGCAGTGGACGGACGCCAGCGCGATCCTGAGCTATCTCGATTTCGCCAAGGGTTACATTGCCCGTTGCGAGGAGCGGCACGGTGTGGCCGCGGTGGAGGCGATCCTCGACTCGGCCCACGCGCTGATGGAACAGGGCGTGTTCAGATACCATCGGCCGCCGAAGCTGTCGTCGGAGCGGCAGCGTGAAGGCGTTCGCGAGCGCCTGGAGTACGAAGAGCGTTCCTACAATGACCTGTGGCGCACACTCCCGCGATCGAAGGACGGGACCAAGGCCAGCGAAACGGACCTCGGCATGGCGGAGCGGAAGAAAACGCTCAACCTGCCCGAGGAAAACCTGCTCTACTTCCTGGAAAAAAACAGCCTGGCCCTGGAGCCTTGGCAACGTGAAATCATCAGGATCGTCCGCGTCGTCGCGCAATACTTCTATCCGCAGCGGCAGACGCAGGTGATGAACGAAGGTTGCGCCACGTTTGTGCACTACACACTCATGAACATGCTGTTCGATCGCGGTCTGATCACCGAAGGCGCGATGCTGGAAATCCTGCGCAACCATTCGAACGTGATCTTTCAGCCGGGCTTCGACGACCCGCGTTTTTCCGGCATCAATCCCTATGCCCTGGGCCTCGACATGATGCAGGACATCCAGCGCATATCGACTGAGCCGACCGCCGAGGATCGTGACTGGTTCCCCGATATCGCCGGCAACGGCAATTGGCGCGAAACCCTGCTCTACGCATGGGCGAACCATCGCGACGAATCTTTCATCCGCCAGTATCTGAGCCCCGCTCTGATGCGGAAGTGGCGGTTCTTTATCCTCGCCGATGCCGCCAGCGAACCGCATTACGAAGTTGCGTCGATACACAATGAGCGTGGCTACGAAAAAATACGCGCCGGGCTCGCCCAAAGCTACGACATCGGCGCGAGCCGGCCGGATATCCAGGTGGTGGATGTCGATCTGCTCGGCGACCGACAGTTGCGACTGGAGCACAAGGTGAAGGACGGCATCGTGCTGGAGGAGGCCAGTCGCGACGCCACACTGCGCCATATCCGTCGCCTGTGGGGCTATGAGGTCAGCCTGGCGGCGATCGATGCACAAACGGGCGGGACGCTCAACGAACGTTCGACCAGCCAAATCGGCGAATGACCAAAACCGGGATGGCCGGCGACGGCGTCGTTCTGCCGCCAATCGCTGCAAAATCCGCGCAGTTTCGTGATCAAGCCGTTGGACCCGGGAAGGTCGGTTCCGTGGGAATCTCGGATGGTGTCTCGGGCGGAATTTCGACGGGCTGCCTTTCCGGGCTGGGAACGGGATCAGGCGAAGGCGGAGGAACGCCCGGAGGCTCACCCGGCGGAGTTTCCGGCGGAGCAGGCGGCCGGGCAGGCTCGGGATTGGGATTATCCGGCATCGGCACAGGATTATTCGGATCAGGATCAGGATCGGTCATGGACACTCCCCGAAGCTTGCTTCACATCTCCTCGGCGCCAATGTGTTTCCAATTCAACAGCACCGGCGCCCATGAGTAGCTCGTTTTTGCTGTCGACCCCGGCGTGGACGTGGGTCGTTCGCAGCGGGATTTCCTCGGAGGAGGATCATCCAGGGTGACAACCATCGCGCCGAACGATGGTTCCCTGCCGTTGCGGTGGGGCTCAATGCCAGCGGTGTTGAAAAATGGAGCGGCGGCTCCACCTTCGTCGCCTTTACCGTGTCGGCGAGCACGCTATCTACGCCGCGTATTACCAGGACGGTTCAGGGAGCAACAGCATGCGCGCGTTCATGATTGTCACCCTTCTTCTGGTCGCAATCACAATGGCGCTCTCGCTCGCGCACGCGTTGGAGTTGCCCGGCAAGTTGCGCCTCAAGGAGGCGACCTACAAATCTGTGCAGGCGATCTACTATCCCGGCTTCACGATCGGCGGGTTTGCCGAGATCGGCGGCATCATTGCACTCGCCATCCTGCTTTACCTCACGCCTTATCCAGGCGCTCGATTCTGGTGGACCTTGGCGGCCCTTGTCTTCTTGGTGGCGGAGCATGCGACCTATTGGCTGGTAACGCATCCCGTCAACAATTTCTGGCTGGAGGATGTCGTTGTGTCGAAACCAGCCGCGACGTTTTTTTCAATGCTCCGTCGGAAGCAAAGCGGCGACTGGAAAGACTTGCGCGATGTTTGGGAAGCCTCGCACGTCGCCAGGGCAGGCCTGGCGATGCTGAGCCTGATCTCAATAACTGTCGCCGCGACATTTTTTGCTGGGAGTGAATAGCGCGCGGGATGCGCAGCGACGCTACTTGTTCGTCCGCATCTTTTGCCTTGGATTGATCCCGCCAAGGGCGTTCGTGTCGTTCTCGACGTCGCCCTCGATGGTGTTTTCGCCTTCGAGTACGAGTTCGTCGCCTTCCTTGATCGTGCCCTTCGAGGTCCCGATACCGGGATTGTTCCTCAGATCGGCATCGCTCGGCTTTTTCCACTTTGGATGTTTGGTTCCGCTCATGGCACAACTCCTTCGAAAAGGGTCCTGTTCTAGAAACAGCAGGGCGCGATGAATGTTCCGCCGAAACTCACCTTGACGCGGCCTTGTCCGAGAGGCGGCTAAAGCCCGAACGGATAGGTGTCGGGAACGCCCGTTCCCACATGCTCCGGCCCAAGCGGCGTCACCGCGACGGTTTCGTCAAACCAGACGAACGCGTCAAACTGCTGGGAAAGAGAGGCATCCGCGTAATGGCTGCGCAGTTCGGTTTCCGGCCGATAGATCACGCCGATGAAGCGCTCCAGCCGACGCTCCAGAAGCCGATCGCGAAGATCGTCGTCGCGCTTGATGTCGAGCAGGAAACGCGAGACGCCGCAATCATGGCAAAGCCGCTCGTAGCTATCGCTATGGGAAGGCCGCACCCGCTTGATTTCCATCTTGCTGTCCCAGTCGGAGGCCGCGGCCACTGTCCCGGAATGCGTACTGAGCCCGATCAAGGCTGCCTCGTCGCCGAAGCGTTGGCGGCAGAGCTGGCCGATGTTCACTTCGTCCCTGACAATCCCCATTTCGGTATAGCGGGCATCCCCGATATGGGAATTATGCGCCCACACGACCGCTTTGGCGTTAGGCCCGCGAGCTTCCAGCAGATGCTCGAGTGTCTCGAACATATGGGTGTCGCGCAGGTTCCACGACTGCGCGCCGCCATAGTACATGATCCGGTAGTAGCGTTCCGCGGAAGCGATCAGCCGGGCATTCTGGGTGGCATCCAGAAAATCGACGCCGTCCTGCTGCGCATAGTCGAGCTGCCTGGCAAGCAGTTCGCGGCACTGTTCGAGCACGGCCTGCTCGCATTTCTGGTAGCCGGAGGTGAGCGCGACACGGCCGTAGGTGGATGGTTCATGTTGCCAAGGCGTCAGGCAGCCATAGCGTTCACGTGCGATCTTGGCTGCCTGCGGATCGACCCTGTCGAGATATTGCAGAACCGCGGCGATCGATCCGCTCATATTGTAGATATCGAGGCCATAGAACCCCGCCAGTCGGGACGATATCCTGATGCGCTCATTGTGTTGTCGCATCCAGTCGACGAACGCCGCGACGTCCGTATTGCGCCACATCCAGGTGGGAAACCGCTGGAACGGCGGATCGGCGTTGGCCCGCGGCGGCCGATGGCGGACGTAGCGGTCGATCGCCGCTGCATCGGGCCAGTCGGCCTCGACTGCGACGATGGTGAAGCCGTGCTTCTCGATGAGCCTGCGGGTGATCGCCGCGCGGGCCCGGTAGAACTCCGACGTGCCGTGGCTCGCTTCACCGAGCAGGACGACGCGCCGGTCGCCAAACCGGTCGAACAGTTCGCCGAATGCCAGATCGTCGAAGCCCGGCAGCGGTTCGGCCGCCGCCGCGATCATCTCCGGCAGGCTGCGCGTGCGCGCGCGTCCGGACGGACGATCCGCGATACGGTTGCCGCTCTCGGGCCAGCCCTGCTCGCCGATGAGCGGGACAAACCGCACGCCGCCGAAATCCTCCTCGCTGTAAGTTGCAGCGCCCGTTCGGGTGACCTTGAGAAGGCGCTGATCATGCGGTTCGTCGCCGACCGGGATGACGAGCCTGCCGCCGACGTCGAGCTGTTCCTGAAGGGCAAGCGGCGCACCGGGTCCGCCGGCTGCGACCAGAATGGCGTCGAAGGGCGCTGCGTCGGGCCAGCCTTTGGTGCCATCGCCGGTGCGGACTTCGATATTGTCATAGCCAAGCTCTTCGAACCGCTGTTTCGCCGTTTCCGCCAACCCGGCGTGGCGTTCGATCGTGTAAACGTGTTCGACGATCCGGCTCATCACGGCAGCCGCGTACCCTGAGCCGGTGCCAACCTCCAAGACATGGTCGCCCGGTCCGATCTCTGCCATCTCGATCATCAAGGCGACGATGTAGGGCTGCGATATCGTCTGACCCTCGGCAATCGGCAGCGGCCCATCCTCGTAGGCGAATTCTTCAAAGCCGGGAGCGACGAAAGCCTCGCGCGGAACCTCACGCATCGCTTCCAGCACCTCGCGGTCATGGATGCCACGGCGGCTGAGATGGACCTCGACCATTCGGTTGCGTGCATCGGAAAGATCGAGCATCTTTTGCTCCTTTTGCTGGCTGGCGGTCCTCCGCACTGATTGTCCCCCAATCGTGCCTAACGGCTCCCCGGCGACAATCCCTCGATCAGCGTGCGCTCGGCTCGGCAGCGCTTGATCTCGTTTCGGCGGCTCGTCTCCTTAACCGCTGGCGAGCTTCCAGGTTCCTGCAAAAGAGCGATTGGCGGGCGCAAATGGCGGCCCCAGCCGAACTTATTTCCGTGAAAATCCTTTCTCCGGGGCGATCGCACTCCAGATATCGACGGGCGAACGCATTCTGGAGACGTTTCGATGAACGACGAGGCTCGGACCACCGCGCAGCCAACAGGCCTTGATCAGGTCAATCTCATGGACCGCTATTGGCGCGCCGCGAACTACATTTCGGTTGGCCAGATCTATCTGCTCGACAATCCGCTGCTGCGCGAGTCGCTGAAGGCCGAACACGTCAAGCCGCGGCTGCTTGGCCATTGGGGCACGACACCTGGCCTCAACTTCATCTATGTCCACCTGAACCGCGTCATCCGTGAACGCGGTCTCGAAATTCTGTTTATCTGCGGCCCAGGTCATGGCGGCCCGGCGATGGTCGCGAACACGTGGCTCGAGGGCACCTACAGCGAGATCTATCCCGAAATCGGCCAGGGCGAAGACGGCCTGAGAAAACTCTTCCGGCAATTCTCCTTCCCTGGCGGGGTGCCAAGCCACGCTGCTCCGGAAACGCCCGGCTCGATCCATGAAGGCGGAGAACTGGGATATGCGCTGGTCCATGCTTTCGGCGCGGCCTTCGACAATCCTGATCTGGTGGTCGCCTGCGTCGTTGGCGACGGCGAAGCGGAGACCGGTCCGCTCGCGGCGGCATGGCACTCCAACAAGTTCCTCAACCCGGCATCCGACGGCGCCGTGCTGCCGATCCTGCATCTCAACGGCTACAAGATCGCCAACCCGACGATCCTTGCCCGCATGGATGACGTGGAATTGCGAAGCCTGTTCGCCGGCTATGGCTACGAACCATTTTTCGTCGAAGGTCACGAGCCAGTTCCCATGCATCGGATGATGGCCACGAAGCTGGACACCGCGCTGGACAGAATCCGTTTCATCCAAAAGCGAGCCCGTGCTTCGGGCTGGCAGGGAGAGCGCCCGCTGTGGCCGATGATCGTGCTGCGCAGCCCGAAGGGGTGGACGGGACCGAAGGAGGTCGACGGCAAGAAGGTCGAGGATTTCTGGCGCTCGCATCAAGTGCCGGTGTCGAACGCTCGCGGCAACGAAGGACACCGCAAGATCCTCGAAGACTGGATGCGGAGCTACGAACCGGAAAAGCTGTTCGACAACAGCGGGCGTCTGCTTCCAGAGCTGGCGGCGCTTGCGCCAATCGGGCCCAAGCGCATGGGCTCAACCCCCTATGCCAATGGCGGATTGCTGAAGCGCGACCTCGTGCTTCCCGATTGGAGAAGCCTGGCGCTCGATGTGCCGCGTCCGGGTGGTGCCAAGGCCGAGGCGACGCGGATTCTCGGAAGCTATCTCCGCGACGTCATGCGCCTGAATGCGGATGCCAGGAATTTCCGGCTGATGGGGCCGGATGAGACATCCTCCAACCGCCTTGACGACGTCTTCGAGGTCACGAACCGGGTCTGGATGCAGCGGATCGAGCCCCATGACGTCCACCTCTCCCGTGACGGCCGCGTCATGGAAGTGCTCAGCGAGCATCTTTGCCAGGGTTGGCTGGAGGGCTACCTGCTGACCGGCCGCCATGGCCTGTTCTCGTGCTACGAGGCGTTCATCCACATCGTCGATTCCATGGTCAACCAGCATGCGAAATGGCTGAAGACATCCCGCGAGCTTGCCTGGCGCAAGCCGATCGCCTCACTCAATTACCTGCTGACCTCCCATGTCTGGCGGCAGGATCACAACGGCTTCAGCCACCAGGATCCGGGCTTTGCCGATTTCGTCGCCAACAAGAAGGCCGATACGGTCAGGCTCTATTTCCCGCCGGATGCCAACACGCTGCTCTGGATCACCGAGCATTGCCTGAAAACCTACAACCGCATCAACGTGATCACCGCCGGCAAGCAGCCAGCGCCGCAATGGCTGTCCGTCGAAGACGCAGAAGCGCACTGCAGGGCGGGGGCGGGGATCTGGGAATGGGCCGGGACGGTTGCCAAGGGCGAGGATCCGGATGTGGTCATGGCCTGCGCCGGCGACGTGCCGACACTGGAGACGCTCGCTGCCACCGACATTTTGCGTTCGGCGCTTCCGGACCTCAAGGTTCGCGTCGTCAACGTGGTCGACCTGATGACGCTGCAGTTGAATTCAAAACATCCGCATGGTCTCGCCGATGAGGATTTCGACGCACTGTTCACGAAAACCAAGCCAGTCATCTTCGCCTATCACGGCTATCCCTACCTCATCCACCGCCTGACCTACCGACGCGCCAACCATGACAACATGCATGTGCATGGTTTTCGCGAAGAAGGCACCACCACGACACCGTTCGACATGGTCGTACTCAATGAACTTGACCGTTTTCACCTGGCGCTCGCCGCGATCAAACACGTACCTGGGCTCGCCGAACGTGCGAAAGGCCTTGCTGCCGAACTTCAAGCGAAGCTTGTGGAACATAGGGCCTATGTCCGCGAGTACGGCGAAGACATGCCCGAGATCCAGGAGTGGAACTGGCCCGAGAACAGCGCGACGAAGGCTGGCGATTGATGCGACACGCAATTCTTGCACTGAACGCCGGCTCCTCCAGCATCAAGTTCGGACTATACGACCTTGAACCCTCCGCGGAACTGCAACTTGTCTCGCGTGGCAAGCTGGATCTGGGCGATGCGGCGAGGCTCAGCGCGAAGGCGGCCGATGGAACAGTGCAGTGTGATCGGCCGCTTGCCGGAGACGCGCGCAACGCGGGCATCGACGCGTTGCTCGATTGGATCGAGAGCGAACTTGGCGGCAGGAAACTAATCGCCGCCGGCCATCGCATCGTGCATGGCGGGCGCGAGTTCGTCGAACCCGTCCGTCTGACGCCTGCCGTGATCGAGGGCTTGGACAGTCTGACGCCGCTTGCTCCGCTGCACCAGCCTCGCAGTCTTGCGCCGATCCGGACACTTGCCGCGCTGCGGCCGGATCTGCCGCAGGTCGGGTGCTTCGACACAGCCTTCCATCAGACGATCGATCCGATCGTGAGCCGCTTCGCACTGCCGCGCAAATACGATGCGGAAGGGATCCGCCGCTACGGGTTTCACGGTCTTTCCTACGAATATATCGCCGGGCGGCTCAAGGAGATATCGCCCGCTCTTGCAGCGAAGCGCACGATCGTCGCCCATCTCGGCAATGGAGCGAGCCTGTGCGCCATGCGCGACGGGAGAAGCGTCGATACGACGATGGGCTTTTCCGCCCTCGACGGCCTGGTCATGGGCACGCGTTGCGGTGCCATCGATCCGGGCGTGCTTTTGTACTTCGTGCTGGAGAGAGGCATCGCGGGGGAGGCTCTGCAGCACATGCTTTATGAGGAATCCGGGCTGCTCGGAATATCCGGCATCTCGGGCGACATGCGCGCGTTGGAAGCGAGCGACCACCCCCACGCCCGCGAAGCGGTAGACCTTTTTGCTTTCCGGGCCGCAAGGGAAGCTGCCGCGCTCGCCAACACGTTGGGCGGCCTCGAATGCCTCGTGTTCACCGCCGGCATTGGCGAGCGCTCGGCGCTGGTCCGCAAGGCAATATGCGAAAGGCTTCATTGGCTTGGCGTGGCGATTGACGAGCCATCCAATGCCTCTCATGCCGAGATCATAGGCCGGCCGGACAGCAAGGTCGAAATACGCGTCGTCGCGACCGACGAGGAGAGCATCATTGCCCGCCACGCGCGCGCACAAGGGAATGCTTGATGACGCAATCATCGCGCGGTTTGCCAGGGCAAGGAACCCTGCGCGTCCGCGACCGTTTCCCCTGTCTGATTACCTAAGGGAGATCTGATCACCAAAGGGAGAAATCCAATGGCCGAAACCACCAGTATGGCAGGCGCCTCAAAGGCGGCAAACGAAGCCCAGGAGGCGATGAAGAAGCAGATCGCTGAGCTTCGCCGCGAAATCACCAAGATAAATCGGACCCTTTCCGAACGCGCCGAGGAGGCACAGGGCTGGTACGACAGCGCCGCCGAACGGGCCTCGCGCGCAGCCCGGCAATTGCGTAGCCAGGCGCACACCGTGACTGAAACTGTCCAGCAGAACCCAGGCACAATTTCTTCGGCGATGATGCTTGGCGGCGTGCTCGGTGTTCTCTTGGGGATTGTGATTGCAAAGAGTTCCGAGCCTGAACGGCGGTGGTTCTAGAGGGACAGATCACCACCCTGTGGTGCCGAGGCTCCCTTCGGCATCGAGATACCCAGGAGGTCGCCGACGGCGCCGGCGGCGGTGAGACCCATTGCATCTGTCCCCCAAGGCGGGCCGTAAAGCACCTGGAGCGATTGCCACTCGTCGAAACCAAGCTCAATGGTGTCGATCCACTGGCCTACCTGACCGCAACGCTCACGTCGCAGCAGCTTATTGTGTCCTCGTAAGCGCGTCGAAGGAGCTTTAGTCCTCTGTGGATTTGGCTCTCGGTAAGACTTGCGTATCCCATCACCAGGCCGAGGCACCTCCGATCCAACGTCTGATCGAAATAATGAGGTAATATGGAGTAGATGCCGACTCCGAGCGAGGCGGCTCTCTCGATGAATGATGTCGCCATAGAGGGCGGCATGTCGCGGAACCAGACGACGACGTGCAGACCGGCCTCCGCGCCTTCGACCCGAACGACATCCCGGAATTCAGCGTGCAGAGCGTCGAGGAGCGCTGCACGTCGGCGGGCATTTTGACGACGGGCCTTGCGCACGTGGCTTTCGTAGACGCCGGATTCCACCAGGGTCGCAAGCGCCTCCTGTTCGAGGATGGGGGCATGCCTGTCCGTCAGGCGCTTGGCCTGGGCAAAAACCTCCTGCAACTCTCGCGGGATGACGAGGTAGCCGATCCGGAGCGTCGGCGACAGTGTCTTCGAAACCGTACCAATATAGATGACGTTCGACGCGCCTCCAAGCGCGCGAAGCGGCGGTATGGGGTTCATGTCGAATCGATATTCGCTGTCGTAGTCGTCCTCGACGATGTAGGCCCTCTTCTCTTCCGCCCATCTTAGCAGTTGCTGGCGTCGCCCCATGGACATTACGCTTCCCAAGGGAAACTGATGTGAAGGCGTGACGTAAGCCAGCCGCGCGCCAACATCCGCCAACAAGTCCGCTCTGATGCCTTCGGCGTCAACCTCCACCGGGGCAGCGATGGCCCCTGTCATCTCGAAGACGCTCCGTGCCATCGGATAGCAGGGCTCTTCGATGGCGAACCCGTCGCCCTCATCGAGAAGGAGCCGGGCGCAGAGATCTAGTCCCTGCTGAGAGCCGTTGACGATGACGATCTCGCCCACCTCGCACCTGATGCTCCGCGCTCGCCATAGATAACCCTGCAGGGCGGTACGCAGGCGGATCAAGCCACAGGGCTCGCCATAGGATAACTTGGGCGGCCGTCCCAGCGCAGCATCGTTCATTGCCTTCCGCCAGGCAAGGGTCGGGAAGTCAAAGGCCGACATGTCGCCGTAGCGGAAGTCGGCGACGAGCCTCTCCGACGGAACCCGCATCGGAATGGCTCGGGATCGAAGCCTTTCCCCGAAAGCGGAGAGGCCGTGTGGCTCTGCAGCTGTATGAACGAGGTCTCCCGGCTCGCTGTGCGCGATCTTGATGGCCACCCGTGGCCGAGCGCCATGTCGAATGACCACGAACCCCTCGGCGGCGAGCTGTTCGTAAGCTGACGTCACAGTCGTTCGCGAGACGCCAAGCTCGACCGCCAGTGCACGAGCCGACGGAAGCACGTCTCCGCGGCCGTATACCTCCGCCACGATCTGTTCCCGCAGGTTCTCATAGATCCCGCGCGCGCCCAGTCCCGACGACGAATTTCCCGACGACGAATTCTGCTTGCGGGGCCGTAACTGGACCATCGCGATTACCCAAATGAAGACGTTTCGTTGATCCAGGCATTACCGGGAAAACTCAGTCAGGCAAAGGCCTGAGGGCAACTGGACCAGAAATTTTTATCCAAAACTGGTTCTATGTCAGGGCCAGTTGTACTGGTATTGATGACGCCAGTTTGCACCTCCCGAGGAAGTAAAATGCTGGCCGAAATCCACCAATTCATCATCGTCTTTACCGCATACGTCATCGCTGCCGGTAGTCCCGGCCCGAGCAATATGCGCATCATGGCCGTCGCCATGAACGACGGCCGCAGGGCCGCGCTGGCAATCGCGTCTGGCGTAGTCAGCGGCTCGATCTTTTGGGGCCTGATGGCGGCGACAGGTGTCTCGGCGATCCTCAGTCGATACGCGCAGGCACTCGTGGTCCTGCAGGTGCTCGGAGGCCTATATCTTCTCTATCTCGCCTTCAAAGCGGGCAAGGCTGCGCTTTCTTCAGACAAGGATCAGCTTCGCCCGACTAACGAACGGAAGGCGACGGCGGCCACTCTCTACAAGCGCGGACTGCTAATGCATCTCACCAATCCGAAATCGATCCTGGCATGGATCGCACTGATGATGCTGGGGCTCGGCCCTGGGGCGTCGCCGTATACGGTACTCGTGATCCTCGCAGGCTGCGCGGTCCTGAGCGTCACCATCTTCTGCGGCTACGCGATCGTCTTTTCGACCGCTCCCATGATCCGCCTGTATCGGCGGGCGCGGTACTGGATCGAAGGCACGCTGGCCGTATTCTTCGGATTTGCCGGCCTGAAGCTTCTCCTGACCCGCATCTGAAAGGTTCTTTCATGTCTATCTTCCAAGGCCTTTCGGCATTCCCGATCACTCCGGCGGACGCTTCCGGCAGGCTCGATACCGCCGCCCTCGCGCGCCTTCTGAAGCACATCGAGGAGGCGAGAGCGGACTCCATCGGACTGCTCGGCAGTACCGGAGCCTACGCTTTCCTCACGCGAGAAGAGCGTCGACGCGCCGTCGAAACGGCGATGGACACGGTCGGCGGCAAAATCCCGGTTATGGTCGGCGTCGGAGCGATCCGGACCGGCGATGCGGTGGAGCTTGCCCGTGACGCGAAGGCTGCGGGCGCCGACGGCCTGCTGCTCGCTCCGGTTTCCTATACACCGCTCTTTGACGACGAGGTCTTCGAACACTTCGCCGCAGTCGCCGATGCGGGGCAGCTCCCGCTTTGCATCTACAACAATCCCGGCACGACCAGGTTCACTTTCAGCCTGGACCTCATTTCCCGCTTGTCGAAGGTGGCGAACATCGAAGCCGTGAAGATGCCTTTGCCGTCCGGTGGTGAGGTCGCTTCCGAACTCGCCTCCCTCCGGTCTGCGACCGGGTCGGCATTCAAGATAGGCTACAGCGGCGACTGGGGCGGGGCGCCTGCGCTGCTCGCCGGGAGCGACGCCTGGTATTCCGTCGTCGCAGGACTTCTGCCGTCACAGGCTCTGGCCCTGACGCGAGCGGCGCAAGCCGGGGACGCCGCCACCGTCGAGCGATTTGACGCCGCCTTCGGACCGCTTTGGGCGCTGTTCCAGGAATTCGGCAGTTTTAGGGTGATGTACGTCGTCGCCAAGCTTCTGAACCTCTGCGACGTCGATCCGCCACGCCCCGTCCTCCCACTGAGGGACCAGGCACGGCAGCGCGTCGCCGCCGCTCTCGACCATCTCGATGCGGTTTTCTCCACTGGTTCCAAAGTTTGTATTGAACTTCGATAGACAGTCTTTCATCAGGACATTTCCATGCTGAATTCCAACGCCTTCACCGTCTTCCTGTTCACGGCATTCCTTCTGGCGATTACTCCGGGTCCGGGGATTTTCTATGTCGCCGCCCGAACTCTTTCCGGCGGCCGCTCTGAAGGAATCGCTTCGAGCCTTGGCAATGGTCTCGGCGGGCTGTTTCATGTCTTAGCCGGCAGTCTTGGCGTCTCGGCGATCGTGCTGGCAAGCGCCGAATTGTTCACGGCACTCAAGGTGGTCGGCGCGCTCTATCTGGTCTGGATGGGATGCCGAACCATTCGCCATGCCAGGCTCGACTACAAGTCGCTGGGTCATTCAGAGCCGCCCGTCGGCGCGATGCGGGCTTTCAGGGATGGCGTTCTTGTGGAAGCGATGAACCCGAAGACGGCCGCATTCTTCCTCGCCTTCATTCCCCAGTTTGTCGACACATCGTCGGATCACGTTGCCCTGCAGTTCGTGATCCTCGGCGCCGTCTCGGTTGCTCTTAACACGCTCGCCGATATTGTCGTGGCGTTTGCAGCCGGAAGACTTCGCGATGGCGCGGCGTCCCGTCCGAATCTCATTCGCTGTCTTCGTGAAGGCTCGGGCGGCGCTATGATCATGCTTGGATGTGGGCTCCTGCTAGCAAAGCGCCCGGTTGCTTGACCGGTTCGGCCGGCCGCACTGCCGCCGAAGGCTCGTTTGGCGATACAACCAACTGACGGAGAAGAATATGCGGCAAGCGTTGATCGTATGGGGCGGCTGGGATGGACACGAGCCGGAGGAAGGTGCGCGCGTCGTCAAGGCGATGCTCGAAGAAGAAGGGTTTGGCGTGCGCGTCGAAACCACGACCGAAATATTCGCCGATCCCGCGATCGCCGATTTGAGTCTGATCGTCCCGATCTACACGATGGCCAAGCTTGCGAAGAACGAGGAGCTCAACCTGACAAAGGCGGTCGAGGGCGGTGTCGGCCTTGGCGGCTATCACGGCGGCATGTGCGATGCCTTTCGTGAAGCCACGGAATACCAGTTCATGTGCGGCGGTCAGTGGGTGGCCCACCCGGGCAACATCATCGACTACCGGGTTGACATCACCAGGCGCGACGATCCGATCATGAACGGCATCGATGATTTCTCGTACCGCTCCGAGCAGTACTACATGCACGTGGACCCATCGAACGAGGTGCTGGCGACTACCACCTTCTCCGGCGTGCACGCCTCCTGGATAGAAGGCGTGGTCATGCCGGTCGTCTGGAAGCGCCGGCACGGCAAGGGAAGAGTGTTCTATTCGGCGCTCGGCCATGTCGCCAAGGAGTTCGCGGTGCCGCAGATGCGAACGATATTTCGCCGCGGCCTGGTCTGGGCGGCGCGTTGAGAGCGCCGACGAGGCAAATGCCGAACGCGCCGCCGCATCACCGAGCAATGCGGCGCAGGGCTAAGGCAGCGACAGTGATGGCCGCTGCCAGAAGCGGCAGCCAGGCTTGCGGATCGCCCATGGCATGGAGCGTCAGGCCGCTGAGCAGCAGCCACAGCAGCGGGATCGCAAACAGCAGCGGCATAAGCCCGCCGCTCGCTGCAAGCAGGACGCCGAGCGCTACGATCGCCGTCGGGTCCGGCGCGATGCCGAAGACCTCGGCGCTCGACCATGGCCGCCCGAAGAGCGGCGGCAGGAGGGGATAAGCGACGAGGCCAACGACCGCGATCAGCAGCCCGAGCCGCCCTGCGATGTCCCGCCGGTCGAAGGCGAGGCCGCCGCGCGCGGCACCGCCGATCGCCAGCAGCAGCGCCTGCAGGCCGAAGGCCGGCGCGACATAGCCGATCGCCCAGTTGATCGCGGCATAGCGGCTCCACAGGAAGGACCAGCCGACGAAGGCAAAGAGCGCGGAGAGGACGAGCGCAATCCAGAGACCAGGGCGACGCGGCCGCCTAAGCACGAGCACGACAATGGCGAGGCCGGCGGCGAGCGTCAGGAAATGCAGCGGCCAGAACGCGGCATTGGCCAGCTCAAACATGCGCCAGTAGACGCGCGGCGAGAAGAGCAGGAAATCTTCCAGCCGGTAGGTCCACCATTCCGACATCTAGAGGTCCCGGACGTAGGCCGCCATCCGATCACGCATGGATGCGCCGGGGAGGGGACCGGTCGCCGCCATCACGTTCTCGCGCACATGGTCGACGCGGGTGGTGGCGGGGATGGCGACGGTGACGGAGGGATGCGAAAGAATGAACTTCAAAATGAACTGCGCCCAGGTCACGGCACCGATCTCGGCCGCCCAGTCCGGCAGAGTCTCGCCTTGGAACTGGCGGGTCAGCGCGCCCTGGCGAAACGGCCGGTTGACGATGACGGCCATGCCGCGCTCGGCGGCCAACGGCAAGAGCCGTTCCTCCGCCTCGCGGTCGACGACGTTATAGGTGAACTGCACGAAGTCGAGCGGATGCGCGCGCATGATTTGTTCGAACAGGTCATGCCGTCGTCCTTCGGACGTCGTGATGCCAACATAGCGGATCCGCCCGTCCGCCTTCATAGCGAACAAGGTTTCGAGATGGGTCTCCCAAGCGACGAGGTTATGGACCTGAACTAGGTCGAAGCGCGGCACACCCCAGAAGCGGCGCGACTGCTCGATCTGCGCGGGTCCGTCGGCGGCGGAGGAGGTCCAGACCTTCTCGGCGGAAAACAGCGCTTCGGGCCGGCCGAGCTTCTCGAGGCCATAGCCGATCACGGGCTGCGAAGAGCCGTACATGGGCGAGGAATCGATCATGCGGCCGCCTGCCGCAAAGAAGGCCGCGATCACCTCGGCGCATTCGTCGCGCAGCACCGGATCGTCGCCGACATTGAAGGTGATCCAGGTGCCCAGCCCCACTGCGGGAAGCATCTCTCCCGAGGAGGGCACGGCCCGCATCACCGGCGCACGCGGCGCGCCGGGCGCGGTTCCCGGCAACACCAGAGCCGCTCCGGAAGCGGCGGCAGCCTTCACGAATATCCTGCGGGTGATGATCATCGTCTGCCATCCCTGTACTCCCGACTCCTTGTACTCCCGACCACAAGAATGGTTCCGGGCGACCGGCCTTCGCATGGCTGATCGGCGGGGAGTGCGGTCGGTCTCTGGCGACTGTTCGGAATATAGAACGTCTGCCTGAAATGGGAACGAACGGTGCAGGCCTGGGTTGCGCCAACCAGCCCGATTACCTGGAAATGGCTCCTGTCCTGACTTGATGGCGCTGGCGGGCATATGCCACGCAGCCGTCTACCGTGCTGACGCAGAGCGCATCGCGGTGGTTCGGCGTGTTGTTGTCGCCGGCGTAGGCAACCTCGGCAACACGGCCATCGACCATTCGGATTTGCGTGTTGCAATAGCCGCCGGGATCGACATTGAGCGATCCTCCAACCGTCGGGATCGCACCCAGGGCCAGAGTTGGAATCACGACGTTGAGGTTGCCGCGTTGAACGGTGCGCTGATAGGTCCAGATCTGGCTTCCGCCCGCATCGGCGGTGGCAGTCGGAAAGCCGGCGCACATTCGAACGTCCGCCTCGCTGAGACCGACCATCTCTTTGCGGGCTGCCGCCGTTGTGGCGTCTTCCTTTGGGAGGTTCGACGTGTCGTCAGGGGCGACGCAAGACGACACGATGGAACTGCCGGCCAAGACAACAACAACAAGGTCAAGCGTTCGGATGCGGGAAGATATCATACCGACTGTGGTGATTTGCGCTGAGCCCCGAGATCCTAGTTAGGCAAGCAGACAATCGAGTCAACCTGCACGGCATCACGATGTCGTTTGTCGTGCCGCCCGGCCGACCTTGAGCTGACGGCGCCGATGCGATCGTCGCCGCGATCGATCAGATGGGCCACGCGCACGCGCCGCTATCGTGCGCGACGAAAACGAGGCGAGCCGTGAGGCCTATGTCGATGAGGGTGCGCTTCATGATCATTCCCAACACGGCGGCAGCGGAGACCGCGCTGTTTGCCGGCGAGCTCGATGTCCTTCCCGATCTTGAATCATCGCGTGTCGAGGAAGCCAAGTCGCGGGGCATGACGGTGCTGTCGACGCAGGGCCTGTCGTGGACGGCGATCCTGCTGCAGACCAAGGATCCGCTGCTGTCGAACGCCAAGATGCGCGCCGCGCTGGCGCATGCCACCGACATCAACCAGATCGCCGCCGCCCGCACCAACGGTGTCGCCACGGGAGATCCCTCTGCCGTCGCCCAGGCGAGCTCGTTCTTCGACGACGAATTCCTCAAATGGCCGGAATACGACCCGGTCAAAGCCAAGGCACTACTGGACGAGGCCGGCTACAAGGGCGAGCCGGTCAAGATCCAGACCAACACGCGTTACCAGGGCATG
Source organism: Mesorhizobium delmotii (assembly GCF_900149755.1). Lineage (NCBI taxonomy): Bacteria > Pseudomonadati > Pseudomonadota > Alphaproteobacteria > Hyphomicrobiales > Phyllobacteriaceae > Mesorhizobium > Mesorhizobium delmotii. The sequence goes on along the minus strand of NZ_FUIG01000024.1, from coordinate 16,135 downwards.
TGTGAGAACGCCGTGCTGCTGCAGGCGATGCTGACGGCCGCGGGCTTCAATGCCCAGCTCGAAGTGCTGGATTGGGCGGCACAACTCGACAATTACCTTGCCGGCAAATTCCAGATCCAGTCCTTCGGCTATTCGGCGCGTCTCGATCCATCGCTGATGTATGGCGTCATCCTCGGCGACAAGACGACAGATCCGACTGCGCAGTGGGACAGCAAGGAGGCCCTCGACCTCTACACGAAGTCGATGGCCACGACCGACCCCGCGCAGCGCAAGGCGCTGTTCAAGCAGCTCCACGCCCTCATGGCAAAGGATGTGCCGATCCTTGGCCTCTATTACGAGCCATCCGTCGACGCAGTGTCGCCGAAGGTGAAGGGCTATTCGGTATGGCCGGCGGCAAACCCCCGCGTATGGGGTGTCTGGAAAAGCGAATAGGAGCTGGCGATTGTCTGTTGCTCGAAAGATCGGAGGCGTGTTGCCTCCGATCTTTCGTTTTGAAGTACCTGGTGGTGAAAGTCTGGCGCTTGGTTCCGGGGCCGTAAACCCGCTCAGGGCGGAAGGAGACCTAAACTGCTCTCCGACGGCGCGTGTGCGCCAGGAGCGGCCGTTCGACAGCGATCCGAGCAGCAATGGCCGTTGTGCATGGCCGAAGTGCTTCTGACGTTTAGTATAAGGTGACGGTTGACCGTGGAGGTCTGTGACCTAGCTTTATGACCTAGCTTAAAGCTCAGGCGGACCGTCCAGAGCCGGAAATGGCGGAATGGTACGCACCGTGGGAGAACTTTTGGGACGTTGAGATGCAGAGGTGCAAGTCGGGTCTCACAGCCTGTGCGCCCTTGGCGGCCGACAATCGGCGGCCACGGCATCTTCAAGTTTCGATTCAAACAAAAGTCATCTGCGCCGGCATGTCTATCAGCGCGCGACAGGCGCTCCGTCATGCAACAACAATTCGAGCACTGGAGGGATCTCGGAGCAAGTGTCGGAGGGACACTGCTCGAAGCAAGTGACAGCTTCGAAAGCGATCAAAGGCTTTAGCCAGCACCAAGACGAGGGGGCAAACACCGCTTCACGAACTTGAGAATACACCCAAGACCGCACAGGCACGGCAATGTCGAATCCTCTTGCCGAAATTTACGCAAACGACGCAGATCTCGCCATCCTGGGCGGGATAGCAACATTTGCCTCGGTGGGCCTCTATCTTGTGCTCCGGCGTATCCTTATCGCGGTGCAACGGCGTCGCCTCAAATCAGATGTGAGCGAAGGCGGATCTGATCCCCCCGAGGAGGAGGTTTCTTGGGATTGGGAAAGCCCGGTCGACCTTGCAACCGAGCCTGCTTCTTCTTCTCAGGTTGCGGTGCCCTCAGACACCGTAAACCTGGATATTCGGCATCAGGATGCCGATTGCCTTCGGTTCGGCGTGCGAATCGAGTATTTCGACGTGATCTCCGAAGCTTGCGAGAGCTCGTCTGTGGCCCAGACCAACGCTTTCGCTTCCGCGACGAACATAGCGCAATCCGGCCGACTTGCGACATCGATCAGGGAAATCGCTGGCTATGTTCATAGGCAGGTGGCGGCTAATCTTGCCGCCCTAACTCGTCCAGCATTGAGGGCTCTGAGCGGTATGCCGACGCAACTCGCCCTTGCGGAGGATCCCGACCCCACCACAGCGACGGACTCACCTCCTCCCGTTCGCAGGCCGATTGGTCTTGTGCCCCGCTTTGGCGTCGCCGCAATCTGTCTGGCCGTGCCGCTTAGCTATGCGATGACGAGACAAAACTGGGTCGAAACCGCCCCCGTCATTTCACGGGTCCAGGGTAACGCCAATCCGGACCTTTCGCGACCCATCGAGCTTCCGGCGAGTGCTGCATTAGATGTGCGTGGGCCAGCCCAGGGAGACGAGCGCACGAGTGTCGAATTGCTCAGCCCGGATCTCACAGCTGCCCGGGCGCAAGTCGGAGCAGCTGCTGCTCAGGCAGCCGCAGCGAGGGAATTGGCCGGCCAGGAGGAGCACCAGGCGGCGGAAGGCGAGCGCGCCAGGAGCGCCGCTCTGCAGCGAGCGCTGCTCAAGTCGCGCAAGGAGATCGACGCGCTGAGGACAGGCATGGCAGCCGCCGATAGCGCACGCCTGGAGCAATTGCGCAACGAACTCGCGGCAGCCCGCACAGTTGACGCATTGCGGCGCATTGCGGGAGATACCCGCACGATGCTGCGCGAGGCCACCAACTATGTCTTTACGGAGATGCCCGCTGCTCATCTGGAGCGTCAGCGAGCCGGATGGGTGGCACGCGATCTATCGCGAGCGCAGGCGCAAATTGAACAGCTTGAGGCCGAGGCCGCCGAGGATCGCGCCAAGGCCAAGGCTTCGCTGGCGCAAGCGAGCGGAATGCTCGACGACGAACGCCGGAAGTCAGAGGACCTTCGTGGCGACCTCGCCGAAGTGAAACTGTCCAATGCCGCGCTCATGGAGCGCGCGGACGCGGCTGAGCAGGAACGGACCGGTGCAGTCACAGCGAGAGAACGAGTGGAGCAGACCGCAGCCGAGACGGAGGGGGTGCTGGCTCGAGAACGCGCTGCAGCAGCGTCGACTCGTGAGGAGCTCAAGAAAGCTCGCCTCAAGCGCGACGCCGCTGAACAGGAACGAGCCAGAGCGGTGTCAGCGAGAGAGCGTGCCGAGCAGACTGCAACCGAGACGGCACAGGCTCTGGCACGAGAACGTGCTGCAACAGCGTCGACGCGTGACGAGCTGGAAAAAGCTCGCCTCGAGGGCGTCGCGGCTGAACAGGAACGAGCCAGAGCAGTCTCAGCGAGAGAGCGTGCCGAGCAGACTGCAATCGAGACGGCGCAGGCTCTGGCACGAGAACGCGCTGCGGCAGTCTCTATCCATGAGGACCTCGATAAAGCTCGCCTCGAACGCGACGCCGCCCGAGCACTTTTGGTAGGGGTCGCCAGGCTGAAGGAGGCTCTGGACAAGCAACGTGAAGTCACTGTTTCTCTTGCCCGCGACCTGGCCGCCGCGCGCGCGGACAATGACAGACTCAGGGCTGAGCGTCGCAGCGCCCAGATTGAGCCGCCGCTGAAGCCGCGCGCTGGCCGCGCAGCAGCCGCTGCCGGCGGGTTGAAGGCCGTCAGCCAGAAGACTGCACGCAGCAAGGTTCGTGCCCCGGCGCGGATTGCCCGGGTGCGTTCTCTCACACTTCCCTATCCCCTCAGGCCAAGACAAGCGACGTTGGAGTGATTTCCAAAACGACTATGCGGTCCTCCTGTCGAAGGCCCAGGGCCTTTGGCAGGCATTGCCTCGCACCCTCTCACGACACCGCGATGAATCACCCCGTTCGAATTCATCCTGCTCTCGTCGGCGAGGAGTCTGCGCGATGCGCTATGTCAGCCCGATCACGCCGCCAGTCGCGTTCAATTCGCATCTGATCGGCGCCTGCCGCGTCTCCACCTTGCCTTGCCGTCCATAGTCGATGCTGACCTCAACGGGAGCTGAGATCGTATCCGGGCTCAACCGACGCATGGAACCTGCGCTGCTGACGCGCACACTGGTCGCGCCAAACGGGGCGGCGGCCGACTCGATTGCATCATGGCAGGCGCGAACGATTTCATCCGGGACGCCCGGCAGCGCTTTGATTGGACTAACCGTCGATGGACTGTTGATGTCGCTGGGAGGCTGGAGGCTGGCCGGGAGGTCGAGCGACCGTCCGGCCCCTGCGGACCGGGCGACACTGACGGCAGTGGCGGCCGTAGTTGCCGCAACTGCTGCCGTTGCAGTGGTGCTGGTCCCATCGTCGTCCACCGGTGACCTACTGCTGGAGCCGCCGGGTCCTTTGTGCGCGCCGCCTTTGCGGCCTTCACCGTGATGGCTGCCAGCGCTATTGTCTCCGCCACCATGGTTGCCAGCGCTATTGCCTCCGCCGCGCTCGCCGCCGGCGGCAGCTCCTGCGCAAGCTACCGCGATCGAGCAAACGAATGCGAAATATGCCCAGCTGGATTCAAGGGATTGACGCACGACCACCTCCATAAAGTGCGTCGGTCGAACCGTCTTTCCGCGGCATGCAGTCAGGACGGCGCAACCGCCGCCGCCCCCAGGCAAACTCGCGACTAAGGCGCCCACGGGAGGTAACTAGGGGATGAATCCGGTGTATCAAGGACGCGGGTACGTGCTAGTGGCCTCGCACGGGACGCGAATTGACCGGACGGTCATGGTCGGGACCGCTCTCATGGATTGTCTCTCGATGACCATTCACCATCAAGAAGCCAGGTGCCATCGAACTCGGTGGTCCCGGCAGCCACATCGCACGATGCGATCACCGTCGTATGCGTGGCTCGCGCGCACGCAAGAACGGCGGCAAGCAAATCCCGATCCTTGCAAACATCGATATCGTCGATCAGAAGCACGGCTGCCGCTCGGACCAGCGCTCGCGCTGCCCGGATCCGGGCAGCCAGCATGGGATTGACGCTGTGAGGCGGCGCCAGTCGCCCCTGACCACATTCCGAAGCCCCATCGGCCGCCAGGCCGCACAGCGACGCAAGGGCGACTATTTCTTCCTGGAGGGTCGCTGAGGGCGCGCCGATCGCGATGTTCTCGGCTATGGTTGCGCGCATCAGCGGGATCGCCGGAGATAAGAGGGTGATCGCACGGCGCCGGTCGCGTCGCGAGACCTTGTCGAGAGGAATGTCGTCAAGAAAAATCGCAAGACCGTTATTTTCCTCGAATCCGGCGACACTGGCAAACAGGGCGCTGCGTGCTTCCGCTGTGTCGCCGCGAAGCAGAATCCTGGCACCGGGCGCTGCCTCCAGAACACGTGACGGCTTGCCGTTCGAGCAACGAAGTTCGATGCGCAGCCGCCGGCCCACCGCCAATCGCGGCAGAGGAACCGGATCCTCAGGATCCGGAAGGACTGGCATTGCGAGGACCGACGCAATCCGGCGACGTGACTCGACATAGGCCAGCCGATAGTCGGCGGCGCGAGCAAGGTCGGAAAGTTGTGCAACCGTCAAGCCGGCAAGGAGCAGGAGAGTGCTGAGCTCGCCGGCAGGCATCACCGGACCGCTCGGTGCCGCATAGGCCGCAAGGATCGCGATGATGACCGGTATGACGAAATCGCTGGATGCACGGGCGGCACCCGACCACGCGGCCCGGCGAACGAGCCACTCGTTGAGAGCCTCCGACATCCGGTCGATCTTGCGCGCGGCCGGTCCGCTTCTTCCGAAATGGGCAAATGTTGCTCGGGTGAGGACGACATCTCCGAGACGGCCGGCAAGGCGTCCCCGCCGACGGCGGCTTTCGCGAATGGCACGATGCAGGAACGGCAGGGCGATAAGGGTGACAGCGAACCAGACAAGAACGCCGGCAAGCAGGAACGGCGCAACGCCGGGCGCAAGCCAAAAAGCGCCAAGCACGATGAGGCCAACGGACGGACCCGCGACAAAGAGGGAGGCGACGCCGTCCGCCAGCCAGGACCTGATGGCGGAAAGGTCTGTGATCAGGCGAGTCACGACGAGGCCGAGACGGGTCCGGCCGGCCGTCGGCGGCAGTGTGAAGAGTTGCTCGACCAGCAGCCCGCGGACCTCGCGCACATAGTCCAGCGCAAAAGCCGCCCCTTGCCGGCGCTGCATCACCCTGAGTGAGAACAGGGTGATGCCGAGCGAAAGGCTGGCCGCACCGATCAGCCAGCCTTGATCGACCGCCGGCTGCCCCCCGGAAACCGCCGTGCCGACGATGGCGACAAGAGCGAGCGACGTGGCCGCCTGGGCAAAGCCGTTGGCTATGAGAACCGCCAAAGCGCCCATTCGTGCGCGGGTCAGGATTCCTGGAAGGCGCATTGGGCACCTCCAGCGATCACCATCAGGCGCGGGTTCCAAATCCCGGAGACGATGCTTGCCGCGGTCCCCGGATCGGTGAGTTCCTTGACGCCGTAGACAGGGGCATTGGCAGCGCCTGCTTCTCGGCGCGCCAGCGGCGAGCACGTCAGAAGCCCGCTGAGCCCGAGCACGTCGTATCCAAGCTCGCGCAGCCTTTCGCAGCCCGCCACCGCCCCCATCGCATCTCCTGCGGCAAACAGCACGCCGCGGGTCAGCTCCCGGAATTTCGGGGACTTTGCGAGCGCGGCTGTCTCGGGCTGGAATAGCCCATCTGCGACCTCCAGAACCGCAATCTCCGCCCCGGTCGCGGCAAGAGAATGCAGCAAATGCTGCGCGCCCTCCACGAGGGCATCGATCGGAGCAAGATAGGTCGTGGCAAAGCCCGCATCGGTGAAATCGAGCGCGGCGCATGCTCCGGCATCCATCATGGACCAGAGGTCATTGCCGGCGCCAGTTCCGGTCACCTTTGCCGCACCAACCGCGAAACCCGCCTTGGCGAGTCCACGCACGAGGCTGGCAGCTGTTGTCGTTTTGCCCGAATTCATCGACGTTCCGTAGATAACGATTGCCGGCGGTGTGAGCCGCGCCGGCTTCGGCGCGACCGCAAAGTCAGCAACGTTCAGAACGCGGCCGCAGGAGAGGCCGAGCGGCACGATCGCGGTCGGAGACATGGTCTTGTCGTGCCATGCCGTCGCCCGCGAAGCCACTCCGCCTGCCGCCACCATATGGCACGGCCCGAGATCTGGCGGCACGATCGCCTCGAACTGATCGGGGGCGTAGCGGTTGCCGTAGGCCAGGACGATTTCGTCCGTTGCGGCAAGTGCCGCCTTGCGTCCTGAGGGCAGCTCGACTGACTTGTGGTGACCGAGCGCCTCGATTCGCGCGAGCACCAGGTCGCCTGCTTTCGGTTCGGCGGGAGGCGGAAGCAACATCTGCATGCGCTCGACGGGTACACGGCGGGTCGTGAAGGCCCGTTTGGCCTTGGCAATGCGTGCGGAGTCGAGAATTTCCATAGTGGTCTCCTCAATAGGCGCCCGAGGGGCGCGATGCGGGAGGGAGAACGTGGACGAACCAGGATTATTCTCGGCGAAGTTGCAATTTTTCCGCGTTTTCAGAAGGCTCAGCCGGTCGGGTGTCTGCTTAGGATTCGATTTTGTACGCAGACGAATGCTTGGGGGGCAAAAGCGGTATTTCGTTTCGGGTACCAAGCGTCAGGTTTTGACCGCTAGCGCCATGACGTGCTGCCGCCGTCCGGCATCGAAAGCTGGAAGAAGGTCAGGCTTCGTTCAAGGTGACCCGGTCGCCCTGCCTGATCTTGCCCGGCTGCACGACCTGGCAGAGCGCGCCGAAGCCGCCTTCGCCATGGCGCGCTATGGTTT
>NZ_FUIG01000024.1:0-8884 GCF_900149755.1 Mesorhizobium delmotii | reverse complement strand
GACGATGTGGATGTCGGCGCGCTGATAGCGTGGCGCGACATGATCCTGGGCTTCCGAGCCGAAGCGGATATGTGGGTGCAGCGCCGCCGGGAAATCGAGGAAGGCCGAAACCAGCTCGGGTCATGTGCGTCTCTTTCGCGCTTTCCGCCCAGCAGCTAGTGGTGTCGCTTTCTGAGTGGATCAAATAGCGCTATATTTGGGTACCAAGTGCTGGATGTAGGTAACGACTTTTTTTGGATGAGCAGCCCGACGAAGCGTGAAATTCGCATCATTTGGGAATGGTCCTGACATCGGCTGCCGATCCGAACCCATCGGGTGGATCCAATGCGTCAAGGGCATTTCTCGCTTGCCTACCTGCTGGCACTGTTCGTTGGACCGTTTGCGGCCAGCCAAGGGCTGGCCGCAACTGTTCCGCATGTCGGCCTTCTCACCTATTGGGACTGCAGCCCGGGTACTGTTCAGGCCGAATTCGGACCGTTTCTGAAGGGGCTCAAGGAACTGGGCTATAGGATGGGCGAGTCCTTTGTGCTCGAGTGCCAGGCGGCCGGCAAGAGTTACGACAGACTTGCCGAAGCGGCGCGCAAGTTGGTGCAGCTTCCTGTGGACGTGATCGTGACAAGCTCTCAACCGGCGGGACGTGCGGCCCACCAAGTGACGGATTCGGTCCCGATCGTATCGATCGTCAGCGGGGATCCGATATCCGCTGGCCTCGTCGCCAGCCTCGCCAGGCCAGGCGGCAATTTTACCGGGGTGAGCTACTATGCGACGGAACTTACTGCCAAGCGTCTGGAACTGCTGAAAGAAGCAATTCCGGGTATCGTCACGATCGGGGTTCTGGCCAACCCGGACGTTTCCTATTTGCCATTCGAGGCTGATGCAATGCGGGCGGCCGAAAAGCTCGGCATTGGCGTGAAGCTTCATCACATCAGGCAGCCGGCGGACCTCGATGTCACAATCCCGGAAATGAAGAAAGAGGGTGTGCAGGCAATCTTCGTTCTGCCCGACGTCATGCTTGCCGGCGAGGCGGCACATATCGCCGTTCTGGCGCTCGAACAGCGGTTGCTGACGATGGCATGGGCTCCGTGGTATCCGCGAAACGGCTGTCTGCTTGCCTATTCCGCGGATTACGCGAAGATGCTGCATCGGCTGGCTTTCTATGTCGACCGGATTCTCAAGGGGACGAATCCTGGCGACCTGCCGATCGAGCAGCCAACGACGTTCGAGCTGTCAATCAATCTGAAAACGGCCAATGCCCTGGGCATCGATCTGCCGCAGACCGTATTGCTCATGGCTGACGAAGTCATCGAATGAGGATGATGTGCGGGATTCGATCCATCGCGAAGCCGCTCCCGTGCGCCGATCACTGTTTCGGAAATACTTCATCGCGTTGTTCGCCGCCGTCATTGTCCCGATAGCTGCCAGCGGCATCAGCGACGCCTGGTTCGGCTATCGCGACCAGCGTGCCATGCTCAGTGCTCTCTTGCGGGTCGAGACCAGATCGGCAGCCGGCAGGATGCAGAGCTTTCTCGACGGCATCAGGGATCAGCTCCGCTGGACGGTCCAAAGGACCTTGACCGCCGACAACCGGGGACAGCATCGGCTCGAGGCCCTGCAGGCGATGCGCCGCGCCCCTGCAATCGTCAGCGTAAGTCTTATCGACCGTACCGGCGTGGAGCGGCTGCACGTCTCCCGCATTGGCCTGAACAGGGTTGAAGGAGGATTGGATCGCTCAGGTGATCCTGCCGTAGTGGGAGCCCTGTCGACGGGCATATGGTATGGCCCGGTCACCTATCGCGATGGCTCCGAACCGTTCATGACCATGGCACTGTGGGGACTGAGTTCCGTCGTCGTCGTCGTCGAGATCAACCTGAAGCTCATTTGGGTAGTCATTTCGGAAATTCGTGTGGGGCGCAGCGGCCACGCATTTGTTCTCGACCAGACCGGCCGGATCATCGCTCACCCAGACATCAGCAAGGTGTTGCGGGGCACCGACGAGAACACGGCGGCGGCCCTGCTCAGATTGCGGGACGAGATCGCCACGGCAGGTGGCGAGGCGACGACGGCCCGCAACGCCGAGGATGAACGCGTCGTGACTGCGATGGCACCGATCCCCAGTGTTGGCTGGACTGTGTTCGTCGAGCAGCCGCAGGCAGAGGCGTTTGCACCGCTCTATGCTTCTTTGTGGCGGACTGGCGGCCTGTTGCTTGCGGCAATCGCCTTAGCGGCGGCGCTCGCCTACTGGCTTGCCAGGCGCATGACCGGCCCGATCCGCCTGCTGGAGGAGGGCACCGAAAAAATCGGGGCCGGACAGTTCGATCACCGGATCGACATCGCCACCGGAGATGAACTTGAACGGCTGGCGGTCCGGTTCAATCAGATGGCGCAGGAACTCGCCATATCGCGGGATCGCTCCGAGCGGATTGCGCGGCTGAAACGCTTTCTCGCACCGCAGGTCGCGGAACTTGTGGAAAAGTCCGGTGACGAGAGCGTGCTCGCAGGCCAGCGGGCGGAAGTGGTCGCTGTTTTCTGCGATTTACGCGGCTTTACCGCGTTCTCGGCCCACGCCGAACCCGATGACGTCATGCAGGTGTTGCGCGACTACTACGAGGCTCTCGGCGCGATCATCACACGCTACGAGGCGACGCTGACCAACTTCTCGGCGGACGGGTTGATGGTGCTTGTCAACGCTCCTGTGCCGCGCGCGGAGCCGGCGCTTCGCGCTGTCGAGATGGCGATTGACATGCAGGACGCGATTCAACGGCTGATCGCCGCGTGGCGTCTGCGCGGCCACGCGGTCGGTTTCGGCATAGGGCTCGCGATGGGATGGGCGACGGTCGGCCGAATTGGCTATGAGGCCCGCGTCGACTACACCGCGATCGGCAATGTCGTGAACTTGGCGTCTAGACTGTGTTCGTCGGCCGATGATCGGCAAATCCTTATCGATGACTCTGTGGCGTGTTCCGTAGGCGGCAAGATTCCGATGGTCGCCCTCGGCGCGCGCCACCTCAAGGGCTTCGACGAGCAAGTACGCGTGTACGACGTCGGAATACGGAGCGTGACGTCAGATTTCGCTCCTGATGCGACGGAGATCAGCGCGAAAAGCTAGACTTGGCTAAAATCGATCTTGGGACGCGGCTGGACCGAATGGCAACTCGTCACGTCGAGACCGGAACCATCGAGATCGTGCAATTGGACAGCAGCTACGGGTCAGACTTTCCGGTTCCTAAACCGGAAGGTTGCGCCATGAGCCGCCGTTCCCGGCGGATCTCCGGACCGGACGTTCACGCTCCGGCAGGTGTCGGACCCTTTGCCGACATCGGCAGCGCCCCGGCTTGCGGCGGAATCGGGCGTCAAACGAGAGGACGACTACAACGTCTGTACCGTATCGCGGTGAAGATCGCGATCTTCAGCGACAAGCATTGTTGGAACTCCCCCGCAGTCAGCCGGCCTTCACGCCGCGCCCTCCGGATCGTCCTCGCCGCGCCATCGGATATGCTTCGACTTCGCTAGCTTCAACAAATCATCGGCTTCCGAGTTCAGGTGCTGGGCGGCTTCGCGCAGCGCGAATCCTGGCGTCGGGGAAATAGGTTTGCGCCTTGGCCTCATTGCTGCGCTTCCTCCATGTTACCAATAAGCCGCCCGGCGGTGGCAAAAGCGCGCTGCCATTGTTCCAGCTCGCCCGGCGGCAAGGGCTCGTCCCACGGCAACAGCTCCTCAAACGCCGAGCACCAGGTGATGTTGAACGCACACGGGAGGAGATCAGCGAATCGCAGTTCCCGGCCGAAGTGTCTCCGGATCGCTTCATGTGCACACGCTTTGCACAGCGTTTCGTTCTTCCGCGCTATATGTCGCCAGATAACATCCTTCAGCATCGGCGCCACTTCGTCCGGTTCACGCCCGCAACGATCGCAACGAATGTTCATCGCGCTTCCTCGATGGCTTCGGCCGCGCGCACCAACCGACGTTCGAAGGTCCGACCAAGGCCGAAGATTGCGGGCACACAGGCACATCACGTTGTTGATCAGCATAACCCAAGCCATCGCATCCTTGTGCGTGTTCACGATGCTTCCTCCATCTCCAGAGCCAACCCGAATTGCCGCGCCTGCTCCTTGGCGGCTTGGGCGAAACGGCCCTTGTCGTCACGCGGCTGCGCGGGCCGATGCACAAGATGCGCGGCGGAGGTCTGCGCGGGATGGGCGGGGTGCTCCCTTTTCAGGCGAATCAAGTCACCGAAACCCACGATTTACCTCCGTAGGCGGTTTTCATAAGCTACCTGCCGTTCGCGTTCCGTCAGCTCGGTCTCGTTTTCCGGGACGCTGAAGCCGGGGTAGAACCAGTCGGTGCCATGGCCGTGTCGCTGCCCATAGCCGCGGTCTTCCAGTTTTTGCGTAAACGCCTTTTCGAGCCGAGGTTTCGTTGTTGCGCTCGCCCAGCTTTTCCACGACGCGTAGGCGCATTTGGTCGGCACTTCGCCGCCTTTGCGCGCAGCATTCGGCCAGCCATTGGCCGATGGCGTCTTCGGCCTTGAGATAGGCGGTGGTGGCGTCGCGCACGCATTGCGGCGGCATAGGGCCGTGCTGGTGCCAGGCGCGGCAGCCGGTATCCACGCCAGGATTTGCGGCCATTCGGCTTTCAGCTCTCAATTCGCGAGGCCCGGAACAACGGGCAGGCCCGGGTGTTAACCGGGCGAAGCCTCCTTCGAAAATGAAGCTCACCTCGTTGCAGAGGGCCTAATATGGCGATCCATTTCAATCATACGATTCTGCCGGCTCGCGACAGCAAGGCCTCGGCAGATTTTCTGGCCGAGATGCTGGGGCTGCCGGCGCCGCGGCGCTGGGGGCCGTTCCACATGGTCACGACCGACAACGACGACTATATGGATACCGAGGAGAAGGTCGTGCGCCAGCATTACGCCTTTCTGGTCGACGACGCCGAATTCGAACAGATATTCAACCGCATCCGCGAACGGAACTTGCCTTACTGGGCTGACCCCGGCCAACGAAAGCCGGGGAGACCAACGACCACGACGGTGGGCGCGGTCTCTACTTTGAAGACCCGAACGGGCATCTGCTCGAAATCATCACGCGTCCGTACGGCAGCGGCGGCTGGAATTCGTGAGCGTCGCGCCAAGGGAGCCGGCCCGATGGCAATCACCGCCGTCGAACCCTCCCAATCTGAGGAATCGGTGTGTCACTCCTGGCGCGACTGAGCCGTTGGCGAACCGGGCAATAGACCCGTTCCGGCCGTTCGGAGCCGAGCGCCCTTTACAAACCGGCTAGCTGATTGATCTTCGCTGCCATGATGAAATCGTTCTCGTGCAGGCCCCTGATCTTATGGGTCTGCAGCGAGATTTCCGCGTAGCCCCAGCCGAAGCAGATGTCCGGATGGTGCCCCTCCTCTTCCGCCAACCGGCCGACCTCGTCGACGAAGGTGAGTGCTTCCCGGAAGTCCGCGAACCTAAATTTGCGGCGTATCAGGTGTCCCGCCTCCAGAAGATCCCAGCCGGGCGTCTGGGAAAGATATCCGCCGGCTTCCTTCTCGGTCAGCGGCGGTATGCCGCCGCGGCAGGGCGTACAGGTTTTGTGGGCAATGCTCTCTGCCATGACGATCTCCCTTATTGCACATCGGGGTTCCAGGTGCAGCGACCACTGTTTACCGCACCCGATATTTGCTCGCATAGTGCTTGCGGAGAAACTTGCGAATCTGCTCGGCAAGGCGCTTGTTGTCGGTCTTCCTCGGCCGATCGCTGTGCTTTTGTGGACTCAGTCGATCGGTGCCTCGGCTCTGTTTCGGGTGATTGTGCATCTCAAAACACCTGCGGCAACGGGGCCGCCTTCCGTTCAAGAGACGATCTCGACCGGGGGCCGCCGATCGTGAGCCCGAACCGAGGACGCTCTCTGGCCACCAGCGCCGGCGACTTGTCTGTATCGCCCGGTCACGCCAGCCAGCGGATCTTGATACCCATCGGTCGCTTCATCGACGGCGTTGCGAAAATCCATTCCCACATGACCTTTATGGCGCAGGTATTGTGAACGGCAAGCTCAAACCCGAACAGAACCGGTTGCCGCCGATCCTAGCCGCCGGATTGGGTCAGTAAACGGCGAACTCGCGCCAGGAGCGGTCTTTCATGGTCCAGCCAATAAGTGTCCGCATCACCCTCGCAGGTGGCGCGGCGGCTTGCCGGTCCAGCGGCACACCGCGCGGTAAATCACTGGAAATCGAAGGGAGGCTTTGCGTTTCGCCGCCTATACGGCCTGATCGCGAAATTGGCATAGCTGGAGCAAACTTTTACGTGTAGAATTTCTAGGGCGTTGAGGGGACTAGACGCTGCAATCTTCCCCAGCGCCTCTCGCGCGCTGCCTGGCAAAGGGAGGAAGTCACCATGAGATCAATCGCCAAGGAGTTTTTGCTTGCAGCGGCGGTAGTGATTGGTGTCACGCTCACGGCGGGCGCGCAGCAGAAGAGCCTTTATGAGCGTCTAGGCGGACAGCCGGCGATTGCCGCAGTCGTGGACAGGTTCGTCGCTAACCTCGCCGCTGACAAGCGCATCAACACCTTTTTCGCCAACTCCGATATTCCGGCCTTCAAGAGCAAGCTGGTCGATCAAGTCTGTCAGGCCTCGGGCGGACCCTGCACTTACACCGGCAAGGACATGAAAGCCGCTCACCAAGGCTTGGGGATTACGGAGGCGGACTTTAACGCCCTGGTTGAAGACCTCACCGCGGCGCTCGATCACTTCAAGGTGCCAAAGCAGGAAAAAGACGAGTTGCTCGGTCTTTTGGCTCCGATGAAAAGCGACATTGTCGAGGGGTAGGACTTATCCGCTACACGCTGCCGGATGGGTCACGTCTTCCCGTACGACGCCTTCGATGGAAGGGTCCGCAAGGGGTCGACTCCGGTGGTTACGCGAAAGTCTGCTTTGGCAGCGCATCGCGAACGTCGGGAAACTGGTGTGCTCGCGTCATACATTTTTCTGCTGGCAATGTTCCACCCAATCACGACGTTCCGAGACGAGGGCTTGAAGGGCAGCAGAGGGTCACCACTTCCTGCCCGGACTCTCCGGCGGAAGGGTAGAAAAGGGGTCGTGAGCTGTATTCGCCTCGGTATCAAGCGTTGGACTTTCACCTGTATGGGGCGATGATTGTCAAGCTTGATCTTGCTTCGTTTCCTCATCTCCTTGTTCGGCCAACTGGTGACCATCTCCTCGTCCCGACCTTGACTTCGAACTGGCCGCCGCGCGCAGTGACGGTCAAGATGGGCCGGGGCCCATCGCGCAGCGGACTTGTCCTTGACGGTCACGAGCATGGGCGGCAGGCTTGAATGATCGGGCGCGCGCCATTCGGCAGCCGACGACAGTTCCGAGGGGAGTTCGCCATGAGGCCCAGGCGCGGAGGTCGCGGGGCAGACTTGTATTCGGTAGATCTCAGTTGGATCTAAACCATGATGCAGCCATGCGCATCGGCGGCGAAGCTCCGGGGCGGCGGACCCATTCTACTAGGCGGATCGAAATGAAATGACCATGTGAAAATTCGGGTTGCCGCCACCTCGGATCGTCATCGGCAGACCCCGCTACCGGGGGCCGCCAATTGGGTTGTGTTCTCCTCTATCCTGCGTGCCCCCCATCACGCCGCACGTAAGGTGACGCCCTGCGGCGGCTCGCCCGTGATGACGAGACGCCACAACCCGATCAGCAGCTTGCGCGCCAGCGCCACGATCATCGTCTTGCGCGTGGTTTTGCGCCCGTCGGCCGTGCGCGCCTGGAACCATCGGGCGAGACCACTGTCCTTTTGGAACCGGAGAAAGCGCCACGCCAACTGGATCATGCCGCGCCGGACGCGGGCGTTGCCGGCGCGTGCCAGTCCCTTCTCGCGGCGGCGTTTGCCGCTCTCGTCCGGCGACCCCGTGAGACCGGCATAGCGCGCCACGGCGCGGCGATCGCGCAGCTTGCGGGACAGCATCTCGTGGACCAGCATGTCCGCCGTCTCGACACCGACGCCGATGACCCGCGCCAGCAGGCGAACCATCGCGTGCGGGCCATTCGCCGCAGCCGGAGCCGCGGCGAGTCGGCGCAGGCGTTCCTGCTCGATCGTGCGGATCTGCTCGCGCACCAGGCTGAGCCGCTCAAGGAAGCGGTAGAGCTCGGCGCGAGTGTTGTCCGGCAGCGGCGTTCCCTCCGCCGTGCGGATGGTCTCGAGCCTGTCCGCCGCCTGGCGCAGGCTCAGCCGGAAGCTGCGGATGCCGAAGCGGGCGAGGATCGCCTTGATATGGTTGATAATCCGCGTCTTGTCGCCGACCAGGGTCTCCCGCTCGCGGTTCGGCCGCGCGTCCTCCTCTTCGAGCGTCGGGATCGGCGCCATACTGCAATGGCGCTTCTCGCCGCGCAGCCAGCCGAGAAAGGCGCGCATCAGAAGCTCGGTGTCGAGACGATCGGTCTTGGCGCGCCGGTGCTCGCGCGACACCGCAACGCTAGCGGGGTGGATCGCGTAAGCCTCGATACCGCGCGCTCGCAGCCAGCGCGCCAGCCAGAAGCCGTCGCCGGCCGCCTCATAGGCGACGGCGATCCGCTTGATCTGGCGCCCGGTCCGGCCGGCTTCGTCGCGCCAGCGCTGCAGCAACTTCAATAGTGATGGTGCGTCGGCATCGATCTTCTTGAGGGGTTGGCGCTTGAAACCCGGAACAAGTGAGGCAATTAGCCATTTCGCCTTGCTCAATTCGATGACGGCGACGATCGTGTTATCCTGTTCGAGAGCGGTAAGGGACCGGCTCGTGTCAAAAGATTGCGACATGGGGCGCCTCCTTCTGATGGTGGTTTTGACAGCGCCGAAGGATGCCACACCCTCGCCGCTCGCCCCATAGCATCCACTAGCGTCACGACGTGCCGCCG
>NZ_FUIG01000083.1:0-360 GCF_900149755.1 Mesorhizobium delmotii | reverse complement strand
ATCGCCTTTTTCCATTGCTTTCCGCACGACTGCGTTCATGCCAGCGCGCGCAGCGTCATAGATATCAAGCAACTGGTCCGGCTTGGCGAGATTGTCTTCGAAGGACGTGCGGGTATAGGCGGGTTCGACCAATGCAACGCGAATTCCGAACGGGCGCAGTTCATGGTCGAGCGATTCGGAATAGCCTTCGATGGCATGTTTGGTCGACGCATAAAGCGCGAAATAGGGAGCTGGAATGAACCCCTGCACCGAACTCAAATTGACGATTCTACCCTTGCCTTGACGGCGCATTATCGGCAGGACCGCGTTGGTCACGCGGAGCACGCCGAAGACGTTCACATCGAACAGTGCCTGAGCCTG
>NZ_FUIG01000023.1:119396-119701 GCF_900149755.1 Mesorhizobium delmotii | reverse complement strand
TCAGAATCGGGGTGCACTACAGTAGGGGTGTGTGCAAACGTGTCACCAACATGTAACCCATCCCAGCAACTGAAGTTCAACGCGAAAGCAGAACCTCGCTGACGAGAGCGGGCTCAGCCAAACATCGCCGGAAAGCACCGCAAGTCCGTGGCGCAGGTGATCATCAGATGGCAGCTTCAGGAAGGGCTGATCGTCATTCCAGAGTCGATCCACCAGGACCGGATCGTCGCCAATTTCGACGTCTTCCGGCCGTCCCACCATTCACGCCTATGTGGCTGCAAAGGCGGGCCTGCACGGGCTGACAC
>NZ_FUIG01000023.1:0-119386 GCF_900149755.1 Mesorhizobium delmotii | reverse complement strand
GGGCTACGGCAACGGACATGTACTGGCCGTTGACGGTGGGCTATCGGTTTCCCTCTGACCGGCGACGTGGCCTTTCAGGAATAAATTTCAGCCGGCAGCGCTGCGAAATCTCCGAAGACCGGCTGAGTTAGCCAATTCCATAGACCAGGCTCACGCGCCCATCCGTGAGCTGCTGAACCTTCCGCAGTTCGAGCCCGCGACGATTTTGCGTTGCTCCAAACAGCGCCTTCCCTTCGCCGACGAGCAGCGGATAGACGATCAGCCGCAGTTCTTCCACCAGCCCGACATCGATAAGGCTCGCGGTCATTCGCGCACCGCCCATGAGATAGATATCCTTGCCCGGCTGCTGCTTGAGGGCAGCGACGTCTTCTAGGCTCCGCATGAAGCGCGTCTTTGGCCAGGCCGCCGAAATCATTGTGTTCGACAGCACATAATGCGGGGTCTGTTCGGCAAAGCGGGCCCATTCGAGCTCCGCCGGCGTCGGCAATTTGCCGGTCATCGGCAGCGGCTTGTCCGGCTCGTTCTGGATCGCGCTCCAATAGCGCTCGTAGCCGGCGTACATGACGCTCCCGAGCAGACAGGCATCGATCTGCGGCGTCAGCCCATACTCCTCCGACCACGCGTCAACCCAATCGGCGTAACCCTCGGGTCCCTCCATCTTGCCATCGACGGAAACCTTCATTCCGGTGATCAATTTGCGCATGACTTCCTCCATCGGGCTTGCGAAATGCAAGCACGTTTCATCGTCGGTTCGTTGCTGGTGTGCGAGCCTCCAAGGGCCGATGCCGGTGGAGGCTGGGCGGTGACTTCAGGGGTGGCCGAAGCGATCGTGTCAGGCCGGCAGGCGGCGGTCGTACTCTTCCCGCAGGCGGCTCCAGCCATCCCAGAAGGAGGTCGGCGTCTTGCCCGCTAGGCGGGCAGCCAGCATGTCGAGGTGCATGTGCCAGCCGGCGGTGACGTTGAGCTGGATTGCGCGTTCCGGCAGCCGGCGATGGACGACGGTGAGCAGCACATCGTTGCCCTTCGGCTCCAGCAAGAAGGAAACGCCGCCGGTGTTTCCCCAGGTGATGGCGAGATTGTAAGGCGGATCGAGCTCGGTGATGCGGCCCTCCATCCGATGCTCTTCGGGAAAGCCCGCGGGGCGCTGGCCGGGCGGATCGGTCAGCTCGTCGTTACGCCAGACCAACTCGAACGAGGTGCCGGCCTTCATTTCCATCTGGCCCGCGGCCATCCACTGCCGGCGCAGGTCGCTCTCGGTGAGATAGGCCCAGACCCGCTCGATGGGGCCGGGCAAAAGCCGCTGGATGGTGAACGTGGCGGGCTCGGTCAGCTCGCCATAGGCTTCGATGGATTTCATCTGGTTCATTAGTCGTCTCCTTCTTTTGAGTTGGACGATTTCCTGGAATCATCCTGGGCTTTTCGCGCATCATCCTGGGCTTTTCGTGCGTCCTCCTCGCGAAGGAGACGTTCGAGAACGTCGAGACGGTTGGTCCAGAAGCGCTCGTAGAAGCTCAGCCATTGGTGGGCGCTGGCCAGCGGTCCGGGTTCGAGGCGGCAAAGATGCGTGCGGCCCCTCACCTCTCGACGAATAAGCCCGGCATTCTCCAGCGCCTTGATGTGCTTGGAGGCCGCCGCCAGCGACATGGCGAAGGGTTCCGCCAGCTGGCTTACCGTTCGCTCGCCGCCGGCGAGGTCGCGAAGCATCCGCCGGCGGGTGGCGTCGCCAAGCGCGTGAAAAACCGCGTCGATCTCGGGTGTCTCTAATTCAACCATGTAGTTGAATATAGAAACACGCTTTCGAATTGTCAACCGATTGGTTGAATGATCTTGGAAGGGAACTCCACAGGCGGCCCGCGGCGATCGAGGACATTCGGCCAGGGCAAGACCTCGGACATGGTCACCGCGGCGGAAGCGGGACCTTCACTTGCCTTCGAAGAAAGTATGAATCGAGACTTCCAGCTTTTCGATGAGTTGAGGGTTATGGCAGCTTCCAGCCCAGATCAGGGCGTTCAGCCTCATATCCTTGTTGAGAAAGTTCATTTTCCGAGAATCAAGCAGGTATCCCGCGACCTCGTAGTGCCGTCCCTTGATAGCCTCGATAAGCGCGTTGTTTCTTCCGGTCTTGTCAGTAAGATTCACGTCGGCGCCATTCTCGACAAGCAACTTAACGACATCCAGATGCCCGTTCTTTGCTGCTTCAATAAGGGCCGTTCTGCCGTAGTAGTCGGCTCTTGCATCGATCTCTATTTCCGGATGTTTCACCAGGGCTAAAATAGAGGCGTAGTGGCCCTTGGCCGAAGCAAGGCTCAAAGGCGTGCTCTTCCATTTGTTTCTGGAATTCACATCGATTGCTGGGTGTTCGATCAACGCCTCGACCACCGCGGTGCGGGCATTGAGGGCTGCGAGATGAAGGGCTGACCAGCCGCCGCCGTCCGCCTCGTTGATATTGGCGCCGGCCGCCAATTCCGCTTGAACGGCCTCCGCATCGCCGCTTTCTGCCGCGAGCAGCAGATTCGACCAACCTCTCGCCTCTTCGGCTTCCAAGCTCTCGGTCAATGCAGTCGCCTCCCCGAATACTCCCTACAGGATACCATTGTTCCGGTTCGGCCGACATCCACCGGATGACCGGCTTCCATCGAAAAGCCTTACTCATTCGACGGTGTCCGGCATGATGCCTGTGAGTGATTGGACCTAGGAGCTCAACGGCGCCCGACTGCGAGGAGGCCTAAGTCGGACCGGCTCGTTGGCGGATCGTGGACGGCAAAGCCGTCGGGCACGGGGTCGGCTTTGCTCGACGAGGCTCACGACCTGCGGTAGCTTGCCGGTACTCGCCAAGGCCGCTATCGGAAAGGTGAGAAGCGAGATGCGAATTGGACGTCGGCAATTTCTGGTCCTGTCGCTCGGAGCGGCTGCCCTCGGCAAGGCACACGCCTCAGAGCCATTCTGGGCAGCCCTGCGATCCGGAGAAGCCATTGCCTTGCTGCGCCATGCCGCAGCCCCAGGCTCCGGCGATCCGCCTGGCTTCAGGCTCGGTGAGTGCAGCACCCAGCGGAATCTGTCGGAAGAAGGTCGTGCACAGTCCCGCGCGATCGGCGACCTGTTCCGTGCGAATGGCATCTCGTCGGCAGCCGTCTATTCGAGCCAGTGGTGTCGTTGCCTCGATACCGCTCGCCTGCTCGGGATCGGCGAAGTTGTGCCTCTTGAGCTGCTCAATTCGTTCTTTGGCGACAGTTCGGCGGGCGAGGAGCGCACCGCTGCCCTTCTGGCCTGGCTCCGCGGGCAGCGTTTCGGCGGACCTGCCATCCTTGTCACGCATCAGGTCAACATCACCGGCTTGACCGGCGAGGTGCCGGATAGCGGCGAAATGACCATCGCCCGTATTCATGAGGCTGACCCCGTGCAGGTCATCGGGCGTGTTGCCACGCCGGCTTGAGCAACTAGGCCTTCGACCCCATTTCGTGCAGCAGCGCTTCAGTCGTGGAACAACGACGTGCGAGGAGAGATCAAAGGGAGTGATCGCATGGCTATCGATTTCAACCACACAATACTGCCGGCCCGCAACAGCGAGGCGTCGGCAAAATTCCTGGCGGAAATGCTTGGCCTTCCAGCCCCGAGGCGCTGGGGACCTTTCCAGATGGTTACGACCGAAAACGGTGCCAATCTCGACTATATGGATACCGACGGCGAAATCACGCCGCAGCATTACGCCTTCCTGGTCAGCGAAGCCGAGTTCGACGAGATCTTCGGTAGGATTCGTGAACGGAACCTCCCGTACTGGGCCGACCCTGGCCGGACGCAGTCGGGCGAGATCAATCACCACGACGGCGGCCGCGGCGTTTATTTCGAGGACCCGAACGGTCATCTTCTCGAAATCATTACCCGTCAATACGGCAGCGGCGGATGGAACCCGTGATCGCTCGGTGACGTAGCCAGGTGGCGGACGCGCTGCGAGCCTTGTCACGGTGTTCTTCCGCAGCCAGCTGATCAGTCTGCTGAAATCGCGTCCGAAACTCGTCGCGGTCGTGACCCGCTCGGTCGAAGCGGGCGCCGGCGCAGTCCTTGTCGCCGTTGCCCTCCATGAAATCCTGTGAAGTAACGGTGTCGCCCTGGTTTGCTCAGTCGTCAGCGATGGAACTCGCCACCATCAATCCGTCCGCTGACGGCGAAGCCGGGAACTTCAAATTGACGAATTGCTCGCGCCCCCCGGCGATCAGTATGTAGAGCCTGGATATCTCCAACCCATCTCGTTTTTCGTCGATCTTCTCAGCATCGGACCGGGTGAAAAAGCTCTTCAGGAAAGTCTCGTGATCGACATCGGTCACGGCGACGGTGCATGTCTACACCGCCTTATCGTCCAACCTGGCTTTTGTTACCCCGACGATGGCCCCTTCGACATGGTATCGTCCGCCGCAGTCGTCCCACGTCTTTGCCTCATTTACATTCGCGATGGGGGAAAAGTTCGAAAAAGCATCGTAGGAAACCGGGGTCCATCGAAGCCTCCCCGCCGCTGCTGCTGTCCGGTCGAAATCGGGACCGTGTGCCAGGCAGGTGCTGTGGAAGGCTTCCAGTGCGCGCTCGACATCGACACCGGCGTGCACCGATGATGCCGGATAAAGGGACGGCGAATAACGTCAGGAGGAAGCGAGGCGACATTTCACGCTCCGAGCCAGCTCAAAACGGTCGACACCTTTTCAAACGCTTTGCCGCCGCGATCGATCCCTCCTGGCTAAACGCCCCAAACCGACAAGGCTGGCCTCACCGCTCCTCTGGGGGCTTCAAGTGGCGGAACTGCAGCAGCAGCAGCAGGTCATAAATGATCTTCAATGCACCGCAGATGAGGAGGGGCCAAGCTCGGAAAGAGGCAGCAAGCAGAGCGCCCGCCAGCGCCGGACTGGCTGCCGCGGCCAGACTGCGCGGGACAGAAGTGAAGCTCGCGGCCGCCGCCCGCTCCGCTTCCGTGACAACGGCCATGACGTAAGATGAGCGCGTCGGGACGTCCATCTGCGAAAGCGCAGCGCGGACCAGCAGCAGGGCCAGTGTCAGAGGTAGCGTCGGCGCAAGCGCCGCCAGCATCAGGGCGATGCTGGACGGAATGTGTGTGAACACCATCGTGTTGATGAGTCCGATGTGCCGGGACAGCCAAGCTGCAACGGGGAATGAGAACGCCGAAAGCACGCCGGACCAGAAGAAGAAAAATCCCGCTTCCGAAAGCGACAGGTCGAATTTTTCGAAAAGCCATAGGGCAAGCAGCGACTGGACGACAAAGCCGCCGGCGAAAGCATCAAGGCTAAAAAGGGCCGCAAGCTTGAGAACGATATTGCGCGAGGGGCCGAGCGCGGACGCAGTACCTGTGTCCGACGCGGGACGGCGCTGCGGGATCCGCGCGTAGAAGAGGCCGCCGAGCAGGCCGAGCAACGCGTAGAGCACGAACATGGCCTTGATGCCGGTGAGTTGGTCGAGGCCGGATGGAGCAACAAGATCAGGGGTCGCCGAAGCGAGTGCGCCAACGGCGCCTGCAAGCGCGCCCACCAAGCTGTAACGCGCGAACATCTTGGTCCGGGCAGCATCAGTGACTTCGCGTGTGAGCACGGCATGCTCTAACGGCACGAACACGCTGACGCTGCCGGCCGACGGGTTGATGGTGCCTGCGAACGCGATCACCAAAAGCAGCGCGTAGTCATGAGCCAGGGCAAAGGCCACACCCGTGGCGACCATCAGACTGGTGGCGGCAAGCAGGAGACGGCGGTGATCGTGCCGGGCACCAAGGACTCCGACGGCGATGGTCAAGAGCGCTGAACCGAGCAGCGATGCGGTCGCGATGATGCCGACCTGCAGAGGCGTGAAGCCCAATGCGAGCAGGTAGACCGGCAACAGAACGGCCACGAAGCCATCGCCCATATCGCGCAGGGCTCGGGCCGCAAAAAGAAAGGTCGTCGGGTGGATCCGCTGCACTGGCCTAGCCTACTCTCATGACCTGCGTCGGCGTCACCGCGCTCGGCAGCGACGCTCGGCAAGGCGGAAAGATCATGACGGAGTCGCGTTAGATATTCCAGCGAGGCGAGTATCGGTTTTGTTGGACTGGAACAGAGAGAACCTGTTCCGGGTAGATGGACGGGTGTTTGAGGTACGGATGGATGGATGAAGGAACTTGTTAGGGCCCGTGAGCTCGCGCGGTCACTTCATCGAACGGCCGATGCCGAGCGCGTCCGTTTCGCGTGGGCACCTTCTCGCTCGCTCCACGCCTGCGAAATCCGCGGCGAAAATGGTATCGGACCGATTGGTGCTCCAATATGGACATGTAGAGTTGTTGTCTTCGAGCGTTCCGTGAGAAATGGCATCCAGGCAATGACAGGCCGCTGGAGAGCAGACCGCCAGAGGGGGAATAAATGCGTCGCATCGCTCGGATCTCGCTTGCCATCATCCTTTCGCTAGCCGTCGCAATCCTGACTGCCTGGGCCGGACTTGCCATGTGGTATCGTCTGCCCGTGGCTGAGCTTGGACGGGCTCTGGCCGGCGTCCTTTTCATCTTGTTCGGCCTCGCCACTATCATCGCGCTCTTCAGCCGGTTTCGCATCAGGGCGCTTGTCCTGTTTGCAGCTGCGTTTGCCGTGATTCTGGTTTGGTGGAGCACCATCAGGCCTTTCGATCACGCAGACTGGGCGCCCGACGTCGCCCGTCAGGTGACCGGCACCCGCGACGGGAACCTGTTGACGCTGACTGATGTGCGCGCCTTCGAATGGCGTAGCGCTACTGATTTCACCGAACGCTGGACAACGCGGACCTACGACCTCTCCACCGTTCAGACGGTCGACCTCTTCATGTCTTATTGGTCCGGGACCAAAATCGCCCATGTCATCATAAGCTTCGGCTTTGCAGGAGGTGACTATCTTGCCTGGTCGATTGAGGTGCGACGCCATGGAGGCGGCAAGTTTTCTCCCATGGCAGACCTGTTCAAGAGCAATCCCCTGGTAATTATTGCGGCTGACGAGCGAGACGTCGTCGGCGTCAGGTCAAACGTTCGCGGAGAGGATGTCCAAATCTATCGGCTAAAAGTGTCACCGGAAGCGGCCCGGGCGCTCTTGCTGGAATACGTCTTGGACGCAAATGCACTTTCCACGACTCCAGAATTCTATAATTCCATCACGACGAACTGCACGACCACGATCGTCAAGATGATGCGAGCCGTCGGTGACGTGGTCCCCCTTGACTGGCGCCTCATCGTTAACGGCTATCTTCCCGAATATGCGTATGCACGGGGTGCGCTCGATGTCAGCTTGCCGATGTCGGTTTTGAGGGAGGCAGCCCACATTGACGTCCGTGCGCGGGAGTCAGGCCTTTCGCCAGATTATTCGAGATCGATCCGGATTGGCGTGCCATCCCCCGGTCCAATTTATTGATCTCTGGAATTGTGTTTGGAAACGCTGGGCGGTTCGAACCGGATCTCATCCGGCTTCACGACGCACTTCTACTTTCTCCACCTGTCGACTCGCCTTGGCGGACGTCGTGCCTAGATAAGCACACTGCGCTGGGCGAAACGATGCAGAAGGACCTGAGCATGCCTCAACAAATTACCCTGAGTAAGCCTGAACAGATCACATTGAATGATGGCTCAGCCATTCCCCAGATCGGCCTTGGCGTGTGGCAGGTCGATCCAGCCATCACCGCCCAGGTTGTGAGTTGGGGGATCCAGACCGGCTACAGGTTGATCGACACCGCCGAAGGCTACCAGAACGAGGAAGGCGTCGGGCGAGCGATCCGCACGGCTGGCGTGCCGAGAAGCGAGTTGTTCATCACCTCGAAGCTGCGCAACGGCGCGCATCAGCGTGACGCCGCCCTGCGGGCCTTCGACGAGACGATGAGCAAGCTCGGCATCGAACAGATCGACCTGTTCCTGATCCACTGGCCAGTGCCCAGCCAGGGCAAATATGTCGAGGCGTGGAAGACGCTGATCGAACTCAGGCAATCCGGCCGGATCAGGTCGATCGGCGTTTCGAATTTCAATCAGGACCATCTGGAGCGGATCATCGGCGAGACCGGAGTCACGCCCTCGGTCAACCAGATCGAACTCCATCCCCGGTTTCAACAGCGCCACATCAGGGAAC
Source organism: Mesorhizobium delmotii (assembly GCF_900149755.1). Taxonomy (NCBI): domain Bacteria; kingdom Pseudomonadati; phylum Pseudomonadota; class Alphaproteobacteria; order Hyphomicrobiales; family Phyllobacteriaceae; genus Mesorhizobium; species Mesorhizobium delmotii. The sequence goes on along the minus strand of NZ_FUIG01000023.1, from coordinate 111,284 downwards.
TTCATGGCACGCACAACATCCGCATCGAAAGCTGGAGCCCGCTGGGCAGCGGCCGGCTGTTGAGCGACCCGACCCTAGAAAAAATCGCCGGAAAACACCGCAAATCCGTGGCGCAGGTGATCATCAGATGGCACCTTCAGGAAGGACTGATCGTCATTCCCAAGTCGATCCACCAGGACCGCATCGCCGCCAATTTCGACGTCTTCGATTTCGAGCTGGACGCGGCAGACCTCGAGCTCATTCGAGGCATGGATTCATCAGACGGCCGCACCGGGCCGAACCCCGTCACGGCTGCGTTCCTGTTCTGACGCGCGACGGGACTCGGCCAGATCAGCGAAGGCGGATGGCGTGAGGGTAGCGGCCGCTTGGCGACGGCCGGCTGCCCGATGCCGAACCTGTACGCTGCGATTTGTTGTCGGCCAATGTCAGACAGCCGGTTTACTGACGGAAAAAAGCTGCAGGCCACCGGGAACACCTGCAAGTTCCGTCTCGCAATGCTCCTCAAACGTCAGGCCCGAACCGGCCATGAGATCACGAACGGTCCGGGACGCAATGATCTCACCCGGTCCGGCATGATCGAGCAGACGCGATGTCAGTTGAATTGCAATACCGGTGACGTCGTCGCCGAGCCTTTCGCATTCGCCAATATGGACTGCCGCGCGAACCCGAAGGCCGGATTCGCCCAGTCGACGACGGATCGCCAATGCGCATTGGATCGCTCTCGTTGGCCGCTGAAATACCGCGAGAAACCCGTATCCGGTGCGCTTGATTTCCTGACCGTCCGCATGATGCAATTCTTTGCGTATCTCGTCGTCGCGTCGCTGCATCAGATCGCGCCACGTCTGGTTGCTGGTGTTGACGAGAGCCGACGGCACCCCGACGACTTCCACGTGCAGCGCCGTGACAAGCACGCGCTCGCCCGGCGCTGCCGGCAAGGCGCCGGTGACGAAGGTCTGGATCTCGTCGACCAGGCGATCGGAATTCTCGCCCCAGATTACGTGATCACGGCCGGCAAGCTCGATGTATCTGGCGCCCTCGATATGCGTTGCCAGATAGCGCCCCTCTTCCGGTTTCACCCAGCGGTCCCCTGCCGCCTGGACGATCAGTGTCGGGACGTGAATGGCTGGGAGAAGGGCGCGAACATCGATTTCGGTGCCCCAGCGCCACAGCGCGATCGCGTCGGCAGGCGAGGCCGAATTCCTGAGATACGCGGCGAACCATTCCCTCTCGAAACTATCATTCATGAGGCTGGGCGCGGCGTTGCTCATATCTGCCGGCTCCCCCCATTGTCTCTCGACGGCGGCCAGATCTTCTTCCACCTGCTCGCTTGTCCTTGCCCAGGGATAATCCTTCGACCATCGGCCGCTGGCGTAGGTTCCGTTGAGGACGAGAGCCGCCGTCCTCTCGGGATAGGTCGCCGCGAACAGCATGCACATGGGGCCGCCTTCCGAGCTGCCGAACAGAACCGTGTGCTTCGAGCCGACCGCATCCAGCACCGCCCGCATGTCTTCCATTCGCTCTTCCAGCGTTGGCAAACCGACATTTCGATCGGACAGTCCCGTGCCGCGCTTGTCCATGCGGATCAGGCGCGAGAAGCCGCCGAGGCGCTGGAGCACATGCGCCAATCTCGGCGACGACCAGGCAAGGTCGAGGTTGGAGACCCATCCAGGCACATAGATCAGGTCGACCGGCCCGTCGCCAGTCACCTGATAGGCGATGTTGATCCCGGCCGATTTGACATAATGGGTCGCGGGGCGCATCGGCTCGGCCGGGAACGCCGGCCGCGCGCCAGTTCGGGCTGGCGACGGTGGCGGTGTCTGGGAAGGCGGCGCCGAGGCGGCTATCCGGGAGGCGGCTTGCGACGTCATGCGGCGCGTCCGCAGGTCTTCATAGAGATGTCGGGTTTCCGGCTCAGGCTGCACGTTGAGTTCCCGCTGCAGCGCACTGCGGCAATTTTCATATTGCCTCAGCGCGAGAGTGAGCCGGCCCTGTACCGCATAGGCTCGCATCAGGGCGCGGTGGATATCCTCCCTCAGCGGCTCCATGGCGAGCAGGCGCGTTGCCGAGCGCACGCATGAGGCAGGATCGTTCGTGGTGCAGTAATGCGCGACGAGCTTGTCCAGTGCCGCGACGGCCATCGCCCTCAGGCGCTCGCGCTCGACCCGCAGCCAATCCTCGAACGGCTCCTCCTTCAGGCCGAAGCCGTCGAGCAGGTCGCCGCGATAGACGACAAGCGCCTGTTCGAGTTGCTCCGGTTCGGAGCCGGCGGCCAGCGCCTCGAACCGCACGACATCGAAATCAAGATCGTCGAGATTGAGGGTAATGCTGTCGCCGTCGGTCAGGAACGTTCGGCCATCGGATGCGTCCATCCCTTTCCTGACGGCCGATAGGGCCTGGCGAAGGCTCATCCGGGCCTGGGCCTCACCGTTGCCGCCCCACAAAAGCGCTGCGAGCTTCTCGCGTGACTGCGAGTGTCCGGATTGCAGGGCGAGATAAGCCACCATAGCGCGGGCCTTGCGGCTGAAAACCGGGACTGCCGCTGCGCCTCCGGCGAAGTCGAAACCGCCTAGCAGACAGAGATGAGGGTGCGCCATCGGATCCGCCACAGCCACAACTTTGGTTGCGATCCTTTCCTGTAGTTGCCCCTAATTCAACCGTCATTTTCATCGGTCTGGCGTTTTCACGAATCCTTCACGCTGGCTCCAACGCGTTTCTCACGGCGCCGGGAAATAGTGCCGGCACGAGTACCTCAGGAGGACACTGTGCTACGCCCGAGCCCGACCGAATGGCCCACCTGGCATGATGATCCCTGGCAGAATGAGCAGCCGCGCGGCGGGCCGTTGCGCCACGATATTGCGCTCGCGCGGTATCTTGAGAAACAGCGGGCCTGCCGGGCATCAACGGTCCGCGGATTTGATCTCCGGACCACCGCGATCAGCCTATGGCAGGCTGGTAGTGTATATCGCGCACGGCTTCTTCAGCTCTGACGTCCCTTCCGCCGGAGCGTCTGAGCAACGTTTTGACCAACGTATTGGACTTCTATCCTGCGGTACGGACCGCCGGTCAAATCGACCAGCCGCGCTAATGATCAGTTTGTCGCCTAGGGCAAGCTTGCTCGATTTCGGCGCAAGTCGAGGCGGAGACCTCAAGCCGTTCTGGCGTCGGCAGCGGGTTGAGGCTCAATCCCAATGACCTTTCTACGGTGTGAAGGGCCCCTTTCACCTCATATCCCCGATCCATCCAGCAGCGGGACATCTTCTTCGTCCCAGGGACTCGGCAATGAACCCTTGCTCAGATTGGCCGTCGGCAGTGGCATCCAGCATTTTAGCTCGGGTTCGGCGTATTCAACCACGCGTCCGGGCGACGAGTCGGAAGCGCGCCAGCCTTCGCTGCCGAACTGGTCGGCTCGAGACCAGTAAGCCAGGTCGACTTCCGCCGGCCCCTGTTCCGACGGCCGAACCGTGACAAGGATTCGGCTGCCATCCCTTGGCGCGCTCGACATGTGGCGCCACCGATCGGGCTCGTCCATCGCTTTTCCTCCTGCAGCCTGCATCTCGTCTGTCCAGACGAATAGTCGCTTCGCGTATAATGCCGGTCAACCCGAACTTTGCGCCGGACAGCTCTTAGCCGGACAGCAGTTTGCGTCCTGTCGGTCTGGCGCGACATGGGTTGCCAGTCATCAGCGCACCTTCGCCTTGACTGCCCAGGCTCTCGTTTTCAGGGGAATGGACCCGCCCTCGCCGCGCGGCAGACTATCGCGGAGCCTCTCCATCAATCTCTGGCGAGCTGCGGGGTCGAGACTCATGCAATAGCCGGGCGCCGGTCCCGCACCCAGGGTGAAGGGGTGCCAGTAGTCTTCGAAGTCCTTGAACAGGGCCGGCATTTCAATCCGCGTGGAGTCGATGGAAACCAGGCCGGCCTTCTCCGCGAGATCGGTCAATCCATCTCGTGTGCAAAATGGAAAACGCCTGTCTTCGGTAAGGTCGATGGCACCGGGGTCAAGCGCCGTCGCAGCGGTCCAGAAGGCCCGCATGAATTCCACCCCGCCGCCAGGATAATCCCACACATAGAATCCAATCGTCGCTCCAGGGCGGGCCAGTCGCCGCATCTCGGCGAGCGCCTTTTGCTTGTCGGGGACGAAGTTGAGAACAAGCGCTGACACGACAACGTCCTTGCTGCCCGATTCGACTGCCAAGGCCTGCGCATCGCCTGCGAGAAACGCGACACGATTGTCCGGCACGTTTGCCCGCGCCTTGGCGAGAAAACCCTCCGACGGGTCTATGGACACCAGGCTCCTGGGATTGCAACGGGCCAGGATGGCTGCCGACAGCGCCCCGGTTCCGCAACCCACCTCCAGCCATTCCAGACCCTCCGCGGGATCGAGCCAATCCAGGAACGGTGGAGCGATCTGACGGCTCCATCGCCCCATATAGAGGTCGTAGCTATCCCCGGCCTGCCAGGCGTCGTGGCGCGTTGCCTCAGCCATCGCAATCTCCTCCCCTAATAATTTTCGACCGATCGGACCGCGAGAATACGCCGGCCGCCCTCGCGGGAACAGAGGGCCAGGAAGGTCTGCCCCGGGATCGTACTCGGATGCCGACACGCGCACGCTCGGCCGAAACAGGCCCGCAAGGCAGACGATCCGGGCGCTGGACATCTCAGATCCGGAAGAAACCGCTGCTGCCGTCACCCGGACGCGTTCGAGCTCAGCCTGCCCGGAAGGCGAGGCTCCGCCTCATCAGTTGGATGCTGAGCGCCAGGTCTCCGCTTCCGATGAACCAGGGAGATAGTATCCGGGACGATCTCAGTCCGCGATAGAGCAGATAGGGAAGTCCGAGCGACAGGGCGATCAGCGCCAACTCGGAAGACGTTCCGAAGTCACGCAGCGTGAAATGAACGAACTGATGGACGAACATGATCACCAGTGAGGCCGCGCCGATTTCCGCCAACGGAGCGATGCGCAAACTCGGCATCTCCATGAAGCGGATGAGGCCGAGGATAAAGGTCGAGATCGCCAATGCAACGAGCAGGCCGAGAAGTGGCGGGCCGAAGATGGCGTTCTTCATGCTGAAGGTAAAGTCGGAACCCGTCCGCGCCGCCGCGAGCGCGACCCCGGCAACCGCCACGACAAACACCGCCGACCACAGCGCGCTCATGCCGCGTTCGCGCAGGAAATGTCCGAACCAGAATGCGCCGATGGCGAGCGGCACGTTCGTCAGAGCCAGCGGCGCTCGCAAATCCTGCCAATAGGCCTGGATTGAATAGGCGAGGCCGACGGATGCGCCGACGAAGATCAGCATGCCGGGATCGGTCGGTCCGCTGGTCCTGATCGCGACCTCGTTGTAGACAAGTTGCGTGGCGACGAGGCAGGTGACGAACCAGAACACGCCGAGTTCGCGCGTCAGGTGCCGTCCGCCCAGCAACGCGTCGGTGATGAGTTCCCTGATCTGCCAGGGTGCCGGGGTGTCGCCGCGCAAAAAGTCCACAACGAGCACGCTCGCCATGATCACGCCGAGAAACGTCACATAGGGGATGAGCAGGCCCTGGGCGCGCTTCCGGAAAAGCGCCTTCCTGTCCGTAACGGCAAAAAGGTAGCCGGATATGATGAAGAAGAACGGCATGAAGAACAGCGATGCCGCAAAGTAAATCGGGTGCGCCCATCGCCAGGTGCTGTGGTCGAGGACGTGGGCCATGACGACGAGGGTGATTCCCAAGCCCTTGGCAGTGTCCAGCCAGGTCTCACGCATGGGCAGGTTCAACTTCAGCGTTTCCTGGATACGGCTTATCGGCCGGCCCGGTCCTTCGGTTTCGATGGCGATTGTGCATTGCATCATACTTTGTGGCAAGTGCGAACTGGCTTGGATTCCCGGATTGCCGATTCGAAATTGCCGTCGACGCAATGTCACGTACAGCGGCGAAAATTCAGCATTCCGCTTGATTTTCCGCCGATCTTCACCCATTGTTGCGCTGCACAATATCGGGCTGGTGGCGACTATGGCAGTTCAAGAGCTTGCGATAGGAAACCTTGACCGGCACGGGCTGCCGTTCTTGCAGCCAACCGGCTGTTGAAATCGATCGCGCTCTGACGTCGGATCGACCAGGTCCGATTCAAGCAGCAAAGGACCAAGATGCTTCGCGACCTGTCCGCCTACAAGAAAATGTTGATGCTCGGCATTGTCGGGCTGGTGCTCGTCGCCGCCTTCGACGCCTTCAGCAACCTACCCGTCGTCTCGGGCTGCGCGTTCTACAGCAATTGCGCGATCGATGGCTCCGGAGAAGCACCGATCGAGCACAGTCAGGATCCGACGCTGCAATGAAGCCACTTGGGAAGACGGCGCTTATCGTCTATGACGGCGACTGCATCTTCTGCCAGAGCTATGTCCGCTTTGCCCGGCTGCGCGAAGCGGTCGGTCCTGTCGAGTTGCTCGACGCGCGCTCCGGCGACCCGCGCGTTGTCGGGTTTCAGCGCCAGGGCTTCGACCTGAACGAGGGCATGCTCTTCGTTTTCGAGGATCGCGTCTACCACGGCGAGGAAGCCATCAATCTCCTGGCGATCCTCAGTTCCTCTTCGACGTTTTTCGGCTGGCTCAACCGCAGGATTCTCTCAAACCGGACGGCCGCGCGGCTGATCTATCCGGCGCTCAAGCTCGGACGCCGGGCCACCCTGAGGCTTCGCGGCCGCTCGCTGATCCCTGCCGACCTCGAACGGCGCTAATTCAATTCATGTCGCCCAAAAGCATGCCCTCGGGCCTGACCCGAGGGTGCGCAGCGGGTTTTGCGATAACGACATGAACTTAAAGCGCCGCGTGACTCTTGCAATCGCGACGCGCTTGGACATTTCCCGGCGAAATGGATGGCTTAAGTCGACTGCCCGGCGACCTCTACCAATTTCCGTGAGAGCGGCGCTCAGTGGGTGCAGGCCTTCGGCCGCGAGAAATCCACCAACTTGAACATAAGCAACTTGCGTTCGATTAGGCTGGGCATTTCGCCCGCGAAGGTCGACGCGTTAGCCCGGGTAATCGTCTCGCCATCCTTCACGTAAGTCACCCAAGCCTCCGGCTTCCGGCGCAGTTGTTTCTTGAGATCGAGGAGGACGTGGTAATTGCCCGCCCGCGACTGCCGGACGAGATGAGGCTCCGAGGAATCAACGATCTTCACCACCTCGTTCTGATAGTTGAACAGGTATGGTGGTTTGGGAAAGAGCAGATGGTTGGTCTGGCCGGCTTCCGTGTGCAGATTGCTGAACATGTTGATGGAACTCTCCGTCTTGAGCCCGACATAGGGTGACAGGCAGGAGAGGAAGAACAAGCCCGGCACCAAATAGACCCAGAGCGGCTGGCGCGGCGAGGAAACGGTCTTGCAAGGCAGGTTCTGCAGAGCCACATGGGCCAGCACGACCATCGCCGCGCCGCCCACTACCGCCCAAATGAGGATCCAGACGGAGTGGACCATCATGTCGAAGGAGCGCCCGGGAAAAGCATAGGTGAGCACAATGACGAGAGTGACCGCGAACAGCATCACGGCAGCGCCCGGCAGCAAGATCCCGATCCGGCCGAACGTTTCGCGCAGCGGATTGGTAAACTCCAACGAGGTGCGATAGAGCGCCTCGCTGGCGGGCGTGGGGATGCTCAGCACATACAGCGCGAACACCAGGCTGGAAAAGTCCATGTACCAGGAATAGGCCGAGATCGGGATCACGTAATGGAAGACGAGCGCGAGGATGAACCCCACGGCGAAATAGCGCTTCCAGTAGAGGGACACGATCGCGATCGCCTCAATGACGAAGGTGGCGAAGATCGCAAGATACCGGCCAAAGAGATTGTCCTCGAGGCCGAACGGACGAGCCAGCGGAGCGTATAGGCCCACCGCGCAACTCACGGAAGGGTCGAGGAAGTCGGTGTTGATCTTGTGGAAGATGCCGTAGAAATACATGATGGCGAGCAGTGACCGGGCGACGATCCGGATCTGTTGATAAAGCTCCATCCGGGCCAGCGCGGCGCCGCGGCCGGCGGCCCGTAGATAGAGCACCGCTGCGCTGAGCAGGATAGCCCCGTTCATCACCGCCGTGATCGTCTTGTTGTTCGAAGCGACCGGCATGCGCAGCGCGTACAGCACAAGCGATACCATCACGAGCCCGATCAAAAACTCGGTCCGCCGCGGGTACAGCAGGAGTAGCAAGCTGAACAGGACGACAGACCAGCTCAGAGCGGCAAAAAGCGGCCCCTTGTAGCCAAGCATGGAGTAGATATCACCGGCGATACTGAAGATCGCCGCCATTGCCCAGAAAGGGGTAAATGCGGTCAATCCGTCAAATGTATCGTCCCGTCCGCTGACTTTCGTGATTTTGCCGCGGCCAACGTTCCATAACGGTATCGCGCTTGAGTACTGCGACTGCCCAATAAACACCAGCTAAGCCCCCTCAAGTTCCCCTGCAGGTTCTTGTGGCGTCCAACTGAGGACGACTTGCCGCCTTCGGAACCGCTGCTCTATGTTGCACTGCAACATCAGCACGGGCGCAAATAAGAGTCAATCCGGCGTCGTCGGTAGCTCCTGCTGCCGAGCATCAGCCATTTGGAGAGGGTACGGCGGACCCAAAGCGGGATGCGTTAAATTGAACTGGCCATCCCGCTCCATTTGTTTCGCCCGCACCTGCATGTCGCCCAAAGCGTGCCCTCGGGCCTGACCCGAGGGCGCGCAGCGGTATCAAGACAACGACATGACAAGACAACGACATGTATAGAAACAAGAACTGAAACGGCGCATTAATCCTGCGGATGCGCCGCGCTTAGAGTTCGCCGACTAACGCTGCTTTGCCGTTCTGGGAAATTCCACCACGTCCGCGGGCGGGCGCTTGTACTGGGCTGCGGCAATTGCATCGATCAGAATATCCAGAGCCGCGCGAGCAGCGCTGCTCGTCTCGTCATCGCCGCGCAAATAGTGGCAGGCTCGTTCGAGATGGAGGTGGGCGGCGGCAAAGTCGCTAGTCATGGATTCTCCTTTTGCCCGCCTCCGACAAGGATGGCCCATTTCGATTTACCCAAAGGCGAATATCCACAGCTGGATTTGAATCAATTTTGGCCGGTTAACCAGATCTTCAGCATCGCGAGGCGACCTTGCTGCTGCGGACATGTGTTGAGTTCCGCCTCAGGCAACAGACCCGCTCCGGAGACCGGGGCGGGTTTTTGCTTGAATGGTGCTTCGGGTCGAAGCCGGCATCCGCAATTGGCGCAGGCAAGCGTCGGTTGGGGGACAGAAGAGGATGCCGAACGCCTATCCAATGCTCACGCTGCGCTACTGCGGCCGAGCCGACATACCTTCATGCATCGAAGCGGTCCGCTGCAAAGGGTGCGAGGCGGTCAGGATCGCCGCGTCCGGCAATCAGGTCGGCAACCAAGCGGGCCGTGATCGGCGCCAGGGTGAGGCCGAGATGACCATGACCGAAGGCATGGATCACCCTGCGGCTGCCACGCGACGGACCGATGACCGGCCGGGAATCGGGCAGCGACGGCCGGAACCCGAGCCACTCGGATGAAGGTCGGCCGAGTTGGGGAAAGAACTGCCTGACACCGCGATCGAGAAGCGCCAGCCGGCGCGGATTTGCCGGCGCTGCGAGCCCGCCGAGCTCGACGGTTCCGGCGACACGCAGCCGGCCGTTCATCGGCGTCATGTAGAAGCCGAGATCGACAGGACAGACCGGACGATTGAGCAGAGGCGCATCGGTCGGGAATTCGAGATGATAGCCGCGTTCGGTCTCGAGCGGGACGCTGTCGCCGGCCTGCATCGCCAACGCCCGCGATTGCGCGCCCGCGGCGATCACCACCGTGTTCGCCTTGATGCGAAGGCCGGAACCGCTGAGCCTGACACCGTCCGCCTCGACCCGCAGCCCGGTTATAGCAGCCTGCGCCACCGACACGCCGCGGGCGGTCGCTGCATCGAGCAGCCGCCGCATCAGCGTCTTCGGATCGGTGACGTTCATCGAGTCCGGGAAGTACAGGCCGCAGGCCCCGGTCGGGGGCAGGCCGGGCTCGAGCGCGGCCACCTCTCCCGGCGTCAGAACCTCCTGATGCACACCAAACCCGGCGCGCAGAGCCCTGCCCCCAGCGGCCTTGGCGAAATCGCTCTTGCGGCGATACAGGTAGAGACAGCCGTTGCGGCGCATCAGGTCGGCCATATCGGCCTCTTTCACCATCTCCTCCCAGGCCGGCAGGGCCTCAGCCAGAAGCCCGGCGAGTGCCATCGCGTTGGCGCGGGTGGCCGCCGGAAGCGACTGCCGCACGAAGCGGACCAGCCAGGGCGCCAGCTGGAAAAACGCTGCCCAACGCAATGCGAAAGGGCTGTCCGGATCGAGGAGCAGTTTTGGCAATTGGCGCAGCACGGCCGGATTGCCGACCGGCATGCAGGCATATTCGGCGAGCGTTCCGGCGTTGCCGAACGAGGCGCCGGAGCCAGGCTCGTTGGGGTCGATGAGCAGCACCTCGCGCCCCTCGGCCGCAAGCCGGAGTGCCGTTGCCAAACCGACAATGCCGGCGCCGACTATGGCGACTTCCACGGTTTCCGGTGCTGCCATCCTAGACGAAGCCAGGCAGTTGCAGATGCCCGGCCGCGAGCAGTTCGGCCATGGTGTTCAGGGCCGTGCGAAGATCGTCGAGCGAGCGCGCGGCGCCGACATTGATGCGCACCCCGTGCTGCACCGGCTCGCGCCCAACCGCGAAGGCGTCGCCGGGAAGAACGGCAACGCCACGTTCCAGGCAGGTGCGAGCGAAACCCGCGCCCCGCCACGGCTCCGGGAGGCGCAGCCAGGCATGGGTCGAGGTGGCGTGGCTCTGGACATCGTAGCGGCCGAGGATTTCGGTGAGGATGGCCTGGCGCTGCCGAAGCTCCTGCTTCTGGGCTTCGATGATGCGCGCCGCCGAGCCCTCTTCTATCAGCCGCGCGCCGATCAGCGCCGTCAGAGGGCTGATGCTCCAGCAGTTGATGCGTAAAGCCGCGGCGACCTGGCCGGCTATGGCGCGTGGCGCGATCACAAAACCGAGGCGCAGCCCTGGGGCAAGGCATTTCGACAAGGCGCCGATGTGAACCGTCAATTCGGGCTCGAGGCTGGCAAGCGACGGCGGCGGATTGTCTGCCAGCGGCCGGTAGACGTCATCCTCGATGATGAGCACATTATGGCGACGGGCCACAGCCACCAGTTCGTGCCGGCGTTCCTCGCCCAATGTGATGGTGGTCGGGTTGTGCAGGGTCGGCACCAGGAAAACCGCGCGCGGGCGCAGCTGCGCGCAGGCCGACTCGAACGCGTCGGCCCGCATGCCGCCACGGTCCATGGCGACGCCTCTGAGATCGAGCCCATGCACCCGGCACAGTGCATTGATGCCCTGATAAGTCACTTCGTCGGCGAGCACGACCTCGCCCTGCCTGGTCACCGCGCCAAGCACGCAATCCAGCCCATGCTGGGCGCCCGCCGCCAGCACCACCCGGCTGGGATCGCCGTCGCCCGCCGCCGGCCGCATCCACTCGGCGATTGCCTCCCTCGCCCACAGCGGCCCCTCGGGCGGATGATAGTCCTGAAGCGTGACGTAGTGCCGGTCCTTGGACAGGCGCGGCAGCAGCAGCGCCAGCGCGTCGAGATAGGCCGAGGTCGCAGGTCTGTTCACGGAAAGATCGATGACGCCGGTGTCTTCGCTCGGCGCCGACACGAAACCTGGTCCTTCGCCGCCGTTGCGGGCGGCGACCGTGGTGCCGCGTCCGGGCCGCGCTTCGAGCAGGCCGCGCTGCTGCAGTGTCGACAGCGCGCGCGTCACCGTGGTGACGTTGATGCCCAGTGCGCGGGCAATCTCGCGCTGCGGCGGCAACCGGTCTCCAACGGCAAGCGTGCCGGCTGTAATCCGTTCGGCAATAGCGTCAGCAAGGCGCCGGTAGACCGGGCCTTCATCCGAGGCGAGTTGCAGGTCCTGAAGCATGCGGGTTGGCGGATTCGGTGTGTTGACACTCTGGCTACCGGCGCATCTAGCATAAGACAATGCTCCGGACAATAGCACTTGTCCGGTACATTTTTTCAAAATCCGGCTGAAAAAACTCACACAATTCCGAAGAAAGCCGCTTGACGGGCAAACTTGTCTGCACCTATGCTGCTTTAGCGATTGATTGTGTGAGCATACAAGTTTGGTTGCCGCCCTTGCGCGGCCAGCGTCATGCGAGACCGACCGACACATGCACGGCAAGCACCACCTCGTTTCGACAAGCGGCCATTGCCGCCGCTCAACGGATTTCCGTTCGTGATCGCCGAAGCGACAGTCTTGCCAGCCGACAGCGCCGCTGCGGCACCGGACGCCCGCCGGCAGGGATTTGTCGAATTCGTCGATGTCGAAAAATCCTATGACGGCCGGACGTTCGCGGTGACACGGCTAAACCTCAGTGTGGCGCGCGGCGAGTTCCTCACCCTTCTCGGCCCCTCCGGTTCGGGCAAAACGACGACGCTCAACATGCTTGCAGGTTTCGAACGGCCGACCAGCGGCGTCATTACGCTTGAAGGCCAGTCGGTCGACAGGCTGCCGCCCTACGAACGCAACATCGGCATGGTGTTCCAGAACTACGCGCTGTTTCCGCACATGAGCGTTGAGGAGAACGTCGCCTTCCCACTCTCGGTCCGCAAGATCACCAAGGCGGACGTTGCATCCCGCGTCGGCCGCGCACTCGACATGGTGCGGCTGCGGCAGTTCGGCGACCGGCGGCCGGCACAGCTTTCCGGCGGCCAGCAGCAGCGTGTCGCGCTTGCCCGCGCGCTGGTGTTCGAGCCGAGCCTGGTGCTGATGGACGAGCCGCTCGGCGCGCTCGACAAGAAGCTGCGCGAGCATATGCAGCTCGAGATCAAGCAGCTGCACACGATGCTCGGCGTCACCATCGTCTACGTGACGCACGACCAGAGCGAGGCGCTGACCATGTCGGACCGCGTTGCCGTGTTCAACAATGGCGGGATTGCCCAGCTCGGTTCGCCTGATGATCTCTACAACACGCCGGAGAGCTCGTTCGTCGCGAGCTTCATCGGCGAGAACAACACGCTGGAAGGCAAGGTCGAGCGCATCTCCGGGAAGGAGTGCCGCGTCGCGCTGGACGGTGGCGGTTCGGTCACCGCACTGGCCATCGGCGTTGCTGAGGGCGCGGCCTGCCATGTCGCCATCCGCCCGGAGCGGCTGAAGCTTGCGCCCGCTTCGAACGGAGCAAATGCGTTAGCCGCCACGGTGGATGGCCGCATCTATCTCGGCGACCACCAGCGTCTTCTGGCCAGGCTGGAAAACGGACAGCTGCTGACCGTCAAGGTCGGCCCCGAAGCGACCATGGGCAGCGGGGAACCGGTCACGGTTTCCTGCGCGCCCAACGACTGCCGCGCCTTTCCGGCCGATACCGGAACGGGCGGTTCCATCTCGAAAACAGGGGAATAAGAACAATGAAAATCACAAAAGCCTGGCTGTTCGCCTTCGCGGCAGCCACAGCATTCATTACGTCAGGACATGCTGCGTTGGCGGAAGAGCTTTCGATCATGGCCAGCGGCGGCGCCTGGCAGGATGCCCAGCGCAAGGCATGGTTCGAGCCGTTCAGCAAGGAGACCGGGATCAAGATCGTCGAGCAGGAATATCTTGGCGATCTCGGCAAGGTCAAAGCAATGGTCGATACCGGCAACGTGCCGATCGATCTGGTGACGGTCGAGACCGCGACCGTGCTGCAGGGTTGCGACGCCGGCATTCTCGAGCGGCTCGACTATTCCAAGATCGCCCCCCGTGAAAAGTTCATCGAAGGTTCCGCCCTCGACTGCGGCGTCGGCCTCGATGCCTATGGCGACGTCCTTGCCTATGATCCCAACGTGCTGAAGGAGGCGCCGACCTCGGTCCTCGACATCTTTGACACGACGAAGTTTCCGGGCAAGCGCGCGATGCGCAAGTTTCCGGCGCAGAACCTCGAATGGGCGCTGATGGCCGATGGTGTCGCGCCGGCCGATGTCTACGAGGTGCTGGCAACCCCCGAAGGCGTCGATCGTGCCTTCAAGAAGCTCGACACCATCAAGCAGGACATCGTCTGGTGGGATGCCGGTGCGCAGCCGCCCCAGCTCCTCGCATCTAAAGAAGTGGTGATGACCACCGCCTGGAATGGCCGTATCCAGAACGCCATCGACAAGGACGGGGCGCCATTCAAGATCGTCTGGAACAACCAGATCCTCGAATATGACATGATCGCCATTCCGAAGGGCGCCAAGAACCCGGAGCTGGCCTACAAGTATCTTGCCTATATCAGCCAGCCGGAAATCAACGCCAAGCTCGCCAGCTATATCACTTACGGGCCGGTGCGCATCGATGCAGCTTCCTTTGTCGCGCCCGACGCCCTGCCGAAATTACCGAACGCGCCTGACCACATGACCGCTTACCTGGTCGCCGATACCGAATTCTGGGGAGACTATGGCGAGGATCTGGTCAAGCGCTTCAACGCCTGGCTTGCGCAGTAGGGAAAATGTCGGCGCTTGAGCCCACGAAACTGGACCGGCCGCGGGCAAGCCGCGACTGGTCGGCCGCCGACACCGGCACTGCAAAGTCGGTCGCGGCGGCGCTTCGCCGCGCCGATCTCGGCGACCGGCTGCGGTCGCTGGCGCTGGCGGCACCTTTGCTTGTGCTCCTGGCGCTGAGCTTCGGCATCCCGATCGTCCTGCTTCTGTCGCGCGCCGTCTATGATCCGACGATTGCCAACGCCTTGCCGCAGACCGGCCAGGCATTGGTCGGCTGGAACGGCACGGGACTGCCCGACGACGCTGCCTTCCTGGCCCTTGCCGCCGACCTCCGGAGCAACCAGGCCAAGGGCACCGCCTACGAACTCGCCAAGAGCCTCAACGCCCGCCTGCCGGGTGCACGCAGCCAAGTGCTCAAGACGGTGCGCCAACTGGAGGCCGCCGACAGGCCGCCGCTGGAGGTGATGAAAGCCGTGCCGCTCTGGTCGGCGCCAGGCACATGGCCGGTCATCGAGAGCGGTACCCATAGCGTGACGTCGTTCTACCTGCTGAGCGCGCTTGATCTGCGCTGGAATGCCGATGGCGGCATCGAAAGGGTGCCACCCGAACAGGCGATCTTCCTGCAGGTGTTCATGCGCACATTCTTCGTCGCCGCAGCGGTGACGCTGGCAACGCTGATACTGGGCTTTCCCCTCGCCTATCTCATCGCTTCCGTGCCCAAGGGCCTCGCCGCCATTCTCATCGTTGCGGTGCTGTTGCCGTTCTGGACTTCGATCCTGGTGCGAACGGCGGCCTGGACGGTGCTCCTGCAGAAATTCGGCCTGGTCAACGATCTGCTGCTGTGGCTCGGCGTTGCCGACGATCGGCTCGACCTGATGTACAGCCGCATCGGACTGATCATCGCCATGACCCACATCCAGCTGCCGTTCACGCTGCTGCCGATCTACAGCGTCATGCGCACCATCCAGCCTTCGCAGATGAAGGCTGCCTATTCGCTCGGCGCAAAACCTTTTACCGCCTTCCGCCGCGTCTACCTTCCACAGGTCTTTCCTGGCGTGATGGCCGGCTGTCTGCTCACCTTCATCCTCTGCCTCGGCTATTACATCACGCCGGCGCTGATCGGCGGCGCCAGCGACCAGCTGATCAGCAATTTCATCGCCAGCTACGTCAATGTCGAACTGAACTGGGAGATGGCGGCGGCGCTCAGCTTTATCCTGCTCGTCTTCACACTGGCGCTGTTCGGCATCTTCGCCCGCATCCTCGGCCTCGACCGTCTCAAGCTGGTGTAGCCATGTTGCTGTCTCCCTATCCGACGACAGGCGAGAGAATCCGCATCACCCTGCTCTGGCTGTGGTGCGGCATGGTGATCCTGTTCCTCCTCGTGCCGATCCTCATTCCCGTTCCCTTGTCGTTCAACAGCGGCGCCTTCTTCATCTTTCCGCTGGAGGGAATTTCGACGCGCTGGTACGAGGTCGTGCTTGGAACCCAGCGCTGGCAAGCAGCAATCGGCAACAGCCTGATCGTTGCGTTCGGGACGACGCTGATCGCAACGATACTCGGCACATTGACGGCTATTGCGCTTTCCGACGAAAAGTTTCCCGGCCGCCGCATCGTCATGCCGCTTCTGCTGTCGCCACTGATCGTGCCGGTGGTGATCACCGCCGTCGGCTCATATCTGTTCTATGCACGCGTCGGCCTTGCCAGCACCTATGCCGGCATCATCCTGGCGCACACCGCGCTCGCCAGTCCCTTCGTCGTCGTCACGGTGGGAGCGAGCCTCACCGGCTTCGACCGTAATCTGATGCGCGCCGCCGCCATCTCCGGAGCAAAGCCCATCACATCGTTCTTCAGGGTGATGCTGCCGCTGATCCTGCCCGGCGTGCTGTCAGGGGCGGCCTTTGCGTTCGTCACCTCGTTCGACGAGGTCGTCGTGGTGCAGTTCCTGGCCAGCGCCAATCAGCGCACCATGCCGCTCGAAATGTTCATCGGCCTGCGCGAGAAGCTGAGCCCGGCAATCACCGCCGCCGCGTCGCTGATGATGGCACTGTCGATCATCCTGCTCGTCGTTGCCAATTTTCTGGCCCGCCGTGGCAAGCAGCGACCGCGCATCGACTAGGAATGTCGTGCGGCGGTCGGCCAAAGCCTCCATAGGCCTGCCGACGTCAGGCTGCTTTACGCCGGGATTTCCATGTCTCGTGGTGCTTGCCCCATGCCGACATGACTGTCACCGCATCGTTCAGGCTAAAGCCGAGCGGCGTGATCGAGTATTCCACGCGAGGCGGCACCTCGTCATGGGCGCGCCGGCTGATCAGCCCGTCGGCTTCCATCTGCCGCAATTGTTGCGTGAGCACCTTTTCGCTGACGCCAGGCAACAACCGGCGCAGTTCGGCAAAGCGGTATGGCCGCAGGTGCAGTTCCCATAGCAGCGAGGTCTTCCACTTTCCGCCGATGGCCTGCAGCGCGGCAGCAAAACCGCAGCTGTCTGGTTCCTTGCGCCTCATTTGGCAGCTCCTGTCATGATGGCGATAGCTTACCTCAAGGTGCGTACTTCTCAACGCAGCAAGAATTTATATCTTCGGATCGAGCGCGCCAAACACAAAACGGACCCTCGTCGACAGGGCCATCAGTCTATCGGAGAAGTTACTATGGCATCGAATGTCTGCGTGCTCGGCGCGGGCCGAATGGGCTCGTCCATTGCTCGAACGCTGCTCGACCGCGGCTATCCAACATGGGTCTGGAATCGAACCGTGGCAAAGTGCGACTCATTGGCGGCCCTTGGTGCGAAGGTCGCCCCCTCGGTGGAGGATGGAATCCGAGCGGCCGACGTCGTGATCATCAATGTTCTCGACTATGCCGCCAGCGACGCTTTGCTGAAGCGGGTTGGCATCGCTTCGGCATTGGCCGGCAAAGCCGTCGTGCAACTCACCTCCGGATCGCCGCGTCTGGCGCGGGACGAAGCGCGCTGGGTGGAGGCGCATGGTGCCGGATATCTCGACGGGGCGATCATGGCCACTCCGGATTTTATCGGCAAACCCGAAACCGCACTGCTTTATTCGGGTTCCCGCGACGTTTATAAGAAGCACAAGCCCCTGCTTTTCGCACTCGGCGGCGGCACGAGCTATGTCGGGGAGCTGCCGGGTCAAGCCTCTGCGCTTGATACCGCTCTGCTCACCCAGATGTGGGGCGGGCTCTTCGGAGCACTCCAGGGCATGGCTGTCGCCGAGGCCGAAGGTCTCGACCTGGCGACGTTCAGGAACCATCTTTCCGGATTCAAGCCGGTTGTCGATGCCGCTCTGTTCGACTTGGTGGATAGAACGAATGCACGCCGTTTTACCGGCGACGACGCGACCCTGGCATCATTGGGCGCCCACTACAGCGCCTTCCAGCACCTGCTTGAGGCATGCGAGGAGCGAGGGCTCGACGCGGCTATGCCGCGCGCCATGGATATGATCTTTCGACAGGCGCTTTCGCTCGAGCGCATGGAAGATGATTTTGCATCTCTCGCGCCGCTGTTTCGAAATGGTTCGCCGCGCCAGAGCGGGGAGCGATCGAATGCATAGCAGCAAGACGAAACGAACCGCGACCTGCTCATGCCGGAGCGTGGAACTTGTCCTCGCCGGAGAGCCGCGACGCGTCTATGCGTGCAGTTGCATGGAGTGCCAGCGCTGCACCGGAACGGCGTTCTCGTACCGGGCCATCTACGCCGGTTCCGCCCTCGTCGGCCAGAAAGGCGAGACCAGATCCTGGCGCAGAACCGGCTCGTCGGGACAATGGTTGGAGCAGACATTCTGCACCACATGCGGCTCGGTCGTCTTGATGCGGGCAGAAGGGCTGAAGGATGCGCTGTCGGTATCGGTCGGCTGCCTGGAGGACCCGGAATTCCCACCCCCGATAATGCTCCATTGGCCTCACAGAAAGCATAGATGGCTTTGCTTGGAGGGCGTGCCCGAAGCAGCCGCCTCTTGAGGGCGGATCACCAAGCGCGATGCCTGGCTTGCAGCAGGCTCGGCATCGTGAGTCCGGCAACGTCTCCTTCGGCAATCGATTTCCGTTCAAGAAGGTCCCGATTGGGCGGATAGCTGTCGCGGGCGACTGCGAATCCCAAGGCTCCCTCGCAGCACCCCTTGCAACACTTTGCGCTCCCCGACGTTCTCTCAAGGCACGCTCCGAAGCCGATTGTCGCGGCTCCAGGGCAAATCAATTGCTGGAGCGAGGGAGCCATGTCGGCTTCGCCGGGGCTGGCCACGGCACCCAGCGTGCCGTGGCGGTTCGGCGACCTACATCGATATGACGCTGGAGGAGATGCCATGGACATGGGCAACAGGAAGACGCAGTTCAATATCTGGTACTGGATCGCCGCCTTCGCGGTGATGATGATTTTCCAATATGTCTACACTGCCACGCAGCACGTCGCGCAGATTCCCTACAGCCAGTTTGAGAGCCTGCTACGCGGCGGCAAGATCGCCGACGTGCAGGTTTCCGATCGCTTCATCCAGGGCCGCTTCAAGCAGCCGCAGGACGGGAAGCCGCTATTCATAACCACGCGCGTCGAGCCGAATCTCGCGCGGCAGCTGCAGGAACACGGCGTCACCGTCACTGGCCAGATCGAAAGCACATTCCTGAGCGACCTGCTCTCCTGGGTCGTCCCGATCCTCGTCTTCTTCGGCTTATGGATGCTGCTGCTGAGACGCATGGGCGGTGGCATGGGCGGTTTGATGCAAATCGGCAGGAGCAAGGCCAGGGTCTATGTCGAGGCCAATACCGGCGTCAGGTTCGACGACGTAGCGGGTGTCGATGAGGCCGAGGCCGAGCTGCAGGAGATCGTGGATTTTCTGAAGAGCCCGCAGGAATACGGCCGCCTTGGAGGGCGCATGCCCAAGGGCGTGCTGCTGGTCGGACCGCCCGGCACCGGCAAGACGCTGCTCGCGAAGGCCGTCGCAGGCGAGGCAAAAGTTCCGTTCTTCTCGATCTCGGGCTCTGAATTCGTCGAGATGTTCGTGGGCGTCGGCGCCGCCCGTGTGCGCGACCTGTTCGAGCAGGCATGCGCCAGAGCCCCGGCAATCATTTTCATCGACGAGCTCGACGCGCTGGGCCGCGCCAGGGGTGCGGGCCCGATGATGGGCGGCCACGACGAGAAGGAGCAGACACTCAATCAGCTCCTGGTCGAGCTCGACGGTTTCGATCCGAAGATCGGCGTCGTGCTGCTCGCCGCGACGAACCGCCCGGAAATCCTCGACCCGGCACTTCTTCGCGCCGGCCGTTTCGATCGGCAGGTGCTGGTTGATCGGCCGGACAAGCAAGGTCGCGTCCAGATCCTTAAAGTCCACATGAAGAAGGCGAAGCTGGGGACGGATGTCGATGCCGAGAAAGTCGCCGCGCTGACGCCGGGTTTTACCGGCGCTGACCTCGCCAACCTGGTCAACGAGGCGACCCTGCTTGCCACGCGCCGGAAGGCGGATGTCGTCACCATGGACGATTTCAACAATGCGGTGGAGCGCATCGTGGCCGGGCTCGAGAAGCGCAACCGGCTGTTGAACCCCAGGGAACGCGAAGTCGTCGCCTATCATGAAATGGGCCATGCGTTGATAGCCATGGCGCTGCCCGGCGTCGACCCGGTGCACAAAGTATCAATCATCCCGCGCGGCGTCGGTGCGTTGGGCTACACCATCCAGCGGCCGACCGAGGATCGATTCCTCATGACGCGCGAGGAACTGGAGAACAAGATGGCGGTGCTGCTCGGCGGCAGGGCGGCCGAGTGGATCGTGTTCGGGCATCTGTCGACGGGGGCCGCCGATGACCTTGCCAAAGTGACCGATATCGCCCGCGCCATGGTTACGCGTTACGGCATGTCGGAAAAGCTCGGCCATGTGGCGCTGGAAAAGGACCAGCGCTCCTTCCTGAGCCCCAACCCACTCGCCGGCGGTCCGCGCGAGCACGATTACGGCGAGGCCACCGCCGAAGCTATCGACGCGGAAGTTCGCAGCATCGTCGACACAGCTTTCGCGCGAACCGTCGGCCTGCTCACTGAGCGACGAGATCTGCTGGAAAAGACGGCGCGCAAGCTGCTCGAAATCGAGACGCTCAGCGAGGCTGAACTCGCATCGCTCATCGGAGGCGCCTCGGCACCGGATCGCGCGACAACGGAGGCATCCGATCCGCAATCGGGGAAGCGACCGGTACGACGAGGCAAGGCTGCGGCTACAAACCTCTCGCGCCCGGC
Organism: Mesorhizobium delmotii; assembly: GCF_900149755.1. NCBI lineage: Bacteria > Pseudomonadati > Pseudomonadota > Alphaproteobacteria > Hyphomicrobiales > Phyllobacteriaceae > Mesorhizobium > Mesorhizobium delmotii. The sequence goes on along the minus strand of NZ_FUIG01000023.1, from coordinate 90,576 downwards.
CGAGTGATGCCCTTCCCCGTCCCGACGTGGTCCGGGTCCGAACCGCTCGTCCAAAGCCCGATACGGGCTGCAAGATCGCCGTACAACGTCATGTTGCAGCCGAGGACAAAGCCGCCGGGATGGACATCAGGGTCAGTCGCTCGCGGACCGGCGACCGTTTGATCGTGAACGGCAGATCCCTGGCATCGCCGATCTCGACGCGGCCTCCCGGGTGACCCGTTCCCAGGCATAGTGTCGCTGCCAGTCACTGAGATAGTCGCCCAGGACGTGGCAATCATCAACAACGAAGACCGGCACGGCCTCTCGCACGCGCCCGGCCGGCCGCCAATCCGCGTGCTTCGTCAAGGGTCCGAACCCGTCAGCTACGATAGGCCAGGCTGAATGACCGACCTCATTTGCCTCGAATTCGCCCCGATCTGCGATGGGGGCGCGGCTTAGAGAGGGCTCGCCTTCGCGCCTCCGAGTTGAAGGCCTTCGACGGGATCGGGGTCGAGGCCGTCGAGGCAATCCCGCCCGGCGGCCTGCTCGACAGTCTTCACGAACCGCGGGCGCTGGTTCGCACGCCCCACGGCGCTGCCGAGGCGAAGAGAATGTCGACGAGAGGCGATCTGGCGCAAGTTGCGCCTCGTGCTCGAGGAGGCGGTCCGCAAGTGTATGGTGGCCGACGTGGAGGTCGGATCGTTGCTGTCGGGCGGGCTCGACAGCTCGATCACCGCTACGCATGGGGGGCGGTCTTGTCGCGGTTGCGGAATCGCAGTGGTAAAGGGCTCGGCAGCGCGCGCTTCACCGATAGACAGCGCGTGAACAGAGCAGCGTGCAGAAATTCAACCGTGGTCAACGCTCTTCGGCTTGGAGGGAAGTGATCGAAAGTGGAATGCGTTGTCATCAGCCTTCTGCGGCGTTGCCGTTTTGGCGCGCTGCAAAAACACCGTTTCCAGCCGTCGACCAATCTCGCTCACCTTTGACGACGTAGTATAAGCCGCCTTCGAATTGCTTGATGCGAGCCATACCTTCGTAGCTGGCAAGATACTCGTGGATCGCCCGTGCATAACCATCCCAGTCGGGGTACCCGTCTGCGATCATGATCCCATCGTCGGCCAGGTAAGGAAAAAGGGCCCGAAGACAAGTCATTGCGGAGGCATGCCAGTCGCAATCGATTCGTAGCACCGCGATGGGTGATGGCGGCTCGAATTTGGCCAATGTCTCCTCGAAGTAGCCTTTGACAAGCTGATATCGCGTTGCGCCGGACTTCCTCATGGCCGCATCGGCATGCTCGGTTCCGACGATCGCATTGTTGAAGTACCACGGGCCGTTCGTACCAGCCTTCCAGGCAAGGGCAGCGGGGCCGTCGATAGGCTGTGGATCAACATGGCCTTGGAAGCTGTCGAATAAGAAATATTCTCGCTGCGGTCCTAGGATCTCAGCCATGCCGGCACAAGTGCCGCCTTTCCAGACGCCACACTCGATGACGCAGCCATGCGCTGGCGCCGTAGCAGTAAGAGCGAGGTTCGCGATATACTGCTCGCGACCAAGCATGGTGCTGTCCTTGTACTTCTCGTAGATCATCTCAAACCGAGTGTGCGGAGCCCGTGACCGGGAGACGCGACTTACTTCGAGGCCGATCGCATTGAACGAAGCCCGCACGAGGCGTTTCACTGAGCTGAGAGTCATCGTGCTACTCGCAAGATGGTTGAAGCGGAAATCGTGCTCGCTGCCACCGCCGCATGGCAATCAAACGCCCTGTCAAGCTTACAGAGTTTAGATCTAACCGCAAAGACACCATCAAGTTCGATCACCTGATCGAGCTCGTGCCGTTAAGGTCGCACACAAGGGGCGTTGGAATACCGCAATCAGCAGAAACGTGACTTCCATCTCTCCAGACGGCCGCAGAGCAGGCGATCCAGGATAGTAGCCGGACGGCTAGCTGCAATGAGGCTGAGGTCATGCCGCCTGTCCGTAGCGCATGAACTGGAACGTCTTATGAAAGGATCGGATGAGCTCGAAACATCGAACCGGCCTGGGTTCGGTCGTTGTCTCGAAAGTGAAAGATCCGCTCGTCGCCTTCCGCGGTGTGCCAGTCGACAGCGTGCGCTAGCCCGTATCCGGCATCGGCAAAGAGGCGTATCAGCTCCGTTTCCGTAAATGTGTTGGTCCAGCCTGCGCCAGCGCGGCGGAACGTTTCCGGCAGCCTGGCCAGGCTATGTCGGGGGTGAGCCGCGCAACCATATGACGCGATACAAGCCGGCGATTGCTGCCTCAGCCATTCTATAAAGGAATGTAGATCGTGAACGTATTCGAGAACCCCAGCAAAAATTGCGAGATCGAATGCATGGGCGGTCAGATCAGGCAAGGGTCGTTGATTTAGGTCCAGCACGATCGTGCCAGGTCCGCGGCTCACGAGGTCGGACGGGGTGTATTGGCAGCTTGGGTCGAGATGACGTTGAAGCTTGCCCATTCCCACGCCAAACTCGATCACCCTCACCCCAGGTGGCACTAACCGGGCAATGATTTTCGTCCTTTCCTCCCAGTCCTCGAATTCCGATGCATCGGTCCACCGCTCAAAGTCGGTCTTTCCGAACAGCTTGCATCTGAGCGCTTTTAGTCTTGTCGACCAACTGTGGTATTCCAGCATGGCGGCCCCTGATTCAGCCTTGGTCCCCGATCGCGTCGCGAATGCGACGGTAAGCGGTATGGCCGGCAGCGATTTGAGCTTCGGCCCTGGCCAATATCGCCGGGCGAATAGCGGGCGCCTCTTCCCACAGGCGCCGGAGCGCCGATCGAAGCTTCTCGGCTGAGTTCGGATGATCGAGTGCCACCATCTCGCAGCCCGTGCCGAACATATCGGCGAGGCCAACGAACTTGTCGACATAGTAGTTGGATCTGGCTAGCCCGATTGTCGGGATACCGTTGGCCAACGCGAAAACGCCGGCGTGGTAGCTGCCGGTGACTACGACCCGACAGCGCTGGATTTGCCGAATGAGGTCGATCGGTGTGCGGATCGCGAGTGCCCGGTTCAGCTCGGTCTCATCGGTGGGCATCAGTCCATGAATTGCGTCGATGTCCGCTTCGCGAGGCACCCATGAGACTGGAACGGCGATCAAGGGTGCATCGAGCGAATCCGATGTGGCGCCTAAGACATGTCGCAGCCCTTCGAGAATATCCGCTGATACTCCTGAATAGGAGGACAGACGTAGATTGACGCCAATGCCGGTGCCAAGCTCATCCACTCGCATCTCATGCGCCATTTCGATGGCGTCATCGCCGGTTGCGCAGATCCTGTCCTTGGAAACACCCAGCTCCGCGAGCAGAGGAAGCCCGGCTCGCGTTTCGCGAAGCGCGATCAAGTGGAGCCTTGGCAATATGGCCGATGCACGCGCTCTCAGCTCGGCATTGGCAAGCGGGCCCATCCCCTGGCCGACCATAACCACCGGCCGTCCTTTCCTTGCAAGCGCGAGATTCAGAGTTTCGAGTACCGACAGGGCATATTCTGGGAAAGCGTCTGTGATTCCGCCCATTCCACTTACAAGCACAAGGTCTGCCCTGTCCACAGCATCGGTGAAGCGAAGAAGTGCCGCGCGCGCATCCGGCATGTGCCTAAACTTAAGGCGCCAGAACAGAGAAACGAGCCTCGGCGCGTGTCGGCGAATGCGATCGGGCCAGTGCTTGGGCACGAACCGCTTCAACTTGGCCGGCCTGAAATCAGGCTTGAGCCATAGGGCGCGCCCTTCGGCGGACAGGGGGGTGGCAAAGGGACAGAAGCGGCGAAGCGCGTCCGGATCGTCAGTCAGAACGTTGATCGTCGAATTGTCGCACAGCCGCGCAAGCCGCTCCGTGGCAGCATAGAGCATCGCCATGTCACCGATATTACGCAGCACATAGTCGCTCGGCTCTACGAGTATCTGGATTGGGCGATGATTAAAGCACATCCTTTTTCCCTAGATCCGAGTGGAGGACCGAAGGTTAGCACAACGTCTGAGGCAATCGAGCCCATTTGCGCGACGCCGGATTTTGCTGACACGTCTGCTTGGATCAGATCACGATGATGCTTGCGCCGACCTGAAGGTCCTCTCTTGAATATTCGAGGCCAGAAGCGGCGGGTCTGCTACAAATCTACCCCAGAGCTGTAGCTCGGGCATGGTTCGTTTCTCCATCGGCCAATCAAGGCCAAGGAGAACGGAAATGGGTTACTCTCAATACGATCCTGCAATTCAAGGACGCGCTGCTTGGAATGCCGGAAAGTCAGTAGGCACGAAGCGGCCTTTCACACAAAAGCAAATCTGGGCGATCCGCTTCTTCCTCGATCGCGAAGGACGCCTTCGTGACCGGCCGCTGCTGTCACGCGATCGAACTGAACGCAGCCTATGTCGCGATGCTGCGTTGGCAGGACTTCACCGGCTAGGCAGCAGTGCTGGAGGGCGACGAACGGACCTTCGCCGAGATCGCTGCGGCAAGAGTTGGAGGAGTGGCATGACCAGGATGGAGCTTGCCCGGGTTTGGCCACCGACTCGCGATGCTGCTGGCCTTACCGGCCATAAGCCAATGAGCCAAATCGAGGCGATTCGACGAGAGTGCCTGGACTGCTCTGGCCAGCATCTGACCGAGGTAAAGCTCTGCGAGACGGTGACCTGTCCGCTCTGGCCATTCAGAGCCGGCCGCCATCCCTACACCAGAAAGTGCCTCCTGGAGGCCAATTCTGAGCAACGGCCCTTCACCGGCACTCCGGTGGCCCAAAATCGCTCTTCGTCGGGAATTGGCCCCAGCAGCATGATTGCCGGGAAGGCGAGGCCAAGGCAGGCCAGGCGGCGAGTGTGGCATCTGGTGAGGCAGGCTGATGGCCCGCCCCAGCCATCAGCCCGATGCTTTTCATCGCCGTCAGGTAGAGGCGCTGGCAGGCTAGGGGCAAGGTTGCACGCCGGCTCCGCCGGTTGACCCAGGTCCGCAGATTGAACACGTCGACTGAACAGCATCAGCCGAACACCCCGACTACGAAGGTGATCGCGGATCCGCGCCCCGTTCCCAGATCCAAGTTCGATTTCCCGGATTCGAGATTTGATTTGCCACGATCGAAGCCCGTTAGGGCCAGGCTGGCAGGACAACAATCGGTCTGACTTGCCCCGAATTCGCCCCGGTTGTTGGCCAGCAATGCATAATAGAATACACAAATAAGCCATTCCCCAACTGCGGAAACGAAGGCCTGATGATTGATGACAATGCCAGGGTAGGCGTCGTGGTGCCGATGTTCAATGCTGAGCGAACCATTCGCGCCACCTTGACCAGCATCTGCCAGCAGGACCATCAGGCGCTGGACATTATCGTGGTGGACGACGGGTCGACGGACCAGTCCGCCTCGATTGTGGCCTCCTGTGCTAAGAGAGACCGGCGTATACGCCTAATGCGGCAGTCGAACGCCGGTGTCGCGCAGGCCCGCAACAGCGGTGCGGCCTCTACCGATGCGGAGTTTCTGGCGTTTGTCGACGCGGATGATCTCTGGGCCCCATCCAAGATCGCACTGCAACTGCGCGCCCTGCAGGAAGGCGGCTCTTCTGCGGGCCTGGCATATTGCTGGTTTGCCCAAATCGACGAGGACGGCCGGGTATTCTCACTATACCGACCCGATGCCGATGGCCGCGTTCTGCAACGGATGTGCAGAATGAATTTTGTCGGCAACGGAAGTTCGATGCTGATGCGTCGCTCCGCATTCGAGCAGGCGGGAAAATTCGATCCTTCCCTGAGGGCCAGGAATGCACAAGGCTGCGAGGACCTTCTCATGTGCCTCAGGATAGCGGAAAGTTACGAATTCCGTGTCGTGCCTCAGCACCTGGTGGGCTATCGGATGACGAACGTCAACATGTCGAGCGATGTCATGCAGATGCTTCGTTCATGTGAAATCGTCCTTGCCGAGTATCGCGAAAAATATCCGCAGTTCGGCAGCGATCTCGATGCGCATCTGGTCGACATGATCCATTGGCTTGCCATCAGAGCCTTGGTCGGCGGGCGGCTGTTCGCAGCCGGCGACCTGCTGAAGAGATACTTCGTCCTGGAACCGCGCACGGCAATTTCCCGCCTGCCCAACATGATCGACATGTACTGCCGGGCCAGGCTGGTTCCTCGCTGGATGAAGGTTGGAGTGAAACGGATGCGAAACAAAAACGCCGAGTTTCGGCGCCTTTATGAAGAGACTATCTGGTGAATGTGAGCGTATTCCTGTTCGCGCGCTTGCAGCGGCTCTTCCGCCACGGGGGTCTGGGTGCACCTCGTGATCTGAGACCTTAAGCGCCGTCTTCGACGAGAGCGGACCGATCAATACTCCTCGGACCTGACTCGCGAAGCTGGCGCGGCGTCGGCGTCTTGAGGGCCACCTGGACTCGCCTTCGAAGCCACTCCGGAGGAAATGGCTGGCAGATGAAAGTCGGATCGGCGTCGAAAAAACGCTCGGAGGTACAGATGGAATGCGGTGAGGTCGGAACCATGCGCTGTTTAACGGCAAGTATTCTTGGCACAAAGCGACACAGCCGCCGCCACAGGTCTTGTGCGGACGGCTTTGCGAAGACATGAAACAGCGCGGCCGGATCGATCCGTGTTGCGTGGACAAGCGGAGCGATGGCCGCGCCTGGCGACGTGCGGGCGGCTTCGCTGCCATAATACGCGGAAGCCACGCCATCGGACCAACGAAACAAGAAAGACGCTAGCTTGGGATGTCGCGTGCGGACTGTTTCAAGGACGATCCGGTGCGATGTCAGCATGACGACATACCTGGTCGACATAGAAGATAGTGATCGCCGGTAACCAATCAGATACTCGGGAACGACATCATAATCGCAGATCGCGGCAATGTTGAGCTGCATCTGCAAGTCTTCGGCTCCTTGGGCGCCTGCGGCTCTGAGCGACGGGTCGTATCCCCCGGTTGCCGTAAGAACTGACCGCCTGATTAGCGGTGAACTTGCATTGCCGATAAAATTCTCAACCAGCAGCCAGTTGTGGACGTCCCCGCGAGCGAGAGTTGGCGGGGAGCATTCGATCACCCAATCATCATCATCGATGACCCGATACCATGCGTAGACAAGGCCGAGAGACGGCCGCGACTGAAAGAGGCTGTGCTGCTTTTCCAGCTTTGTCGGGTGCCACACATCATCCGCATCAAGCGGCGCTATAAATTCACCCTTCGCCGCATGAATTGCCAGGTTTCTGGCGACAGCAACCCCTTGGTTCTGCTGTCTCAGAAGAGAAATACGCGGATCACTGGTTGCAAATGCCTCGACGATCTCAGCGGTCCGGTCGGTCGACCCGTCATCGACCACTATGATCTCTAGCTGTTTGAAAGTTTGCGAGGCGGCCGACTGAAGGGTGTGTCGGATGGTCTTTTCCGCATTGTAGGCAGGAATGATGACGGAAACTGCGGGTTGCATATCGAAAAAAGCCTGCTTTTGATGAAGGATGAAAGAAAGACGGAGCGCCACCGGCCTAAATACTAGCATGCTCGAGCGGGATAGTATCAAGCCGCGCCTCTCCCTATGGCTACTTCAATGTCTGAGAATTCGCCCGGTATTCGCACTTACGGCGGCGACACGTGCTAATATGCTGGTTTCAATCCGCCCAAACTTGTGGATGCCTTCATGCTTCCTTTCATTTCGCTCACATCCGTGCCCGTGGCCCCGTGGTCATATTGCCATCAGCTATATGCTTGAACACTCACATGTATCGCGTTTCTGCCGATCGGGATGGCATCCACGATCGGACATGAGCGTGGTTTTTACGGTTCTTGCGGCGGGAGACCGATGGTGATTCCGCGCGTTCTCCTGCAGCTTGGTCGGCTGGTGCGGCGTCGACGCCTGCGCCGTGCTCCCATCATACTGATGTACCATCGCGTTGCAGATATCGCCGTCGATCCGTGGAGCCTAGCTGTCCATCCGGCGAGGTTCGACGAACAAATCGAAGCGCTGACGCGGAGCCGGCAGGTGGTGCATTTGCATGAGCTGTTTGATGTCATCGCACGGGGAAAGCCAGGCAAACCGCTTGCGGTTGTCACGTTTGACGACGGCTATCACGACGTCTACAGCAACGCTCGCCCGATCCTGCAGCGTCACGACTGCCCGATGACGCTGTTTGTTGCGACGGGAGCAATCGGAAGCGGCAGAGAATTCTGGTGGGATGCGCTCACGCGCATCTGTCTTGAGACCGCTGAACTGCCTGACCAACTCGACATCACGATCGAGGGAGGCAAGCATCACTGGCTTATCCCGAAGGTGGTGGATCAGGCCGGCCGTGACAAAGTCTACCGGGAGGTATGGTCGGCGCTCCGAACGCTGCCGTATGAGCGACAGAACGCGCACGTCGAAGACATTGCGAAATGGGCGGGCGTTGGTCTCGACGCCAGGCCAGAGCACTGTATTATGACTCCCGCGGAGGTTGGTGACATCAGTGACGACCTGATCACGATCGGCGGTCATACTGTCAGTCATCCCACGCTTCCGGCCCATTCCTTCGCGACCCAGCTTCGCGAGATCGTCGACGGCCGTTCGGCCTGTGAGCAAATGACCGGAAAACGCGTCCTCTCTTTTGCATATCCATTCGGAGACCATGACGCCCTGTCGGTAACTGCCGTCAGGGAAGCGGGATTTGAGTTCGCATGCACGACGCGCGCCGGGTGCGTTGCGCCCGAGGCAGACGTGCTGCGTTTACCTCGATTGTATGTCGGCAACTGGTCAGGGGACGAATTCTTGCGAAAAATCGAGGATCATCTGTTCTGATGAACGCACAGCAGACTACCATTATCACCCCTCGACGCGGCTGGTTTGACCTCGATTTCTGGCACCTGTGGCGCTATCGCGATCTGCTGCTCCTGTTCGCGATGCGCGACATCAAAGTCCGCTACAAGCAGACCTTGCTTGGTCCGGCTTGGCTGATCCTGCAGCCCCTGGCGCTTACCGCAGCCTTGACCACCGTCATCAGCGGTATCGCGGGCATTTCAACCGGTGGCCATCCCGCGCCAATCTTTTATCTGACAGCGCTGGTGCTGTGGTCGTATTTTTCCCAAGTCGTCTCCACCGCGAGCCAGGTCTTCATTGCCAACGGTCATCTTTTCAGCAAGATCTACTTCCCGCGACTCGTCGTTCCCGTGTCGTCGCTGCTGTCGAACAGTGTGGCCCTGGCGATCCAGCTTGGCGTCGCATTGGCCTTCTTGCTCTGGTACCAGCTGACAGGAAAAGTGGACGGGTTGTCGTGGCGCCTCGCGTTCTTTCCGCTGGTGATCATCCAGATCGCGGCATTCTCGTTGGCTGTTGGGCTTTGTCTAGGAGCGTCAACCGCGAAGTACCGCGATACAGCTCATATGACTCCGTTCCTCATTCAGATCTGGCTGTTCGTGACGCCGATCATCTTTCCTTTTTCGGCTATTCCCGAGCAGTACCGGACGCTGACCGGATTTCTGAATCCGCTCGCTGTCATAATTGATGAATGGCGCTGGTGCTTCTTCGGCACTTCGGCAGTCGGTGCGCCACAAATCGCTGCAGCGCTTGTCACGACCTCGGTCGTGCTGTTCATCGGCGTCGTGATCTTTCAACGCGTCGAACGAACGGCCATGGACATGCTGTGAAGAGAAATGACAACCCTTGCGGCCCCGTAGAGAGTGAAGGTCGCCCTTCGTCGGCCGCCGCGCGTTCTGCACAATGGGCACGACGCCGATGCCATTGATCTCCGTCATCACGCCTTTCCTCAATGTCGAGCGGTTTCTTCCGGACGCGATCGAAAGCGTGCGCGCGCAAACCTTCACCGACTGGGAAATGCTTCTCATTGACGACGGATCATCCGACGGGAGCGTTGCAATCGCGGTGGCTGCAGCAACCGGCGATCCGCGAATCCGTTTCATTCGATCGAACGGCCAGCGTCGCGGCGCCGCCGCGGCGCGCAATGCCGGAATCGCGGCCGCGTCGGGCATGTTCTTCACGTTCCTGGATGGCGACGATATATTTGAGCCGGAAAAATTCGAGACGGAACTTGCGATCTTTGATGCGCATCCTCGCGCCAAGGTCCTTTACGGACCGACCCTGTGGTGGTTCCCCGATGAGCCGCACAGGAACTGGACCGACTCGATGCCACGCCAATCGGGCCGTCTGCACATGCCGCCCGACCTGCTCGACCAGGTCATCGTGCGCCAGCGGGCTCATGTGCCGTGCATCTGCTCGATCATGGTTCACCGCGAAGCTTTGGTAGCGGTGGGCGGCTTCGATGAGGCTTTCGAGCTCTACGAAGACCAGACCCTTCTAGTGAAGCTGCTGTTGCGCTATCCGGTATTCGTGACATCCACGCCCACCGGCCGATACAGGCAGCACCTCGATTCGACATCGGCCAAGGCGACTGCTTCCGGCATCTACGATCGACTGCGCCCGCATGCTGCTCGCATCGGCTTCCTCGAATGGGTTGAGATGCATGCGTCGGCCTCGGGATTGATGACGCCGGAGTTGCAGCGGGCGCTCCGCTTCGCATTTGCGCGCTATCCGGCCCAGCGTCGGCCCCTGACACTTCGCGATAGGTTTGACCTCGCCATCGAAGCCGGACGCCGGTTCGCCCGGCGGCTGACGCCACGCCGCATCCTGTCGAAGGTGTTCAAGCTGCCGACGAGAGCACGGAAGTAGTGGGCGGGATCGGTGGCGCGGATTGGATCGCGACCGAGCCTGAGATGTCTGATACTAACGATACCGTTTTACGTGAATGACAAGTCGCATCGCCTCGCTGGGGGCGACGTGCTAAAACGAACGAGTGTCCATCATTTCTGTGCCAAAATTCTGTTTGTGAGGCCTACGGTCGCGTTCGATTCTGGCAACGAACACCAGCCCGTTGCCTCTCTGCGAAGCTAAGGAGAATTTGGCTGTTTCATGATCGCAGTCGTCATAACAACTTACAACCATACTCGCTTTCTCGAGGAAGCCATTCAGAGCTGTCTTCGTCAAAGCCGGCCGATCGATGAAATTATTGTCGTCGACGACGGATCCACCGACAATCCGGCATCGGTTGTCGAGCGTCATCCAGGCGTGCGCCTGATCAGGCAGGACAATTGCGGGCTCGCGGCCGCCCGAAACACCGGACTGGCGGCTTCCAGATCCGATTACATCACCTTTCTGGACGCGGATGATCGTCTCCTTCCAAATGCCATGGAGACGGGCGTGCGAGTGTTGGTTGCGCATCCAGATGCGGTTCTCGCTTACGGAGCTCATCGTTTCATCAATGGAAGCGGTGCGATCGAGTCAGACAAGCATCACATCGCGCTTATTGGAGATCCTTATCTTCAGTTACTGCGGACGGGAAACTTCATTGCGATGCATGCGACCGTGGTTTATCGGCGGGAGATGCTCGCGGCCATGGGTGGGTTCGACGCTTCAATGCGGTCCTGCGAAGACTATGAGCTATTCTTGCGAATCGCCCGGCGCGGTTCGATCGTAACGCACGACAATGTCGTCGCCGAGTATCGCATGCACGGCGACAATATGTCGAAGAATCGATCGATGATGCTCGCTGCAGCATTGTCAGTGCTTGACAAGCAGTTGGCAGGCCCGGTTGACGACGATGTGCGTCTTGCAGTCCGCGATGGTAAGCGGTTCTGGAAGACCTATTATACCGGAGAGTTGACTACTGAGGCCTTGCGCGTGATCCGCGCCGAACCCGCCAAAGCGATTCGCATGCTGCGGCAGGCTTTGCAGATGTCGCCGCCGATCACGCTGCAAACGGCGGCATTTAGGATTACACGCAAGATCGGCAGGCATGTGCAACGGCTGCTCGGAGCTTCCGGCGCCGATTGGCGGGCTCCGCGCGTCGGTTCAGTGCGGTTTGGGGATTTCGCACGCACGACGCCGATGAGCCACTCATTTGGATATGATCGGGGCAAGCCGATAGATCGGTATTATATCGAGAATTTCCTTCAATCGAATGCGGCCGACATACATGGCCGTGTGCTGGAAATCGGCGACAACGGCTACACGATGCATTTTGGCGGTGCTCATGTCGTCAAGAGCGACGTGCTGCATGTTGATCCCGATGATCCAAACGCGACCATCATAGGCGACCTGTCGCAGCCCGGAGTGCTGCCGTCAAACGCCTTCGACTGCATCATCCTCACGCAAACACTTCATCTGATCTTCGACATGTCGACCGCGGTCGCTGCACTGGCCGAAGCGCTCAAGCCCGGGGGCGTGCTGCTGCTAACTGTTCCTGGCATCACCCCGGTCGATCGCGGCGAGTGGGGCAGCACGTGGTTCTGGTCATTGACGCAGGCGGCGTTGGCGAAGTTGCTTGCGAAATCCTTCAGCACGGCGAGCATGGCGCTCGAAACCCACGGCAACGTCTTTGCGGCAGTTTGTTTTCTCCAGGGACTCGCCAAGGAAGAAGTTTCTGACCAGAAGCTCGACGTCCGGGATACCGCCTATCCCGTCCTTGTCACGGCGCGCGTCGTGAAGGACGGGCTGACCGCGGATCAACCCGGCGGTCGAACCGCAAATGTTACGGCTTGAGATCGATGACAGAATTGCCAGCCGTTGAGGCCCGAGGACTTTCCAAGCGCTACCGGCGCGGCGCGATCGGCGTGCGCTCATTGCGCGAGGAGGTCGAACAACTTGTCGCCCGTTTGCGCTCGCGGGAAGCCGAAGCTTCCCTCAACGAATTCTTCGCCATCAAGGACATCACTTTTTCCGTTCCGACTGGCACCGTGTGCGGTATCATCGGGCGCAACGGCTCGGGAAAGACCACGCTGCTCAAGGTTTTGACCTCGATCACGGCTCCGGATGAGGGCGAGGCAGTGATGCGAGGCCGGATCGGAAGCTTGCTGGAGGTAGGGGCCGGATTCCATCCGGATCTCGACGGGATCGAGAACATCTACCTCAACGGCGCAATCCTCGGCATGAGTAAGGCCGAGATCACGCGTAAGCTAGACCGGATCATCAAATTTGCCGATATCGGCAGCTTTCTCGAAACGCCGGTCAAGCGCTATTCGTCCGGCATGTATGTTCGGCTTGCCTTCGCGATCGCTGCTCATCTGGAGCCGGAGATTCTCGTCGTCGACGAGGTGCTTGCTGTCGGCGATGCTGAATTTCAAAGGAAATGTCTCGGCACGATGAAGAACGTCGCGGGTGAAGGTCGGACTGTGCTGTTCGTGAGCCACAACCTGGCCATGGTTCGGCAGCATTGCACAAAAGCGATTTATCTGGACCGCGGCCTTCTGAAGGATTTTGGCGAGGCATCATCGATCATCGATGCGTACCTGTCGAACACCGCCCCGAGCAGCAACGGATCCGAGCGCGTTGGCGATGATGACCTCTGGATGCAAGTGGCTATTGTGCATCCGGGTACGCGCGAGCGTTGCAGCCAGCTCAAGTTTGGCGGCGATTACGATTTTGTGCTGACGCTGGGCGCGAGGAATTCGTTTCACCGAAGCGTGGTTAATATCCCGATTTTTGATCAGGAAGGCAACTTGATCTCTGTGCTCGAAAGCCTCGCGGAAGGTGTTGGTCAATTTGACATAGTTGGGCAGGCCAAGGTCGTATTCAGCGTGCGATCGTTGGGATTGTTACCTGGCACTTATAGCGCTGGAGCGGCTCTCTATGCGTGGGGAGAGGATGACCCGGACCTCGCCAGCGAGAACTTGCTAACGTTCGACGTTGTTGCAGCAACAGTCAATGACTCATATTGGCCATATCAGAAAGAGCACGGGATTGTGCGACTGTCGCATTCTGCCCAGTTGCTTAAGGTGGATTGAAGGCGCGTGGTCGTGGCGAATAAATCTTCGATGTAGTTCAGCAACGCTGAAATCGCGCGCGCCCTGCAAAGACTGAAGGACAATCCGGGGTTGCGGCAACGCCTCGGTCAGGCATCGCGAAAACGGATAGGGGAATATTTCTCGCTCGCCGCAGTCGCCGCCGCTCTCGATTGCTTGCGGTAGGGCTCTTCCGCAAAAAAGATCATCACAACCGGCGGCGATACCAGGCCAGCGCCGTTTCGACGATCCGGTCGATTCCGGATTGCTCAGGCATCCAGCCGAGTTCCCGGGTCGCCTTGCCGGCCGCGGCCACTAGCGCCGGCGGGTCGCCTGCCCTGCGCGGACCGTAGGCCACAGGAAGGCGCTTTCCAGAAGCCCGGCTCACCGCATCGACCAACTCGTTCACCGTCGTTCCGGTTCCGGTGCCGAGATTATAGACGTGGACTCCCGGATCGCGCAGAAGTTTCTCCCCTGCCAGAACATGCGCACGGGCGAGATCGGTGACGTGGACATAGTCCCGCACCGCGGTTCCGTCCCTTGTGTCGAAGTCGGTGCCATTAATGGTAAAAATACGGCCCGACCTGACCGCCGCCTCGATCGCGAGCGGAATGACATGCGTTTCCGGTTCATGCCGCTCACCGACCTCGCCGTCCGGATCACATCCGGCCGCGTTGAAATACCGCAGCACAACCGCGTTGAGGCCATGGGCATCCGAAAGATTGTCCACCATTCGTTCTACGATGAATTTCGACCATCCATAGGGATTGATGGGCGACTGCGGATGCGTTTCGTCGATCGGAGAACGAACGGGAACGCCGTAAGACGCGCAGGTGCTCGACAAGATCAGCTTGTCGACGCCGATCTTCAGCATTTCCTCGAGCAAGACCAGCGTCCCAAAACTGTTATTTCGGTAGTAGAGTTCCGGGCGCTCGACGGACTCGCCGACATAGGCGTAAGCGGCGAAATGCGCCACCACATCCGGCCGATACTGGTGCAGCGCTGCTGCCACCGCTGCGACATCGCAAATATCGCCCTCGACAAGCGGTCCCCATTTGACCGCGTCGCGCCAGCCGCGCGAGAGGTTGTCATACGCAATGACCGACCAACCGGATTCGGCGAATGCCTTGCAACAGTGTGAGCCGATATAGCCCGCCCCGCCAGTGACCAAGACTGTTTTCATTCGGCTGCAGCGGACCGAGCATATCCCGATGAGACCAAGTCTTCGAAATAGGCAATGGTCGTGGCGAGGCCATCGCGCAATGCAATTCTTGGCTTCCAGTCGAGATCGCGCAAGGCACACCCGATATCAGGCTGTCGCTGCCTTGGGTCATCGACGGGCAAAGGTAAAAACCTGATCTTGGATCGGCTTCCAGTAAGTTCGATCACGAGATTGGCAAGTTCGAGCATCGTGAATTCGACCGGGTTGCCGAGATTGATTGGACCGGTAACATCGTCGGCCGTGTGCATCAGGCGAACCAGACCATCGATGAGATCATTGACGTAGCAAAATGAGCGTGTCTGCTGGCCGGTGCCGTACACAGTTATCGGCTTGTTTCGCAGTGCCTGCATGATGAAGTTGGAAATGACGCGGCCGTCGTCCGGACGCATCCTCGGACCGTAAGTGTTGAAGATGCGCGCTACCTTGATCCGCAGACTGTGCTGCCGCCAATAGTCGAAAAACAGGGTTTCGGCACACCGCTTGCCTTCGTCGTAACAGGAACGGGGACCTATCGGATTTACCCTGCCCCAATAGTCCTCGGTCTGCGGGTGAATCTCGGGATCGCCGTAGACTTCAGACGTGGACGCCTGAAGGATCTTTGCGCGAACCCGCTTGGCGAGCCCCAGCATATTGATCGCCCCATGGACGTTGGTCTTTGTCGTCTGGACCGGATCGAACTGATAGTGAACCGGGCTTGCCGGGCAAGCAAGGTTGTATATTTCATCAACTTCTATGTAGAGCGGAAATGTCACGTCGTGGCGAATGATCTCAAAGGATCTGTTGTCGAGCAAATGCGAGACGTTTCTCCGACTTCCTGTGAAGAAATTGTCGACGCATACAACCTCGTGGCCTTCAGCAAGCAACCGCTCGCATAAGAACGATCCCAGAAAACCTGCGCCCCCCGTCACCAAGACTCGCTTTGCCTGCTGCATTTTAGGGATCCTCACGCCAGTTCTTCACGCAATCGAATGCGCAAAGCCCTGAGGCCAGGATAGGAAAAAAATGCTGCGCAGCAAACACAAAATGTTAACGCACTTGAAATGGTCGCGTGAGGTGTGCGCAAAAATACGCGAAAAAACCGATCATTCGCCCGTTTTGACGGTTTTCGTCCGAACGTCGGCTTGCCGGCAATCGGCATTTGGACGTGAACGCGCTGCGCCGCAGCATGATCGATTGCTAATTAAGGGAGATCCTGCACAGTCTTGACCCGGCTCCTATCACCGCCGATGAACGCCTCGCGATTGGGGGTCAAAAGCTGACATAGGCGATGTCCACTTTCGACCCCCTGCATCCTCTCTCCGCCGTGCTACGCCGGTTGCAACTCCCTGCGCGGCAGCCGCGGGAAGGCGATCGCCACCGCCACCGCGCCGAGCCCGACCAGGGCCGAGCCGATGAACAGCCAGGAATAGCTGGCATAGGCATCGAACACCATGCCGCCGGCGAGCGGGCCGAAGGCCATGCCGATGCTGGACAGCATGGTCACAGCACCAAACACCGTGCCGAGGATGCGCTGGCCGAAATATTCGCGCGCCAGCACCGCATAGAGCGGCATCACGCCGCCATAGGTGGCGCCGAAGATGACGGCGAGCGTGTAGAATTGACCAAGCTCACTGACGGCGAGATAGGCAGCGATGACCACGGACTGTATCGCCAGACCGGTAATCAGCACCGGCTTGACCCCCAGCCGGTCGGCAAGCACGCCGTATAAAAGCCTGCCGCCCAGCCCCGCCAGGCCCTCGATGCTGTAGATGCTGACCGCCGCCATCGGCGCTATGCCGCACAGCATCGCATAGCTCACCATGTGGAAGATTGGCCCGGAATGCGCCGCGCAGCAGGCAAAGAAGGTCAGTGCCAGAACGATGAACTGCGGCGAGCGCAGCGCCTGCGGAACCGACATGCCGGTATCGTCGGCGGCAAGATCGGAGTCGGCGCCGTCAGCGGCAGGCTTGGGCGGCTGACGCACCAGCAATGCGGCCGGCACCAGCAGTGCCCAGGCCGCGACGCCGATGACGAACATGGCTGTGCGCCAGTCATAGGCCGAGATCAGCCAGCGCGCGAAGGGCGAGATCGTCATGGGTGCCACGCCCATGCCGGCCGAAACCAGCGAAACGGCAAGGCTGCGGTTCTTGTCAAACCAGGCCGTGGTCAGCGCGATCATCGGCGCAAAGAAGGCGCTTGCCGCGAGGCCGACGAGCACGCCATAGGTGATCTGGAAGACAAGCAGCGAGCCGGTGCGGCTGGCCAGTACCAACGCCAGCCCGAGCAGCACCGCACCTATCATCACGACAATGCGAGCGCCGTAGCGATCGTAAATGGCGCCCCAGGCGAAGCCGCCGAGGCCCATTACCAGGAAGTTCAGCGTCATCGCGCTCGATATGCCGGCACGCGACCAATCTGTGTCGAGCGCCATCGGTTCGAGGAAGATCGCCAGCGAGAACATCGCCCCGAGGGCGACACAGGTCATCAGGGCGCCAGCCGCGACGATGACCCAACGATAGGAAATGCGCATATTTTTCTCCCGAGATCGTTTGGACACGGCGCGACTTTTTTCGAGCTTCGTCACACCGCTTGCGTCCGAAGGACGATGGCGACATTTCGAATCCTACAATCCGGTTGCATTTTTTATCCAGTCAAGAAATCGCGCCACTCAATTGCTCCATTGCATTGACCGTGCACCGCCCCGAGCTAGATTTCCAACCTGGCGATCAGGAGCTAACAGGCATGGAACTTCATCGCGGCCGTCTCATCGACCACGTCCAGCTGGTGGTTAGGGATCTTGCCGCCAGCCGCCGCTTCTACGAGGCGGTTTTCAGCGTGCTCGGTATTCCCATCGGCGGCAGCGCCGAGGATTACTTCTGGGCCGACGAACTGTTCGTCTCCAGCATCGATAGCCGGGCGGCCAGCGGACAACTGACGGGGCGCCACCACCTTGCCTTCCAGGCAAAGGACCGCGCGATGGTCGACGCCTTCTACAAGGCCGGCCTCGGCGGTGGCGGCACGGACAATGGCGCACCGGGCGAGCGGCAGCATTACCATCCCGGTTACTATGCCGCCTTCCTGCTCGATCCCGACGGCAACAACATCGAGGCTGTCTTTCACGGGCCAGCCAACCGAAGCGTGGCTTCGGTGAAGATTACGTTCTGATGACCGGGTGACCCGGGCAAGATCTTGCTTGCGACGGCGTCGGATCGACTGCGTGCGCCATCCCGCCCGCCCTATCGAGTCAGCACCGCCATCTGGCTCGCCAGGAAGTCGACGAACAGCCGGGCGCGGACCGGTAGCTGTCGCCCATACGCATGAACGATGTGCACCGGCATGGTCGGCATCGCCACCTCGGGCAGGATGCGGACCAGGCGGCCGGCGTCGAGATCGTCCTGCACGGCAAACTGCATCAGATGCGCGATGCCGGCTCCGGCAAGCGCCGCTTGCCGGATGGCGCCGCCGTCATCGGTATCGAGCCGCCCGTTCGGCGCGACTACCGTGCCGTCGGCCAAGATGACCGGATAGGGCCGGCCGGCCATCTGATAGCGGATGAAGTCGTGGCTCTGCAACGCCTCGATCGAGGCCGGCCGGCCACGCTGTTCGACATAGGCCGGCGAGGCCACCAGCACGATCGGCAGATTGGCGATCTTGCGCGCGATGAGCCCGGTGTCCGACAGCGCCCCCATGCGCACCGCGACGTCATAACCTTCGCGGATCAGGTCGGCGTGGCGGTCGGTAACGTTGAGTTCCAGTTTCACCTCGCTGTGCTGAGCTAGGAACGCTTGCGCCCAAGAGGCGATCAGGCCCCGCCCGAGTTCCACGGATGCCGTGACGCGCAGCAGGCCGCGCGCTGTATCGGCCATCTGGACGATGTCCTCGGCATCATCGAGCGCTCTGAGCAAAGGCGCTATCCGCTCGTAATAGGCGAGGCCTTCGCTGGTCAGGCCCAGCCGGCGCGTCGAGCGCTGGATCAGCCTGACGCCCAGCCGGCGCTCGAGCCGCGCCACGCTCTTCGACACCGCCGAGGGGCTGGAGCCGACCAGCCGGCTGGCGGCATGGAACGAGCCCGCATCGACCGTGCGCACGAAGGCGACGAGACCAGCGGTCTTTTCGAGGATGGTGGTCATTCAAGAATTCCAGGCATGAAAGAACCGATCGAGGCGATCCTAATACGCTATCCGATCACTATTAAATACTGCTCATCATCAACAAAGGAGTGACTTGATGAGCAAGCTGAACGGCAAGGTCGCCATCGTCACCGGCGCCTCCAAGGGTATCGGCGCCGGCATCGCCAAGGGTCTTGCGGCGGCCGGTGCCGCCGTGGTCGTCAACTATGCCTCGTCGCGGGAAGGCGCCGACCGCGTCGTTGCCGCGATCAAGGACGCAGGCGGCCGAGCCGTCGCCGTCCACGGTGATGTGTCGCAAGCGGCTGACGTGCACCGCCTGTTCGAGGCGGCCAAATCGTCGTTCGGCGCGGTGGACATACTGGTCAACAATGCCGGCGTGTTCGCGTTCGAACCGCTGGAAGCCGTGACCGAGGCCGAGTTCCACCGCGAGTTCGACACCAATGTACTGGGCACCATCCTGGCCATCCGGGAAGCGGTGAACCATTTCGGCACCAGAGGCGGCAGCGTGATCAACATCAGCTCGGTCGCCAGCCTCAACCCGCAGCCGAACTCGCTGGTCTACGCCGCCACCAAGGGCGCGGTGGATTCGATCACGCTGTCCATGTCGCGGGAGCTCGGCGCCCGCAACATCCGCGTCAACGCCATCGCCCCGGGCGGCGTCGACACCGAAGGCCTGAAGCGGATAGGCATCGTCGGCAGCGAGTTCGAGAAGCAGGTCATCGCCATGACCCCGCTCGGCCGCTTCGGACAGCCCGACGACATCGCCCGCATCGCAGTGTTCCTCGCCTCCGACGAGGCATCGTGGCTGACCGGCGAGCGCATCACCGCCTCGGGCGGTTGGCGGTAGGGATAGAGGGCGCGGACCGCCGTTTCACGGACCATGCCCAACGCAGCGCAACGTCGATAAAACACTGCAATCGATGACGGGAGCGATTTAAGACCTATGTTGCGTCGAGGGAGGAGCGCCGTGCGGTATCGATGACAGCGAGAAGCCGGGGAGATAACGGATGACGGACGACGAAAGAGCAATCCGAAAGTTGGTCGAGACGTGGATGGATGCGAGCAAGCGTGGAGACACCGCGACCGTCCTCAGCTTGATGACGGACGACGCGATCTTCATGGTTCCCGGCCGGGAGCCCTTCGACAAGGAGATCTTCGCGGCGGCCGCGCAGGAGATGGCCGGCGTTCATGTCGACGGCACGAACGAGATCGTTGAACTACAGCTTCTCGGCGACTGGGCCTTCATGCGCGGTCGTATCGATATGACCGCGACGCCGCCGAACGGGAAGCCGGTGCGTCGATCGGGATATACGCTGACGCTCCTGCGCAAGGAGGCTGATGGTGCGTGGCGGCTCGCGCGCGATGCAAACCTGCTGACCCAGCAAAGCTAGAGCCGGTCTCCGGCATCTCTGCACCGGAAGGCACGCCATGGGGAGCGATAAGATGGCAAAGATGCGATACAGATCGCCCTGAGCAGCGTTCCCCTCGTCCACCTGATCACACCGGCAAGAGAGCGTTCGGCTTGACATCGGCGATGGAGGCGAAAGTGTGCGTTTCGCGCACGCCGGGCAGTGGCAGGATGACCCGCTGCAGGAAATCCTGGAACACCGCCATATCGGCGATCCGCGCCTTGACCAGATAATCGAAACCGCCAACCACCATATGGCACTCCAGAACCTCCGGAGCTTTCGCCACGGCTTCGGCGAAGCGGTCAAAGACGTGCGGCGCCGTGTGATCAAGCCGGACCTCGATGAACACCAGCGTTCCCCGGCCCACCTTGCGCGGATCGAGCATGGCCCTGACCGCGGTGATGAACCCGTCGCGGAACAGGCGCTTCACCCGCTGGCTGGTTCCGGTCGGCGACAGCCCGACACGCCCGGCAAGATCAAGCGTCGTCCGGCGCCCGTCCTCCTGCAGCAGCCGGAGCAGGCTGCGGTCTATCTGGTCGAGGTCGCCCATTTCACAATCCACGCTATTTCAGGGATTTGTGTGCCGCTTTCACGCAGAGCGGTCAAAATCAACGTATTTCATCACATGAAACTTCGCAATAGCCTGCGCTTCCCTCACCCGTTCAAAGCAAATGTGGTGAGCCGATTTCGACGAACACAGGAGTGCAGGATGACCAAGGAAGCGTTCAGCCCAGCCGGCAAGAGTGCGGCGGAAATCAGCAAGGGAGTGACCGAGATCCTGGTGCTGAGCGAAGCCGACGTGATGACGTGCATCGACCTCAGCCAGCTTCTCGATGTTCTGGAAGACGGCTTCAAGGCGCTGTCACAAAGCAAGGTCGTCAATCCACCCCGACCACAACTCGACATCCCCGGGGCCGGCTACAGCCTCGCCATGCCGGCCTGGATGGAGGGCATGAACCTGACCGTCAAGATCGTCAACGTCTTCGAAGGCAACCTGGCAATCGGCCTGCCCAGCCACCTCGCCACCATCAGCCTGTTCGATCCGCTGTCCGGCCTGCCGGTCTGCATCATGGACGGCACCTTCATAACTGCGGTGCGAACCTCCGGCTCCGCCGTGCTGTCGGTGCGCGCGCTTGCGCGCCGGGATGCCAAGATAGCGACGGTGGTCGGCGCCGGCGTGCAGGCCAACCAGCACCTACATCTGTTGCCGCTTGTGCGCGACTTTGCCGAAATCCGCGTCACCTCGAAGAGCTTCGACGATGCGGCAGCGCTTGCCCGGCTGCATCCGTCGGTGGTGGCGGTCGCCGACCTCGAGGCGGCAGTGCGCAGTTCCGATGTGGTGTGCCTGGCGACGCATTCCTACGAGCCGGTGATCAAGGCAGACTGGGTTCGGCCGGGCACGCATGTCTTGTCGGTCGGGGTAGCGCCGCCCGACGGTGAAATGCCGATCGAGCTCATCGGCAAATCCAGTCTTTTTGTCGAAACCAAGGATGCGTTCAAACCGACCCGGTCGGTTCTTGCGAGCTTGCCGGCTTCGACCCGGATTTCGGCACCGAGCTTGGCGCCATGCTGCTCGACCGCGCGCCCGGTCGCGTTTCGGATCGACAGATCACCACCTACAAGGCGATGGGCATTGCCATGGAAGACATGGTCGCCGCCGATCTCGCCTATCGTTGCGCCAGGCGTCTGCGCAAGGGAAAGCTCATCGTGCTGTAGGCGCGTGCCGCGAGCCAGGCGGGATCGACGTTGCTGACAATTGGCGCTTTCGCGGAAGCGGCCGGGCCGGCCCCTCAGGTCGGCTCGCGCTTCAGCGCCTGCGCCATGCAGTGGATGCCGCCGCCGGTCTTCGAGATCTCGCTCATGTCGACGGCCGCCACTTCGAAGCCGCGCGCCTTGAGCTGACCGATCAGCGTCTGGCTGGATGTCGGCGCGATCACCCTGTCCTTGCCCAGCGACATGAAATTGCAGCCGAGCGCCATCGTATCCTGGAACGGCACGTCGATGATCTCGTGGCCCTTGCCCTTCAGCCAGTCGACGATGCCAGGCTCCGTGCAGGCGAGGCAGACGGCGGTCAGCTTCTCGGCGATCGGCACCACCATCAGGTCGATATGGACATAATATTCGTCGATGAAGGCGATGCGGGTTTCCCAGCCCTCCTTGTCGAACCAGGCCTGGACCTGGCGGGCGCCCTCCTCCTGCGTGCGGGCGCCGCCGCAGCCGATCAGCACCACGCCGTCCTCGATGACGTTGAAGTCGCCGCCTTCGAAAGTGCCCGCGGTGACCATGTCGTAGATCGGGATGCCGAGCTTCTCATAGGTGCGGATCGCCGCATAGTTTTCGCCGCGCCGCCACCATTGGGACATGGCGGTGATAATGGCGCCATACGGCGTCATGACGCTGGAATCGCGCGAATAGACCTGCATCGGCAGCTCCGGCGTCGGCTCGTGCCAGTGGATGTTGACGCCGAAATGCTCGTAGGCGGCGACCAGGTCCTTGTGCTGCGCCTGCGCGATCTGGATGTTGCACGGCGCCTCGCGCAGATGCTTGCGCGACAGCGAGCTGGTCGAGAGGTGGCGCAGGAAATTCGGCGAACCGAGCAGCACGTCGGTCAGGACGTCGGTCTCGTTGGCGAAGCCCCAGGCGGTCAGCGGCTTGGTGCCGCCGGCCGGATTGCGGCGCTGCAGTGAAAACGGCTCGGTGACGATGCGATCATGGACGGTCATGGGGTTCTCCTGGCTTGAATGATCACGCGGCTTGATTGCTTGGTATCCACCAGTCCCTTCCGCGCGGGGTGGTGACATATTCCGGCCAACGGAAATGGATCGGCGGTTCGTAGTCGCAGAGCGGCGCGAGCCAATTGCTGCCACCAATGCCGCCGCCGGTGCGGCTGACGAATTCGTCCATCGCGGCTTCGCGGGCGGCCTTGTCTTCCAGCAGGCGAAGTGCCGCCAGGGCGATCGTCTTCGCGGCGCAGGTAACCATCGGATCGATGGTGGCTGAAATGCCGCCCAGCGCGTTCATCGCCCAGGACGGATACGCCTGGCCGTTCTCGGACCGCAGCGCCGGCCGGGCGACGTAGAACCGCGCCGTCGGCGCGTGCCACGACATGTCGGTGTAATCGTCGGAGGTCGAATTGAGTTGCGATGCCGGCAGGTCGCGGCGCAGCAACGCCTCTGCCTCCTCAGGCGCGATCAGTTGCTCCAACTCGGCGATAAACGGCTCGTCGGTCGCCGTGCCGCCGGCATTGACCTGGATTTCGCGCGCGATCGCCTTGGCCGTCTCGTCCCAGCGCGGCGGCCCGACCTTCGACAGCGCCTCGTAGGCAATCATTGCCATGGCGTGGTTAGCCAGCCCCGGCCGCGACTTCGACACCCAGTGCCGCTCGTAGCGGCAGCCGCTCATTTTCGCGGCGGCTTCGGCATTGCGGTCGAGCACGGCGGTCACCTGCTCGGCCATCGCAAGCGTCGGCACGCGGATCATGTACTGGATCTCGGCCAGACCCGCCGGCAGATTGTCGGCGGTCGCCTGCCCTGCCGTCAGGATCGCTTCGCTGATCGACCAACCGCCCTGATGCGGCAGCATGGAATCGCGCAGCGCCTTGGAGGCCATGTACATCATCACGAGCGCGTCGTTGGCGCCGGGCGCCCTGACCGCCGAATGCGCCTGCGGAATCGGCGCGCCATCGCATGCGCGAACCCAATTTTCGGGTTCGTCGCACACAAATCGGTAGATCATCGCGTAGGCCGCTCCGCAATGTGTGTCCCAGCGCGCCGTGTTACAGAGCGGCAGCATGTAAAAGGGATGGAAGGAGATCATGCCGGCGAGCCCATCATAGTAGCCCTTTGCCGCATGGATCGGCTTCGATCCTCGCACTTTCTCCGCCGGCTCGCCGGTGAAACACAGCGTGCCCGATATGCCGTGGCGCTGCATCGCCGCCTTGGCCGCCAGCAGACCGCCGAGGCTGGCAATGCCCAGCCCCGAATGCGGATCGGTGTGGCCGCCGGCCTCAGCGCCTAGACCCGGACGCGGTCGCTTGACGGTCGCCGCATCCTGGCAATTGCCGGGTACCGCGTCATACTCGGCATACATGCCGATGGTCGGCCCGGCGCCGTTGGTCCAGTGGGCGCAGAAGGCGGTGGGCATGCCGCCGGAGCCTTCCTCGACCGAAAAGCCCTCGTGCTTCAGATGCTCGACATACCAGGCGGCCGACTGGTATTCGCGCCAGGCGGTCTCGCCGAAATCGAAGATCGTCCGCGTCCACGCCGACAGCGACGGCTGGATATCGTCGAGACAGGCAAGCGCGGTTGCTTGGGCCGAGGTGGTCACCGGTTCCTCCATGGGTGAAAGAAAGCAGTGAAGCGCCTCGCCAAAAAGTGATATGTTTTCCCGGCTCATGCAAATTCGGTTCACCTCTTGAGAATTCCATCGACGCAGGCGCTGCGCGCCCTCGACAGTTTTGCCCGCCACGGCAGCGTCTGGCGCGCCGCGGACGAACTGCATCTGACCCGCAGCGCCGTCAGCCATCAGCTTCGCCTGCTCGAACGCGATCTCGGCTTCGATCTGCTCGAGCGCATCGGCAAGGGCGTGGCGTTGACGCCGCGCGGCCAACGCTATGCCAGTGACGTGCGCAAGGCGCTGACGGTGCTGGGCGATGCGGTAACGGGCCATGCCGGCACCGGCGTCGGCGGCTCGTTCAGCGTCAGCTGCACGCCGGGCTTCGCCTCGCTGTTCCTGTGTACTCACATTGGCGAATTCCGGCAGATGTACCCCGATGTCGCGCTGCGTATCCTGACGCCGCGGCGGCTGGACGATGTCAGCAATGCCGACGCCGACGCCTTCATCGCCTTCGGCGTCGGCAACTGGCCGAACCGCGCGGTCGAGCTGTTGTGCGAAATCTCGTTCACGCCGCTGTGCAGCCCGACCCTGCTCAACAAGATCGGCGGGTTTTCCAAGCCCGCCGACGTGCTGCGCGCCAATCTCCTGCATCTGGGCGACACCGAGGACTGGGCGCGCTGGCTGGCGCTGTCGAAGGTCGAAAATCCCGACATCGAGGGCGGCATCTTCTTTTCCGACATGAACCTGGTCTTTTCGGCGGCGATCGCCGGCCAAGGCATCGCCATGGGCGACGAGCTGACCAGCCGCCGGGCGCTGAGCGAAGGCCGGCTGGTCCGCCCGTTCGACATCGCGATCAGTTCGCCGCGCTCCTATTTTCTCGTTTCCGAACATGCCAAGGCGGCGCATCCGGTGCTGAATGTTTTCAGTGGATGGTTGCGGTCGAAGCTGTCGGAGAACCAGCGTTAATCTCCCCTCCTTGAGGGGGAGATGGCCGCGAAGCGGCCAGAGGGGGTCGCTTCGGCTGGACTCGGCCCGGTCTGCTTTCAAAGAAAGAGGAAGTCGCCACTCCACGCGAGACGACCCCCTCTGTCGCCTTCGGCGACATCTCCCCTCGAGGCGCCATAGATGAATCAAATTTGCCGGTCAGGCGAAAACTATTCGGTTGCGGTGAGCCGCCGCCGTGCCTACGATTTCAATCAGCATTGAGGACAAAGGCAGGATGCAGCAACCCGGCCGTGCCGCAGAGATCAAGGCAATCGGGATCGGCAAGAGCTTCGGCTCGTTCCGTGCGCTGGACGACCTGACGCTCGATATCGGCCGCGGCGAGTTCCTGACCCTGCTCGGGCCGTCAGGTTCGGGCAAGACCACCTTCCTGATGATCCTTGCCGGTTTCGTGCAGCCGACCGACGGTCGCCTGTTCAGCGACGGCGTCGACATCACCGAGCGGCCGGCCGAGCAGCGCGCCGCCGGCATGGTTTTCCAAGGCTACGCCCTGTTCCCGCATATGAGCGTCGAGGCCAACATCGCCTTCCCGCTCAAGGTGCGCAAGAAATCGGCGGCCGACATCAAGCGACGCATCAGTGAGATGATCGAGCGCGTCGGGCTGAAAGGTCACGAGAAGAAACTGCCGTCGCAATTGTCCGGCGGCCAGCAGCAGCGCGTCGCGCTGGCGCGTGCCTTGGTGTTCGAGCCGGGCGTGCTTTTGCTCGACGAGCCGTTCTCGGCGCTCGACAAGGGCCTGCGCGGCCAGATGCAGGCCGAGATGAAGCGGCTGCACCAGGAAACCGGCACCACCTTCGTCTTCGTCACCCATGACCAGAGCGAGGCGCTGGCGCTGTCGTCGCGCGTCGCCATCTTCAACCACGGCAAGTTGCTGCAGGTCGGCGCGCCTGACGAGGTCTACGACCGGCCGGCCAACCGCTTCGTCGCCGAGTTCCTCGGCGAGATCAACATGCTGCCGCTGAAGGACGTGCGCAATGCCGACAACGGCGCCACCGGCCTGTGCGAAGACCGCACCATCACGCTGCGCGGCAATGCAAGCGCCGTCGGCAGCAACGCCATCCTGGCGATCCGGCCCGAATACATGTCGATCGCGCCCGAAGCGACAGCCGGCGAGAACGGCATCGCCGCGACTGCGGTCGCCTCGACCTATCTCGGCGCTGCGACACGGCTCGATCTCACGACGCGCCAGGGTGCCAAGGTGACGGTCTCGGTGCCGAACGAGGTCGCCGCTTCGGCACTCAGCAAGGGCAATTCCGTGTGGCTGACATGGCCGGCGGAAAAAGGTTTCCTCCTTCCGGATGGAGGACAATGACGATCGGTGTGGCGAAGCTGAAATCGCCAGGCTGACTTTCGGGAAATATCAACGACAAAAAGGGGAACTGACATGACCAGCAATTCAAAGATGAGCGAAACCAAGAAACACTCGATCGAGACGCTGTCCGCCAGGGCCGCGCGCGGCGAGATCTCGCGCCGGCAGTTCACGCAACTGGCCGCACTCGTGCTGGCCGGGACGCCGATGCTGCTGCGCTCGACCGGCGCCTTCGCGCAAGCCAAGGAACTGGTCCTGGTCAACTGGGGTGGTGACGCCATCACCGCCTATGACGCGGCCTATGGCCAGGCCTTCACCAAGGAGACCGGCATCACCGTCAAGATGGATGGCTCCGGCCCGACCGAGGGCGCGATCGCGGCGCAGTTCAAGAGCGGCGCCCCGACCTGGGACCTGGTCGACGTCGACCCGTTCTCGGCCATCACGCTCGGCGCGCAAGGCATGCTCGAACCGATCGACTATTCGATCGTCGACAAGAAGAAGATGCGCGAGGGCTTCGGCTGGGAGCACGCCGCCTCGACCTATTTCTTCTCCTATGTCATCGCCTATGATTCCGAAAAATTCGGCAGCCAGGCACCAACCGGCATGGCCGACTTCTTCGATGTGACGAAATTCCCCGGCAAGCGCTCGCTCTACAAATGGGGCGTGTCGAGCTGGGAAGCGGCACTGCTCGCCGACGGCATCGCGCCGGCCTCGCTCTACCCGCTCGACCTCAAGCGCGCGCATGACAAGATCGCCGCCTTCAAGGAGAATGTCGTCGCCTATTGGGGCGGCGGCGCCGAAAGCCAGAGCGTGCTGCTCGACGGCGAGGCTTCGATGGCGATCGTCTGGTCGACCCGCGCCTCACTGATCGAGCAGGATTCCGGCGGCAAGATCAAGTTCATCTGGGACCAGGGCCTGATCTCGCCCGGCGCGCTCGCCGTGCTCAAGGGCAATCCCGGCGGCAAGGACGCGGCGATGAAGTTCATCGCCAGCGCCCAGGATCCGGAGAAGCAACTGATCATGTTCGACAAGCTCGGCCAGGGTCCGGCCAATCCGGCCACCGACGCGCTGATCCCCGCCGACAAGAAGCGCATCAACCCGGTCGACCCCGAAAACATGAAGAAGCAGATCGCGCTCGACATGGAGTGGTACGCCAAGAACTACGGGGCCGCACTCGACGAATACACGAAGATCATCTCCGCCTGATAGACCGGGATAACCGGGGCCGAGATGAAAGCATATCTCTCCGACAGGATGGGCGCGGCGCTGTTGATGGCGCCGCTGCTCTTCTTCCTTGCCGCCGCCTATGCCTGGCCATTCTTCGGCGTCGTCAATTGGAGCTTCACCCTGCCCGAGCCGGGGCTCGGGCAATATGGCACGCTGTTAGGCGACCCGCTGGTTCAGTCGGTGTTTGTCCGCACGCTGCGCATCGCCGCAATCGTCACAATTGTTTCGGTTGCCGCCGCCTACGCCATCACCGTGGTGTGGGTGCGCGGCACGCCGGCGCAGCGCGTGATCGCCGAGTTCTGCATCCTGGTGCCGTTCTGGATCTCGGTGCTGACGCGCGCCTTCGGCTGGGTGGCGCTGCTTTCCAATCGCGGCCTGTTCAACACCTGGCTGCAGGCGATCGGCTTCATCTCAGAACCGCTGACACTGGTACGCAACGAATTCGGCGTTATCGTCGGCATGACGCATTTCCTTATCCCCTTCGCCGTGTTTCCACTGGCGTCTTCGATGCGCAGCCTCGACGACCGCGTGTTGCTGGCGGCGCGCGGGCTCGGCTCCAGCCGCATGCGCACCTTCTGGTCGGTCTTCGTGCCGATGACGCGGTCGGGCATCATCGGCTCGGCGCTCATCGTCTTCGTCTTTTCGCTGGGCTTCTTTGTGACGCCTGCGATCCTCGGCGGCGGCCGCAGCGTTATGGTCGCCGAGCTGATCTATCTCCGCATCTTCCAGAGCCCGGACTGGGGCCTGGGGGCGGCGATCAGCGTCGTGCTGGTGCTGTTCGTCGGCGCGCTGATGGCGCTGGTGTTCCGCTATGTCAGACCGAAGCAGCTAATCTGATGCCGACCTACCGCCCCGGCCCCGTCTCGCTGGTCCTCGCCGCCCTGGTTGCGCTATTCCTGCTGTTGCCGTTGCTTGCCGTAATCCCGGTGTCGCTGACGCCGACCCGCATGCTGGCAATGCCGTCCGGCGAATTGTCGCTGCGCCACTACCGGGCGCTGATCGAGGATCCGCGCTGGATCAACTCGATCCTGCTCTCGATCAGGATCGGCGTCGTCAGCAGCGCCTTTTCCACTGTGCTGGCGCTCTGTTTCAGCCTTGGCGTCTGGATGTTCCAGCCGCGCTTCACCGCCGCACTTGTCGGCTTCGTGCTGCTGCCGATGGTGGTGCCGCCGGTGGTCTCGGCGATCACGCTCTACTTCCTGCTGACCTCGATCTCGGGTGTCAGCTCATTCTTCGGCTACGATACCTGGCTCGGCGTCGCCATGGCGCATGCGGTGATGACGGTGCCCTTCGCCACGGTGCTGATCCTGGTGTCGCTCAGCCAGCTCGACCGGCGCATCGACCTTGCCGCGCGCGGCCTCGGCGCCACCGTGTGGGAGCGCGCCACACGCATCATCATGCCCAACATCAAATTCGGCATCGTCACCGCCGCCCTGCTGTCCTTCGTGCTGTCATGGGAAGAGATCGGCGTCACCCTGTTCATCACCTCGGTCAACGCCATCACGCTGCCCCGGCTGATGTGGATGGGCCTGCGCGACAACATCGACCCGGCGATCGCCGCCCTCTCGGTGATCCTGATCATCATCACGGTTTTGGTGCTTGCGGCGCGCAGTGTTATGGTCAGGCTGCGCGGGGCGCATTAGGGGTAGGGGAACGCGGCCTGCCCTATCCGGGCGACTCCGATTGGAACGGGAAGCCCGCCGACCCTCTGGCGGCGGAACGCCCCTTTCACGCCATAATGACAGCCGCAAATGAAACTTTGTACCACGGCGTGCGTTTTGGTGGGTTCAACTCACCAAAGGTTCCACCATGGATCAAGGATGGTTTTCCAAGCCGGTTGCGGTTTCGGTCGGCATCACGGGAACGATCCGACATATTTCCAACGCACAACAGGCCGTCGAATTGCTGACAGGCCAGTGGCGCGACGCCGGCAGCCTGCAACATGGCGCCGCGCTGCGCGCATGCCGCCGGGCCATGAACGGCGACGTTTCGACCGAAATCGCCAGGGATGCGTTTGTCGGCGCCGCGCGGGAGGCGCATGTTCTGGTCGAGTGAGCGGCCGAACAGAGCCGGATAGATGGCGGGCCATACTAAGGCAAGCTACCCCATGGCGTGGCGGATGGTCTTGGACAGACGGCTGAGGAATGCCGGCCTCGACGAGGCGTCAAGCTTCCAAGACAGCACCGCGGTCGCCATTTTCCGCGGCAACACCCCGACCGATAGGAACCAGGCGGCAAGGACGGCGCGCCGGCGCAGGGACGCCGTCATTTCGAGGCTGGCCACGGCGCCCGCCGCCCCGAGCGCCAGCCGGGAATCATTGGCCACGGGGTGCTGGCGCTTGTCTGCGCACAGCGACGCCAGCCGCTCTTCCAGATGGACCGGATCGTGGCGGACAGCCTCCGACGGCACAATTGTCAGGCCGATCCCGGAAGCATGGTCCGACAGCGCCTGCATGCGGCGGAAATCGTGGGTTACCCTCCAGCGTGCCCGCTCGGCGAGCTTTTCACCGAAGACCGAATGGTTGGCGCCGTGGATCCGGTAGGCGCCGAGGCATTCGTCGATGGACTGGACGTGCCCGTAAAGCGGCGCCAGCGTTGCAAGATAGCCATCGGCTCCCTGGCGGAACTCCGGCTCGGGAATCGGCATGATCGATTCCAGGGTTGAACGGTCAAAGGCCAGCCCGCTGGTCACAGTCGTCTGATAGCGGCCCTTGTGCAGGAGTTTCGGCATGACGTCGCCGCTGTCGAAAGGCAGTTCGGGCGGCGGAAAGACATCCTTGATGCGTTGTCGTTCGTCGATGATATGCAACCTGGACTGTACCTGGGCGGTTGCCGCGTCCCAGGTGTCGACGATCCTGGAAATGGCGGTCGGATAGAGAAAGTCGTCGGCGTCGAGGAACAGGACGATCTTGCCCGAGCTTGCCGCAAAGCCGGTGTTGAAAGCGGCGGCATGCCCGCCATTTTGCGCTCGCGGGCAGGCGAGGATCCTGTCCCCATATGATTTCATGATTGTCGTCGAATTGTCCTGCGATGCATCGTCGACGACGATGACTTCGACATCCGCGTAGTCCTGCTCCAGGGCGCTGTCGATGCTGCGTTTGAGGAAACGCGCGTAATTGTAGTTCGGGATGATGATGGATACCGGAATCCTCGGGACAGACTGCATCGCATTTGACCTCGCATCTTGCTTTGGTTTCGGCAAAATCCCGCGCACGGACCTGCCCCCTCTTCAAGTGCCCGACGAGTTTCCTGAGGAAAAGCCTGCGGCTTTCCATCAGGAGACGGGCTCGCTTTGCGACTTCGTACTGAGGCCGCCATGCCTTCGAGGGCTGCCGCCTTGGTCAAGGTTGTGATCGGCGGCAGCAAAAGCTCCGACGGTTTTCGGCCGGTCGCAACCGAGCCCGACGGAAATGTCTCGCCCTTCGGTCGCGATCAGGTCGGGATCGAGGTGGACGGGCGCCTTGAAGGCATGGCGGATACTGACCTTCAAATACGGCTGGAACAAGCCCCGCACCAAGAACAAGACTCACAAGTCTGTTACATCTGAGGCAGCGCGCAGCGGCGTGGACTGTGGATAATCGCAGAGGTTGGGAGGTTGGCGGCGGCTATACCGAAGCCGGCGGCAGCCGGCTTCGGTATATGACCGTGCAGCCTGAACGTCAGGCTGCCTGCAGCCCCGGCAGCGACAGATCGGCTTCCTCCGGCAAGTCGCCGGCCATAGCGGCGGCAAACTTGGTCTGGTCGAGTTCCCCTTCCCAGCGCGCCACGACCACGGTCGCCACCGCATTGCCGACGAAGTTGGTCAGTGCCCGGCACTCCGACATGAAGCGGTCGACGCCGAGGATCAGCGCCATGCCGGCGAGAGGCACGGTGGGAACTACCGAAAGCGTCGCAGCAAGCGTGATGAAGCCGGCACCGGTGATGCCGGCGGCACCCTTGGAGCTCAGCATGGCGACGGCGAGCAGCAGGATCTGGTCGCCGAAGGTGAGCGGCGTGTCTGTCGCCTGCGCGATGAATAGCGCGGCCAGCGTCATGTAGATGTTGGTGCCGTCGAGGTTGAAGGAATAGCCGGTCGGGACGACCAGGCCGACCACCGAGCGGTTGCAGCCGGCGCGCTCCATCTTGGCCATCAGGCCCGGCAGTGCCGCTTCCGAGGACGAGGTGCCGAGCACCAGCAGCAGCTCTTCCTTGATGTAGCGGATCAGCGCCAGGATCGAGAAGCCGTTGTAGCGGGCGACCGCGCCGAGCACCACCAGCACGAACAGCAGCGCGGTCAGGTAGAATGTGCCGATCAGCATGGCGAGGTTGGCGATCGAGCCGATGCCGTATTTGCCGATGGTGAAGGCCATGGCGCCGAAGGCGCCGATGGGCGCGGCCTTCATCAGGATGGCGACGAGGCGGAAGATCGGCGTGGTCAGTGCCTGCAGGAAATCGACGACCGGGCGGCCGCGGTCGCCAACCAGCGCAAGAGCGAGCCCGAACAGCACCGAAAAGAACAGCACTTGCAGGATGTCGCCCTTCGCAAAAGCGCCGGTGATCGTGTCGGGGATGATGTTCATCAGGAAGCCGACGATGCTGGTGTCGTGCGCCTTTTCGGCATACGTCGCCACCTTTGTGGCGTCGAGCGTAGCCGGATTGATGTGCATGCCGGCGCCGGGCTGGACGACATTGGAGACGACGAGACCGACGACAAGCGCCAGCGTCGAGAACACCAGGAAATAGATCATCGCCTTGCCGGCGACGCGGCCCACCTTCTGCAGGTCGGAAACGCCGGCGATGCCGGTCGCCACCGTGAGGAAGATCACCGGCGCGATCACCATCTTCACCAGCTTGATGAAGGCGTCGCCGAACGGCTTCATCGCCTCACCGGTTTCGGGATAGAAGTGGCCGAGAAGCACGCCGGCGGCGATCGCCGCCAGCACCTGCACATAGAGATGCCGGTAGAAAGGAAGTTTGCCGCGCGGCTCGGCGGCAGCGAATACTGTCTGCATGACGTCCTCCATTGTGCTCCGATCGAAAGCTCGACCTCCCGGAGCAATTGCGTTGACCCCCAGCAGCCTCGCGACCGCTGGAAGTCGTGTCTGCAACTGCCGTGCCAAGTGCGCGGAAAAGAGCCTCTCCCTTTGATTTTATTGAGTATTCCAGAACTCACGAGGTCGCTTCGCACACAGAAAGTGCGGATATTCGCATAGCCGAATTGTGATTTGTGCGAAATCATGCACAAATAGGCGATGCTTCAACGCCCCGCCGCTGCCTTGTCGTCGACGCCCGAGCAACTCGGCAGGCGAGCGCGCCATGCCTGGCTGCTGTTTGCGGCCATCGCCCTTGCGATCGCCACGGTCGCACTTTACGGCGCCGGCCTCTATGGCCGCACCACCGAGGTCAGGGCCTTGGCGGCGCAAGGTCGCACCGATGCCAATCTGAAGGTCGCGCTGCTGCGCGCTGTGCTGGAAAGCCCGCGCGCCCTGCCCCTGCTGCTGTCGGAAGACCAGCAGGTGCTCGACGCGCTGGCGCAGAAAAGTGGTGCTGCCATCGATGTGCTGAACCGCAAGCTCGAAGGGCTGGTCTCCGGCACCAAGGCTTCGGTGCTCTATGTCATCGGCACCGACGGGCTGGCGATCGCCTCCAGCAACTGGCGCGAGCCGATCAGCTTCGTCGGCAACGACTACCGGTTCCGCGATTATTTCTCCGCGGCGATGCAATCCGGAACCGCCGAATATTTCGCGCTCGGCAATGTCAGCAAACGCCCCGGCCTCTACATCTCGCGCCGCGTCGGCGATGCTGCCGCACCGCTCGGCGTCGTCGTCGTCAAGGCGGAATTCGATCAGCTCGAGGCCGACTGGCACGAGGCGAACCGCCCGGCCTATGTCAGCGACGAGCATGGCGTCGTCCTGATCACCAGCGTGCCGTCCTGGCGCTTCATGACGACGGCGCGGCTTGCCGGGCCTGATCTTGCCGCCATCCAGGACAGCCAGCAGTTCGGCGATGCACTGCTGATGCCATTGCCGATCACGCGCCCGCAGGCACTTAGCCCGGACATGTCGATCGTCCATGCCGTGACGCCCGGCGGCAGCGATGCGGAATATCTCAGGCTTTCAACCCTGATCCCTTCAACCCCCTGGCGGCTCGACTATCTCGTCCCGGCCGAGGCGCCGATCGCCGCCGCGGCCCGTGAAATGCGGCTCCTTGCGCTCGGCGTCATTGTTCCGTTGCTCGGCCTTGCTGCGTATCTGTTGTGGCGTCGGCAGTCAGGACAAATGCGGATCGCCGCCGAACAGGCGACGCGCACCGAGCTCGAACGCCGCGTCGTCGAACGGACCGAGGATCTGAGCCGCGCCCGTGACCGGCTGCAGGCCGAGATATCAGACCACCGCAGCACCGAAGCCAAGCTGCAGGTGGTGCAGCAGGATCTGGTCCAGGCCAACCGCCTCGCCATCCTCGGCCAGGTTGCCGCCGGCGTCGCCCATGAGATCAACCAGCCGGTCGCCACCATACGCGCCTATGCCGACAACGCCCGCGTCTTCCTCGACAGGAAGCAGACCGCGCCGGTCGAGGAGAATCTCGGCGCCATCGCAGCGCTGACCGAACGCATCGGCACCATCACAGAGGAGTTGAAGGCCTTTGCCCGCAAGGGCCGCACTGCCGCCGAGCCTGTCGAATTGCGCGGCGTCATCGAAGGCGCCGTCGTGCTGCTGAGAAGCCGCTTTGCCGGCCGGCTCGACGCACTGGCCATCGAATTGCCGCCGCCGAACCTCAAAGTGATGGGCAACCGGGTCCGGCTCGAACAGGTGCTGATCAACCTCTTCCAGAACGCGCTGGAAGCGCTGGACGGCCGCGACGATGCCAGGGTGCAGGTCTCGGTCGAAGAGAAGGCGGACGGCGTGACGGTCGGCGTGTCCGACAACGGCTCGGGCATTCCGCCTGCGATCCTTAAATCGCTGTTCACGCCGTTCAACACGTCCAAGGAAAAGGGCCTCGGCCTTGGTCTCGTCATCTCGAAGGACATCGTCGCCGACTACGGCGGCCGCATCGAGGTTTCGAGCGACGACAGCGGCACCCGCTTCACCATCCATCTTGCAAAAGCAGCGTAATGGCGAAAGCAGAAATGACGAACGATGACGCCGCGCCGGTCATCCTGATCGATGACGACAGCGATCTCCTGAAGGCCACTGCGCAGACGCTGGAGCTTGCCGGCTTTTCTGTCTCGGCTTTTTCGGTGGCGGCCGAGGCGCTGGCGACGCTCGACGCCGGTTTTGCCGGCGTGGTGGTGTCGGATATCCGCATGCCTGAGATCGATGGCCTGCTGCTTTTCGACTGCGTCCTGCGGCTGGACCCGGACGTTCCGGTCATCCTCGTCACCGGGCATGGCGACATCGCCATGGCGGTCAAGGCGATCAAGGACGGCGCCTACGACTTCATCACAAAGCCCTTCGCCGCCGACCGGCTGGTGCAGAGCGTGCGCCGCGCCGCGGAAAAGCGCCGCCTGGTGATGGAAAACCGCGCCTTGCGCGAAGCGGCCGGAGAGGCGCAGGACGGCCTGCCGCTGATCGGCCAGACGCCGGCGATGGAAAGGCTGCGCCGGACGCTGCGCCAGATCGCCGACACCGATGTCGATGTGCTGGTGACCGGCGAGACCGGTTCCGGCAAGGAAGTGGTGGCCAGCCTTCTGCATCGCTGGAGCCGCCGCGCCAGGGGCAATTTCGTCGCGCTGAATTGCGGCACGCTGCCGGAGACGGTCATCGAGAGCGAGTTGTTCGGCCATGAGCCGGGCGCCTTCACCGGCGCGCAGAAGAAGCGGATCGGCCGCATCGAACATGCCAGCGGCGGCACGCTGTTCCTCGACGAGATCGAAAGCATGCCGGTCTCGACACAGGTGCAGATGCTGCGCGTGCTGGAGATGCGCGAGGTCACGCCGCTCGGCACCAACGAAATGCGACCCGTCGACCTGCGCGTCGTTGCGGCCGCCAAGGTCGATCTCGGCGACCCGCACCAGCGCGGCACGTTCCGCGAGGACCTCTACTACCGGCTCAACGTGGTGACGATCTCCATTCCGCCGCTGCGCGAGCGCCGCGACGACGTCGCCCTGCTGTTCTTCTATTTCGCCGAGCGCGCCGCCGCCCGCTTCAGGCGTTCGGTGCCGGCGGTGCCGGCCTCGGTGCACCGCCATCTCAGGGAGCATGACTGGCCGGGCAATGTGCGCGAACTCGCGCATTTCGCCGAGCGGTTCGTGCTTGGACTGGAGGAAGGCGCCGGAGCGCCATCCCCTGCCCCAGCCCAGCCGGATGCCGCCATGAAGCTGCCGGAGCGGCTGGAGCGGTACGAGGCCGACATCATCCGCGAGACGCTTGGCCGCAACGAGGGCGACGTCAGGCGCACGATCGAAGCACTGGGGATTCCGCGCAAGACCTTCTACGACAAGCTCCAGCGCCACGGCATCGTGCGCAGCGAGTTTTCCAGATGAAGGCTGACAGGCCGGGGCCGCCCCTCATCTGCCCTGACTTCCAGCGTCGGTAATTGGCGAAAGCCGAATTGGCATCTAATCTGCCCCCTTGCGGGGGAGATGTCCGGGGGTGGGAGGGATCGCCAACTTCGACTCCAGCATTCTCAACCGGAAACAGCCTAAGAGGGTGGCTGTAATTTGGTTGACAGGTCGGAGGGACAGCACCCCCCTCTGCCTTGCCAGGCATCTCCCCCGCAAGGGGGAGATTGGCAGCTTCGCCGATGGCGCTACGCTGAAATCTTTAACGTAGGGCTGCAGCAGGGCAATAAGGGGCAGAGCACCAACATCTGCGAACATCCCTCCTCCGCAGCAACTCTCCTGACACGAACCCGATTCCGATCTCCGCCATCCTGCGCTACACTTGGTCTTCAACCGGACCACCATTTCATGATTGTCCAGACCTGCATCAATGGCGCGCGCAGCGCCGACTTCCACCCGCAACTGCCGCTTGACGCGGAAGCCATGGCGCGAGACGGCGCCGCATGCGTGGCCGCGGGTGCGGCCGAGCTGCATGTCCATGTGCGCGGGCTCGATGGCCGCGAAAGCCTCGCACCGGCGGCGATGGACCGCACCATCCTTGCGCTGCGCCGCGCCTGCCCGGGAACGCTGATCGGCGTCTCCACCGGCGCCTGGATCGAGAACGACGACGAGCGGACGCTTGCGGCGATCGCCGGCTGGAGCGAGCTGCCCGACTACGCCTCGGTCAATTTGAGCGAGGAAGCCGCGCCCGAGGTCATGCAAAGCCTGCGGCAGCGCGGCATCGGCATAGAGGCCGGGCTCGCCTCCGTCGCTGACGCCGAGCGCCTGGTCCGCCTCGACCATGGCGGCCAGATGCTACGCATCCTGATCGAGATCTCGGAGCAGGCGCTGGACGCTGCATGGGAAGTCAGCGAAGGCATCGCGGCCGTGCTCGACCGCGCCGGGATGCGCCGCGCCATCTTGCTGCACGGTTCCGACGCCACGGTGTGGCCGTTCGTGCGCAGGGCGGCGGAGCGCAACTGGTCGACGCGCGTCGGGCTGGAGGACGGCAAGGCGCTTCCGGACGGCACTACGGCATCAGGCAATGCCGCACTGACGGCTGCTGCCGTCGCGATTTTCCGGGTCGGTCGCTGATTCATCCCATAGGTTTCCGCGCCTTGCCCGATCTTTTCGGGACCCTGCGTCAGGCCACGTCCCGCAAAGTCGAACGCGGCGTCGCCGATTTGGTGCCGGCGCGATCCTCGTGAAGCGCGAAACTCGCGGCGCCCGGATCGCCCAGTTCGGGGCGGAGCTGCATGCTCGGGATATGGTAGTCCCCGCCATTCTGCTGCCGATAGGGAATCGGCCGGATTGTCTCGAGCGTCCGCATCCTTTCGCGCAGGCGCTCTGCGACAGGCTCGAAATCGGCCTCCCCGAAACGATCCACTCTGTAGACCACGAACGGCGGAAGCACGTCGTAGCCCGGATAGTAGAGAATCCCATGATTGATCGGGAACAGCAGGTCGTCGATCGGGCCGTTGACGCCGCGGGCTGAATAATGCTCCTCCCAGCCGCCGGTGGTCACGATCAGCATCGCGCGCTTGCCGGCGAGCGTTCCCTCACCAAAGCGGTCACCCCACCGCTTGTCGCTATGCTCGCCGACGCCATAGGCAAAGCCGTAGGCGTACACCCGGTCGACCCAGCCCTTGAGGATCGCCGGCATGGCATACCACCATAGCGGGAACTGAAGGATCAGGGTGTCGGCCCACAGCAGCTTGTTGATCTCCGCTTTGACGTCATCGGTCAGAGTGTTGGTCGCAAAAGCTTTTTTGGATGCCCCAGCCGGCAGGAAGCGTTCTTCGGGCGGCCACGACGGAAAGTCGGCAGGGTCCACCTCGGATTTCCAGCCATCGGCATAGAGGTCCGACACCCGCACCTCGTGGCCCTGGGCCTCGAGTTCCCTGATGGCGACGTCACGCAGTGCGCCGTTGAGCGAACGCGGTTCAGGATGAGCAAAAACAAGCAGGACTTTCATGGATCAACTCCGAAGAAGGACAATGAACGCTGAAGGTAGCCAGCCCGGGGTGATCCGCTATATCTAGGCAATGCATAAGATTGTGCCGAATAATGGATAGATCTGATGTGACCCTCGAGCGCATGCGCACCTTCGTTCGCGTCGCCGAGCGCGGCAGCCTGTCGGCGGTGGCGCGCGAACTCGGAGTTGGGCAATCGACGGTCACACGGCATCTGCGCGAGCTCGAGGAGGCCATCGGCGTGCCCTTGCTCAGCAGGACCACCCGGCGTGTCACGATGACCGATGAAGGCAGCCGTTACTATGCCGACAGCATCCAGATCCTGCGCCTCGTTGAGCAGGCCGGCGATGAGGCACGGGGCACGCGCGGGGCTTCAGCCGGCACGATCCGGATATCCTGCACGGCGGCGCTCGGGGTCTTGCACATCAGCCGGCTGATCTTCGCCTTTCAGGACCGCTATCCCGACATCGGGGTCGATCTCAGCCTCACCGACGAGCGCATCGACCTTGTGCGGGAGGGCGTCGACGTCGCGCTTCGCCTCGGTCCGCTCACCGACAGCTCGATGAAACTGCGGGCGCTCGGCCAGTCCCGGCGTCTGCTGGTGGCAGCGCCGGCCTATCTGGCGGCGCGGGGCAGACCGGCTGTCCCGCAGGACCTGCCTGGCCATGAAGGCATCCGGATGTCGAACATCGCAGGAAGCGACACGCTCGCCCTGCAGGGGCCGGGCGGTGAACGCCATGCGGTGCCTTTTGGCGGCCGATTTCGGATCGACCATGGGCTTGCCGCGCGCGAAGCGCTCGTCGCCGGGCGCGGCATCGCACCTGCCCATCACTGGCTTGTCGACGATCTCCTGGCGGCCGGCCGGCTGGAAGTGATCCTGCCGGACTACGCCCCGCCTCCCATTCCGCTGAGCATGCTGATCGTCCCGGAGCGCGCGGGCATTGCCAGGGTCCGGCTGCTGGTCGATTTTCTCGCAGAGCGGATCGGCGGCATTCCTGGGATCGAGAAGCCGCGTTAGCCGGCATGCTCCCGGTCGGCTGCGGCACCGGCAACGCCCAACCCCAGACCGATCGCAGCCGTGCCTTCCTGAGCAAGATCCTGCGGCATTAGGGTCAAACTCACTCAGTTGGCTGCGCCGATGGCCGAGAGGGTGGATAATCGCCTGAAGCCTTGCCAAGCTATTTGATCTTGATAACAACCTTGCCCTTGGCGCGGCCCTGCTCGATGTAGGCCAAGGCCTCATTGGTCTGCTCAAGCGGGAAGACGCGATCTATAACCGGGCGGATGACGCCCGTTTCGATGAGAGACGTGATTTTGGTCAACTGCTCCCCATTGGCCGCCATGAACAGGAACGAATATCGGACACCTGCGCGTTTGGCCCGCCTCCTGATGCCGGCGCTCAAAAAGCGCATGACCAAGTTCAGCACAACGCTCAGACCCTTCTCCCTGGCAAACGCAGCATCGGGCGGACCGGAGATCGAAACGGCGAGGCCACCTGGCTTCAACACACGCAGGGACTTTTCGAGGGTCTTGTTGTCCTGGCTGTTCAGGACGACGTCGTAGCCCGAAAGGACTTTCTCGAAGTCATCCTTCTTGTAGTCGATGATGACATCGGCGCCCAGCTTCCTGACCATATCCATGTTCGACGCGCTTGTTGTCGTGGCGACCGTCGCGCCGAGGTGCTTTGCCAATTGAATGGCGAATGTTCCCACTCCGCCGGAACCAGCCTGAATGAAAACCATCTGTCCTTTCTTCAGCTTCGCTCTTTCAACCAGCGCCTGCCAGGCGGTCAGCCCCACCAGGGGAATGGACGCAGCCTCTTCCATGCTGAGGTTCTTCGGCTTCAGGGCCAAGTCCGCATCATTTATGGCGATGTACTCGGCGAAAGCCCCGACCCGACCGTCGCGCGGTCGCGCATAGACCTCGTCGCCCGGTTTGAACTGTCGGACTTTCGAGCCGACGCGAATGACCGTTCCGGCCACGTCATGTCCTGCAACGAAGGGCGGGCGATAGGGCAGGATGAGTTCGAATTCTCCGTCCCTGATCTTTGAGTCCAGCAGATTGAGACTGGCGGCATGGATCTGCACCAGCACGTCATTCTCCCTTACTTCCAGCTCCGGAACCTCTCCAAGCCGTAGGGGAGCGTTCTTTGCGTATCGATCGACGATGAAGGCCTTCATTGTAGCTTTCCCAAATTGAGCGACATCTCCGATGCGTCGCCCCATTGCATTACGATCATTTAATGGTAATATGATCGTAATGCAATAGCTGATCGAAGGAGAAAAACATGCGTTACGAGAAGGGCAGGAAGGAAGCATCGCGGCAGCGGATCATGGATGTGGCGACCGACCGGTTTCGCTCCGACGGCATCGCTGCATCAGGTCTCGCCGGCATCATGGGCGAGGCGGGACTGACCAATGGAGCTTTCTATCCCCATTTTCCGTCCAAGGCGGCGCTTGTGCGTGAGAGTTTGGCGGCCGCCCTGGAGGTTCAGGCGACCCAGACTCAGGAGCTATTGGCCGCCGGCGGCCCGTCACTGGCCATCGACGCGTATCTGTCGGCGGAACACCGAGACAATCCAGGCAAAGGTTGCGCTTCAGCCGCGCTGTTGCCCGAAATTGCGCGTGAGCCGGTCGAGACGCGCCAAGTTTACGCCGAACACCTGCTCAAGCTCGTACGCCAGGTGGCGGCCGAACTGACGCCCGACGCCCGCGACCCCGAGGCTGTAGCGTTCGGTGTCTTTGCGACCCTGATCGGCACGCTTGAGCTGTCCCGCGCGGTGAACGGAACCGAACTGTCCGATCGCATTCTTGGGGCTGGCGCGGTAGCGGCGAAGGCGCTGCTCCAGCCCCGCGAGAACGACAAGCCAGAAGAAAGGAAACCATCATGAACGTGCATCAGCTGTCGCGACTATCGCGACCTGCCGCGATCATCAAACACAGGGACGTGCCGACGAAAACGGTCGACGTCGGCGGTACGAAATTCGCCTACCGGGAACTCGGGCCCACAACCGGGGTACCGGTGATCTTTCTTACCCATCTGAGTGCGGTTCTCGACAATTGGGATCCCCGGGTCGTCGATGGCATTGCCGCAAAACGGCGAGTTATTACCTTCGATAACCGTGGTGTTGGAGCATCGGGCGGCTCCACTCCCAACACGGTGGAGGCGATGGCCCGCGACGCGGTCGCCTTCATCCGGTCCTTCGGTTTCCAGCAGGTCGATCTGCTCGGCCTATCTCTTGGCGGCTTCATCGCCCAGGCGATTGTTCAGCTGGAGCCTAATCTGGTTCGCAAGATCATCCTCGCGGGAACCGGTCCAGCCGGGGGTACCGGCATCGACAGGGTGACGTTCGTCACCGTCTTCGACATGATCCGCGCCGCGCTGACCATCAAGGACCCAAAGAACTACCTCTTCTTCACCCAAAGCCCCAACGGCAAGAAGGCGGCGCGCGAGTTTCTTCAGCGATTGAAGGAACGGACCAATGACCGAGACAAGCCCATCGCGCTCGGCGCCTTCAACCAGCAGCTCAAGGCAGTCCGCGCCTTTGGCCAGGAGCGCCCTGCCGACCTGTCGCGTATCCGGCACCCGGTCCTCGTGGTCAACGGCGATCACGACAGAATGGTGCCCACCAGCAATTCCGTCGACCTGGCTCGGCGCTTTCCCAATGCCGAGCTGGTCCTGTACGAGGACGGCGGGCATACCGCCATTTTCCAGTATCACGGCGCCTTTGTGGAAAAAGCCCTGGATTTCCTCGAGGCCTAGCGCATCGGCCCGAAATTCGGAATCGATTTTCGGAAAGCACGATGCGCAGATTCGAAAGTGCTAGAGCGTACTTTGTGCGTCCAAGTGGACGCACGTCGCCCTAGCGGCGGCCCGCTTGGTCCGATCCATCGGGTGACGACCAGCTGTCACCTGCAAATGCAAGGTTGAACGACCGCTCAGAGTGATTGGATTTTTCCCTAAAACCTCAGCCTGCCGCGGCCGGCGTCTTCAGCCGAACGTCGCCAGAGGCTCAGTGCGGACCTCGACCCACTCGCAGCGCCGGCTGTCGTGATAGAAGGACAGGAAGGGCGGCGGGAACGATGGGTCGGCGAATGCGCCCACCGGAATGGCAATCAGACCGGGTTGGACATCGATCCGATAATGGACGGTGGTGCCGCAATCCGGGCAGAAACTATAGATGACACGGCCGCCCTCGTCACCAACGCGCGTGAACTCCGCCGCTCGTCCCTGGATCGACACATCATTCTCCGCAAACCGCGCGTTGAAGCTGAACGCGCTGCCCGTGCGCCGCTTGCAGGCCAGGCAATGGCAGACGGAGACGCGTACCGGCTCGCCCGGACAGGTGGCTGATAGCTGACCGCAGGAACATTCGGCGCGACGCGTCACCATGGCTGGCTCCTTTCAGCGAACGACATCACTGGGTTTCAGTATGGGCCCTGAGCTCAGCCCTCTTCTCGTCGGAGACGACGGCGAGGTCGAGCACCTTCTGCAATTCGGCGGCATGCCGGAACGACGGTTCGGGCGGAATGCCAGTGCGCGCCGCATCGACAAAGCGCTGGTAGTTGGTCGGCACCGTTCCGGCGTCGAGAACCTGCCATTTGGCGTTCTCGATGTTCTCGCCCATGCACGCTTTCAGCTCCGAGCCGTTCAGATTGTGCACGACTTCGATGCCGCCCTTGTCGCCATAGATGCGCAGCCGCAATTCATTGAGATGACCTGTTGCCCAGCGGCTGGCATGGACGACGCCGAAGGCGCCGTTGCTGAAATCCAGCGCCATGGTGAAACTGTCGTTGGCGTCGAGCTCGTACTCGCCGA
Organism: Mesorhizobium delmotii; assembly: GCF_900149755.1. Taxonomy (NCBI): domain Bacteria; kingdom Pseudomonadati; phylum Pseudomonadota; class Alphaproteobacteria; order Hyphomicrobiales; family Phyllobacteriaceae; genus Mesorhizobium; species Mesorhizobium delmotii. The sequence continues at coordinate 46,917 of NZ_FUIG01000023.1, read as the reverse complement.
TCCGGTTGCCGGGCGCCTTGTCGAATGACCTGAGGCGGCAGAACACATGATCGATGTCGAGCGCGGCGCCATAGCTGGCGAAATCGAGGATGTGGATGCCGACATCGCCCAGCACGCCATTGGAGCCGTGGCCGCGCGACAGTCGCCACAGCCATTTCGGATCGGTGCGCCAGTCGCCCCAGAATTTGGAAACCAGCCAGCTCTGCAGATAGGACGCCTCGACATGCCTGATCTGCCCGATCTCGCCGGCAAGCACCATGGCGCGCGCCTTCTGCAGCGGGGCGACGTTGCGATAGGTCAGGTTGACCATGTTGATGATGCCGGCTTGCTCGGCGGCATCGGCCATCTCGCTGGCCCTCTGGTAATTTTCGGCCAGCGGTTTTTCGCACAGCACCGGCTTGCCTGCCGCGACCAGCATCATGGTGGTCGGATGGTGGATGCGATCCGGCGTCACGTTCGCCACTGCGTCGAACTTGTCCCATGCGAGCGCGTCTTCCAGCGACGCGAACCGGTTGGGGATACCGTAGCTGTCCGAAAACTTGTCGACACGCGCGCGGTCGAGATCGATGGCACCGATCAGTTCGACGCCCTCGATCTTGCTGAACTGCCTGGCGTGCTCTTCCGCCATCCAGCCGGTGCCGAGTATCAGGAGACGCATGATTCTTATCCTTAGGATGAGGCTTTATCTTCTTATTCGACCGTGGATTTTCCGAACCGAAGGTTCGGGATCATGGTCTAGCGATAGCCGGCTTCGCCCTCGGCATGGAGTTTTCCGCCGCGCTCGACGATCGGCTCGAGCGCCTTTTCCACCGGCACGTTCGGCGCATCGAGGATGGCTGGATGCGAGCCCTGCGGGTTGTGCGCCCATTTCACCGCATTGCGCAGCACCTTTTGGACATTCGCATCGTGATAGGTCGGATAGGTCTCGTGACCTGGCCTGAAATAGAAGATGTTGCCGGCGCCGCGGCGATAGGTCAGCCCCGACCGGAACACTTCGCCGCCCTGGAACCAGGAGATGAACACCGTTTCCAGCGGCTCCGGCACGGCGAACTGCTCGCCATACATCTCCTCGTTCTCGAGCTCGAAATACTCGCCGATCCCGGCAGCGATCGGGTGGTTGGGGCTCGTCACCCAGAGCCGCTCGCGCTCGCCCGCCTCGCGCCATTTCAGCGTGCAGGGCGTGCCCATCAGCGTCTTGAAGATCTTCGAGAAATGGCCGGAATGAAGGACGATCAGCCCCATGCCTTCCCAGACGCGGCGCGCCACGCGCTCAACGACTTCGTCGGCGACGGCGCCATGGTCCTTGTGTCCCCACCACACGAGCACATCGGTTTGCGCCAAACGGTTGGCCGGCAGGCCATGCTCCGGCTGCTCAAGGGTCGCCCACGATACGGAAATTTCGGGGTCGAGCTTTAGGGCGTTGGCAATCGTGGCGTGCATGCCCTCGGGGTAGATCCCCGCGACCACCTCATTGGTCCGCTCATGGATATTCTCGCCCCAAACGACAGCGCGTATAGTCATGACATCCTCTTGATTGGTTGAAGCCGCCGCTGCCCCGGTACCGGTCAGTCATAGTATCCCTGGCCGGGAATGAAAACGCTTTCGAGGTCGGTTGCTGACAATTGGGTGGAAATCCGGCGATCCCGGCGGGACAGCGCCCCCCTCTGTCCTGCCCTCTTTGCCACCACTTGGCATCTCCCCCACTTGGGGGGAGATTGGATGTCACGTCGGCTTCGCAAATCGCCAACGTTGTAGGAATGAGCGGAGCGTGGAAACTGCCGATCTCCCCCCTTGTGGGGGGCGCGAAGGATCGCTACAGAACGCCTTGTTTCTACACCGCCGCAGATGGTCAGGCGCCGCGCCCTTCCGACGCGACCTGCATCAGCGGCTTGGTTAGCCGCGCACGACGAGACGTTTGATCTTGCCTTTCTTGAAGGCGGCGAGGAAGCGGGCATAGTCCTTGAAAGCGACGCAGCCGCTCGATTCCGCGCGGCCGCCGCGCAGCAGGTAGGTGTGCGCAAGAAAGCCGTCGCGGCCAAATTTGTTCTTGCCGTCGATAGGAGTGAGACGCAGGGCCTCCACCCCATGGAAGCGCGATTCACGCAGCCTCAAATCGTAGGTGTGGGGCGGCGTCGGGCCGGCATTCTTCCGGTTGGCATAGCGCGGCTGGTCGGCCATCGAGCCCAGTCCCGAATGCGCCTCGAGCCGCGAGCCGTCCGGCATATAGACGGTTTTCGCCGAGATGTCGTAGACGGCGACGCCGCTGCCCATGCTGGGCTTGGTGAACAGGTTGCGGAAGACCCCACCGCCCGCCGGGCTGTCGGGCTTGGCGTAGGCCAGCATGTCTGCAGCCTTCGGCTTGCCCTGGCTGCCTTGCATGCCCGGGCTGCCCTGCATGCCCTGGCTGCTTTGCATGCTTGGTATCGCCGCCGGTGACGAACTCCTCGGTGACAAGGCTGGCGCCCGGGGCGTCTCGACCTGCGGAGCGTCGGCGGTCTGCTCCTTGTTGGCTTTGGATGGCTGAGACTGGGCCTTGGCGGCCTTCGATGCCTGGACCTTGGGCGCTTTGACCTTGGGTGCCTCGACCTCGGGCGCCTCGTCTGACTGATCGATTTCCGCATGCGGGCGAAAGGTCGGCAAGGGAACACTGTCGGGCATCTCGTCCTGCGGCGGCAGCGAGGCCAGCTGCACCTCGCCCTCTTGCGGCGCAGCAGGGTCGGCCGTCGTCACCTCCGGCAGCACGTCGATCATCTCTTCCGGCAGTGCATTTGCAAGCGCCAGCGCCAGACGGAAGGATCGTTCGATTTCCGCAACCTCGGGCCCGAAGCGCACGGACGCGGGACCATCCTGATCGGGCAGGCGCACCGGCTCCGCAGAGCGCGCGGCCGTTGGCAGACTGGCGACCGCAAAAGGGGCGGCCGCGCCGGAGGCTCGGGCAAAGGCAGCAGCAAGCTTTTGCGGCGACAGCGCGGCTTTCGCCACCACGCGGTCGAAGCGCGCTTGCGCCGAGATTTCTGCGACAACCGGCACAATATTCGACTTCGCTGAGGGCTTGAGACGCGCCACCTTGCCTTCATGCACGAAGCTCGCGGCGGCCTGCGCGCAACCGGCATCACATCGGCTGAGCAGCGACGCCTGACGCTGCCGGCTTGCCAGTGGCGCCCACGAATTGGTCCATGAATTGGGAAGCGTGCGCTGGGGATCGGCGAGCGCGATGGTGCGCGGCGCGAGCAGGTTTTGCGGAAGACTGTTGGAGGCGGCGGTGAGCGAGGTTCCCACCGAATGGAGACCGGCCACGGTCGCCACCGACCACAGAGCGATCGCCACGCCGACAATGGGAATTGCGGCCCAGCGCAGGCCGGGCCTCATCGAAGTCAATCCAGAATCAGGATTGTCACCCCGGTTTTTCAAACGCACAAACGCCATACACCAACCTCAATCGGCCTTGCGGCATGCGGGGCTCGCAGCCGTCACAATCACAGTCGCCTAGTGCCCCCTGCACGCTTCGCGTCTGTTGCCGATTGATTCAAAAGATGGACAAACTTGGTTAACCAATCCCTCTACCGATCGCCGATTGGGCGAAGGTCGATATCAAAAAAGCTCCCTCCAAAAACTATGAAAATGGCGGAAAAGCCCTCCGTGTCAGGCTTTGCTGCCCGTTTTTGCAGGCCGAGTCAAGAAAACGAAAGCACTAGACCTTGCCTGGGCGGGCGTCAGCTGAAGGATAAAAGCGTTCGCATCCCCATGATCGTGCGCGCAGGCTGCGCTGCCGGCGCCGCCTTGGCCCGCGTCCTCCGTCGGAGGCGCGGGCCATTGCGTGCTCCCGCCTATGCGGCGCGCAGGCTTTCCGCCGGGCGCAAATTCTGGTTCATGCGGAACAGGTTCAGCGGGTCATAACGCTGCTTGATTTCCAGAAGCCGCCGGTAGTTGCCGCCATAGGCTGCTTCGACCCGGTCGACCTCGTCCTCGGGCATGAAGTTCACATAGGCCGTGCCGGCGGCATAGGGCCTGGCCGCCTCGTAAACACCGCGCGCCCAGTCGATGCAGGCGCGGTCCATTTCCGGTTCGCGCCAGCGGGCGTGAACATTCATGACGAAATGCGCGCTGCGTTGCGGAAACGCCGTTGCATCCGCTGTCACGCGGCCCGCGGCACCGCCGATATGAGCGAAGAATATCTCGCATTCCGGCCCCGGAAGCCGGGGTATCGCGGCCGTGACGACCTCGATCGCGCTGTCGGAGAGCTCGGTGAAGTCATGGCTCTTCCAATAGTTGCGGGCGCCGGGCGTCAGCAACGGATCGAATGCCTGCTCCCAGCCGGTGAACGGGTTAGGGCCGACCACATCGGCAATCGGTGTGCCGATGGCGCGAAGCCTTTGCGTCGCTTTCTCGCCCTCCTGAAGGCCGCCGCAATAGCACATGGCCAGAACCAATACCTCCTTGCCATGCCATTCGGCCGGCAGGAACGGCAGCGGCGGCGCCTGCCGCATGACCACCCAGCAGGTCAGCTCATTGGGCGCTGCTTCGAGCGCAGCTCGGTATTCCCCCAACACGTTTTCGGCATCGGCGAAGGGATGAACGACAAGCCCCGATAGCACCTGCGGACCGACTTGGTGGAGCTTGAACTCGAAAGCCGTGACGACGCCGAAATTGCCGCCGCCACCGCGCAGCGCCCAGAACAGGTCCGGATTTTCGGTCTGGCTGGCGCGCAGCAGCTTGCCGTCGGCGGTAACCACATCGGCGCAGAGAAGATTGTCGATGGTCAGGCCGAATTTCCGCGTGATCCAGCCGAAGCCGCCGCCCAGCGTCAGGCCTGAAATGCCGGTGGTCGAGTTGATGCCGATCGGCACCGCCAATCCGAAGGCCTGCGTTTCCGCGTCGACATCGGCGAGCGTCGCGCCAGGTTCCACCCATGCCCGCCGCGTCGCCGGATCGACCCGCACCGATCTCATCGGCGACAGATCGATCATCAGGCCGCCATCGCAGACAGCGCTGCCGGCGATGTTGTGGCCACCGCCGCGAACCGCGACGAGCAGCCTGTTTTCCCTGGCAAAATTGACGGCGGCGATAACGTCGGCGGCGCCGGCGCAGCGCACGATCAGCCCGGGCCGCCGGTCGATCATGGCATTCCAGATGCTGCGTGCGTCGTCATAGGCGGCGTCGCCCTCCCTCAGCACAGTGCCGCGCAATTGTGCCGAAAGCGCGTCCAGAGCCGCGGCATCGACCGTCGTCTTGCTGCGATCAAGCGTGGTGAGGCTCATGCTATCCATGGCTTTCCTCCCGATTGTTTTTGAGCCGTTTTTCCCTCCACCCGTTTCGAAGTGTGCCCTTATATTAGAAGTCGCACAAGTTCCCAGCCGCTTGCTGAGCGGTATTGCGCAACCCGCCTACTGGTTAGCTCTCACTGAGACTAGGGCCCGGGTAAAAGCCCCGCCGGCAGGCCAAGCCGAGATGGGTGCTAGATCGCAGTAAGGCGGTCTCCGCCGGTTCGATCGAGGAACTACGCAGCGGTCCCCGGAGTTAGACGTATGAGCAACCAATGCAGAGGAGAGCTCTGATGGCACCGCGCAGAAAACCCGACGATCCGTCCGAAGGCCCGACCATCGAACAGCAGGATTGGGACGCGATCAAAGGCAGTAAAATTCTACCAGACAGCGTGCCGGGAAACGGCGACATCCGTTACGACGTCGAGAAGGAGGCTGAACTGCCCGAGGAAGACGACGACAATCCGTACCAGGAAAGCGACGAGGCGCTGCCCGACGACGAGGAGGAACGCGCCCTCTCGCGTAACCCCTCGAAGCAAGATATCGACGAGCCGTGAACAGCAGCATTCAATAGCGGCTAGCCGGCCCGTTTTGGGAGCGCTCCAATTCGTGAAAGTTCCTGCAGCGACAGAAAAGACCCCGCGGGGAGGAAGCGCGGGCCTAACCGGTTCAACAACCACAGACTCCGACGGCATGGGTGACCGGTGTAAGGAAACGGCAGGGGTCGACGCGGATGCAAACGCCGCCAGTGGCACTGCAACTTCGGACATGCAGAATTGCCCCAAGTGACAAAGCCAGCGCTTGTTGAGGAATACCTTGGTTTGCCCATGACGCGCCGCACCACTTGTTAGACAAAGCCGAGAACCGGCTTTGTCTTGCCGCTCAGTTGCGCGCCCAGAGTCAGTGCCTGCGGGAAATTCCGGACAGTCGCTGCCATCAAGGTGGCGCTACCGGGGCGAAGGGCAATGCCGGCAATCACTGCAGCGGCGTAGACCCGCGTCGAAAACAGTGTTTTCCAGGCCGCCTGATAGCGTCTGCCGGCAGCCTGCCGCCCTGCGCTGCCGCTTGGCGCGGATGCGAGTTCCGAAGCCAGCAGCCAGCCGGACTGAAGCGCCATCGAGATGCCCTCGGCGATGATAGGATGAGACTCTCCGGCTGCATTGCCGACGCGGAAGATGTCCCGTTCGTAGCAGGAGCGAATTCCCGGCCGGATCGGTCCTGCGGCAAGCCATGCACCGTCGGCGTGAGCTGACTCCAGGGCATCCCTGACACCGCGGCACGATTCCATTAGATAACGGGAGACCGCATCGGCGGCCGACAAATGGCTCTGGTGGTTGGGTTGTTTGCGCAACCGTGCGAGCATATCGCGCCGAATGCAGCACGAGATCGACAGTCGGCCATGATCTGCCGAAACCATGCCACCATAACCGCCGGGGAATACCAGCAGGGGCATCAAATCAGGCGCCAGGGACGACCCGATGAAATGCGCCTTGAAGCCGAGCAGGTCCGAAGGGCGGTTGGTCTTCCCGAGCTGACTGGGCAACGGTCCTGGTTCCCAGGAGCCGTGTGCGGCGACAATCACCGGCGCACGCAACATCGTCGTTTCGTTTCCGGCTTGAATTCGCACCATTTGCATCTCGCCATCCCGATCGATGGCGACGGCGCGGGAAGGCTGAAAGATCTCGACGCCCGCCGATCGCGCCGCCTGCAAAAGCAGACAGTCGAGAATGTCCCGGCCAAGCGCCCGGCCGAAACCATCTTTTTTCTCGCAGGGCCCATCTTTCGCAGGAGGCATTGGCGCCTCGACACTCGCATCGCCGCAAAAGAAGCCGACACGGCGGATTTCAGGGCCGGCATTGGCACGCCACGCTTCGCCGATCTCCAACCGCTCCAGAAGCGCAAGATTGCTTGCCGATATATACTCGCCGCAGACCTTGCGGCGCGGGAACACGCTCTTTTCCACAATAGCCACGGCCCATCCGCGCCGGGCCAGCGTCAGCGCGACCGAAGTGCCCGCCGGGCCGGCGCCTATGATGATCGCGTCATGGGTCGACAATCGCGTCATAGGTCATGACCGGCGCTGGCGCCGACGAAAATGTGGGAAAGAAGGCCGGCGCGCCGTTCTTCGACCGGTTTGCCGTTTGCTGCGAGCCAGAGACCGGAAAGCTCGTTGCCGCGAAAGCCGGCACGCACACTTTGAGCCGCGTCGTTTCGTGTGACGTCATTGGCGCCGATTGCCGCCAGAAAACGGGTCGCGGCCAACGCCAGTTTGGTCCGCGACGGCTCTGTCGCCAACAGCAGCGGGGCCTTCGGCGCCATCAGCGAAAACAGGCGCACGAGCTCGGCATCGTCGAAATGATGCAGAAACAGATTGACGGTGATCGCGTCGAACCGCGTGCCCTCCTTCTTTCTTGCCCAGTCGAAGACATCGGCGGTGACGCCTTGCACCGTCCATCCCAGCCTGTCGAAATCACCACGCAATTGCGTAGTGATGAGGTCGATGCGGTCGAGCATTAGCAGTTCGACCCCGGGCCATTGGCCGGCCATGCGCCGCGCTACCGCCAGCATGAAGGAGCCATCGCCAGCGCCGATCTCCAGAATCCGGCCTGGCGGTTTTGACACAAATTTCTGGAGCAGCGACGCCATGATCTTCGCCTGAAACATCAGCGCGTTGATGCGACGGAGGTCGCGGCGCGCGGCAAGCGCTCGCGGATCGTCGGCCGCAAGTCCGTCAAGGATTTCCGGCGCAAGCATACGGTGCTCCAGGCCACTCATGACACAGTTCGAAAAAGCATGGTTTCGGCCGTCAGTCCGGGTCCGAACGACATGCCGCAGCCGAGCAGGCCCGGCGGCGCCTTCAATATCTCTTTCATCACGAACATGACGGTCGCGGACGACATGTTTCCGTATCGGCGCAACACCTCGCGCGACGGCTCAAGCGCGGTCGGCGCAAGTTTCAGGGCCCGTTCGACGGCGTCGAGAACCGAGCGTCCACCCGGGTGCACGGCCCAGAGGTCGATCGCCTCGGTCGGCCGGTCGCCGAGGATGGCGTCCTGGTTGCTCCGCAACGCTTCATGGATCGCTGCCGGGACCTGGCCGGAAAGAACCATTTCGAAACCGTGGTCGCGAATGCTCCAGCTCATCAGGTCCCGCCGCTCGTCCGCCACGATAGAGTAAAAGCTTTCGAGCTCGATGCCGTGCGGCTCGGCGGTGACGAGCGCAGCCGCACAGCCGTCGCCCCAGAGGCAGAACGACAGCAGCTTTTCCAGTTCGGTCGTTTCGCGCAGATGCATTGTGCAGAGTTCGATATTGACCAGCAGGATCCTGGCGTGCGGGTCGGAGCGGACGATGTGGCGGGCAAGCTTGAGGCCGTTGATCGCCGCGTAGCAGCCCATGAAACCGATCATCGTGCGTTCGACCCTTTCCGGCAGGCCGCACCGCGCAACCAGCTCCAGGTCGATGCCCGGCGCTGTAAAACCGGTGCAGGTGGTGACGATGAGGTGGGTGATGAGGGAAGCGCCGCCATCAAGCTCCAATCCGTCGACGCCTTTTTGCGCCAGAACAGGTGCGGCATCTCCGAACATTGCCATTCTCTCGGCCGTTCCAGGAAAGGCGCCCCGGATGAACCTCCCGGCCAGATCTGCTGATGGTCCTTCGGGGTCGCCGGCAGGAGCAAAGCAGGAATAGCGGTGCTCGATGCCGGCAAGGTCAGCCATGCGTTTGAAAATTCTTCGGCGATCGGCCGCAAGCATGGAGGCCGCGAAACGCAGATAGAATTGATGAACCTCGTGCTCCGGCACCGCTGTCGCGATCCGGTTGATATACGCTTTGGCCGGCATATTCTGTCTCCTCGGCGTTGTGCACGGTATATTTTGGGGCCACCGCCGGAGGTTGTTTGGTCATCAGCACCTGATGTGGACATCAGGTTTTGAGTGTTGTTCGGTGAACGTTTCAGAGAACTGATTTCATCCCAAGGTTCAGCATGTGCTGTTTGCCAGGCTATGCTTCGGTTCGCCGGCACTAGGAACATAGGATCCATCACCGAGGCGTCCACCGAAGAGCCCGCGCTTCGGGCCGAGACGCCATTGCGTCCGGCCCTCACTGGGCGCGGTCTTTTTGCTGATCGATGGAACATTAGCGAATACTAACAGTTGTAAGATGACAGCGAATATCTCCAGGATATGGCTGCTGGATCGGGGCCCGTACCCCGGTCGGCCCGCGCTCCTCCAGAGGCGCGGGCTTCCCCGATCCTAAGAACAATTGCCGGCTTGAATATCCTCCAAGACCCAGCGCTCTCATCTGACGCCGCGTTTCCTGCCTTGAGCGGGTGACGTCCGCATCCGCTCGACCTTGCGTCGTTCCGCATGGTCCCAATCTACCGCTCGAGCCCTTTCCCGGCTGAGAGGGGCTGTGGCGCGTGAAAATCACCGCAGCGGTTGACCATCCAGCAGATGGAAGGTCTATTTTCCATGCAAACGGAGATTTTCATCATGAACATTGGCATCGCATCCGAGAAATCCGGCCTGCCGTCCAAGACGATACGTTACTACGAGGACATCGGGCTTTTGCGCCCGGCCCGGACAGACAATGGCTATCGTGACTATTCGGTAGCCGACATCCACCGCCTCCGGTTTCTGCAGCGCTCGCGCAGCCTGGGTTTTTCGGTCGACGAATGCCGCCAGTTGCTGTCGCTCTATCAAGACAAGGACCGCGAGAGCGCCGACGTCAAATCTATCGCAGAAGCCAAGTTGCGGGAGATCGACAGGAAGCTCGCCGAACTCGTGGGATTGCGTGGCCTGCTTCATCATTTGGTCGAGCACTGTCATGGCGACGAGAGGCCGGACTGCCCGATCATCGACGAATTGGCGGGAGAGGGCATGGTTCAGTGAAGTGGACCGCCGTGGTGATGCTGTCGCTTGCCTGCGCCTCCGCGGTGGTGGCCGCGGCCGGACCTGACCCAATCGTCGCGACGCGCCAGTCCTCGATGAAGGAGATGGCCGCTGCCGCAAAGACGATCGCCGGGATGTTCGATGGCAAGCTGGCCTATGACGCTGCGGCGTTCAAGGCGGCGGCCGGGACGTTACGTGCCCGCACCGGCCCTGCCCTCATTGCGGAATTTCCCAGCGCGACATTGGGTGCGCCTTCGGGCGCCAGGTTGGAAATCGACCAGGCCCGTTCGGAATTCGAGGCGCTGGCCCGTCACATCGGGACGCTGGCCAGCACGCTGGCCGCCAAGGCCGAGCGGGCGCCCGCCAGCATCACCGACGACATGAGGATGGATTCCGGCCCGGCGATGGGCGGCGGCAGCTTGCTTGGCAAGCGGCCGGCAGCGGCGGAAGCCGATCCTGCCAAGGCTCCCGCCGAGCACCTCCTGCATCTTATCCTGCAGGATTGCTCAAGCTGTCATTCGAAGTTTCGGCAGAAGGTCCTGTGATCGCCGACCGATCCGGGAGATCACTGGATGGCTCACCGGCCGGATGCGGCTTGATTGACGTTGCGGCGCCTTTTCTTCATTGTCCTTTGCCTGCTCCGAGGTTTCAGCAATGAAGCGCAGTCTCGCTTTCGGTGTGATTGTCGGCAGTGTGATCGCCGTCGGCCTGCTGGGCGGCAGCGCAATTTTGATTGCTGGTCAGTCCAGAGTCTCGCAAGGTGCAATCCAGTCGTCGGTTACCCGCACCCCTGAATTGATTGACAGTGCCTGGAATCTCCCCGTGGCTGTCACTTTCAATGCCGATGTCACATGGCAATCAAACGGATCAAGGTGCGGCCCGGCAAGCGTTGCAAACACATTCCGCTCCATCGGCGAACAGGAGACAACCGAAGCCGAAGTCCTCGCGGGAACCGGAAAGTGCTGGACAGGCTTTTGCATCATCGGGCTCACGCTGGACGAGCTTGCCGAGGTCGCTCGAACGAACACCAAGCGGAAGGTCTCCGTGCTTCGGAATCTGAGCGCTGATGCGTTTCGCGAGCACATGAGGCGCGCCAACGATCCCGGCCGCCGCTACATCGTCAACTTCACCCGTGAGAAGATTTTCGGCGCCGGCAGCGGCCATTTTTCTCCGGTCGGAGGGTATCTGGAGGCCGAGGACATGGTCTTCGTCCTCGACGTAAACGAGGACTACAAGCCCTGGCTGATCGAGCGTGAGCGCCTGTTCTCAGCCATGAACACAATCGACAGCGATGGCGACAAAAAGCGCGGCTTACTGCTTATCGAGTAGCACGGTCGCAAGCAGTTTCGCAGACCGCCAACGAGCGTAGTGCCTCGGCTCGGCCGCCAGCGCTGGTGCTATCTCGCGTGCTGCAAAAGGCGACCAGGGATGCGCGGGTCGAGGCGCTGTCGGGCTTCCGCAAGGAAGTCGCCGGCGGTAGCTATCCAGGGACGCCAAAGTCGCCGGCATTGCAGAAGCCGCGCTTGAGGAATTTCGCACGTATCCCGGAAGCGATTGCCTTGCCTTCAATCGACGAGCACAGCGACCACGGCGGCGCAGTCACCCGCATTGACCAGTCCGGGAAAATGGCGTGAGGCCAGAAGGCCGGACATTGTTGCCCTGATCTCTTGAGGTGCGGCACCGGTGCGGCCGATGGAGTGGATGCGCGCCAGGACCTGGCCCTCTTCGACCGGCTCGCCGAGATCGATCATCGTCTCGATCATCCCGTCGTCCTCGGCGAATGAGAAGCAATCGCCCGACGGCATGTCCAGCCAGCGGGTCGGCTGCATCTCGACCGCACCGGCGACAATGCCGGCATGGCGCAGCACATTGAGCACGCCGCGACGGGCGATCCGCACCGTTTCCGCGCGCGAGGTGCCGCCGCCGCCAAGCTCGGTGGTTATGAACAGCTTTCCCATCTCTTCGGCGGCAGTGTCGAACATGCCGACCGCATCGATCTCCAGCATCTTCATCGACCACGGTGCCGAGAACGCCTCGACCGCGGCGAAGCCTTTCGCTTCCAGCACCTTGTCGGGCCGGATATGGGCGGCGCAGAACGGCACGAAGTCGAGCGTCTTGCCGCCGGAATGGAAGTCGAGCGCGATGTCGGTGCGCGGCAAAAGTTCGCGCTGGAAGTAATCCGCGATCTTCTCGGTCACCGTCCCGTCGGGCCGGCCGGGAAAGCTGCGGTTGAGATTGCCCTTGTCGATCGGCGAGGTGCGGGTGCCGGCACGGAAGGCCGGATAGTTCATCGCCGGCACGATAATCACCGTGCCGCTGACTTGCTTCGGATCGAGCGTGCGGGCGAGATCATAAAGCGCCAGCGGCCCCTCATATTCGTCGCCATGATTGCCGCCGGTTAGCAATGCGCTCGGCCCGCTGCCGTTGCGGATCACGCAGATCGGGATCATCACCGATCCCCAGGCGGAATCGTCACGGCTGTAGGGCAGCCGCAGGAACCCGTGCTGCACGCCGTCGCGGTCGAAATCGACGGTCGGCGTAATCGGTGATGGGCGAAGGTGGGACATCGGGCTCAATCCTTCACCACCAGCTTACGCGGCACATTGGCCAGGCACTCGACCCCTGTCTCGGTGATCAGGATGGATTCGGTGATCTCGAGCCCCATCGTCTCCAGCCACAGGCCGGTCATGAAATGGAAGGTCATGCCCGGCTTCAGCTCGGTGCGGTCGCCGGGGCGCAGGCTCATCGTGCGCTCGCCCCAGTCCGGCGGATAGGAAAGCCCGATCGGATAACCGGTGCGGTTGTCCTTGACGATGCCGTATTTCTTCAGCACCGCGAAGAAGGCATTGGCGATGTCCTCGCAGCTGTTGCCAGGCTTTGCCGCGGCCAACCCCGCTTCCATGCCTTCCAGCGTCGCCTTTTCGGCATCGAGGAATTCCTGCGTGGGTTTGCCAAGGAACACCGTCCGGGAAAGAGGACAGTGATAACGGTTGTAGCAGCCGGCGATCTCAAAGAAGGTGCCCTCGCCCGATTTCATCGGCCTGTCGTCCCAGGTCAGATGCGGCGCCGACGCATCGGCGCCCGACGGCAGCAGCGGTACGATCGCCGGATAGTCGCCGCCAATCTTTCCCTCTGGCCCGTCGACACCGCGCGTGCCGGCATCATAAATCTCGGCGACCAGGTCGCATTTGCGCATGCCGACTTCGATCTTGTCGACGATGCGCTGGTGCATCACTTCCACGATGCGGGCGGCCTTGCGCATATAGTCGATCTCGGTCGGGCTCTTCACCGCGCGCTGCCAATTGACGAGTGCCGTGGCGTCGACGAAGCGGGCGTTGGGCAGATGCTTCTGCAGCGAAGCGAAGGCAGCGGCCGAGAACCAGTAATTGTCCATCTCGACGCCGATGCTGAGCTTGCCCCAGCCGCGATCGGCCAGCACCTGCGCGAGAAAATCCATCGGGTGGCGTTCGGTCGACTGCACATAGTGGTCGGCATAGCCGACGATGTTGTCGTGCGCGAGATAGGCGGTGCGCTTGGCGCCGTTGGCGTCCTGGCCGCGCCCGTACCACAGCGGTTCGCCCGACGGCGGCACGATGACAGCCTGGTGCACATAGAACGACCAGCCATCATAGCCGGTCAGCCAGGCCATGTTGGACGGATCGCTGACAACAAGCAGATCGACGCCCTTGGCCTCCATGGCCTTCCGTGTCTTGGCGAGGCGCTCCGCATATTCGCCGCGCGAGAATTTCAAATTAGGCTGCATTGTTCTTGGTCCTCGTTTGTTGGGCCTTGCGGCCAGCATCAGCTTTCGAAAATCGTACCGGTGTTGGCCGCCCGGGCACGGTCGCGGGCGAGCGTGGCGATCGCCGTGTCCTGCACGCCGGTGCCGGTCAGGTCGGCGATGGTGATGTCGCTGGCCGAGCGCCGGCCATGTCTTTCGCCGGCGATGATCTGGCCGAGTTCGGTAATCTCGGCATCGGCCGCCATCACGCCCGTCGCGATGGCATGATGCAGTTCGCCCAGCAGCCGCGTCTGTTTCGCGCTGTCGGCGACGTAGAGATCGGCCATGCGCAGGATCGCCGGCGCGATCTCGTTCTTGTGCTCGGCGTCCGAGCCCATAGCGGTGATGTGTTGGCCGGCCGAGATGAAGCCGGCCTTGATCAGCGGCTCGGTCGACGGCGTCGTGGTGACGATGATGTCGGCGCCGGCCGCCGCCGATGCCGCATCGGGGTCCGCACGCACGACGATGCCTAGTTTTTCGCGCAATGTGTCCGCCGCGGCTTCGGCTTTGGCGGCGTCCCTGGCCCAGATGCGGGCCTCGGCGATCGGCCGCACCAGCATAAGCGCCTCGAGCTGCAGCCCGGCCTGGACGCCGGCGCCGAAGATCGCGGCGATCGAGGAGTCCGATCGCGAAAGGTGTTTAGCCGCGACCGCTCCGGCGGCGGCGGTACGGATGTCGGTCAAATAGCCGTTGTCGAGCAGCAGTGCGTCGACCAGCCCTGTTTTTGACGACAGCAGCACCATCATGCCGTTGACGCTGGGCAGGCCGAGCTTCGGATTGTCGAAGAAGCCGGGACTGATCTTGATCGCAAAACCGTCGATCCCAGGCACATAGGCGGTCTTGACGTCGACCTCGCCGCGATGCTCGGGAATGTCGAGCCGCAGGATCGGCGGCATCGCCACCGGCAAGATAGCGAGCGCTCGGAACGCATTTTCGACGCAGGCGACGGCATCGAGATCGAGCTTCACGATCCCGCGCAGTTCGGCTTCGGTGAGTATGGTCATCCGGCTCATGCGGCGCTCTCCTCAATTGCTTCGCCACAGATGATTTTCCTGTGCAGCGTCATGTCGATGTTGCGGCCCGACAGAATGAGCACTGTGGTGCCGCTCGCCCTGACCTTGCCGGCCAGCACGGCGGCGATGCAAACCGCGCCGGCGCCTTCGACGATCTCGCGCTCCTGTTCGTAGGCATGGCGGATGCCGGCGGCGATCTCGTCCTCGCTGAGCAGGATTACGTCGTCGAGCAGGTCGCGGCACATCGAGAAGGTCAGCCGGTTGTCAAGGCCGACGCCGCCGCCGAGCGAATCCGCCAGCGTTGGCAGTTCCTCGACCAAAACTGGATGTCCGGCGTCGAGGCTCGCCTTCATCGCCGCACCCCGCGCCATCGAAACGCCGAGGACCTTCGTGCCGGGGCTGACGCCCTTCACGGCAGCGGCGACACCAGCCGCCAGCCCGCCGCCTGACAGCGGCACCAGCGCGAGGGCGGCGTCCGCAACCTGCTCGATGAGCTCCAGCCCGAGCGTGCCTTGCCCGGCGATGATATCAGGATGGTCGAAGGCCGGCAGCATGACCAGTCCCTCTTCCGCGACCAACCGGTCGACCTCCTGCTGCGCATCGTCCTGGCTGTTGCCGACGATGCGGATATCGGCGCCGAGCCGGCGGATCTCGTCGAGCTTATTCTGCGGCACCAGTCGCGACATGCAGATCGTCGCGCGCATGCCTTCGAGCTTCGCCGCGTGGGCCAGCGCCCGGCCGTGATTGCCGGTCGAGGCGGCGACCACGCCACGCGCCTTCTCCTCGGCGTTCAGCGAAGCAATGGCGTTCGAGGCGCCACGCAGCTTGAAGCTGCCGGTGGTCTGCCGATGTTCGAGCTTGAGATAAACGGGCGCGCCCAAGTGCCCGGAAAGACTCGGGGAAAGCACGGTCGGCGTGCGCTCGACCTTGCCTGCGACGCGCTCGCGCGCGGCGCGGATGTCGGAGAGGGTGATAGGCGCAAGTGTCATGGCCTCATTGTCCCAACGGCAGCGTCATCAGACGGCCGAATTCGGCGCGCGGCTCGTCGTCGCCGCAAAGCCGCAGGCAGTTCCAGGCCGTTGTCTGGTTGCTGGTCACGACCGGACGGCCGATTGCCTCTTCCATGCCGACCACGGCAAGTGCGGCCCGCAGCGCCGTGCAGGAGACGAACAGCGCGTCCGCTTGCGCATCGGTCGCCTCGCGCGCCAGATCGACCAGCGTGGCCGGTGCAATCCGCGCCATCTCGCGGTCGTCCTCGAAACCGAGACAGGTGAAGCTGGCGATCTCGAAACCGTGCGCCGCGAAATAGGCCGCCACCGGCCGGCTGGTCTCGACCGTGTAGGGAGTGAGAATGCTGATCGTCCTGGCGCCCAGCGCCTTCAAGCCACGCGCCCCTGCCATCGGCGGTGTGACCACGGGCACGCCAGGCTTGGCCGCCTGCACCGCCGCCTCGATCTCGGCATCGCCGATGACCACGGAGGCCGAGGTGCAGGAATAGCAGATCGCGTCGAGCGGCTCATCGGGCAGGATGAGCGCGGCGCCCGCCGTCAGCGACGGCTGCATCTTGCGCAAATTCTCCGGCGTCGTCGGATTGGCATAGGGAATGCGCGCGACATAGACGCCGATCCGCTCGCTCGCCACCATGCGGCGAAAATCCGGTTCGGTCGTATGGTCGGTGGCAAGGACGATCAGGCCGATGCGCTTTTCCAGGGGACGCGCTTCGAGCGCCGGCCGTGTCGGCGTCAGTCTGATTTCGGGCAAGTGTTTCATGAAAGACTACCTCTCGATCTTGCCGTAACGGCGTTCCAGCCAGCGCAGCAGCACGACCGAGAATAGGCTGATGACGAGGAAGAAGGCGCCGACCAAGGTCATCGGCTCGACATAGCGGTAATAGGTGTTGGCGACGCTCTTGGCCTGGTTCATCAGTTCCAGCACGGTGATCGCCGAAAGCAGCGGCGTCTCCTTGAACATCGCGATGAAGTAGTTGGCAAGCGCCGGGATCATCGGCGGAATCGCCTGCGGCATGATGATGTGGGTCCAGGTCTGCCTGGCGTTCAGATTGCAGGCCTTGGCGGCTTCCCACTGGCCGCGTGGCACATTGTCGATGCCGGCGCGATAGACCTCGGCCGTGTAGGTGCCGTAATGCAGCCCGAGGCCGATGACGCCCGCCACCAGCGGCGGCAGCAAGATACCGATATCCGGCAGCACGTAGAAGATGAAATAGAGCTGCACCAGCAGCGGCGTGCCGCGGATGAACTCGGCGAGGAAGCCGACGGTGCGCGATAAGCGCTTGTTCGGCGAGCGCCGCGCCAGGGCGATGGCCAGCCCGACGATCGCGGCCAGGACCGAGCCGAGCAGTGTCGCCAGGATGGTGATCTTCACGCCCTCGATCAGCGTCGGCATGATCTCCCAGACGAAATTCCAATCCCACTCCATTACAGGGCCCGATCCATCAGACGCGCACCCCGTCGAGGCCGCGCGCCATCCGGCGTTCCAGCGAACGCACGCCCCACGAGATGATCAGCGCAAGGCCGAAATAGATGACGAGAATGGTGGTGAACGGCACCATCGTGTTGCCTGTCTGCGAGCGCACCACCTGCGCCTGGAAGGTCAGGTCGGTGAGCGAGATCAGCGAAACGACGGCGGTCGCCTTGAGCAATTCGATGGCGTTGTTGCCGAAGGTCGGCAGCATGACCAGCAGCGCCTGCGGCAGGATGACATGGCGCATGGCTTGCCAGCGGCCGAGATTGAGCGCGGTGCAGGCCTCGTACTGTTCGCGGCCGATCGACTGGATGGCGCCGCGCACCACTTCCGCCGCATAGGCGCCGACATTGAGGCCGAGCGCCAGCACGCCGGCCTGCAGCGGCGTCAGCGAAATGCCGATGAAGGGCAGCACGAAATAGGCCCAGAACAGCTGCACGAAGATCGAGGTGCCGCGGAAGAATTCGATATAGGCGGTGGCCAGCGCCCGAATGGCGAAAAAACGCGACAGCCGCCCAAGCCCAGCGAGAAAGGCCATGATCATGGCAAGCACCGACCCCATCAGCGTCAGCTCGATGGTAACTAGCGCTCCCTGCAATATCAGGCCGAAATAGCCGGACCATTGGGTCATGAAGTTCGAAATTTCCAACGTTTACGGTTGTAGTCTTGGCCCCTTCTCCCCGTTCACGGGGAGAAGATGCCGGCAGGCAGATGAGGGGCAGAGCCAATCCGGCAGAACTGGAGCTGCCCCTCATCCGGCCTTGTTTGTGCATGTCGTTATCCCAAAACCGCTGCGCACTTTTGGGCGACATGCATTCGGGCCACCTTCTCCCCGTGAAAGGGGAGAGGGAAAAGGCCCTACTTCGCCGAGCAGAGCTTGTCGCGGCTCGTCGACATCGCCGCCGCTGCCGAGAAGCCGTAAGGCTCGATGATCTTGGCGAATTCGCCGGACTTCTTCAGCTTGGCCAGTTCGACGTCATAGGCGTCGCGCAGCGCCTCGTCGCCTTTCTTGAAGGCCGCGCCGTCGCAATAGACCGGCGCGCCGACGACCGGGGCAACGACTTCGAGGTTCGGATCGTTGGCCTTCTTGACCAGATCGTTGATCGACAGCACCGGCAGCGAATAGACGTCGATGCGGCCATCCTGCAGCATCTTCAGGCCGCTCTGGCCGTCCGGCACGACGATGACGCGGTCGCGCGGCACGCCGGCAGTGAGCGCCAGCTTCTCCTCGGTGCCGCCGCCCGGCGCCCCGATCGTCGCGGTGGCATCCTTGGCGACATCCTCGTAGCTCTTGAAGCCCTTCGGGTTCCCCTTCTTGACCAGCATCGCCTCAGCGTCGCACAGCACCGGCTCCGAATAAGCGACCGCCGCGCAGCGCTCCGGTTTCATGAACAGGCCGGCGGTGACGACGTCGAAACGGCCCGCCTGCAGGCCGGGGATCATGGCGCCATATTCCGAGATCGAGGCGACGATGTCGTTGACGCCGAGGCGCTTGAAGATTTCACGCGCCACGTCGGGCGCCGCACCCGAAACCTTGCCGTCGGCCGCAACCGCCGTATAGGGCGGTTCATTGGCGATGGCGACGCGGGCGAAGCCCTGTGCCTTGAGCTCTTCGAGCTTGCTGTCGTCGGCCGATCCCGCGGTCGAGGCAGCCAGAATCGCGGTCAGTGCAACACCGGCCAGGCCGGCCAGAATGCCAAGTTTCTTCATTGTTCCCAACTCCTTGTTTCTCTCTTGGTTTGGTTCGGGACGACTTTGCCGCCCTTGAGGGCGTCGTTGCCGCCTCTGCATGGCGGTCAGACGCGATGTCCGGCCGCGATGATCTTCTTCAGGAAGCCTTGCGTGCGCTCCTGCTTGGGATTGCGGAAAATCTCGTCGGGCTTGCCTTCTTCGACAATCTTGCCGCGGTCGAAGAACAAAACCCGGTCGGCGAAATCATGGGCAAAACCCATTTCGTGGGTGACGAGCAGCATGGTCATGTCGGTCTCGGAGCAGAGCCGCCACAAAACATTCAGCACCTCCTCGACCAGTTCCGGATCGAGCGCCGATGTCACCTCGTCGAACAGCATGATCCTGGGCTGCAGCGCCAGTGCCCTGGCGATCGCCACACGCTGCTTCTGCCCGCCGGAAAGCTGCGCCGGCATCGCTTTGGCCTTGTCGGCCATGCCGACCATGTCGAGCAGCTCCATCGCCCGTTTTTCGGCGGCGGCGCGCGGCATGCCCTTGGTCAAGATCGGCGCCAGCGTGACGTTGTCGATGACGCTCTTGTGCGGAAACAGGTTGAACAGCTGGAAGACCATGCCGATCTTCTGGCGCATTCTTGCCAGATGCCGTTCGTCGGCGGCCAGCAACTGGCCGTTGCGCTCCATGTGGTAAAGCTGCTCGCCGTCGATCTGGATGTGGCCGCTGTCGATCCGCTCCAGCGTCATCAGGATGCGCAGGATCGTCGTCTTGCCCGAGCCGGATGGGCCGATCAGCGCCAGCTTCTCGCGCGGCATGACCTGCATCGACAGGCCGTCCAGCACCTTGAAGGTGCCGAAGCTTTTCGAAATGCCGTCGATCTTGATGATGGGCGCGGACACAATGAATTCCCCGTGCTGGAGAAGCTTGGTGCCTTCAACGATGCGGAACGCGCCAAATCATGTCAATCAGAAAATAAACTCATGACAATGTTTCTGGCTCCGCACAATTTCGCGGCAATGTCTGCCTAGATCGCCAGCAGGAGATGCTCCGGATCGCCGAGCAGAAGTTTGGTCACAACGCTCAGGCCGGCGCGCAGTTCCCCCTCGGTTGTCGAGCCCAGCGAGATCCGAACCGCTGGCTGCCAGGGCGCCGCCGAGATACGGAACGATGTGCCTGGTGCGATCGCCACGCCCTGCAGGCGGGCCTGCGAGACGAAGCTTTCCTCGGCGCGGTCGCCGGGCAGCTGCAGCCACAGATGCAATCCGTCGCGATGGACACGATAGTCGACCCCGGCAAGCACCTGGGCGGCAATCTCCTGCCGCCGCCGCAGCGCCGAACGTTGCCAGCGGACGAGCCCCATCGCCGTGCCGTCGGCCACCCATTTTGTCGCGATCTCCGCCACCAGCGGCGTCGCCATCCAGTTGGAGACGAGATGCCGGTTGGCGACGGCGGCGGCATAGCGGTCGGGCGCCGCGAGATAGCCGATGCGCAGGCCCGGCACCACGATCTTGGTGAACGAGGTGACGTAGAGCGTACGCTCGGGCGCGAAGGCGGCGACCGGCGGCGGACGGCCCTCGACCAGCGGGCCGAGCACGTCGTTCTCGATGATCGCGATGTCGTGCCGGCGCGCCACCGCGGCGATCTGCTCGCGCCGCGCGGCATCCATAAGCGTTGCGGTCGGGTTGATCACCGAGGGCTGCACGAACACGGCGCGGATGTCGGAAAGCCGGCACGCCTCGTCCAGCGCCTCCGGGATCAAGCCGTTGTCGTCGATCGGCAGGCCCTCGAGGTTGAAGCCGAGATAGCGCGCCAGCGGGATCAGCGTGTGGTGGCCGATCGCCTCGGTGGCGACGGTCGAACCGGGCGGCGCCACGCTCATCAGCGCCACCGTCATGCCGGCCGTGGCGCCGTTGGTCAGGCTGACATTCTGCGCGGACACGTCGAGACCGCAGTGCCGCAGCCATTCGACCGCCACCGCGCGGTGGCGTGGGAACACCATGTTCGGCCTGAACGAGAGCGCCGAGCTCGACGGCAGGTTTTCGGCAAGCCAGCCCAGCGCCTGCTTCAGCCGCTCCAGATGCATCGGCTCGCAGACCGGCTTCAGGATCGAGAGGTCGATGACCTCGCCAAGGCGTTCCGGCAGATAGGGCGGCTCCGGCTCGCGGCGCTGCGTCTGCACGAAGCTGCCGCGGCCGATCTCGCCGGAGACCAGGCCCCGGCGGATCAGTTCCTCATAGGCGCGGCTGACTGTCTGCACCGAAAGCTTCAATTCGTCGGCCAGCCGGCGATGCGTCGGCAGCCGCGCGCCATTGGCCAGCCGCCCATCATGGATGGCGCGCGCGAACTGGTCGGCGAGCGATTGATAGGCCGGCCGCCGGATGAGTGCGGGATCTGGACGCCACAATGTCATGACATATTAGAGATCGAAATCAGTGCAATTGACAATCGAAATAATGCGCCGTCATGGTGTCGGGGACGAAAAAGTGGACGCTCATGGCCGCACCGAAACTCGATCAGATCGACCTGAAAATCCTCGACGCGGTCCAGCGCGACGGGCGCATCACCAAGCTGGCGCTCGCCGAAAAGGTTGGCCTGTCGCCGACGCCGTGCTGGATGCGGCTGCGCAAGCTGGAAAAGGCCGGCATCGTCTCCGGCTATCACGCCAAGGTTGCGATGCGCGCCGTCGCGCCGGTCGCAACCGTCCTGATGGAGGTGACGCTGGCCAGCCACCGCCAGGCCGATTTCGACCGTTTCGAGCGCGTCATCCGCGACGTCCCCGAAATCGTCGCCTGCTGGTCGGTGGGCGGCGGCGTCGACTATCTGCTGAAAGTGATGGCGCGCGACATCGACGCCTACCAACGGTTGGTCGACGCCCTGCTCGAACGCGAGATCGGCATCGACCGCTATTTCACCTACATCGTCACCAAGACGGTGAAGGAGGAGATTGTCTTGTCGGTGGCCGACCTGCTGTCGGCACAGTCGTGAGGCAAATCGCAAAGAGCCCCCTCATCCGGCCGCTTCGCGGCCACCTTCTCCCCGGCGAAGAGGCTGGCGCCGGCGCTGGCGATCTCCTCTCCCCTCGGGGAGAGGTCGGATTGCCCCGAATTGCCCTTTGCAATTCGGTTGGCAATCCGGGTGAGGGGGCACTTCCCCAATGCGATAGCCCAGCCTAAAGCTGGACAGATTGTCTGTCCGAGCAGATGAATAGAGACAATCTCTCTACGCGTGGGCGCCCAAACAGTCTCTCTGTCTGCACCGCGCGCATAGTCTCTCCGCATCGCCTCGACATCGGGAGACCTCGAACATGTCCGCGCATTTTGCCCGCCCACAACGCCACGAAGCGCTCGACCGCCTCGCCGACCGCCGGCTGCTGCGCGAACTCGCCTATGTCGACGGCCACTGGACGGCGAGTGAGGCCGCCGAGAGTTTTGAGGTGACCGACCCTGCTACAGGCGCCACCGTTGCCTGGGTTGCCGCGCTCGATAGCAGGCAGACGAGCAAGGCGATCGACGCGGCATCGCGTGCCTTTCCCACGTGGCGCGCGGCTCTCCCGCAGGAACGCGCAAGAATCCTGCGAAAATGGTTCGATCTGATCATCGCTGCCAAGGAGGATCTGGCCCTGCTGATGACGCTGGAACAGGGCAAGCCGCTTAGGGAAGCGCTTGGCGAGATTGACTACGCCGCCTCGTTCGTCGAGTGGTATGCCGAGGAGGCAAAGCGCCTCAACGCCGAAAGCGTCACCAGCCATTTGCCGAACGCCGAAATGATGGTGCGGCGCGAACCGCTCGGCGTCGTCGGCGTTGTCACGCCATGGAATTTTCCCGCGGCCATGCTGACCCGCAAGGCAGCGGCCGCGCTTGCCGCCGGCTGCACCATCGTTGCGCATCCTTCCTCGGAAACGCCGCTGTCGGCGCTGGCGCTGGCCGAACTCGGCGAACGCGCCGGCCTGCCGGCTGGCGTCTTCAACATTCTCACCGGCAAGGCTTCGACCATCGTTGGGCGGATGTGCGAAGACGCTCGCGTCCGGGCCATGAGCTTCACCGGCTCGACCGAGATCGGCAGGCTTATCGCCGCGCAAAGTGCGCCGACGATGAAGCGGCTGGTGATGGAGCTTGGCGGCCATGCGCCGCTGATCGTCTTTGCCGACGCCGATCTCGACAAGGCTGTGACCATCGCCGTCGACGCCAAATTCGCCACGTCCGGCCAGGATTGCCTTGCCGCCAACCGCATCTATGTCCAGCGTCCGATTTATGATCGTTTCTGCGCCGCCTTCGCCAGGCGCATCGAGACGCTGCGGACAGGCAATGGCCTGGCCGATGACACTGACATTGGGCCGTTGATGCACGAGCGCGGCGTCAAGAAGGTCGAGGAGCAGGTTGCCGATGCGCTCGCCCATGGCGCGCGCTGCCTCACGGGTGGCAAACGCGATTCTGCAGGACCGCTGTTCTACCAGCCGACCCTGCTCGCCGATGTCACCGACGACGCGCTGATCATGCGCGAGGAAACTTTTGGTCCGGTCGCCGCCGTGACGCCCTTCGACAGCGAAGATGAGGTCATCGCCCGCGCCAACGCCTCCGAATACGGGCTCGTCGCCTATGTCGTCACCGAGAACGGCGGCCGCCAATTGCGCATGGGCCGTACGCTCGACTACGGTATGGTCGCCATCAACCGCGTCAAGATCACCGGCGCGCCGATCCCGTTCGGCGGCGTCAAACAGTCCGGCATCGGCCGCGAGGGCTCGCGCCACGGGCTCGAAGCCTTTACCGATCTTAGATATCTCTGCCTGGACGTGGCCTAGGTCGTAGTGACGCCCGAGAACCGCGCCCGACACTTTTCCTCAGGAGTAAAAAATGCTCGACCAGTCCAACGAACTCGCCGCCTGGGACCGCGACCACTTCTTCCATCCCTCGACCCACATGGGCACGCATGCACGGGGTGAATCGCCGACCCGCGTCATCGCCGGCGGTGAAGGCGTCACCATCTGGGACAACAACGGGCGCAAGAGCATCGATGCCTTCGCCGGCCTCTATTGCGTCAATGTCGGCTATGGCCGCCAGAAGATATCAGACGCCATCGCCGCGCAAGCCAGGAACCTGGCCTACTACCACGCCTATGTCGGCCACGGCACCGAGGCGTCGATCACGCTTTCCAAGATGATCATCGACCGGGCGCCGCAAGGCATGTCGAGGGTCTATTTCGGCCTCTCCGGCTCCGACGCCAACGAAACCAACATCAAGCTGATCTGGTACTACAACAACGTGCTCGGCCGTCCCGAGAAGAAGAAGATCATCTCGCGCTGGCGCGGCTATCACGGCTCCGGCGTCATGACGGGATCGCTGACCGGGCTCGATCTGTTCCACAACGCCTTCGACCTGCCGCGTGCGCCGATCCTGCACACCGAGGCGCCCTACTATTTCCGCCGCGCCAACCGCTCGCTGAGCGAGGAACAGTTTTCCCAACACTGCGCCGACAAGCTCGAAGAGATGATCCTGGCTGAGGGCCCGGACACGGTTGCCGCCTTCATCGGCGAGCCGATCCTCGGCACCGGCGGCATCGTGCCGCCGCCCGCCCTCTATTGGGAAAAGATCCAGGCGGTGCTGAAGAAGTACGACGTGATGCTGGTCGCCGACGAAGTGGTCACCGGCTTCGGCCGGCTGGGCACCATGTTCGGCTCCGACCATTACGGCATCAGGCCCGACCTGATCACCATCGCCAAGGGCCTGACCTCGGCCTATGCGCCGCTGTCGGGCGTCATCGTCTCGGACAAGGTCTGGCAGGTGCTGGTGCAGGGGTCCGACAAGCTCGGCAGCATAGGCCACGGCTGGACCTATTCGGCGCATCCGATCTGCGTTGCCGCCGGCGTCGCCAACCTGGAACTGATCGACGAGATGGACCTGGTGACCAATGCCGGCGAAACCGGCGCCTATTTCCGCGCCGAACTGGCGAAAGCCGTCGGCGGCCACAAAAATGTCGGCGAGGTGCGCGGCGACGGCATGCTGGCGGCTATCGAATTCGTCGCCGACCGGGACGAACGCGTGTTCTTCGACGCCGCGCAAAAAATCGGGCCGCAGGTTGCGACCGCCCTCGGCGAGCGTGGTGTCATCGGCCGCGCCATGCCGCAGGGCGACATTCTCGGCTTCGCGCCGCCGCTGTGCCTCACCCGCGAAGAGGCTGACATCGTCGTCTCCAAGACGGCGGATGCGGTGAAGAGCGTGTTTGCCAATCTCTAATTTGTAGACCTTGGCGCTGCCCCTCATCCGCCTGCCGGCACCTTCCCCCGTAAGAAACGGGGAGAAGGGTCAAGCACCCAGCGCCGGCGCCCCCCTCTCCCCGTTCTTCACGGGGAGAGGTAAGGGTGAGGGGCAGCGCGACCCGGAATTCTGGAAGCAACATCGATGACCGCAAAACCCTCCCTCCCCGCCACCATGGCCGCGGTGCTTCTGACCGGTCACGGCGGACCGGAAAAGCTTGTCTATCGCACCGACGTGAAAGTGCCCTCACCCGCCCCTGACGAAGTGCTGGTCAAGGTCACCGCTTGCGGCATGAACAACACCGATGTCTGGGTGCGACAGGGCGCCTACGGCACGGAGGAAGATGCTGCCGCCGTGTCGACCTGGCGGCGTCAGGGCAACACGCTGACTTTCCCGCGCATCCAGGGCACCGACACCGTCGGCAACATCGTTGCCGTCGGCGATGGTGTTTCTTCGGCCCGCATCGGCGAGCGGGTGATGGTCGATTTCTCGATCTACAACCGCGACGATGATTCACTCGCCGACATCGACTATATGGGCCACGGCCGCGACGGCGGCTATGCCGAATACCAGGCCGTGCCGGCCGAAAATGCCCATGTCGTCGCTACCGACCTGACTGACGTCGAACTCGCCACTTTCTGCTGCGCTTACCTTACCGGCGAACAGATGCTGGAACGCGCCGCATTGATGGCCGGCGAGCGCGTGCTGGTCACCGGCGCGTCGGGCGGCGTCGGCTCCGGCATCGTGCAATTGGCGCGGGCGCGCGGCGCGATCCCCTATGCCGTCGTCGGCAAGGGCAAGGAACAGGCCGTGCTCGACATCGGCGCCGAGGCGGTGATCACCCGTGGCGTCGCCGATCTGCCTGCTGCCGTGAACGACGCGACCGACGGCCAACCGATCGACGTGGTCGCCGACCTCGTCGGCGGTGCGATTTTCAATGACCTCTTGCGCATCCTTCGGCCCGAAGGCCGCTACACCACCGCCGGCGCGATTGCCGGCCCGGTCGTGCAGCTCGATCTGCGCACCATGTACCTGAAACATTTGCAGCTGCACGGGTCGAGCCAGGGCACGCGTGCGGACTTTCGCCGTATCGTCCGCTACATCGAGGACAAGAAGATCCGGCCGCTGGTCGGCGGGGTCTACAAGCTCTCCGATTTCCACCGCGCCCAGGCGGATTTCATCGCCAAGGATTTTGTCGGCAAGTTAGTTGTCGTGCCTGATGCTGTCTCGGATCTCGCAGCAACCCGTTGACAGCCAAGATTATCGCTCTCGCTTAGTTCTGCGATCGACATGATGGGCCAAAAGCTGGCTCAGACGCCGACCGGTTCGTCCGCTACGGGCAGCCGTCGTCGTCTAGTTGGCACGGGTAGTGTGGCAGGAATATTACCCCTCGGCTGCGAATACGTAGCTGTTGCCATCCTTGGACAGCGTGCCGACGTTCGGCATCAACCAGTGAGTACCCGAAATGGTGAGCTTGTCGGCGACCGCGCGATCGAAGATCTTCTTTCGCGTTTCGACGGCCATTTGCGGATCCTGGTCGATAGCAAGCTGCCACTCGGGATTTGTTGAAATGTGGGGCGCAAGATTGACCACGTCAGCGCTGATCAGGAACTGTTTGCCGCCCGAGGTCACCAGATGCGCGACCATTCCCGGGCTATGACCAGGCGCCTGAACGGCGTGCACGCCGGGCAGGAGTTCTGGTTCACCCTCAAAAGTCCTGACGTTTTTCCACGTCGCCACGGTAGCCTGAATGCGCCGGGCGAGGCCCTTGCGCGTCGGTCCGAGATCGATCGACTCGACCCCCGGGCGCGTCCACCATTTCAATTCCGCGGCGGGCACCACGATGTCGGCATCCGGGAAGACCTGCGCATTGCTCTCATTGTTCATGAGGCCATAAATGTGGTCGCCGTGGAGATGGGGGATCAGGATCGTCTTGACTGCCTTGGGGTCAAGGCCCGCCGCGGCCATGCTCTCGAATAGCCGGCCGTTCCCTTCACCATAAATCGGATGACCGCCCGTGCCCGAGTCGATCAGGACCACTTGATCGCGCAGCTTGAGCGCCATGACGATAAACCGCAGGGGCGCCTGATTGTCGGGAAAACCGGCACCACGCAACGCCGCCTTGACCTGTTCGACGCTGACATTCCTGACCATACCCTCCCGCAGCGGAACGTCACGCATGCCATCAATCAGAGAGAAGACTTCAATGTCGCCAACCTTGTATTTTCGGAAAGGTTGGGCGACGGCCTGTTGAGCGCAGGCCGCGTCGACAAACGTGATCGGCTTGTCGAGTCCAAATGCAGCATGAGCACCGGCTGCGCCAAGTGTCAGGTCGCGACCCGAGATATCGAACATCCTTCCCCGCTGACTGAATGATCGAGCATATCAACGGCGGTCGGCACTGCACAAGGTCGGCTGGGGTCGTGAGCCGCAAGTTAAACTGAGACACCACCCGACCGCGCGAACCTTCGCCCCGAAGGCCGCTACACGGCGGCCGGCGCGATTGCCGGCCCGGTCGTGCAGCTCGATCTGCGCACATGTGTCCCAAGCAGTTGCAGCTGCACGGGTCCAGCCAGGGCACGCGACACGATTTCCGCCGTATCGTCCGCTACATCGAGGAGAAGAAGATCCGGCCGCCGGTCGGCGGTGTCTACAAGCTCTCCGATTTCCACCGCGCCCAGGCGGATTTCATCGCCAAGGACTTTGTCGGCAAGCTGGTAGTCGTTCCGGATGCCGTTTCGGATTTCGCTGCAACCCGTTGACAACCAACACTAACAAGGGCTCGGGCTGTTCGCCGACACGGTAAAGTCGAGCGCGACATGGCCTTGCGGCGCGCCGAAGCGAAGGAAGGCTTCCGATAGCGTCGCGAACACCGGTCCGGCATCGCCTCTAAGCTTGGTGCAGAAATTCTTCGACCTGTCGAAGACGCCCGAAGTCTTGAGAAAGTCGATGCAGCCGTAGATCTCGTCCATGTGGTGGCCCTCGCCGAGCGGATAGAGCGAGAACTGCGCGGCGACCTCTTGTCCGAGCTTTTTCGCGCTGTCGACATGCGCCCGCGCCGCGCCGATGCGCTCGGCCAGGGACAGTTCGTGACTGCTGCCGGAAATCGGTGTGCAGATCGGATCGTCAGGCTCGCCAGGGCAGCCGCGCGACACCGTTGCCGATAATACGCAATGCACGCCACTTGCCGCCGCCGATGCGAACAGGTCGCGCATGGCCGGGAAAAGCTGTTCCGGCGGGCCGACGATCAGCGTCGAGATGTCGTCGGTCTCGATGCGGAAATTCGGCCGATAGGAATCCATCGCCGAAATCGCTTTGAGGATGACGCCGACGAAATCGTCGCACATCGGATACAGGGAAATCTGTGCACCTGAAAACATGGTCGCCTCGCTCCGCTGGCATTACCCAGATCAGCTTGAGGGACCGAAGGCTTGGCACCTTCCATCTCAGCCCCGGCAGTACGGAGCGCCCCTGTCGATGGGAGCGACGTAGCACCTGCGCGAAGGATGTTCAAGTATGGTCCAGGCAGTCGCTTCGGACCAATTGCCGATCGTGGCGCCGCCGGCGAAGCTGCCGATCTCCCCCTGCGGGGAGATGCCCGGCAGGGCCGAAGGGTGCTGTCCCTCGAACCTCTCAAGACCTGGGTTCCTCGCTCCCGCGAAGCGGGGGAGAGGTGGCCGCGAAGCGGCCGGAGAGGGGGCTTTCGTAGGGCGCGGTTCCCCCTCTCCGTCTCGGCTTCGCCGAGCCACCTCTCCCCCACTCTGGTGGGGGCGAGGAACCCAAGCTGGAATGAAGCCGCGATCCCCTCTGCCCTGCCGGACATCTTTCTCGCAAGGGGGGGAGATTGAATGTCGCTTCGGCTTTCGCCAATCACCAGCGCCCATTCAGCCTCTTTGTTTCGCTGCCCTGTTCAGCTCGGTGATCCGACCTGGCCGGCGGCGGCTTCAAGCGATCTTTCGAACGCGTCGATCATCTCATCGACCTGTGGCTCGGTGATGATCAGCGGCGGGCAGAAAGCCAGCGCGTCGCCCATGTTGCGGGATATCACGCCGTTCTGCTGCATGAAACCGTTGACGAGCCCGCCCAGCGCGCCGGCCGTCTCCCACGGCGTCTTGTTCGCCTTGTCGCCGACCAGTTCGACCGCCGCGATCAGGCCGACGCCGCGCACCTCGCCGACAAGCGGGTGCGACGCGAGGCTGCGCAGCCGCTTCTGCATATGCGCGCCGACCCTGCACGCATTGCCGACAAGGTCGCGCTCCTCGATCAGCTTCAGGTTCTCGAACGCGACCGCCGCCGCGACGGGGTGGCCGCCGCCGGTGAAGCCGTGGCCGAAGGTGCCGATGCGATTGCTTTCGTCGGCAATCGGCTCGAACATTTTTTCGTTGATCAGCAGGGCCGAGATCGGCAGATAGGACGAAGAAATCTGCTTCGACAGCACCATGATGTCAGGCCTGATGCCGAAGGTCTGCGAACCGAACATCTCGCCGGTTCGACCAAAGCCGCAGATCACCTCGTCGGCGACCAGCAGGATGTCGTATTTCGACAGCACCGCCTGGATCTTCTCCCAGTAGCCGGCCGGCGGCACGATGACGCCGCCGGCGCCCATGATCGGCTCGCCGAAGAAGGCAGCGATGGTTTCCGGTCCTTCGGCCAGGATCAGCTTTTCCAAATCGTCGGCAAGCCGGCTCGAAAACTGCTCTTCGCTTTCATTTGGCAACCCATCGCGCCAATGGTGCGGCGTCGCCGTATGCAGCACATTGGCAATCGGCAGGTCGAAGGAAGTGTGGTTGTTGGGCAGGCCGGTCAGGCTTGCAGCGGCAATGGTGACGCCGTGATAGCCACGATTGCGGCTGATGATCTTCTTGCGTGCGGGCTGGCCGATCGCATTCGACCGGTACCAGATCATCTTCATGGCCGTATCGTTGGCCTCGGAGCCGGAATTGGTGAAATACGCCTTGCTCATCGGCACTGGCGCCATCTGCACCAGCTTCTCGGCGAGATCGATCAGCGGCGAATGCGATTTGGAGCCGAAGTCGTGATAGTAAGGCAGCTTGGACATCTGGCGCACCGCCGCATCGACCAGCCGCTTTTCCGAAAAGCCGACCGCGACGCTCCAAAGCCCGGCCATCGCCTCGATATAGCGGTTGCCGGCGAGATCCTCGACATAGATGCCGTCGCCCTTCTCGATGACGAGTGGCCCTGCTTCCTCATGCTTGCGGGCATCGGTGTAGCCGTGCAAGTGGTAGCTGATGTCGCGGGCTTCGGGAGAATTCGGTCGAGCGTCCATGATAGCTCCTGTCCTGCATGCCGGGACGTGCGCCCTGCCGCCGTTCGGCGCGCGCATCGGCCTCTGGATTAATGCTGTTTGGTGCATCCGTTTCTTGTAAGGGTGTCAAGCCATTTCGGAAGGGCTGGCGGATGGACGGAAGACATGCAGAATTTCAGCTTCGAGGCTGCGGAACGCGAGAACCTGCGCCAAGCCGGCGGTGCGCGTCGCCAAGACTTGATCCCCGAACGGGTCACCAGCAGGCACAACAACAAGGCTGAGGTGGCCTGATCGTGGACCATGTCGACTGCATCGTCGCCGGCGCCGGCGTCATTGGCCTTGCGATCGCGCGAGAGATGGCGCGGCGTGGCATGGATACCCTGATCCTCGAGGCCGAGAACGCCATCGGCACCGGGACCAGTTCGCGCAATTCTGAGGTCATCCATGCCGGCATCTACTATCCGGCCGAATCGCTGAAGGCCCGGCTCTGCGTGCCAGGCCGGGAAAAGCTCTACCGTTATTGCCAAGAGCGGGCGGTGCCGCATGCGCGCTGCGGCAAGCTCATCGTCGCCACGGATGCCGAACAGGAGCCGGTGCTCGCTTCCATCCTGGCCAACGCCTCTGCTTGCGGCGCGGGCGATTTGGCGCCCTTGACTGCAGCAGAGGCGCGCAGGCTGGAGCCCAAGCTGCGGTGCACGGCCGCCCTTTTGTCTCCGGCCACCGGCATCATCGACAGCCATGCCCTGATGCTTGCGCTGCTGGGCGACGCCGAGGAGCACGGGGCGGCGCTCAGCCTCAACACCCGCATCGTCTGCGGCCGCATCGAGGGCGGGCGCATCGCGCTCGACACGGTCGACAGCACAAGCGGCGAGCGCTTTGAAATCGCCACCACGCGCTTCATCAACGCCGCCGGGCTTGGCGCCACAGCACTTGCCGGCGCGCTTGACGGGCTCGACCCGCAATTCGTGCCAGATCTTCGCTATGCCAAGGGCAATTATTTTTCGGTCGCCGGCCGGGCGCCATTCTCGCGGCTGGTCTATCCCGTGCCCGAACCCGGCGGGCTCGGCGTCCATCTGACGCTCGACCTCGACGGCGTCGCCCGCTTCGGGCCTGACGTCGAATGGACGGATCAACTCGACTATCGCGTCGATCCAACGCGTGGCGAGCGCTTCTACGACGAGATCCGCAAATACTGGCCGGACCTGGCCGATGGCAGTCTGCAGCCGGCCTATAGCGGCATCCGGCCGAAGCTCTCCGGTCCCGGCGAAGCCAATGCCGACTTTGTCATCCAGGATGCGGCGGTGCATGGCGTGGAGGGCCTGGCCAATCTGTTCGGCATCGAGAGCCCCGGCCTGACCTCAAGCCTGGCGATCGCCGACCATGTCGCGCAGCGCCTCGCGCCGAAGGCGAGCTAGCCGAGGGCGACCCGCGCGAGCGCGCCCGTAAGCCATCCGTAAGCCGGGGTCGCGGAACCTGGGTCCGACGATCACCGGGACCATCGATATGAAGAACCGTTTCGAAGCCATGCCTAACCCAAGCTGCCGGTTCGAGATCTGGGACAATGAGACTGGCGAGCCCGTGGTCCATCACGATCGGCTGCTCACCTTCGCCTCGGCGAAGTCGGCGGCAAGGATCGCCGACTTCCTCAACGGCAGCAGCAGCCATCGGCGCCGCGCCGGCGCCGCCGAATGGCGCGTTGCGGCCCGCGATGTCGGCTGGGGAGGATGATCGTCAGGCTGCTCCACCTGGCGATCGGCATGGCGGAGCTTCGGCGGCTCGTCTTCCAACGAAACTTGGCGCAGGATCGAACGCTTTGGTACCGAGCGTCGGAGGAGTCTCGCCATGACCGATGAACCAAGCCGTGAACCGGCGCGTGATCCCCAGGATCTGGAGCGCCTGCTGATCTCCCGGCAGTGGGCGGGAGACATCGACGGCATGGCCGCGCTTTTTGAGCCGCATGCCGTCGTCGACAGCGGTGAAGGCCGACTGACGCGTGGCCGCGAAGCGATCCGGGCACTCTTCGCCGACATCACCGCAACGGGCCGAAAATTTGCTGCCGGAACTCAGGCACCGGCAGTTATCAGCGGAGACTTGGCGCTCACGTCAACCCGTCTTCCCGATGGCACAGTAACCGCCGAGGTCGCCCGCCGCCAAGGCGACGGGACATGGCTGTGGGTCATCGATCGATTCTCCGTTGCGTAGCGTCGGCCCGGATGACCCCGGAAATCGATTTTCGCTGGGAATCATGCGCAGAACCAAGTGCTCGCGCGTCCGGGCGTGCGGCCCTGTAGCGCAAAGGAGTGACTCCAGTACGGTTGTGGATTCGAAGTTCCTGAACGCC
Source organism: Mesorhizobium delmotii (assembly GCF_900149755.1). Taxonomy (NCBI): domain Bacteria; kingdom Pseudomonadati; phylum Pseudomonadota; class Alphaproteobacteria; order Hyphomicrobiales; family Phyllobacteriaceae; genus Mesorhizobium; species Mesorhizobium delmotii. Next base: position 13,951 of record NZ_FUIG01000023.1, on the reverse strand, counting down.
GATGCCGTCGATCGAGCAGGAACCTCAAATCTGGTTATGATGCATCAGTGCGCCGTCTGCGAATGGTCACCGCCCGGCTGCGAAATGCCGCCCAGCGCTTCGCCGGCCCAGGCGGGCTCGCCATTCGTGGCGAGGTCGCCGAGCGAGACAATGCCAACCAACCGCCGGTCGCGGCTGATCACCGGCATTCGCCGCAGTTTGAGATCGCGCATATTCTGAAGGACATCGCCGACTTCCTGGTCATCAAAGCAGCACTGTACCTCCGCGCTCATCACATCCCTGATCTTGGTGTCGGGACCTCTGCCCTCCGCGATCCCACGGACGGCAATGTCGCGGTCCGTGATCATGCCGACCAGCCGCTCATTCTCACCCACGGGCAGAACACCGGCGTCAAGATCGGCCATGGCTCGTGCGGCATCCCGCAAGGACTGGTCCGGACTGGCGACCTGAACTTTCCGTGTCATGCACTCGCTGATTCTCATGGCTTTCTCCTCGAGCTGCAGCGCCCCGCCGATCTGTGATGAAGGTGTGATCAAGGAGAATGAACGCCTGTCGGAATCGTTCCATGTTTCGACCACGCCCGACGGGATACGCTCCACCATGGCCATATCCGTGACAGACGGGAACCATAATCCGGCACGATGGTTGTGTGATCACCGAGTGATCCTCCCCGAGCAAAACGGAAAACGGAAGGAACGATCATGCGCATGTTGACGACAATTGCCGCCCTTTCGGGATTGGCCCTGGCGCAGCCGATCCACGCGCAATCCACCGACCCGCAGCTTCCCCAAATCGCACCCCCGGCTCCGGAAGCCCTGCCCGATCCAAGCTTGCCTAACCAAACGCCTGACCAGGCCCTGCCTGACCAAGCCCTGCCGGATCAAGGTTTCACCGACCAGAATTTTACTGGCATTGCGATTGTCGCCCTCGAGGATTTGCCGCCGGAACTCAAGACACAAGCCGAGGCCGTGATCACCCAGACCAGCGTTGAAGATCTGCTTACCCTGCAGAGCTCGATCGATGCGTCGCCGCAGGCAGCAACGGCGCTGGCGGCGAGCGGACTGGATTCCTCGCAGGTTGTTGCCGCCAACATCGATGGCGACGGCATGCTGACGCTGATCATCCAGACAACCACCTGATCGGCGATCCGGGCGTGGCGGACCAGACCACCCGGCTTCGGCCCTGAAAACCCGGTACAGCGGAGCAGCGTCATGGCCGAAGCCGCAGTTCGCAACTTCACCCTCAACTTCGGGCCGCAGCATCCCTCTGCTCACGGCGTCCTGCGGCTGGTGCTGGAACTGGACGGCGAGATCGTCGACCGCGCCGATCCTCATATCGGCCTGCTCCACCGCGGCACGGAAAAACTCATCGAGTACAAGAACTATCTGCAGGCCCTGCCCTATTTCGACCGGCTCGACTACGTCGCGCCGATGAACCAGGAGCATGCGTTCTGCCTCGCCGCCGAGAAGCTGCTCGAAATATCGGTCCCGAAGCGCGGACAGCTCGTCCGTGTTCTCTTTTGCGAAATCGGCCGGCTCTTGTCGCATCTCCTCAACGTCACGACACAGGCCATGGATATCGGCGCGCTGACGCCACCGCTCTGGGGTTTTGCCGAGCGCGAGAAGCTGATGGTGTTCTACGAGCGCGCCTCCGGCGCCCGCATGCATGCGAACTATTTCAGGGTCGGCGGCGTGCACCAGGACCTGCCTCCGAAGCTCCTGGACGACATCTGGAATTTCTGCGGTCCGTTCCTCAAGGTCTGCGACAACCTCGATGAATTGCTCACCGGCAACCGCATCTTCAAGCAGCGCAACGTCGATGTCGGCGTGATCGGCCTCGACGACGCCTGGGCCTGGGGCTTCTCCGGCCCCATGGTGCGCGGGTCGGGCGCACCGTGGGACTTGCGGAAGGCACAGCCATATGAATGCTACCCGGAGATGGATTTCGACATTCCCATCGGCAAGAACGGCGACTGCTATGACCGCTACCTCGTCCGCATGGAGGAAATGCGCCAGTCGGTGCGGATCATGAAGCAATGCCTGGAAAAATTGCGATCGCCCGAGGGCCAAGGGCCGGTGGCAATTCCAAACCACAAAATCACGCCACCGCCGCGGGCGACGATGAAACGCTCGATGGAAGCGACTATCCACCATTTCAAACTCTACACGGAGGGTATTCGCGTGCCCGCCGGAGAGGTCTATGCCGCCGTGGAGGCGCCGAAGGGCGAATTCGGCGTCTATCTGGTTTCGAACGGCAGCAATACTCCCTATCGATGCAAGATCCGCGCTCCGTCCTTTGCCCATCTGCAGGCGATGGATTTTCTGTCGCGCGGGCACATGATCGCCGATGTTGCCGCGATCATCGGGTCGCTCGATATCGTGTTCGGCGAGATCGATCGCTAGCGCATTTTGCAGCCAAGTGGAATCTCTTGGCGTCGCAGAAATGCGGCTAAAGCAAACAGATAGAGCGGGATGTCTAGTTCAACTTAAACGTGTCCCGCTCTAACCACGCGCAGGGTGTTTCAGATTTCGAGCAAAGCGTAGGGACGGCCGGTCGGCTTCGCCACGTGCATGGCGACGTTGTAGACCGGGGCGCCGCCGGGCGTGCGACCTTCATAGACGCCGCGATGCGCGTGGCCATGCACCACGGCGCTGACCTTGAACCGATCGATCGTCTCCGCCAGCCGCGACGAGCCCAGGAACGGAAAAATCTCCAATGGCTCGCCGGCGACCGTCTCGACCACCGGAGCGTAGTGCAGGACGACAACCGTACGTTTGGTGCGAACCTGCCGCATTGCGTTTTCGAGCCGCATCGACTCGCTGACGCTTTCGGCGACCATCGCCTTGATCGCCGGCTCGCCGAAGGAGCCGAGCATGCGCGATCCAAAACCGCCAATAAAACCCTTCACGCCGACAAAGCCGACCTCCTTGATTTCCGTCGTCTGGCCGTCAAGAAGATGGACGCCCGCCTGCCGAAGAATGTGGGCGACGTCCTCGACCGCACCGGATTCATAGTCATGGTTGCCGAGCACGGCGACGACCGGGATTGCGCAGGCGCGCAAATCCTCCGCAAGGATTTCGGCCTCACGCGGCTTGCCGAGATTGGTAAGGTCGCCAGCGAGCACGAGGACGTCCGCTTCGCGCGAGACCTCGCCGAAAAGATCACGACAAGAGGCCTGGGCGTCTTCCTTCACATGCAGGTCGCCGACAGCCGCAATCTTGACGGTGCCGCCGTTCCCAACCGTTGCCGTGGCAGTTGTGCGCTTCTCAGCCATCACGAAATTCTCCTGTTCCGCCGACGCCGGCAAAGCCCCATTCCTTGACGTCGATCTCGTAGTCGGTCGGCGAAAGCAGGCGCCCGCGGCAGATCTTCATTCGGGGAGTAGGCAACTCCCTCTGCTTGGCGAGCCGGTCAAGCAATTCGTCCAGCAGCCAGGCGGGAATGTGATCGCGCTCGCTCGGATAGATCCATCGAAAATTCAGAAGCTGCATCAACAGCACCTCCCAGTGAACTTCGAGGTAGGAAAGCAGCCGGTGCCAATCGATCTGATCCTGCGCCTTGAGGATGGTATGAGCGATGTCGGCGCCGTCGTGGCGGCGTCTGTCCTGGATGAAGCATTTGGACCAGATAAGCTCGGTCGGACCTACGATCCGCACCTGACTGCCCAGCAGCTCGATCTGCCGTGCATGCTCCAGCCACTGGTCGCCGACCGGCATGGTGCCGTTTGCCGATGCGAATATGACGTCAAAAAAATGCGTGCTTTTGAAGACCTTTCCAAGCCATCGGTCGTCCACGATCTCGACCGCATAGCCGGCTTGCTTGAAATGGGCGAGGATGCGGGCGTAGTCGCCGGCCTTGCAGAAGATGTCGAGGTCTTTGGTCTGGCGCGTGACGCCCGTATAGGCGCTCACCGCGTAGGTGCCGGCGACAAGAAAGGGGATGTCCGTCGCGGCGAGTTCGCGGATCGCCTCTGTATAAAAGACCTCGGCCTCGGCGTGCTGAAGCGTCGGCGCCGCTTTTGGATCGATCGTCGGAACAGATGCCGGGATGGCGCCTCCCGTTGGAGAATCGTTGGTCATGAAATCGTGGCTCCGAAGCCCAGCAACCTGCAGCTGTCCGTCCTTAACAAAGCCGCCGCCGCATGGTTCCGTCGCCGACATCATGCGGACGGACGTCTCCATCGGACTGCCGGGCAGCCCAATTCGTTAAAAATGCGAAGACGGAGCCTTTTCCGCCGCTGGTGAGTTGAAGAGTGAGAAAACCACCAGCACGGAGGTGACCATGGAGGACGAGCGCAAGGCGGTACGCGTCAGGCTCAATGGAAGGGTGCAAGGCGTCTCTTTTCGCGTGTGGACACGGACCGAGGCCGAGAGGCTCGGTCTGTCCGGATGGGTTCGCAACGAGGATGACGGATCCGTAACGGCACTGATCGTCGGGGCCGAAGACGCGGTTTCGACGATGATGAACCGGTTTTGGAAAGGGCCGACCGGGGCGTTGGTCTCCGGCGTGACATCCCAAGATGTCGATCCCGGCCAGGAGCCGAACGGCTTCAGGATCATCGGCTAGAAGTGGGTGCCGGCTTTGGGAAAACCGACGCTCAACCAAAAGCCAGGCCTCTGCGACTCTTGCCTTCCGCCACCGGGAACAATCGACAGCCAGCGCCGTTGGGACCAATCGGCCACCGATTACCGGCGGCCATGACAAACGATGATGGGATTCGGCCAATGGAAGTCACCCGAGCAGATAGCTTTCCGCTCAGTTTCAGCGAGAAAGCATCTCGGGCTGGCTTTCGAACTGCCGACGACAATTCGATGTATGCTCTTGCTCTAGCCACTGACTACGACGGCACACTCGCGGAAAACGGGGTCGTTTCCGATGCGACCCGTGCCGCGCTCGAGCGGCTGAAGGAAACCGGCCGCAAGTTGATAATGGTCACCGGTCGCGAGCTTGCCGACCTCGAAAGCGTTTTCCCGGAGCTTGGCATTTTCGACAAAGTCGTCGCCGAAAACGGCGCGCTCGTCTACACGCCGGCTTCGAAGGAGGAGCGCATCCTGGCGCCTGCGCCTCCGGCGGAATTCGTCGACAGGCTGATGATGCGCAAGATCGCCCCCCTGTCGATTGGACGTTCCGTCGTCGCCACCAGGGAGCCCAACGAGACCATCGTGCTGGAAGTGATCAAGGACCTTGGCCTGGAGCTGGAGATCATCTTCAACAAGGGTGCCGTCATGGTGCTGCCGAGCGGGGTCAACAAGGCGACCGGTCTTGCGGCTGCCCTTGAGGATCTGGAATTGTCCGCCCACAATGTCGTCGGCATCGGCGATGCGGAGAACGACCATGCCTTTCTGCGCGCCGTCGGCTTCGGAGTTGCAGTCGCCAATGCACTGCCGAAGGTAAGGGAGACGGCGGGCCACGTGACGAATGGTGCCCGCGGCGCGGGCGTGAGGGAGTTGATCGAGGGCCTCATCTCGCATGACGCCGCCTTGCTGGACACGGCGCGGCAACGCATTGAGATTGGCGCGGACGACGGATCGGGCGCGGTGATGCACCTTTCACCGCGCGCCGGCGGCGTGCTGCTGGCCGGCACGTCGGGGATCGGAAAATCCACCCTCGCCACCGCCCTGACCGAGCGCTTCGTCGAGCAAGGCTTCCAATTTTGCGTGCTCGACCCGGAGGGCGACTACGAGGACCTGGAGGACGTGCTGGTGGTTGGCGACGCCAAAAGCCCGCCGAGCTCGCGCGAAATCTTCGACCTCTTGTCCAAGCCGTCCAACAATGTCGCCGTCAACATGCTCGGGATCAAGACTGCGGAGCGGCCAAACGCCTTCGCCAAGCTGCTGCCGGAGCTTGCCGCGCTTCGCGCCCGCACCGGACGCCCGCACTGGCTGATCATCGACGAGGCACACCACCTGTTGCCGCACGCGCGCGATGGCACAGCCTTTGCGCTTCCAAAAAGCCTTTCGGCGACCATTCTGGTCACAGTACATCCCGATCTGGTTTCGCGGGATGTGCTGGCAGGTGTCGACACCGTGCTGGCTCTTGGCCCGGAAGCCGACAAGGTCGTTGAAAGCTTCTGTGGCGCAATTGGCGAGGGCGTACCGCCGGGCGTCGTGCCGCCACCGGAAAACAAGGTCTTGTATTGGAACCGGTCGACAGCCGATCCCGCAAGACCGATCTCAATCGAGCGTCCCCGGCAGGAACGCAAGCGCCATATTCGCAAGTATGCCGAGGGCGATCTTGGCGACAACAGTTTCTATTTCCGCGGCGCGGACGGCAAGCTCAACCTGAAAGCGCAAAATCTCATGATGTTCCTCCATATCGCCGAGGGGATCGACGACCGCACCTGGGAGCATCACTTGCGCGCGGGCGACTATTCGGCCTGGTTCCGCGACCAGGTCAAGGACCAGGGACTTGCGGAGGAAGCGGCTGTCATCGAGGATGACGATAGTCTCGATCCGCATAGAAGCCGCGCCGCCATCGCGGAAGCGGTCCATCGCCGCTACACCGCGCCCGCCGACTGAAATCTGCCCATGCCCTGTGGTATCGAGGCCGATTGCATCGAGCTTCGCCGATGGCGGATCGCCGCCGAACGGCATATCCGCACATCAACGACCACTGATGCGAGGCGTGGAAATCGCTTCGCCGCCTCCATCACCCGAACGTGCCGGCCCCTAGCTTGAATGCCGGCGGCGTCAATGCCCGTAGCGTCAATGCTGCGTCAATGCATGAATGTTCCTCGCAGCCAGGCGAAGAAGCCGAATCTCTCGGACATTGCCGCACGGACGCGGGAGGCAGCCCATCGCGCTCGTATCGTGGCGCCGACATGGCAATGGCAGACGATTTCGTGCAACTGCCAGTCGGTCAGTTCGAAGAAGCGCCTGGCTTCACCGTAGGTGTCGTCTCTCAAGCCTTGTGCGCGAAAGATCGGGTCCTCGAAGGCAACCGTGAGAGGCGAGTCGTTGTAACGCATCTTTTCGCGTATCTCAGGGGACTTGTATTCGGTGCCCGTCAACGCTTCGAGACGCCGATCGGGATTTTTCTCCAGCAGTTTCGCCCAACGTTCGAGACGCTGGCTTCGGGTCGCTACGAGGTCTGTTGCTTCAGCATGAACGTCGGCAACGGTATGCAGTTGGTCAAGTGTTTGGTGCTTCACGGCCGCCTCCTATTCAACAGGTGAGTTCGTCCCACCCTGAAATGGAAATTATGGCGCTCCACGACGCCGACAAGGCCCTCATGCGCGTACCATTCGATCACTTTTCTGACGGCGCCGTCCTGCCACGAGTGCCTGATGCCTGCGGGAGGAGGTTGCCATCGGAACCATAGGCACGCGTGGTCGTTCTGCGTGCATCAGCCCGTAGAGCGAAACCGGTCGAAACGGGTGGCGTCAAAATCCCGGCCGACGTCGGTGACCCGCCAAGGCAGAGTGCAGCGAGCGGAAGGAAATCACACCATGGCCATTCTTCCCACTCCCGAACCAACGCCCACTCCGGCGCCCACGCCACCGCCGCTTCCTGAACCGAAGCCGGTGCGTGAGCCGGACCCGGACAGACTTCCCGACGAAGCTCCCGTCCCCAATCCGGATGAAAATGATGCGCCGCTGAAAATCGGTCCTAAAACATCCAATCCCGACATTTGACGGAGCGGATTGGTGTGAAGCGATCGGGGAGACGCTCGCTCCAGATCGCCCAGTTCCTCATGGAGGCCGGTCGGTGCATTGCGCGGCCATCGAGCGCGTGGCGCTCAGGCGGCGCGGAATGATGATGGAATGATGCTCACCGTCGCAGGCATCAGATCGAGCGCTGCGGCGAAGCGAACTCGGAGGCCTGCCGTAGATGCTGGCGCAGCAGCGCCTCGGCCCATTCGATCTCGCCCGCTTCGACAGCATCGAGGATGGCCAGATGTTCCCGGCATGACTGCTCGATGCGTTCCGACGGCAGTTCCTCGAAACCTGCCGATTCCTGCAACCGGCGCAGATTGTTCTGCTGGCGCACCGCATCCGCCAGGAACCGGTTGCCGGAACAGGCCGCAAGCCCTTCGTGAAAGGATGCGTTGATCCGGAACCATTCGTCGCCGCCGATCAGCGTCTTGCCCGTCGACACGATCGCCCGGATGCGCTCGTGAGCGCGCCGGACCGGCGCCAGCTGCTGGGGATCGGCATTGAACATGGGCGACCGCAGCGCCGCGCATTCGACGGCCATCCGGAATTCATAGCTTTCCCGGTAGGCGTCCTCGCCGACAAGTGTGTCGGCAAATCGCCAGCCATGCCCCGGCAGGCGCTGCACCAGTCCTTCGGCGGCAAAGCGGAGCAAAAGCTTGCGCACGATGCCGCGCGACACCTGATAGCGCGGCATCAATTCCGCCTCGGACACCTCCTGGGGCAACTGACCGAGCGCGCGCTCCCGCATCATCCTGCGGTAAAGCTCCTCGAGCGGAGAACTGGGCAGGATATCCTCAGGGTCGAGGTCGGCGACATCGCGAGCCAATTGCAGCCCCCTTGTCTCGAAGGGGCTTAAGATGCCCTGGGCGACCAGCAGTTCCAGCGCCGCGCTGACGGGGGAACGCGAAACGCCGAACGTGCGGGCAAGGTCCGGCACCGAGACGCGGGTTCCAACCGTCCAGCCCGAATCCTTGATCCGCTCCAGGATCCGCCGCGCCAGATCGATCTGCAGCGGACTGGCCGCCTCGCTGCGTGCCGGCCGGTCGATCATCGTTTCGTTCATAGGCGCTTCCTCAAGCGTTCGTATTATAGATATGCGCCACGCAGTTCGAACTGGCAATCTAGCGAATCTTACTGCTTTTCATTCAATCAAAATGCATTAGTATCCGGACTCACACGAGTTGAGGCTTCCCTTTGATGACAACAGTCGCACCTTTTCCGCTTGTCGAGATCGATGGAGCGCCAAGAGCGCGCGGCATGGCCTATGGCGAACAGGCGCGCGGGCGTATCGGCGCTTCGGTAGCGCTCTATGCCGGCCAGCTCGACCGTTTCGGCTACAGGCGGGACGATGTCGCGCGGTTCTCCGGCATCTTCCTGCCTCGCTTGCGGCAATGGGCGCCCGATCTCGTCGAGGAGATGGAAGGGATTGCGTCAGGCGCTAACCTCGAACTGTCCTCGATCGTCCTGGTCAATGCGCGTACCGAAATCCTGCAGCTTGCCCGGCGCGAGAAAGGCATGTCCGACGACGAGCCCGACGGATGCACGGGCGCGGCGATCCTGCCGGAGGCAACCCGGAACGGCAGGCTCATCCACGGCCAGAACTGGGATTGGAAGGCCGAGTGCGCCGAGACCTCGGTGGTGCTGCGCATCCGGCGAACGGACGGGCCGGACCTCCTCACCTTCACCGAAGCCGGCGGACTGGCGCGCAGCGGCTTCAACGCGGCCGGCATCGGCATCACCGCGAACTATCTCGAATCGGACCGCGACTATCGCGAGATCGGAATTCCGCTTCCCTTCGTCCGGCGCCGGGCTCTTGAGGCGCAGCATTTCGCCCATGCCATCAAGGTGGTGGCGACGACGCCGAAATCCGGCTCCAACAACATGATCCTGAGCACCGCCGAGGGGTTCACGGTCGATTTCGAATGCGCGCCGGACGAGGCCTTCGCCATCTATCCGGACAACGACATGATCGTCCACGCCAATCACTGGCAGAGCCCCGTGGCATTGTCGAAGCTGCGCGAAACCGGACTTCGCGACGTGCCGGACAGTCTCTATCGCGACCACCGCGTGCGCCGTCACCTGTCGGCGCGGCATGGGGACATCACCATCGACGACCTGAAGGAAGCCCTGTTCGACGACTTCGCTTCGCCGTTCAGCGTGTGCCGTCCGCAGATCAGGAAGGAAGGCGGCAATCTCTCGGCGACGGTGGCGATGATCGTCTTCGAACCAGCCGCCGGCGCCATGGAGATCGCGCCGTTGCCGGCCAAGAACCGCGAATTCACCCGCTACGAACTCACCATCGAAGACGAGATCCTCGAGCGCGCGGAGAAGGCAGTGCCGGCGCGGGAGAGACCTTCGATATCACAGGAGAAACGATGGTCCGCTTTGTCCTGACCCGGATCGCCAGCGCCATACCGACCCTCATCCTGGTGTCGGTTGCGGTGTTTGTGATGATGCGCTTCGTCCCCGGCGATCCCGCGACGCTGATGCTGGGAGACCTCGCGCAGCCCGGACAGGTCGATGCGATGCGGCATCAGATGGGGCTCGACCAGCCTGTGGTGGTGCAATATCTGATCTGGGCCGGCAACGTCCTTTCAGGCGATTTCGGACGCTCGATCGGCAGCGGGCAAGAGGTGCTGCCGCTGATCCTCGACCGTTTCGCCGTCTCCTCGACCATCGTCTTTCTCGCCGTGCTTGTCGCCTCGGCGATCGCCGTGCCTGCCGGCATGCTGGCTGCCTGGAAGCAGGACAGTCTCCGCGACGTCACTGTCGTCGCCACCTCGACCATCCTGCTCTCGATCCCCAGTTTCTGGCTGGGGCTGATGCTGATGCTGATCTTCGGCCTCTATCTCGGCTGGCTGCCGGTTGTCGGCTATGTGCCCTTCAGCCGCGACTTCGCCCAAGCCGCTCTCTATGTGATCCTTCCCGTGGTTACCCTGGTGCTCGTCGAATCCGGCCCGATTGCACGCATGGCCAGGGCCAGCACGATCGAGGTGGCGCGCCTGGAATACATCACCCATGCGCGGGCGAAGGGGCTTTCGGAAAGCGCGGTGATGTGGCGCCACGCTTTCAAGAATGCCTTCGCGCCCACCTTGACCCTGATCGGCTTGGTGCTCGGCAGCCTACTTTCTAGCATCGTCGTCATCGAGACCGTCTTCACCATTCCCGGCCTCGGCCGGCTGCTGGTCGATGCGATCTATGCCCGCGACTATCCCGTGATTCAGGGGTACGATGCTGTTCGTTGCCTTCATCTATGTCGTGGTCAACCTTGTCGTCGACCTCGTCTATCCGCTGCTCGATCCGAGGGTCGCCGCATGATCGCCCGTGTGCTCGGCCGGCCCGGCCTGAAATTCAACGCGATCTTCGGGATCGCCGTCACCGGGACATTGATCGTTCTGGCCGTGTTCGGCCCGTGGATCGCGCCCTACGATCCGCTCAAACTCGATCTGCCGTCGCGCCTCAGCGGGCCCTCGCCTGTGCACCTGCTCGGCGCCGACGAGTTCGGCCGCGATGTGCTCAGCCGCCTCGCCAGCGGCGCGCGGACCAGCGCCTGGATCGCTTTTGCGACGGTCGTCTTCGCATTGATCCTCGGCATCGTGTTCGGCGTTCTCGCCGGTTTCCTGCGCGGCTGGGTCGATCGCGTCATCATGATGGTCAACGACGCCTTTCTCGCCTTTCCCGGCCTGCTTCTGGCGCTCGGCCTGATGGCGGTGATCGGCGCCAGCCGCGAGGGCATCATCGTTGCGCTCGGCCTTGCCTACATGCCGATCGTTGTGCGCGTGGTGCGGGCCTCCGTGATGTCCATTCGCGAGCGGGAATATGTCGAGGCCTCCCGCGTGATGGGCAACAGCGAGATCATCACCATGGCGCGGCATGTGCTGCCCAATTGCGTCGCTCCGATCATCGTGCTCGCCACCACAATGTTCGGATGGATCATCCTGTCGGAGAGCGCGCTGAGCTTTCTGGGGCTGGGCGTCCCGCCTCCGGCGCCGAGTTGGGGCAACATGCTGTCGACCGCACGGCCCTATATCGGCCAGGCGCCGCATCTGATCATCCTGCCAGGTCTCTGCATCTCGATCACGCTGCTCGGCATCAACATGCTGGGCGACGCGGTGCGCGACTGGCTCGACCCGAAAATGTAGGTGCTGGAAACGTGCCGAGCGGGGACAACAACACGATGCTTTCAGTACGCAACCTGTCGATCTCGGTCGGACCATCGGGAAAGCGGATCGTCGACAAGCTGAATTTCGATCTCGCCTCTGGCGACATGCTGGCGCTGGTCGGCGAATCCGGTTCGGGCAAAACGATGGCGGCCCGCTCGATCCTGAACCTGCTCCCAGCCCCGCTGGTCACGACCCCGGACAGCAGCATCCGCTTCGAAGGACGGGAACTCACCGGCCTTGCCGCAAAGGCGCTGCGCCAGATACGCGGTGCGCAGATCGGCATGGTTTTCCAGGAGCCGATGGTCTCGCTCAATCCAGCCGTTACCATCGGCGAGCAGATGGCCGAAGGGCTTCGCCTGCATCGCGACATGTCGCGCGCCGAGATAAAGGATCGCTCGCTGGCGATGCTGGAGAGGATCCAGATCAAGGATCCCGGCAAATGCCTCGCGGCCTATCCGCACGAATTCTCGGGCGGCATGCGCCAGCGCATCATGCTCGCATCGGTCATGCTGCTCAAACCGCGCCTGCTGATCGCCGACGAGCCGACCACGGCGCTCGACACGCTGGTGCAGCGCGACGTGCTCGACCTGATGGTGGAGCTGACGCGGGAGAATGGAACCGCGGTCCTGCTGATCAGCCACGACCTCGGCATGGTGTCGCACTATGTGAACAACGTGACGGTGATGTGCGAAGGCAAGGCCGTCGAACAGGGAAGCAGCGCCCAGGTCCTTCACGCACCGCAGCACGATTACACCAGGCGGTTGGTGGATGCGCTTCCCAAGCGCAGTGCCGGCGGATCGAGAAAAACCGTCGACGGCCCGCCCCTGGTAGAGATCAGCAATGTCGTCGTCGACTATCCGGGCCGTCCCAGGCTGTTTGCGCGCGCGGCGCCGAAGCGCGCCGTCGACGGCGTCGACCTGACCATCCGGCGCAGCGAAACCCTGGCGCTGGTCGGCGCGTCGGGCTCCGGCAAGACGACGCTCGGGCGCGCTATTGTCGGGCTCGTCAGGCCGTCCAGCGGATCGATCTCGTTTCTTGGCAAGGCGATTGCGAATGGACGATCGGCTGACGCGCGTTTGCAGCGTCGCGACATGCAGATCGTCTTCCAGGACCCCTATTCCTCGCTCGACCCTCGCCAGTCCATTGCCGAGATCGTCACCGAGCCCTTAAAGCTCGACACCGAATTGGACCGCAAGCGGCGGACCGCGCGCATGGATGAGGCCATTGAGGAAGTGGGGCTGACGCGCGACCTTCTCGAGCGTTTCCCGCATCAGCTGTCGGGCGGGCAACGCCAGCGCGTTGCGATCGCGCGGGCGATCGTCAGGCGACCGGCCTTCATCGTCGCCGACGAGCCGGTCTCGGCGCTCGACATGACGGTGCAGAAACAAATCCTGCTCCTGATCCGGTCGTTGCAGGAACGCTACGGTTTCGCCTGCCTGTTCGTTTCGCATGATCTGGGTGCGGTAGAGCAGGTTGCCGACCGGGTCGCCGTCATGCAGGACGGAAGGATCGTCGAGATCGGCGACCGCGACGACGTCTTCGACCGGCCGCGCCACGCCTATACGCGCGCCCTGCTCGATGCGGCGATGCTGATCGATCGCCGTTTCATCGACGGCGCGGGCGCACGCAAGGCAGTGGCGCAATGACGGCGATATGGCTCGACCCAGCATCATGACACCGTTCGGCCATATCAAGGAAATCTGGCGATATCCCGTCAGTTCGATGGGCGGCGAACGGCTGGACGGGACGGAGCTTGTGGAGGGCGGAATCCCTGGCGACCGGATCTGGGGCATCGTCGACCGGCGCGATGGAATTGTTGCCGCGCCGGAGAAGCGAAAACATTGGCGGCCGCTGCCGAACCTTCTTGCAAGGCTGCGGGGCGAAAGGCCGGAAGTTGGATTGGGCGATGGCCCCTGGATCGACGCCGGCTCCAGCCTCGCAGGCGAGTTGGTTTCGGCCTTCCTCGATTTCCCGGCGGCGCTGCACCCACATATCCGCTTCGGTTCGGACGCCCAGGATCATGTCGCGCCACGCTATCAGCGCGCCGACATCCACATCGTCACGTCAGCCTCGATGAACAGGCTTGCCGGCCTGCTTGCGGATCCGTCGCAAGTGGATTCCAGGCGGTTCCGGC